>NZ_JACVUP010000020.1 GCF_016625195.1 Erwinia sp. S63
AGTTGACTTTTAATCAATTGGTCGCAGGTTCGAATCCTGCACGACCCACCAATGTAGAAAGGCGCCCTAAAGGCGCCTTTTTGCTATCTGCGATTCGCCACCATCCTGACAAAACCTTTGCAAACACTTAACGCTTTGTGTGCTCAAGCCGTTTTATCCCCTTGCCGATAACGATAATGGTCTATTGCAAGGAGAAAACCATGTCTACCATCTCAAGTGTTAGCAGTGTCAGTACCGCAAGCAGCGGTAGCGGTTCAACGTCAGAAGTTGCCAGCCTGAATAAACAGATTCAAAGCATCACCAAAGAAATTAAAGATTTATCCAGTGATGACTCCCTGACAGATGAACAAAAATCTGAACAGGAGCAGATGTTGCAATCGCAGATTCAGATGATTGAAGCGCAGATTGCACAAATCGAGCAGCAGGCAGCAGAAAAAGCACAACAGAAACAAGAAGCACAGCAGCCCACGACGGAAAGTGCCACCAGCGCCCAGAAAGCCGATGGCATTAACCGTCCGACCGAGACCAATCAGATCAACGTTTACGTCTAAAATGCCGGTTTGAGAGCACGTTGCTGCGCCAGCAGGCTTGCCTGTTGGCGCACTTCCTGCCAGATCGCTTCCGCAGCGGGTGTCAGAGAGCGATTTTTGCGTTTAATCAGCATCAGATTGCGATGGATTTCCGGATAGAGGCGTCGCACCGTCAGTTTCCGCCCCGACGGCAGCGGTAACGCCAGCGCAGGTAAAATACTGATGCCAATGCCTGCTTCCACCATCGGGAACAACGTGGCGGGATGGCCAATTTCCTGCACCACCTGTACCTGAATCGATAACTGCTGCAGCGCCGCATCCACCAGCAATCGACTCCCTGAGGCATAATCTTGCAAAACCAGATTGCGCCCTGCCAGCATCGTCCATTCCGCTTGCTCAACCTGAGCCAAAACATCATCCGCATGGCACAGCAATAAGAACGGCTCCTGCAAAATCGCTTCATAATCCAGATCGGCATCGCCTAACGGCCCGATGACAATGCCAAAATCCACCTCCGCATTACGCACGCTTTGCAGCACTGACTGCTGAGCGCGATCGTGCAGGATGACACGGATATCCGGATAACGTTGCTGGCTACTCGCCAGACACTGCGGCATCAGGTTCGCCGAAGGCGTCTGACTGGCGGCAACTCGCACGGTGCCACTGCGCTGCTCGCCGTAACTGCGCACATCCAGCAGCGTAGTATTTAACTCCTCCAGCAAACGTTCCAGCCGCGATGCCAGCTGGTGCCCCGCTTCCGTCAGCATCACTTCACGTGTGGTGCGGTCCAGCAAACGCACGCCCATTTCCGCTTCCAGCTCTTTGATACTGTGGCTGACCGCCGACTGGCTGAGCCCAATCGCCTGCCCTGCCTGACTAAAACTGCCCTGCTGCGCTACCGCCACAAAGGTGCGTAACTGGCGTAAGGTGTAATTCATCGATATCGCTCATAGATTGATGCAATAAATCAATTTTATTTCTAAACCCAGCTGGCGCACAATCAGCACCATCTTTTTTATTTTAACCGGATTGTAACAATGGGCTTTTTACGACTCGACCCGATGATGGTCAAACTCATCATCACTGTGCTACTGGCCAGTTTTATCCCGGCCAAGGGCGGGTTTGTCGATTTCTTTGAATACCTGACCACCGCCGCCATCGCCCTGCTGTTCTTTATGCACGGTGCCAAGTTGTCACGCGAGAAAATCATTGCCGGCAGCAGCCACTGGCGTTTGCATTTGTGGATCATGTGCAGCACTTTCGTGGTGTTCCCGATTCTCGGCTTACTGCTGGTGTGGTGGCATCCGGTGAACGTCGGGCCGGAGATTTATACCGGCTTCATTTATCTCTGTATTCTGCCTGCCACCGTGCAGTCTGCGATTGCCTTCACCTCCATGGCGGGCGGCAACGTTGCGGCTGCGGTCTGTGCTGCTTCGGCTTCCAGCCTGCTGGGCGTATTCATCTCGCCGCTGCTGGTGAATCTGGTGATGAACGTCCATAGCGATGCGCCGAGCAACGGTCTGGAGCAGATTGGCAAAATCATGCTGCAACTGCTGGTGCCGTTTGTGATTGGCCACATGTCACGTCGCTGGATTGGCGGCTGGGTGGAAAAACATCGCAGCCTGATTGGTAAAACTGACCAGACCTCGATTCTGTTAGTGGTCTACTCCGCCTTCAGTGAAGCGGTGGTCAATGGTATCTGGCATCGCGTAGGTGTGGATACTCTGCTGTGGATTCTGGCGGGCAGCGTACTGATTCTGTTTGTGGCGCTGGCGATTAACCTGGGCGCCTCGCGTCTGTTCGGCTTCAGCCGTGCCGATGAAATCGTGGTGCTGTTCTGTGGTTCGAAAAAGAGTCTCGCCAATGGCGTGCCGATGGCCAATATCCTGTTCCCGGCCAGCTCCGTGGGGATTATCGTGCTGCCGCTGATGATCTTCCATCAGGTGCAGTTAATGGTGTGCTCCTTCATCGCTCAACGCTATAAAGCGGGCAATGAGAAGCGGCTGGCGCAACAGCAAGTTGAAGTACAGAAATCATAAGTAAAATGGCCCGCGATTGCGGGCCATTTTGTTATTCACTGCGCTTCAGCGGTTTAACTAACCCCTGCAATCCTTCTATTTTGATCGCCAGGGTCAGCTGCATCAAATCGCCCAGCTTTCCTGACGGAAATTCATTTTTACGCGCAAACCACAGCAGATACTCCTCTGGCACATCAATCAGCATACGGCCTTTATATTTGCCGAACGGCATAGCGGTATTGGCAATTTCAACCAGCTGATGTTTGTCCACGTTAAGCTCCCAGTAACCGAATCATTTCCGCTTCATCAATCACCGGAATACCGAGCTCCTGCGCTTTCGCCAGTTTGGAACCGGCCGCTTCGCCAGCAATCAATAAGTCTGTTTTCTTCGACACGCTGCCGCTCACTTTCGCGCCCAGCGCCATCAGTCGTTCTTTGGCATCATCGCGACTCATCTGTGACAGCGATCCGGTCAGCACCACGGTCTTGCCGGCAAAAGGACTGTCGATCTCTTCAACATTCACCACTTCCAGCTGCGGCCAATGCACGCCGACCTCTTGAGTGAGTTCGCGGATCACTTCACGATTGCTCTCTTCTTCCATGAAATTGCGCACGTGAGCCGCCACCACTTTGCCGACATCCTGTACCGCAATCAGCGCATCGAGATCGGCGTTCATCACCTTCTCAAGATCGCCAAAATGGTTGGCCAGATTGGCCGCAGTGGCTTCACCGACTTCACGGATTCCAAGGGCATACAGGAAACGAGGGAGCGTGGTGAGTTTGGCTTTTTCGAGCGCATCCACCACATTTTGTGCCGATTTCGGCCCCATGCGATCCAGTCCCGTCAGCTTGCCCGCCGTCAGACGGAACAGATCGGCAGGTGTTTGTACGTACTCTTTTTCGACCAGCTGATCGATGATTTTGTCGCCCATGCCATCAACATCCATCGCACGACGAGAAACAAAATGCTTAAGCGCCTCTTTACGCTGAGCACCACAAATCAGCCCGCCGGTACAGCGAGTGACGGCTTCCCCTTCCACGCGCTCCACATCGGAGCCACACACCGGGCAATGGCTTGGGAAGACAATTTCGCGGGTATCATCCGGACGCTCGGATTCCACTACGTTTACCACCTGCGGAATCACATCACCGGCACGGCGAATCACCACTTTGTCGCCAATGCGCAGGCCAAGACGCGCAATTTCATCGGCGTTGTGCAGTGTGGCATTACTCACCACCACGCCGGCTACCTGCACCGGTTCCAGACGCGCAACAGGCGTAATCGCGCCGGTACGTCCCACCTGGAATTCCACATCGCGCACGAAGGTCATCTGCTCCTGCGCCGGGAATTTAAAGGCCACAGCCCAGCGTGGGGCGCGGGCGACAAAGCCCAACTGCTCCTGCAGTGCCTGGGAATCGACCTTAATCACCACGCCATCAATATCGAATCCGAGTGATGGGCGATCCTGCTCAACCTGTCGATAAAATTCCAGCACCTCTTCCGCGGTATGCGCCAGGCGAATACGGTCGCTGACCGGTAAACCCCAGGCTTTAAATTGCTGCAGGCGCTGCCAGTGACTGGCGGGCATGTCACCGCCCTCCAGCAGGCCGAAACCGTAACAGAAGAAGGTCAAAGAGCGCTTGGCGGTGATGCGCGGATCAAGCTGACGCAGCGATCCCGCAGCGGCGTTGCGCGGATTAGCGAACACTTTGGCGCCGGTGCGACGCGCATCCTCATTAAGCTTCTCGAAACCCGCTTCGGTCATAAAGACCTCACCGCGAACTTCAACACGCGCAGGAATGTTGTCGCCGTGCAGGCGCAGTGGAATAGCATGGATGGTGCGCACGTTGGCGGTAATGTTCTCGCCTGTGGTGCCATCACCGCGTGTTGCCGCACGCACCAGCAGCCCATCTTCATACAACAGACTGACCGCCAGACCATCCAGCTTAAGCTCGCAACAGTAGGTCAGATCGTCGCTGCTTTTAAGGCGATCCTGGACACGCTTATTGAAGGCAAGGAAACCGGCTTCATCGAAGGTGTTGTCGAGTGACAGCATCGGCACTTCATGGCGCACCTGTTCGAAGGCGGCCAGCGGCGCCGCGCCCACGCGCTGTGTCGGCGAATCGGGTGTAATGAGATCGGGGTGTGCCGCTTCCAGTTCGCGCAGTTGCTGCATCAGTCGGTCGTATTCTGCATCCGGAATTTCCGGCGTATCCATCACGTGATAGAGGTACTCATGGTGACGTAACGAGGTGCGCAGCGCGGTGATCTGCTCCTGAACCGATTTCATAGTGTCTTATCCGATAAAAAACCCCCGACATGCGGGGGTTGTTTCGTTAATATTTGATTTAGCTAGGGGTTATCAACCGATAACTTCGCGAATACGCGTTTTGTACGTTTCCAGTTTCTGCGGCGTCATCATACGACGCTCATCATCCAGAACCACACCGCCGACATCATCCGCGATACGCTGTGCAGATTGCAGCATCAGCTTGAAGTTTTGGTTCGCATCACCGTAAGACGGCACCATCATAAAGATGGAGATGCCCGGCGTACTGAAATCGCCCATGGTGTCTGGATTGAAAGAGCCCGGTTTCACCATATTTGCCAGACTGAACAGCACAGGACCGCTGCCCGCGGGGCTCAGGTGACGATGGAAGATGTTCATCTCACCAAACTGGAAGCCCGCTTGCAGAATACCCTGCAACAGAGCTTCGCCATTCAGTTCGCCGCCGGCGTGGGCGGCAACATGCAGCACCAGTACCGCTTCATTTTTTCTCTGGGTAGAAGCGGCAGGCTTCTGAGGTTCTTCGTGAGCAACCGGCGCTTCTTCTTCGTATTCTGGCTCTTCAGCAACCTGGAATTCAGGCGCAGGCTGAGTCGATGACAGTGGCTCATTATCCAATAACGGATCGGCCTGAACGGGCTGGGGCTGAGGTTTGGGCTGCGGCGCTGGCGCCGGTCTAGCTACCGGCTGCTGAGGCGCAGGTTGACGCACTTCTGGTTCATCATCCAGCAGCGGATCGCCCATTAATGGGGTTTCATGACGCGGGAACGGCTGACGCGCAGGTTCAGGCGCACGCGGCGCGCTAACAGGCTTAGTCACAGGTGCGTCGAATTCTGGCTCGACGTGGGCGTCACGATCGCGACGGACACGGACTTCGCCGACGCCATCATCCTCTTCGCTCAGCAGATCTTCATCCGCTTCTTCGCGCTGTTTCAGACGTTTGTGCGGGCGATCGCGAAACACGGAAGAGCGCTCTTTACGGCTGGTCCACAGTCCGTGAAGTAGCAACGCTATTATGGCGATCGCGCCAACAACGATTAATATCAGACGCAAATCCTGCATCATTGTATTCTCTGTTGTTCCAATACCTTGCCACCACGGCAAACTTTATCCTCTAACTGTATTTGCCCAGCTACACAAGTGCAAGTCTGTGCAGTATTTTCTGACAAATAAGATAGCTGCCCCACGCTTTTTTGCTGATTTTTCGCGCAAAGTGCCCCTGCCACCGACAAAAAGCCAGGTTATGATGTTCGCGCCGCCACATAAAGGAGAAAGGCTCGCTATGCCCGCTGAGAAATCGCCCTCATCATTAAATGGTATTCATTACTTTGCCGAAGGCTGGAGACTGGTGCGTTTGCCTGGCATTCGTCGTTACGTCATTATTCCTCTGCTGGTGAATATTTTGCTGCTGGGAGGCGCCTTTATCTGGCTGTTTCAACGGCTCGGAGAGTGGATTCCGGCCTTAATGTCGCACATCCCTGATTGGTTGCAGTGGCTCAGTTATTTGCTGTGGCCGCTTTCCGTCATATCGATTGTGCTGGTGTTCAGCTACTTCTTCTCCACCATTGCGAACTGGATTGCCGCCCCCTTTTGTGGATTGCTGGCCGAGCAACTGGAAGGTCGCCTCACCGGTCACCCGCTGCCGGATAGCGGTTGGATGGCGATGTTTAAAGATATCCCGCGCATCATGAAGCGCGAATTACAGAAGCTTGGCTACTATTTACCGCGTGCACTGGGATTGCTGCTGCTTTACTTTATTCCCGGATTTGGACAAACGGTGGCACCGGTATTATGGTTTCTGTTTAGCGCGTGGATGCTATCGGTGCAGTATTGCGACTATCCGTTTGATAACCACAAAGTGAGTTTTCAGCAGATGCGCAGTGCGTTACGTCAGCATAAGACGGCAAACATGCAATTTGGTGCGCTGGTCAGTTTGTTCACCATGATTCCGATTCTGAATCTGGCCATCATGCCGGTGGCAGTATGTGGCGCTACTGCGATGTGGGTTGATCGCTACCGCCTACAGCATGCCCGTCACTAAAGCTTCAAAAAGCCTTATGCATTTTTGCGTAAGGCTTATGGTTGTGGGCTATATAGATATGCGATTTCTTTCCTTCCGCACACCGGAAGAACAGGTATGCTCTGAGGGTTCCCAATATTTCATACAGTTAAGGACGAGCTATGAGTAAGATCTATGAAGACAACTCTCTGACAATTGGTCATACGCCGCTGGTTCGACTGAACCGCATCGGTAATGGACGCATCCTGGCGAAGGTCGAATCGCGTAACCCGAGCTTCAGCGTCAAATGCCGTATCGGTGCCAATATGATTTGGGACGCAGAAAAACGCGGAATTTTAAAGCCGGGCGTTGAACTGGTTGAACCAACCAGCGGTAACACCGGTATTGCACTGGCTTACGTGGCAGCCGCACGCGGTTACAAACTCACGCTGACTATGCCAGAGACCATGTCTGTTGAACGTCGCAAGCTGCTGAAAGCACTGGGTGCGAATCTGGTGCTGACCGAAGGCGCAAAAGGCATGAAAGGTGCCATTGCTAAAGCCGAGGAAATCGTTGCCAGCGATCCTGACAAATTTGTGCTGCTGCAGCAGTTCAGCAATCCGGCTAACCCGGAGATCCACGAAAAAACCACCGGCCCGGAGATCTGGGAAGACACCGACGGTGAAGTGGATGTGTTTATTGCGGGTGTAGGCACCGGCGGCACGCTGACTGGCGTCAGTCGTTACATCAAAAATACCAAGGGCAAGAAAGAGCTGATCACCGTGGCGGTGGAACCGGCTGATTCCCCGGTTATCGCTCAGGCTATCGCGGGTGAAGAGATCAAGCCGGGCCCACACAAAATTCAGGGTATCGGCGCAGGTTTCATTCCTGGCAACCTTGACCTGAAACTGGTTGATCGGGTCGTTGCGATTACCAACGAAGAAGCCATCAGCACCGCACGTCAGCTAATGGAAGAAGAAGGTATTCTGGCCGGTATCTCTTCAGGTGCAGCAGTCGCTGCCGCACTTAAGCTGCAGGAAGACGAAGCATTCGCCAACAAGAATATCGTGGTGATCCTGCCCTCCTCTGGCGAGCGCTATTTAAGTACCGCCCTGTTTGCCGATCTGTTCACTGAAAAAGAGCTGCAGCAGTAACCTCCAAAGTCTGAAAACGATGAAAAAAGCACCCAAATGGGTGCTTTTTTGTGGCGCAGATCTCACTTTTATCACCAGACAGATTGATTTCAATGACGCGGCTCTGGTATTTAAACTCCCAATTATTTCGGTGCCTGAAATTAATCTGGCTTTGAAGTGGATCAAGCTGAATGGAATTACTGATTTGGCGAAACGGCGAATCACGGCATACTTAGCAAGGTGACCTTTTCGCACAGTTTTTGATCTGCTGCTGAAATACGCACATTACTAAGCGCATTTTTTGGTCAGCTTAATGCCACACCAGCGCACCTATACAGGCTAAAGTGACGGCTCCAGGCTAGACTTTAGATCCATAACACCAAACCTGATAAAGTTGGGGAAATAGAATGTTCCAGCAAGAAGTTACCATTACCGCACCTAACGGCCTTCATACCCGTCCTGCAGCTCAGTTCGTGAAAGAAGCTAAGGCTTTCCAGTCAGACATCACTGTGACCTCTAATGGCAAATCTGCCAGTGCGAAAAGCCTGTTCAAACTGCAGACTCTGGGTCTGACTCAGGGTACGGTTGTAACGCTGTCTGCTGAGGGTGAAGATGAGCAGCAAGCGGTTGAGCACCTGGTGAAACTGATGGCTGAGCTGGAGTAATTCCGCTCAGGCAAGTAACTAAACCGACTCCTTTGCCCCATTGAGTGCAAATATCTTGATCGCGGACAACCTGTCCGCGTTCTTGCTTCCTTAGAGTACTGTTCCGCGACAGTGGCAACGCATTGGGTCAATGAGCCATCGTGATTAAAAGGTAGGGTTATGATTTCAGGCATTTTAGCATCACCGGGTATCGCTTTCGGCAAAGCACTTCTGCTGAAGGAAGATGAGATCGTCATTAGCCGTAAAAAAATTACTGACGACCAGGTTGAGCAAGAAGTTCAACGCTTCCTTGATGGACGTGGCAAAGCGGCAGTTCAGCTCGAAGCCATCCGTGTCAAAGCCGGTGAAACCCTCGGTGAAGAGAAAGCGGCGATCTTTGAAGGTCACATCATGCTGCTCGAAGACGAAGAGCTTGAGCAGGAAATCATTGACCTGATTAAGAAAGATCACGCAACGGCTGACGCTGCGGCGTACTCTGTCATTGATGGCCAGGCCAAGGCGTTGGAAGAACTCGACGACGAATACCTGAAAGAGCGTGCAGCTGACGTACGTGACATCGGTAAGCGTCTGCTGCAAAACATCCTCGGTCTGCATATTGTCGACCTGGGTGCTATCGCAGAAGAATCTATTCTGGTGGCGAAAGATTTAACGCCGTCAGAAACCGCACAGCTGAACCTGAAGAAGGTGCTGGGCTTTATCACCGATATCGGTGGCCGTACTTCGCATACGTCCATCATGGCGCGTTCTCTGGAGATCCCAGCGATTGTGGGAACCGGCAATGTGACCACCGCTGTTAAAAACGGTGATTACCTGATCATTGATGGCGTGAACAACAAAATTTACGTCAACCCAACTGAAGACGTGCTGGAAGAGCTGAAAGCCATCCAGACTCAGTACCTGTCCGAAAAACACGAACTGGCGAAGCTGAAAGATCTGCCAGCTATCACCCTGGACGGCCATCAGGTAGAAGTGTGCGCTAACATCGGTACCGTACGCGATGTCGCTGGTGCAGAGCGCAACGGTGCGGAAGGCGTGGGCCTGTATCGTACCGAGTTCCTGTTTATGGACCGTGACTCGCTGCCAACCGAAGAAGAGCAATTCCAGGCGTATAAAGCGGTAGCGGAAGCCATGGGCTCTCAGGCCGTTATCGTGCGTACCATGGACATCGGCGGCGATAAAGATCTGCCGTACATGAACCTGCCGAAAGAGGATAACCCGTTCCTCGGCTGGCGTGCGATTCGTATCGCCATGGATCGTAAAGAGATTCTGCATGCACAGCTGCGCGCTATCCTGCGTGCCTCATCCTTCGGCAAACTGCGCATCATGTTCCCGATGATCATTTCGGTGGAAGAAGTGCGTGCGCTGAAGGCCGAGCTGGAACTGCTGAAAACCCAGCTGCGCGAAGAAGGCAAAGCCTTTGATGAGACCATTGAAGTGGGCATTATGGTGGAAACACCGGCTTCAGCGGTGATTGCGCGCCATCTGGCGAAAGAAGTCGACTTCTTTAGTATTGGGACAAATGACCTGACGCAGTATACTCTGGCGGTCGATCGTGGTAATGATTTGATTTCACACCTCTATAACCCAATGACGCCATCGGTACTCGGCCTCATTAAGCAAGTGATCGACGCATCACATGCCGAAGGGAAATGGACCGGCATGTGTGGTGAGCTGGCTGGTGATGAACGTGCTACACTACTGTTACTGGGAATGGGGCTGGACGAATTCAGCATGAGTGCCATTTCAATCCCGAGCATCAAGAAGATTATTCGTAATACTAATTTCGAAGATGCGAAGGCATTGGCGGAGCAGGCTCTGGCTCAACCCACAGCGGAAGATTTAATGAACCTGGTGAACAAGTTCATTAAAGAAAAAACGCTCTGCTGATCCACGAGACGCTGGCCCCAAATTACTGCTTAGGAGAAGATCATGGGTTTGTTTTCTAAACTTTTTGGCGAAAAATCAGAGAGCGCGTCAGGGACTATTGATATCGTTGCGCCTCTGTCAGGCGAAATCGTGAATATCGAAGACGTACCTGATGTGGTATTTGCTGAGAAAATCGTGGGTGATGGTATCGCCATTAAACCGACTGGCAACAAGATGGTTGCACCGGTTGATGGTACCATCGGCAAGATTTTTGAGACCAACCACGCCTTTTCAATCGAGTCTGACAACGGCATTGAGCTGTTCGTCCACTTCGGTATCGATACGGTTGAACTGAAAGGTGAAGGCTTTAAGCGTATCGCCGAAGAAGGCCAGAAAGTGAAAAAAGGCGACGTGGTGATCGAGTTTGATCTGCCACTGCTGGAAGAGAAAGCAAAATCCACGCTGACGCCGGTTGTGATTTCGAACATGGACGAAATCAAAGATCTGATCAAACTCTCCGGTCAGGTAACTGTGGGTGAAACCCCGGTTATCCGCATCAAGAAGTAAGCAGCGTCTGGATAGTAAAAACGGCACCCAATGGGTGCCGTTTTTGTTTGTGTGGCTGGCTGGAACTGCAGGGTGCTAACGAGATGGGCGGGTGCGATGGGGATGGTGCGATGGCGTTAAGGATGGTGCGGTGGCGTTGGGGATGGTGCAGTGGCGT
The DNA here is from genome assembly GCF_016625195.1 of Erwinia sp. S63. Taxonomy (GTDB): domain Bacteria; phylum Pseudomonadota; class Gammaproteobacteria; order Enterobacterales; family Enterobacteriaceae; genus Pantoea. The sequence continues at coordinate 11,224 of NZ_JACVUP010000020.1, forward strand.
TGGGGATGGTGCAGTGGCGTTAGGGATGGTGCGGTCGGTCAGGACGACCGGGCAGATCGCAAAGACGGCATAAACCATCCCTGGGCCTCGGCCCTCGCCATCCATGGCGAGGGACGCTTTGCTCCTCTGCCCGGTCGTCCTGCCCTACTCCACATAGTGCGTGCTGATTCACTGTGCGAGATGACCAGTAAAGCGCAATTGCTTTAGTAACGTGAATTACCGCGCATTGTGCGCTTGTGCTAACCGGACTGCATGGGCGCGCTGCTATGGATTCACAAGAACGCGGTTAGATTGTGAGCGCTTAAGCCTTCAGTCTTGCTTCCAGCGTGGCAGTCGTAACGTTAGCTCTAAGCCACCCTCAGGGCGATTGACCGCCTGCACCTCACCGTGATGCGCCAGAATCACCTTACGCACGATAGAGAGCCCTAAGCCGTATCCTTTGCCCATCAGCGGTGAATTAACGCGTACGAAGGGATCGAAGATGCTGGAAAGCTTTTCGTCGTCAACGCCCGGGCCCTGATCGCGCACGCGAATCGCCAGCCATTGGTTCTCCGCCTGTAGCCTCACGCTGATATGTTGGCCCTTGTGCGAGAAGCGCAGCGCATTACGCAGGACATTCTCTACACCACGGCGAATCAACTCGGCATTACCGTGCACGGTGTAGTCGGCGTTCTCATCGACCTGAAAGTCGACTTTTACGCCCGGAATCTGTGCCTCATAGCGTACGTCCGTGACCACCGCGTGCAGCAGGCCAGTGAGATCGAAATACTGCTCGCCCGGCATACTTTCGTGTTCCGCACGCGACAGCGTCAGCAATTCGCCAATCATCTTGTCGAGACGACGCGCTTCTTCATCGATGCGGTTCAGGGAAGACTCAACTGATTCCGGCGTTTGCCGCGCCAGACCGGTCGCCAGTTGCAGGCGCGCCAGCGGTGAACGCAGTTCGTGGGAGATGTCGTGCAGTAATTCCTCACGCGCCTTCACCAGCGTATCGAGGCGCTCCACCATGGCGTCAAAGTCTTGCGCCACGCTGGAGAGTTCATCATGACGACGGCGCATCACCGGATAGAGTCGCACCGACAAATCGCCGCTGGAGACGCGCGCAAAGCCTTCACGCAGCTGGCGCATTGGGCGCGTCAGGTTCCAGGCCAGTAATAAGCTGAACAGTAGTCCTAGTGCCCCGGCAAAGGTGAACATCGGCTCTGGAATGTTGAGGATACGTCGCGGGCCACCGCCGCCCATCGAACTATCCTCACGCAATCCTTTTACGTCGTAACGCAGCTCGTACTCTTTGCCATCCTGCCCTTTCACCCAACGGACGATGATATCCGGGAACGGACCATGGAAGGGTTCACTGAAGGTTTCCGGCGGCGCATTGCCGGGCGTAGCGGCAGGTTTTTCATGCTGGATGACCGAGAAGAACTGGCGGTCGTTGGGTTCCCAATCGGCCATCATGTCATCCAGTGAACTCGGTCCGCCGCGCTCCAATACAGAAACCGCAGATGCCATCTGTAAATTCACAATACGACGGATAGCCACAATTTCGGGTGGCTCGTGACGATTACCGGAAAGCGTAAAACCAAGCCACAGCAGCTGGCTGATAATGACAAATACGATCCAGAAGCCCAGTAAGATCTTCCAGAACATGCGGCCGCGGTAGCTGTGTTTCATCGAATGCGATAACCAATACTGCGCACAGTTTCAATGTTGATGCTGTCGGCGGTGAGCGCGGCCAGCTTCTGGCGGATATTGCTGATGTGCACATCCACGCTGCGATCGTAAGCTTCACGCGGACGACCAAGCCCTTTCTCTGACAGTTCATCCTTCGACACCACGCGATCGGGCGCACGCAGCAGCAGATCCAGCAGGTTGAATTCAGAGGCGGTCAGGTCAAAGGCTTTGCCCTGCCATTCCGTGATGCGAGTGGCAGGATTCAGGCTCAATTCGCCCCAGCGCAGCAGTTCTTTTTTGTCCTGAACCGGTGCCTGATCTTCGAAACGACGCAGTACGGCACGCAGACGCGCCACCAGCTCACGCGGGTAGCATGGCTTTGGCACATAATCATCCGCACCCATTTCCAGGCCAATCACGCGATCGATGTTGTCGCCTTTGGCGGTTAACATAATCACCGGCAAACGGCTGTTCTGGCGCACCTGACGCAGCACATCAATACCGCTCATATCCGGCAGCATAATGTCGAGAATCATCGCGGTATAGTTGCCCGACAGCGCACCTTCAACCCCGGCGGTTCCGGTTAAAACCAATTGCGTTTCAAAGCCTTCCGCAATCAGGTACTGGCTCAGCATGGTGCCAAGTTCTACATCGTCATCAACAAGCAGAATTTTCATCTTTATCTCTCGTACAAAATTGCCGCTATTTTGGCCTGAGTTGGCAATGAACGCAGCCGATTTTACTCGATCCTTACAGTGCCAACACCAGAGGATTATCAGGGAGACTATAGACAAAAATGGCCCGGTCGCACCACAGCAGCGCGCGCAGGCCAGATAAAATGCGGGGAGAATGGGATCAGTGGAACACACCGGTGGAGAGATAGCGGTCACCGCGATCGCAAACTATCGCCACCACGACGCTGCCTGGATGGGCCGCCGCGATGCGGAGCGCACCGGCCACCGCGCCACCGGAACTGACACCGCAGAAAATCCCTTCACGTTGCGCTAGCGCACGCATGGTTTTTTCGGCTTCCCGCTGTGCCATATCGATGACCTCATCCACTAACTCCGGACGGAAAATCCCCGGCAGATAAGCCTCGGGCCAGCGACGAATACCCGGAATACTGCTGCCTTCCTGCGGCTGTAAACCAATGACTTTCACGGCTGGCGCAAACTCTTTGAGATAGCGACCGACGCCAGTGATGGTGCCCGTGGTGCCCATACTGGAGACAAAATGCGTCATGCGCCCCTGCGTCTGCTGCCAGATTTCCGGGCCGGTGGTGAGGTAGTGACCGAGAGGATTGTCGGGGTTATTGAACTGGTCCAGCACCCTGCCCTCGCCACGGTCGGCCATCTCTTGCGCCAAATCACGCGCGCCTTCCATACCCTGCTCGCGCGTCACCAGAATCAATTCTGCGCCATAGGCACGCATCGCATCCTGCCGCTCCTGGCTCATGTTATCCGGCATCAGCAGGCGCAATTTGTAGCCTTTCATTGCCGCGATCATCGCCAGGGCGATACCGGTGTTGCCGCTGGTGGCCTCAATCAGGGTATCGCCCGGATTGATGTCACCGCGCAGTTCCGCCTGGTGAATCATCGACCAGGCCGCACGATCTTTTACCGAACCGGCCGGATTATTGCCTTCCAGCTTTAACCAGATTTCACTGCCGTTTTCGGGCGTCAGGCGTTGCAACCTGATCAACGGCGTATTGCCGATGGTATTTTCCAGTGTGGTCACGGTTTGATTCCAGACAGAAGAGACGCAAATTAATCGGGCGGGAAAGTCCCGCCCGAAGGAGTGTCAAAAATATCAGGCGCTTTCGGCAAAGGCAACCGGACGCAGCGGCGTTGTGCCGTTGTACAGTCGTGCCTGCTGCAGGCCAACAAACAGGCGCTCGCCGCGAATCGGAGCGGTGTGATCGCCGTCATAGACCACGGAGAAGACCTCGCCCTGCCAGCCGCTTGGCTGCACCACTAATTGCCAGAAGTGGCCACGTGGACTGATCTCCAGCACTTGCACCGGCAGCGGGGTTTCGAGACTGCTCTGACGTGAGATATCGACTTCCCACGGACGCAGGAACAGCTCAACTTCGCCCTGATGCGCTGGCGTATAGCCCAGCGGCCAGCGATGCGCACCCACATGGAATTGCGAACCGTGTACCTCACCTTCGAAGCGATTCACTTCGCCGAGGAACTCCAGCACAAAGCGGGTGGCCGGTTCCTGCCAGACTTCATCCGGCGTGCCGACCTGTTCGATATTGCCCTGACTCATCACCACCACGCTGTCAGCGACTTCCATCGCCTCTTCCTGATCATGGGTGACGAACACGCTGGTGAATTTCAGCTCTTCATGCAACTGACGCAGCCAGCGACGCAGCTCTTTACGCACCTGCGCATCCAGCGCGCCGAAAGGTTCATCCAGCAGCAAGATCTGCGGTTCCACTGCCAGCGCGCGCGCTAAGGCTACGCGCTGCTTCTGTCCACCGGACAGCTGCGCCGGGAAACGATTGGCGAGATGCGCCAGCTGTACCATTTCCAGCAGGCGCGTCACACGCTGTTTGATTTCAGCGGCGGATGGGCGTTCACGACGCGGCAGTACGGTCAAACCAAAGGCGATGTTGTCGAACACCGTCATGTGGCGGAACAGCGCATAGTGCTGGAACACAAAGCCAACCTGACGGTCACGCGCGTGAATGCGGCTGACATCTTTGCCGTGGAAATGAATCTGTCCGCTGTTCTGATGCTCCAGTCCGGCGATAATACGCAGCAGCGTGGTTTTACCCGAGCCTGACGGCCCCAGCAATGCCACCATCTTACCGGTAGGAATATCCAGTGAGATATCGTTCAGCACCGGGGTACGGCCGAACGCTTTGTTAATTTGTTTGATCTCAATGCTCATGATTTTCCTCCTGTTGGCGCTTCTGCTGATGCTCTAATCGCCACTGCACGATACTCTTCAGAAACAGCGTCAAAATGGCCATCAGGGTCAACAGCGCAGCCGCAGTAAAAGCGCCAACCGTGTTGTAATCCTGATGCAGTAATTCAACCTGAAGCGGTAAGGTATAGGTCTCACCGCGAATCGATCCCGAGACCACCGAGACCGCACCAAACTCTCCAATGGCACGGGCATTGGTAAGCACCACGCCGTACATCAGCGCCCAGCGAATGTTTGGTAACGTCACGCGGCGGAACATCTGCCAGCCCGATGCCCCTAACAGCACCGCGGCTTCATCTTCATTGCTGCCCTGGCTCAACATCACCGGCACCAGCTCACGCACCACAAACGGACAGGTCACGAAGATAGTGGCCAGCACCATGCCCGGCCAGGCAAACATAATCTGGATGTTGTGCGCATCAAGCCATCCGCCTGCCGGACCGTTGATGCCCCAGAACAGCAGATACATCAGCCCCGCCACCACCGGTGACACAGCAAACGGAATATCAAACAGGGTCAGCAGCAACTGGCGGCCGGGGAAGGTAAAGCGCGTCACCAGCCATGCCAGCAGCGTACCAAACACCAGGTTGACCGGCACGGTGATCAACGCCACCAGGATTGTCAGCCAAATGGCGTGCAGCATGTCGCCATCTTTTAAATTAGAGAGCGAGGCGACGATCCCCTGGCTCAGTGCTTCCCAGAAGATCGAGATCATCGGGACCACCAGCAACAGGAAAGAGACCAGCGCACCCACGCCAATCAGCAGCCATTTACCCCAGTTCACCGGCTGACGTTCAGCGTGATTAATCTGCGAAATCTCCGCCATTAGTGGCCTCCTAAGCGACGGCCAAAGCGGCTCTGCAAGGTGTTAATCGCGAACAGCAACAGCAGCGAAGCCGCCATGATCACCGAAGCGATAGCACTGGCCGCGGGATAATCAAACTCCTGCAGACGAACAAAAATCATCAGCGAGGTGACTTCGGTTTTCCACGCAATGTTACCTGCAATGAAAATCACCGCGCCGAATTCGCCGAGGCTGCGCGTAAAGGATAACGCCGTGCCGGCTAACAGCGCGGGCGCCACTTCGGGCAGCACCACACGGCGGAAGCTCTGCCACGGTGTCGCACCGAGGGTTTCCGCCGCTTCTTCATATTCCGGCCCTAACTCTTCCAGCACTGGTTGCACGGTGCGCACCACAAACGGGATGCTGGTGAAGGCCATCGCCACCGCAATGCCCAACCAGGTGTAGGAGACTTTAATATCGAAATGAGCCAGCCATTGGCCATACCAACCACTCACCGAGAACAGACCGGCCAGCGTCAGACCGGCAACGGCGGTAGGCAATGCAAACGGCAGATCCATCAAGCCATCCAGCAATGCGCGGCCAGGGAAACGGTAACGCGTCAGAATCCATGCCATTAACATGCCAAAGAACGCATTGAAGATGGACGCCACGCCCGCTGACAACAGCGTGACTTTATACGCCGCAATCAGCTGCGGATTGGTGACCACATCCCAATACTGCGCCAGTGTCATGTTGGACAGTTGCATCAGCAGTGCGCTGATCGGCAACAGCAGGATCAGGCAGGTAAACAGCAGGCTGGTGCCGAGGCTAAGACCAAAACCTGGCAGCACGCGCTTTTGCGCTAAAGCAAACATCAACCGCGCCCCGCTGCCAGTAATTTATCCAGCTCACCGCCGCTGGCAAAATGGGTTTTCATCACGTTGTCCCAACCGCCAAATGCATCCTGCACGTTAAACAGCGCGGTCTGCGGGAAGCGATCTTTCTGCTCGGACATCAACTGCGGGTTGTTCACGCGGTAGTAGAATCCGGTAATAATTTTCTGCGCCTCAGGGGAGTAGAGAAAATTCAGATAGGCTTTGGCCGCATCGGCGGTGCCATTGTGCTCGACGTTTTTATCCACCCACGCCACCGGGAACTCCGCCAGAATATTGGTTTTTGGCACAATCACTTCGTAGTCATCTTTACCGTATTGATTGCGGATGTTGTTCACTTCCGACTCAAAACTGATCAGCACATCGCCCAAGCCGCGCTCTGCAAACGTGGTGGTGGCACCACGACCGCCGGTATCAAACACTTCGACGTTCTTGAGAAACTTCGCCATAAAGGCTTCGGTTTTGGCTTTATCTTTGCCGTCAGCCTGGTCGGCTGCGCCCCAGGCGGCCAGATAGGTATAACGGCCATTGCCAGAGGTTTTTGGATTCGGGAATACCAGCTTCACGTTGTCTCGTGCCAGATCCGACCAATCATGTATCTGCTTAGGGTTACCTTTGCGCACCAGAAACGCCATGGTGGAGTAGAACGGTGAGCTGTTGTTCGGCAGACGAGTTTGCCAGTCGGCTGGAATCAGGTTGCCTTTATCATGCAGCACCTGCACATCCGTCACCTGGTTGTAAGTCACCACGTCCGCGCGCAGGCCCTGCAAGATAGCCAGCGCTTGTTTTGATGACCCGGCATGCGATTGTTTAATCGTCAGCTTGTCAGTGGGGTGCGCAGCATTCCACTGCTGCTCAAATGGCGCATTCAGGGCAACAAACAGCTCGCGCGAGACATCATAAGAGCTGTTCAGCAGCTCTGTTGCCTGCGCTGCACCGGCTAACGCCAGCGACAAGGCGATTCCGCTCATCCATTTTTTCGCAATCGGAAGTGTCATGCTGCACCCTGCTAGTCGGCGAAATCGCCAATGCCATTAGATGCTGTCAGTGTATTTATAACTCAGGGCAAACCAGTAACGGTTTTATATATCGTTTGGGGATTTCAAAGTCTAAAAAGGCATAAGACAGCGGGAGAGATTATGCGACAGACGGGATTAGTGGTGAGCGGCGTACAAGGCCGCTCACTGACGTATTACAGCGCTTGCAGGGCATCCAGCGAAGGCGCAAAGAAGTAGCTGCCCGTCACCGGCTTAGTGAAGCGCAGCATCGCATCCATTTTGCCGTCACGCTCGCCGAACATGCTCAGCAGTTGCTGCTCGATGTTATACAAGCGGTTGCAATAAGAGATGAAATACAGACCATGAGTGCCGCTGGCCGAACCATACGGCAGGCTCTGGCGCAGAATCTTGAGCCCTTTGCCCTCTTCTTTTAAATCAACGCGGCTGAGATGCGAGGTGGCGGGACGTTGATCGCCCGGCAACTCTTCATTATCCACTTTAGTGCGGCCAATAATCGCTTCCTGCTTTTCCACTGCCATACGATTCCACAGTTTGAGATTGTGCTCCCAGCGCTGAGTGAAAACATAGCTGCCACCGGCATCCGGGCCTTCAGCAATAATTGCTACCTGCTGACGCGCCTCGCCTTGCGGGTTTTCCGTGCCATCAACAAAGCCGGAAAGATCGCGCTCTTCCACCCAGCGGAAGCCGTGGGTCTCTTCTTCAATATTCACGGCGTCAGCAAAGGCCGCTAATGCCGCCTGTGCCAGCGAGAAATTCACGTCATGACGCAGAGATTGGATGTGGATAAGCAGGTCGCGTTGCGTGGCGGGTGCAATGCCTTTGCCCAATGGCGAAAAGGCTTTCAATTCTGGCGCTGAATCCGCGCCTTGCAGATCGCGCCACAGCGCATCGCCAAAGGCGATCACCGCGCCCAATCCGGCATCGGCAAATTTCTGTTGCAGCGCATCGAGTTGTTGCAGGAAGGTTTTGCTCCCCTGGCGGACAGCATTGAGATCGCCCGTAATACGAGCTTCTAGCCAAATGGCGAAACGGCGGTGTTCCAACAGGATCCCGCTCTGGAATTGAGACATTGCACTGCTCTCCGGCATGAAAGTTAGGACGATTTTTCGCCCATATCATACCGGAAAGCCACACAGTGATTGTGCGTTAACGCAATTATTTTTTGCTTAGCGCTGCCAGACGATTTTGCTGATTTTCCAGCTTTTTAAGGTGTCGTCAGCCGGCATCAATCCTTCTGGTCCATGCCCTTCGCCGCTGTAGACATAAGAGATGTGCTGACTGCCCGGAGCACGGCACTCAACATCGCGCGCATCCAATCCGGTAGTGAGTTTGCAGTTGTCGAAGGCTTTGCTGAATTTTGCACTGAACAGATCGCCAATCTTGCTGCCGTCTGCACTCTTTGCATCGGCATCCATCACTTCAACGCGTTCAACGCTGCTCTGACCGTTGATCACCAGCTTCACTTTGCCATCTTCCAGCGCCTGCCAGAAATCAACCACCTGACCATTCTGCGTGCGCATGCCCTGACGCAGCTGATAATCATTGTTCAGCGCTTTACCGATCGCCGCTTCTGACATCGAGGTAGTGCTGCTTAAGCCTGCCACGCCTTGTTCGGTCACGGTTAGCGAGCCGCCAAACCAGTTCATTGGGTTTAATGCCGACCAGTGATAGCTGAGCGGGTTATACCAATGACTTTCGCTCGCGCTGGAGGCAGTAGAGGAACCTGAACTGGCGCAACCTGCCAGTATCATGGCGCTAACCAGCAGTGCGGGACGAACAACTTTCATGAATGCTCCTTGATCTCTTGTGCCGATTGGCGTGCCTGTTGGAGTCGCAAACCGGCAAAAAGTTTATTCGATGTGATGTTCCGGCAGAAAACAGTCGCGCAGGCGCTGATGGGTTTGCAGCCAGACCAGCGCCAGCAGGTCAAACAGGGTTAACAACAGCGGCAGCGGAGAATCAGGGAAAGCGCCTTGCCAAAGACCGTAGCCCTGTGACAGCAGGCTGATCAACAACGACACACTCAGCACATGTCGCCAGGTCTGCCACAGGCGCGGCCAGCGTTGACGATAGCCGGTCAACAGTAAGCCCATCGCCGCCGGAATGCCCAGCGCCAGGCCAATCCAAAAGCTCTGACGATCGGGATAGAACAGTGCCAGCAGGTCATTGCCTTGCTGACGAGATGCACCCGCCATCACCAGCAACAGCCAGGTGCGCGCCTGCAATAACAGAATCAGCCAGAAAAGAAACGGCAGCCGTAGCTGCCCTTTTGCATCGTATTCATCTGGCAAATATTTCAGCCCCATCATCGGCGGCTTAATATTCGCGGTCTTCGATTAAACGTTTACCCAGCAACACCGAATCCACCGGCTCGTAATCGAGTTTCTCGTAGAAGGCGAGAACCTGATCGTTCTCTTCACGCACCATCAGATTGATCTTCGGACAGCCACGCGCAATTAACTTTTTCTCCAGGCGATTCATCAGCGCATTAGCAAATCCGCGCCCCTGGTAATCGGGATGCACCGCCAGATAATAGACTGACCCGCGATGGCCATCGTAGCCGCCCATTACCGTGCCGACTACTTCGCCGCCGACTTCCGCCACCAGAAAAAGCTCCGGATCGTGGTTCATTTTACGTTCGATATCCAGTTCTGGATCGTTCCACGGACGTAACAGATCGCAACGCTCCCAGAGCGTGATCACTTCTTCAAAATCTTCCTGGCGGAATGAGCGGATTTCCATCGGCGTTACCCTGCTATTAAGCACAATTCGCTGATTATCACGCATTCTTTGCCAGGCGCAACCCTCCCGCCGCGCAACGGTGGAAAAAAACGGCTAAATTGCTGTTAGTAACGTGTAATACAAAGTAATGCGCTGAAATGGTTGTGAAGTCGCCGCAAGGCAGTTGTTACGATATAACACTGGGCAGGATTTTCTGTCAGGGACCCCATTATGAGTAAAATTTCACTGCTGAAGCGGCTGACCAATCGCCGCCAGTTGATTCTCTCTGGCCTGGCGCTGGCGGTGTTGTCACCGCGCGCGGTGATGGCGAAAGAAGAGAGCGCCGATTTGCGTGTTAGCAAAGGTCACACGCCGCCGAAACCGGCCACTAACGGCAAACGCATCGTGATGATCGATCCGGGCCACGGCGGCATTGATTCCGGCGCGGTGGGCGAAGAAGGATCAGAAGAGAAGCACATCGTACTGGCAATCGCCAACACCGTGCGTACGCTGCTGCAAAATCACCCTAAAGTGGAAGTGCGACTGACGCGAGAAAGCGATCACTTTATCCCGCTGTATCAACGCGTGGAGATCGCGCATCAGCACGGCGCTAACCTGTTTATGTCGATCCATGCTGATGGCTATACCAGCCCGGATGCCAACGGCGCGTCGGTATTCGCCCTGTCGAATCGCGGTGCCAGTAGCGCCATGGCGCGCTATATGTCACAGCGTGAAAACGATGCCGATAAGGTCGGCGGCGCGGAAGTGCAGGAAAAAGATAACTACCTGAACCAGATTCTGTTCGATCTGGTGCAAACGGACACTATTCGCAATAGTCTGACGCTGGGCAAACACGTCCTGGATCAGATTCGACCGGTGCATCATCTGCACAGCCAGCACACCGAGCAGGCGGCGTTTGCGGTGTTGAAGTCCCCTTCAATCCCGTCGGTGCTGGTCGAAACCTCGTTTATTACCAACCCGCGTGAAGAGCAGTTGCTGGGCACCACCGCCTTCCGCCAGAAGATCGCCAGCGCGATTGCCGATGGCATCGTCAATTACTTCAACGAGTACGATCGTCGCCAGGCGTAGCTTTTTCCTGTGGTAGAATCGCGGCAAATTTCCGGAACGAGTGACTCATGAGCAATCCCGATATTTCCCGCGTCAAAGCGTTTTTATTGACGCTACAGGATGAAATTTGCGCCCAGCTGGCCGCTGCCGATGGTACAGCGACCTTCGCCGAAGATGACTGGCAGCGCCCAGGCGGCGGCGGCGGGCGCAGCCGCGTTCTGCGCAACGGCGCGGTGTTTGAGCAGGCAGGCGTGAATTTTTCGCACGTGCACGGCGATCAGATGCCCGCCTCTGCTACCGCACATCGTCCTGAACTGGCCGGCCGCAGTTTTGAAGCGATGGGCGTGTCACTCGTTGTCCACCCGGAAAATCCGTACATCCCCACCAGTCATGCCAACGTGCGTTTCTTTATCGCTGAGAAGCCGGGTGCCGATCCAGTGTGGTGGTTCGGCGGCGGTTTCGATCTCACGCCGTATTACGGTTTCGAAGAGGATGCGCTGCACTGGCATCAAACCGCGTTTGACCTGTGTCAGCCCTTCGGTGAAGACGTCTACTCTCGCTACAAGAAGTGGTGTGACGACTATTTCCACCTCAAGCATCGTAATGAACAGCGCGGCATCGGCGGGCTGTTTTACGATGACCTGAACACGCCGGACTTTGATCACTGCTTCGATTTTATGCAGGCAGTGGGCAAAGGTTATCTGGACGCGTATCTGCCGATCGTCGCCAAACGCAAAGCACTGCCGTGGGGCGATCGCGAGCGTCAGTTCCAGCTCTATCGCCGCGGGCGCTACGTCGAGTTCAATCTGGTGTGGGATCGCGGCACGCTGTTCGGCCTGCAAACCGGTGGCCGTACCGAATCGATTTTGATGTCGATGCCGCCATTAGTGCGCTGGGAATATGATTACCAAACCGAAGCCGGCACGCCAGAAGCGGCACTCTACAGCGATTTCTTGCCGGTGAAGGATTGGCTGGGATTGGGTGAGTAAATCAGTGCGCAAAAATGCGCACTCTACGGGCCTGTAGGGGCGCTATTTATGGCGCCCGACCCTTCACAACGGCTCGGTCTGCGCCTCCACCACCGCTAATGCCACCATATTCACAATGCGCCGAACCGATGCAATCCGCGTCAATACATGCACCGGTTTGCTAATTCCCATCAACACCGGCCCCACTGTCACCCCTTCCGAGCACGACACGCGCAACAGGTTATAACTGATGCGCGCGGCTTCCACGTTCGGCATGATTAGCAGATTAGCGGTGCCTTTCAGCGGGCTGTCGGGCATCAATTCACGCCGGATACTCTCCACCAACGCCGCATCGCCGTGCATCTCACCGTCGATCTCCAGTTCTGGCGCACGGCTCTGAATCAGCGCTAACGCATCGCGCATCTTGCGTGCGCCCGGCGCATTGGACGTGCCAAAGCTGGAGTGAGACAGCAACGCCACGCGTGGTTCGATGCCAAAGCGACGCACCGTTTCGGCCGCCAGCAGCGTGATATCCGCCAGCTGTTCCGCGCTGGGATCTTCATTCACATAGGTATCTGCAATAAAAGTGTTACCGCTCGGCAGCAGCAGCGCGTTCATTGCCCCGGCGACCTTCACGTCATCGCGGAAACCAAATACCTTCTCCACCACATCGTAATGCTCGCGGTAATCGCCGATGGTGCCGCAAATCAACGCTTCAGCCTCGCCACGATGCACCATGATCGCGCCGATCAAGGTTGGATTACCGATCACCGCACGCTGGGCGGTTTCCGGCGTCACGCCACGACGCTTCATGATCTGGTAATACTCATTCCAATACTCTTTAAAGCGCGGGTCGGACTCGTTATTGACGATCTCAAAATCCTTGCCCGCTTCAATCTTCAATCCTTGCTTCTGGATACGCATCGCAATCACATTTGGCCGACCAATCAGAATCGGCTTCGCCAGCCCCAGCGACACCAGCTCTTGCGTCGCATGCAGAACCCGCACCTCCTCTCCCTCGGCCATCACCACGCGCTTCGGATCTTTACGCGCCTGGGAGAAGATCGGCTTCATAAACAGATTGGTTTTGTACACAAACTCGGTGAGCTGCTCACGATAGGCATCGAAATCGGCGATCGGCCGCGTCGCCACGCCGGATTCCATCGCCGCTTTCGCCACAGCAGGCGCGATCTGCACAATCAAACGCGGATCGAACGGTTTCGGGATCAGATACTCCGGCCCGAAACTCAGATCCTGATCGTCGTAAGCTGATGCCACCACATCGCTCTGCTCAGCCTGTGCCAGCGCCGCTATTGCATGCACTGCCGCCAGTTTCATCTCTTCGTTAATTGCCGTGGCACCCACATCCAGCGCCCCGCGGAAAATAAACGGGAAACACAGCACGTTGTTCACCTGATTAGGGAAATCCGAGCGTCCGGTGCAGATAATCGCATCCGGCCGAACCTCTTTGGCCAGCGGCGGCATGATCTCCGGTTCGGGATTGGCGAGTGCCAGAATGAGTGGATTGGGTGCCATTTTCTTCACCATCTCTGGCGTCATCGCTTTCGGACCCGAGCAGCCGAGGAAGATGTCCGCACCGGCAATCACCTCATCCAGCGTACGCGCGCCTTTATCTTCTATGGCGTACTCGGCTTTGGTCGGCGTCATATTGGGTTCACGATCGCGGTAAATCACCCCTTTGGAATCACACACCACAATGTTGTGCTTCTGCATGCCGAGCGCCACCAGCAAATTCAGGCAGGCAATCGCCGACGCGCCTGCGCCAGACACCACCAGCCGCACATCTGAGATGGCCTTTTTCACGATGGTCAAACCATTGAGCACCGCCGCAGTACAGATAATCGCGGTCCCGTGCTGATCGTCGTGGAATACCGGAATCTTCATGCGCTCACGCAGTTTCTGCTCGATGTAAAAGCACTCAGGCGCTTTGATATCTTCGAGGTTGATGCCGCCAAAGGTCGGCTCCAGCGCGGCAATCACCTCAATCAACTTATCCGGGTCCAGCTCATCCACTTCAATGTCAAATACATCAATGCCGGCGAATTTCTTGAACAGAACTCCTTTGCCTTCCATGACTGGCTTACCGGCCAGCGCGCCGATATTACCGAGGCCGAGCACCGCCGTGCCGTTTGAAATCACCGCCACCAGATTGCCGCGTGCAGTGTACTTGTGCGCCGCCAGCGGATCGGCAGCAATCTCCAGGCAGGGTGCCGCCACGCCCGGCGAATAGGCCAGTGCTAAATCACGTTGCGTTGCCAGCGGTTTGGTGGGGGAAACCTGAATTTTTCCGGGAGTGGGATATTGGTGGAAATCGAGCGCGCTTTGCTTGAGTTGATCGTCCATTTGGCATCCTTTAGCACGGCTGAAAAAACACCAGTATAGGAATCTGCGGCACAAAAGAGGGTGAAGGCGCTCAAAGAACGAGGGCACAGATTGCCACGGCTTCGCCTGCGGCTTTGGCGCAGCCTGCTATCCTTAATGGTGGCAAAACACGTAGCTGAACCGATCAGGCACCCCCTTCCGTGACAGATGCCCTTCAGCGCCACAATCAGAGAAAACGCATTTTCTTCGTGCAACGTCTGTAGCACTGTGTTGAGCCACGACTCAACAGGAAAGGGCACGACCCATTTGCCCACATTATTGCTAATCAAGGAGTTAAGCGATGAACCAGCTAGATGCATTGAAACAGTTCACCACCGTGGTGGCGGACAGCGGCGACATCGAATCTATTCGCCAATACCATCCGGAAGACGCCACCACCAACCCTTCTTTGATCCTGAAAGCGGCCGGTCTCGATGCTTATAAACATCTGATTGATGACGCCATCGACTATGCGAAAAAACAGGGCGGCAGCAAAGAGACGCAAATCATCAACGCCAGTGACAAAGTGGCGATTAACCTCGGTATGGAAATTCTGAAAAGCGTACCGGGCCGTGTTTCGACCGAAGTGGATGCGCGCCTCTCCTTCGATCGTGGCATGTGTGTCACCAAAGCGGAGAAACTGGTACGGATGTATGAAGAGAACGGCATTGATCGTTCGCGCATCCTGATCAAACTGGCCTCAACCTGGGAAGGGATCAAAGCCGCTGAAGAACTAGAGAAGAACGGTATCCAGTGTAACCTGACGCTGCTGTTCTCCTTTGCGCAGGCGCGTGCCTGTGCTGAAGCAGGTGTGTTCCTGATCTCCCCGTTTGTCGGTCGTATTTATGACTGGTACAACTCACGCAAACCGCTGGACCCGTATGTGGTGGATGAAGATCCTGGCGTGAAATCTGTGCGTCGTATCTACGATTACTACAAAAAGCATCGTTACAGCACCGTGATCATGGGTGCCAGCTTCCGTAAAGTGGAACAGATTCAGGCGCTGGCCGGTTGTGACCGCCTGACCATCTCCCCTAACCTGCTGGAAGAGCTGGCGAACAGCGATGCACCGCTGGAACGCAAGCTGGAGCCATCAACTGAAGGCTTCCACCAGCCTGCTTCGCTCTCCGAAGCGGAGTTCCGCTGGGAACATAACCAGGATCCGATGGCCGTGGAAAAACTGTCTGACGGCATCCGTCAATTCGCCATCGACCAGCAGAAGCTGGAAGATGTGCTGGCATCACGCCTGTAAATCACCACGCTTCTCACGCCGGACGGGTGTCTGCCCGTCCGCTATTGCCCAATCACAAGGGAGTACCCTATGTCTTCACGCAGAGAGTTGGCTAACGCTATTCGTGCTTTGAGTATGGATGCGGTACAGAAAGCAAATTCCGGTCACCCCGGTATGCCAATGGGAATGGCCGATATCGCCGAAGTGCTATGGCGCGACGTTCTCAAACACAATCCCAACAATCCGGCGTGGGCTGACCGCGACCGCTTTATCCTCTCCAATGGCCATGGTTCGATGCTGCAATACAGCCTGCTGCACCTCACCGGTTATGACCTGCCAATGGAAGAGCTGAAAAACTTCCGTCAGCTGCATTCCAAAACCCCAGGCCACCCGGAAGTTGGCTACACGCCAGGCGTGGAAACCACCACCGGTCCGCTGGGACAAGGATTAGCCAATGCGGTGGGCATGGCGATTGCTGAGCGTACGCTGGCGGCACAGTTTAACCGTCCTGGGCACGATATCGTCGATCACCACACCTACGTATTTATGGGCGATGGCTGTCTGATGGAAGGGATTTCCCATGAGGTCAGCTCGCTGGCGGGAACGCTGGGTCTCGGTAAACTGATTGGTTTCTACGATCATAACGGCATCTCGATTGATGGTGAAACCGAAGGCTGGTTCACCGATGACACCCATAAACGTTTCGAAGCCTATAACTGGCACGTGGTCGGCAGTGCAGAAGGCATTGATGGTCACGATCCTGAAGCGATTGCGGCGGCGATCAAAGAAGCGCAGAGCGTCACCGATAAGCCGTCGCTGATCATCTGCCGTACCGTGATTGGTTTTGGTTCGCCGAACAAAGCCGGTAAAGAAGAGTCACACGGCGCCGCGCTGGGCGAGCAGGAAGTGGCGTTGACCCGCCAAAAACTTGGCTGGCACCATCCACCGTTTGAAATCCCGAAAGAGATTTATCAACAGTGGGATGCCAAAGAAGCCGGCAGCCAGCGCGAGAAAGCCTGGGATGAGAAATTTGCAGCCTATAAGTCTGCACATCCGGATCTTGCAGCCGAGTTCAGCCGTCGTCTGGATGGCGGTATGCCCGCGCAATGGAGTGAGGCGACTCAGACGTTTGTGGAAGAGCTACAGGCTAATCCGCAAAAAATTGCCAGCCGTAAAGCGTCGCAAAACACACTGGAAGTGTACGGCAAGCTGCTGCCAGAGTTGTTGGGTGGATCTGCTGACCTTGCGCCGAGTAACCTCACTATCTGGTCAGGTTCGAAATCGATTAAAGAAGATATCGCCGGTAACTACATTCACTACGGCGTGCGCGAATTTGGTATGACGGCGATTGGCAACGGTATTGCCCAACACGGCGGCTTCATTCCGTACACCGCCACCTTCCTGATGTTTGTTGAGTACGCGCGCAACGCGGTGCGTATGGCGGCGTTGATGAAGGCGCGTCAGGTACTGGTGTACACCCATGATTCGATTGGTCTGGGCGAAGATGGCCCAACGCACCAGCCGGTGGAGCAACTCGCCAGCCTGCGCGTAACGCCAAATATGAGCGTCTGGCGTCCGTGCGATCAGGTGGAAACCGCCGTGGCCTGGAAAGCCGCCGTTGAGCGCCACCATGGCCCGACGGCGCTGATTTTATCGCGTCAAAATCTGCTGCAACCAGAGCGCAGCCAGGCGCAGGTAGCGGATATCGCTAAAGGCGGTTATGTATTGCAGGATTGCGCGGGCACGCCAGAAGCGATCATCATCGCCACCGGCTCTGAGATTGAAATCGCACTCGGCGCAGCGGATAAACTCGGTGCCAGCGGCCACAAGGTGCGCGTGGTGTCTCTGCCCTGCACCGACGTGTTCGACAAGCAGGATGCAGCCTACCGCGAATCGGTGCTGCCCTCCGGCGTGAAAGCGCGCGTGGCAGTAGAAGCGGGTATCGCCGATTACTGGTTCAAGTATGTCGGCCTGGATGGCGCGATTGTCGGTATGACCACCTTCGGTGAGTCTGCGCCGGCAGGCAAGCTGTTCCCGGAATTTGGCTTTACGGTGGAAAATATCGTGAGCCATACCGAAGCATTACTCAAGCCGCACTAATCGATCCGGCCCTGCGTCTTTTGGCGTAAGGGCCGTTTTTTGATCACAGCCTGATACAGAAAAAAATCCTCCCTTCCCTCTTCACGCCTCGCACAAACTGATTACTATAAGCTTTCCTCCGAATCCTGTTGCGGACGCTTTCCCGTTGAAAAAACGTACTCCCTTTTTACTGGCCTTAATGGTTTCAGTGCTTCCATTAAAAAGCATGGCGCAGACGGTGGCCGATCCGCTGCTGGCCTCGCAGATCGTTGATCGTTATGCCGAGCACATCTTCTATGGCAGCGGCGCAACCGGCATGGCGCTGGTGGCAATTGATGGCAATCAGCGCGTATTCGCCAGCTTTGGCGATACCAGCCCAGGTAATAATGTGCGCCCTCAGCTCGACTCCGTGATTCGTATCGCCTCGCTGAGCAAATTGATGACCAGCGAAGTGATGGTCAAAATGGCGGAACGCGGACAGATTCGCCTTGATGACCCGTTAAGCAAATACGCACCGGCTGGTGCGCGCGTCCCGAATTACAACGGTCAGCCGATTCGCCTGATCAACCTCGCGACTCATACCGGCAGCCTGCCGCGTGAGCAGCCGGGCGGAAAACCGCATCGTCCCGTGTTTGTCTGGCCAACCAAAGCCGATCGCTGGCAGTGGCTGCAGGGTGCGCAATTGAAAGCCACGCCGGGAACACAAGCCTCCTATTCCAACCTCGGCTTTGACCTGCTGAGTGATGCGCTGTCGAAAGCGGCAGGCACGCCTTATCCCGCCCTGCTGCAACAGCTGGTGACGCGTCCGCTGGGAATGAAAGACACCACCTTTACGCCATCCCCCGATCAGTGCCAGCGCCTGATGATCCCTGAGAAAGGGGCCAGCCCGTGCAATAACACCCTGGCGGCAATTGGCAGCGGTGGCGTGTATTCAACGCCGGATGATATGGGCCGCTGGATGCAGCAATTCCTCAACTCGGCGGTTAATCACCGCACGCCGCAGGTTGATCGTCTGCAAACGTTGATTTATCGCCGTGACCAGCTGACCAAAGTGGAAGGTATGGATGTGCCCGGCCGGGCCGATGCGTTAGGCATGGGTTGGGTGTATATGGGGCCAAAAGAGGGTCGCCCAGGGATTATCGAGAAAACCGGCGGCGGCGGCGGCTTTATTACTTACATGGCGATGGTGCCACAAAGTAACGTTGGGGTATTTGTGGTGGTGACGCGTTCACCGCTGTCTCGCTTCACACCAATGAGCGATGGCGTGAATAACCTGCTGGCGGAGCTGGTGGGCAATCAAAATGGCTCACCGATGATGATCAATGCCATACCTTCCCCCTAGATAATTCGTGATGCAGAAAGGCGGCAATTGAATGAATCCCCAGGAGCTTACATCAGTAAGTGACTGGGGTGAATGAAAGCAGCCAACGCATCTGCAGTGCGAATTATGACGGGGGCTGGCTGACCCACAGGGTTGGCCAGTCATCACTGCTATGCCAGGCATCACAGGTTTTCTCTTCAGCATACTCTGCCAACGCAAATTCATTGCCGTCATATTGCCAGCGCGTGGCCACACCGCAATCGCCCAGACCGCGACCTTTACTAAAGGTGTATAGCAACCCGTTGCTGGCATCGAATTCGGCATTCACCAGTTCCATCTGATTGTCACTGCGTCCCGGTGGCGTGAACGGCAGATTCAACGTCAGTCCGCGTGCCACATAGGGCTGGCTGCGCGTCACTTCAAACGCCAAATCAATCACATTGTAGGCACCGGTTTCACAACTGATTAATAGCAGCGCTTTGGTGTCGGTGAGCGGAGCCACACTCACTTCACGTCTTAGCGGATCGAGCGAACAGTTGTCGGTGTTAACCCGCCAGGTGCCGTAATCAATCAGCCCGCTAGTTTCTTCCTGAGTTAATGGCGCCGGCTGCGGCAAAGGAGCAGGCAGTTGCGGGACCTGCGGTACAGGGGGAACATCCCATTGCGCGCGATCGCCCCGCTTCACCCAGGCGCTGGCGCCATTCACCCGGCCCTGGACTTCATCCATCAGCAGGAGCGCCGCTTTCATGCCGCTAAGTGGAATAGTGGCTTTCGCCTGATAGGTCAGTTGCAGAGTATGGGCGTCCAGCGTTTGCGCGAGAAATTCATCTATGGCGATGGCATTGCTGGTGGCGAGATGGTGTGGCTCAACATTCCAGTGTTTGAGGTCTGGCGTCAGGCGACGTTGATCCAGCAGCAAATTTTCCTTCAGCGGTCCGCCGGGCAGCTCTCCACTGTACGCGCTACCGTAATCAATACGCAGCAGTGGGCGATCGCTAACGCCAGCGCCACGTGAAAGGGTCATCACTAATCCGTTGTCCCCCGGAAAGCTGCGCGCCACGCAAAAAGCCGCGTTGTTACAGGTGAGCTGCCAGTCAGAAAATGACTTCTGCAGTGGCTCAGCCTGAACGCACGCGACAAACATAAAGGGCAATAAAAGCAGCGACTTCATCCAATAAGACATCAAAAAAAAAGGTCCCCAAATTCCTTGAAAGGAAATCATAGCGTAACGACAACGTGGTCAGCAGGCCGAAACTGTGAGCTGGCCCTAAAAGCGGTACTAACTGCTGAAAAAGCCGTCGCCTGAGGGCGATCTGAGGCTGGAGAAGCAAGGGTTCCATCATCCGTTTCGACTGATTTCCGCTCAATCGGATTCGTCGGACTGTGGAGTCATGTTTATCTGAAAGCGTGCATCTGGCTAAAACATCTGCCCAATCGCCGTCATGCCGTTGAATACGGTTTAGCTAAAAACAATTTAGCGCACATCACAAATCGGTCAAATACACACAAACGGTCATAACCGGTCATGATAAGGTGTTTTCATACGGTAATAATTGTTTGCTACCGATCCCCCGATTTAGCGCTAACACGCGTGTTTATGTGAATCAGATCTCTATTTACTGAAAAATTTAGATCCTATTTACATAAAAATTCGACTCATATCACTCTAACGTCGCCGGGCATTTTGACCACTGCGGACTCGTGCGCAGTCCACATTTTCCCGCTGCGGTATCCAGTACTTTATAGCCATCGGAGGGAAGTCATGTTGCCGATTGAAAGACAGCAGCGAATTATTGACGAACTAAATTTAAATGGTCGGGTTATTGTCGCTGAATTAGTCACGTTGTGTCAGGTTTCGCAAGAAACCATTCGTCGTGATTTAACTCAGCTGGAGAAACGTGGGCTGTTGCAACGTAGCCACGGCGGTGCAGTACCAGCAAAACGACAAGCCGCTAACATTCAGGGGAATACGAGGGGTGTTAACGAGTATGAATTATCTTTCCGCCAGCGCATGAATGAACATGTAGATGCAAAGATGGCAATAGCCAAACGTGCACTCGATTTCATCAGCCCCGGCGATTGTATATTACTCGACAGTAGCACCACTTGCTGGTATTTAGCGCGACAGCTACCGGATATTGAATTAACGGTATTAACCAACTCTATCAGAATTGTGCAAACCCTTGCGGCGCGCGGCAGTATTCGCACCATCTGTCTGGGGGGAGAATATTCTGACCGTTATGAAGATTTCCACGGTGTTGTCGCTGAGCAGCCTTTACGGGAATTTCAGATCAATAAGATCTTTTTTTCCTGTAGCAGTTTAGGCAATGACGGTTATTTACGTGAAGGTAACGAAAACAACGCACATTTAAAACAACAGATGTTACTGGCAGCAGAAAGAAAACATCTGTTGCTGGATGCCAGTAAATTCCTGCGGCCCTCATTCGCGCGTATTTGTCATTATCGCGATGTGGACTTTCTCATCACTGACCAATTAAAAGACAAAGAGCTGGAACAAGAATTAGCCTGGAATGGCGTCAATATTATTGATTGCTCACAGCGCAACAATTCAATGCAGCTAATAAAAAATTAATCCGGAGTCTTTATGAAAAAACATCTTATCGCCTGTTCTCTGCTTGCTCTGTTTGCCGCCACTGGCGCGCACGCTGCTGACAAATTACGCATGGGCATCGTGGTGAAAATTGGCGGTATTCCATGGTTCAACGCCATGGAAGCGGGCATCAAGAGTGAAGCGGCGAAACGCGGCATTGATGCATGGATGGTAGGCCCAACCGCCGCCGACCCTGCTTTGCAGGTGCGTGCGATTGAAGATTTGATTGCGCAGAAAGTCGACATCATCGGCGTAGTGCCGAATGACCCGAAAGTGCTGGAGCCGGTACTGAAACGTGCACGTGAAGCCGGCATTCAGGTTATCACCCACGAATCACCGGATCAGAAAGGCGCAAACTGGGACTTCGAACTGGTTGATGCCCCGACACACGGCATCAACCACATGAAAGCGCTGGCGAAATGCATGCATGAAGAAGGCAAATACGCCATGTACGTCGGCAGCCTGACCGTGCCACTGCATCAACAGTGGACCGATGCCGCGCTGAATTATCAGAAAGAACATTACCCGAAAATGCAGATGGTGACCGACAAGTTCGGCGTCGGCGAATCGCTGGATGACTCTATCCGTACCACTAACGAACTGATGTCCAAGTACCCGGATCTGAAAGGCATTATGGCGTTCGGTTCACAGGGCCCAATCGGTGCTGGTCGTGCAGTGATGAACCGCAACAAGATTGATCAGGTGTGCGTCATTGGCGCCTTCAGCCCAGGCCAGGGTGCTTCGCTGGTGCAGCGTGGCGCAATTAAAGGCGGCTACATCTGGAACCCGCAAACCGCTGGCGAAGTGTTCGTGCGTATCGCCGACATGATGCAGAAGAAAGAGCCAATTACCGACGGGATGACCATCGACGGTCTGGGCAAAGTGAAAGTTGACGAGGCGACTCACACCATCCTCGGTAACAACACCGAAAGCCTGGATAAAGAAAACCTGCCAAAACTGGTGAAAATGGGGCTGTAATGATGAAAGAGGTGATCCCACAGACGTTAATTGCGCTCGACAACCTGTCGAAAACTTTTGGTGGCAACCGCGCACTGAGCGATATCTCGCTGAGCTTACTGGCGGGCGAAGTGCACTGCCTGGCTGGCACCAACGGCTGTGGCAAGAGCACCTTAATCAAAGTCATTTCCGGGGTACATGCCCCGGACAGTGGCAGCCGCATTACCCTGGGTGATGGCCCGACCTTCCCGCGTCTGACCACCCGTCAGGCGCGTGATTTCGGTATCCAGGTGATTTATCAGGATCTGTCGCTGTTCCCGAATTTGAGTGTGGCCGAGAACATCGCCTTTGAGCACAACCTTAATGGCCTGCTCGGCTGGCACCGCAAGGCGAAGCTGCGTGAAACGGCAACCCGTATTATTGAAGAACTGAAATTCGATCTCGATCTGGATGAGAAAGTCTCGGCACTGTCGATTGCTGCACGTCAGCAGGTGGCGATTTGCCGTGCACTGGTCGCCGATGCGCGCCTGGTGATCATGGACGAACCAACGGCTTCTCTGACTCGCACCGAAGTGAATCAGCTGCTGCGCACTGTGCGCTACCTGAAAGACAAAAACATCTGCGTGGTGTTCGTCAGCCACCGTCTGGATGAAGTATTAGAGATTTCGGATCGCGTAACGGTGATCCGTGACGGACGCAAGATGGGCTGCTGGCCCGCTAAAGAGATGACGCCACATCATCTGACTGAACTGATGACCGGGCTGAAACTCGATTATCAACTGAAAGCCCCAACGCGTAATGCTGACCGCGCCATTCTCGAAGTCGAGAACCTGACACGCGCCGGTCAATATCATGACGTCAATTTCAAGCTGTATCAGGGCGAAGTACTCGGCCTGTGCGGCCTGCTCGGCTCCGGTCGTACCGAACTGGCGCTGTCGCTGTTTGGCATGACCAAACCCGATAGCGGCAAAATCTGGCTCGACAGCAAACCGGTGCGCTTCCGTGGCCATGAAGATGCTATCAAAGCCGGTATCGGCTATGTCTCTGAAGACCGCTTAACCCTGGGCCTGGTGCAGCAACAATCGGTGGCCGACAACATGGTGCTGCCGATCCTCGACAAGCTGCAAAACCGTTTTCACATCATCGACGAATACCGCAAGAACAAGCTGATCCTGCAGTGGATTCAGCAACTGGGCGTGCGCGTGGCCGATCCCAACCTGGCGATCTCCACCCTGTCCGGCGGTAACCAACAAAAGATCGTGCTGGCGAAATGGGTGCTGACCCAGCCGCGCATTTTGATTCTGGACTCCCCGACCGTGGGCGTGGATGTCGGTGCCAAAGCCAGCATCTATCAGCTGATCCACGAGCTGGCGAAAGAAGGTCTGTCGATCATCCTGATTTCCGATGAAGTGCCAGAGGTTTGGTACAACTGCGACCGCATTCTGCACTTCCGTGATGGCACCGTTCATGCCGAATACCAACCCGATACCGTTGAGCAAGAACAGCTGGCGGAGGTGATCAATGCCTGATTTTTCTCGTTTACGTCCGCACTCCAGTCAGGGCTGGTTGGCGTGGGTACTGCTGGCTTTCATCGTGTTTTTCTCGGTGGCCAGCGACCAGTTCCTCTCCGTACAAAATCTGCTGGATCTGGCAGAAAGCTACGCGGTGACCGGCATCTTTGCCCTCGGCCTGTTTGTGGTGCTGGTGACCGGCGGGATTGATATCTCCTTCGCCGCGGTGGCGTCGGTGGTGCAATACCTAATCGCTTCGCTGTTTGTGCAGTTCCAGTTTGATAACGCCGCGCTGAGCATCCTGCTGGCGATTGTCTGCGGCACCACCTTTGGCGTGATTAACGCCCTGCTGATTACCTCACTGCGCGTGGTGTCGATCATCATCACCATCAGTATGCAGTCGCTGCTGTTTGGTCTGTTGATGTGGGTGACCGGCGGTAAGAGCCTTTATTCCCTGCCGGACTGGTGGATCACGCTGCGCAGCGTGCTGCCCTTCACCTGGCAAGGCAACAGTTTCCAGATTGGCCTGCCGCTGATCACCATGCTGGTGATTGCCGGACTGACCGCGCTGCTGCTCAATAAAACCAACCTCGGCCGCCAGCTGTACGCGGTGGGCGGCGATGCGGAATCCGCACGTCGTATCGGGATTCGCGTCGGTCTGATTCACGTCTTCGCTTACGGCTGGCTCGGTGCGATGGCGGCGATTGGCGGGCTGGTACAGGTGTATCGCATGGGTGAAGTGGTACCGAATGCGCTGGTCGGCGGCGAGCTGGATGTACTGGCGGCCACGGTGCTCGGCGGTGCCAGCCTGATGGGCGGTAAAGGCACGGTGAGCGGCACGCTGATGGGCGTGTTCCTGATCGCCATCCTGAAGAACGGCCTCAACCTGATTGGCGTCTCCAACTACTTCATGAACATCGTGGTAGGCGGCGTGATCATGGTGGCGATTGCCGTCACTCACTACAAAAAACGTAAAGAAACTGACGTCAGTTTCGTCTGACAGGAGCATTCACATGAAATCACTCTCTGCTCTGCGTCCGGACGGCACCAATATTGGCCTTATGCTGCTGATTGCGCTGGCGCTGGCAATCTTCACCTTCATGCTGCCGGGCCGCTTTATGACCGACTCGACCTTTATGAGCATGGCGTTCCAGCTGCCGGAACTGGGCTTGCTGACGCTGGCAATGTTTATCGCCATCCTCAGCGGCGGCCTGAACCTGGCGATTATCGCTACCGCTAACCTGACCGCACTGTTTATCGCCTGGACACTAATGAGCGCCCTGCCCGCCGATGCCGGCACCGGCCAGCAACTGCTGTGGCTGTTTATCGCCATCGTCGGCGCAATGCTGATTGCCGCCTTTATCGGTGTCATCACCGGTGTGATGGTGACGCGAATTGGTGCTCACCCGATTCTGGTGACGCTGGCAACCATGATGACGCTGAACGGCATCGGCATCTGGCTGACCAAAGGTGCCGCTGTCAGCGGCATGCCATCGGTGGTGCAGGCACTCGGTTCCAATACGCTGTTGGGTATGCCGCTGCCACTGTGGGTGTTCCTGATTGCCGCTGCGCTGCTGGCGTTGTTCCTCGGCAAAACCCGCGCCGGTAAATGCATCTACATGGGAGGCAGCAACATTAACGCCACCTGGTTCAGCGGCATCAACACGCATCGCATGGTGGTACTGGTGTACGTCATCTCCAGCCTGCTGTGTGTGTTAGCCGGATTGATCATGATGGCGCGCTTTAACTCAGCGCGTATGGGTTACGGCGATGCGTATCTGCTGTTGACCGTACTGGCGATTATTCTCGGCGGCACCGACCCGAACGGTGGCTTCGGCCGCGTCACCGGTGTGGTACTGGCATTGATTGCCCTGCAAGTGCTCTCAACCGGTTTCAACCTGATGAACATCAGCCAGCACGTTAGCCTGGCGATGTGGGGCGCGGTGCTGATTGTGGTACTGGCCTTCAAACAATTTAAAGCCCGTTTTAATGAACATCGTGCCGTCAAGCTGAGCAAACTCGCTGCGGCCCTTAATCCTCTGACCGAAAAAAAGGAAGTCTAATGCGTATTCAAGTCTCCCCGTCGTTGATGTGTATGAATCTGATGGAGATCAAGCACCAGCTGGAAGTGCTGGACTCTCGCGCAGACTTCCTCCATATCGATATCATGGACGGTCACTATGTTAAGAACATCACGCTGTCGCCGTTCTTTATTGAACAGATTCGCCCGCACACCACAGTGGCGCTGGATGTGCACTTGATGGTGGAACAGCCGACCGATTTCATTGATGCGATTGCCAAAGCGGGTGCCGATTACATCTGCCCGCACGCAGAAACCATCAACCGTGATGCGTTCCGCGTGATTAACCTGATTCGCAGCTACGGCAAGAAAGTCGGCGTGGTGCTGAACCCGGCCACACCGGTGTCGTTTATCCATCACTACATTCATCTGCTGGATAAGATCACCGTAATGACCGTGGATCCAGGCTATGCCGGCCAACCGTTCATCCCGGAAATGGTCGCCAAAGTGCAGGAGCTGAAAGCGCTGAAGCAGCAGCATGGCCACAAATATCTGATTGAGATTGATGGCTCGTGCAACACGCGCACTTACAACACGCTGGTCGGTGCCGGTGCAGAAGTGCTGATCGTCGGCACCTCTGGCCTGTTCAACATCCATGACGATCTGGCAACGGCCTGGGACATGATGCGTGACAGCATTGATGAAGCTCAGGGCCTGGCGAAGGTATCCGCATGATTCCACGCTGGCTGGGTATCGACATTGGCGGCACCGGCACACGTCTGCAGCTGATGGAAGAGGGACGCATCTGGTCCAGCTTCCGCAAGGTGCCGACGGCCAGCTGGGCGCAGCAGCCCGACGCTTTGACGGCACTCGGGCAGTTAATCAGTGAAACACTGGAGCAGCAACCGGTGAGCGGCGTGATGCTAGGATTGCCGGGCATTCTCAGTCGCGATCGTCAGCAGGTGATTTCGTTGCCGTTTATTCAGGCGCTGGATCATCAGCCAGTGGCAGCGATCCTCACCGAACGCTTAGGCGTGCCGGTGGCGATGGATAAAGATGTTAACCATCTGATGATGTGGGATTTAATGCAACTGGAGCAGTTGCCGGATATCGCGGTAGGTTTGTATCCCGGTACCGGCATGGGCAACAGCTTGTGGATCAATGGCCGCTTCTATCACGGCCAGCACGGCGGCGCGGGGGAATTGGGCCACGTGCCGATTGCCGGGAACGATCTGCCCTGCCCGTGCGGCAACCGCGGTTGTGCGGAGACGGTGACTTCTGGCAACTGGTTGAGTCACTGGGCTAAGGCTAACGTGCCGAACACCGATATGTCGGCGCTGTTTACGCAACATGGCGACCATCCGGAACTGCAGGCGTTTGTGTATCGTCTGGCACAGCTGATTGCTACCGAGATGAATATTCTCGATCCGGAGTATTTGATTCTGGGCGGGGGCGTACTGGCGATGGCGGATTTCCCGCTGGCGCAGTTACGTAGCCAGATTCAGCAGCATCTGCGTCCACCGGCCACGCGTGACAATTTAAAAATCATCTTTAGTCAGTCCACCGATCACACCGGCTGTCGCGGTGCCTGTTTGGCCGCCGAACGCCTGTTCAGGAGTGCATGATGAAAGGAAAAGTGTGTGTGTTTGGCTCGTTCAACCTCGACGTCGTCGCGGTGATGAACCGTTTCCCGATGCCCGGAGAATCACTGACCGCCCACAACAGCATGATGGGACCGGGCGGCAAAGGCGCAAACCAGGCCACGGCGGCGCTGCGTGCCGGGGCGCGCGTACACTATATCGGCAAGGTCGGTAATGATGATTTTGGCACTTTTGCCCGTCGTCACCTCGAGAAAACCGGCTTTGATGCGATTACGCTGTTTACCTGTAAAGAGAAGCCTACCGGCAACGCACTGATTTATGTGGCCGGGGATGATGCTGAGAACATGATTTCGGTGTTTCCGGGCGCGAATACCACGGTGACGGCGGCGGAAGTGTCACGCTGTCAGCCTACGGTAGCCGCAGCAGATATCTTGTTGGTGCAGCTAGAGAACAACCTGAATGCCATTCAGCGCATGATTGATAATGCGCGTGCGGGTGGCACCTTTGTGATTTTGAACCCGGCGCCGTGGCAGAAAGTGAGCGACGCGCTGCTGGCGAAGGTGGATCTGCTGACGCCGAACAGTACCGAAGCGATGCAGATTACCGGTGTGAAGGTGACGGATTTTGCCAGCGCGCAGAAAGCCGCAGAAGTGATGCACCGCAAAGGCGCGCGTCAGGTGATTATTACCCTGGGGATGGCGGGCGCGCTGTTGTCGAATGCGGAACAACAACCGCTGCGCATTCCGCTATTCCCGGCACAACCGCTGGATACCACCGGCGCGGGCGATGCGTTTAACGGCGCGCTGGCAGCGCGTTTAGCTTCGGGTGATGAACTGCCACAGGCGGCTCTTTTTGCCTCAGCGTTTGCTTCATTGTGTGTCGAGCGTTCTGGTGCGGCTAACTCAATGCCGTCGTACGCAGAAGCGCTGGCGCGTATGCAGGCCCATCCGGAGTGTGTGCCGGAGCCATTGGAAGTGATGGCCTGAATAACTGCGGGCGGCCATGAAAGCCGCCCTTAGTGATGCACCGGTTAGGCTTTTAACCAACCCGCAATTTGCGCGTGTTGCAGCAGCATAATCGCTTTACCATCGAGGATGCGCCCGTCTTTCACCATCGCCAGCGCTTCCGGGAAAGGCAACTCCAGCACGGTAATCTCTTCATCTTCCACGCCACCACCGGCGTTGGCGCGCATCGATTCGCTATACTCTGCCGCGAAGAAATGGACGATCTCGGTCACGCCGCCCGGCGACATGTAAGCTTCAAACAGCTTCTCTACTTTGCCGACTTCATAGCCGGTCTCTTCGATGGCTTCTTTGCGGATGCAATCTTCTGGCGAATCGTTATCCAGCAGCCCAGCGCAGCTCTCAATCAATTCGCCGCTGGCATTGCCGTTAACGTAAGTCGCAATGCGGAACTGACGAATCAGCAGCACGGTGTTCTTGTCGCGGTTATAAAGCAGGATGGTGGCGCCATTGCCGCGATCATAGACTTCGCGTTTGTGGCGCACGACTTCGCCGTTGCTACGGGTCAGTTCGTAGGTGAAGTTACGCAGGATAAAGTAATTATCTGACAGTAACTTATCTTTGATGATGTTGATCTTTAACGACATGGCCGCTCCACCGCGTAAATGAGGGAGCCTGAGATAATAGGCGCTAGCGGCGGGGAAAACTATCTGAATTCGTGCGGTCTATGCGCATTGAAGGGCGAGAACGGTCGCGCAATGAATTGCGCCGCTACGGCAAGGTGCAGTGAGTGGTAGCGGCGCGATTTATCGCGCGAATTGATGACAATGCGAAAATCAAAAACCGTTCTTCTGCTCGCTCATATCCGGCAGATGGTGCGCAATACCCTTGTGGCAATCAATACAGGTTTGCCCATCCTCTACCGCTTTGCTGTGCATCTTCGCCGCTACGGTTTTCTGCGCGGTGAAATCCATGTACTCGAAGTTGTGGCAGTTTCGGCACTCCTGCGAGTTATTATTTTTCATCCTGCGCCACTCATTCTGTGCCAGCTCAATGCGCGTCTCTTCAAACTTCTGCGGTGTGTCGATCAGGCCGAAGATCTTGGCGTACACCTCTTTGCTGGCTTGCAATTTGCGCAGCATTTTCGGACCCCATTCGTGCGGCACATGGCAATCCGGACAAGTGGCACGCACGCCGCTGCGGTTGTTGTAGTGCACCGTCTGCATGTACTCCTGATACACGTTGTTGCGCATCTCATGGCAGCCAATGCAGAACTGCTCGCGGTTGGTCATCTCCATCGCGGTATTAAAACCGCCCCAGAAAATAATCCCACCGGCAAAGCCCAGAATCAGCAGCGTGCCGAGCGCTAAGCGACTCGGACGTCGCCACCAGCGCCAGATGCGTAATAATCTCTGTTTCATTGATATCCTCACTGCCCAAAGCCGTTGGCCGGTTTAAAGGTGTTCTCCACCACCGGTTTGGCATCGGTCTGCGGGACGTGGCACTGCAAACAGAAGTAGCGGCGCGGCGAAACCGTGCTGCTCACCAGACCATCGCGATCGGTAAAGTGTGTTGGGCTCACACGGGGTGCCCCAGTCGTCAGATAGCTCTGCGTGCCGTGGCACTGCAGGCAGCGGTTGACGTTTTTCGTGACCTGATAGCCATCGACGCTGTGCGGGATCACCGGCGGCTGATTAACATAGTTCAGCGGCTTACGGCTCTGCTCTTTTGGCTGATGGATGGTGCCCTGCTGCGTGGCGGTCACTTCCGGAGACTGATGAAGATCGACGCTGTTCGCGGCCCAGACACCGCCGCCCAGCATCAGGGCGGCAACGGTGATAAGAGTGAATAACGGTTTCATTGCATCCTGCCTTAGATTTTAACCAGCTTAACGGCGCATTTTTTGTAATCGGTCTGCTTCGATAGCGGATCGGTGGCATCCAGTGTGACGTTATTGGCCAACACGCCGGCATCGAAGAACGGCATAAACACCAGCCCTTTTGGCGGTTGATTACGCCCGCGTGTTTCAACGGTCGCCACGGTTTCACCCCGGCGTGACACCACGCGCACCTTCTCGCCACGGCGGAAACCGCGATCTTTGGCATCCAGCGGATGGATGTAGAGCAATGCCTGAGGCACCGCGCGATGCAGTTCCGGCACGCGTCGCGTCATGGTGCCGGTGTGCCAGTGTTCCAGCACGCGGCCGGTGCAGAACCACAGATCGTACTCGGCGTCCGGTGCTTCAGCGGGTGGCTCATACGGCAGGGCAAAAATGGTGGCTTTGCCATCTGGCTTGCCATAGAAACGCACGCCCTCGCCCGCTTTAACGTAGCTGTCAAAGCCCTCGCGATAGCGCCAGCGTGTCTCTTTGCCATTCACCACCGGCCAACGCAATCCGCGTGCCTCATGGTAGGCATCAAATGGCGCCAGATCGTGACCGTGGCCGCGACCAAAGCTGGCGTACTCTTCAAACAGCCCTTTCTGGATGTAGAAACCGAAGTCGCGCGCCTCGTCGTTCAGTCGATCGTCCGCCACTTCACTCAGCGGGAACTGATTGACCTGCCCATTGGCGTACAGCACGTCGTACAGGGTTTTATCGCGCAGCGCCGGCTGTTGGGCGATCAACGCTTCCGGCCACACTTCCGTTACGCGGAAACGCTTGGCGAAATTCACCATCTGCCACAGATCTGATTTTGCTTCGCCCGGCGCTTTTACCTGCTGATGCCAGAACTGGGTGCGACGCTCGGCATTGCCATAAGCGCCCTCTTTCTCCACCCACATCGCGGTCGGGAGAATCAAATCCGCGCACAAGGCACTGACAGTCGGATAGGGATCAGACACCGCGATAAAGTTGCGCGCATCGCGCCAGCCTGGCATGCGCTCCTGCGTCAGGTTCGGACCCGCCTGCATGTTGTTGTTGCACATCACCCAGTACGCATTGATCTTGCCGTCTTTCAGCGCGCGATCCTGCGCTACCGCATGCAGGCCGATTTTGGCGGGAATGGTGCCCTGCGGTAGTTTCCACAGTTTCTCAGCTGTCGCACGGTGCTTATCGTTATTCACCACCATGTCTGCGGGCAGGCGATGCGAGAAGGTGCCGACTTCACGTGCGGTTCCGCAGGCAGAAGGCTGGCCGGTGAGCGAGAAGGGACCGGTGCCAGGGCGCGAGATTTTGCCAGTCAGCAGATGGATGTTGTAGCACAGGTTATTGGCCCACACGCCGCGCGTATGCTGGTTAAAGCCCATGGTCCAGTAGGAGACCACGTTAACATTCGGGTCGGCATACAATTCGGCCAGCGCAATCAGTTGGTCCTGCTCGACGCCGCTCATCTCACTGGCTTTTTCCACCGTGTACTCGGCAACGAATTTGGCGTACTCGTCGAAACTGATCGGTGTCGATTCGCCGCTATCCGGGTTTTTCGCTGAAGCCTGACGCGGATCGCTTGGGCGCAATCCATAGCCGATATCCGTGACGCCTTTACGCAGCGTCACGTGATTCTGCAGGAAGGTTTTATCGACTTTGTTGTTCTGAATAATGTAGTTGGCGATAAAGTTGAGAATCGCCAGGTCGCTCTGCGGCGTAAACACCATGCCGTTATCGGCCAGTTCAAAACTGCGATGGCGATAGGTTGAGAGCACCGCGACTTTGACATTGTCATCGCTCAGGCGACGGGCAGTCAAACGTGACCAGAGAATCGGATGCATCTCGGCCATGTTCGAACCCCACAGCACAAAGGCATCGGCCACTTCGATGTCATCGTAGCAGCCCATCGGCTCATCCATGCCGAAAGTGCGCATAAAGCCCACCACCGCCGACGCCATGCAGTGACGCGCATTAGGATCGAGATTATTAGTGCGGAAGCCGGCTTTCATCAATTTAGAGGCGGCATACCCTTCCCATACGGTCCATTGACCGGAGCCGAACATGCCAATGGAGTCAGGGCCGTTGGCTTTTAGCGCCGCTTTAAACTTCTGCTCCATGATGTCGAAGGCCTGATCCCAGCTCACCGGGGTGAACTCACCTTCTTTGTCGTAATGACCGTCAGTCATGCGCAGCAACGGCTGCGTCAGGCGGTCTTTTCCGTACATGATCTTCGGCAGAAAATAGCCTTTGATGCAGTTCAGTCCCCGGTTCACTTCCGCCTGCGGATCGCCCTGCGAGGCCACCACGCGTCCCTCTTGCGTGCCCACCAGCACACCACAACCGGTGCCACAGAAACGGCACGGTGCCTTTTCCCAACGAATCGGTGCACCCAGCGCAGTGACGGCTTTGGTGACGCTGGGAATAGTGAGTCCGGCGGCGATTGCCGCCGCTGCGGCCGCATTGGCCTTCATAAATTCTCGACGACTGACTTTCATGATGCTTCCTTGTGACGATGTTCCGTTTCGTCCTGCTGGTGATACACCAGAGAAACGGCCAATACATGCGGGATATGGCGGGTGGCTTCGATGTTGTCCAGCAAGGCACGGCTATCTGCGGCACCTAAGGTCACGGCCAGCTTGCCGCGAGCGCTGTCTTCGGCAGCGATATCGCAGTCAGAAAGCGCCAGCAACGCCTGCTTTACCGCCGGGAGGGCGTGAGGTCGCGCCTGGATCACCAGACCGCACACGTGCCAACTGCTTTCAGGGAGAATGGAGTGCGTCATGCGCTCACCTCGTTTAGCCAGCTTGAGATGAGGCGTAAAATAACCTGAGGTTATGCAGGGCTATATCACCCGAAAGGTGTATATCCCGATGTGGGATCAAGGGAAGGACAATTGAAATGAAAACGGGGGCCAAAAGGCCCCCGTTGATGAGAATCGCTGCGATTAACGCGAGCTATCTTCCGCTAGCTTAGCTGACGCATCATCTTTGTCGTCATGATGATGGTCGTGCTCTTTCATGGCTTCCGCATGTACGCGTTTGCGCACACCGAACCAGCCCAGCACCAGTACCACGGCAATCAGCGGGATTGACGCAATGGTGTAAGTACCGTTTGGATAGTCAAACGCCATCAGCACCAACACGCTCACCAGGAACAGCAGCGTCAGCCACGAGGTGAACGGTGCCCACGGCAGCTTGAAGCTGACATCTTCCGCTTTACCTTCTTTAATCGCTTTGCGCAGACGCATCTGGCACACCACGATAAAGCCCCAGGAAGAGATGATGCCCAGTGAAGCGACGTTCAGTACGATCTCAAACACCTGCGATGGCACATAGTAGTTGAGCACCACACCAATCACGTAGACCGCGATGGTGACGAGGATACCGGCGAACGGCACCTGCTGTTTGCTCATCTTCGACATGAATTGTGGCGCAGAACCGCCCATCGACATGGAGCGCAGAATACGACCGGTGGAGTACAAGCCTGAGTTCAGGCTCGACAGCGCCGCGCTCAGCACCACGATGTTCATCACGCTACCAATGTAGGGCACGCCCAATTTGGAGAAGAAGGTGACAAACGGACTTTGACCCGCCTGATAGGCATTCCACGGCAGCAGCAGCACCAGCAGCACCACCGAACCGACGTAGAACAGGCCAATACGCCAGATCACGCTGTTGATGGCTTTTGGCAGCATGGTTTTCGGGTCTTTACACTCCCCGGCCGCCGTGCCCACCAACTCAATCGAGGCGAAGGCAAACACCACGCCTTGCACTAACACCAGCGCCGGCAGCAAGCCGTGCGGGAAGAAACCGCCGTTGTCAGTGATCAGGTGGAAGCCAGTGGTGTTGCCATCCAGCGGTTTACCGCTGCCGAGGAACACCACACCGACGATCAGGAACACCACGATCGCCAGCACTTTCACCAAGGCGAACCAGAACTCCATTTCGGCGAACCACTTCACGCCGATCATGTTCATGGTGCCGACAATCGCCAGTGCGCCGAGAGCAAACACCCACTGCGGCACATCACCAAACGCGCCCCAGTAGTGCATATACAACGCAACTGCGGTGATATCCACGATACCGGTCATCGCCCAGTTAACGAAGTACATCCAGCCCGCCACGTATGACGCTTTTTCCCCGAGGAATTCACGTGCATAAGAAACAAAGCTGCCGCTTGATGGGCGGTGTAATACCAGTTCGCCCAACGCACGGAGGATAAAGAAGGAGAAGATACCGCACACCAGATAAACCAGTGCCAGAGCAGGACCGGCCATCTGCAAGCGCGCGCCTGCGCCAAGGAACAGGCCGGTACCGATGGCACCGCCAATGGCGATCATTTGTACCTGACGGTTACCCATTGCTTTGTGGTAACCGCTGTCGTGGGAATTGAGCCAGCGTCTTTTCGCAGCGCGTTGTTCGGCTGCGGTTTTTTTAGTTGAATTCATAGCTTTCCTGTTTGTCCTGACCATCAATCATCGCCTGACCAATCGTTTGCGTGCGGCGGTGCGAAATGGGGTAAAACCCGCTACCGATACGGCGGAACGATGTCGCGCGGTGAGCCGGGAATTTACGGCGATGAATCCTACCCGTTCTGCATGAACGAAGCAAAAAATACCGTTTGGTTGCACGAGTTGATTTGTAAGAATCGGTCGCGGTGCACAAAAAAACCGGCCAGTGAATGGCCGGTAAAGGGGTGGCTACAGGGAAATACTACGGGAGGGGATTAACGGTAAATCTCTGCGGTGCCGCTCCACAGGCTGGAGTCGCCTGGGTTTTGCACGCCTATTACGCGGTAATGGCTGGCGCCCATATCTTCCGCTTTCTGCGACAGCTGACGGGTTGCATCATCGATGGAACCGCGAACGCCGCTGATAGAAACGGTGCCGCTGCTTTGCAGGTTTTCCGCCTGCTCAGCACTTAAAGGTTGCGCGGCGAAGGCCGTGAAACTTGCGGTGGCAAGCAGTGCAGCAGTCAGAATGGCAATCGGTGTCTTCATCATTTGCTCCTGTTGTCGTCCGTTCATAAAAGTGATTACGCTGCAAATTATCAGCGAAGTAATGAAAAGCAGGCACAGCAGGCCGTAAATCCGTTCAATAATTCGCCAGCTAACGATATGCAATCCAGGGAAAGGTAAAGAGAAGTGGATTTCTCTGCTAAAAGTAACCTGATGTGACGATTCTGGCTCGCTGTCTGTCTGACGCTGCCTTATAATCCCACGCTCTTATAAGGGTTTTATTGTGATAGTGAAACGTCCTGTTACCCGCACCATGGCCCGTGCCTTGAGCGCGATTGTGTTGTTATCGCTGCTCACCACCGGCCTGGCGCTGTTAACGCTCTCCAGCAGTTTGCGTGATGCCGAAGCGGTGAATGTCGCCGGTTCACTGCGCATGCAAATGTACCGCCTTGCCTGGGATACCACGCGCGATCCGCAGCAGTTAGCACAACACATCCAAATCTATCAGCAAACCCTCAGCTCACCGGCTCTTCAGCATCTGGAACGCCCGTGGGTGCCGAAGGACGTCGCCAGCCGCTATCGCTATCTGCGCGATAGCTGGCCGCAGTTGCAGCAGACGCTGCAGCCTGAACGCGCGCAGATTTATCAGCAACGCGTTGCCGGTTACGTCAGTGAGATCGACCGTTTTGTGCTGGCACTGCAACATTACGCCGAATTGAAAATGCATCTGGTGGCGGCCAGCAGCCTGTTTGGCTTTCTGGCGATTGTGGCACTGGCGCTGTGGACCATCCGTTTTATTCGTCGCAACGTGGTGCGCCCGCTGGATTCACTGGTCACGGCTAGCCAATACGTTGAGCAGGCGAATTTCAGCTTTCCGCCGTTATCGGTTTCCCAGCCCACCGAATTGGGCGTGCTGGCACAAGCTTTTACTCACATGGCCGAGCGTCTGCACTCGCACTATCGCCTGCTTGAGTTGGCGGTACGCAATAAAACGGAAGATCTGACGCAAGCCAACCGCACATTGAAATTACTCTATGAATGCTCACAGGTCCTCACCAGCAGCCCACTGAACCCAGAGTTGTTCCAGGGATTGCTGCGACTGGTGCAACGTCGTGAAGCGTTGACCGTATTGAGCATCACCAGCGACGGCATTGATTTTCAGGCGGGCGTGGCGGAAGACGATCTCGCATGGCAACGTTTGCCGCTGCAGCAGGAAGATCAGTTACTCGGCGAACTGTGCTGGCAAACGCGACGAGCGCCACCTGCTGATGAACTGATGCAAAGCCTGGCCAACATGCTGGCACGCTCGCTGTGGATCTGGCAGACGCAAAAACAGTACCAGCAGATGCTATTAATAGAAGAGCGATCGACCATCGCCCGTGAACTGCATGATTCGCTGGCGCAGTCGCTCTCTTTTCTGCGCATCCAGCTCACGCTGCTGCGCCGCAATGTCGATAATACCCAGCCCCAGGCGCAGTCCATTATTGCCGAATTTGATCGCGCATTGGCCGAGGCCTACCAGCAGCTACGCGAATTGCTCACCACCTTCCGACTGACCATTGAACAGGCGGATTTAGTGCAGGCGATGCAGGCAATGATCGCTCCGCTGCAGGAACAATCGCAGGCCGCGATCACCTTCGATTATCAATCGGGCCTGCAAACACTGGATGCGCAACAGCAGGTGCATGTGCTACAGATTGCGCGCGAAGCGCTGCTGAACGCCATTCGCCACGCGCAGGCGCAGCAAATCCATATTTATTATCAGCGCGATGCCGATGCCTCCCACCTGCTGACCATTGAAGATGACGGTTGCGGTATCCGCAGCCTTGAAGAGCCACCGGGACATTACGGCCTGACGATTATGGCGGAGCGCGCTGCCCGGCTTTCCGGTAGCTTACAGGTGACGCCACAGGCACAAGGCACCTGCGTCACGCTGCGTTTCCCGCCACGACCAGCGCACCGGCTGGTTTAACGCGATACACTTACTGTTGAATGGATGTTGACTGGA
Source organism: Erwinia sp. S63 (assembly GCF_016625195.1). GTDB lineage: Bacteria > Pseudomonadota > Gammaproteobacteria > Enterobacterales > Enterobacteriaceae > Pantoea. Next base: position 48,785 of record NZ_JACVUP010000020.1, read on the forward strand.
GAATTTATGGCACCCTCTTCCCTGACTATTATGATCGTGGACGATCATCCGCTAATGCGTCGTGGAATCCGCCAACTGCTGGCACTGGAACCACGTCTGGAAGTGGTGGCCGAAGCCAACAACGGCACCGAAGCGCTGGCTGAGGCGCGTCGCCTGTCGCCCGATGTGATTCTGCTCGATCTGAACATGAAAGGCATGTCGGGTCTTGATACCCTGAAAGCCCTGCGCCACGAAGGTATCGCCTCGCGCATTTTGGTATTGACCGTTTCCGACGCGCGCAATGATATTTACGCCATGGTCGATGCGGGAGCCGATGGTTATTTGCTGAAAGACAGCGAGCCAGAATTATTGCTGGCACAGGTGATGCGCGGTGCATTGGGTGAGAATGTGTTTAGTGAAGTGGTGGCAGAATATCTGGCAACGCGTCAGCCGAGCGCCAATCCTTTCAAGCAGCTCACCGAGCGTGAACTGGATGTGCTGCAGGAGGTGGCGCGCGGGTTATCTAATAAAGAGATTGCTGCCACCTTGCATATTTCCGAAGAAACGGTAAAAGTGCACATCCGCAATCTGCTGCGTAAATTGGATGTCCGTTCGCGCGTCGCCGCCACGGTGCTATGGCTTGAGAGCCGCAATGTGTAGCAGCGCATAGAAAACCAGCACGACATTTACACTTTCTCCATAATTTATCCACGATTCTCTAATTTGCGCCACGTACAGTAGGCAGCAGCAGGAGTTTTCGGGATAGCACCTTGCACTCCGCCGACGTGAAGCCGATCGCGCTTCACGTTTTACATAATAAAAGTTAAAAATACGCAGCTGAGGAGTGTCGGTTCCATGTCGAATTTTTTTATCGACCGCCCCATTTTTGCCTGGGTTTTGGCTATTTTGCTTTGTCTGTGCGGCACACTAGCGATCATTTCCCTGCCCATTGAGCAGTATCCCGATCTCGCACCGCCTAACGTGCGTATTACTGCCAACTATCCCGGCGCCTCTGCGGAAACGCTGGAGAATACTGTCACCCAGGTTATCGAACAGAACATGACCGGCATCGATAACCTGATGTATATGTCCTCCAACAGCAGTAATACCGGTCAGGCGCAAATCACCCTCACCTTTACCGCTGGCACTAATCCTGATGAAGCCCGCCAGCAGGTGCAAAATCAGTTGCAATCCGCGCTGCGTAAATTGCCGGCTGCCGTTCAGTCTCAGGGTGTCACGGTGAATAAAACCGGTGACAGCAATATCCTGATGATTGCGTTTGTCTCTACCGATGGAAGTATGGACAAACAGGATATTTCAGATTATGTCGCCAGTAACATTCAGGATCCGCTGAGCCGCATTGATGGTGTGGGCCAGGTGGATGCCTATGGATCGCAATATGCGATGCGTATCTGGCTCGATCCTAACAAGCTGATCGCCTATGCGTTGACCACCGATGACGTGGTTAAGGCGATTGAATCGCAGAACACCCAGGTGGCGGTCGGTCAGGTTGGCGGCTTGCCATCGGTGGATAAACAAGCGCTCAATGCCACCGTCAATGCGCAGTCGATGTTGCAGACCCCAGAGCAGTTCAAAGCCATCACGCTGAAAACCAACAGTGACGGCTCGGTGGTGACGCTGGGCGATGTGGCTGACGTGGCGATGGGGGCGGAAAAATACGATTTCCTTAGCCGCTACAATGGCCAGGCGGCGTCCGGTCTCGGCATTAAGCTGGCGTCCGGCGCCAACGAAATGAACACCGATAAGCTGGTGCGCGCACGTGTGGAAGAGTTGTCGCACTACTTCCCGCACGGGCTGGAAGCCAAAATCGCCTACGAAACTACGCCGTTTGTGAAAGCCTCGATCACCGACGTGGTGAAAACACTGCTGGAAGCGATTCTGCTGGTGTTCCTGGTGATGTATCTGTTCCTGCAGAACTTCCGCGCCACGCTGATTCCGACCATTGCCGTACCGGTGGTGCTGCTCGGCACTTTTGCGGTGTTATATGCCTGCGGATTCAGTATCAACACGCTCACCATGTTCGCCATGGTGCTCGCCATCGGCCTGCTGGTGGATGATGCCATCGTGGTGGTGGAAAACGTCGAACGCATCATGAGTGAGGAAGGACTATCACCGCGCGCCGCGACGCGAAAATCGATGGGCCAGATTCAGGGCGCGCTGGTCGGCATTGCGCTGGTACTGTCGGCGGTATTCGTGCCGATGGCCTTCTTCGGTGGCACCGTGGGCGCCATCTATCGCCAGTTCTCAATCACCATCGTATCGGCGATGGTGCTGTCGGTACTGGTGGCGATGATTTTGACGCCAGCCCTGTGTTCGACGCTGCTCAAACCTCTCGAACAAGGCCATCATCATGGGCGTAGCGGCTTCTTTGGCTGGTTTAATCGTAACTTTAATGCCAGCGCGGAACGCTACGAGCGCGGAGTCGCGCGTATTTTGATGAAGGGCGGGCGCTGGTTGGTGCTCTATCTCGGCATCATCGGCGTGATGGCGTTTCTGTTTATCAAGCTGCCGACCTCGTTCCTGCCGCTGGAAGACCGGGGCGTGTTCCTGACCCAGGTGCAGCTGCCGCCGGGCGCGACGTTAGAGCAAACCTCCAATGTGGTGGCGAAGGTTGAAAACTATTACATGACCGCCGAGAAAGACAACGTGCTGTCGGTATTCTCAACCATCGGTGCCGGTCCAGGCGGTAACGGCCAAAACGTGGCGCGCCTGTTTGTGCGCCTGAAAAACTGGGAAGAGCGCCCGGGCAGCGATCGTACCTCTTTCGCCATCATCGATCGCGCCACCAAAGCCTTTCACAAGATCAGAGAAGGCCGCGTGATCGCCAGCAGCCCACCGGCGATTACCGGCATGGGCAGCTCATCGGGCTTTGATATGGAGCTGCAGGATCATGGCGGCATTGGTCATACCCAGTTGATGGCGATGCGTGACAAGCTGCTGGAGTTGGCCGACAGCAATCCGGCCCTGTCTCGCGTGCGTCACAACGGCCTGGATGACAGCCCGCAGCTGCAAATTGATGTCGATCAGCGCAAAGCCCAGGCACTGGGTGTTTCGCTCGACACCATCAATGACACGCTGACCACTGCATGGGGTTCGACTTACGTCAATGACTTCCTCGATCGCGGACGTGTGAAGAAGGTGTATGTGCAGGCCGCAGCGGAGTTCCGCATGCTGCCGGGCGATATCAACAAGTGGTACGTACGCAACAGTAGCGGCACTATGGTGCCCTTCTCCGCCTTTGCCACCAGCCGTTGGGAAACCGGTTCGCCGCGCCTTGAGCGTTACAACGGCTACTCTTCTCTGGAAATCGTCGGTGAAGCTGCCAACGGTGTCAGTAGCGGCACCGCGATGGATGTCATGGAGAAGCTGGTGGGCCAATTGCCATTAGGCGTAGGCTTCCAGTGGACCGGAGCGTCTTATCAGGAGCGTCTCTCCGGTTCGCAGGCACCTGCGCTGTATGCGATTTCCCTGCTGGTGGTATTCCTGTGTCTGGCCGCGTTGTATGAGAGCTGGTCGATTCCGTTCTCCGTGATGCTAGTGGTGCCGCTCGGTGTGGTCGGCGCGCTGGTGGCAACCTGGATGCGCGGACTCGAGAACGACGTCTACTTCCAGGTTGGCTTGCTCACCGTGATAGGCTTGTCGGCGAAGAACGCCATCCTGATCGTGGAATTCGCCAATGAGATCAACAGCAAAGGACGCGAGCTGATGGAGGCGACACTGGAGGCTTCACGTCAGCGTCTGCGCCCGATTCTGATGACGTCGCTGGCCTTTATCTTCGGCGTGCTGCCAATGGCAATCAGTAGCGGCGCGGGTTCCGGCAGCCAGCACGCGGTGGGTACAGGCGTCATGGGCGGCATGATCTCCGCCACGGTATTAGCGATTTTCTTTGTACCGCTGTTCTTTGTGCTGGTGCGTCGTCGCTTCCCATTGAAAGATAAGCCACACGATTAAAATCCAAAGATAAAAAAAGCCGCTATGGAGACATAGCGGCTTTATTGCTTTGTGTGGTTAGAATTACAGCAAGTTGGGAATGCCCTGCTTTTCTCTTCGCGTATTACTTAGTACGTAACATCGCTTCGATGAATTCTTTCCAGTTTCCCATTTCGGTGTCGACCATCGTACCCTCTCTTATAGTAGGGCTGATTCTACGCCGATTTTTTCTACAGGTGAATACGTTTCCACCACTTGTCACCATCGGTGAAAGCGCACAAAAGCGTCATTTTGTTGAAATTGCGTACTGACGCACATTTCAGCAACCCATTCACTCCATAGGAAAAAATCACCTGCGTTATCAGGTAGCATATTTTCAGGCTTAGGATAATTCTTAGTTGCCTGATGATGCCGCGAGCGACTATTTGGGATATGAATGAAAACGTTTACTGGACCTAATTAACAGAATTGATAACGCAGAAATTATCATTAAAAAACAAATAAAACGCAGCGCGACAAAGCCTGTCATTCCCGCAAAAGTTCGACGTATCGTCTGTACTCGTAACTTCGGTGGCGCGGCCTACCGGAAGTCTCAACCAGCACGCCCGCTTCTACCAGACTTCTCACCGCTGCGTTGGCTGTCGGATAAGTTACCTCCAGCAGTTCAACTGCCCGATCAACGGTCAGCTTCGGCATTGTCGGTAAAAATTCGAACAGGCGAATACTGTGAACGGATGTTGATTTCATAGAGAGCATCCTTTTTCTGTCATCCGCACCATGCCTTATTAAAGACTGCTTTAATAACGGATTGCTGTTTAAAAAATTTTTATATTAAGTCGGACCTGACGCTATAGCCATCTGAGAGGAGCTAGTCTTGAGGCCTTTGAAAAAGGCCCCATCGTGAGGGCAGCTAATGTCTAAGGGAATGGAACACTTACTGTGCTCGATAAACAGAGAAGGAACGTCATTACCTTAAATGGGAAGCGGTCGGGGCTTGCACAAATAAGTGCAGTACGTTCGATAAGCTGCGCGTTAACCTCTGTGAACAGCGTCCCTAACCCGGATCGCGTTGGTGTTGACCTTTAAATGCGGATTTCATGCTATCTACGATCATCTCGGTATTGTTACAATCCAGCACCAGGGAATGCCCTACGTTATGAAGATAAACCATTAACCTTACTTACTGGCGGCCTAACCCTCGCCAGTGATTTGGGAACCAGAACGTATACGGCAATACAGCAAACACTCACGCATTTAAGAGTACCGACGAGCTATGTTTAAAATGTACGGCATCAAAAATTGCGACACCATAAAAAAAGCACGCAACTATTTAGCAGAATCCGGCACCGACTATCGTTTTCACGATTATCGCGTGGATGGCATCGATGATGCGCTGCTGCAATCGTTTATCGACCAGCTTGGCTATGAAGTGCTGCTAAACACACGCGGCACCACCTGGCGCAACCTGCCGGAAGCGGAACGTGCAGCAGTGACCGATGCGGCCAGCGCGAAAGCCGTGATGCTCGCCCAGCCTGCCATTATCAAACGTCCGGTATTGTCTGCGCCAAATGGCGACTTGCTGGTCGGTTTTAAAGATTCCCTTTATCAAGCGTTTATCCAGGAGAAGTCATAACATGTTCTGTCCGGTCATTGAGCTGGCTCAACAGCTTATTCGTCGCCCGTCACTGAGTCCGGATGATGCCGGTTGTCAGGCGCTGTTGGTCGCGCGTCTGGAAGCGATTGGCTTTACGGTCGAGCAGATGCATATCGGCGATACGCTGAACTTCTGGGCCACGCGTGGTCAGGGCGAAACCCTGGCGTTTGCCGGTCACACCGACGTGGTGCCGCCGGGCGATGCTAATCGCTGGATCAGCCCGCCGTTCGAGCCTTCGATTCGTGATGGCATGCTGTTTGGCCGTGGCGCCGCCGACATGAAAGGATCTCTGGCCGCGATGGTGGTGGCCGCAGAACGTTTTGTCGCGGCTAATCCGCAGCACAGAGGGCGTCTGGCATTTCTGATAACTTCCGATGAAGAAGCCAGCGCGGTTAACGGCACAGTGAAAGTGGTTGAGCGTCTGATGGCGCGCAACGAGCGCATGGATTACTGCCTGGTGGGCGAGCCTTCCAGTACAGAAATCGTTGGCGATGTGGTGAAAAACGGTCGTCGCGGTTCGATGACCGCCAATCTCACCATTCACGGTGTGCAGGGCCATGTCGCCTATCCGCATCTGGCCGATAACCCGGTGCATCGCGCGATGCCAGCCCTGAATGAGCTGGTGGCCACCGAATGGGATCAGGGCAACGAATTCTTCCCGCCCACCAGCATGCAGATTGCCAATGTACAGGCCGGCACCGGTAGCAATAACGTTATCCCCGGTGAATTCTTCGTGCAGTTCAACTTCCGCTTCAGCACCGAACTCACCGATCAGATGATCAAAGAGCGCGTGGCCGCCCTGCTGGATCGCCATCAGCTGCGTTACACGCTGGAGTGGAATGTTTCCGGCCAGCCGTTCCTGACCTCACGCGGCAAACTGGTTGATGCCGTGGTAAATGCTGTCGCGCACTATAATGAAATTAAGCCACAGTTACTGACCACAGGCGGCACCTCAGACGGACGCTTTATCGCGCGGATGGGGGCGCAGGTTGTGGAGCTGGGCCCGGTGAATGCCACCATTCATAAAATCAATGAGTGCGTGAAAGCGTCAGATTTGCAGATGCTGAGTCGTATGTACCAGCGCATCATGGAACAGCTGATCGCTTAAATAAGCACGCTAAAGGAGCAATGGGATGGAATTCTTTAAAGAGTACTGGTGGATCTTAGTGATCCTGCTGATGGTCGGTATTTTAATGAACGTTTATAAAGACTTAAAACGTATCGATCATAAAAAATTCATGGATAACAAACCGGATTTACCACCACATCGCGACTTTAACGATAAATGGGACGATGACGACGACTGGCCGAAGAAAAAATAACTGCGGTTAACACCTTCCCTGTAAACGTAGCGGCGTGATGCGCTGCGCACCTGATAGCGAAGTCGCTACAGAATTGCGCGATTTATCTCGCCGTTACGTTAAGAGCAACCCTCGCTGTTCAACCATCACATCATCATGATGACATCATCATCGCCCGGTTTAGCCCCGCTGAGCGCCTCGTCGAAGTAGCGACGCGGAATGGTATAACGCAGATGATTCAACGCCAGTTGCATGCTGCGATCATCAATGGCATGCGGTAAATCGTCCACCACATCCAGCGTCACATCGCCACCCAGCGCGGTTAACCGTTGCATCGCGGCTTCGGCATGCTCCAGCGGGATCTGCTCATCATAATCACCGTGGATCAGATGAATGGTATTGCGAGAGCTGACGCGCTCCGGCAGCGTGCTGTAACGACCGCTAAACACAATCGCGCGTCCGGCCAGATCGGCATGGGCTTTGACGCCTTCCAGCACCATGGTGCCACCCTGCGAAAAGCCGACCAGCGCGGTAGCTTCCGGCCGAACACCCGATGCCTGCTGCCAGTGACGCACCGACTCCACAAACATCGGCATCACGGCATTGACGCCCTGCTGTTCCGAGCGATCATGCGCGGGTATATCCGCAAACCATTGGCGACCCTGCGGCTCACTAGCCGGATAGGGCGCACCCACTGAGACAACGAACGCCTCCGGAAACGCTTTGGCGAACCAGTTGCCGACCTGCGCCATCGAATCAGGGTTGTCATTTACACCGTGATACAGCAAAAACAGCTGCGCAGCGTGTGTCGGTTGCTGAACAATTACATATCGTAGTGCCATAAGATCCTCCTCAAATCACTATACGCCGCTGAGGCGGGAGTGATATTGGGAAAATTTGAACGAGATAATGGATTTATTGCAACGATGCCAACTGCTGCTGCCACTGTTCCGCCCGGCTGGCATCGCACTGAATCAATGCCTCAGCCGTCTCCTGGCGTAAGCATTGCACCAAAGCCTTACGACCACTGAGCCCCGCTTGCTGCGCTACGGCACTCAGCGCTTGTTTTTGCACAAGTATGGCTTCAAGCAGCGGTTGCGAGGAGGCCCGCACCAGGCGCTGTAAAGCGGCATAGCTCGCTTCATACGGCCGCTGCGCCCAGGCGAATCCTGCCAGCAGCGGCCAGTCATCATCATTGAGTGTCTGCGGGTACTCAGTGGTCTTGAAGGGAAGATCAATAATGTCACGCAGCCACACCGCATCACGCGCAAAGCACTGTGCCGCTTGCTGCTGCAGCTGTTCTCCGGCGGGGGTTAAGGCGCGTATTGCCATCGCGGCATAGCAGCCGCTGCTGGCTTCACGCTGCGAACCGATGCGCACCAGGGTAAAGCCACAGCGCTGCCAGAACTGCCACAGCGATTCGGTATAGCCAAAACTCACGGAAAGGAAATCGCAGCCATTTGCCTGCTGCTGTGCCGCGGCAACCAGCGCGCTGCCAATGCCGCGCTGCCGTTGTGCGGCTAACACGGCGATGCGGCTGATGCGCTGCGAACTCAAGGTTGCTGCTTCTGCAAATCCCGCATGTGCAGCCAGTGACTGAGCGACCAGATTACCGCGCGGACGGCGCAACCCCGCCCAGACGGCATCAGCCAGCGATTTGTCTAACCCCCCCTCTTCCACCAGCCACAGAGCGCCGACAATATTTTCTGGTGTTCCTGCCAGCCAGAAACGCATGCCGGGCGCATCCAGCATGCGCCGCAGGTCAATGGGAGAAGTGCGATAGTGGGCGCTCGCCAGCAGACGGTAGCCCGCTTCGAGCGCGCCTTGCTCTGACGTGGCGGGGAAAATCGTTATCTCGCCGTCCAGTTCGCTTTCTACGGCATCCTCAAACAACAGCGCCTGGCTTAGCCACTGTTCCAGCGGATCGTGCGCTGACCAGCGCAGGGGTTCATCAAGCTGGAAATGCTGTACCTGCGGCAAAGTGGCGCAGAAGCGCAGCATAAAGCCGCGCCCGGTGCCTTCATAACCCTGTACGGTGGTGATCATCAGCACACGGGGGAAACGCTGCACAAGCTGCTGCAACAACGGTGCTGGAATTGCGGCAGCTTCATCAACAATCAGCCACTGTGCTAAAGGCTCAGCATCCATCGCGAGAATGGCATCTGGCGCCATAAAGTGAAAATGCTCACCGGCAAACGCTGCCAGCACTTCAGTGGAAACTTTGGCCGGTGCCGTCACCAGGCAGTGCTGATTATGCTTTGCCAGCATACCTGCCAATGCCGATTTGCCACGCCCGCGCGCAGCCGTGATCACCGCCACGCCGGAGGGCATCTTAAGCAGCTGTTGCAGGATCTGCGCCTGCTGCTGCGGTGCCTGGCAGTGCCAATCGGGTAAATCCAGCAATGCAGGTGTGCGCGCAGACTGATGCTGATGCTGATGCTGGTGCTGATGCTGATGCTGATGCTGATGCTGATGCTGATGCTGATGCTGATGCAGCAACATGACCTGCTGATCCTGCTCCATCAACTGCTGCAGATGGTGGATAAAATGAGGCGTGGCGATAGGTTCAGCGACATCGGCCCAGCGCAGGCTATCGCAATCCGGTTGCGTGGCCCAGTCTCGCCACGGCGGCGTCAGTAGCAACAACCAGCTTCCCGCACGCAACGTGCCTGCCAACGCTGCAAAGGCCTCCGCATGGAAACCGCTGCGCGCATCGAAAATCGCATGCTGGAATTCACGCCCCAATAGCGTGCGCAGTGCAGCGGGTGCAACGCGTTGGGGGAAATCATCGCTGTCGCTGAGCGTCAGCCAGTCGCCGGGCAGCGCCGTACGCCACTCAATTGCCTGCTGCAACGCCCAACCGGCTTCACCGGAGACAACACACAAGCGACGAATGCCCGCTCGCTGCATCGCGGCGGTGGTATCAATTAACGACATCAGTTAGAGGCGAAGGTGTTGCAGTCGCCGGGATTACCACTGTCGAAACCGCGTTTGAACCAGGTATAGCGCTGCTGAGAAGTGCCATGCGTAAAGCTATCCGGCACCACGCGTCCCTGGCTTTTCTGCTGCAATCGGTCATCACCAATCGCTTCTGCGGTATCCAGCGCTTTCTTGAGGTCGCCCACTTCCAGCATATTTTGCTGCTGCACATAATGGCCCCACACGCCGGCAAAGCAATCTGCCTGCAACTCCATTTTCACCGACAACTGATTGGCCTGCGCCTGAGTGGCACCCTGCTGCATCTGACGCACTCTCGGCTCGATGCCCAGCAGTTTCTGGATGTGATGGCCGACTTCATGCGCAATCACATAGCCCTGCGCGAAGTCTCCGCCCGCACCCAGCTTGGTTTTCATATCATCGTAAAACGACAGATCGATATAGACGGTTTGATCTGCCGGGCAGTAAAACGGTCCCATCGCCGACTGGCCGGTGCCGCAGCTGGTTGCCGTAGCGTTGCGATACATCACCAGCCTGGGCGGAACGTACTGTTTGCCCATTTTCTGAAACAGCGTGCTCCAGGTCTCTTCGGTGGTCGCGAGCATTACCTTGGTGAATTTGGCATCTTCGTTGTCCTGCGCAGAGTTAACCGGGCGCTGCTGCTGTTGCGTCACCGGCGTGCCGCCTTCCAGCAGCGCGGTGAGGTCGTAACCGTAATAACCCGCCACCGCCACCACGATCAGCAGGATGATACCGCCTTTGCCGCGCGGTAAACGGATTTGCCGCCCGCCGCCACCACCTATTCCGGGTGAATCATTGCGACGATCTTCTACATTGTCGCTTTCACGACGACCTTGCCAGCGCATGGCTCGCTCCTGTTAAAAGGTTTTGCATGATTTTAGTTGGCAGCATCGCTAATCACCAGCGTTGCGGCGCTAGCGTCGCGAGATTGAGAGAAAGGAGGCGTATCAGAGAAAGTGCAGGAAGGTAGAAACAGAAAAGGCCGTCACCGATGACGACCTTTCATTTATCGCGACACCCCATTTACCGTGAGCAGGAATGCACACCAGAAAACAGGGTTGAAGACTTAATCCAGTTTCACACCCAGGCGGTGCGCCACTTCTTCATACGCTTCAATCAGGCCGCCGAGGCTCTGACGGAAACGGTCTTTGTCCATTTTGTCCATGGTCTCTTTGTCCCACAGACGCGCGCCGTCTGGCGAGAACTCATCGCCCAACGTCACTTCACCATTGAACAGACCGAATTCCAGTTTGAAGTCGACCAGGATCAAACCCGCGTCATCAAACAGTTTGCTCAGTACGTCGTTGGCTTTGAAAGTCAGTTCCTGCATGCGTGCCAGATTGGCTTTGCTGACCCAACCAAAGGTCTCGCAGTAAGATTCGTTTACCATCGGGTCGTGTTTGGCGTCATCTTTCAGGAAGAGATCAAACAGCGGTGGATTGAGCAGCATGCCCTCTTCCACGCCCAGACGTTTTACCAGCGATCCTGCCGCACGGTTGCGTACCACGCACTCCACCGGCACCATCTCCAGCTTTTTGACCAGCGCTTCGTTATCCGACAGCAGCGCTTCCATCTGGGTCGGAATGCCCGCTTCCTGCAATTTGGTCATGATGAAATGGTTGAACTTGTTGTTCACCATCCCTTTACGATCAAACTGCTCGATTCGTGCACCGTCTCCTGCTGACGTATCGTTGCGGAATTCAAGTACCAGCAGATCCGGATTGTCGGTGCTGTATACGGTTTTCGCTTTACCGCGATACAACTCAGCTCGCTTTTGCATCTCATTAACTCCAAACATGAAAGAACCCGTGTTCAGCGGTGTTTCACCGCGCGACGACTGCCTGACGCAATCGTTTACCTCGCCGGGCGCTATTATGCCAAAATCAAAACAAAAAGGCCGGAGAATCTCCGGCCCTTTGGCAATTTATTTGTTCAGTGCGCCCTGGAACACCGCCACCAGCGCGTCATTCTGCGCCTGAGTGAGCACATGGCCCTTAGGATCAATGAACTGCAGACTGCTGCGGTTATCCAGATCGCCAACCTGCAATTTGTAATCGCCGTTTGGCAGCTCAGGATCTTTCGCACCAATCGCGTCGAACGCGCTGCTGCCTGGCTGTTTGTAGGTCACTTTCAGACTACCCTGCGAGCGGTTGTCATCGGTCACTTCCATGCCCACACGCTTCAGCGCTGCTGGCAGACGCTGCCAGGTGACGTTAAACGGTGAACGCAGCACCAGCAGTGGCAGACCGGTATCATCTGCGCCGCTCTGGACGTCAATCTGTCCGGTGGCTCGGCCTGCAGCGGCATCGGCGCTGGCGGTATCAATCTTATCCAGACCGGTACTGATGTCGTTCAGCATCTGGCCGGTGTAGCGTTGGATCTGTGCCGGAGCCGTCACCGTTTCACCTTTCTGCTGCAGTTCCAGCAGACGAACCGTCAGCACCTGCTGGTAGCTCTGGTTCTGAACGCTGATCTGATAACGACCGCGATACTGATTGTCTTCATCCGCACGGTTCCACTGCACCCAATCGGTGGTCAGCTGCTGCCCAGCATCATCACGCTGTGCAATTGGGAACTTGTAAGACTGGATCACATTAACCACCTGTGACCAGATCGAACCACGGCTGCTCTCGACTGCCAGTACACCGGTATTGCCGGTGAACTGGGCGCGCGTGCCGTTCAGCAGCGCCAGAGGTTGAGCCGGTGGACGAATATCCAACTCTTTACCTACAGCACCCTTCGCGACGGTGTGCGGCACGTCATAATCGCCATTCTGCAGAGGCAGAATCATGCCCGCCGGGGCTTTTAAATCATGCAGTTCAGGCGCCTGCAGGTAAGATTCATCACCGCTGACCTGGCGCTTATAACGCTGATCGCTGGAACAAGCTGTTAGCAGCATCAGGGTGGACAAGCCCACCACGGTTGCCAGCGTCGAGCGCTTAACTGAATAACTCATTGATTCTCCCTAATTTATCGCAGACCCGCTTTAATCAGCGCCTGAGCCGTTTTCGCCTGACCTGCTTCGGTCAGTGGCGTCATCGGCAAGCGCAGCGTGTCATCCGCGATTAATCCTAGCTGTTTCGCTGCCCATTTAACCGGGATTGGATTGGGTTCACAGAAAAGCGTCTGGTGCAGGTGCATCAGACGCTGATTCAGGCGACGCGCTTCGGCGAATTTACCCTGTTGCGCCAGCGCACAGAGTTCAACCATTTCACGTGCTGCAATGTTAGCCGTGACCGAAATAACGCCTTTACCGCCCAGTTGCATGGAGTCCAGAGCTGTCGCGTCATCGCCGCTGACAATAATGAACTCATCATTAACCAGCTCTTGGATCTGAGAAATACGCGATAAGTTCCCGGTGGCCTCTTTGATTCCGATAATATTTTTAATTTCGGCCAGGCGAGCCACGGTTTCTGGCAGCATGTCGCAACCCGTGCGTGATGGCACGTTATACAGCATCTGCGGCAGATCGGTGCTTTCAGCAATCGCTTTGAAGTGCTGGAACAGACCTTCCTGAGTTGGACGGTTGTAGTAAGGCGTCACCGTCAGACAGCCCACCACACCGGTGCCGGTAAAGCGTTTAGTGAGAGAGATACCTTCAGCAGTGGCATTGGCGCCGGTTCCGGCAATCACCGGGATACGGCCATCCGCCAGCTCCAGGGTCTGCATCACCACATCGCCATGCTCTTCATGGCTGAGGGTAGCGGATTCGCCGGTGGTGCCAACAGAAACAATCGCCGCGGTGCCGCTGGCAACATGATAATCAATCAGTTTTTTCAAACTCTCGCGGCAGACATTACCTTTTTCATTCATTGGCGTAATGAGCGCAACAATACTTCCGGTGAACATGGGCTATCCCCTCGACAAACAAGTGCCTCATGTTACGTTTTACCTCGAAAGAAAAGCAAGCGAGCCAAGCCATTCCTACCCTTGTCAGCAGTTTTTTTTATGTTTACCTTATGGTTATTAGCGAACGTACAGGAAATGCCATTTTGTCGCAGTCACAGCCTCACCATCTGGTGATCACCGCATTGGGCGTTGATCGTCCGGGTATCGTCAATACCATCACTCGCCACGTCAGTAGCTGCGGCTGCAATATTGAAGACAGTCGCCTGGCGATGCTGGGCGATGAGTTCACCTTCATCATGCTGCTTTCGGGGAGCTGGAACGCGATAACCCTGATCGAATCCACGCTGCCGATGAAAGGGGCTGAGCTGGAGCTGTTGATTGTGATGAAGCGCACCAATGCGCGCGTCACCCCACCGATGCCCGCCACGGTATGGGTGCAGGTGGAAGTGCCGGATTCTCCCCATCTCATTGAGCGCTTCACCGATCTGTTCGACAAACATCAGATGAACATTGCCGAACTGGTGTCGCGTATTACCCCGGCACAGGAGGGTGTCCCACCGACGCTGTATATTCAGATGACGGCACACAGTCCCGATAACCATGCCAGCGCACCGTTTGAACAAGCCTTCAACAATCTGTGTGAAGAACTGCATGCACAAGGCTCGATTCGTCTTTATAGTGTCACCGACGATGCCAACAACACCCTGTAAACTAACGCCGGGTTATTTCTCCACACACTCTGCCACACGGCATACCGTGTAGTGAAATAACCCAGAGGGTGGCACCCACTGGTGCTTTTGCCGCGAGGGTGTATTACCCACAGCATGAAGAAAAAAATGGAGAGTTGTGATGAATCCACTGAAAGCCGGTGATACCGCACCGAAATTTAGCTTGCCCGATCAGGACGGCGAACAAGTAAATTTGGCCGACTTCCAGGGACAGCGCGTTCTGGTCTATTTCTACCCGAAGGCCATGACGCCGGGTTGCACCGTTCAGGCCTGTGGTCTGCGCGACAACATGGATGCGTTGAAAACCGTGGGCGTGGAAGTGCTGGGCATCAGCACCGATAAGCCTGAAAAACTGTCACGCTTCGCGGAGAAAGAGGTGCTGAACTTCACCCTTTTATCTGATGAAGATCACCAGGTCTGTCAGGAGTTCGGTGTCTGGGGTGAGAAAACCTTTATGGGTAAAACCTATGATGGCATCCACCGCATCAGCTTCCTGATTGATGGCAGCGGCAAAGTTGAGAAAGTTTTCGACGACTTCAAAACGTCGAACCACCACGACATCGTGCTGGATTATTTGAAGTCGGCATAAAACAAAACGGGTGCACAATGTGCACCCGTTTTGTTTACCCCTGCTGATGCTCCAGCGTGGTTTCCGGCCAGGCGCGCACCACGGCTTTGATTAACGTGGCCAGCGGGATGGCAAAGAACACGCCCCAAAAGCCCCATATGCCACCAAAAATCACCACCGAAAGAATGATCACCAGCGGATGCAGGTTGACCGCCTCTGAGAACAGAATCGGCACCAGCACATTGCCATCCAGCGCTTGTACCACCAGATAAACGATAAACATCGTCCAGAAATCGGTGCCTAAGCCCCACTGGAACAGACCGACGCCAATCACCGGAATGGTGACCACCATCGCGCCGATGTAAGGGATTAGCACGGAAATCCCCACCAGCACCGCCAGCAGCAGCGCATAGTTGAGCCCTAAGACCAGGAAGGCAATCCAGGTGACAAACCCTACCGCGACCATCTCCAGCACTTTGCCACGAATGTAGTTGGTGATTTGCTGATTCATCTCCTGCCACACCACGCCCGCCAACCCGCGATTGCGCGGTAGCACGCGACGCACAGCATTCAGCATCTGATCTTTATCTTTCAGCAGGAAGAACACCATCAGTGGCACCAGCACCAGATAGATCATCAGCGTCATCAGCCCGACGAGCGAAGCCAGCGAGTACTTCACCAATGACTCTCCCAACCCGGTCAGGCGGCTACGCAGATTCTCCACGATGATATCGATGATGCCCGCATCCACCAGCGCCGGAAAACGTTTTGGCAAACCCGCAGCATAGACGTAGAGCTTGTTGAGCATATTCGGCAGGTCACGCAGCAAATTGATGCCCTGCTGCCAGGCCACCGGCGCGACAATCAGCACCATTACCAGCAAAATACCGGCAAAAACAATCAGCACCATGCTGGTAGCACAGGTGCGACTGCATCCCAGGCGCTGTAATCGAACGGTTGGCCACTCCAGCAGATAAGCCAGCACCAGCGCGACCAGCAACGGTGCTAATAATCCACTGAAGAAAAACAGGATACAGAACGCCATTAACAGGATCACCAACAGGCCAATCGCCTGCGGATCGCTAAAGCGACGTTTGTACCATTGGAAAAGCAGAACCAGCATTTCACTTCCTTGACGCCAAAAACGGGATGACGATTGTACAGAAATTTGCAGTCGATGCCCGGTTCAGATGAACCTGTGCCGGGCCCTGTTTGATGCGGAATGAGAGAGCCGCCGTTAGCGGCGGCTAAGTGAAGATTAGCGGGTAATGCTGCTCACCAATGCATCCTGGCCGGCAATCATCACGCAGTTACGCCCGGCATTTTTTGCCTGATAGAGTGCGGCATCCGCTTGTTTCAGGCTCAAATCTTGCGGCCCGTTATCTGCCTCCCAATGCGCGATACCTACCGACAGCGTGATATGGCCGACATGGTCAATCCAGCTCTCGGCAATGCTGGTGCGCACGCGCTCGGCAATCACCCGCGCTTCTTCCGTCGAGGTGGCTGGCAGCAGCATCAGAAACTCCTCGCCGCCGTTACGGCATACCACGTCGGTCTGGCGCGCGCTGTTGCGCAGGGTCCGTGCTACCTGTTTGATCACTTCATCGCCGACATCATGGCCGAAATTGTCATTGACCCGTTTGAAGTGATCGATATCCAGCGCCAGCACCGCGAAGGGCTGACGCATGGTTTCGAAGTAATCCAGTACCGCACTCAGGCCACGGCGGTTGAGCAGACTGGTCATCGGATCGGTTTGCACTTCCGACTTCAGCCGACCAATTTTGTCCTGCACCAAACCAATCCCCGTCAGCAAGGCGCGTTTCACCTGCGCCGCTTCGAAGTACCAGGCACGAATACCGCCAATTTCACCGGAAACGCCCTGGGTATCCATCTGGCTGGCTTTACGCGCCAGTTGCCACAGCGGCAAGGCAATCAGACGGGCGAAGATCACCGCCATGAGTAAGGTCAGCAACGCAAACGGCACCGAGTTTTTCAGCACTTTCAGCAGCAAACCCGAGAGCGGTTGCAGGGTGACGTCAGTCGGTTTGAGCGCCACCACCATCCAGCCGGTGGTTGGCACAATGGCGTAACCCGCCAGCTTCGGCGTGTCTTCTTCCGTGACCTGCACCTCGCCATTGGTGCTCTCGTTGCGTTGACGCTCGCTGACGATCTCTGGTGCGGTTTTGCCAATCAGCTGGCTATTCTGGTGATACAGCACCTGATTGTTGCGATCCAATACATACACGCGCGTGCCATCCCGGTAGAACTGCTCACCGAGTAAGGCATTGAGGATACTTTTCTTCTTCAGATAGATAGTGCCGCCCACATAGCCGAGGTAGCGTCCTTCGTTGCTCCAGATCGGCCAGGAGACAAACACAATCAGATTGTTGGCAGCAGAGATGGTGGGTTTGCTCACCATCGGTTGGCGCTGTGCCAGCGCTTCCCGCGAAGCCTGGCTGGTGAGTTGCATGCCTTTAAGCATCAGTGACTCAGGCGAAATCGCTTTCACTATCCCGTTAGTGTCGACCACCGCAACGGAGTTGAAGCTATTGGTTTGCTCACGCAGACGATTCACTTCCTGCTGCGCCAGTTCCGGATTATCAAAATCCTTGCCCAACTGCGTCGCGCTGTAGTGCAGCTGCGACTGTGCCAGCTGGAAAAAGACTTCCGTGGTGGCAGCCAGTTTGGTGGCATAAGCGCGATTGGCTTCGAGCGTGCTCTCGATCAGCACCATACGCTGCACACGCCAGGTGGCGTACAAGGTGTTGGCGAGCGTAATGACGATACTGGTGATCGCCAGCAACGCAATCAGCGTACGCAGGTCAGTTTTTGGCCGGATGCGCATCAGCATGACGCAACCGCCCTGGTGAATAAATTCATAATTCGCGTGCCTGACAATATAGTTATAGTTGGACTAGCTACCCCTGGTGAGGTAACCGCCAATTGTACACCTGCAAACCAGATTGAGCACGAACCATCCTGTCAGGCACGCGTAATTATTCAGCAAACGTTGGCGCTAATCGATCAGACCATTCGCATCATAAAACGGCCACGGGCCCGGATAATCGCCGATAGCGCACTGGTGTGTCGTCATACCTTGCTGTGGATGCCAGCGATGCAGCAGGAAACCCGGCGGTTCCAGCACAAAATTTGCCGGACCATTTTCAGATAAATCAAAGGCGACCTGATGCGAGACGCCCGGCGCCACGCAGGCCAGCGTTCCGGCAAAGCGCGCCTGTACCGAACGGTGCAAATGACCGCTCAGCACGCGTTCCACCTGCGGATGCTGGCGGATAATCGCCGCCAGCGCGTCGGGATTACGCAGCGGTTGCTTATCCATATGACCGATACCGGAAACCAACGGTGGATGGTGCAACATCACCAGGGTAGGCAATTGCGGTTCGCGCACCAACTGCTCTTCCAGCCAGGCCAGCTGCGCTTGGTCCACGTAGCCCCACGGCTGCTGCGGCACGCTGGAATCCAGTGCCAGCAGCTGCACCCCTTTCACCCGTGCCTGCCAGTTGAGGGTTTCACCACGTTGCAGATAGTGGTGATCCGGAAACGCCGCGCGTAACTGCTGGCGATCGTCGTGATTGCCCGCCATCAGCATGTAAGGCAGCTGCAAACGTCGCAGCGCCGTTCGCAGCGTTTGATACTCTTCTGCGTTGCCGAAATCCACCAGATCGCCGGTGATCACCACCATGTCCGGGCGCGGCGTCAAACGATTCAATGTTTCGATAACCCGCAGCAGCGCCGCCTGGGTGTCCACTTTTTTATACGACAGGCGACCGTTCGCCTTGATGTGTAAATCACTTATTTGCGCAATCAGCGTCAATGCTTCAGACACGAATTTCTTCCTCAGGATGCTGAAAATTGGAGTGCGGCGTCCTGCGCCAGCGTCCAGCTCACCGGTTGTCCGGCATGCCAGGCTTCACGCGCATGGCGGTCGACCTGAATCGGCATGGCCAGACCGATATCGATCATCAGCCGCTGCGATGCGCCTAAAAAGGTGCTGGCAAGGATAAAGCCCTGACGCGCATAGCGATTGTCGCTGGCGAGCAGTACATCTTCCGGGCGGCAGAAGCGCTGTGCATTGCCACGCGCATCGACATCCACGCAGTTAATCGCACCGACGAAATCAGCGACAAACTTTGAAGCGGGATGCTGATAGATGTTTTGTGGCGTATCGATCTGCACCAGACGCCCCTGCTCCATCACTGCAATGCGATCGCCGAGCGCCATCGCCTCTTGCTGATCGTGGGTGACGTACACGGCAGTGATCGCCAGCTTCTTCAGCAACGTGCCGATTTCCAGGCGTAAGCGGTCACGCAAGCGCGCATCCAGCGCTGCCAGCGGCTCATCAAACAGCAGCACTTTGGGGCGAGCCGCCAGCGCGCGCGCCAGTGCCACACGCTGTTTCTGTCCACCGGATAGCTTATCAATGCTGCGTTGTGACAAAGCGCTGAGATCCACCAGTTCCAGCATCTCCTGCACGCGCGCTTCTCGTTCTGCGCGCGCCACCCCCTGTACTTTCAAGCCGTAGGCCACGTTCTCTGCGACGTTAAGGTTGGGGAACAGCGCGTAGTTCTGGAACACCATGCCAACGTTGCGTTTTTCAATTGGCAATGCGGTGACGTTGCGATCGTCGAACCACACTTCTCCCCCTTCATCACAACGCTCAAGTCCGCTGATAATGCGCAAGGTGGTGGTTTTGCCACAGCCAGAAGGCCCGAGCAGCACCAGTGTTTCCCCGGGAATCACGGTTAAATCGAGCGGATGCAATGCCAGTTGATGATTGAAGTGACGCGAACAACCGCGCAGCGTCACGGTAACGGCCGCAGGATTCATGCCGCCTCCTTGTTTTGGCGCGAGACCGCGCGGTTGAGCCAGTGATTCACCGCATTCAGCATCAGCAGCAGCGGCAGAATCATCAAAATGAAAATCAGCGTGTAGGCAGAACCCACTTCCAGTCGCATTGAGGCGTAGCTGTCTGCAAGGCCCACCGGCAGGGTTTTGGTCAGTGGCGTATGCAACATCCAGGTGATGTTGAACTCGCCTACTGACAGGGTGATCACCATAAAGGCACCCGCCAGAATGCCGTTGCGGCAGTTGGGAACGACCACGGTAAAGAAGCGCTGCCACAAGCTGGCACCGAGACTGGCGGAAGCCTCTTCAAGGCGCGGCATATCCACCGCCTGCATCACCGCCAGCACCGGCCGCATCATAAACGGCAGCGTAAACAGCACGTGACCAATCAAAATAAACACCCAGCTGTCGCGCAGGGCGGAAAACTGCCCGTAGAGCAGAATGATACCGAGTGCGGTAGCTAAACCGGGTAGCGCCACCGGCAACATCAGACACTCTTCAATGCGCGCCGCCCAGCGTCCGGGCGCTTTCAACAAGCCCCACGCGGCAGGTACGCCA
The DNA here is from genome assembly GCF_016625195.1 of Erwinia sp. S63. GTDB lineage: Bacteria > Pseudomonadota > Gammaproteobacteria > Enterobacterales > Enterobacteriaceae > Pantoea. Next base: position 69,197 of record NZ_JACVUP010000020.1, read on the forward strand.
ATCACTAACGTGACCAGCAAGCAGAACAGTGCAATCAGCAGCGACAGCCAAAACGTGTCGGCATACATCTCCCACACCTGTTCAACCCACTTCAGCGTCAAACCGCTGCGCAGACCGATAAAGTAGTTGTTGGTGACGCCCGCCAGCATCGACAGCACCACCGGCACAATCATAAACAGCGCGGTGAGCGTGGTGACCAACAGCTGCAGGCTAAACAATCCGCGACGATTCATGCTGCCCCCTTGTGTGCCAGACGGCGTGCTAACATCAGCGCCAGCCAGGCAACCGCGCCCATCACCACCGACAGCGCTGCCGCCGTGGCAAAGTTGGCGTAGTTAGTGAATTCGCCATAAATGGTCAGTGGCAGCACCGCCAGATTAGTGCCGAGCGTAAAAGCGGTGCCAAACGCGCCCATGCTGGTGGCGAAACAGAGTGCGCCAGTAGAGAGCAATGCCGGCTGCAGGCCGGGCACGATCACGTCCCAGGTAATGCGCCACTGACTGGCGCCGAGTGAACGTGCCGCTTCTTCCAGCGAGCGATCAAGCTTTTCACTGGCCGCGACGAGCGTAACGATGACGCGCGGCAGAGAGAAATAGAGATAGCCGATAAACAATCCGGTGAGTGAATAGGCCAGCGTCCAGCGCTCGTGCACCAGACTCATGCTGATTTGCGCCAGCAAGCCCTGACGGCCAGCGAGCATCACCACCAGAAAACCCACTACCACGCCGGGAAAGGCCAGCGGGAAGGTTAATAAGGCTAATAACGTGCCGCGCCCAGCAAAACGCTGACGCGCCAGAAAACAGCCGACGATGGCAGCAATCACCAGCGTAACCAATGTCACCGCCAGCGACAGTAATACGGTATTCAGCAAACTCAGCAGGTAATTCGGCTGAGTGATTACCGTCCAGTAGCCACTGTGCTGAGTGGTGCGATCGTTCTGCATACCGATTTGCAGCAGGCGCGCAAACGGCAGCAGCCAAAACGCACTGAAGAACAGCAGCGCGGGCAGCGTCAGCCATAACCATTTGCTGCCCGGCAAGCTGCGAGCCTGGCGGCGTGAAGCCGCCAGGGTGTCGGAAATCGACATGATTAGTGAATCTCGCTCAGGTACTTAGCAGAGAAGGCTTTCTGCGCATCGGCCATCTGCTGATAGTCGACAGTTTGGGCGCGTGCATAATCGCTATCCGGCAGGAAGAATTTCTTCGCTTCGGGTGACATTGCTGAAGTACGCACCGGGCGCAGGAAGGCATTGGCCCAAATCGCCTGACCTTTGTCCGACAGCACATAGTCGATCACTTTCTTGCCGTTAGCTTCGTGAGGCGCGTTCTTCACCAGGCTGATGACGTAAGGAACCGTCACCGTGCCCTCTTTCGGGATCACAAACGCGACGTTGGCGTGATCTTTATATTTGGCGCGATAGGCGTTGAAGTCGTAGTCGAGCAGAATCGGGATTTCGCCGGAAATCAGACGCGCATAGGCAGTCTGCTTCGGTACGATTGGCTGGTTGGCCTGCAGTTTCTTGAACCAGTTCAGCGCTGGTGTGAAGTCCTGCATGTTGCCGCCTTTCGCCTGGTTAACGGCCACAGCAGCCACATAACCGACAAAGGCACTGGCCGGATCAAGGTAGCCCACCATCCCTTTATATTCCGGCTTCAGCAGATCGTCCCAGGATTGCGGCACTGGCGCGCCACCGAGTGCATCCACGTTGACCATAAAGCCCATGGTGCCGGAGTGCAGCGCAACCCATTTGCCATTTGGATCTTTCATTCCGGCAGGGATGTCGTCCCAGTGTTGCGGTTTATAACCGGTGATGACGCCCGCGCTGTCGGCCTGGATGCCGAAACTGACGCCGTAATACACCACATCTGCCACCGGATTGCCTTTCTCCGCCACCATTTGCGCCAGCGCCTGGCCGGAGTTTTTGTTGTCTTGTGGCACGGTGATGCCGGTGTCTTTGGCAATGGCTTTGAGCTGTGTACCCCAGTCAGCCCACTCGGGCGGACAGTTGTAGCAGATCGCGGTGTCTGCGGCCTGAGTAAAAGTACTGAACAGCGAACCGGCGGTCAGCGCGATCGCTCCTGCAAGAATTTTCATTTTTTTATGGAATTTCATGGTGGTTATGGTTCCCTGGTGGTGGCAGTCAAAACGGTGGCGGGTGCGGCGATGCTTTCACCGCTCCGCAACCGATGGGCCAGCACGCGAGTGCCGCGGCTGGCTTGTTGTAACAACATATCTATGGCACAGGCACCGAGCATGTCGGCTGGCTGAGTGACGCTTGCCAGTGACGGCGCAATCTGCTCGCCAATATCGATGCCATCAAAGCCCATCACCGAAAGCTGCTGCGGGATGCGTACACCGGCACGCGCCGCGGCACCAATCAGGCTGATGGCGAGCAAATCATTAGTACAAATCACCGCTGTCAGCGGTGCTGCGCCCTGCAACTGCGGTTGCAGCAGCGCGAAATCAGAATGGGTATGGCTGGTCATTTCAATCACCGGCAGCGCATTCAGCCCTGCGGCCTGCATCGCATCGCAATAGCCCTGATAGCGCAGGCGTGCACGATCCGATTGCAGCATCGGCCCGGCGACCATGCCGATATGACGATGGCCCAGACTCAGCAAATGTTCGGTGGCTTCCCGCATCGCCTGCTGGTTATCCACGCAAATCGCTGGCCAGTGACTCTGCTGAGGCACGTTGTGTGCCAGAACAAACGGCATGCTGGCTTCATGCAGCGTGGTCAGCACTGCGCTGTTATCCGCATCGGCCACAGTCAGCACCAGGCCCGCCACGCGCTGGCGCAGCATGTGTTCGACAATCGCCGCTTCACGTTCTGGCTGATAATCACTGGTCGCCACCAGCAAACCGTATCCGGCGGCGCGCGCCTGACGCTCCATCGCCTGCAACTGGCGAGAAAAAATCGGGTTGAGCAGCGAAGGCAACAGCACTCCGAGCGTGGTAGAGCTTTGCGTACGTAGCTGACGTGCAATGTGATTGGGGCGAAATCCGAGTTGCTCTGATGCCGCCAACACCTTTTCCAGCGTGTCAGGCCGCAACAGATGGGGATCAGAAAATGCGCGCGCGGCGGTAGCGCGTGATACGCCAGCCAGCTTTGCCACACTGATTAAATCGGACATGTTCGCCTCGTGATTGAGCAATGAGATCGATCTCATTGGCGCTTAAAGTAGCGGCGAACTGTGACAGCAACATCGCGGGGAGATGACGAAAAAATGACAGCAGCGCGAACTGCTGTCAGGCAGGAATTACAACATCAGGAACGCGTAACCTTCGTTTTGCAGCGAGGCAACCGTGGTGCCACTGGAGAGCGTATGCGTGACGCGCGTATCTATCCAGTCACGCTGTAGCTGATGGAACGCCACCGACTGATCGCAAATCGTCACCTTTACACCCGCCTGCTTTAACTCATCAATCAACTTCAGGTTCGGGTTATCGCTGCCGTAAGCTTTGCGGAATTGTTCATTATTCAGCGCAGCGGGCACTGCGTCGCTGTTGATCGATACCACAAAATTCAGCTGATTCAGCGGTACGCCGGCAGCGTAATAGAGGTTAGTGACACGCGCCACGCGTTCCAGTCCGAGGTTAGGTTGACGAACATCCCCTTCCGTGCGGTTGATCTGAAAAACGATCTTATTGCTCAGGCCTGGCGTATTCGCGGGGTTGTAATCCGGCGTATTCACAAAATGGATTTTGCCGTAGCCCGCGATGGCTGGCGTGCTCCAGAAGTCCGCTGGCTCGCTTTTGTTGTCAGCAAACTTGCTGCTGACCTTATCCACCAGCTCTGGAAGCTGTAATACATTACCGCCCACAAAACCTGCCAGTGCGGCAATAACAATATAGGACGCTGGACGCATTTCACTTCTCCTCGATAGAAGACCCTAAGCCCAATTACATTTGCAGGAAGGCATAACCCTGATTTTCCAGCGTCGACACCGTGGTCGGACTGGATAACGCATGAATAACCGATTGATCGATCCACTCTTTCGGGAAGTGATGGAACGCCACTGACTGATCGCAAACCGACACTTTGACGCCTAATTTGTTGAGTTCGCTGATTAGCGCCAGATTGGGATTGTCAGCTTTATAGAATTGCTGGAAATGCGCGTTATCCAGCATGGCGGGCGTGGCATCGCCGGTCACGGAGACCACAAAGTGCAGCTGATCGGCAGGTACACCTGATGCGATGTAGAGGTTAACTACGCGGGCGACGCGCTCCAGCCCAAGGTTTGGGCGCTTCATGTCCCCTTCGCTTTTGGTGATTTGGAACACCACTTTGTTGATTAATCCCACTACCGGTTTAAAAGCGGCATCAGACTCGTAATGGATTTTGCCGTAGCCATCGACAGCAGGCGTACTCCAGAAACCGTCCGGATCGGTCGGTTCGGCAGAAAAGTGGCTCACCACTCGCTGATAAATATCATCACTTTTGCTGACGGTGGCGCCAACAAACCCACCCACAATCGCAATCAGGGCGTAAGAAACAACAGAACGCATAGAAACTCTCCGGCATGCACTGCGCGTTAATTCACAGTCCGTTTGAATAAAGTGCCTTATCTATACCACAGGGTGAGCAGGGCAAATGTCCTGTAGTTTTGGGCTGTCCGGGGTTTTTATTGCGGAAATAATAATTAGTCAGGCTAATTGAATAATGCTTTTGATTGAGCTAACGGCATTACTAAATAAATAACTGGCATGAATCTATTGCCACCTGTTTAGGGTTTCTAAAAGCAACAATGATGAAAACATGACCATACTTAACTAAAATTTTGGCGACCCCATAAAAATCACCATTAAAATCACTGATGGATAAAACAGGCCAGCTCGCTGTTTTGACGTTTGTTTTTCAGAGTAAACCTGGAAAAGTTCATGCCAGATTCAATTATTTTGAGCAACTTTACGTAACTTTAACTTCTAAGCCTGTAAAAGCGCTAACCTGGTCATGGCGGGCTATTCAATTTTTTGCTGCAATAAACGCCCGCGGTAACCATTTTTTCATTTTAAGCCCGTGTCGCTTCTTCATTTGCTTGTTACCACACGCTGGTTAAGATAGAACCGCTGCGCCAAAGGAAAGCACGCGCAGAACATTTGAACGACTTACCTGTCCAATTGCAGGTGACTTTTACAGGATCAAGGCATGTTTAACCGGTTGAAGAAATCAGTGCTGGCGGCCCTTATTCCTACGCTGCTGCTGACGCCCGCGCTCGCGGTGCGCGCTGACGTCAGTGATAATCTGCCCGATATGGGAACCACGGCGGGTTCGACGCTATCCATTAATCAGGAATTACAGATTGGCGACTTTTACGTACGTCAACTGCGCGCCAGTGCGCCGCTGATTAACGATCCGCTGTTAAACCAATACATCAATGAGTTAGGGCAACGCCTGGTGGCGCATGCCAACTCGGTGCGCACACCGTTTCACTTCTTTTTGATTCAGAACGATGAACTCAATGCCTTCGCCTTCTTTGGCGGCAACGTGGTGCTGCATTCGTCGCTGTTTCGCTACACCGACAATGAAAGCCAGCTGGCATCGGTGATGGCGCATGAAATTTCTCACGTCACTCAACGCCATCTGGCACGTGCCATGGAGGAGCAGAAGCGTAATGCGCCACTCACCTGGGTGGGCGCGTTGGGGTCGATTCTGTTAGCCATTGCCAGCCCACAAGCCGGGATGGCGGCGTTAACCGGTACGTTGGCGGGTACGCAACAGGGTATGATCAGCTTCACTCAGGCCAATGAGCAAGAGGCTGACCGCATCGGGATTCAGGTGCTGCAACGTGCAGGTTTCGATCCGCAGGCGATGCCAGCTTTCCTGCAGAAGCTCGCCGATCAAAGCCGCTTCTCCTCAAAACCACCGGAAATTTTACTGACGCACCCCTTACCGGATAGCCGTTTGGCCGATGCGCGTAACCGTGCCAACCAGATGCGCCCGGTGGTGGTGCAGTCATCGGAAGGCTTCTACATGGCGAAAGTGCGATCGTTGGGTATGTACGCTACTGGCCGTAACCAGCTGACCGATGAGCTGTTAAATGAATACGCCAAAGGCAACTCACGTGAGCAAATGGCATCGCAATACGGTAAAGCGGTGCAGTTCCTGCAGGCAAAAAGCTTCGACAGCGCGAAAAAAATCATCACGCCAATGCTGGCGAAACAGCCGGATAACGTCTGGTTGCTGGATATCATGACGGATATCGACATCGGCCTGAACCAACCGCAACAGGCCATCAACATGCTGACCAGCGCTAAAGGCAGCAGCACCAATCCGGTGTTACAGCTCAACCTCGCTAACGCCTATGTCGAGGCGAAACAGCCAGCTAACGCCACGCGCATTCTTAATCGCTATACCTTTGCCCATCCCGATGACGTCAACGCCTGGGATTTGCTGGCGCAGGCCTCTGCGGCGCAAGGATTACGGGATGAGGAGTTGTCGGCGCGTGCCGAAGGATTGGCGCTAAACGGCCAGCTCGATCAGGCGATCACTACCCTGAGCAGCGCCAGCGCCCAGGTGCCGCTCGGTAGCCTGAAACAGGCGCGTTACGATGCCCGCATCGACCAGTTCCGCGAACTGCAAAAGCGGTTCCGTCAGTATCAGAAAGGATAAAAATCATGGTGAGCATTTATCACAACCCGCGTTGCAGCAAGAGCCGCGAAACCCTGGCGCTGTTGCAGGAAAAAGGCATAGCGCCTGAAGTGGTGCTATATCTTGAAACACCGCCTGACGTGCGGACGCTGAAAAACCTGTTGCAACAGCTAGGCATGAGCAGTGCGCGCGATCTGATGCGCCGCAAAGAAGATCTTTATAAGGAGTTAAATCTGGCAGACAGCCAGTTGAGTGAAGATCAACTGCTGCAGGCGATGGTTGAGCATCCGAAATTGATCGAACGCCCCATCGTGATCAACGGTGATCAGGCGCGCATTGGCCGTCCACCGGAAGCGGTGCTGGAGATTGTTTAAAGCCCCAGCGCTTCTTTAACAAAAGGAATGGTGAGCTTGCGCTGTGCGCTGATAGAAGCGCGATCCAGGCGATCGAGGGTATCAAACAGCGTACGCATTTCGCGGTCGAGGCGTTTCAGCAGGAAGCGCCCGACATCTTCCGGTAACTCAAAACCACGCAGCCCCGCACGCAACTGCATCGCCTGCAATTTGTCCTCATCAGACAGCGGCTGTAAGCGATAAATCTGGCCCCAGTCGAGACGAGATGCGAGGTCGGGCAGTGCAAGATTGAGCTGACGCGGTGGGCGATCGCCAGTGATCAGCAAGCGCGTTTTGCCGATTTCCAGAATGCGGTTGTAGAGATCAAAGATCGCCATCTCCCACTCGGCATCACCGGCAATGCATTCGATATTATCGATACACACCAGCGCCAGATTCTCCATGCCATCCAATACTTCCGGCACGAACCAGGTGCGCTTATCCAGCGGAACATAGCCTACCGCTTCGCCACGCGCTGACATCTCAGCGCAAGCCGCGTGCAATAGGTGGCTGCGGCCGCCGCCTTCGCGTGACCAGAAATAGAGATAGCTGCCGTGCTGCTGAGAAAGTGCGCCTTGCAGCGCCGCCAGCAAAGACGGATTTTCCCCCGGCCAGAAACTGGCGAAGGTTTCATCATCGGGTAAATAGAGTGGCAGTGAAAGCTGTGCCGGCGTGTTCAGAAGTACCTCAACGGATGAGCAGGCAGAAAACGGCGCAAGTTTATCACGATCTTTGCAAGAGATGAACCGGGCTTCCCTGCCCGGCAAAACGCATCAGGCTTCGCGCTTTTCTTCAGCATCCAGCACCACTTCTTCCGGACGTAACAGATTGATTACGCGGAAAATCAGTGCGAGCGCCACGCCAACGATGGTCGCCAGCGCCATACCTTTCAGTTCTGCTGCACCGATGTGCACTTTCGCACCGCTGACGCCAATGATCAGGATCACCGAAGTCAGGATCAGGTTCTGCGCTTTGTTGTAATCCACTTTTGATTCAATCAATACGCGAATACCGGATGCACCGATCACCCCATACAGCAGCAGAGAAACGCCACCCATGACCGGCACCGGGATCGCCTGAATCGCTGCCGCCAGTTTACCCACGCATGAAAGCAGAATCGCGAAGATCGCCGCCCCACCAATCACCCAGGTGCTGTAGACGCGGGTAATCGCCATCACGCCGATGTTTTCGCCGTAAGTGGTGTTTGGCGTGGATCCGAAGAAGCCGGAGATCATGGTGGACAAGCCGTTAGCAAACATCGAGCGATGCAGGCCGGGATCGCGAATCAGATCTTTCTTCACGATATTCGCCGTCACTACCAGATGACCGACGTGCTCGGCAATCACCACCAGCGCCGCAGGCAGGATGGTCAACATAGCAGCCCACTCGAAGCGTGGCGTGTAGAAGGTTGGCAGTGCAAACCACGGCGCATCGGCCACCGATTGCCAGTTTACGATGCCCATAAAGGAGGAGAGCGCGTAGCCTGCCAGCACACCAATCAGAATCGGGATGATGGCGAGGAAGCCGCGGAACAGCACCGAACCAAACACCGTGACCGCCAGCGTCACCATCGAAATCAGGATGGTTTTGCTGTCTGGCGAGGTGCCATCGGCTGGCAACAGACCCGCCATATTGGCTGCCACGCCCGCCAGTTCCAGGCCGATCACCGCAACAATTGCGCCCATCGCGGCCGGTGGGAACATCACATCCAGCCAACCGGTGCCGGCTTTTTTGACGATCAGCGCCACCACGCAGAACAGGAAGCCGCACAGGATAAAGCCGCCCAGCGCCACTTCATAACCCAGTGGCAACAGCAGCAGCACCGGTGAAATAAAGGCAAAGCTCGAACCCAGATACGCCGGGATTTTGCCTTTACAGATAAACAGATACAGCAGCGTACCGACGCCGTTAAACAGCAATACGGTGGCCGGGTTGATGTGGAACAGAATCGGCACCAGCACCGTGGCGCCAAACATGGCGAACAGGTGTTGTAAGCTGAGTGGAATGGTTTGCAGCAGCGGTGGACGTTCGTCTACCCCAATCGCGCGACGAGTCATTGATATCCCCTTGAGTTGTGTTTTATTTTTTTGCCAAAAAAAAGCCGACTCTCTGGCCGGCTGGATGCTTTATTTATTTCGTTCCGAAGATCTTATCGCCGGCATCGCCGAGACCTGGAATGATATAGCCCTTCTCGTTCAATCCCTGATCGATTGACGCGGTGTACAGCTCAACGTCCGGATGCGCTTTCTCCAGCGCCGCAATCCCTTCTGGTGCCGCCACCAACACCAGCACCTTAATGCTGTTGCAGCCCGCTTTTTTCAGCAGGTCGATAGTGGCGATCATCGAACCACCGGTCGCCAGCATCGGGTCAACCACCAGAGCCAGGCGCTCTTCGATGTTTGACACCAACTTCTGGAAATAAGGCACCGGCTCCAGCGTCTCTTCATCACGATAGACACCGACGACACTGATGCGCGCGCTTGGCACGTGCTCCAGCACACCTTCCATCATGCCGAGGCCCGCACGCAGAATCGGCACCACGGTGATTTTTTTGCCTTTGATTTGATCGACGTCAACCGGGCCGTTCCAGCCTTCGATGGTGACGCGCTCGGTGGCCAGATCGGCAGTGGCTTCGTAAGTCAGCAGGCTGCCGACTTCCGAGGCCAGCTCGCGGAAGCGTTTGGTGCTGATATCATGCTCACGCATCAGGCCCAGTTTATGTTTGACCAGCGGGTGTTTGACTTCCACGATCTTCATGATTGTTCTCCCGGAATTGAGTTGAGCTAAAAAAAATCGCCGGATTATACCGCCTTTTTGCCGCTGCGCCACTTGTCATTGGTCAATGGCTTAGCGCGATCCGCGTGATCTTAAGGATTGGCGAAAAATCAGCACTGTGCAAAGCGGCGTGAGATGGCACTCGCAAACGTTTGCCTGCGCTGATAGAATTAGCGCGCTTAATTTTTGCCACCAACCGCAATTCGCGTGGGGATTCCGCAGTGACCGACAAAACCTCTCTCAGCTACAAAGACGCCGGTGTTGATATCGATGCTGGTAACGATCTGGTTGACCGTATTAAAGGCGTAGTAAAGAAAACTCGCCGCCCGGAAGTGATGGGTGGACTGGGTGGCTTTGGCGCGCTCTGTGCGCTGCCGCAGAAATACCGCGAGCCTGTGCTGGTCTCCGGAACCGATGGCGTCGGCACCAAGCTGCGTCTGGCGATGGATCTCAAACGTCATGACAGCATCGGTATCGATCTGGTTGCGATGTGTGTGAACGACCTGATTGTGCAAGGCGCTGAGCCGCTGTTCTTCCTCGACTACTACGCAACCGGCAAACTGGACGTGGATACCGCTTCAGCGGTGATCACCGGTATCGCTGAAGGTTGCCTGCAGTCAGGTTGTGCGCTGGTCGGCGGTGAAACCGCTGAGATGCCAGGCATGTACCATGGTGAAGATTACGACGTGGCGGGTTTCTGCGTCGGCGTGGTGGAAAAATCAGAAATTATTGATGGTTCGAAAGTGCAGGACGGCGACGTGCTGATCGCGCTGGGCTCAAGTGGCCCGCATTCGAACGGTTATTCTCTGGTGCGTAAGATTCTGGAAGTCAGCCAGACTGATCCAGAAACCAAACAGCTGGATGGCAAGCCTTTAGCCGATCACCTGCTGGCACCGACCCGCATCTACGTGAAAAACATCCTCAGCCTGATCGAGCAGGTGGATGTGCACGCGATTTCTCACCTGACCGGTGGTGGCTTCTGGGAAAACATCCCACGCGTGCTGCCAGACAATACTCAGGCCGTGATTGATGAGAAAAGCTGGCAGTGGCCATCTGTGTTCAGCTGGCTGCAGCAGGCCGGTAACGTCAGCCGTCATGAAATGTACCGTACCTTTAACTGCGGCGTGGGCATGATCATCGCGCTGAGCCCGGCCGATGCCGATAAAGCGGTGCAGCTGATGACCGACGCTGGCGAGCAGGCATGGAAAATCGGTGTGATTAAAGCCACTGACTCAGAAGAGCGAGTGGTTATTAATCCATGAAAAAACTGGTTGTACTGATCTCCGGCAACGGAAGCAATCTTCAGTCCATCCTCGACGCCTGCGCAAGCGGGCGTATCAACGGCAGCGTCGCTGCCGTTTTCAGTAATAAAGCCTCAGCGTTGGGTTTGACACGTGCGCAGGAGGCCAGCGTGCCGGGTCATAGCCTCGCCGCCAGTGATTTTGCCGACCGCGATGCGTTTGATCGTCAGCTGATGCAGGAAATCGATGCCTATGCACCGGATTTGGTGGTGCTGGCCGGTTACATGCGCATTCTCAGCCAGACGTTTGTCGCGCACTATCACGATCGCTTGATCAACATCCATCCGTCGCTGCTGCCGAAATATCCCGGACTGCATACTCATCGTCAGGCGTTAGAAAATGGCGATGAGGAACACGGTACGTCAGTGCATTTTGTCACGGACGAACTGGATGGCGGACCGGTGATTTTGCAGGCCCGCGTGCCGGTATTTGCTGAAGATGATGAAGAAGAGATCACCTCACGCGTGCAGCATCAGGAACATGCGATCTATCCGCTGGTGATCGGCTGGTTTGTCGATGGACGCTTGCAGATGCGTGAAGGAAAAGCCTGGCTGGATGGGCAACCGTTGCCGCCTCAGGGTTACGCGCACGAATAACCCAAAGCAGGTACACAGTGTAGCGGCGCGATTTATCGCGCTGTTTTTTTACCTGCACGAAATTACGCGCAATAAATTGCGCCGCTACAAATTGCAGAATGGATTATCCAAATCTACCCGTAATGTAATCTTCGGTTTTGCGCGCTTTTGGCGAGGTGAAGATGCGGTCGGTTTCATCAAACTCCACCAGTTGCCCGTTATGCATAAACGCCGTGTAATCTGACACGCGTGCCGCTTGCTGCATGTTGTGCGTCACCAGTACCAGCGTGAAATGCTGCTTTAACGTGGTCATCAACTCTTCAATCACCAGCGTTGAAATCGGATCGAGTGCCGACGTCGGCTCATCCAAAAGCAACACTTCCGGCTCAATGGCAATGGCGCGCGCAATCACCAGACGCTGCTGCTGACCGCTGGAGAGCGTCAACGCATTCTGCGCCAGATGATCCTTTACCTCACTCCACAGTGCCGCCGCACGCAGCGCGCGTTCGCAGGCTTCATTCAGCACACGACGATCGCGCACCCCTTGTAGCCGCAAACCATATACCACGTTCTCATAGATCGATTTCGGGAATGGATTCGGGCGCTGAAACACCATACCAATACGGCGACGCAACGCAGGCAGATCCTGATTCGCCTGCATTACCGCGTGCTGATCCAAAAGAATCTCGCCTTCAATGCGGCAACGATCGATCACATCATTCATGCGATTAAAGCAGCGCAGCAGCGTCGATTTGCCACAGCCGGACGGGCCAATCAGTGCCGTGATGCGGTTTTTCGGGATGCGCAGATCGATACTGTTCAGCGCCTGGCGCTCGCCGTACCACAGCGACAGCTGATTAACGGTTAACGCGATGTCGTAATCGGGCGTCATCTAAAAACCTTTTAGTGCGTCATTAGGCGGTAACGCTCGCGCAGACGATGGCGCAACGCCATTGCCAGCAGATTGAGCGACAGAATAATCACCACCAGCAGCAAGGCGGTGGCGTAGAGCAGCGGTCGGTCAGCGTCGATATTCGGGCTCTGGAACGCCAGATCGTAAATCTGAAAACCGAGGTGCATAAATTTTCGGTCCAGATGCAGATACGGGAAGACCGCATCCACCGGCAGTTCCGGGGCCATTTTCACCACGCCCACCAGCATCAGCGGAGCCGTTTCCCCCGCCGCACGCGCCACGGCCAGAATCAGACCGGTGAGCATCGCGGGAACCGCCAGCGGTAACACCACGCGCCACAGCGTTTCCGCCTGAGTGGCACCCAGCGCCAATGAGCCCTGACGCAGATTATCCGGGATGCGTGACAGCCCCTCTTCAGTGGCAACAATCACCACGGGCAATGTCAGCAGTGCCAGCGTCAACGCCGCCCACAGCAGACCGGGCGTGCCAAAAGTGGGATTAGGCAGCGAGCGCGAGAAGAACAACTGGTCCAGGGTGCCGCCAATGAGCCAGACAAAAAAGCCCAGACCAAACACGCCATATACAATCGACGGCACACCGGCGAGGTTCACCACTGCGATGCGCACCAGGCGCGTTAACGCATTACGTCCGGCATATTCGTGCAGCCACACCGCCGCTACCACCCCCAGCGGCATCACGATGATCGACATCAGCAACACCATCAGCACCGTGCCAAAAATCGCCGGGAACGCGCCGCTCTCGCCGCCGCCTGATGTCGGGGAATCGCTGACAAACTGCCAGATTTGACTGAAGAAGTGCTGTACTTTCTGCCTAAACGACATCGCATTTGGATACCAGGCATCCACCACCTGCGCCAGCGGAATGATGTGATCCTGTCCCTGTACATCGCGCAGCACCAAAGTGTCACGCTCGCTCTCATGTTGCAGATGCATCAGCTGTTGCGCCAACGCGCTAAAACGGCGCTGCAGCGCCACGCTGTTGGCATCGAATTCCGATTGATCCTGCAAGGTGAACGTGCCGCGCTGACGCTGCTCATCAGCTTGCTGCTGCAGGCTTTCCAGCTGTGCATTGAGGCGCGCCATTTGCACTCGACGAATATGGCTGGCCTGGCGTAACTGCTCATGCATCTGTGCCAGCCGCTGATGCAGCAGCGCATCACGATCGCGCGCGGTCAGCACTTCATTGTCTTCCCGCAGTTCAATCAGCCAGCCGTAAGCGTTGCCGCCGCTGCGGCGCTGTAAAACGATCACATCTGCCGGACGACGGGTTTTCGCCGCGCCCTGGCTATACAGCACGCGGAAATCCGGTGCGGCAAAGTCGCGATTGCCGGTTTTCACCACATAGCGCCACTGCTCACCCTGCGGCTGCTTGTGCAGCGTTTCGCCCAGCACCATCACCGCAGCACCTTCCGGCGGCTGGAACAGGTATTGATCCACTGGCTGTGGCCAGAACGCACGCACGCCCTGCCAGCCCAGCAGGCCAATCAGCAAGGTAAACGCCAGTAAGCATACGGCCACCGCACCCGCTGTCAGCCAGCGCCAGCGATCGTTTTGACGCATCGCTTTCATCCCTGACCCTCATGCTGGCTGTAGCGCTGACGCAGACGTTGACGGATCAGCTCTGCTACGGTGTTAATGACTAGAGTGAATATCAGTAACAACAGTGCACTCAGGAACAGAATTCGGTAATGCGCACTGCCCGCTGCCGCTTCAGGCATCTCAATGGCGATGTTAGCCGAAAGTGCACGTAATCCGGCAAACAAGCCGCCTTCACTGACTGGCGTGTTGCCAGTGGCCATCAGCACAATCATGGTTTCACCCACTGCGCGGCCAAAGCCAATCATCAAAGCGGCAAAAATCCCCGCTGATGCGCCCGGCAGCACCACGCGCGTCAAGGTTTGCCACGGCGTGGCGCCCAGCGCCAGTGAACCTTGCCCCAGCGCGCCCGGCACGCTGAATAAAGCATCTTCTGACAAGGTGAAAATCAACGGCACTAATGCAAAGCCCATCGCCAGCGCCGCAACCAATAAGTTGCGTTGTTCATAATGTGCCAGGCGTTCGCCGATATCAGGCCACAACTGCGTGGGCAGCCACAGCGTCAGGAGTGTGACAGCCAGCAATACCGGCAGCAGCAGAATCACCTCGAAACCTGGGCGTCGCCAACGCTGTGGCAAATGCGGACTGAGCACGCCGCACAGCAATAAAGTCACCGCCAGCACCAGCGGTAACAGCAGTACGCCAACCAGCGCGGTACTCACGTGCGGTGCCAGCCAGACGCCGGCAATCAAGCCAATCACCACGCTCGGCAACGCGCCCATCATTTCAATGCCCGGCTTCACCCAGCGGCGTAAGCCCGGCGACATAAACCATGCGGTGTACATTGCCGCCGCCAGAGCCAGCGGCGTGGCAAACAGCAGCGCCAGCGAGGCTGCTTTTAGCGTGCCGAGCACCATCGGTATCAGGCT
Organism: Erwinia sp. S63; assembly: GCF_016625195.1. GTDB lineage: Bacteria > Pseudomonadota > Gammaproteobacteria > Enterobacterales > Enterobacteriaceae > Pantoea. The sequence continues at coordinate 84,230 of NZ_JACVUP010000020.1, forward strand.
GAATTTGGCCTGATAACTGTCGCCGGCGGCGGTGGATTGCCATACCCAATCGGGCTGCGGATAGTTTTCGTACCAGATTTTTTGCCACAGATTACGCCAGGTGAAATCAGGCCATGGATTATCCAGCGCAAACTGTTGCCACTGCCCTTCCCGTTCAATAATCAGTGCATCGCCGCGGGGTGAAAATGCCAGCGCCTGAATACCCGGTGCCAGCTGGCGCGTCAAAATCGGCCCCTGTTGCTTGCTGGCGAACAGTTTGACTTCACCCGCTGCATTAAAGGTGGCAAACACACGACGCTGCGCCTCAGGCACAACCTTGAGCGCATCCCGGCTGTGATCAAAGGTATGAATTTCCTGCAACCGCGGCCCTTTATCGCCTGCGATGGCAAACCATTGCTTGACCCCCTGGGTATCCTGAATCAGCAACGTACGGCCGCCGGTGAGGATATGCAGGCTTTGCGGACGCTGGTTGAGGGTCTGCGTTTCACGCAGCTGTGCGCCTTCTGGCGTGATTTGCCATACACGCAGCAAACGTCCTTCGCTGGCGTAGAGTAATGTGCCATCGGGCGATAACAGCAAATGTTCGGCTTGCTGTTGCGGTAACAGAATCTGGTTAACCGTCTGCTGGTTTTCCAGCGTCATCACGCTGATGCCTGCCGGCGTTTGTGCGGCAATGCGCCACTGGTGATCGCTTAGCGAAGTGAGCGCCATGGTGGTGACCGCGCCCTGCGCCAGACGCAGCGGACGATCGCCAAACGGGAAGAACCATTGACCGTGATTTTCATGGATCAGCGGTTGCATCAGCAGCAGTGCGCCCTGCATATTGAGCAACACGCTATTGCTATTGCTGCTGTTGACCGCCGCATCAGGGTGCTGTTGCAGCGTCAGCACATCGGCAGCCGGCTGTCCATCAAGCGGAATAAAACGCGCCTCGTTGCGGCTGATGCGCCAGCCGAGATGCCCATCGCTGCCCATCGCCAGTACCTGGGCTTTATCCCAAAGTTGGATATTGGTGGTGGCTTGCATGCCCGGCGCGCTGAAAAGGGGTAACACCACCCAGATCAGCCAAAAGAATAGCAGCAGCATCAGCAGCAAAATGCCCACGCCGCAGCCTGTCACCACGCGACGAACAAACTGATCGACAGCACGGCGACGGCGGTCGCTGAAATGGACAGGGATACGATTTATGCTCATGCAGGCCAGGTTACAGGTGAAAACACGTCGCTATGTTGCCCGTAGCTGATTGATAAGACAACCTTTGGCGTTGGACAAGCTTGCCATACTCTCGCCATAATGGTGACGGACACTGAGCGGAGGCGCATTTTTGCGATTTTCCCGCCGGACAATCCGTCCAGCAACAGCATCACGGAGTCAGAATGGGTCAGGAAAAGCTGTATATAGAAAAAGAAATAAGCTGGTTAAGCTTCAACGAACGTGTATTACAGGAAGCAGCGGACAAAACGAACCCGCTGATCGAGCGCATGCGCTTCCTGGGAATCTATTCCAACAATCTCGAAGAGTTCTATAAAGTGCGCTTCGCCGATCTGAAACGTCGCATTCTGATTGGTGAGGAACAGGGCACGCCGACGACCCTTCGTCATATCTTGAAAAAAATTCAGCTGCGGGTGCAGAAATCGGATCAGGAATTCGATGCGCTGTACAACGACCTGCTGCTGGAGATGGCACGTAATCAGATCTTCCTGATTAACGAACGCCAGCTGTCGCCGAATCAGCAAGAGTGGCTGCGCTATTACTTCAAACATCAATTACGCCAGCACGTCACGCCGATTCTGATTAACCACGACACCGATCTGATTGAGTTCCTCAAAGACGACTACACCTATCTGGCGGTCGAGATCATTCGCGGCGACGATATTCGTTATGCGCTGCTGGAAATCCCGTCCGACAAGGTTCCCCGTTTCGTCAACTTACCGGCTGAATCACCGCGTCGTCGCAAGCCGATGATTCTGCTGGATAACATCTTGCGCTATTGCCTGGATGAAATCTTCAAAGGCTTCTTCGATTACGATGCGCTGAATGCCTATTCGATGAAGATGACGCGCGATGCCGAATATGACCTCGTTACCGAGATGGAATCGAGCCTGCTGGAATTGATGTCCTCCAGCCTGAAGCAGCGTCTTAACGCAGAACCGGTGCGCTTTGTGTATCAGCGTGATATGCCGGATGCGATGGTGGAAATGCTGCGCCATAAGCTGTCGATTTCGAACTACGATTCGATTGTGCCGGGCGGTCGTTACCACAACTTCAAAGACTTTATTGGCTTCCCGAACGTTGGCAAAGCCAATCTGGAAAACCGCCCGCTGCCGCAAATCCGTCACATCGGCTTTGATGGCTTCCGCAACGGTTTCGATGCCATCCGTAATCGCGATGTGCTGCTCTACTATCCGTATCACACCTTTGAGCACGTGTTGGAGCTGCTGCGTCAGGCGTCGTTCGACCCAAGCGTGCTGGCGATTAAGATCAACATTTATCGTGTCGCTAAAAACTCACGCATCATGGATGCGATGATTCACGCAGCGTACAACGGTAAAAAAGTGACTGTGGTGGTTGAGCTGCAGGCGCGTTTTGATGAAGAAGCCAACATTCGCTGGGCGAAACGCCTGACCGAAGCGGGCGTGCACGTGATCTTCTCTGCACCGGGTCTGAAAATTCATGCCAAGCTGTTCCTGATTTCACGTCGTGAAGGCGATGAGATTGTGCGTTATGCGCATATCGGCACCGGTAACTTCAACGAAAAAACCGCACGCATTTATACTGACTATTCATTGCTGACCGCCGATGCGCGCATCACCAATGAAGTGCGCCGCGTGTTCAACTTCATTGAGAACCCGTACCGCCCGGTGACGTTCGAACACTTACTGGTGTCGCCGCAGAACTCGCGCGACATGCTGTATAAGTTGATCGATGCCGAGATTGCCAATGCCCAGCAGAAAAAACCGGCTGGCATTACGCTGAAAATCAATAACCTCGTTGATAACGGCTTGGTTGATCGTCTCTATGCCGCGTCATCTGCCGGCGTGAAGATCAATTTGCTGGTGCGCGGCATGTGCTCTCTGATCCCTGATTTGCCGGGCATCAGTGAAAATATTCGCATTACCAGCATCGTTGACCGTTATCTCGAGCACGACCGCGTCTATATTTTTGAGAGCGGCGGCGAGAAAAAGGTGTATCTCTCTTCTGCAGACTGGATGACGCGTAATATCGATCACCGTATTGAGGTGGCCGTGGCGATCCTCGATCCCGGCGTGAAGCAGCGCATTCTGGATATCATTGCCATTCTGTTGAGTGATACCGTGAAAGCGCGCATCGTGGACAAAGAACTGAGTAACCGTTATGTTCCGCGCGGCAATCGCAAGAAGGTGCGCTCGCAGCTGGCGATTTACGATTACATCAAGAAACTGGAACAACCCGAATAACGCCTATGCCAATTTCCCATAAAAGTACGCCGAAACCGCAGGAATTTGCTGCCATCGATCTGGGCTCAAACAGTTTCCACATGGTCATTGCCCGTGTGGTCGATGGCGCCATGCAAGTGTTGGGGCGTTTGAAACAGCGCGTGCATCTGGCCGATGGGTTAGATGCGCAAAATCGCCTGAACGATGAGGCGATGGAGCGTGGCTTGAGCTGCCTGGCGCTGTTTGCGGAGCGTTTACAGGGGTTCAGCCCGGCAAACGTTACTATCGTCGGTACGCACACGCTGCGTATCGCCACCAATGCCGAAGAGTTCCTGCAGCGCGCCGCTGAGGTGATCCCCTATCCGATCGAGATCATTTCCGGCAACGAAGAAGCGCGTCTAATCTTCATGGGCGTGGAGCACACGCAGCCGGAAAAAGGCCGTAAGCTGGTGATCGATATCGGCGGCGGTTCAACCGAGCTGGTAATCGGTGAAGATTTTGAACCGCAGCTGGTAGAAAGCCGCCGCATGGGTTGCGTCAGCTTTGCCAATCTCTACTTCCCGAAAGGGGAAATCTCGCCGGAAAACTTCCGTCGCGCGCGTTTGTCCGCGGCGCAGAAGCTGGAAACCATGGCGTGGCAGTATCGCCTGCACGGCTGGCAGTATGCGCTGGGCGCTTCAGGCTCGATCAAAGCGGCCTGTGAAGTGCTGTTGGCGATGGGCGAGAAAGAGAAGCTAATCACCCCGGAAACGCTGGAAATGCTGGTTGCCGAAGTGTTGAAGCATAAGTCGTTCAATGCGCTAAGCCTGCCGGGCTTATCGGAAGAGCGTAAAGCGGTGTTTGTGCCGGGCTTAGCGATTCTGTCTGGCGTGTTTGATGCGCTGGCGATTCGCGAACTGCGCCTGTCTGACGGCGCGCTGCGTGAAGGTGTGCTGTATGAGATGGAAGGTCGCTTCCGCCATCAGGATATCCGCAGCCGCACCGCGCAAAGTCTGGCTAACCACTACGCTATCGATAGCGATCAGGCACGCCGCGTGCTGGAAACGACCGAGCAGCTTTATCTGCAGTGGCTGGATCAAAATCCCAAACTGGCGAATCCACAGCTCTCGGCGCTGCTGAAATGGGCTGCGCTACTGCATGAAGTCGGATTGACCATCAATCACAGCGGCATGCAGCGCCATTCGGCTTACATCCTGCAGAACTCCAACATGCCTGGTTTTAATCAGGATCAACAGATGCTGTTGGCCATGCTGGTACGCTACCACCGTAAAGCGGTGAAGCAGGATGAGATGCCACGTTTCACCTTGTTCAAAAAGAAACAGTTCCTGCCGATGGTGTTCCTGCTACGTCTGGGTACGCTGCTGAATAATCAGCGCCAGGCCACCACCAAGCCGGACTCGCTTAAGCTCAAGGCGGATGACAGCAACTGGACGCTGACCTTCCCGCGTGGCTATCTGAGCCAGAATACGCTGGTGCAGCTGGATCTGGAGCGTGAGCAAGCCTACTGGAATGATGTCACCGGCTGGAAACTGACGCTGGAAGAGGAGTAATGCGGGCTGCTGGCCCGCTGTATCACTATGACAACACGTCCCGATAACTATTTCGCGGAAAAATACGGTCTGACGCCGACCCACTCCGAAGTGCTGGCTGCATTGCCAAAACTGGCAGTGGGCAAAGCGTTAGACCTCGGCTGCGGCCAGGGCCGTAATAGCCTGTTTCTGAATCAGCATGGTTTTGACGTGACGGCCTGGGACAGCAATCCCGTTAGCCTTGAGCGTCTGAATAGTATTATTCAGGAAGAGAATCTGGAGAACATTCGCACGGAACTGTGCGATCTCAACCAGGTGCGTTTCAACGGCGGCTATCAGTTCGTGCTATCAACAGTGGTGATGATGTTCCTGCAACCGGAATCCATCCCACAGCTGATTGCCGATATGCAGGCCAGTACGCTGAAATATGGCTATAACCTGATTGTGGCGGCGATGAGCACGGATGATTATCCCAACTCGCAGAACTTCCCGTTTACGTTCAAATCCGGTGAGCTGAGCCATTACTATCGCAACTGGCACATCGTGAAGTACAACGAGGATATCGGTGAACTGCATCGTCGCGATGAAAACGGCGATCGCATCAAATACCGTTTCGCCACGCTACTGGCGCAAAAAGCCAGCTATTGATGACGAGGCCGCGTGATGCGGCCTCATCTGACTTTGATCAACGCACCCTTAACCATTACTGCTCACTTTTCACACAGCAATTGACCTAACGATCTAACTGTGACTAAATGTTGCCATCGCCCAGCCGGGCATTTACAGGAACCAACCCGCGTGAACAGCGCCATCCCAGCACGAAGACGTCCCAAAACCGGTACCATGACTCGCATTATTTTGCTGATCAGTTTCTTTATTTTGGTTGGCCGTCTGATTTTCATCATCCCCGGTGCGATTGAGCATCATCAGCAAAAAAAAGCCGCACCTGAGCCGGTCACCACACTGATCACCAGCGATTCGCGCTAAGGAACTTGCGGGTCATCGTTGCTTGCCGCTTCACATTGCCCGTTTGTGACAATGCTGCTAAATACGCCCTGATTACCCGCAACGCGCTACACTTTGACCTGACTTTACAGACACAAGGGACGCGTTATGTCTGCTCCGTATGCACAACAATTAACTGAAATCCGCCAGCGCATCTTGCATCTGCTCCTCAGCGAAGACGATCTCGTTGATGTACTGCTGGATAAATCTATCGATCTCAATGCCGCTGAGCTGCGGGAGATCACCGACTGGCGCCATCAGCTGGAAGAAGAGCTGCAGCAACTGCATGCGGCTGACTTAGCGGATATCCTCGAAGCGCTACCCGAACAAGAGCGTCTGGCATTGTGGCGCCTTGTGCCCTCCGAGCAGCGCGGTCGCGTGCTGGTCGAAGCCTCTGAAACCGTCTGGGCCAGCCTGACGGAAGGTATGACTGATCGCGAGATTCTGCACGCAATTGAGCCGCTGGACATCGACGATCAGGTATATCTGGCACGCTATCTGCCGCGCGATTTAACCGGACGTTTACTCACCACACTGGAGCCAAACCTGCGCGCACGCTTGCTGGAAGTGATCGAGCTTGATCGCGACCGCGTGGGCCAGGTGATGGATTTCAATATTCTGACCGTCCGCTCTGACGTGACCCTTGCCACCGTGCAGCGCTTTCTGCGCAAGCGCAAAAGCATGCCGGATGGTACCGATAAAATCTTTATTACTGACGAACAGAATCAGCTGCTGGGTGAGTTAACACTCACCGACATTTTACTCAACAAGCCAAAGACGCTGGTTTCTGACGTGATGAATGCGCGCCCGACAACCTTTCAGCTCGACGACAAAGCCGAAGAAGCAGCCAGTGCCTTTGAACGTTATAACCTGATCTCTGCCGCCGTTATTGATGCTAAAGGTAAGTTGATTGGGCGTATCACCGTGGAAGACGTAATCGATCTGGTTAACGAAGAGAACGAAAGCAACATTCGTAAGATGGGCGGTATCAGCCAGGGTGAGGACGTGTTCGCGCCGGTGCGCAAAGCGGTGGGTAAACGCTGGGCGTGGCTCGCCATCAATCTGTGTACCGCATTTATCGCTTCTCGCGTGATCGGTCTGTTTGAAGAGACCATTTCTCAACTGGTGGCGCTCGCGGCGTTGATGCCCATTGTCGCCGGGATTGGCGGTAACACCGGCAATCAAACCATTACCATGATTGTGCGTGCGCTGGCGCTGCATCAGGTGGAACCCGGTAACTTCTCCTTCCTGGTGGTACGTGAACTCGGCGTTGCCCTGATTAACGGGCTATTCTGGGGCGGAATCATGGGCAGCATCACCTGGTTGATGTACGACAATATGCAACTCGGCGGCGTAATGATGCTGGCGATGGTGCTTAATCTGCTGCTGGCGGCGCTAATGGGAGTGCTGATTCCGTTGATCATGACCAAGATGAAACGCGATCCGGCTGTAGGCTCCAGCGTGCTGATCACCGCTATCACCGACACCGGCGGTTTCTTTATTTTCCTTGGATTGGCGACGGTGTTTTTGCTGCACCACTAAGTTCAAAGACAGTGTGCGTAACGTTGCAGTGCTTGCTGCAAGTTGAGTTGCAACGTTGCGTGCGCCAATTCGCGGATGCCTGGTGTTACGCGCGATGAGCCGCGTTGATTTAACCACTCGACCACATCAACCAGGTGCCACAGCGCGGTTTTACCATCATGAATCGGGCGTGGGAACTGCGGGCTGTGAGTGAGCATTAACTTCCGCATATTCTGGCGTGACACGCCAATCAACTCGGCGATATCCGTAAGGCCGACCAGGTCGGGGGCCGCTTCAATCAGTTCGGCATCGGGTAATGCCTGAATGACTTCGGCTAAGGCATCGCGAATCGCTTGCTGCGCACTCTCCGCTTCCCGGCAGTACATCAGACTCAATTTACCTGCTACGCCAGTACCCACCAGCGCATCAGTGCAACCGGCAGCACCGAGTCGCTCCAGGGCTTCGTCATCAGAAACAGCGTCACTCAACTGAAAACGTAACGTGAATTCAAATTCCATTTTTGATCCTTAGAAAATTCAATTTCTTTGTGTGGGTGTCGCTTCCTTTCTGACATTGCATGCCACCTTATACTTTGAATTCTATGTTGTCAACTGACAACCATCTTCAGTTTTAAGATGCTATGTCATCAGCATTTAAGGCGTGAGAGAACAAGAAGTGTCCTGTGATCCCGGATTTCATTTGAGGTTGGATACCAGCGCACAAAATCGAGCGCGCCTGAGTTAAAGCGCATATACACTTAGCGCTATCACTGACCTGAGGGAGAAACAGCATGTTTAAAGTTGATGATTTTGTGCAGTCGAAGACCGGTGGCCCAAAGATGCAGGTCACACGGGTTGAAGGTGACTTGCTATGGTGTGCGCGTATTGACGATCCCATCAAACGTGAGATCGAAGTCAGAGCAGATAGCGTGAATTTGTATCACGAAGAAGGCGATTTCGGCGTGTGCTGATGCGCTGTAATTGCGCGATACACCGCGACGTTACTGGCCCTTTCGCCTTATCTTAACTACCGCCTTGCACATCTTAGAGCGCGGCCTTTTGGCCGCCTATTACGGATGACACGCGCGGCAAGGCATGCCTCTATCATTGAACCAGTACGTCGCCATTTATTGCGTAATGTGGATGCAGGCCATCACGGATTATCTTTCTGCAGATTATCCTGCCCAATCCCACCAATAAAAGGCAGTCGCAATTTTAGCGGTGAGAAATCGAGCCCTAAATTCAGTCCGAGTAAATTCACTTCCAGCCCCTCTTCCGCCCCCAGCGTGACCCCCAATACGCCTAACAGTGAAACCTGTACACCGCGCCCCGACGGCGGTAAACCAATCGGATGCAGCAACGAGCGATAGTCTTTGCCTAACGCATTAGCAGGCAGGTCTAACTTTAATGCAGGTACTTCACGGCCAATGTGCGCCATGAAGGTGTTACTGTTCGGTCCCGGCCACGCGTGATAGGTCGTTGGCCACGGGTAGGATTTTATCGCCGCTTCGATCTGCGGAATCATTGCTTCTGCTTCCTTGCCGCGATGCTCCACCAGTAAACGCGGTTTCGCGCCGTACCAGTATCCATCGGGCAGGTTTGCGTTGCGACGCACCTTATCGCCGCTGCCCCAGCTGATCACTTCATAACGGTTGTACTGCGTCTCACCAGCACGTTTAAAAATGATCCACGGATGCACCGCGACAGCGCCCTTCCAGCCGTAAGTAGGTGCGGCATAGACCTGCACGATGGCCAGATTGGCATATTGATGCGGGTCCGGCGCTAACCCGGCCGAATCCCGTCGCGCCGTCGCCCAGCCACCGCGCTCACTGGTTAACTCACCGGTGCGCGTGGCCTGCGCCAGACTGGCTGCCAGCGAGAGCAACACAATACAGAGGAAAGAGAGTAGAAAGGCTTTCAATGGCAGCATCGACGGCATCCTGATGATTAACAATTCACCTGCCATCATGCATTGATAGAGGTGAGTTTGTATTCACTAACTATGCGATAGGACAAATTGCACTGAAAATGCATGTCGGTTGGCAATAAAAGAATGGCGTATATCTCGCAGATGCACACACTTCACTAACCCTTGCGTTGCATCAATGTCGCTTATAAAAGACAATTTTCGCTGGATTGAATGCTTGCGAGGACGCTATGCTGTATACCACTAAACGTTATCAGGATCCTGATGGCAAAGTTCCCTATACCGAATGGATAATCAAATTAAGAAAGAGGGATCCTCGCGCCGCAGCAAAGATAGATACTCGAGTGGATCGCGCTGAAAGTGGAAACTTTGGCGACTACCGATTTGAAAGAGAGGGTGTTTGGGAATTAAAAATCGATTATGGCCCGGGTTACCGCGTCTACTACGCACTCGATGGAGATAGGATAATTTTGCTTCTTATTGGGGGAGATAAATCGTCCCAAAAACAAGACTTAGCAAAAGCAGTAAAATTTTGGCGTGAATATCAAACGAGGTAACAGCATGACTATCATCACTCAATCTGCACCAAAGAAAAAAGCAGTCAGTCACGACGATGCGATGGTAGCAGAGCTGCGAGAAAACCCTGATTACGCTGAAATCTACCTGCAAACGGCATTGGAAGATATCTACGAAGAAGGTGGGATAGCTGCCTTTCTGATCGCCCTTCGCCGGGTAGTTGAGGCTCGGGGTGGCATTAGCGAAATCTCTCGCAAATCGGGGTTGTCGCGCCAGCAGTTGTACAAAACGCTCTCAGAAAAAGGAAATCCAACGCTCACTACCCTAACAGAGATTACTCGTGCGGCGGGCGTTAGGCTTATCCCTCACCTCTAAAGAAGAAGCCCGCATTTAAGCGGGCTTGATAGGCAATTCAATCAGCGGAAATCATTCCCACTCTATCGTGGCCGGTGGCTTACCTGAGATATCGTAAACCACGCGAGAAATACCGTTCACTTCGTTGATGATGCGGTTGGAGACGCGGCCGAGGAAATCGTACGGCAGGTGCGCCCAATGCGCGGTCATGAAGTCGATGGTCTCTACTGCACGAAGTGATACAACCCAATCATATTTACGACCGTCGCCCATTACGCCAACAGAGCGTACTGGCAGGAACACGGTGAAGGCCTGGCTGACTTTGTTATACAGGTCAGCTTTATGCAGCTCTTCGATGAAGATCGCATCGGCACGACGCAGCAGGTCGCAGTACTCTTTCTTCACTTCGCCCAGTACACGTACGCCCAAACCTGGACCTGGGAACGGATGGCGATACAGCATGGCGTATGGCAGGCCCAGTTCCAGACCGATCTTACGCACTTCATCTTTGAACAGCTCTTTCAGCGGCTCAACCAGGCCCATCTTCATCTCTTTCGGCAGACCGCCCACGTTGTGGTGCGATTTGATCACGTGCGCTTTGCCAGTAGCAGAAGCAGCAGACTCGATCACGTCTGGATAGATGGTGCCCTGCGCCAGCCATTTCACTTCGGTCAGCTTCAGCGCTTCTTCGTCGAACACTTCAACAAACACGCGGCCGATGATCTTACGCTTGGCTTCGGGATCGTTCTCGCCCGCCAGTGCGTCAAGGAAACGATTCTCAGCGGCAACGTGAACGATGTTCAGACCGAAGTGGTCGCCAAACATGTCCATGACCTGCTCAGCTTCGTTCAGACGCAGCAGGCCGTTATCCACGAACACGCATGTAAGACGCTCGCCGATAGCGCGGTGCAGCAGCATCGCGGTGACAGAGGAATCCACACCGCCTGACAGGCCAAGGATCACTTTATCTTCACCGACCTGCTCACGAATACGCTCAACCGCATCTTCGATGATCTTGGCTGGCGTCCACAGCGCTTCACAGCCACAGATGTCGCGAATAAAACGCTCCAGCATGCGCAGGCCCTGACGGGTGTGCGTCACTTCAGGGTGGAACTGTACGCCGTAGAATTTCTTCTCTTCGTTGGCCATGATGGCAAACGGACAGGTTTCGGTGCTGGCAACGGTTTCAAAGCCAGCCGGGATAGCGGTGACTTTATCGCCATGGCTCATCCACACATCCAGCAGCGGTTTACCGGCAGCACTGATGGCATCTTCGATGTCACGGACCAGCGCGCTCTGGGTCAGCACTTCAACCTGCGCATAACCGAATTCACGCTCGTTGGAACCTTCAACCTTGCCGCCCAGTTGCATCGCCATGGTCTGCATGCCGTAGCACACGCCCAGTACCGGCACGCCAGCATTGAACACGTATTCTGGTGCACGTGGGCTGTTCAGCTCAGTGGTGCTTTCCGGGCCACCTGACAGGATGATGCCGTTTGGATTGAAGCTACGAATCTGCTCTTCGGTGACATCCCACGCCCAGAGTTCGCAGTAGACGCCCAGCTCACGCACGCGGCGCGCGACCAGTTGCGTATACTGAGAACCAAAATCGAGGATCAAAATGCGATGTTTATGAATATTTTCAGTCGTCATTGAGGCGTTTCCATTGGGATGGACTTAATAATAAAAGCGCCCGGCAGGTGCCGGGCGTTGAATCTTACGGGATTATGAACCCATGCGGTAGTTCGGTGACTCTTTGGTGATGGTCACGTCATGCACGTGGCTTTCAGTGATGCCTGCGCCACTGATGCGCACGAACTCAGCTTTAGTACGCAGATCATCGATGGTTGGGCAACCGGTCAGGCCCATGCAAGAACGCAGACCACCCATTTGCTGATGCACGATCTCTTTCAGACGGCCTTTGTACGCTACGCGACCTTCGATACCTTCTGGCACCAGTTTGTCAGCGGCGTTATCGGTCTGGAAGTAGCGGTCAGAAGAGCCTTTAGACATTGCGCCCAGTGAGCCCATACCGCGATAAGATTTAAATGCACGGCCCTGATACAGTTCGATCTCGCCAGGAGATTCTTCGGTACCTGCCAGCATAGAACCGACCATCACAGCTGCAGCACCCGCCGCGATAGCTTTGGCGATATCACCTGAGAAGCGGATACCGCCATCAGCCACAACCGGAATACCGGTGCCTTCCAGCGCAGCAACCGCATCAGAAACGGCGGAGATCTGTGGAACACCTACGCCAGTCACGATACGTGTGGTGCAGATTGAGCCAGGGCCGATCCCCACTTTCACCGCGCTCACGCCCGCTTCGGCCAGTGCCAATGCACCTGCGCCAGTCGCGACGTTACCACCGATGATTTCGAGGTCAGGATATTTTGCACGGGTTTCACGGATACGCTGCAGAACGCCTTCAGAGTGACCGTGTGACGAGTCAATCAGCAGGACGTCAACACCCGCAGCGACCAGCGCATCAACACGCTCTTCGTTGCCCGCGCCAGCGCCAACCGCAGCACCCACACGCAGGCGGCCTTCCGCATCTTTACAGGCGTTAGGTTTACGTTCTGCTTTCTGGAAGTCTTTAACGGTAATCATGCCCAGCAGGTGGAAGCTGTCATCCACAACCAGCGCCTTCTCAACACGCTTCTCGTGCATTTTCTGCAGTACGATGTCGCGTGCTTCACCCTCTTTCACCGTGACCAGACGCTCTTTCGGCGTCATCACAGCGGAAACTGGCAGGCTCAGGTCGGTCACAAAACGCACGTCACGACCGGTAATGATACCGACCAGCTCATTGTCTGTGTTCACAACCGGATAACCCGCAAAGCCGTTGCGCTCGGTCAGCTCTTGCACTGCCGCCAGCGTGGTGGTTGGCAGAACAGTTTGCGGATCGGTCACTACGCCACTTTCGTGTTTTTTCACTTTGCGAACTTCATCCGCCTGGCGCTCAATCGACATGTTTTTGTGGATAAAGCCCAGACCGCCTTCCTGCGCCAGTGCAATTGCCAGACCGGCTTCGGTCACGGTGTCCATGGCAGCAGACAGCATAGGGATGTTCAGACGGATGTTTTTCGTCAGTTGGGTGCTGAGATCAGCGGTGTTCGGTAAGACAGTGGAGTGAGCTGGAACGAGCAGAACGTCGTCAAAAGTGAGGGCTTCTTTAATGATTCTTAGCATTGCAATATCTCCACCTGGGGGCGATTAAAACAGATAAAATATTGCCGCGGCATTATACAGGCCGAAATCGATTGCCTCCAGTGTTTTTTAGGAAAAAGTCTTGATCCTTCGGGTGAGCAATGTAGTATCGGTTGATTAACCCTCTGATTTAAAATTTGATCTACATCACATGTCGCTACCGCCAACCGCCAATATTTTTACTGTCAGCCGCCTGAATACCACGGTGCGCCAACTGCTGGAAAATGAGATGGGCCTGGTGTGGCTCAGTGCTGAGATTTCGAATTTTAGCCAGCCCTCTTCTGGCCACTGGTACTTCACGTTAAAGGATGATGGTGCACAAGTTCGCTGCGCGATGTTCCGTAATAGCAACCGCCGCGTCACCTTCCGTCCTCAGCATGGTCAGCAGGTTTTGGTACGCGCCAGCATTACGCTGTATGAACCTCGTGGCGACTATCAGTTGATTATCGAAAGTATGCATCCGGCGGGTGAAGGTCTGTTGCAGCAGCAGTTTGAGCAATTGAAAGCGCGACTGGCGGCCGAAGGGCTGTTCGATCAGCAGTTTAAACAGCCGCTGCCCGATCCGGCGCGCCAGGTTGGCGTCATCACCTCCGCCACGGGCGCTGCGCTGCATGATGTGCTGCGCGTACTGCATCGCCGCGATCCGTCGCTGCCGGTAGTTATCTACCCCACGCCGGTGCAAGGTATCGATGCGCCCGCAGCCATCGTGCGTGCCATTGAACTGGCGAACCAGCGTGATGAGTGTGACGTGTTGATCGTCGGCCGTGGCGGCGGATCGCTGGAAGATTTATGGAGCTTTAACGACGAGCGTGTGGCGCGCGCTATCTTTGCCAGCCGCCTGCCCATCGTCAGTGCCGTTGGCCACGAAACAGACGTCACCATCGCTGACTTTGTGGCTGATTTGCGCGCCCCTACCCCTTCTGCGGCCGCAGAAGTCGTGAGCCGCAATCAGGTGGAGCTTTTGCGCCGTTTGCAGTCACAGCAGCAGCGCATGGAAATGGCGATGGATTTCTACATTGCTGAACAGCAGCGTCGCTTCACCCGCATTCAACATCGCTTACAACAGCAGCATCCGCAGTTGCGCCTGGCACGCCAGCAAACCACGTTGTTCCAGCTACAGCGCCGCCTCGGCGAAGCGATGGATCAACGCCTGCGCGTCGCCAATCGCCAGCAGGATCGCGTGTTACAGCGCCTCAATACTCAGCAGCCGCAGGGGCGTATTCTGCGTGCGCAGCAGCAGATGCAGCAGTGGCAGTATCGCCTGCAGCAGGGCATGGAGAAGCAGCTGAATCACAATCGTCAGCGCTTTGGCAATCTGGCTGCACAACTGGAGGGCGTCAGTCCGCTGGCGACTCTGGCTCGCGGTTTTAGCGTGACAACGGATACCCAAGGCCAGTTGGTGAAGAAAACCCAGCAATTGCATAAAGGCGATCTACTGCGCACCCGTCTGGATGATGGCTGGGTGGAAAGCCAGGTGACCGCCCTTGAGCCGCAGAAATCACGTAGCCGTAAAGCACGCTCCTAGCTGAAAAACTATACTTCTGGCATGTTCCCTCACGGCCAGGAGTTACTATGACCTACAGCGTTATTCCTCCGTATATTCTTCGCAACATCATTGACCATTGCTCGGGTGCGCCTCAGGAGTCTGCTCGCCGCACCCTCACCCATGTTCAGCAACTGATGGCTGAACACAACCATAAAGCTACCAGCGCGGCCACCGCACAGCCTGGCAGCGTATTACGTGCCATCTTTGATGCGGAGAACACACAGAATCTACCCGGCACCTTGATCCGCGATGAAGGCCAGCCGGGTAATGGCGATATTGCGGCTGAAGAGGCCTGGAATTATCTCGGCATCACCTACGACTTCTACTGGCAGATCTTCAAGCGCAACTCACTGGATAACAAGGGCCTGAAGCTGGATGGCACCGTGCATTACGGCAAGGAGTATCAGAACGCCTTTTGGAACGGTCAGCAGATGGTGTTTGGTGACGGCGATGGCGAGATCTTTAACCGCTTTACCATCGCGCTGGATGTGGTGGCACATGAACTCACCCATGGCGTGACCGAGAACGAAGCAGGACTGGTTTACTTCCAGCAGTCCGGTGCGTTGAATGAATCGATGTCTGATGTGTTCGGCTCGCTGGTGAAGCAGTTCCATCTGCAGCAAACCGCCGATCAGGCTGACTGGTTGATTGGTGAAGGGTTGTTAGCTGCCGGGATTAAAGGCCGAGGACTGCGCTCCATGTCCGCACCTGGCACGGCCTACGACGATCCGAAACTCGGCAAAGACCCGCAACCGGCGGATATGGATCACTACATCGAAACGCGGGATGACAATGGCGGTGTCCATCTCAATTCTGGCATTCCTAACCGTGCGTTTTACCTTGCCGCTAAAGCGTTAGGCGGCTTTGCCTGGGAGTTAGCGGGCCACGCCTGGTACGACACCCTCTGTGACAAGACACTGCCGCAGGATGCCGATTTCAGTACCTTTGCACGCTTTACCGTCGAACATGGCGGCAAGCGATTTAACCGCTCGGTGGCCGAAGCGATTCAATCCGCCTGGCAGCAGGTAGGCGTAAAGTGAATATTCAACTGACTGATGACGCCATCATTGAACTGGCGCGTGAAGGCGGCATTGCCTTCATCCCCAACCTGCGCGGCGAGCGCCGCTTTGCCCTGGCACAGCTGCCGGAGCCGCAAAAACAGCGAGTGTGCAACGTGCTGGAGCAGGCATTACCGTTGGGTGAACCAGAAGATCAGGCGGCGAATCTTGGCAGCGGCGATCAGCGCTATTTTCGCATTCAAATCACTTATGCCACGCATCAAGAGGCGGGTTCCATCGTGATTTTAATTCCAGAAACCGTGGCATCGCCAGAATTAGAGGCACTTTGGCGCGACGGCCAGTAAAGAACTCGGAGATCTCCCAAAGCAAGCTCTAACCGATTGACTATACTCATTATGTGGCTAGCTAGTCCACGTCGAAGAAAACACCCTTAGATGAGGTCTCTGCTATGACACTAAAGAAGCAAAGAGGTGGTGCCGGGAACTTTGCAGAGGACCCGGAGCGTGCCAGGGAAGCCGGCAGTGCTGGCGGCAAAGTCAGTGGGGGCAATTTCAGAAACGATCCTGAAAGAGCCAGGGAAGCTGGAAGAAAAGGAGGACAAAAAAGCCGTCGCCCCTCTAAGCCGCAGTGAATAAGGTACCTTAAGGAGTGAAGTGCGCCACGGATGGTTAATAAAAAAAGGCCGACATCATGATGTCGGCCTTTCTCATTTCGGCAACTTACTTGCTGTCTGGCAGCGCGTAAGCAATCACGTAATCACCACGGTCTGGAGACTGACGAGCACCACCTGCAGAGATCAGGATGTACTGTTTGCCATTCTTCGGCGAAACGTAGCTGATTGGACCGCCCTGGCTGCCGACTGGCAGACGTGCTTTCCATACTTCTTTACCGGTTGAGCTATCGAAAGCGCGCAGATAGTAATCCTGCGTACCCGCGATGAACACCAGGCCACCCTGAGTCGCTAAAGTACCACCCAGCGTTGGCATACCGATTGGCATCTGTGCGCGCATCTTAATACCGAATGGACCGGTATCCTGCACGGTACCGACCGGCACCTGCCATACGATCTGACGGGTTTTCATGTCGATGGCAGAAAGCGTACCAAACGGCGGTGCCTGGCAAGGAATGCCCAGTGGAGACATGAAGCGGTTTTTGTTAACAGCGTACGGCGTGCCTTTCAGCGGAACGGCGCCCATACCGGTGTTGATCGCTTCACCACCATTGCTGGCTGCATCTTTGCTGGTGTCCTGAGGAATCATCTGCACCCACAGGCCCAGACGCATGTCGTTAACGAACATGTACTGGTTGTTCGGGTCGAACGAGATGCTGCCCCAGTTCATACCACCCAGTGAACCTGGGAAGCTGAGTGACTTATCGGTGTCTGGTACGGTGAACAGGCCATCGTAACGCATGCCTTTGAAGGCGATACGGCACACCAGCTGATCAAACGGCGTTGCACCCCACATGTCAGACTCGGTCAGCTTCTGGTTGCCAATGTTAGGCATTTCCACTGAGTGCGGCTGCGTTTTGGTGTACTGCTCTCTCGGGATATGACCCTGCGGCATAGGCTGCTCTTCAACTTTCGTTAAAGGCTTGCCAGTCAGACGATCCAGCACCCAAATCATGCCGGTTTTCGCACCGATAACCACGGCTGGTTTGGTGGTGCCATCCTTCATTGGGAAGTCAACCAGGCTCGGCTGCATTGGCAGGTCGAAGTCCCACAGATCGTTATGTACGGTCTGATAAACCCACTTCTGCTTACCGGTGGTGGCATCCAGTGCAAGGATTGATGCACCGTAGGTGTGATCCAGCTTGGTACGTTCTGCACCATACAGGTCAACTGAAGAGCTACCCATTGGCAGGAACACAGTGTTCATTGCCGGGTCGTATGACATTGGTGCCCATGAGTTCGGGGTACTACGGGTGTAGTCTTTGCCCGGCATCAGGATGGCATTTGGGTCATCGTTGCCTGGGTCAAACGCCCAACGCATCTTACCGGTGATGACGTCAAAACCACGCAGTACGCCGCCAGGCATATCGGTCTGGACGTTATCCGCCACACGACCGCCAACCACCACGGTGGTGCCTGCCAGCTGTGGTGCAGACGTCAGCTGATACTGTGGATCTGGCGCAGCGCCAAGACCCTTTTTCAGGTCAACCACACCGTGGTCGCCGAAGTCTTCACAGAACTCGCCGTTGTCAGCGTTGATGGCAATCAGACGCGCATCAATGGTGTTCATCAGAATACGACGCTGACAGGTATCACCTGCCGCCAGCACTGGCGCAGGAACCGGTGTTGAGCCCGGCTGACTTGGCTGCTGTACCGGTTTGGTCGCATCGAAGTACGCCAGACCACGGCAGCGGTTCCACACTTCAGCCTGTGCGTTGATTTCACGCTTCCAGATCTGCTTGCCGGTATCCGCTGCAACCGCAATCACGTTGTTGTGCGGGGTGCAAAGGTACAGGGTGTTGCCAACCTGCAGTGGCGTTTCCTGATCTTCCGCACCGTTACCGGTTGGGCTGATTGGGGTATCGCCAGTGTGGAAGGTCCACGCAACCTGCAAGTCTTTAACGTTGTCACGGGTGATCTGGTCGATCGCCGCGAAACGGTCACCTTCAGGGGTGCGGCCGTAGCTGCTCCAGTCCTGCTGTGGCTTAGACTTGTCGACTGGAATCAGCGGCAGCTGTTTGCCGTCAAAAGCAACGGTTGGGTGCGGCTGGAACATCTGCACGAAAGTTGCCACCATGCCAACCGCGATAACCGCTGAGAGCACATAGGAAACTTTAGCCAGAGAGTTTTTGCCTTCACGCTTACGCAGCGCTGGCCAGGTCAGGAACGCCAGCAGCATCAGGCCTGCAGGCACCATCAGGCGTGAAACCAGCTGCCAGAAGTGGAAGCCCGCATCAAACAGCGCCCAAATCAGGGTGCCAACGAAGACCAGAATGAACAGGGTCACGGCGGATGACTTGCGACGGAAGAACTGAACCGCCGACAGCAACATCACAATACCGGAAATGAGGAAGTACCAGCTGCCGCCCAGAGCGACCAACTTGCCACCGCCGATCGCGAAGAACAGACCGACAGCCAGCAGGACCAGCCCGAACAATACAGACCAGATACTCAGTCCTTTGGAGGGACGAGCGGAATTTTCTGCCATAACAAAAACTCTCCTGAAAAAATAACGCGCTGGTGCCGGCTAACAGGTGGTAGCCGGTGACAATGCTCCTGCCAACGATGGGGGACAGGAACCAATCCGTTACGCTTTATTTTATATCTATTGGTACGGGTGCAATGCCCGTAATTCGGCGCTTGTGAGCAAGGACACATCGCAGGTGAGAGTGATTCTCGCTACAAGGCGGCAGGATTGTACCACCTGGTACATTAGAAAGTGAACATCCATAACGTAGGAGTTACTGGTCAATAGCATTTTTGCTACAAAACCCGTCATAAGTTATTAATAAATATGAGGCTGAATCAAATTGTAATTATTGATGTTAAGACGAGGTATCAGGGATGTTCCGCTTATCGCGTGAAATCAGGGCGAAAAAAAGGGCCCGTTTGGGCTGAGGGATCCCCAGAAACATCATCAATACACCATGATGATGTTTCGATAG
>NZ_JACVUP010000021.1 GCF_016625195.1 Erwinia sp. S63
TCGAAACATCATCATGGTGTATTGATGATGTTTCTGGGGATCCCTCAGCCCGAAAGGGCCTTTTTTTATGCATTCGATTCGGAATAGTGAGTAAATTCAGCCCATCTTTGGCGCTTCATGCCATTTTTGTTTACCCTTGTACACGGGAGTGCCGGAGCTAATCTGGCCGTTTTTGCATTTTCCTGCGGGAAACTCAACAACAGGGCTAACAAATGGAAGACTTAAATGTCGTCGATGGCATTAACAGTGCCGGCGGCTGGCTGGTACGTAATCAGGCACTGATCCTGAGCTATGCGGTGAATATCGTTGCGGCGATCTTCACCATCATTATTGGTATGTTCATTGCGCGTATTGTTTCAAATGCGATCAATCGCGTGCTGCAGGCGCGTCATATCGACGCTACCGTTGCAGACTTCCTCTCTGCCCTGGTGCGCTACGGCATTATCGCTTTCACCTTGATTGCGGCGCTGGGTCGCGTGGGCGTGCAAACCGCCTCGGTGATCGCCGTACTGGGTGCCGCTGGCTTGGCCGTGGGTCTGGCACTGCAAGGCTCTCTGTCCAACCTTGCAGCGGGCGTGCTGTTGGTGACCTTCCGTCCGTTTAAAACAGGCGAGTTCGTTGATTTGGGCGTAATGGGTACCGTGCAAAACGTGCAGATTTTCTCTACCACGCTGAAAACCGTGGATGGCAAAATCGTGGTGATCCCGAACGGTAAAATCATCGCTGCCAACATCGTTAACTTCTCGCGTGAGCCCATTCGTCGTAACGAATTTATTATCGGCGTGGCCTATGATGCGGACGTTGATCAGGTGATCGAGCTGTTACGTGAAGTCGTCGAAGCGGATGAGCGTGTGCTGAAAGACATGGGCATTCAGATCGGTCTGAACGAACTGGCCGCCTCTTCGCTGAACTTTGTGGTGCGCTGCTGGAGCAAAAGCGGTGACCTGCAGAACGTGTACTGGGATCTGCTGAAGAACTTCAAACGTGCACTGGACGCGAAGGGTATCGGCATTCCGTATCCACAGATGGATGTGCATCTACACCAGGTGAAAAGCGAGCAACAGCAACAGGCTGCGCAAGCCGAGTAATCACTCAGTAGCGTTGTGTTTTGAACGGTAAACTGCACAACATCGTATAAAGGTCGTCATTTATGGCGACCTTATTATTTTCTCTAATGCCAGATTAATTCTTTCAATTTCCACTAATATCCTCGCGTCACTATACTGCAACGCATTACCTCGTCATTCAGGACTATCAACGTGTTATCTGTTTATTTACAAGGGCTTGCTCTTGGGGCTGCACTCATTCTGCCATTGGGCCCGCAAAACGCATTCGTGATGAACCAGGGCATTAAACGGCACTACCATTTGATGACCGCAGGATTGTGCACCCTGAGCGATATCGTGCTGATTTGCGGCGGCATCTTCGGCGGCAGTGCGCTGTTAAATCAATCCCCCATTATGCTGATGCTGATCACCTGGGCAGGCGTGGCGTTTCTGCTGTGGTATGGCTGGGGCGCACTGCGCAGCGCGTGGCAGGGCGATGTGACGCTGGCCGATGATGCAGTGATGAAGCAAGGCCGCTGGCGCATTATTGCCACCATCGTGGCGGTGACGTGGCTCAACCCGCATGTCTATCTCGACACCTTTGTCGTGCTCGGTAGCCTGGGCAGCCAGCTGCCTTCTACCGCAGCGCGTCAGTGGTTCGCGTTGGGCACGGTGAGCGCATCGATTATCTGGTTCTTTGGCCTGGCGCTGTTGGCAGCATGGCTCTCGCCACGACTGCGCACGGTGCGTGCGCAGCGCATCATCAATCTGCTGGTGGGCGGCGTGATGTGGTTTATCGCCATCCAGTTAGCGCGTCAGGGCATTGCCGCCTTCTGATGCAGATGTAAACCGTACAGTGCGGGCAGCGCGCCCGCAGTGGCAATCAGCTCTAAGCGTATCTGCCGAAAACTGACATCCTGCGGCACAGCGTGGTGGCATAGCGAATGATGATTGTCCTTCACTTCTACCAGTAACATCTCATCCAGCCATAACCGGTAATGCGTGGTGCAGTGCGGCGTCACTGCCTGCGCATGACCCATCTGCACCGTCTCCATCGCATGGTCGAAGTCGTTATCAAACAGCAGGGTGATTTGGCGTGCGTGTTGCTGCTGTTCCCATCGCCATGTGACCGCTGGCTGAGCATCATCCAGTGCAGGCACCCAACAGTTGGTGTGCTGCTCCGGGCGCAATTTGCCGTTGAATAAATAGTCGCGATGCCAGAGTTTTAGCGGCGTCTCAAGTGCGAACGCCAGCAGCACCTGATGTGGCGCACGGCGCGGCAGCCAGAAATCAAACTCATCCACGCCGTAGTCGCCATCGTTAATCTGCCTTGTGCGTTTGGCGACGCGCGGATTGAGGCTGTTGAACACCATCATCACGCCAGGCAAACGCTGGCGGGTGAGAGCTACTTCAATCTCTGGCTTCTCTTCGAAGGCGATAAATAAGTAGCGATCGACATCCGCACGGTAATCAAAACTCAGGCGGTAGCAGCCCTGGTCGTTAACCGTGATTGTCTGGTTGGCGATGTGCTGATCGCCGCAAGTGTTGGCCGGATTGTCACTGGTGAGCAGCGAAACCTGCAGCTTCTGCGTCTGTTTAGCGCGCAGTTGAACGGTTATCGTTGGTAGGCGCTCACCGGCTTTCAGTGGCAGCAGCAACGCACAGCGCGATTGCAACGACTGCCAACCGCCATCGGCGGGCAGGGCGCTGAGTTGCAGGGTGCTGCTGACCGCAATCTGCGCATCGCTAACCGGGTTCACCAACTGCTGACGCGGGATGTAAGCCCCTTCGCGCAGCAGGTGCTGCTGCAACTGCGTCACGCGCTCCGGCTGGGCTAACTGTGCTGGCGTGAGTTGCTGCTGATGACAGATCGCCGCCGCACGTCCCACCACTTCACCCAGTACGCCGCAGGTGCACATCACGCGTGCGCTGCCAAAGGCCACGTGGGTGGCTGAGATTAAACGTCCGGTTAGCAGCAGATTATCCAGCGACTGGCTGTAAAGCGCCCGGAACGGGATGGTGTAGGTGCCTTTGCTGTGAAACTGGCGGCAGCCATCGTGTTCGCTGTACACGCCATCGGCCGGATGCAGATCAATCGACCAACCGCCGTAAGCCACGGCATCGTATTGGTCGCGCTGTTCAACGATGTCCTGCTGGCACAACAAGGTGTCGCCCACAAAGCGGCGGCTTTCACGCTTACCGGGGATCAGGCCCACCCATTCGATGGTCAGCGTGTCGGCATCCGGGAACTCGCCGGAGTTTTTAATGTAATCCCAGACGCCCCAGACGATTTTCCACAGCTCCCATTTGATGGTTTCACTTTCGTGCACCGTATCGAGTCTTCCGCCCCATTCCAGCCACCACAGATCGCAGCCGTTAAGATCGGATGTCAGGCGTTTATAGCGCGGGATGGCGGTGATCTCTTTGAGCGCGAAAGAGGGCGGGACAAAGCGCACCGGCTGCGAGGTGCGTTTGGTGTAGAAGTAGATTGAGTGTCCGAGCTTGTGGCCAAAGTGTTCGCCCGGCGCCATCTTCTCGCCAAACTCTTCAATCGTTTCCGCGCCCACGCGATGCGCCGCACCGGCCAGATATCCCAGCACGCCATCGCCGCTGGCATCAATAAACTGGCTGGCCTTAACGTGATAGCGCGTCTGATTGATGGCGTTGAAGGCCTGCACCGATTGCAAATAACGGTCTGATTTCTCGATATCGGTGACCACGGTATTGAGCAACAGGGTTAATCCGGGCTGCGACTGCACCAAATCCAGCAGCACCATATCGAACAGCACCGGATTGCCCTCTTTGTTGCGCCACAGGTTCTCCTCCATGATCTCGCCCATGATGCCGCCTTCGCGCGCCCAGCGGTTGTTGTTGCCCATATGCGATGTCGCCCCGTTGGCCCACAAGCGCACTTCACTCGACGCGTTGCCGCCCAGTACCGGACGATCCTGAATCAGCACCACCTGTATTCCGTCACGCGCGGCGGCCAGTGCGGCACAAACGCCCGCGAGACCGCCGCCCGCCACCAGCAGATCGGCATTCAATCGCTGCTCTGGGAAGTGGCGCGCATTTTGCGAAGAGTAAGTCTGCATCATTTGCTTCCTGTCATGCTGAAGCTAAGATTGGTGTTTTGAGCGCCACAGGGTGAACTATGTCTTCTCAACCCAACCAAAGCCTGATTGATGGGATTCGCTGCTTGCAGTATCTGGTTTCCAGCGATAAAGCCGTGGGCTGCCGTGAACTGGCGCGACAGATGGACATGAACAGCACGCGCGTTAATCGTCTGCTGATGACCATGGCCTCGATTGGCCTGACGATTCAGGATGAACATCGGCGCTATTTGCCCGGCCCGGGCATTCATGCTCTGGCGGCACAGGCGATTCGCGGCTCCTCGCTGTTTGCCCAGGCGCTGCCGCAGCTGGAAGCACATGCCCCGCGTGACATCGTGGTGGCGCTGGGTGTGCTGTGGGAGGATCAGGTGATCTACATCTGGCACTCCGAGCCGGGCGAGCGCACTCGCGCCAGTCAGGCACTGGCCGGTTTCCGCATGCTGCCGGCGTGGCAGTCGGTGATTGGTGTGTCGCTGCTGGCGGCAGAAAGTGATGAGCAGTTGCGTCCGCGTTTCACCGATGAACAATGGGCGCAGATTGCGCCGCTGCTGGCGCGCAAGCGTGAGGCAAATCATCTGATCTGGCATCGTGATGACGGGGAAATCAGCATGGCGCAGCCGATCGATAACAACCGCGCCGCGCTGGCTTTTGCCAAAATATGGCAGGCCGACGATACGCATCTGCAGCAGCGCGTCACGCAGTTGCAGGCGCTGGCGCAGGTGCTGATCAACGCGCGCTGACATGCTCGATTTTCCCGACCACGAACAAGTAACTACAGATGCCTATCGCGGCCAGCACGGCAATAAAGCCAAGTGCTGGGGCGAAGTTATCCCCATCGATCAATGCACCAATGGCTATCGGCACCACGATAGCGGAGAGCGCGCCAGTAAAGTTGAATACGCCGCCCGCTAAGCCAATCAGATGGCGCGGCGCCAGTGCAGTGACAAACACCCAGGTGATGGTCGCCAGCCCGTTGCCGAAGAACGCCAGCGACATAAACAGCACGATCAGCGTCGAGTCATCGGTGTAATTGGCACCAAGAATAAACAGCGTCAGGAACAGGCCGAGGATCACCGGCAGTTTACGCGCCACGCTGGGTGACACGCCGCGCCGAATCATGCGGTCCGAGGCAAATCCTGCCAGCAGTACGCCACAGAAGGCGGCAAAGTAGGGCACTGAAGCCACATAGCCGCTTTTGATGAAGCCCATATGGCGATACTCCACCAGATAGGTCGGGAACCAGGTGAGGAAGAACCAGAACGTGGCGGAGATGGTGAACTGGCCGACGTAAATCCCCACCAGTTTGCGGCTGCGGAACATCTGCGCCAGATCGGCCCATTGGGCTTTCGGCTGTTGTGTGTGCTGACGACTCTCCAGCAAGGCACCGTTGCTGCGCAAATAGTTTAACTCAGCCTCTGACACGCCTTTGTGTTCATGCGGTTCACGATAAAGCAGATACCACACCAGCGCCCAGATCATCCCGGCCACACCGGTGATCAGGAACAGCCCGCGCCAGCCAAAGGCATCCTGCACGTGGAACAGCAGCGGCGTCATGCAGGCGAGTCCGACAAACTGCGCGGAGGAGTAGATACCGATGGCGCTGGCGCGCTCCTGTTCCGGGAACCAGCTGGAAATCACGCGGTTATTCGAGGGCATCACCGGCGCTTCAAAAGCACCGACGCCTAGGCGCAGGCCAAACAGCGCACCGAAGCTGTTGGCGAGTGCATGCAAAGCGGTGATCAGTGACCAGGCAAACAGCCCGATGCCATAAACCAGACGCGCGCCGAGACGATCGATCAGAAAACCGCCGGGGATCTGCAGCGCCGCATAGATCCAGCCAAATGCCGAGAAGATCAACCCCATCTCCATCGGGGTAAAGCGCAGTTCGCCGGCCATTTGCGTGGCGGCCACGGAGAGATTGGTGCGATCCATGTAGTTGATAATGATGTTGATAAACACCAGGCCTAACATCAGGAATCGGGTACGTCCGGCGCGAACGGCAACGGCGCTGTGGCTAAGGGGCTGTTCTGTCATAATACAACTCTCCCGGAGGCTAGAATTGTTTCTTTAATAGAAACACCAAGGCGAACTTTCAGCGAATCTGTCAGCATAGTTTTGCGATCGCGGATACGTTAAAACCGCCGTTATCCGAACTTTTTGGTGATTTCAAACTCAGACCATCACGCATAGTAATGTGTTTTAGGTTTAGCCATAGTGGCGACCTGTAAATTGAACCTTCAAGGAGGACTTTCGTGAAACTGAAAGCACTGGCGCTGGCCGCCGTAATGAGCACTGGCGTAATGTCAGCGATGGTACAAGCGGGTGAAGTCCCGAATGGCCCGCATGTCGTGACCTCAGGTCAGGCAAGCGTGGATGCCCGTCCGGATATCGCGACACTCTCCATCGTGGTGAATGTTTCTTCGAAAGATGCGGCAGATGCGAAAAAACAAGCTGATGACCGCGTGGCGCAATATTTCGATTTCCTGCAAAAGAACGGTATCGAAAAGAAAGATATTGATGCGGCAAACCTGAGCACGCAACCCGAGTATGACTACACCAAAGAAGGGAAGTCCGTACTGAAAGGTTATCGTGCGGTGCGTCAGGTGCAGGTGACCTTACGTCAGCTGGATAAACTGAATGAGTTGCTGGACGGCGCGCTGAAATCTGGCCTGAACGAAATCCGTTCAGTAGAGCTGGGCGTAGCGAATGCCGATGCTTATAAAGATCAGGCACGCAAAGCGGCGATTGCTAACGCCACTCAGCAGGCCGGTGCGCTGGCAGAAGGCTTTAACGCGAAATTAGGCCCGGTATACAGCATCCGCTATCACGTGGCGAACTATCAGCCAATGCCAATGGCGCGCATGTACAAAGCGGCTGCCGCACCTGCGGATACCACCGCGCAGCAGACCTATGAGCAGCAGAGCATTCACTTTGACGATCAGGTCGATGTGGTGTTCGAAATCAAGCCGAATACGGCTCAGTAATCTGATGTGTTGAATCATAGCGGCGTGATTTATGACGCTGAACGGCAGCAATTCTGCTGTTCATTTACGTTATAAATCGCGCCGCTATGCTCGTCTGCAGTTGGGCTTAGGCTGTTGCCGTATCCTGACGCAATACGCGATGACCGTGTGCAATCAATGCATCCGTCACGCTGCGCATTAAGCGGCTCTCTGGCGCAAAGCGGTGCCAGTAAAGCATGCGACGCTGATAAAGACCCGGCGTCAAATCCACCAAATCCCCTTGCGCCAGTTCACGCTCAATCTGTAAGTGCGGAATCATACAGCACACCGAACCCTGACGCGCCAGCTGCACGAAGGCTTCCGATGAGTTAACGATGTGGCACGGTACACTGCCCGGTGATAGATCAAAGTTCTGCTGTAAAAACGCCTGATGCATATCATCTAGGTGGTCAAACGCCACCGCAGGAGCTTTTAACAAAGCAGAGCGCGTGACGCCATTCGGGAAGTAGCGCGCAGCAAAGTCCGGCGATGCACAGAACAGATAATCCAGTGCACCCAACTGATCCACCAGACAGCTCGGCAACGGCTGCGGCTGGATACTGACGGCGCCGACCACTTCACCGCGACGCAGGCGTTCCTGGGTACGGGTTTCGTCTTCCACCTGCAAATTCAGGCGCACCGGCGAATCGGCCAGCACATCTTTCAGCGCAGGCAGCAGCCAGGTCGCCAGACTGTCGGCGTTGACCGCCAGCGACAGCAGCAGTGGCGTGGTGCCGCCGTTGTCATCACCCAGCCATTCTTCTTCCAGCAGCTCCACCTGATGCAACAGCGCCAGCAGTTTTTGACCTTGCTCGGTCGGACGCGGCGGTACGGTGCGCACCAGCAGCGGCTGACCAAATAAATTTTCCAGCTGTTTAATGCGCTGTGACACCGCAGACTGCGTGATGCAGAGTTTTTGGGCCGCACGCTCAAAACCGCGCTCGCGAATCACAGCATCCAGCGCCTGAAGCGTTCGATAATCCGGGCGTTTCATTGTTGTTCTCTCTCGTTCAGGATGGAAAGTACTATGCCACAAAACTGTCATATTGTGCTGCGGCGCTTTTTTGCGGGCTGGCTTCCAAAGGCTTAAATCGATGCGTTAACAGCCGCGCATTTTTACGACGCCTTGTTTTATACTACGCGCACTTCGATGTCGCACAGGTTTTAAACATACCATGACCCAGGATGAACTGAAAAAAGCGGTTGGTTGGGCAGCACTGCAATACGTGCAACCCGGCACCATTGTTGGCGTTGGCACCGGTTCAACAGCGGCGCATTTTATTGATGCGCTTGGCACCATGAAAGATCAGATTGAAGGAGCGGTCTCCAGTTCGGAAGCCTCGACGGAAAAACTCAAAGCTTTAGGGATTCCGGTTTTTGATCTGAATAACGTCGATGAGCTGTCGGTGTACGTTGACGGCGCGGACGAAATTAATCCACAGATGCAGATGATCAAAGGCGGCGGCGCAGCGCTGACGCGTGAGAAAATCGTCGCAGCGGTGGCGAAAAAGTTCATCTGCATCGCGGATGCCTCCAAAGAGGTGGATATCCTGGGCAACTTCCCGCTGCCGGTGGAAGTGATTCCGATGGCGCGTGCGTTCGTCGCGCGTGAACTGGTGAAGCTGGGCGGCCAGCCTGAGTATCGTCAGAACGTGGTGACCGACAACGGCAACATTATTCTCGACGTGCATAATCTGCGTATTCTCGACCCGATTGCATTGGAAAAAGCCATCAATGCGCTGCCGGGCGTGGTCACCGTGGGGTTATTTGCTGCGCGTGGCGCTGATGTGGCGTTGATTGGCACCGCAGATGGCGTGAAAACCATCACTTATTGATCTGATAGCGTACTCACCGGCGCGAGCGCTGCGCCGGTTATTTCCATCTGCAAAACATCTTTTCTTGCTGGGGTGAAATTTGGTGACTTATGTCACAAAAGATTCATCAACAGCAGGTTCGTACTTCGGCGCACTCGCATCCCACGATTTTGTACGGCTTTGTGCTGCCTCAACGTGGGCGCGTGCTGGCGGTCAGGCAATCGTTTGTATTGCCGCGCTCGAAATTTTTGATATTTTGGCAGAAGGCTACCTTATGGTAGTCCTCGTTGAATTCTGAATAGGGTCGGGAAATGGCAAAGGTATCACTGGAAAAAGACAAGATTAAGTTCCTGCTGGTGGAAGGCGTTCACCAGAGTGCACTGGATAATCTGCGTGCTGCGGGTTACACCAACATCGAATTCCACAAAGGGGCACTGGATGCGGAGTCGCTGAAGTCCTCCATCCGCGATGCGCACTTCATTGGTATCCGTTCCCGTACCCAACTGACCGAAGAGATCTTTGCGGCGGCTGAGAAGCTGGTCGCGGTAGGCTGCTTCTGCATCGGTACTAACCAGGTTGACCTGAACGCAGCCGCAAAACGCGGTGTGCCGGTCTTCAATGCGCCATTCTCTAACACCCGTTCGGTGGCTGAGCTGGTGATTGGTGAAATGCTGCTGATGCTGCGCGGGATCCCTGAAGCGAACGCCAAAGCACACCGTGGTATCTGGAACAAAGTGGCTAACGGCTCGTTCGAAGCGCGCGGTAAGAAGCTGGGCATCATTGGTTACGGCCATATCGGGATGCAGCTGGGCGTGCTGGCAGAAGGTCTTGGCATGCACGTGTTCTTCTACGATATCGAAACCAAACTGCCGCTGGGTAATGCGACTCAGGTTCGCCACCTGTCCGATCTGCTGAACATGAGCGACGTGGTCAGCCTGCACGTACCAGAAAACGCCTCAACGCAGAACATGATTGGTGCAGAAGAGCTGGCGCTGATGAAGCCGGGTGCACTGCTGATCAATGCCGCACGCGGCACCGTGATTGATATTCCAGCCCTGTGCAATGCGCTGGCTAACAAGCATCTGTCCGGTGCGGCCATCGACGTCTTCCCGGTTGAGCCGGCGACCAACAGTGATCCCTTCAATTCACCGCTGTGCGAGTTTGATAACGTGATCCTGACGCCACATATCGGGGGTTCTACTCAGGAAGCGCAGGAGAACATCGGTCTGGAAGTGTCGGGCAAGCTGGCTAAGTACTCTGACAACGGTTCTACGCTGTCTGCGGTTAACTTCCCGGAAGTGTCTCTGCCGATGCATGCTGCCAGCGCCAGCCGCTTGCTGCACATCCATGAAAACCGTCCAGGTGTGCTGACCGCGATTAACCAGATCTTTGCCGAGCAGGGCATCAACATCGCTGCTCAGTATCTGCAAACTTCGCCGGTGATGGGTTATGTGGTTATCGATATCGATGCAGAAGAAGATGTGGCAGAAAAAGCGCTGCAGCTGATGAAAGCCATTCCGGGCACCATTCGCGCCCGTCTGCTGTACTGATGATTCAGGGCACCCTGCGTGCCCGTTCATCCGACTGATTGCTTAGGGCGCCACATCCATTGGCGCCCTTTGTTTTATTGTTCTGCGTTATCCCACTGCCAGAGTTTTGACGGTGTCAAAATAGCAGGCAAGGGCACATCCCATGCCGCGACGGGCAATGTCTCGACACGCTGGCAATCGTGCGCAATGCCCATCGGTAAAAAGCCATGCTGCTGCCAATGCTGCAGCGTGCGATCGTAAAAACCGCCCCCCATCCCCAATCGCTGACCCTGGTGGTCAAACGCCACTAACGGCACCAGCATCACATCTAACTGATCAAGTGTGGCCATCTGCGTGATATCCAGCGGCGGTTCAGGAATACACAATTTGTTTGGCGTCAGAGAAGTTTCAGGTGTGTAACGCAGAAACAGCAGATGACCGGGTGCGAAAGGATGCAGTACCGGCAGGTAAACCTGTTTTTTTTGCTGCCACAGTTTGGCGATCAGCGGGCGGGTGTTGATTTCACCATCAACCGACAGGAACAGTGCGATGCGTTGGGCATTAGCGACAGGGGCAAAATTGATGGCGTGCTCGGCGAGCAGATCGGCAGCTTGTTCCTGCTGTTCAGGCGTGAGGTTGCGACGCAGATGTCGCACATGCTGACGAATGTCCTGGCGATCAAGTAGGGAAGGTGCGGTCATGATGTCCCCGGCAGAGTCGGCTGTTTGGCCAACTATATCATGCGAAGCGGGGGATTCGCGTCTTACTTCAATGTAGGGGATTAACTGCGCTCATGCACCCCAATCACTTAGTTGGTTAAGATGATTGGGATTCATTTGCTTGCCGCCTTACTGAAACATACGTCTCTAGCGAAGGGGACTAAAGAGGAGATCTCCGAGATGCCGCCGCAGGCTGTAACCCTTGAACCCATGGTTCAAGGTGAACATGCCGTCACAATTATTAGGCTTCTCGGACGGACCGAGCATGCGCACAAATTGTGGATCGTCACATTCTGTTGGTATTAAATATCGGCTCAGGGGACGGGCCCGCTTGCAAACATCTCAGAGAAAATTGACTTCACCGTCACTCTAACATGAGTACCATGAAGTGTTATTCGAATTTAGGGCCCTGGCGATCAGTTATGCGACCTTGCTCAACTAATGCTTGTTCAATGGTCTGCTGCAGCATGCGGATACGTTGTTCCATGTTTGCTGCATAGTCGCGCGTCTTGCCTTTTTCCTGTGCCAGCTCGTGGCAGATGTTTAAGGCGGCGATGAACACCAGTTGCTCTGTATTGGTGACTCTAGTGCGAACTTTTAAATCTTGCAACCGTTGATTGAGATCCTCTGCAGCCAGATTCAGCGCATCTTGCTGTTCGGGCGGACAATTTACTCTCAATGAACGACCAAAAATCTGAATATCTACCGGTTGTGCAGACATGCCACCATCCTGACTGATTACTCTGTTCGCATCTCCCTTACCTGTCAATGGGTTGGGAGGTGCGCAACTATATAGAGCCGCGATATAAGTTACAACCCCTTTTCTGGAAACCCTGAGGCACCTGGTGGTAGCATAACACGAACTTATTCTGCCAACGACGACCAAAGCCTATGTCTTTACAGAACGAAACTCCTGGTTACAACGCGCTTGCCGCAGCCCTTTCTCAGCAGGGCGTGGGCATGACGCCAGCCGAAATGCACGGATTGCTATCCGGCATTCTGTGTGGTGGCAACAAAGACACCAGCTGGAAAACCATGGTCCATGACCTCACCAACGAAGGCATGGCGTTTTCACAGAGCCTGTCGCAGCCGCTGCAAGCGCTGCATGAAAATCTGAGCAATACGCTGGAAGACGAGGGTTTCATGTTCCAGCTGATGCTGCCGGAAGACGATGACATCACCGTCTTCGATCGCGCCGATGCGCTGGCAGGCTGGGTCAACCACTTCCTGCTCGGTTTAGGCGTAACGCAGCCGAAGCTGGACAAAGTGACCGGCGAAACCGGTGAAGCCATTGACGATCTGCGTACCATCGCGCAGCTCGGTTACGATGAAGATGAAGATCAGGAAGAGCTGGAGCAGTCGCTGGAAGAGGTGATTGAGTATGTGCGCGTGGCGGCCCTGCTTTGCCATGACACATTCACTCGTCAGCACACGCCAACTGCACCGGAAGTGCAAAAACCAACGTTACACTAAGTGCGTGATTGCGGGCGCGTGGTGCCCGTTTCAACAGGGAGTGCAAACATGATTACACTGGATACTTTCCAGCAACGTCGTCAGGCGCTGATTGCCCGTATGGCAGCTGGCAGCGCCGCTTTGATTTTCGCTGCACCTGAAGTGACCCGCAGCAACGACACGGAATACAACTTCCGCCAAAACAGCGATTTCTGGTATTTCACCGGGTTCAATGAGCCGCAGGCGCTGTTGGTGCTAATCAAAAGTGATGACAAGCATAACCACAGCGTGCTGTTCAATCGTGTTCGCGACCTCACCGCCGAGATCTGGTTTGGCCGTCGCCTTGGACAAGATGCCGCACCCGCGAAGCTCGGCGTTGACCGCGCTTTGCCTTGGGATGACATCGGCGATCAATTACATCAGCTGCTCAACGGGTTGGACGTGGTTTATCACGCTCAGGGCGAGTACGCAGAAGCTGACCAACTGGTGTTCAGCGCTTTAGAAAAACTGCGTCGCGGCTTCCGTCAGAATCTCAGCGCACCTGCCACTGTCACCGACTGGCGTCCGTGGGTGCACGATATGCGCCTGTTCAAAAGCGAAGCTGAGATTGAAATCCTGCGGCGCGCTGGAAAAATCAGTGCGCTGGCACATACCCGCGCGATGCAAACCTGCCGTCCGGGAATGTTTGAGTATCAGCTCGAAGGCGAAATTCATCATGAATTCAATCGCCACGGCGCACGTTTCCCTTCTTACAACACCATTGTGGGTTCGGGTGAAAACGGCTGCATCCTGCATTACACCGAAAACGAAAGTGAAATGCGTGATGGCGATCTGGTGTTGATTGACGCGGGCTGTGAGTTCCACGGTTATGCCGGTGACATCACCCGTACCTTCCCGGTTAATGGCAAATTCACCCAACCTCAGCGCGAGATTTATGACATCGTACTGGCCTCGCTGTACAAGGCGCTGTCGATGTTCCGTCCGGGCATCAGCATCCACGACGTTAATGACGAAGTGGTGCACATCATGATCACCGGTCTGGTCGATCTCGGTATTCTGGAAGGCAATATCGACACGCTATTTGAAGAGCAGGCGCACCGTCCGTTCTTTATGCACGGCTTAAGCCACTGGCTGGGGCTGGATGTGCATGACGTTGGCCATTACGGCACACCAAGTCGTGATCGCATTCTCGAACCGGGCATGGTGCTGACGATTGAGCCGGGCCTGTACATTGCGCCGGATGCCAAAGTCCCACCGCAGTATCGCGGCATCGGTATCCGTATCGAAGATGACATCGTGATCACCGCGGACGGCAATGAAAACCTGACCGACAGCGTCGTGAAAGATGCGGATGCGATTGAAGCCTTGATGGCAGCGGCACGCCACGCATGAGCATTTTGATTGCAGGCGGCGGTATGACGGGGGCAACCCTGGCGCTGGCGATTTCGCATCTAACGCAAGGTCAACTGCCCGTCACGCTGATCGAGCGCAGTCTGCCGGATAGCCGCAAACATCCAGGCTTTGATGGCCGTGCGATTGCGTTAGCGGCGGGCACCTGTCAGCAACTGGCGGATATCGATGTATGGCGCTCGCTGGCAGATTGCGGCACACCGATCACGGATATTCACGTCTCCGATCGTGGCCACACCGGCTTTGTGCAGCTTAAGGCGGAGGATTACCAGGTCCCGGCGCTGGGGCAGGTGGTTGAGCTGTTTGATGTGGGACAGCGCCTGTTTCAGCGTCTGAAAAGTGCGCCTGGTGTAACGCTGCGCTGTCCGGATTACGTCACGGCGGTGGAGCGCACAGCAGAGTCGGTCACCGTGACCCTCAACAGCGGCGAGCGGTTACAGGGCGCGTTGCTGGTGGCTGCCGATGGCTCACGTTCGTCACTCGCGGCGTCCTGTGGCATCACCTGGCTGCGGGACGATTACCAGCAGCTGGCGGTGATCGCCAACATCACCACGCAGCAGCCACATCAGGGCCGTGCGTTTGAACGCTTTACCGAGTACGGCCCGCTGGCGCTGTTACCGATGTCTGGCAATCGCATGTCGCTGGTGTGGTGTCATCCCGTTGAGGCTGAAGCCACGGTGAAACAGTGGGATGATGCAACTTTCCTGCGCGAACTTCAGCAGGCATTTGGCTGGCGCTTAGGGCGTTTTACCCATGCCGGCCAGCGCGAAGTGTATCCGCTGGCGCTGCAAACCGCTGAACGTCAGGTGTCGCATCGTCTGGCGCTGGTGGGCAATGCGGCGCAAACGCTGCATCCGATTGCGGGGCAAGGTTTTAATCTGGGCCTGCGCGATGTGATGTCGCTGGCGGAAACGCTGGCAGGAGCGCATCGTCAGCAACGTGATGCGGGCAGTTATGGCGTTTTGCAGCACTTCGCTGCACGTCGTCAACCCGATCGCGCCGCGACAATTGGCGTGACCGATGGTTTGGTGCGGCTGTTTGCCAACCGTTATGCGCCCTTGGTGGCGGGAAGAAATCTTGGGCTGGTGGCAATGGACCATCTGCCATGGCTGCGAAACCCACTTGCCGCGCGTACGCTCGGCTGGGTAAAGCGTTAAGCATGAATTAAGGGGCAGCAATGCAAACATTTGATGTGGCCATCGCCGGTGGTGGCATGGTAGGTCTGGCCGTCGCCTGCGGATTGCAGGGCAGCGGCCTGCGCGTTGCCGTGCTGGAAAAAGCACCTGAGCCACAATTTGATCCGGCGA
Source organism: Erwinia sp. S63 (assembly GCF_016625195.1). Lineage (GTDB taxonomy): Bacteria > Pseudomonadota > Gammaproteobacteria > Enterobacterales > Enterobacteriaceae > Pantoea. The sequence goes on from NZ_JACVUP010000021.1 coordinate 15,390, forward strand.
GCGCCGCGTCAATTCGCGTCTCGGCGATCAACGCTGCCAGCGAACGCCTGCTGCAAAAACTGGACGTCTGGTCCAGCATCCTGGCATTGCGCGCCAGCGCCTATCACGGCATGGAAGTGTGGGATCAAGACAGCTTTGGTTCCATCAGCTTTGATGATGAGCAGCAAGGCTTATCCCATCTCGGCCATATTATTGAAAATGAAGTGATTCACAGCGCACTGTGGCAGCGCGCCAGCCAGTGCAGCGACATCACCTTATTTGCCCCTGCGCAGTTACAGCAGGTGGCCTTTGGCGACAACGAAGCCTTTGTCACTTTGCAGGACGGCAGCATGATGAGTGCGCGCCTGCTGATTGCCGCTGATGGCGCAAACTCCTGGCTGCGCGACAAAGCCGATATCCCGATTACCTTCTGGGATTACGACCATCACGCGCTGGTCGCCAATATCCGCACCGATATGCCTCACGATGCGATTGCGCGTCAGGTGTTCCACGGCGACGGTATTCTGGCGTTCCTGCCTATGCAGGACCCGCACCTGTGTTCCATCGTCTGGTCGCTGTCGCCACAAGAAGCGGCCCGCGTGCAGTCGATGCCAGAAGCGTTGTTCAACCAGCATCTGTCAGTAGCCTTCGATATGCGTTTAGGCTTATGCCACGTAGAAAGCGAGCGCAAAACCTTCCCGCTGATGGCGCGCTATGCCCGTAACTTTGCCGCGCACCGCTTGGCACTGGTGGGCGATGCTGCGCACACCATTCATCCGCTGGCCGGGCAGGGCGTCAATCTTGGCTTTATGGATGCCGCGGAACTGATCGGTGAAATTCGTCGCCTGCATCAGGAAGGGAAAGATATCGGACAGCACCTGTATCTGCGACGTTATGAGCGCAGCCGCAAGCACAGTGCGGCAATGATGCTGGCGGGTATGCAGGGATTCCGTGAGCTGTTTGCCGGCACCCATCCGGCGAAAAAACTGCTGCGGGATGTGGGATTGAAACTGGCCGACACATTGCCGGGCGTAAAACCGATGATGCTGAAGCAGGCCATGGGGCTGAATGATATGCCCAGCTGGATTCGCTAAACTCTCTTCAAATGGCGCCGATGCAGGCGCCATTTTTTTGCTTGATTCACTGCGCCGTCATACCTGAAACCCATCCTGATATTGCTTATGTAGTGATTGCTGGGACACTGCGGGTCAGTTAAAAAAAACCGCACTTAATCTGTTTTTAACCCCTCTGCACTGCTCTGGTGCGCCCCTGCACTCAAATTGCCCCTCGTTTGATTTATTCTAATTTTACCCATCAATTCGCATTACTTTAACTAATGATATTGTTGGTGGTTAACCGAACCAATTTGTCGTACTGAGGCGCGCATTCCATTATCTGGCTGAGTTTATGGTTGTTAATTGTATTTTATGCGTGGTTAATCACAAAAACACAGTGAATTGTGCTGGGTCAGGTTTGAGTGGTGCTAAGGGAGTGATACTGTTTCGCCCCCGTTTTCCTTATGGTTAATCGCCGCATTCAGTGGTAACTTCAGCACAAAGAGAACGTTTGCGTCAGCCTGCACAGGCGACGCAGGCGCGTCACACTCACTTGTTTTCACAGGATGGTTATGACTCAGCAAACGCCTCTATTCGAACAGCATCAGGCATGCGGTGCGCGCATGGTGGACTTCCATGGCTGGATGATGCCACTGCATTACGGCTCGCAAATGGATGAGCATCATGTGGTGCGCAACGATGCCGGTATGTTTGATGTTTCCCACATGACCATCGTCGATCTGCGCGGTGCTCGCACCCGTGAATTCCTGCGTTATCTGCTGGCCAACGATGTCGCCAAACTGACCCAACCCGGCAAAGCTCTTTATACCGGCATGCTGAATGCTTCGGCTGGCGTCATTGATGATTTGATTGTTTACTTTATGACCGAAGACTTTTTCCGCTTAGTGGTGAACTCCGCGACGCGTGAGAAGGATTTGGCGTGGATCAAACAGCACGCTCAGCCGTTTGGTGTCGAACTCACCGAGCGTGACGACCTGGCGCTGATTGCCGTACAAGGCCCGCAAGCGCAGCAGAAAGCTCAGACATTGTTCACTGCGGCGCAGCGTGAAGCTGTAGCGGGCATGAAACCGTTCTTTGGTGTGCAAAGCGAAAACCTGTTCATCGCCACTACCGGTTATACCGGTGAAGCTGGCTATGAAATTGCGATGCCGAACAGTGAAGCGGCTGATTTCTGGCAGAAGCTGCTGGCGGCAGGCGTCAAACCGGCTGGCTTGGGGGCGCGTGACACGCTGCGTCTGGAAGCGGGGATGAATCTCTACGGTCAGGAAATGGATGAAGGCGTTTCACCGCTGGCGGCCAACATGGGTTGGACTGTGAGCTGGGAACCAACCGATCGCGATTTCATCGGCCGCGAGGCGTTAGAAGCGCAACGTGAAAAAGGCACTGAGAAGCTGGTGGGTTTGATCATGACCGAAAAAGGGGTGTTGCGTAACGGCTTGCCGGTACGTTTCACCGATGAACAAGGTCAGCCACAGCAGGGTATTATTACCAGTGGTTCCTTCTCCCCGACGCTGGGTTACAGCATCGCGCTGGCACGTGTGCCAGCGGGCATTGGTGAGCAAGCGATTGTAGAGATCCGCAATCGTGAAATGCCGGTGAAAGTCACCAAACCGATTTTTGTTCGCGCCGGCAAGCCGGTCGCTCAGTAATTTTTTCAGGAGAAATGGCGATGAGCAATGTGCCTAATGAATTGAAATACCGCGATAGTCACGAGTGGGTGCGTAAAGAAGCCGATGGCACCTTCACCGTGGGGATCACCGAACACGCGCAGGAACTGCTGGGCGATATGGTGTTTGTGGATCTGCCTGATGTAGGCGCCACTTTCGCTGCCGGTGATGACTGTGCCGTCGCGGAGTCCGTGAAAGCCGCCTCAGACATCTATGCCCCACTGAGCGGTGAAATCGTTGCCGTGAACGAAGAGCTGGCCGATGCACCGGAGCTGGTCAACAGCGAACCGTACGCCGCAGGCTGGTTATTCCGTATCAAAGCCAGCGACGTTTCAGAACTTGATTCGATGCTCGACGCCGATGCCTACAAAGGCGCTATCGACGAGTAACCGGTAGTCATCGAAGGTGCTGCATTGCAGCGCCTTCTTTTTTATCTGCCTGATTTAATGCCATTTTTGTAACCCAGCCCGATTCAGGATTTACTGCAAATGACCCAGACTCTCAGCCAGCTTGAACACAACGGTGCCTTCATTGAGCGCCATATCGGTCCTACACCCGCGCAGCAGGCCACCATGCTGGAAGCGATTGGTGCCAGCTCTCTGGAATCACTGATCAGCGCTATCGTGCCTGCCGACATCCAATTGCCAGGCCCGCCTGCGGTCGGTGATGCCGCGACCGAACAGCAAGCGCTGGCAGAGCTGAAAGCCATTGCCAGTCAGAACCAAATCTACAAATCCTGGATCGGCATGGGCTACAGTGCCGTGATCACCCCACCGGTTATCCTGCGTAACATGCTGGAAAACCCAGGCTGGTACACGGCGTACACCCCGTATCAGCCAGAAGTTTCGCAGGGCCGCCTTGAAGCACTGCTGAACTTCCAGACCCTGACGCTGGACTTAACCGGTCTGGATATCGCCTCTGCTTCACTGCTCGATGAAGCCACTGCTGCAGCCGAAGCAATGGCGATGGCGAAGCGCGTCAGCAAACTGAAAAATGCCGGTAAATTCTTTATCGCCGAAGACATCCATCCGCAAACGCTGGATGTAGTGCGCACTCGTGCTGAAACCTTCGGTTTTGAACTGATCATCGACAGCGCCAGCAAAGCGCTGGATCACGACGACCTGTTTGGCGTGCTGCTGCAGCAAGTGGGCACCAGCGGTGAAGTGCATGACTACCGTTCACTGATTGCCGAGCTGAAAAGCCGCAAAGTGGTGGTGAGCGTGGCCGCCGATTTCATGGCGCTGGTGCAGTTAGAAGCACCGGGCAAGCAGGGCGCAGACATCGTTTTCGGTTCCGCTCAGCGCTTTGGTGTGCCGATGGGTTACGGCGGTCCACACGCTGCGTTCTTCGCCAGCCGCGATGAGCACAAACGTTCAATGCCGGGTCGTATCATCGGTGTTTCACGTGATGCTGCAGGCAACACTGCGCTGCGTATGGCGATGCAGACCCGTGAGCAGCACATCCGTCGTGAGAAGGCCAACTCCAACATCTGTACGTCCCAGGTGCTGCTGGCGAACATCGCCGGCCTGTATGCGGTTTATCATGGTCCGGCGGGTCTGAAGCGCATCGCCTCACGCATTCATCGTATGACCAGTATTCTGGCCGCTGGCCTGAAAAACGGTGGGCTGAAGCTGCGTCACAACAGCTGGTTCGATACCTTAACGGTTGAAGTCGCCGATAAAGCGGAAGTGCTGAATCGCGCGCTGAGCTTTGGCGTCAACCTGCGCAGTGACGTGCTCAACGGCGTGGGTATCACGCTGGATGAAACCACCTCACGCGAAGATGTGCAGACGCTGTTTGCCATTCTGCTGGGTGATGCGCACGGTCAGGAGATTGATGCTCTCGATACCAGCGTCGCTGCGGAAAACAGCGCTATTCCGGCAGGTATGTCGCGTGAAAGCGAGTTCCTGACTCATCCGGTGTTCAACCGTCATCACAGCGAAACCGAGATGATGCGTTACATGCACAGCCTGGAGAAAAAGGATCTGGCGCTGAACCAGGCGATGATCCCGCTCGGTTCGTGCACCATGAAACTCAACGCTGCAGCCGAAATGATTCCGATCACCTGGCCAGAGTTTGCTGAACTGCATCCATTCTGCCCGGCGGAACAGGCTTCAGGATATCTGCAGATGATTGGCCAGCTGTCACAGTGGCTGGTTCAGCTCACCGGTTATGATGCGCTCTGCATGCAGCCAAACTCCGGTGCGCAAGGTGAGTATGCTGGTCTGCTGGCGATTCGTCGTTATCACGAGAGCCGCAACGAAGGTGGACGTAATGTCTGCCTGATCCCAAGTTCTGCGCACGGTACTAACCCGGCTTCCGCACAGATGGCGGGCATGGCAGTGGTGGTGGTGTCCTGTGATAAACAAGGCAATATCGACCTCGGCGATCTGCGTGAGAAAGCCGCTCAGGTTGGCGATGAGCTGTCTTGCATCATGGTGACCTATCCTTCAACTCACGGCGTGTACGAAGAAACCATTCGTGAAGTGTGCCAGATCGTCCATCAGTACGGCGGCCAGGTTTATCTGGATGGTGCCAACATGAACGCCCAGGTGGGTATCACCACGCCAGGTTACATCGGCGCAGATGTCTCGCACCTTAACCTGCATAAAACCTTCTGCATTCCACACGGCGGTGGCGGTCCAGGCATGGGCCCAATCGGTGTGAAAGCGCATCTGGCTCCGTTTGTACCGGGTCACAGCGTGGTGCAAATTGATGGTGTGCTGACGCAGCAAGGCGCGGTCTCTGCCGCCCCATTCGGTAGTGCCTCAATTCTGCCAATCAGCTGGATGTATATCCGTATGATGGGCGCGGAAGGTCTGAAGCAGGCGAGTTCGGTAGCGATTCTGAATGCCAACTACATTGCCAGCCGTCTGCAATCCGCTTATCCAATCCTGTATGCCGGTCGCGATGGCCGTGTGGCGCACGAATGTATTCTCGATATTCGTCCGCTGAAAGAACAGACCGGTATCAGCGAGCTGGATATTGCCAAGCGTCTGATCGATTACGGCTTCCACGCACCAACCATGTCCTTCCCGGTGGCCGGAACACTGATGGTTGAGCCAACGGAATCAGAAAGCAAAATCGAGCTGGATCGCTTTATCGATGCAATGCTCTCCATCCGCATGGAGATCGACCGCGTCGCCGATGGCGAATGGCCAGCCGAGGATAATCCACTGGTAAATTCACCTCATACTCAGATGGAGATCGTTGGCGAGTGGGCGCATCCGTACACCCGCGAACTGGCGGTGTTCCCGGCAGGTAGCGCCAACAAATACTGGCCAACCGTGAAGCGTCTGGATGATGTGTTTGGTGACCGCAACGTGTTCTGCTCCTGTGTTCCAATGAGCGAATACCAATAATTTAGCCGTTATGCTCAGGGCCGCCGTTGTATTGGCGGCACTCATTCACCTCGCTCACGGACTTCTGTGAGCTTGCGGGAAGGGTGGTGCCAGCTGCCTTGTGCAACTCAAATTATTTTGGCTAAATACGTTTTGCCCCCCTATTCTGAGGGCCGAGAAATCGGCCCTTTTTCTATTTTGGAGGCAACATGGATTTGGCATTAGTCACCGGCGGTAGCCGTGGCATTGGACGCGCAACAGCCTTGATGCTGGCGCAGGCCGGTTATCGTGTTGCGGTTAACTATCGTAAGCGCGCCACTGAAGCTCAGCAGGTCGTGACTGAGATCGAAGCACAGGGCGGCAGCGCCTTTGCCGTGCAGGCGGATATCGCCGATGAAGCTCAGGTCGTGCGCATGTTCCAACAGCTTGATCAGCAGGCAGGCAACCTGCGCGTGCTGGTCAATAATGCCGGGATTTTGTTCACGCAGTGCCGCGTGGAAGATCTCGATGCGGAACGTATTCAGCGCGTGTTCGCCACCAACGTTACGGGCACCTTTATCTGCTGTCGTGAAGCGGTCAAGCGCATGGGCACCGCACACGGCGGGCAGGGCGGTTCGATCATCAATGTCTCCTCAGCGGCAGCGCGTCTCGGTGCGCCGGGCGAGTATGTTGATTACGCGGCGTCAAAAGGGGCCATGGATACGCTGACCAAAGGCTTATCACTGGAAGTGGCGGCGCAGGGTATTCGCGTCAATAGCGTGCGGCCGGGCTTGATCTACACCGAGATGCACGCGGATGGCGGTGAGCCTGGCAGAGTAGACCGCGTGGCCAGTTCGCTACCGATGCAGCGCGGCGGTCAGGCCGAAGAGATCGCCGCAGCTATCATCTGGCTGGCCAGCGATGCCGCCTCGTACGTCACCGGCACCTTTATCGATGCCGCAGGTGGCCGCTAATCTTCTGATTTAATCATCGAAACTGAAGCAGCGTTACCCAGAGCGCAGCTGTCAGCCATTGGTCACACTCCTGTCACAATATTATTTTAGCGTACATGTGTACTCTGAAATTTTTCCCGGTTACTCTGATGTTGATAAAAAACACAGTTCTTACACCGTTATTCAGGAATGAAGCGCATGGCACAGAATCGTATACTTGCTCAGGGCTACTCGCTAGCCGAAGAGATCGCCAACAGCATTAGCCACGGAATCGGCTGCATTTTCGGCATCGTTGGTTTGGTGTTGCTATTAACACAAGCGGTTGAAATGCGTGCCGACACCATCGCGATTACCAGCTACAGCCTGTATGGCGGCAGCATGATTTTGCTGTTCCTTGCCTCAACGCTCTATCACGCCATTCCGCATCAGAAGGCCAAGCCCTGGCTAAAGAAATTTGACCACTGCGCTATCTATCTTTTGATAGCGGGCACCTACACGCCATTCCTAATGGTTGGCTTGAAATCGCCGCTGGCACAAGGGTTGATGGCGGTGATTTGGAGTCTGGCACTGCTTGGGATCATTTTTAAACTGACCATTGCGCACCGTTTCAAAGTACTGTCACTGATCACTTATCTCAGCATGGGCTGGCTGTCGCTGGTGGTGATTTATCAGCTGGCGACCAAGCTGTCAGCCGGTGGCGTATGGCTGCTGGCTGCGGGCGGGATTGTCTATTCGCTGGGGGTGATTTTCTATGTCTCGCGGCGTATTCCTTACAACCACGCTATCTGGCACGGCTTTGTGCTGGGCGGCAGCGTACTGCACTTCTGCGCGATTTACTTTTATGTAGCTTAAGCTTGCTGCGTGGGTGCGCATTTTTGCGCACCCGAAATACAAATCAATCGACCAATGAATACGGCAGTGGCTGAATCGTCAGTTTCCCGCCTTCATCACCTTCCACGCGCAGTACACTGTCCGGCTCCAGATCGTTGTTCATCACCACCTGCACCCATACGCTACCGTCATCCAGCTGCACACTGCTCAATACGGTGCCGGTACGACGCCATTTGTCGCCCATTTGCAGCTCCATCGAACCGTCAACCTGCGGTACTTTGCTGGCGCTGCCCGCCAGCCAGTAAAGCGCACGCTTGTTGGCCCCGCGGAATTTGGCTCGCGCCACCATCTCCTGACCGGTGTAACAGCCTTTCTTGAAGCTAATCGCATCCAGTGCCTGCAGGTTGGTTGCCTGTGGAATCAACTGCGCGCTGGTGGCGGTTTCAATCACCGGAATCCCCGCTTCAATATCCAGCGCCAGCCATTGCAGGCTGTCATTGAATTGTGCCGCACCGGCTAATTTCTCTTTCAGAGCTTCAGCCTGCGCCAGCGTGGTCACCAGCAGGAAACGTTCGGCGGGGTGTTCAAACCACAACAGCGTGCTCTCGTCTTGCTGTACCACCGGTGTTTCTGCATCCGGCAGGGTGGCAAACACATCAGCCAGTGCCGCGCGCGCCTGGAAACCGGCCACGCCCAGCAGAACCGCATCATCATCGGCGGCGATGGTCACTTTGGCGAACACCGCGTATTTTTTCAGTTCGTTAAGCTGCTGCTCACGCAGATTGCGACGCACGATATAGGCATAACCTTCGCCGCGATGAAACAGACGCAGGTTGCTCCACATTTTACCTTTAGCATCGCAATGGGCTGCCGGACGATGCTGGGTGGCGCCCATCGCTGCAACATCCAAAGTGACCTGACCTTGCAGATATGACGTGCTGTCCTTGCCCTGCACAGACACCAGCGCCCACTCGTCGAGGGAGATCAGGCTTAATGGCAGGCGTGACGCCGCAGCTGGCTGGCGTGGCGGAAGGGTGAAAATCGGCATGTGTGCATCCTGATTAATATCAATATTGCTTCCAATGTTAAAAGAGCAGTGCCGCTTTGCAACCTGTTTACCTAATCTGGCGCACAAATCGCGTGATAACCCTGCAATAGGTGGAACTGCTGTGCGCAATATCACGCAGTGTTCAGCGCTGCGCCTGCAGGCAGAGAAAAAAGCAGGTACACTGAGCGCCACTGTTTTCAGCCATGGAAAAAAGACACATGGAAATTCATGATAAAGCTCGCGTTCAGTGGGCGTGCCGTCGCGGCATGCTGGAGCTGGATGTCTCCATCATGCCGTTCTTCAAATACGAATATGACTCGCTCACAGACACTGATAAGCAGGTGTTTATCGCCCTGCTCAAGAGTGACGATCCCGACCTGTTTAACTGGTTGATGAACCACGGTGAACCTGCTGATCCAGAGTTCAAGCGCATGGTGCAACTGATTCAGCAGCGCAACCGTGAACGCGGACCGGTTCCAATGTGATGTGCAGCCGTCACGCAGCGCTCGCGCGCTTAACGTGACGCTGTATGTGCTGGTCACCGTTTGGCTGTTAAGTCTTGAGTGGCCCGAGGGCTGGGCGTGGGGCAAAGTCCCACTGCTGATTCTGATGCTGCTGGAGTGCGGGCGTAATGAGCGTCGGCTGAGGCAGCGCAAAGGCCGCTTGGTGCTGGATGAGCAGGGTGACTGGCATTGGCGCGGAACGCGCTGGCAATTAGCGCGACAGGCCGACTGGTTGCCTTTCGGCGTGCTGTTGACGTTGCGAAACCAGCAGGGCAAGCGCTGGCGGCTGTGGTTGATGATGGATAACCTGCCGCCCTATGCATGGCGCACGCTACGCGCCTGCTGTTTTCTTCGTAATGGGGATGCGTCGCGCTAGAGCAGTGCAGCCGTTTCCGTCAGAATCTGTTCGCACCACTGTTCGACACGATCTTCACTCAGTTCAAACTGATTCACGTCATCAAGAGCCAGGCCAACAAACTGGGTGCCGTCAGCCGTGAGTGGTTTTTTGCTGGCAAACTCATAGCCTTCCAGCGGCCAGTAACCGACAAACTGCACGCCCATCGGCTGCAGCAATTCATGCAGCATGCCGAGCGCATCTAAGAACCATTCTGAATATTCGGCCTGATCGCCCATGCCGTACAGCGCGACAATTTTACCCTGCAAATTCAGCGCGGGCAGTTGCTGCCAAACTGCTTCCCAGTCCTCCTGCAACTCACCGAAATCCCAGGTAGGAATGCCGAGGATCAGCAAATCATACTGCTCCATCAGCGAGGGATCTTCATCTTTAAGGTTGTGCAGCGTGACTAACTCTTCACCGATAAAATCGCGAATCTTTTCCGCCGTCATCTCGGTGTAACAGGTACTTGAACCGTAAAACAGACCGATATTCATGCAATTAATGCTCTGACTGAAACTCACTTTGGCGCAATTGTACCAGAAGCAGGTGACTTTCAGGCATAATGAGCACGATTTCACACGTGTTTGGGGGGAACCGTGCAGGATAGCGATCTGATTGAACAATTTCTGGATGCGCTCTGGATTGAGCGTAACCTGGCGCAAAATACCCTTGCGTCTTATCGCCAGGATTTGCAAACGCTCACCGGCTGGTTACACCACCACGAACGCACGCTGCTGACGCTGGAAGCGCTTGACCTGCAGCAGTTTCTCGCCGAACGCGTCGAAGGTGGCTACAAGGCCACCAGTTCTGCGCGCACGCTCAGCGCGATGCGCCGCCTGTTTCAATATCTCTATCGCGAAAAGCTGCGCAGTGACGACCCCAGCGCACTGCTCTCCGCGCCCAAACTGCCGCAGCGATTGCCAAAAGACCTCAGCGAAAACCAGGTAGAACGTCTGCTGCAGGCACCGAGTATTGATGTGCCGCTTGAGCTACGTGACAAGGCTATGCTGGAACTGCTGTACGCCACCGGATTACGTGTGTCGGAGCTGGTGGGTTTAACCCTCAGCGACATCAGTTTGCGTCAGGGCGTGGTGCGCGTGATCGGTAAAGGTAACAAAGAGCGACTTGTGCCATTAGGTGAAGAAGCGATTTACTGGCTGGAGCACTATATGGCGCACGGTCGGCCATGGTTGCTGAATGGGCAAACGCTGGATGTGATGTTCCCCAGTAACCGCGCGCAACAAATGACGCGTCAGACTTTCTGGCATCGCATCAAACACTATGCCACCCTTGCCGGTATCGACAGCGAAAAGCTATCACCACACGTGCTTCGTCACGCATTTGCCACACATTTACTGAACCACGGTGCGGATTTGCGCGTCGTACAGATGTTGCTGGGACACAGCGACCTCTCCACCACCCAAATTTATACGCACGTGGCTACCGAGCGCCTGCGTCAGTTACATCAACAGCATCATCCGCGTGCTTGAACCGCGGCAACAAGGAATTGAGATGAAAAAACAGTTAACGATGCTGGCATTGCTGGTCAGCGCCTTTGCCGGTCTGGCTCATGCCGATGACAGCGCCATTCAGCAAGCATTGAAAAAACTCGGATTGCAGCAGACAGAGATTCAGCCTTCGCCGCTGGCAGGTATGAAAACCGTGTTGACGGAAAGCGGTGTGCTGTACGTCTCTGAAGATGGCAAACACATGATTCAGGGCCCGCTGTACGATGTTAGCGGTGCGCAGCCAGTGAACGTCACCAACCAGTTGCTGGACAAGAAAATTACTGCGCTGGCGCCGGAAATGATCGTCTACAAAGCGCCGAAAGAGCAGCACGTGATTACCGTGTTCACCGACATCACCTGTGGCTACTGCCGCAAGCTGCACGAGCAGATGGCCGACTACAACGCGCTGGGCATCACCGTGCGTTACCTCGCTTTCCCACGTGAAGGTCTGCACGGTCAGGTGGAAAAAGCCATGCGCGCCATCTGGTGCAGCGCCGATCGCAACAAAGCCTTTGATGCAGCGATGAAAGGCGATGCGCCGCAGATGGATGCGCCAGAAACCTGCAAAATCAATCTGGATAAGCATTATCAGCTGGGCATCCTGTACGGCATTCAGGGCACGCCTGCCATTCTTACCGATACCGGCATGATGATCCCTGGCTATCAGGGCCCGCAGGAGCTGAAACAGGTTCTTGATGGTCAGAAGCGAGGCGGTTAATCCACAGTGATGCATTCTGTCGAACTGCGTCGGCGTGAAATTCAGGCCGACGCCAGCTTACCTGATACCTTACCCCCGCTACTGCGTCGCCTTTACCTGCAACGCGGTGTAAAAGAGGCTGCCGAACTTGAGCGCGGTGCCAAAAATCTGCTGCCGTGGCAAACGCTGGGTGGCATCGATAAAGCGGTAGCCTTGTTGCACCAGATGCTGGAAACCGGCCGCCGTATTGTGGTGGTCGGTGATTTCGATGCCGATGGCGCAACCAGCACTGCATTGACGGTCTTAGCGCTGCGCAGCATGGGCGGCAACGTCGATTATCTGGTGCCTAACCGCTTTGAAGATGGCTACGGCCTGAGCCCTGAAGTGGTCGAACAGGCGCGCGCGCGCGGTGCGGAGATGATTCTCACCGTGGATAACGGTATCTCTTCCCATGCAGGCGTGGAGACCGCCCATCAGCACGGTATTCCGGTGCTGGTTACCGATCACCACTTGCCTGGCGAAACGTTGCCAGACGCGGAAGCGATCGTTAACCCCAATCTCAATGACAGCGCCTTCCCTTCGCGCTCGTTAGCGGGCGTGGGTGTGGCGTTTTATCTGATGCTGGCGCTGCGTGCGCATTTGCGTCTGCAAAACTGGTTTATCGATGGCAAAACGGAGCCCAATCTGGCGGAGTGTCTGGATCTGGTCGCACTGGGCACCGTCGCTGACGTGGTGCCACTGGATGCCAATAACCGCATTCTGGTGTGGCAGGGCTTGAGTCGTATTCGGGCTGGGAAATGTCGGGCGGGGATTCGTGCACTGCTGGAGATCGCCAACCGCGATGCGCGTCAGTTGGCGGCCAGCGATCTCGGTTTTGCTGTCGGACCGCGCCTGAATGCGGCGGGTCGACTGGATGATATGTCGGTCGGAGTGGCATTGCTGCTCACCGAAGACATTGCGCAGGCGCGCATGCTTGCCAACGAGCTTGATGCGCTGAACCAGACGCGCAAAGAGATTGAACAGGGCATGAAGAGCGAAGCGCTGGCGCTGTGCGATGAGCTGGAACGCCAGCACACCGATCTGCCGCTCGGCCTGGCGTTCTATCATCCCGAATGGCATCAGGGCGTGGTCGGCATTCTGGCCTCACGGCTGAAAGAGCGTTTCCATCGCCCGGTGATCGCCTTCGCGCCTGCTGGCGATGGTACGCTGAAAGGTTCCGGTCGCTCGATCGCAGGCTTGCACCTGCGCGATGCCCTTGAGCGTCTCGACACGCTCTATCCCGGCATGATGATCAAGTTCGGCGGTCACGCCATGGCGGCCGGATTATCGCTGGAAACCGAAAAATACGATCTGTTCCGCGAGCGTTTTGCCGCGCTGATCGATGAATGGCTGGATGGCGAAGCCCTGCAGGGCGTCATCTGGTCCGATGGCGAACTGCATGCGCAGGAGTTCACGCTGCACACCGCTGAGATGTTGCGTGAAGCCGGTCCCTGGGGCCAGGCGTTCCCGGAACCGGTGTTCGACGGGCAGTTCAAACTGCTGCAACAAAAGCTGGTGGGTGAACGTCATCTCAAGGTGATGATCGAGCCACTGGGCGGCGGTCCGTTGCTGGATGGCATCGCGTTTAACGTTGATACCACCCTGTGGCCTGACACCAGCGTGCGTCAGGTGAAGCTGGCCTATAAGCTGGATATCAACGAGTATCGCGGTAACCGCTCGGTTCAGCTGATCATTGACCACATCTGGCCGGTATAACCGCGCATTCTGTTGCGCTATCTCGCATACCTGCAATGCTACAAAGTACGCGCAGTTTCGGGTAAACTAGCGCGTTACTTTTTATCCCCTTTCACCGAATCGTCAAAAAAGACTGAAAAGCCATGTTTGAAATTAATCCGGTCAAAAATCGTATTCAAGACCTCACCGAGCGCAGCGACGTTCTTAGGGGGTATCTTTGACTATGATGCCAAGAAAGAACGCCTCGAAGAAGTAAACGCCGAGCTGGAACAGCCTGACGTCTGGAACGAACCTGAACGCGCGCAGGCGCTGGGTAAAGAACGTGCTTCGCTGGAAGCGGTAGTAGAAACCTTAGATCATATGCGTCAGGGCCTGGAAGATGTGCAGGGCTTGCTGGATCTGGCGGTAGAAGCCGACGACGAAGAGACCTTCAACGAAGCCGTTATCGAGCTGGATGGTTTAGAAGGCAAGCTGGGCGAACTCGAATTCCGTCGCATGTTCTCCGGCGAGTATGACAGCGCCGACTGCTACATGGATATTCAGGCCGGTTCTGGCGGCACCGAAGCGCAAGACTGGGCCAGCATGCTGCTGCGTATGTACCTGCGTTGGGCGGAAGCCAAAGGTTATAAAACCGAAATCATTGAAGAGTCAGACGGTGAAGTGGCCGGTACTAAATCCGCCACCATTAAAATCATCGGTGACTACGCGTTTGGCTGGCTGCGTACCGAAACTGGCGTCCATCGCCTGGTGCGTAAGAGTCCATTTGACTCCGGCGGCCGTCGTCATACCTCATTCAGTTCGGTGTTTATCTACCCGGAAGTGGATGACAACATCGATATCGACATCAATCCAGCCGATCTGCGTATCGACGTTTACCGCGCCTCGGGTGCGGGTGGTCAGCACGTTAACAAAACCGAGTCTGCGGTGCGTATTACCCACTTGCCGACCAACATTGTGGTGCAGTGCCAGAACGACCGTTCACAGCACAAAAACAAAGATCAGGCTTTCAAGCAGTTGCGTGCGAAGCTGTACGAATATGAGATGCAGAAGAAAAACGCTGACAAACAGGCCGCGGAAGACAACAAATCCGATATCGGCTGGGGCAGTCAGATTCGCTCATACGTACTCGACGATTCACGTATCAAAGATCTGCGCACTGGCGTAGAGACGCGCAACACGCAAGCGGTGCTGGATGGCGACATCGACCGTTTCATTGAAGCAAGTTTAAAAGCAGGGTTATAAGGAACCGACATGTCTGAACAACAACCGCAGAGCGCTGATGCCGCCCTTGAGTTAAACAACGAACTGAAAGCGCGTCGCGAAAAACTCAGCGCGCTGCGTGAAAAGGGCATCGCGTTTCCTAACGATTTCCGTCGCGATACCACGTCTGATCTGCTGCACGCCAGCTATGACGCGAAAGAGAACGAAGAGCTGGAAGCGCTCGGCGTTGAAGTGAGCGTGGCCGGTCGTATGATGACCCGTCGCATCATGGGTAAAGCCTCTTTTGCTACCCTGCAGGATGTTGGCGGCCAGATTCAGATCTACGTCTCACGTGACGATCTGCCAGAGGGCGTCTACAACGAGCAGTTCAAAAAATGGGATCTGGGCGATATCCTTGGCGCACGCGGTAAGTTGTTCAAGACCAAAACCGGTGAGCTGTCGATCCATATCACTGAACTGCGTCTGCTGACCAAAGCGCTACGTCCACTGCCGGATAAATTCCACGGCCTGGCCGATCAGGAAACCCGTTACCGTCAGCGTTATCTCGATCTGATCTCTAACGACGAATCACGTAATACTTTCAAAGTGCGCTCTAAAATCATGGCCGGCATCCGTCAGTTCATGGTTAACCGCGACTTTATGGAAGTGGAAACCCCAATGATGCAGGTGATCCCTGGCGGCGCGTCAGCCCGTCCGTTCATCACCCATCACAATGCGCTCGACATCGACATGTACCTGCGTATTGCACCAGAGCTGTACCTGAAGCGTCTGGTGGTGGGCGGCTTCGATCGCGTATTCGAGATCAACCGTAACTTCCGTAACGAAGGTATTTCGCCACGTCATAACCCAGAGTTCACCATGATGGAACTCTATATGGCGTATGCGGATTACAAAGATCTGATCGAACTGACCGAAAGCCTGTTCCGCACCCTGGCGCAGGACGTGTTGGGCACCACAGAAGTGCCTTACGGCGACCACAGCTTCGATTTCGGCAAGCCGTTTGAGAAGCTCACCATGCGTGAAGCGATCAAGAAATACCGTCCGGAAACTGACCTGAGCGATCTGGAAGACTTTGATAAAGCGGTTGCGATTGCTAAATCGCTGCATATCAAAGTAGAGAAGAGCTGGGGTCTGGGCCGCGTCGTCACTGAGATCTTCGAAGAGACCGCCGAAGCACACCTGATTCAGCCGACCTTCATCACTGAATACCCGGCTGAAGTATCACCGCTGGCACGTCGTAACGACGAGAACCCGGAAATCACTGACCGCTTCGAGTTCTTCATCGGCGGCCGTGAAATCGGTAACGGCTTCTCCGAGCTGAACGATGCAGAAGATCAGGCTGAGCGTTTCCTGCAGCAGGTTAATGCCAAAGATGCAGGCGATGACGAAGCGATGTTCTACGACGAAGACTACGTGACTGCACTGGAACACGGCCTGCCGCCAACCGCAGGTCTCGGCATTGGTATCGACCGTATGGTGATGCTGTTCACCAACAGCCACACCATCCGCGACGTGATCCTGTTCCCGGCACTGCGTCCAACCAGTAAGTAAGGCAAAACGGTGCGCATAAATCCGCGCACTTTGCCGTAAGCCTTAGAGGTCGCCATTATGGCGGCCTTTTTCATTTCTATTCCCCTGGCAAAATTCCTGATGACAACCCGGCACGCTCTGTGCAGGATAGTTTTTTTATTTTCAGGGAATCACCATGAGTGCAAAAGCGGCAACGTTAGAGGGCCGGATTCAACAGCACTGGGATCAACTCTCCAGCCACGAGCAGCGACTGGCTGACGTGCTGCTGGCCGCACCCGGCCAGCTGGCGATGAATACCGCCACCGAACTGGCGCAGAGTGCGGGCGTTTCCAAAGCCACTACCACGCGCTTTTTCCGCCATCTCGGTTACGAAAGCTATGAAGCTGCCCGCCGTCAGGCGCGTGAGATGCAGAGCAGCGGTTCACCGCTCTATTTGCAGGCCGTGCCAACCGCATCACCGCTGGCCAGCATCATGCAGCAACACCTGGAAAAAGAGATCGCAAATCTGGTCAACAGCTATCGCACGCTCGACAGTGAACAGCTACAGCAGGCGGTGATCGCCATTGCGCAGTCACGCCGCGTGGTGGTGATGGGTTGGCGTCACAGCCAGACCATTGCCCAGCTGATTTACCGCGATCTGGTGCATATCCATCCTGACGTGCGTTTGCTGCCGCGTCCCGGCGATTCACTGGCGGAGCATCTCGCCGCGCTGAATCAGCAGGATGTGGTGATCTGCGTTGGATTGCGTCGCCGTATGCCTGCGCTGGAAGCGGCGATGAATGCGCTGGCAGAACGCAATGTGCCGATGCTGTATATTGCCGATGTGCTCTCCGGCAAACCAGCGCGTCATGCGCAGTGGGTGGTGCGCTGCCACACCGACAGCAGCCTGATGTTCGACAGCACCGCCGCGCTCTCGGGCGTATGCAATCTGCTCTGCTCACTGGTGGCCCGGCAAATGGGCAAAACCAGCAACGATTACCTGGCGCAGGTTGAAGCGTTGCATCAGTCCCTCGACGAACTCGAATAATGCCCCGTTCTGGCGCGCGGTGCGCCAGCGTTTGCACCAAAAAAGTGCAGCTATCGTCTCATCCTCGTAGTCCATTTTCGCGTCTATGAAATCTTAGAAACTAACATTTAAAATAAAGAAACAAATGTTTCTCACTGATTTTATTCAGTAATACCCCCTATACCTCAAAGGTGTTAGCTGGGTGGTGAAAAAACTGGCACAAAATATGCTCAGTAGAAAAAGACGTTTCACCAACACCAGGGAAACACCACAATGAAAAAAACAGCACTGCTGATCGCCGCACTTCTCTCCGTTGGCACCATGGCGCAGGCGCAAGCCGATACCCTGAGTGACATCAAAAGCAGCGGCAAAATTACCGTTGGTATCGATCCAACCTTTCCTCCATACGAATACACCGACGACAAAGGCGAGATCACCGGCTATAGCGTGGCGATCATGCAATCCTTCGCCAAAGACCTTGGTGTGAAACTGGAGTTTCAGAAAACCGCCTTCAGCGGCATTTTGCCGGGCCTGATCTCTGGCTCGTTCAACGCCGAAGGTTCTTCGCTTAACGTCACCGCCGAGCGCGCGAAGAAAGTGCTGTTCACCGTGCCTTACAGCAAAACCGTTAACGGCGTGCTGGTGCGTGAAAGTGAAGCCAGCACCTTCAGCGGCAAAACACTCAGCCCGGAGAGCCTGTCTGGCCTGCGTGGTGCGGTAAAAATCGCCAGCGTGCCCGAGCAGTTGCTGAAAGGCTTTAACGAGCAGCTGAAAAAAGAGGGTAAAAAACCGATCACCATCATCAACGTGGATTCGCTGGATCAGACGGTTAGCACCCTGATGACCAAACGCGCGGACTTCGTTTATGACGACATCTCCGTGCTGGCCCCGGTGGCGAAAAAATACGCCGGTAAAGTGGCACAGGTCGGTGAAGTTGGGCCTTCGCAGTGGATGGGCTGGGCGACACGTAAAGAAGACGGCAGCCTGAACAAAGCCATCAGCGACCACATTCTGGCAATGCAGAAAGATGGCGAACTGACGAAGCTGCAGCAGCAGTATCTCGGCACCACCTTTACCGTGCCCGCCAGCGATTTCATTCCCCAGGAGTAATTATGTGCCAGTGCAACCTGACGGTGCCTGCGGGCCATGGCAAAACCTTCCGCGTGCGTAAGGGCCAGTTTATTACCGTGATTGACAGTGAAGGGCAGCAGGCGGCGGATTTCGTCGCGGTCAATGCCGATGATTTGAATGAAAAGCTGTCGCCGGTGCATACCCGCCAGCATCTGCGCTCACTGTTCTTTAAGCCCGGCGACGCGCTGTGGTCGAGTGAAAACCGTCCGATGCTGCGCATTCTGGCGGACAGCATCGGCATTCACGATGCCAACGTACCGGCTTGCGATCGCACCCGCTTTAGCGTCGATTTCGGCGTCGAAGGCCATCGCAACTGCGTCGATAACTTGCTGGAAGGGATGAAGGCCTTTGGCGTGACGTATTTCTCGCTGCCCGAGCCGTTCAACCTGTTCCAGAACGGCCCGGTGACCGCCGATGGCCGGATGGAAGTGACCGATCCCAACAGCAAAGCAGGCGACAGCATTACCTTTGAAGCGCTGTGCGACCTGATTTGCTCGGTATCGTCCTGCCCGCAGGACATCATTCCCGGGAACGGTTTACAGGTCACGCCGATTGATATCGTGGTGAGTGACGCGTTTCACGCAGAGGAGATGAATCATGCTGTTAATGCGTGAAAGCTATGAAGAGACCGCTGAGCGCACGCTGGCTCAGCTGGTTACGGTGGAACCGGGCAGCGTCGGATCGATTAAAGTGCTGCGCGGGCAATTGCTGCGCATCACGGCCCAGGGCGACGGCGCGGTGGCTTCCCTGTTTGGCTTCAGCCTCGCCGATCCGGCGGTGTGGCTGTCGGTGCATCACACTCGCGTCTTCAGCAACAGCTATCTTCTGGGTTCCGGTATGCGTCTGGTTAACAACCGCCGCCGTCCGATGATGGTGCTGGGCAAAGACAGCGTGAAGCGTCACGACCTGCTGCTGCCTGCCTCGACCCGCGCCTTCCTGAAGGAAAAAGGGTATCAGGGTGAAGGTTGTTTGGAAGCGGTGAGCGGCGAGCTAGCGCGATTGGGGATGGTGGTGCCGAAGCTGCCGGACCCGATCAACCTGTTTATGCACGTCAAACTGACGCGCGCCGGTGACATCCTGCCGGAGCCGAACCTGACCCAGGCAGGCGACAGCATCACCTGTCGCGTGGTGATGGACACGCAGTTTATCGTCTCAGCCTGCAACACCGGCATCGAGGGCAACGATCAACCTGCACCGCTGCTGCTGTCGGTGGCGGAAAACCTGCACGACTTTAACGCGGAGTAACGCATGGGGCTGGATCAACAGGTAGTGGCCGCGCTGCCGGAACTCGGACACGGCCTGCTGATGACGTTGGTACTCACGGTACTGGCATCATTGGTCAGCGTGGTGATGGGGCAGCTTGGCTGCTTCCTGCAACTGCGCCGTGCCTGGATCTGGCGCGCCATCGGCCGGCTGTATGTCAGCCTGATGCGCGGTACACCGGCCATCGTGCAGCTGTTCGTGGTGTTTTTCACCTTGCCGCGCCTCGGATTGGGCGGTCAGCCGATGCTGGCGGCGGTGATTGCCATCGGCCTCAACAGTGGCGCTTACGTGGCGGAGATCTTGCGGGTGAACCGTTCACTGGTGACGCGCGGTCAGCTCGAAGCCGCACGCACGCTGGGTCTCAGCCGCCTCTTAACCTGGTGGTATGTGATTAATCCACAGGTGATGCGCGCCAGCCTGCCGATGCTGGTTAACGAGTTCACCATCCTGCTGAAAACCACGCCGCTGGCCTCGGTGGTGGCGCTGACGGAACTGACCTACGCCGGACAGATTGTGATTGCGCGTACCTATGAAGCTACGCAGGTGCTGCTGCTGGTGGCGGCCGGATATCTGCTGATCGCCATGCCGTTAATTGCCGCCGCAAGACGTCTGGAAGCTAAACGGAGGATTGCCTGATGGATTGGCAAGCCATTCTCACTTCCCTGCCTTCGCTGGGAGACGGCATGCTCGCCACGCTGCAGTTGTGCATTGTTGCCGCGCTCTGCTCACTGGCATGGGGCGGGCTGATGGCATTGCTGCTGATGCGCGCCTCGCCGTTCTGGTTGCGTTTACTCAATCTTTACAGCGGTTTAACCCTCGCGTTGCCGCTGCTGGTGGTGATCTACCTGCTCTATTTTGTGCTGCCGGAGTACGACATCACGCTGTCATCGCCAGTGGTGGGCGTGCTGGCCCTGACACTCTATTACGCGCCCTACATTGCGCAAGTGATCCGTTCGGCCATCGAGGCGTTGCCAAAAGGGCAGTGGGAAGCGTGCCGCGTGTTGGGCCTGAGCCGCAGCGAGCAGCTGCGGGATGTGGTGCTGCCGCAAACCCTGCCGCAGATGCTGTCGCCGCTGGTCGGGCTGATGATTGGTTTGATTAAAGACTCGGCGCTGCTGTCGATTGTCTCGGTGCAGGAGTTTATGTACGCCGCCAAACAGGCGATTTCAGATACCTACGCGCCGCTGGAGATCTATCTCACGGTGGCGCTTTGTTACTGGCTGCTCAACAGTCTGATCGACTGGCTGGCTCGCGGCCTTGAATCTCGCATGACGCGCTATCGTCGCGGCATGCAGCATTAATCAGGAGAACACTATGTCAGCTGAATATCAGCATCGTGAAGCGATCACCATTCCCGCGCGCTACGGCAAAGCGGTGCGTCTGAAGAAAGGGGAAGCGGTGCAGGTGATCAATCTGCATGGCACTCAGGTAGTGGATTGCTGGGCGTACAACGCCGAAGACGTCACTGAGTACATGTGTATGGAAGCGACGCGCGTGTGGAACCAGCGTCTTAATCCCAAAGTCGGTGACAGCTTTATCACCAGCCAGCGCCACCCGATTCTGACGCTGGTGGCGGATACCTCACCCGGCGTGCATGACTCCTTTATGGCGGCCTGCGATGCGCGTCGTTATGAGCTGCTGGGCTGCACTGAATATCACCGCAACTGCCACGATAACCTGTTTGAAGGCATGCGCGAATTAGGTGTCGAACTGCCGCACGGCAATCTGGCGTCTCTGAATATTTTTATGAATATTCAGGTGCAGCCGGACGGCATTACTCTGAAAACGCTGCCGGTGGTGACTAAGCCAGGCGACTACATTGTGCTGCGCGCTGAGATGGACTGCTACGTGGCATTCTCCGCCTGCCCACAGGATATCGTCAGCATTCAGGGGCAAGGCGACAACACCCCGCGTGATGCCGAACTGCGTATTCTGACTGCCGGTTTCCCGCAGGTGCAGCTGAAAGGGGCCTGGGTGCCCGCGTAATTACGACTTCACTACCTGATCCAGCCACGCCTGGAAGCGTGCATAAGGCACATACAGCGCCACATCCTTATACAAGGTCTTACCGCTTTTGTTGTCATCAATCGCACTGCTGTAGCCAACAATCACTCCCGCCAGCGTATCGTCGCTGGCGTTATACACCGCGCCGCCCGACATGCCTTTCACCACGCCCGCATTCGCGGCCACCACTACGCAACTCGGCTTATTCCAGTCATTGGCCAACGTGGTATTAATCAAGTTCTTACCGCTCGACGCCACCGGCATGGCAGATATAAAGCTGTAGCCATACAGATTGACGTTGTCGCCAATATGGCTGTTGCGGAACGGGGGAGGAAGATTGATTTCGGTGTTCTTGTGGTACACCACGGCGATATCGCACTCGGGATGCCAGGCTTTCACCCGATACATCGAGTATTTCGCCACGTGCGCGGCCGTTAAGCTGTATTCAGGCGTCAGTGGAATGGTGGTGCCTAGCGCGCCAATGCCCAGCACGGTAGGAATGCCGGTCACGGTCATATCGACGCGTTTTGCGGCTTCTTTGCTGTACTCATAGTGCCCCACGGAGCAGCCGCTCAGGCAGCCCACTGTCAGTGCGATCAGCCATCGCATAGGTCATTCCCCCCTGCATTGTTTGACACCGCATCACCGCGTAACTGGTTGAGGTATCGGCAATGCGCGCCCATCCTTTACTGATTGATTTCTCGCCAAAAGCTGATGTGCTGTGACAGCGATCACAACTGAATCAAGCGTAGCGTGAAAAGTGCCATCTGTCTCAGTGGTCAGGCAGAGTCACTTTCTCGCGCGGGGATTATTGCGCTGTGAGCAAAAAAGCCTTGCAGCGCAGAGGCTGGTTGAGCTGCCAAGCCTGTGCTTTAATCAGAATGTGACGCAGTTCAAATATCTATAAGCGTCCGTTGTAACCGCACGGCGTTCGTTGTGCGGCCTGCCTGCAAAACATTTTAGGAGAGTGTGTTATGCCTGTTGCATTACTGGCGCTGGCGCTGAGTGCGTTCGCCATCGGCACCACGGAGTTCGTGATTATGGGATTACTGCCAGAAGTGGCGGGCGATCTGCAGGTGACGATCCCTTCAGCAGGATGGCTGATCAGTGGTTATGCACTGGGCGTAGCCATCGGTGCACCGATCATGGCGTTGCTGACCGCGAAACTGCCGCGTAAACGTACCCTGACTCTGTTAATGATTATTTTCATCATCGGCAATGTGCTGTGCGCGCTGGCCTACACCTACAACCTGCTAATGCTGGCGCGTGTCGTCACCGCACTCTGTCACGGCGCCTTCTTCGGGATTGGTGCGGTAGTGGCGGCGAGTCTGGTGGCGCCGAGTCGCCAGGCATCGGCGGTGGCGCTGATGTTCACCGGCTTAACCCTCGCCAACGTGCTGGGTGTGCCGCTCGGCACCTGGTTTGGTCAGATGTTTGGCTGGCGTGCCACCTTCTGGGGCGTGGCGATCATTGGCATCTTTGCCTTTATCGCGTTGATTGTCAGTCTGCCAACCAATAAAGAAGAGAAACCGGTGCATCTGGCGAGTGAAGTCAGTGCGCTGGCGAATGGCAAACTGTGGCTGTCGTTGCTGATGACGGTGTTCTTTGCCGCTGCGATGTTCGCGCTGTTTAGCTATATCGCACCGCTGCTATTGCAGGTGACCGGCATTACCGATCGCGGGGTGAGCTGGACGCTGTTCCTGATTGGTGCGGGCTTAACCGTCGGTAATATCCTCGGCGGCAAGCTGGCCGACTGGAAAGTCTCGTTTAGCCTGATCCTCAGCTTTGTGCTGATCGCCGTATTCTCGCTGCTGTTTAGCTGGACCAGCCACGCGCTGTGGCTGGCAGAAATCACCCTGTTCCTGTGGGCGATGGCGACCTTTGCTACCGTACCTGGCTTGCAGATTAATGTGGTGCGCCATGGTAAAGATGCACCTAACCTGGTCTCCACGTTGAACATCTCCGCGTTCAACGTCGGTAATGCGCTCGGTGCATGGGTGGGCGGCGCGGTGATCGATAAAGGCTACGGCCTGACGTCAGTGCCGGTGGCAGCCGCTGCACTGGCGGTAGTGGGTCTGGTCATCTGCCTGATCACCTTCCGCAAATCGGGCGGGCAGGGCGAAACGGTGCGCGCTTAAAGCAGGCGCCTGGCAATGCGTTGGGTAAAGGTGGCCACCTGCTGTTGCAGATGGTCGCAGAAATGATCAACCAGCGCTGACGCCGGGCGATGCTGTGGCCGTACCAGACTGACGGTGAACGGCACCGCGATACTGAATCTGCGCATCACCACACCGCTGTCGGCGTAATCGAGCGCCGTCAGCGGATTCACAATCGAAATCCCCACCCCCGCGCGCACCATAGCGCATACCGATGCCGCACTGTGCGTTTCCAGCACTAAACGGCGCTCCACCTGTTGCTCATGGAACAGCGAGTCCAGTAACTGACGATAGCTATCACTGCGCGACAAGCTGACGTAATTCTCCCCCTGAAAATCCTGTGGCGTCAGCACTTCACGCTGGCACAGCGGATGGTTTGGCGGCAACACGCATACTTCATCGCAGGTCAGCAGCGGCACGCGATCGGTGCCTGCTGGCGCATGTTGGGTTTCAGTCAAACCGAGATCGTAGCGCTGTGCCGACAGCCACTCTTCCAGCAGCGGCGACTCCTGCGGAATGATGTTCAGGCTGACCTGAGGGTAGCGTTGCAGAAAGGGTTGCAGCAGTGGTGGCAGCAGTGACTGCGAGAATACCGGCAAACAGGCAATCGATAGCTCGCCCTGACGGAACTGACGCAAGCCTTCCGCCGCATCCATGATGCGATCTAAGCCGTACCAGGATCGCTGCACCTCTTCATACAGACGCAAACCCTGCACCGTGGGCTGCAATCGTCCGCGCACCCGCTCAAACAGTTCCAGACCGAGCTGCTGCTCCAGCCGCGCCAGCTCACGGCTCACCGTTGGTTGTGAGGTGTGCAGCAACGCGGCGGCCTGCGTCAGGTTGCCGCTGGTCATTACCGCATGGAAAATTTCGATATGTCGCCAGTTAATTTTTGCCATCACTCCTCCGCTGACCCATATCATATTTGTATAGCTGACGCTAAAACAGATATTTTTCTGAATTGAATGGCTGTGGCTAAATAGTGGCAAAGACACAGGAGAATTGAGATGCCACGTCCACTGAACAACACCGAAACGGCCCTGACCGCCGCCAATTTACTGCCGCTGGCACAGCGTTATGCTGGTCCATTCTGGGCCTACGATGCCGCGATTATCCAGCAGCGCATTGCCCAGCTGAGCGCGTTTGACGTGGTGCGTTTCGCCCAGAAAGCCTGCTCTAATATTCATATACTGCGCCTGATGCATGCCGCGGGCGTCAAGGTCGACTCGGTGTCACTGGGTGAAATCGAACGCGCTCTGGCCGCTGGTTTCCAGCCGGGTGGCGAAGATATCGTGTTTACCGCTGACGTTTTCGATCAGCCGACGCTGGCACGTATCGCCGAGCTGAAAGTGCCGGTCAACGCCGGTTCAGTGGATATGCTGCATCAGCTGGGTGCCGTTTCTGCGGGCCATAAAGTGTGGCTGCGTATTAACCCGGGTTTTGGTCATGGTCACAGCCAGAAAACCAATACCGGCGGTGAGAACAGCAAGCACGGCATCTGGCACAGCGATCTGCCACTAGCATTGGCAGCGATTCAGCAGCACGGCCTGAAACTGGTGGGCCTGCATATGCATATCGGTTCGGGCGTTGATTACGGCCACCTGCAGCAGGTGTGTGACGCGATGGTCGATCAAGTGATCGAATTTGGTCAGGATCTGGAAGCGATTTCAGCCGGAGGTGGCTTGTCGATTCCTTACCGCTTCGGCGAAGAATCCATTGATACTCAGCACTATTTCGGTTTGTGGAGTGGCGCACGTGACCGCATTGCGGCGCATCTTGGTCATCCGGTGAAACTGGAGATTGAACCGGGTCGTTTCCTGGTGGCGGAGTCTGGCGTGCTGGTCTCTCAGGTGCGTGCGGTTAAAGATATGGGCAGCCGTCACTTTGTGCTGGTGGATGCGGGCTTTAGCGATCTGATGCGTCCGTCGATGTACGGCAGCTATCACCATATTTCCGTGCTGCCAGCCGATGGTCGCGCGCTGAGTGACGCAACCATTGAGAGCGTGGTGGCCGGTCCGCTGTGCGAGTCGGGCGATGTATTCACACAGTTGGAAGGCGGTAAAGTCGAGACGCGTGCACTGCCTGCGACACAGGTCGGTGATTATCTGGTGTTCCACGATACCGGCGCGTACGGCGCTTCGATGTCATCCAACTACAACAGCCGTCCGCTGATTCCGGAAGTGCTGTTTGAGAATGGCGCACCGCGTGAAATTCGTCGTGCGCAGACCATTCAGGAGCTGCTGGCGCTGGAGCTGATGTGATCAAGATTGTTGCGCTCAGCGAGGTGCCGCACCATGCCAGCCATATCACCGACTGGTTGTGGCAGGCGTTTGGCGAGGGAACATCCCGCGAGTTTTACGATAGCATTGTGCGCAGCAGCCTGAACGGGGCGGAGTATCCGGTGACCTTTGTGGCGCTGGATGACGATGTGCCGTTGGGCACGGTGGGGTTCTGGCGCTGTGATCTGATCAGCCGTCAGGATCTCTATCCGTGGATTGCCGCGCTCTATGTGGATGAACACGCGCGCGGCAATGGCCTGAGCGAAGCGCTGCAGCAGCATGTGTTGAATTATGCTCGCGAGCGCGGACATGAAAAACTGTGGCTGTGGTCAACGTTTGGCGGCTATTACGAGCGCTTTGGCTGGCAGTATCAGTGTGACGCGCTGGAGTTCCCGGATGTGCGGGTGAAGGTCTATTCGCAGGCGCTATGACCCGGTGCGCATTAATGCGCACCTGGAGATCAACCCGGTCCGCTTACCGAATGTCTTCTCACTAGCGTCGGGCTAAACATATTGGTCACCTCCGGCATTTCCGTGCCGTTGGCTAACGCCAGTGCCAGCTGTGCCGCCTGCTGCGCCATGGTGACAATCGGATAACGCACCGTGGTCAGACGTGGACGCACATAGCGCGAGACCAGCACATCATCAAAACCAATCAGCGACATCTCTTCCGGCACGCGAATACCATTATCACTTAACACCGCCAGCGCGCCAGCCGCCATGGAGTCGTTGTAACAGGCCACCGCCGTGAACTGCTTACCGCGCCCCATCAATTCGGTCATCGCCTGCTCACCACCGACTTCATCCGGCTCGCCCCACGCCACTAAACGGTCATTGGACGGCAAACCGTGCTCTTTCAGCGCATCGTAATAGCCTTGCAGGCGGTCTTCGGAGTCAGAAATTGGGTGGGTTGAGCAGATAAAGGCGATTTGGGTATGGCCTTGCTGAATCAGATGGCGTGTCGCCAGCCAGGCACCGTAACGGTCATCCAGCGCGATGCAGCGCGATTCAAAGCCTTTCAGCAGGCGATTCAGCAGCACCATGCCCGGCACCTGCTTCATCAGCACTTCCAGATCGGCATCAGGAATTTTCTTGGCGTGCACCACCAGCGCATCGCAGCGATGGCGCATCAGCTGCTCAATCGCCTGACGCTCCTTTTGCTCGATATGGTAACCGTTACCAATCAGCAGAAAGTTGCCGGTTGCGCCTGCGACTTCATCAACCGCTTTCACCATCGCGCCAAAAAACGGGTCGGAAACGTCACCCACCACCAGACCGAGGGTTTCGGTGGATTGCTGCGCCAGCGCGCGTGCATTGGCGTTCGGGTGGTACTGTAACTGCTCCATTGCCTGGGTAACGGCGAGGCGTGAACTCTCGCTGGCTTTGGGCGAATTATTGATGACGCGGGAAACGGTCGCGACCGATACCCCTGCCATACGGGCAACATCCTTAATGGTAGCCATGCGATTACTTGCATCCGGGAAAACGTTTACACATCTCACCAGTGTTACGGAAAACAGTACCTGTAGCAACCCGCGAGAATGCCAGCGCTGTCGCAAAAGCGCGGAAAATCAGACGCTCACAGCCAGACTTCAGCGCGCCAGGCCGGCATGGTATGCTGCCAGCACGATTCAGACCTGCCTGCCGGACCCAATAACCATGAAAACACGCGTGCCACACCTGGCGCACTGGGGCGCATTTACCGCCGTCACCGAAAACGATCGCCTGATTGGCTGCGAACCCTTTTTTGCTGATGCCGACCCGTCGCCGATGCTCAATACCATCCCTGAGTTGGTTTATTCGGATAAGCGTATTCGCCAGCCGATGGTGCGCCGTTCGTGGTTGAAGTCGCGCGAAAACAGCGATCGCACCCTGCGTGGACGCGAAGATTTTGTCGCGGTGGATTGGGATACCGCGCTGGATCTGGTGGCAGAAGAGAACCGCCGTGTGCGCGATCGCTACGGCGCATCAGGGATTTTCAACGGTTCTTATGGCTGGTCTTCGGCGGGACGCGTCAACCATGCGCGCACCTTGATCCGTCGTTTCTATTTTCAAGGTGGCGGCGGGGTGGATCAGCAGGGCAACTACAGCTGGGGCGCGGCGCAGTTCTTCCTGCCGTATGTGATTGGCACCTACATGCCGCTCACCGGGCGCGTCACCGACTGGCCGAGCGTGGTGGAACATGCCGACATCTTTATCGCCTTCGGTGGTCTGGCGCTGAAAAATGC
This sequence comes from Erwinia sp. S63, assembly GCF_016625195.1. GTDB lineage: Bacteria > Pseudomonadota > Gammaproteobacteria > Enterobacterales > Enterobacteriaceae > Pantoea. The sequence continues at coordinate 43,920 of NZ_JACVUP010000021.1, forward strand.
CCAGGTGGCGTCGGGCGGTGCTGGACAGCACAGCCTGAAACCGGCGCTGGAACAACTCAGCGCCAAAGGCACGCCAATTATCAACATCAGCCCAATGCGCGATGACTGCCCGGCGTTCGTGAATGCCGAGTGGATTCCGATTCGCCCGAATACCGATGTGGCGTTGATGCTGGCGCTCGGCTTCGAAATCACCCGCCGTAACGCGGTGGATGTAAACTTCCTCGCCAGCCACTGCACCGGCTGGCCGCAGTTACGTGAATATCTGCTGGGTGAAAGCGATGGTATCGCCAAAACGCCGGCGTGGGCGAGTGCCATCACCGGCATTCCGGCGGCGCGTATCGCGTTACTGGCACAGCAGCTGATCGGCAAACGCAGCTTTATCACCTGTTCTTACTCGGTACAGCGCGCCCATCGCGGTGAGCAGCCGTACTGGATGATGATTGCGCTCTCCTCGATGCTCGGTCAGCCGGGCTTACCGGGCGGCGGCTTCTCGTTTGGTCACGGGTCGATGAACAGCGTGGGTAACCCGCGTCAGGAAGGGCCAGCGCCGATGATGAGCACCGGGCCAAATCCCGGCAACTTCTCGATTCCGGTCGCGCGCATCAGTGACATGCTGCTCAATCCCGGCCAGCCCTACAACTTCCAGGGCGAAACCCTGCACTATCCCGATATCCATCTGGTGCATTGGGCGGGCGGTAATCCGTTCCACCACCATCAGCAGCTCAACCGTTTAGTGGAAGGCTGGCAGCGCCCGGATACCGTGATCGTGCAGGATATTGTCTGGACGCCAGCGGCGCAGATGGCGGATATCGTGCTGCCCGCCACCACCACGCTGGAGCGCAACGATATCGGCGGTTCTTCACGCGATCGCTTTGTGTTTGCGATGCATCAGGCGGTGAAACCGCAGCATCAGGCGCGCCATGACTTCGATATCTTTGCGGATATCGCCGATCGCCTCGGCTACCGCGATCTGTTCACCGAAGGGCGCAATGAGATGCAGTGGATTGAGCACCTGTATCAGCAGTGTGCGGTGGCGCACGCGCGCAAAGATATTCACTTCCCGGAGTTTGGTGAGTTCTGGGAGCGTGGCTTTGTTGAGATCCCGGAAGGCGGCAAGCCTTATGTGTTTATGGATGACTTCCGCGCTAACCCGATTGCGCATCCGATCCAGACCGCCAGCGGCAAAATCGAGTTGTTCTGCCAGACTATTGCCGATTATCAGCTGGAAGATTTTGCCGGACACCCGGAGTGGCGTGAGCCGCAGGAGTGGTTGGGCGCGCCGCTGAGCAAAGATTTCCCGCTGCATATGATCTCGATTCAGCCCTCGGATCGACTGCACAGCCAGATGGACGCCACCGCCACGGTGCAGGCGAATAAAACTGCCGGGCGCGAAACCTTATATATGCATCCACAGGACGCTGAGGCTCGCCAAATCGTTGATGGCGATGAGATTGAAGTCAGTAACGCACGTGGCCGCATGCTGGCCGGTGTGCGTCTGACCGATGGCTTAACCCCCGGTGTGGTGATCATCGCCACCGGCGCCTGGTTCGATCCCGGCTTCGGTCGTGCCTGGCAGCCGTGGGACCGCGCGGGCAACCCCAATGTGCTGACGCTGGATATCGGCACCTCGTCACTGACGCAAGGCCCTAACGCCATGAGTTGCCTGGTGGAAATCAAAAAACACCTGATGTGAATGGGGTGCTAACAATCTCACTGCTGGTTACATTTTGCGGGTAACTGTTGCGTTTGAGAGATGGTTTCCCATCGTGCCACCTTGCTACAGTCAGGGTCCCAGAGGTATTGATGGGTGAACATCAAAAAGTTTTCTTGATTACACCGACCTGCGCAGATGCGCAGGTTTTTTTTGCCCGCACGTTTCGCTAACGAACTGATACACAGTTTTCCTGTTATCGCGTCGTACCTTTCTTTATAACTGCAGTTAATAAGCCTGGATTACTCCTCTACCGCAGCGGAATGCTATGCCTCCGATTAAAAAATTTCTGGGAAAAGACCAGATTAAAGCCCCGTTTAACCCTTTTCGTTTTCGCCTGATTTGTCTGGGTGTGTTGAGCTGCATGGTGCTGTTGCTGATCTTCGTTGGCGACCTGCAACTGATTAAGCATCCGATGCTGGAGCACGAGGCCGATCAGCGTTCTTTGCGTACCGTTACACTGCCGACCAACCGTGGCACCTTACTGGATCGTGACGGCCAGGCGCTGGCGCTGAGCGTACCGGCGCGCGATATCATCGCCGACCCGATGCGTGTGCTGGAAGCCAATCCCGATTTCACCAACGCCAAATGGACTTATCTTGCCTCGGCACTGAACTTACGCCCGGAAGAGCTGCGTCAGCAAATCACTGCCAATCCGAAAAAGCGCTTCCTCTATCTTGGCCGCAAAATCGAGCTGGGCATCGCTAAAGACATCGCGGAACTGCACCTCAAGGGCATCAGCTCGGTGTACAACGACAGTCGCTTCTATCCGATGAGTGAAGCCGCTGCGCCGTTGATTGGGATTGTGGGGGCGGACAGCAATGGCCTGAACGGGCTGGAAAAAGGTTTTGACCATGTGCTGCAGGGTGAGCCGGGCAAAGAGGTTTACCGCCAGGACAAAGAGGGCAACATCGTGGCGATGCTGGATTACGATCCGCCGAAGCAGCCGCCCACAGTGCAGTTAAGTATCGATAAATTTGATCAATTCACGCTCTACAGTAAATTGCGTGATGGCGTGCTGCTGAATAAAGCGGATTCCGGTGCGGCAGTGCTGATTAAGATCGATACCGGTGAAATTTTGGCGATGGCGTCTTATCCCTCGTTCAACCCGAACAATTATGAAAACGCCACGCCAGCCCAGATGCGTAACACGGCGATCAATGACAGCTACGAACCCGGCTCAACGGTTAAACCGCTGGTGGTACTGGAAGGATTGGAGCGTCACTTGATTCGTCCCGACTCGGTGCTGGATACCTCGCCTTACACGGTGAATGGCCATTTGATTCGCGACGTGGGTCACTGGCCGCGCCTGACCGTCACCGGCATCCTGCAGAAATCGAGTGATACCGGAGCTTCTCACATTGCGTTAGCCATGCCGGCCGATGCCCTGGTGAATACCTATCAGGCCTTTGGCCTCGGCAAGCCGACCGGATTGGGGCTGACCGGTGAAAGCGTGGGGTATTTCCCGCTGCACCGTCAGCGCTGGGCGGATATCGAACGTGCGACCTTTGCCTTTGGTTACGGCTTACGTGTGACGCCGCTGCAAATCGCCCGTGAATACGCTACGTTGGGCAGCTTCGGTGTATACCGTCCGCTCTCCATCACCAAAGTGACACCGCCGGTGGTGGGCACCCAGGTGGCGAATCCGGTGACGGCTGAAACCGTGGTTCACATGATGGAGAGTGACGTACTGCCGGGGGGCTCCGGTTTGCGTGCTAACGTGCCGGGCTACCGTCTGGCAACCAAAACCGGTACCGCTGAAAAGATGGGGCCAACCGGCAAATATGATGGCGGTTATGTGAACTACACCGCCGGTGTTGCGCCAGCCAGCCACCCGGAAGTGGCGCTGGTGGTGCTGGTTAACCATCCCACTGCGGGCGACCACTTCGGTGGTACGGTGGCGGCACCGATCTTCGGTAATATCATGGGACCGGTGCTGAAGCACATGAACATCGCGCCGGACGCCATTTACACCAAGCCACCTTCGGATAAATCTTAGTAAAATCAGGATGTAACTGCGCAGTCGTGCTTTTCACACCTCGTTGCATTTCGCCGAACTCCGTTGCGATTTGCGGCTGTTTTCTCGCCGGGCTTTCGGCGAGGATAAAAGTCCCAGAGGTATTGATTGGTGTGAAGATCGGCTGCTGCGGCAGCGATACCTGTTCTCAGGTATTCACCCTGTTCGGTTGCACCGACCCACGCAGATGCGTGGGTTTTTTTTGCCTGAAATTCAGCACTCAGCGAACTCGCTCACACCTCTTGTCTGAGTCTTAACACTTCCCCGCCAACATAAAAATATCTTGCCGTGTAACCTGTATGTAACGCACCGCGATGCCGCATTCCATTTCGGTTCGCCAGCCCCTTGCCGTGTTGGTAGCGCGGCTTTGGGGCGTTTTTTATTGTCATTCGTTGAGGTTTGTCCCGATGCCAAAAACCAAAGACCGAACGCCAAAAGGCGAGGGCCGCTCCTCAGCGTTCCAGTTGCGTATTCATCCTGAATTGCATGAACAACTGCGTGAAGTGACCGAAGATGAAAACATCACCCTGTCGTGCTGGCTGAAGGATTTGGCGCGTCGCGAACTACGTCGTCGCGGAATTGAGCCGAAAGGGTAAATCTGTTGCTCTGCATGGCGGTAAAAAACCCGCAAAAAGCTAAATGTCACAGCCATTTATGGCACGAAAGGTTTACCATTTTCCTTTGGAAAATATATTTTACGCAACCTTAACAACCGCCTTATCACTCCCTCCCTACAATGATTTTTTGAATGTCATCACATCAGTGACTATCCCTCCTTCTATCCAGAGAAAAATTATGCGCCTGAAACTTCTTTCTGCCAGCGTGGTGTTTTTACTGGCAGCCTGTGACCAGGGTGGAGCCAAGCCCGCTGCATCCGCCACACCCCAGGTGGGTGTCATCGCCTTAAAATCTGAGCCCGTAACCCTTGTCACCCAACTGCCCGGCCGCACCACAGCGGTCCGTACCGCCCAGGTGCGTCCGCAGGTCAGCGGTGTGATCGAAAAAATCCTGTTTACCGAAGGCGGCGAAGTGAAAGCGGGTCAGCCGCTGTATCAGATCGATCCGGCGACCTACAAAGCCGCTTACGACAAAGCCATGGCGACCTGGCAAAACGATGCGATGGTGGCGAAGCGCTATCAGCCACTGGCGTTCGCGCATGCCATCAGCCAGCAAACTTACGACGATGCCGTGGCCGCAGAACGTGAAGCACAAGCCGATGTGGAAACCGCCAAGGTCAATCTCGATTACACGCTGGTGAAAGCGCCGATTTCAGGCCATATCAGCCGTTCGCTGTATACCGCCGGTGCACTGGTGACTAACGGCCAGACCGACTATCTCGCCACCATTACTCAGCTTGATCCGATCTATGTCGATGTCAGTGAATCCTCAACCGATCTGCTGCGCCTGCGCCGTGCGTTGGCCGACGGCAAGATCGCCAAAGTGGATGACAACACCGCGGCGGTCGGACTCTCTCTGGAAGATAACAGCCAATATGGCCAGCAGGGCAAACTGGCGTTCTCAGAAGTGAACGTCGATACCGCCACCGGCACTGTGGTGCTGCGTGCGGTGTTCCCAAATCCGCATGACGAGCTGCTGCCGGGCATGTACGTACACGCCAGCTTCCCGCAGGGCATTCAGCAGCAGGGTATTCTGGTGCCGCAGGAGTCGATCATGCATGACACCAAAGGCCAGCCGTATGTTTACGTGGTGAAAAGCGATAACACCATTGAGCAGCGCAGCATTCACACCGGCGAGATGATCAAAGGTGAATGGCTGGTGACCTCCGGCCTGAGCGAAGGTGAAAACGTGGTGGTGAACAATCTGCAAAGCGTGCGTGCTGGGGCGAAAGTCACCACCACCGCCGCCAGCACCAATGACACGCCATCTGCCAACGCTGTCAGTCTGTCGATGACCGACGCAGCGGCGCAATAGGGGGCGGCATGTCGAAGTTTTTTATTGAACGTCCCATCTTTGCCTGGGTTATCGCGATTATCGTGATGCTGGTCGGCGGGATTGCAGCCATCAGTTTGCCGGTCAATCAGTATCCCAACATCTCGCCACCTGCGGTATCGATCTCGGTGACCTATCCGGGTGCCAGTGCCGAAACCACCCAGAACACCGTGGTGCAGGTGATTGAGCAGCAGTTAAACGGACTGGATGGCTTGCGCTATCTGGAATCGAGCAGCGCCTCGGACGGCAGTGCGCAGATCATCGCCACCTTTAACCAGGGAATCAATCCGGATATCGCGCAGGTGCAGGTGCAGGATCGCGTGTCGCTGGCGGAATCGCAGTTGCCGAACGATGTGACCCAGCAAGGGATCCGCATTCGTAAGTACCAGAAGAACTTCATGATGGTCATCGGGCTGATCTCCAAAGACGGCAAGCTGAGCAACGGCGATCTGGCTGACATGCTGGTGTCGAAACTGGAAGACCCGATCTCGCGTACGCCGGGTGTCGGTGACTTTATGGTGCTGGGTTCGGAATATGCCATGCGCATCTGGCTCGACCCCGCCAAACTGTACAAGTACAACCTGATGCCGAGCGATGTCACCACCGCGATTGATAACCAGAACGTGCAGGTGTCATCCGGTTCACTCGGTGGTTTACCAACCATTCAGGGCGCCAAAACCCAGGCCACGGTGCTGGGGAAAACCCGCTTCACCACGGTGCAGCAGTTTGAAAATGTGCTGCTGAAAGTGAACACCGATGGTTCGCAGGTGCGTTTGAAAGACGTTGCCAGCGTGGCGCTCGGTCCGCAGAGCTACGGCATTGACGCCACCATGAACGGCAAACCGGCCGCCGGTATCGCGCTGCGTCTGGCCACCGGAGCGAACGAACTGGATACCGCTAAAGCGGTGCGCCAGACCATAGCCGATCTTAAAGATTCGCTGCCGGATAACGTTGAAATTCAGTATCCGTATGACACTTCACCAGTGGTCAGCGCTTCGATTGAAGAAGTGGTGAAAACGCTGATCGAAGCGGTGGTGCTGGTGTTCTTCGTGATGCTGATCTTCCTGCAAAACCTGCGCGCCACTTTGATTACCACGCTGGTGGTGCCGGTGGTCCTGCTCGGCACCTTTGGCATCCTGTCGGCCTTCGGTTACAGCATCAACACTCTGACGATGTTCGGTATGGTGCTGGCGATAGGGCTATTGGTGGATGACGCCATTGTGGTGGTGGAGAACGTCGAGCGTGTGATGCACGAAGAGCATCTCGACCCGAAAACCGCCACCATCAAGTCGATGCAGCAGATACAGGGTGCGCTGTTTGGTATCGCGCTGGTGCTGTCAGCGGTGCTGTTGCCGATGGCATTCTTCTCGGGTTCCACCGGTGTGATTTACCGCCAGTTCTCGATCACCATCGTTTCGGCGATGGCGCTGTCGGTGATCATGGCGCTGATCTTTACCCCTGCGCTCTGTGCCACGCTGCTCAAGCCTTCGGCGGCGGAGCACAAGACCACCGGTTTTGCCGGCTGGTTTAATCGTAAGTTCGACAGCGGCGCGATGCACTACACGCGCGGCGTCAGCAAAGTCATTTCCCGTCGCGGCCTGTTCCTGGTGATCTACCTGGTGATCGTCGGCGTGACGGGCTTTTTGTTCACGCGTGTCCCGACCACTTTCCTGCCCGCAGAAGATCAGGGCCTGATGATGGTGCAGATGACGCTGCCGGTGAACTCCTCTTCTCAGCGTACGCAGCAGGTGATCAACGACCTGAATGACTACTTGCAGAAAAACGAAGCCTCAGTGGTCACCACCACCTTTGGCGTGGCGGGCTTTAACTTTGCCGGTCGCGGCCAGAGTAACGCCATGGCCTTCGTGCGCCTGAAGGATTGGGGCGATCGTACCCACAGCGGACAAAGTGTGCAGGATTTGGCGAATCGGGTGATGGCGCATTTTGCCAACTACAAAAACGCCAAAATCTTCGCCATGGTGCCACCGGCGGTGATGGAGTTGGGTAACGCCACTGGCTTCGATCTCTACCTGCAGGATACTGGCGCGCACACCCATCAGCAGATGATGGATGCCACGCATCAGTTAATCGATCTGGCCAACAAAGATCCACATCTGGCGCAGGTGCGTATGAACGGGCTGGAAGATGAGCCGCAGTATCAGCTGGAAATCAATGACGAGAAGGCCAGCGCGCTGGGTCTGAGCATGACTGACATCAACAACACGCTGTCGGTGGCGTGGGGTTCCAGCTATATCGATCAGTTTATGTATAACGGCCGTGTGAAAGAGGTGTACCTGATGGGTAAAGCCGATTCACGCGTCACGCCATCCGATCTCGATAAATGGTACTTCCGCAACAGCAGCGGCACCATGGTGCCATTCTCTGCCTTCGCCAGCGGCAAGTGGGTTTACGGCTCGCCACACTTCGAACGTTTCAACGGCCTGACCTCTGAAGAGATTCTCGGATCGCCAGCGGCCGGGCAGAGTACCGGTGAAGCGATGAAAGCGGTGGAACAGCTGGCGAAGCAGTTGCCCAAAGGCTTCCGCGTGCAGTGGTACGGCATTTCGTATGAAGAGCAGGCGTCCGGCAACCAGACCACCCAGCTGTATCTGATCTCGATTCTGGTGGTGTTCCTGTGTCTGGCCGCGCTGTATGAGAGCTGGTCGATTCCGTTCTCGGTGATCATGGTGGTGCCGCTCGGCATTCTCGGCACCATCAGTGCGGTGCTGCTGCGTGGCTTGCAGAACGATGTGTTCTTCCAGGTCGGTTTACTCACCACGGTGGGGCTGGCGGCGAAAAACGCCATCCTGATCGTCGAGTTCGCCAAAGAGCTGCACGAGCGGGAAGGCAAAACGCTGGTTGAGGCGGCGGTGGAAGCCGCAAGATTGCGTATCCGCCCGATTATCATGACCTCGATGGCGTTTATCCTCGGCGTGCTGCCGCTAACTATCTCCAACGGCGCAGGTGCCGGCAGCCAGCACTCGATTGGTACGGCGGTTGCGGGCGGTATGATCACCGCCACCTTCCTCGCCATCTTCTTCGTCCCGATGTTCTATGTGGTGGTATCGCAGTTCTTCGCCCGTAAGAAAAAAGCATCCGCAGAGGTGACAACTCATGAACACTAAAACTTTCCGTATGGCGCTGCTGCCGCTGGCCATGGTGCTGGCGGGCTGTACCCTGGCGCCGCACTATCAGCGCCCCGCGATGCCGGTAGACGCGAAATACGATCAGCCTACGCCGGTGGGCAACGTGGCCGATCTGCCGTGGCAGAACTTCTTTAGCGATGCCACGATGCGCAACCTGATTCAGCTATCGCTCGATAATAACCGCGACCTGCGCGTCGCGGCACTGAATGTGGAAGAAGCGCAGCAGAGCGTCACGGTGCAGCGTGCCGCGTTGATGCCGTCGATCACTGCCACCGCCAGCCAGACCTCGGCGCATGAACCGGCCAACCTCTACAACACCAAAACCACTGGTGCGGTGACCTATCACGAGCTGAACGCCGGGCTGGGCGTCACCTCATGGGAGCTGGATTTCTTTGGTCGCTTGCAGAGCCTGCGTGATGAAGCGCAGGAAACTTATCTGTCCACCGCAGCAACCGAACGTGCCACGCGCATCTCGCTGATTTCCGAGGTAGCCACCGCCTGGCTGACCTTGAGTTCGGATAACGATCTGCTGCATCTGGCGCAGAACACTGCCAAAAGTCAGCAAGAGTCGTATCGTCTGACGCAACTCAGCTACAACGGCGGGGCGAGCAGCGATCAGGATCTGGCACAGGCTGAGAGCACGGTACGGGCTGCGCAGGCGGATGTGGCGAGCTATACGCGTCAGGTACGGCAGGATGTGGATGCGCTGCGCTTGCTGGTGGGCACTGATCTTCCCGCCACTTTGCTGTCCCACGCCACGCTGGACGCCAACTGGCAATTCCCGGCCACGCCAGCAGGCTTGCCGTCGGATCTGCTGACGCGTCGTCCGGATATCATGGCCGCAGAACATACCCTGAAAGCGGCGAATGCCAATATTGGCGCAGCGCGTGCGGCGTTCTTCCCGAGCATCACGCTGACCGCTTCTGGCGGATCGACCAGCAGTTCGCTCGGCAGTTTGCTGGGCGGCGGCACCGGTGCCTGGTCATTCGTACCCTCAATAAATCTGCCGATCTTTGACGGCGGCAAAAACGAGGCTAATCTCAACATCGCGCACATCGAGAAACGCATTGAAATTGCTGACTATGAGAAAGCGATTCAAACCGCGTTCAAAGAGGTGAATGATGCGCTGGCCGGTCAGGATACCTGGCAGGATCAGCTGACAGCGCTGCAACAGGAGGTCGGTGCTAATCAACGCGATTACGACTATTCCGAAATGCGCTTTAAGCAAGGCGTAGACAATTATCTCAATGTATTAGTGGCCCAGCGATCGCTTTACAGTTCGCAGCAGTCGCTGATCAGTGCGCATCTGGGCCAGCTGAGCGAAAAAATCACCTTGTATAAAGCGTTGGGAGGCGGTTGGAAGGCCTGAGTGCCTTAACGTTACCCTTACGGTTTCTCCATGGAAATTCCATGGCACTTCAGCTGATAATACAAGCAGTGATGATTTCTTTTGAAATAATCCCCTGTCAGTGCAGGGGATTTTCCTTTTTCCTGTTTATCTGAAGAGTCCGATGACAATTAATTCCCCTGGCAAATCGCGTTTCCACTGGCTGAAATGGCTACTCATTTTACTTGTTGTGTTAATCGTGGCTGGCGTGATTTGGCGCGTTGTCGGCGGCCATGGCGGTGCGCCGGGCGGCATGCCACCGGGAGGCGGAAAAGGCGGTCATCGCGGGGGCGCAGGTGGCCCTCCGGGCATGGTGATGATGGGCGGCAGTGCCACGCTGGTGCACAGTGGCGTGGCCACGACGGCCAACGTGCCGGTGTATCTCAATGCGCTGGGCACGGTGATCCCCAATGCCAGCGTTACCGTGACCAGCCGCGCAGCGGGTCAACTGGAAAAAGTGTTCTTTACCGAAGGGCAAAAAGTCGAGGCCGGACAGCTGCTGGCGCAGATCGATCCACGCAGCTATCAGGCCACGCTGGCGCAGTATCAGGGCGACCTTAATCAGAACCAGGCCTTGCTGAAAAGCGCCGAGCTGACGCTGGCCCGCTACAAAAAACTGGCGGCGCAGGACTCGCTTTCACGCCAGGATCTCGATACGCAAACCGCTACAGTAGGCCAGTATAAAGGGGCCGTGGCAGCCGATCAGGCGCAGATCGCCAGTGCGAAGCTGGATATTGAGTATGCGCGCATTACTTCACCCGTCAGCGGCCGTGTCGGCCTGCGTCTGGTCGATCCCGGCAACATGGTGCAAACCACCGACACCACAGGCATTGTGGTGGTGACGCAGATGCAGCCTGCTGCCGTGACCTTTAGCGTGCCGCAGAGCAATATCGCGCAGCTCACCAAAGCGCTGCATAACGGGCAGAGTTTACCGGCGGTGGCTTTTGATCAGGACAACAGCACCCAACTGGCGCAGGGTAGCGTGCAGTTCATTAGCAACCAGATCGATACCAGCACCGGCACCATCGAGCTAAAAGCCACCTTCCCAAATGAAGATGAATCACTGTTTGCCAATCAGTTTGTGAATCTGCGTCTGCAAACCAACATTCTGAATAACGCCACGGTGATCCCGGCTCAGGCGCTGCAACTGAGCAGTGACGGCAGCTTTGTGTTTGTGATCAATCAAGACAACACCGTCACGCGCAAAGCGGTGACCACCGGCCCGGCGTTTGGTGAAGATCAGCAGTCGATCCTGAAAGGCGTCGAGCCGGGCGAGCGTCTGGTCACCGAAGGCATCGATCGTCTGACCAACGGCAGTAAAGTCTCTCTGGCCGATGACAGCAAAACTGCCACAGCGGCCAAAAAATGAATCCGTCACGTCTGTTTATCCAGCGTCCCGTCGCCACCATCTTGCTGATGGTCGGCGTGCTGATTTCCGGGATTTTCGCGTATAAATTCCTCTCCACCTCGGCGCTGCCGCAGGTGGATTATCCGACCATTCAGGTCACCACCCTGTATCCTGGGGCCAGCCCGGATGTGATGGCATCATCTGTGACCTCACCGCTGGAACGCCAGCTGGGGCAGATGGCCGGTTTAAGCCAGATGACCTCCACCAGCTCCGGTGGCTCCTCGATCATCACGCTAAAATTCAGCCTCGATCTGTCGCTGGATGTCGCCGAGCAGGAAGTGCAGGCGGCGATCAACGCGGCCAACAATCTGCTGCCGAGCGATCTGCCGAATCCGCCGACCTATAAAAAGGTCAACCCGGCCGATACGGCGGTGATCACGCTGGCGGCCAGCTCGGACAATCTGCCACTGACGCAGGTGCAGGATCTGGTGAACACCCGCGTGGCGCTGAAGCTGTCGCAGATTAACGGCGTCGGCATGGTGACATTGGCGGGCGGTCATCAGCCGGCTATCCGCGTGCAGATGGACCCGAAAGCGCTGGCGGCACACAAGCTGTCGCTGGAAGACGTGAATACGCTGATCAGTAACAGCAACGTCAATGGTTCAAAAGGTGGCTTCGATGGCAAATACCATTCGGTGACCATCGATGCCAACGATCAGCTGCGCACCGCCGATGAGTACGGCAATCTGATCATCACCTATCAGAACGGTGCCGCACTGCGCCTGAAAGACATCGCGCACATTGAACAGGGTCCGGAGAACAGCTTCCAGTCGGCGTGGGCCAATAACAGCCCGGCGATTGTGATCAGCGTGCAGCGCCAGCCCGGTGCCAACGTGATTCAGGTGGTGGATAGCATCAAAGCGCAGCTGCCAACCCTGCAGGCCGCGTTGCCCGATGGCGTGAAGATGAGCATCTTGTCGGATCGTACCCAAACCATCCGTGCATCCATTAGCGACGTGCAGTTTGAGCTGATGCTGTCGGTGGCGCTGGTGGTGATGGTCACCTTCCTGTTCCTGCGCAATGTGGCGGCGACGCTGATTCCGAGCGTGGCGGTGCCGCTGTCACTGATTGGCACTTTCGGCGTGATGTATCTGGCCGATTTCAGCCTGAATAACCTGTCGCTGATGGCGCTGACCATCGCCACCGGCTTCGTCATCGATGATGCGATCGTGGTAGTGGAGAACATTTCGCGTCGGCTGGAAGAGGGCGAAACGCCGATGCAGGCGGCGCTGAAAGGCTCGCAGCAGATCGGCTTCACCATCATCTCGCTGACCTTCTCGCTGATTGCAGTACTGATTCCGCTGCTGTTTATGGGCGATGTGGTCGGACGCCTGTTCCGCGAATTTGCCATCACGCTGGCGGTGTCGATTCTGGTGTCGATGGTGGTGTCACTGACGCTGACGCCAATGCTGTGCGCCTATCTGTTGCAGCATATCCCGGAAGAGAAGCAGTCGCGCTTCTCGCGTAAGGGCGGACAAATATTCGATAAGTTGGTGCACGGTTACGACCGCTTGCTGACGGTGGTGCTGAATCATCAGAAACTGACGCTGCTGGTGGCGCTGGCGACCTTTGCGCTGACAGCGCTGCTGTATATCGCCATCCCGAAAGGCTTCTTTCCGACGCAGGATACCGGACTGATTCAGGGGGTCACCGTGGCGTCGCAGGATGTGTCATTTAGCGAGATGTCGAAGCGTCAGCAGGCGCTGGCAAAAGTGATTCTGCAGAACCCGTCGGTGGATAGCCTCTCTTCGACTATCGGGATTGACGGCAGCAACACCAGCCTCAACAGCGGTCGCATCCAAATCAACCTGAAGTCGTTTGATGAGCGCGATGACAAAGCCGATGTGGTGATCAAGCAGCTGCAACAGGCGGCACAACAGGTGGCGGGCATTCAGCTCTACTTGCAACCGGCGCAGGATTTGACAGTCAACGACCAGGTCACGCCGAGCCAGTATCAGTTCACGCTTGATGACGCAGACAGTGAAAACCTGGTGAGCTGGACGCCGAAGATGGTGGCCGCCTTGCAGCAGCGCCCGGAATTTAACGGCGTGGTGAGTAACCTGCAGGATCAGGGCCGTGTCGCCTATGTCGAACTGAACCGCGACAAAGCCGCGCGCTACGGTATTACCGCCTCGGATGTGGATACGGCGCTGTACAACAGCTTCGGTCAGCGCCTGGTTTCCACCATCTTTACCCAGGCCAATCAGTATCGCGTGGTGCTGGAAGTCGCGCCGCAGTATCAGCAGTCGCCGGCATCGTTTGATGATGTCTATCTGCCGGTGAGCAGCAGTTCCAGTACCTCAACCAGCAGCAGTTCGAGCACGACATCCAGCAGCTCAAGCAGCAGTTCGACCACCAGCTCGGACAGCGACACCACCACCACGGGCATGGTGAAACTGACCTCGATCGCCACCATTCACCAGCGCACCGGTTCACTGATGCATATGCGTCTGAATCAGTTCCCGGCGGTGATGGTGTCGTTCAACCTCAACAGCGGGTATTCGCTGGAGGATGGGCAGAAAGCGATTGCCGAAGTAACGCAACAGCTCAATATGCCATCCAGCATTACGCTGCGCTATCAGGGGGAAACCTCGGCGTTCCAGAGCGCGACCGGCAACACGCTGTGGCTGATTCTGGCCGCTCTGATCACCATGTATGTGGTGTTGGGCATCCTGTATGAGAGCTTTATTCATCCGGTGACCATTCTCTCGACGCTGCCGTCGGCGGCGGTGGGTGCGCTGTTGACGTTGCTGCTGGCGGGCAGTGAGTTCAGCTTGATTGCGCTGATCGGGGTGATATTGCTGATCGGTATCGTGAAGAAGAACGCGATTATGATGATCGACTTTGCGCTGGAAGCTGAAAACAAGCAGGGCATGAGCGCGCGTGATGCGATTCATCAGGCCTGTCTACTGCGCTTCCGTCCGATTCTGATGACCACCATGGCGGCGCTGCTCGGTGCACTGCCGCTGATGCTGGCTTCGGGATCCGGTGCGGAACTGCGCCAGCCGCTCGGTCTGGTGATCGTCGGCGGCCTGATTGTCAGCCAGGTGCTGACGCTGTTCTCCACGCCGGTCATCTACCTGTGGTTCGATGGTATCGCGCAGCGCGGCAAGCGCTATATGCAGCGTAAACAGCAGCAGGCGCGGAGCGAGGAATGAACTTAACCAGGCTGTTTATCTTCCGTCCGGTCACCACGTTGTTGTTAACGTTGTCGATCATGCTACTCGGTTTGCTGGGTTATCGGCTGTTGCCGGTGGCTCCGCTGCCGCAGGTGGATTTCCCGACCATCATGGTCAGCGCCAGCTTAGCCGGTGCCAGCCCGGAAACCATGGCGGCCACGGTGGCGACGCCGCTGGAGCGCTCGCTGGGGCAGATTGCGGGCGTCACCGAAATGACTTCGACCAGTTCGCAGGGCTCCACCAGTGTCATTTTGCAGTTTGATCTCGACCGCGATATCAACGGTGCGGCGCGTGATGTGCAGGCGGCGATCAACGCCGCACGCAGTCTGCTGCCGAGCGCCATGGAATCACTGCCGACCTATCGCAAAGCCAACCCGTCCGATGCGCCGATTGTGATGCTGGCGCTGACATCGGCTACGCGCACGCCGGGCGAACTCTACGACCTCGCCGAGAGCAAAATCGAGCAGGCGATGGGGCAGGTGAAGGGCGTGGGCGAAGTGTCGCTAATGGGCAGTGCCTTGCCAGCCGTGCGCATTGATCTGCAACCGCTCAAGCTGGCGCAGTACGGCATCTCGCTGGATACGGTGCGCGAAGCCATCGCCAACAGCACCACCAACAAACCCAAAGGCATTCTGCAGGGTAGCCAGCAATCATGGGTGGTGGACAGCAACGGTCAGTTAGATAAAGCGGCGCAGTATCAGGATCTGATCGTCAGCTACAAAGACGGCAAAGCGGTGCGCCTGCACGATGTCGCCACCGTCTACGATTCGGTTGAGGATCAGTACCAGGCCGGTTTCCTCAATTCGCAGCCGTCGGTGATGGTGGGCATTAAGCGCCAGGCCGGTGCCAATATGCTCGACACCATTGATGCCATCAAAGCGCAGTTGCCAGCGCTGGAAAAAGATCTACCTGCGGATACGCAGTTGAAAGTGGTGGTGGACCGTTCGCCGACGGTGCGTGAATCTTTGTACGACACCGAAGAGACGCTGCTGATCGCCATGCTGTTGGTGATCGCGGTGGTGTTTGTGTTCCTGCGTAACGTGCAGGCGGTGGTGATCCCGGCGCTGGCGCTGCCGGTGTCGTTGATTGGCACCTGTGCAGTGATGTATCTGCTGGGCTACAGCCTCGATAACCTGTCGCTGATGGCGCTGATTATCGCCACGGGATTTGTCGTCGATGATGCCATCGTGGTGCTGGAGAATATCACGCGGCATATCGAAGAGGGCTTAAGTCCGCTGCGGGCGGCGCTGAAGGGTGCGCAGGAAGTGAGTTTCACCGTGCTGTCGATGACCATGTCACTGATCGCGGTGTTTATCCCAATCCTGCTGATGGGCAGTATTGTCGGTCGTCTGTTCCGCGAGTTTGCGGTGACGCTCACCGTCTCGCTGTTGATCTCGATGTTTGTCTCGCTGAGCCTGACGCCGATGCTGTGCGCGCGTCTGCTGAAGCCAAAACCGAAAGTCAGCAAGCGCCCGCATCCGCTATATCAGTTTATCGAAAACCAGCTGAATGCTTTGCTTGCAGCCTATTCGCGTGGTCTGGCGTGGGTGATGGCGCACCAGAAGATCACCATGTTCAGCCTGGTGTTGACGGTGCTACTGAACCTGTTTCTGTTCACCGTGGTGCAGAAGGGCTTCTTCCCCAATCAGGACACCGGGCTGCTGATGGGCGCACTGCGCGCCGATCAAAATATCTCGTTCCAGGCGATGAAGCCGAAGATGCTGGAGTTCACCAAGATCATCCAGTCCGATCCCGCGGTGGACAGCGTGATGTCGTCGATGGGCAGCGGCATGTTTGGCTCGCGCAACAGCGCCAACTTCTTTGTACGCTTGAAGGATTTCAGTGACCGCGATGCCACGGCCACCGAAGTCGCCAATCGACTGAGCCTGAAGACCAGCCATATCGCTGGGGCGCAGATGTTCCTGATGGCGGCGCAGGATCTGCATATCGGTGGGCGCAGTGCCAACGCCACCTATCAATACAGCTTGCAGGCCGACGATCTGGATGTGCTGCGCGAGTGGACGCCGAAAGTGCAGGCCGCTCTGGCGGCGATCCCACAGCTCAACAGCGTGGACTCCGATTCGCAAACTGGCGGCCAGGAAGTGGTGATCAATATCGATCGCGACCGCGCGCAACGCCTCGGCGTGAATGTGCAGATGCTGGATACCATGCTGAACAACGCCTTTAGCCAGCGCCAGGTGGCGACGCTGTATCACACGCTGAATCAGTATCACGTGGTGATGTCGTTGCAGGACAGCTACACGCGCGATCCGGAGATTTTGAAAGAACTGTACGTGATTAACGACAGCGGCGATCGTGTGCCGCTCTCCGCTTTCGCCAGCTTCAAAGGCGGTAACGCGCCGCTGTCGGTGGCGCATCAGGGCCAGTCAGCCACCAGCACCATAGCATTCAACCTCAACGATGGTGTGTCACTGGAGCAGGCGCAGACGCTGATCAAGCAGGCGATGGCGCAGCTCGGTTTACCGTCCACCATTCAGGCCGGATTTGCCGGTACCGCAGCCGCCTTTGCGCAGCTGACCGCCACCATGCCGTGGCTGATTATTGCCGCGCTGGCGGCGGTGTATATCGTGCTGGGCGTGCTGTATGAGAGCTATATCCACCCCATCACAATTCTCTCCACGCTGCCATCGGCGGGAGTCGGCGCGCTGCTGCTGCTGCTGCTCACCAATACCCAACTGACGGTGATTGCTCTGATCGGCATCATTCTGCTGATTGGTATCGTGAAGAAGAACGCCATCATGATGATCGACTTTGCGATCCACGCTGAGCGCACGCAGGGCATGTCGCCGAAACAGGCGATCACGCAGGCCTGTCTGATGCGTTTCCGTCCGATCATGATGACCACGCTGGCCGCCTTCTTTGGTGCTTTGCCGCTGGCATTGGGCAGCGGCGGCGATGCGGATTTACGCAGTCCGCTCGGCATCGCGATTGCTGGTGGTTTGGCGCTGAGCCAGTTGTTAACCCTGTTTACCACGCCGGTTGTTTATCTCTGGCTCGATAGTTTAAGCCGTGCCACCAAACGTCAGTGGCAGCGGATGCGTCATGTGGAACCCTGATCGATGAAAAATGTTCTGAAATTTACCCCGATGGTAGCGGCACTGTTGCTGGCGGGTTGTGCGGTGGGGCCGGATTATCAGCGCCCGACCATGGCGATGCCGACCCACTTTAAAGAAGCCAAAGGCTGGCAGCAGGCCACGCCGCAGGATGAGCAGAGCAAAGGCGACTGGTGGTCGGTGTATCACGATGCCACGCTGGATAGCCTGTTGCGTCAGGTGAGCATCTCCAACCAAAACGTGGCGAGCTATGCCGCGCAGTACCGTGAAGCGCAGGCGCTGACCTCGCAGTCACGCGCCGCGTTATTCCCGTCGGTGAGTTACGACGCCAGCAGTACGCGCAGCGGCAGCCGGGCCAGCGCCACCGGCCAGCGCAGCGTCAGCAACGCGCATGCCGCCGATCTCAGTGCCAGCTGGGAGCTGGATTTGTGGGGCAAACTGCGCCGTACGCTGGAAGAGAACAAAGCCAGCGCGCAGGCGAGTAAGGCCGAACTGGCGAATATCACCCTAAGTGCCCAATCGGAGCTGGCGCAGGATTACTTCCAGCTGCGCATCCTCGACGAAAAGATTGCTCTGTATCAGCGCAGTATTGATGCCTATCAGCGCTATATGACGGTGATTCAGAATAAGTACTCGGCGGGCAGCGAATCACGCGCCACGCTGGCACAGGCGCAGATGCAACTGGAGAGTGCGCGCGCCTCAGCACAGGATTATCAGTGGCAGCGCGCGCAGTCGGAACACGCCATTGCGCTGTTGCTGGGCCGTGCACCGGCTGATTTCTCGCTGCCAGTGGCGAAGCTGGATGCCACGCTGCCAGCCATCCCTAACAGCCTGCCTTCTGCCTTGCTGCAGCGTCGTCCGGATATCGCTTATGCCGAACGTAACGTGGCAGCGGCCAATGCGGCGGTGGGCGTAGCGATTGCCGGTTACTATCCCGATCTGACGTTAAGTGCCACGGGCGGCGTGAGCTCATCGGCCATCAACAGTCTGTTCTCGCTGCCGAATCGCGTCTGGTCATTAGGGCCGGAACTGAGCGGCACGCTGCTGGACTTCGGTGCCACCTCAGCCAAAGTGGAGCAGGCCCGTGCCGCCTATGACGCCAGCGTGGCGGATTATCGCCAGTCGGTGCTGACGGCGATGGGGGAAGTGGAAGATTATCTGGTGCAGCTGAATACGCTGAAGGGTGAGATAGCTTCACAGCAGCTGGCGACCAGTGCCGCGCAGGAGTCAGCACGCGTGACGCGTAATCAGTATGATGCCGGAATGATTGATTACCTTGATGTGGCGACCACCGAAAACAGCAGTCTGAGTGAGCAGCAGAGCTTACTGTCACTGCAGAGTACCCAGTGGGTGAGCAGCGTTGAGTTGATCGCCGCGCTGGGTGGTGGTTGGCAGCAAAATTAAGCACGCTCTGGGTAGCGGCGCGATTTTTCGCGTGTCTGTCGGCGACACCATTGCTTCAGACATGCGCGATAAATCGCATCGCTATACATTCGTGTGGTTTTATCCCCCGCACCACTTGTCGAAAATCGCCAGATCCTGCAAGGTAAGCGCCATATTTTAACGCTGCTAAGGAGCTGGCATGCTATTCACTGTTCTGCGATTCCTGTTTCGCCTGTTATGGCGGGTGGAACTGCGTGGCGATCTCACCGCACTGCACAAAGAAAAAGTGCTGATCACCCCTAACCACATGTCATTCCTTGATGGCATTTTGGTGGCGCTGTTTTTGCCGATTAAACCGGTGTTCGCCGTCTATTCCTCAATCAGCGATCAGTGGTTTATGCGGCTCCTGAAGCCGATCATTGACTTCGTACCGCTCGATCCCACTAAACCGATGTCGATCAAACATCTGGTACGCATGATCAATGAGGGTCGTCCGGTGGTGATCTTCCCGGAAGGGCGCATCACCGTGACCGGATCGCTGATGAAGATCTACAGCGGTGCGGGCTTTGTCGCGGCGAAATCGGGTGCGACCGTGGTTCCGATGCGCATCGAAGGGGCGGAATATACGCCGTTTGGTCGACTGGCAGGCGTGTTCAAACGTCGCCTGTTCCCGCGCATCACCTTAAGCGTCTTACCGTCCACCGTCATTCCGATGCCGGAAGCCAAACGCGCACGCGATCGCCGTATACTGGCGGGTGAGCACTTACATCATGTGATGATGGAAGCGCGTATGGCGGTGCGTCCACGGGAAACGCTCTTTGAAGCCTTTCTCAATGCACGCCAGCGTTATGGCTTGACTAAACCTTGCATCGAAGACATCAACTTCAAGCCGGACAGCTACACCGGGCTGCTGAAAAAATCGCTCGGCGTCGGTCGAATTCTTGAGCGTTACAGCCAGCAGGGTGAATACATTGGTCTGCTACTGCCGAATGCTACCGTCACGGCGGCGGCGATCCTCGGGGCGTCACTGCGCGGGCGTATCCCGGCGATGCTCAACTACACCGCGGGCGTCAACGGCATGCGCGCGGCGCTCACCGCTTCGCAGGTCAAAACCGTGTTCACCTCGCGCCAGTTCCTTGAGAAAGGCAACCTGGAGCACCTGCCGCAGGGCTTAACGGAAGTCCAGTGGATCTACCTCGAAGACCTGAAAGATACCGTCACGCTGAAAGACAAGTTGTGGATTCTGACGC
Source organism: Erwinia sp. S63 (assembly GCF_016625195.1). Taxonomy (GTDB): domain Bacteria; phylum Pseudomonadota; class Gammaproteobacteria; order Enterobacterales; family Enterobacteriaceae; genus Pantoea. The sequence goes on from NZ_JACVUP010000021.1 coordinate 64,425, forward strand.
ACTTACTGATGCCGCGTCGCGCACAGGTGAAGCAGCAGCCGGAAGATGCCGCGATGGTGCTGTTCACTTCGGGTTCGGAAGGCAATCCGAAAGGCGTGGTGCACTCGCATAAAAGCCTGTTGGCTAACGTTGAACAAATTCGTACCGTGGCGGATTTCACCCCGCGCGATCGCTTTATGTCGGCGCTGCCGCTGTTCCATGCTTTCGGCCTCACTGTGGGCTTGTTTACGCCGCTGCTGACTGGCGCGCAAGTGTTCCTCTATCCAAGCCCGCTTCATTACCGCATCGTGCCGGAGCTGGTGTATGACCGTAACTGCACCGTGCTGTTTGGCACCTCGACTTTCCTCGGCAACTATGCGCGCTTTGCCAGCCCGTATGATTTTGCACGCCTGCGCTATGTGGTGGCGGGTGCAGAGAAATTGCAGGAAGGCACGCGCCAAATTTACGCCGAGAAGTACGGCATTCGTATTCTTGAAGGCTATGGCGTCACCGAGTGCGCGCCAGTGGTGGCGATCAACGTGCCGATGGCGGCGAAAACCCACACCGTGGGCCGTATCCTGCCGGGCATGGATTCACGTTTGATCTCCGTGCCGGGTATTGAGCAGGGCGGTCGTCTGCAACTGCGCGGTCCGAACGTGATGAACGGTTATCTGCGCGTCGAGAATCCTGGCGTGCTGGAGAAGCCAGTAGCCGATAACGGTGAAGGCGAGATGGAAGCCGGTTGGTACGATACCGGCGACATTGTTAGCTTCGATGAAGGTGGCTTCTGTCAGATTCAGGGCCGTGCCAAACGCTTCGCCAAAATTGCCGGTGAGATGGTGTCACTAGAAAGCGTCGAGCAGATCGCGCTGAAAGCCTCGGGCGAGAAGCAGCATGCCGCGTCACTGCGCCCTGACGGTCATCGCGGTGAAGCCTTAGTGTTGTTCACTACTGACAGCGAACTGAGCCGTGAGCAACTGCTTAAAGCCGCCCGCGATATCGGTGCGCCAGAACTGGCGGTGCCGCGTGACATTCGCTTTATGAAACAGCTGCCGCTGCTCGGTAGCGGTAAACCAGACTACGTCAGCCTGAAACAGCTGGCCGAAGAGGATCAAGCATGAGTCAGGCTGTTAATCCCGATTCACCGTTACTGTCACGCAATATGATGGCGGTGATTGTGGCGCAGTTTTTCTCCGCGTTTGGCGATAACGCGCTGCTGTTTGCCACGCTGGCGGTGCTGAAAAGTCAGCTCTATCCCGACTGGAGCCAGCCGATTCTGCAGATGATGTTTGTAGCCACTTACATTCTTCTGGCGCCGTTTGTCGGGCAGATGGCTGACAGCTTTGCCAAAGGCCGGGTGATGATGTTCGCCAACAGCCTCAAGCTGCTGGGCGCACTGGTTATCTGCTTTGGCTTCAATCCATTCCTTGGCTATACGCTGGTGGGTATTGGTGCGGCATCCTACTCGCCTGCTAAGTACGGCATCCTTACCGAGATCACCAGCGGTGAACGACTGGTCAAGGCCAACGGTCTGATGGAGTCCTCTACCATTGCTGCAATTCTGTTGGGTTCAGTGGCGGGCGGTATTCTGGCGGACTGGAATCTGCTGGCCGCACTGATTGTGTGTGCACTCACTTACGCGCTGGCAGTGGTGGCGAATATCTTTATTCCTAAGCTGTTGGCGGCACGACCGGGGCAGAGCTGGCAGTTTGGTGCCATGTTCCGCAGTTTTAAAGATTCCGCTTTACTATTGTGGCGTAACGGCGAGACGCGTTTTTCCCTGCTCGGCACCAGCATGTTCTGGGGCGCAGGCGTGACGCTGCGTTTCCTGCTGGTGCTGTGGGTGCCCGTGGCGCTCGGTATCACCGACAATAAAACGCCCACCACGCTGAATGCTATGGTGGCGATCGGCATTGTCATTGGCGCTGCCGCGGCGGCGAAACTGGTGACGTTGCAAACCGTGCGCCGCTGCATGCCCGCCGGGATATTGATTGGCGTGATGGTGGTGGTGTTCTCACTGCAAACCAGCTTACTGAATGCTTATCTGGTGCTGATGGTGTTGGGTGCGCTCGGTGGCTTCTTCGTGGTGCCGCTTAATGCGTTGCTGCAGGAGCGCGGTAAAGATTCGGTGGGCGCGGGCAATGCAATTGCCGTGCAGAACTTCGGCGAAAACATCGCAATGTTAGTGATGCTGGGGCTGTACACCCTCGCCGTCAGATTAGGTGCGCCAGCTGTGGCAACGGGTATCGGGTTCGGTGGGATTTTTGCCGTGGCGATTGCGGTGCTGTGGTGGAAATCGCGCCGTTAAGGCGGTGCGTTGGAGAACCAGGTCGCCAGCAATGGCGACCACAGATCCGAAATGCGCGCATTCGGGTGCACACAATCAAAAACCGCGTCATACGCCTGTAGGGTGTGCATCCAGGTACATCGGGCCAAAGTCTTAGCCACCAGGCCATCAATGCTGCAGGTCGTTGCGACGCAAACCGTTGCGCCGCAACGATGGCATCCCGTTAAGGTGCCGGGTAAGTATACTGACGATGAATCGCTTCCAGTTCCTCTAACACATCGGCATTCAGCGTCAGGTTGAAACTCTCCACGTTAATCTTCAGCTGTTCCAGCGTCGTCGCGCCCAGCAGGGTACTGGCGACAAATGGCTGCTGACGCACGTAAGCCAGTGCCATCTGTGACGGATCCAGGTTGTGCTTCTTCGCCAAATCCACATAAGCGGCAATCGCCTGATTCGACTGCTCACCGCTGTAGCGGGTGAAGCGGCTGAACAGCGTATTACGCGCACCGGCGGGTTTCGCACCATTGAGATATTTGCCGCTCAAAGTACCAAACGCCAGGCTTGAATAGGCCAGCAGTTCAACGCCTTCGTGCTGGCTGATTTCCGCCAGGCCAACTTCAAAGCTGCGGTTCAGCAGGCTGTACGGGTTCTGGATGGTCACAATACGCGGCAGCTCGTGCTTCTCAGCCAGCTGCAGATAGCGCATCACGCCCCATGCGGTTTCGTTAGACACGCCGATGTAGCGAATCTTACCCGCACGCACCTGCTCATTCAGCGCTTCCAGCGTTTCCAGCAGCGTCACGTTGGCAGTGGTTTCGCTGTACTGATAGCCCAGCTTGCCAAAGTAGTTGGTCTGGCGCTGCGGCCAGTGCAGCTGATAGAGGTCGAGATAATCGGTGTTCAGACGTTTCAGGCTGGCATCCAGCGCTTCACGAATGTTTTTGCGATCCAGCGCCTGGTTAGGGCGAATCGACGCATCTGCGCCACGCACCGGACCGGCAATTTTGCTGGCCAGAATGATCTTGTCACGGCTGCCGCGCTTTTTCAGCCAGCTGCCAATGTACTGTTCGGTTAATCCCTGGGTTTCCGGGCGCGGTGGCACCGGATACATTTCAGCGGTATCAATCAGGTTGATGCCACTGCTAATCGCGTAATCGAGTTGCGTGTGGGCGTCGGCTTCGCTGTTTTGCTCACCAAACGTCATGGTTCCTAACCCCAGTTGGCTGACTTCCAGAGTACTGTGAGGGATGCGGTGATAATGCATTGCCGGCTTCCTTTTTTCATTATGAAAGGGAATGTTGTGTCCTCTGGGACTATAGCCTGTGAAGCAGCGCGGAAGGAAGGGGGGAAAGTTCGGGAAATCGCCTGCACCGGGGGAAAAGTTGTGCAGGCAATGGAATTTGGCACTTAACGCTCAATGATGGTGGAGACCTCGTCACCATTGATCTGCATCACATGACCTTTGTCATCGGTGTACTGCACCAAACCGGTCTCTTTATCGATGGACGGTTTGCCATCGGTCTGAATCATGCGGCCATCTTTGGTCGCCATAACATAATTACTGCTGCAACCGCTTAACGTCAGCGCGACCAGCATAATACCTACGACACTTACTAACCCTTTCATTCTTATCTCCCTCAACCTACTTCAACTGCAAAAGTGTAGTAATAAATGCTTTCGCTGGCTGACGTAATCGCATCATTCCTAAAATTAAAGGGCGAGATGCGCTCACCCTTGACATCGTTAAGCCGCGCTTTTCTTGCTGCGCATGAGGTTCAGGCACTCCACCGCCATCGAGAAGAACATGGCAAAATAAATGTAACCTTTTGGTACATGGATGCCGAAACTCTCCAGAATCAGGGTAAAACCGACCAGAATCAGGAACGCCAGCGCCAGCATTTTCACCGATGGATGACGCTCAACAAACTCACCAATGGCGCGTGCGGCAAACATCATCATCAGCACCGCAATGACTACGGCTGCCATCATGATGAACAGATGATCGGACAAGCCGACGGCGGTGATCACCGAATCCAGGCTGAAAATAATGTCCAGCAACATGATCTGCACAATCGCGCCAAAGAAAGAGTGGACGTTGGTTTTGTGCTCACCTTCGGCACCTTCGATGGTTTCATGAATCTCCATGCTGGATTTCCATAGCAGGAACAGACCACCAAACAGTAGGATCAGATCGCGCGCCGAGAAGCTGTGATCCATCAGGGTAAACAGCGGGTTGGTGAGGCGCACTACCCAGGCGATAGACGCCAGCAGGCCCAGGCGCATCAGCATCGCGCCCATTAAACCGAGGCGGCGTGCTTTGTTTTGTTGGTGTTTCGGCAACTTTGCGACAACCAGCGACAGGAAGATGATATTGTCGATACCCAAAACCACTTCCAGAATGGTCAATGTTCCCAGTGCCAGCCAGGCATTGGGATCAGCAATCCAGTCAAACATGAATCATTCAATCCTAAACGAAAATTAAACGGCGATTATACGCACCCGATACGCCTGACTTACAGTAGAAAATGGCGTGCCAGCAGCGGTCCGGTGAAGCTTTTCTTGAGATAGAAACCGCGCGGTAAGGTCATTATAGGCGCTCCATGCTCACCGATGGCTTCGGTCAGGGCTTTACTGTTGGCGGCTTTCGGGCGGATCTGCAGCCAGGCGCCGTGACGGGCAGTGATGCGTTCCACCTGACCCAGCACGATCATATCCATCAACTCTTCCCAGTCTTCACGCAGTTGCTGATCTTCTTCCTCACTGGGCTGCCATAACAGCGGCGATCCCACTCGACGATCCGCGAGTGGCAGGGCACGATCGCCCTCAATCGGGATCCATAGAACGCGAGCCAGCTTGTGACGCACATGACTGGTCTCCCAGGTCACGCCGCTGTTGCCGGTCAAGGGCGCAACACAGACGAACGTAGTTTCCAGTGGTTTGCCCTGGGCATCTACGGGAATGGTCTTGAGTTCGATACCGAGATGTGCGAAATCCTGCTCCGCCTTGCTGCCTGCGCTGGCACCAAGGTGCAGCTCAATCAGCATGCCAACCCAGCCTTTATCCCGCCGCAAATCGGCTGGCACCGGCAAACCCAGCTGAGCTGCCAGTGCAGCAAACGTCTGGCCTGCCAGCTGTTGTGCACGTTGCAATAATTCAGCTTCATCTTGTGGTGGCGTCGGCAATAAAACGGGGGAATTCATGGCAAAACTCATATTGGTTAAAGGATGTACAGCGCTGGCGGGTGCGAGTTTTCCACATGCGCGCAGCGTGAATAACCGTGATAATAGCATGATTAAGCGTGCTTTTTTATTCGCATTGCCGGACGGTTGTGGATGCTATGACAAGGTTATCCCAGTTTGTTATCGACAATGAACAGGATCTCCAGACTACTTATCCACAGAAAGGTGGGATAACCCCCCTCACAGAGCACCCCTGTTTCGATTTACAGCCTTGACTTTAGTGATTTGAACGCTTTTTTTCCTTTCTTTGACCAGGTTTAGGGCATTCTCTGTGGATAAAAGCGACGGTGGTGGATCTTTGAGCAGATAATAAAACTTCAAGACATTCGTAAAATGATCCGCGCTGAAACAGTACTGTCATTTTTACCTATCATTATGAAAATTAGCGATTTTAGTGCTATTCTTTTCCTGCCTCATGAGAATTTTCCGAAGTGGTTATTCAACTCATTCCCGTGTTCTGCACAAAGCTATCCACAGAAAAGGTGAATAAGATCGCCCTGAAAACCGCTCCGCTGTTTATAACTTGGCTAAACTCTGTGAGTTATCCTGTTTTTATTCGGCTATCGCCCCGGATATCCAGTGGTTTACCGCCTGTAAGGAGTGTGAAACAATCAGGCTATTCAAATTTAGCTTTGAGGTAGTCCAGTGATCGATGATGATGGCTACCGCCCGAATGTTGGTATCGTAATCTGTAACAGGCAAGGACAAGTGTTATGGGCCAGGCGCTTTGGACAGCACTCCTGGCAATTTCCTCAGGGAGGCATCAATCCGGGTGAAACCGCTGAACAGGCGATGTATCGCGAACTGTTCGAAGAAGTGGGTTTACACCGCAAAGATGTTCGAATACTTGCTTCAACCCGTAACTGGTTACGTTACAAGTTGCCAAAACGTTTGGTGCGTTGGGACACAAAGCCGGTGTGTATCGGCCAGAAACAAAAGTGGTTTCTTCTGCAGTTGATGTGTAGTGACGCGGAGATCAATGTGCAACACAGCAGCACGCCGGAGTTTGATGGTTGGCGCTGGGTCAGCTTTTGGTATCCGGTGCGTCAGGTCGTCTCTTTTAAGCGCGATGTCTATCGCCGCGTGATGAAAGAATTCGCTGGCGTGGTGATGTCTATGCAGGAGAGTGCGGGGCAGCGTAATAACAATGCCGCTCATCGACGTAAAAGAGGATAGGCCACGCCCTTTATGCTCACTCAGTTGCGCGAAATAGTAGAGAAAGTGGCGAGTGCTCCGCGTCTGAATGAAGCACTCGACATTCTGGTAAACGAAATTTGCCTTGCGATGGATACCGAGGTCTGCTCGGTTTATCTCGCAGATCACGATCGTCGTTGCTACTACCTGATGGCGACGCGCGGGCTGAAAAAGCCGCGCGGTCGCACTGTCACGCTGGCGTTTGATGAAGGTATTGTCGGGCTCGTCGGACGTTTAGCCGAGCCGATCAACCTTGCCGATGCGCAAAGCCATCCCAGCTTCAAATACATTCCTTCTGTTAAAGAAGAACGTTATCGCTCTTTCCTTGGCGTGCCGATCATCAGCCGTCGCCAACTGCTTGGCGTGCTGGTGGTTCAGCAGCGCGAACATCGTCAGTTCGACGAAAGCGAAGAGTCTTTCCTGGTGACGCTGGCCACGCAGATGGCGGGCTTGTTATCGCAATCACAGCTCGGCCAACTGTTTGGTCAGTTCCGTCAGACGCGGGTGAAAGCCATCGCGGCGGCGCCTGGTGTGGCGGTCGCGCCCGGTTGGGTTGATGAAACCCAGCCTCTATTGGATCAGGTCTCGGCGGCCTCAACGCTGGATGTGCAGCGTGAACGCGAGCGTCTGGTGCTGGCGATGGGCGAGGCGGGCAATGAATTTCGCCGCTTCAGCAAACGCTTTACCGCCAGCGTGCAGAAAGAGAGTGCGGCGATCTTCGATCTTTACTCGCATCTGTTAACCGATGCCCGTTTGAAAAAAGATCTCTTTGCTGAGATTGATCGTGGATCGGTTGCCGAGTGGGCGGTGAAAACGGTGATCGAGAAGTTCGCCGAACAGTTTGCCAGCCTGCAGGATCAATATTTACGCGAGCGTGCGGGCGATTTGCGCGTGCTCGGACAACGTCTGCTATTCCATCTCGATGATACGCTGGTCGGTACTAATGCCTGGCCTGAGCGCTTCGTGCTGGTGGCCGATGAACTCACCGCCACCACGCTGGCAGAGCTGCCACCGGAGCGTTTAGCCGGTGTGGTAGTGCGTGACGGTGCCGCGAATTCCCATGCGGCCATTCTGACGCGCGCCATGGGCATTCCCACCGTCATGGGTGCGGATATCATCCCTGCGCAGCTCAACAAACGTCTGCTGATTGTTGATGGCTATCGCGGTGAAGTGCTGATCGATCCTGAACCGGTGCTGGTGCAGGAGTATCAACGCTTAATCACCGAAGAGAACGCGTTGAGCAAAATGGCGGAAGGCGTGGTCGAGCAGCCCGGTGAGCTGAAAAGCGGCGAACGGGTGCAGGTGATGCTGAATGCAGGCCTGAGCCCTGAGCATGAACAGAAGCTGGATAACTGGGTGGATGGCATCGGCCTGTATCGCACAGAGATTCCGTTTATGCTGCACAACGGCTTCCCGTCGGAAGAGGAGCAGGTGGCGCAATATCAGGGCATGCTGCAACTGTTCTACAACAAGCCGGTGACGCTGCGTACCCTGGATGTCGGAGCGGATAAACAGCTGCCTTATATGCCGATCAGTGAAGAAAATCCTTGCCTCGGCTGGCGCGGTATTCGTTTGACGCTCGACCAGCCGGAAATCTTCCTGGTGCAGGTACGCGCCATGCTGCGTGCCAACGTGGCCTCCGGCAATCTTAGTATTCTGCTGCCGATGATCAGCCATATTGATGAGATCGACGATGCGCGTCGCCTGATCGATCGTGCCGGTCGCGAAGTGGAAGAGATGCTGGGCTATGTGATCCCAAAACCGCGTATTGGCGTGATGATCGAAGTGCCCTCCATGCTGTTTATGATCCCGCATCTGGCGGATCGTGTGGACTTTATTTCGGTGGGCACCAACGATTTGACGCAGTATTTGCTGGCGGTAGACCGCAACAACACGCGGGTGGCGAACCTTTACGATCCGCTGCATCCGGCGATGCTGCGCGCGCTGCAGAGCATTGCCCACGAAGCCCGCCAGGCCAAACTGGAACTCTGCCTGTGTGGTGAAATGGCCGGCGATCCAATGTGCGTGGCGCTGCTGGTGGGCATGGGTTATCACCACCTCAGCATGAACGGTAAAAACATTCCGCGCGTGAAGTATCTGTTGCGTCACCTCGATCACGAGGAAACGCAGAAGCTCAGTGAAAATGGCGTGGCGGCCCATACCGCTTCAGAAGTGCGCCATCTGGTGTCCGCGTTTATGGAGCGACGTGGCCTGGGCGGTTTGATTCGCGGCGGCCGTTAACGGCGTTTACATTTCCACGGCAATTGTGAAAAGCGGCTGTGCTATCATGCGCAGCCTTTTATGGTATGACCCCTTAGCCAGACCCGTTTCAGGGCAGAAAAAACGATGGTGAAAGATGACTAACGGCTACATTTCGTTTCCCCAATTCGATCCGGTAATTTTCTCCATCGGACCGATTTCGCTTCACTGGTACGGTTTGATGTATCTGGTGGGCTTTGTATTTGCTATGTGGCTGGCGGTGCGCCGTGCCAACAAACCCGGCAGCGGCTGGAAAAAAGAAGAAGTGGAAAACCTGCTGTATGCGGGCTTCCTCGGCGTGTTCCTCGGTGGCCGTATCGGCTATGTGCTGTTCTATAACCTGCCGCTGTTCCTCGATAATCCACTCTATTTGTTCAAAGTCTGGGATGGCGGTATGTCGTTCCACGGTGGCTTGATTGGGGTGATCGTGGTGATGCTGGTGTTTGCGCGCCGCACCAAACGTACGTTCTTCCAGGTGTCTGATTTCATTGCGCCGCTGATTCCGTTTGGTTTGGGCGCCGGTCGTCTTGGCAACTTTATCAATGGCGAGCTGTGGGGCCGTGTCGATCCTAACTTCAAATTCGCGATGCTGTTCCCGGGTTCGCGCAGTGAAGATATCGCGCTGGCAGCCAACAATCCGCAGTATCAGCAGCTGCTGAGCACTTACGGTGTGTTGCCGCGTCATCCTTCGCAGCTGTATGAGCTGTTCCTCGAAGGTATCGTGCTGTTCATCATCCTCAACCTGTTTATTCGCAAGCCGCGCCCGATGGGCAGCGTCTCTGGCCTGTTCCTGATTGGCTATGGCGCTTTCCGCATCATCGTCGAGTTCTTCCGCCAGCCGGATGCCCAACTGGGCCTGTTTGAAGGCGGCATCAGCATGGGGCAGATTCTCTCGATCCCAATGATTCTGGCCGGTGTGATTATGATGATCTGGGCGTTCCGTCGTCGTCCGCAGCAACAAACTCGTGAGGTAAAATGAAACAGTATCTGGATTTAATGCAACATGTGCTGAATGAAGGCGCAGAGAAAGCCGACCGTACCGGTACAGGCACCCTGTCGATATTCGGCCACCAGATGCGTTTCAATTTGCAGGACGGTTTTCCGCTGGTCACCACCAAGAAAGTGCACCTGCGTTCGATCATTCATGAGCTGCTGTGGTTCCTGAAAGGCGAAACCAATATCAGCTACCTGAAAGATAACAAGGTGACGATTTGGGACGAGTGGGCGGATGAGAACGGCGATTTAGGTCCGGTCTACGGTAAGCAATGGCGCAGCTGGGGTAGTGCGTCAGGCGAAGAGATCGACCAGATTAGCAAAGTGATTGAGCAGTTGAAGCGCGATCCTGATTCACGCCGCATCATCGTATCGGCATGGAACGTGGGCGAGCTGGATCAGATGGCGCTGGCACCGTGTCATGCGTTCTTCCAGTTTTACGTGGCAAACGGCAAGCTCTCTTGCCAGCTCTATCAGCGCTCATGCGATATCTTCCTCGGCCTGCCGTTCAATATCGCCAGCTATGCGCTGCTGGTGCATATGGTGGCGCAGCAGTGCGATCTGGAAGTGGGTGATTTTGTCTGGACCGGTGGCGACACGCATCTGTACAGCAATCATCTGGAACAGGCACAGCTGCAGCTGACGCGCGAGCCGCGCCCGCTGCCGAAACTGGTGATCAAACGTAAACCTGCTTCTATCTTCGATTACAACTTTGAAGATTTTGAGATTGAGGGTTACGACCCGCATCCAGCCATTAAAGCGCCGGTGGCAGTGTAAATACGCCAGTGATGACCCCGAAGCCCTGCCACTGCGCGGGGCTTTTTTATCTCCGTTTTCTGTATCCGCCTCGCAAAAATTTGTCTCTGCCTGCACCGCGCGAAAATAGCCTGCGCGAGGCTTTCCATCCTGCCGCTTGATGCCTTGTTGCCTGTTCGATTGAAGCGCACATTGGCTGCCATGAACAAACATGCAAACCTCGGTTTCACCCTGCCGGAGCTGCTACTGGTGATGGTGATCGCGGGCATACTCAGCCTCGGCACCCTGCACAGTTGGCAGCGCTGGCAACAGCATCAACAACTGCGCGATAGCGTGCAGCAGTTGCAGGGTTTTCTGTTGCGGCTGCGCGCCCATGCGAACTGGCATAACAGCGATCTCAATTTGTGGCTGATTCCCGGCGAACGCGGCTGCCTGGGCGTGGGCGTAAAACCGGTAGAGGGCTGTGAACTGCCTTCACGTTGGTGGTTAGCACCGCCGCATGCCGATGTGCGCTTCAGTGCCATTATCGGCGAGCCGGGTTTCTTTGGACGGCGTGACGTGGCGCGCCCTGGCAGCGTTGAGATTGAAAATGCGGCCGGTCGCTGGCGGGTGATTATCTCTGCGCGAGCACGTATTCGCGCCTGCCAGACGGGAGAAAAAGGGTGCGAGTAGCGGAGGCCGGTTTCAGCCTGCTGGAGATGCTGATTGCGCTGTCGGTGGGGGCGATATTGATGGTCAGCGTGGGGCGATTTTTGCCACTGCTGCTGGAACAAAATCTGCGCCTGCAACAGCGTGTGCAGTTGCAGCAGGAGCTACAGCAGCTTTCTCATACGCTGCAAAAAGCGTTACAGCGCGCGGGATATTGTCGTGGGCAATGTACTGGTCCCGCACTGACTCTGGCTGCGAGTGGCAGCTGTGTGTTGCTGCGCTGGGATGAAAACAGCAATGGGCGCTGGGAAAATGTGGGCAGCAGTGACAGTGATTTTTACGGCTATCGGTTGCGCAGCGGGCAGCTGGAAATGCAGCGCGCGGTGGATAACTGCAACGGCAACGGTTGGGAGCGCCTTACCGATCCCGCTTTCCTCACCATCGAGCATTTTAGCGTGGTGCGGCAAGGCACCCGGTTAATGCTCCATCTGACGGGGCGATCGGGTATACAAAGCCTGCAGGTTGAACACTGGATTGAAGGACGAAACTTATGAGCCAGCACGGCAACAGCACGCTGGGCATGGTGTTGATGCTGTTACTGCTCGGCAGCCTGACGCTGCATGCCACGCGCACGCAGTTGTCACAGGGCATGGTGCTGGTGGCCGATACGCAGCAGCATCATAAAGATTTTGCGCAGGCACAGGCTGCGCTGCAATGGGGGCTGATGCAGAGCTGGCCAGAGGCGTCCGGCTGGCAATGCCAGCAACTGTCCGCGCACCAGTGGTTAAGCTGCTTACTGCAGATGGAGGAGGGCAATGCGCTGTTATTGGGTCAGGATGAAAAGAGTGATCTCCGCCTCTGGCAATGGGTCTCGCCGCGCAGCCAGCGGCTGCAACCCGAGGCGCACGGCTGGATTGACTACTGTCCATTGTCTAAACCGGAGCACTGCCAGCCGCAGGCCGGATCAGCAGGGCTTTAGCCTGGCAGAAACGCTGGTGGCGATGCTGCTGCTGGCGATGACCATCAGCACGCTGTTGCAATACCATCGCGCGCTGGCCTTAGGGTTTAGTCAGCAGTGGCAGCAGCGCCAGGCGTGGCAGGTTGCTGGACAAGCGTTGCTCGGGCGCGAGGTGGCGGGCTGGCAGATTGAGCGTCAGCAACAGAGTGTGGGCATAGGATGCGTGCTGGAGCGCGTCACGGTGACGAGCCCACAACAGCGCAGTGCCAGTCTGGCCCAGCTCAATTGTCACTAAGGTGACCTCGGTGATAGGCATCGTTAGCGATACAGGGTAGAGTGACCAGGCTGCGCTGTTTTCCCTCTCAAGGAGATTTATGTTCCGGGTTTACCACTCCAATCAGCTCGATCTGTTGAAAAATCTGGCAGGCATTCTGATTGAAAACCAGCCGCTCAACGATGCACTCGCGGCCGAACAGGTGCTGGTGCAAAGCCCCGGCATGGCGCAGTGGCTGCAGATGGAACTGGCAAACAGTTTTGGTATCGCGGCGAATATCGACTTTCCGCTGCCTGCGACCTTTATCTGGAACATGTTTGTCAAAGTGCTGCCCGGCATTCCAGAGGAGAGCGCTTTTACTAAAGCCAGCATGAGCTGGAAACTGATGCATCGCTTGCCCACTTTGCTGGAGCAGGATGCGTTCCAGCCATTACGTCACTACCTCAATGATGACGATGACAAGCGCAAGCTGTATCAGCTCAGCGCTCGCGTTGCCGATCTGTTCGACCAATATCTGGTGTATCGATCTGACTGGCTCAACAGCTGGGAGCGCGGAGAACTCATTGATGGCCTGAGCGATGCCCAGCAGTGGCAGGCACCGCTGTGGCGGGATTTGGTGGCGTTCACCGAGCAGTTAGGCCAGCCGATGTGGCATCGTGCCAATCTGTATGCGCGTTTTATCCAGGCGCTGGAGCAGGCCGAAACGCCACCGGCGGGATTGCCGCAGCGCGTGTTTATTTGTGGCATCTCCGCGCTGCCGCCGGTGTATTTGCAGGCGCTGGAAGCGCTTGGCCGCCATATCGATATTCATCTGCTGTTTACCAATCCCTGCCGCCACTACTGGGGCGATATTCAGGATTACGCTTTCCTCGCGAAATTGCAGAGCCGCAAACGTCGCCGCATGCAGTCTGACGAAGCGCAGTCGCTGTTCCGCGATCCCGAAGCTGCCCCAACGCTGTTCAATGAACTCGGCGAGCAGCAACTTACCAATCCATTATTGGCCTCGTGGGGCAAACTGGGGCGCGATAATCTGTTTCTGCTGAGTCAGATGGAATCCGCCGCTAACGATATTGATGCCTTTGTTGAGATGCCGCAGGACAACCTGCTGCACAGTCTGCAAGCCGATCTGCTTAACCTTGATGATCACGCCGTGATCGGTTTGCATGCCGATGAGCTGGGTAACAGCAGTAAGAAACGAGTGCTGGATCCCAACGATCGCACCATCACGCTGCAGGTCTGTCATAGCGCTCAGCGTGAAGTGGAAGTGTTACAGGATCATCTGCTGGCGCTGATGGAAGCCGATCCCGATCTGAAGCCGCGTGACATCATCGTGATGGTGGCGGATATCGATAGCTATGCGCCTTTTATTCAGGCGGCATTTGCCAGTGCGCCAGCGGATCGTTATCTGCCGTTTGCCATCTCGGATCGCCGTGCCAGCCAGGCACATCCGGCGATTTTGGCCTTATTAAGCTTGCTGGCGCTGCCAGATAGCCGCTTTGCTTCCGAAGAGGTGCTGGCGCTGCTGGAAGTGCCTGCGCTGGCGCAGCGCTTCTCGGTGGATGAGAGCGGTCTGCGCCTGCTGCGCCGCTGGGTGATGGAATCCGGCATTCGCTGGGGGCTGGATGATGCGAGCGTCGAAGCATTGGCACTGCCTGCCACCGGTCAACATACCTGGCGCTTTGGCCTGCAGCGCATGTTACTGGGTTACGCGCTGGAAAGCCGCAACGGTGACTGGCAGGGCATTCTGCCTTACGACGAATCCAGCGGATTGATTGCCGAACTGGCCGGGCATCTGGCCGAATTACTCTCTCGCTTAGAGGCGTGGCGCACCCGACTGACCGGTGAGCGTACGCTACCAGAATGGCTGCCGCTGTGCCGTGAGCTGATCGATAGCTTCTTCAATGGCGATGCCGAAAGCGACGCAGCATTACTGCTGGTCGAAACGCAGTGGAAACAGATTATTGAGCAGGGCACGCAGGCTGATTATCAGCAACCGATTCCCGTCACCTTACTGCGTGATGAGTTGCGCTCGCGCCTCGATCAGCAGCGTATCAGTCAGCGCTTCCTGGCCGGGCCAATAAACTTCTGTACCCTGATGCCAATGCGTTCGATTCCGTTCAAAGTCGTCTGTTTGCTGGGGATGAACGATGGTGTCTATCCACGCACGCTGGCGCCGCTCGGTTTTGACCTGATGCAGCAGCAGGCACGCAAAGGCGATCGCAGCCGCCGTGATGATGACCGCTATCTGTTCCTCGAGGCGCTGATTTCGGCACAGCATCAGCTCTACATCAGCTATATCGGCCGCGCGATTCAGGACAACACCGAGCGTTATCCCTCCGTGCTGGTGACAGAGTTGGTGGATTATCTCGGTCAGAGTTTTTGTCTGCCGGGCGACGAAGCGTGCGAACCGGACGTTAGCGAGCAGCGCGTACGTGAGCATTTACAGAAGCTGCACAGCCGCATGCCCTTTGCGGCAGAGAACTTCCGCCCTGGCGCTTATGGCCAGAGCTTTGCCGCAGAGTGGTTGCCTGCTGCTACCGCCAGTGGCGTGGCACAGCCAGCCTTTGTGCAACAGTTGCCGCCACTGCCGCTGGAAACGCTCTCGCTTGAACAACTGCTGCGCTTCTGGCGCCATCCGGTACGTGCCTGGTTCCAGCAGCGGCTTGGCGTTGCCTTCTGGATGGAAGAGAGCGAACTGCCGGACAGCGAACCCTTTGCGCCAGATAGTCTGGAGCGTTATCAAATCAATGCGCAGCTGCTGAACACCCTGGTCAACGGTGAGGATCCCGCGCAGCTTTATGCGCGTCATCGTGCTGCAGGTAATCTGCCTTATGGTGCTTTTGGGGAACTTTTCTGGCAGAGCCAGACCGAAGAGATGCAGGAAGTGGCTGCGGAAGTGAGCGGACAGCGTCAGCCCTCAGAGAGTTGGGAAATCAATCTGCCGCTTAACGGAGTGCAGTTGACCGGCTGGTTAACCCAGGTGCAAGCTGATGGCTTATTACGCTGGCGTCCGGGCGTGCTGAATATGAACGATGGCCTGCTATTGTGGCTGGAACATCTGGTTTATTGCGCGCTGGGCGGCACAGGAGAAAGCCGTATGTACGGGCGCAAACAGAGCCGCTGGCGTTTTAAAGCCATCGATGCTGAGCCCGCGCTGTCACTGTTGAGCGAATACGTGGCGGCTTATCAGGCGGGGATGACGGAACCGTTGATGTTGCTGAACAAATCGGGTGGCGCGTGGCTGGATGCCAGTTTTGATCGCAAATCCCGCCAGCTACTGGACGATGAAGCCACGCAGAAAAAGGCATTTAACAAATTGCTGCAAGCCTGGCAGGGTGGTTTTCAGGTGGAGGGCGAAGGCAGCGATCCTTATCTGCAGCGCCTGAGTCGTACACTGGATGATGAGGCGGTAGAGGTGATTGTTGCCGCTGCTCGCCAGTGGTATTTACCGGTGCGCCTTGCGCATCAAGATGATGAATAGCAATCGGGTAACGCCGCTTTTGCGGGTGTTCCTAAAAAACATAAAAAGTTTTTGCGTCGCTGGGCACACAGCCAGCGGTAAAGGGTAAAGAAAGGGGTTTAAATGCGGATTTACGCACGCTGGATGGGAGCGCTGCTGCTGAGCATGCTGGCGCTGAATGCCTTTGCCGATAGCGATAGCGGCTGGCAGCCCATCAATGAAACGATTCGAAAAAGCGATCATGATCCGCGAAGTTATCAGGCTATCACGCTGAATAACGGTATGACGGTGTTGCTGGTGTCTGATAAAGATGCACCGAAATCACTGGCCGCACTCACGTTGCCCATCGGCTCACTGGACGATCCCAATCAGCAGCTTGGTCTGGCGCACTACACCGAACATATGGTGTTGATGGGCTCAAAACGTTATCCGCAACCGGATAACCTGGCCGAGTTTCTGAAAAAGCACGGCGGCAGTCACAATGCCAGCACCGCGTCTTATCGCACCGCTTTCTATCTTGAAGTGGAGAACGATGCACTGCAGCCGGCTGTGGATCGTCTTGCTGATGCCATTGCTGAGCCTTTGCTCGATCCGGTCAATGCCGATCGTGAACGTCATGCGGTCAATGCAGAACTGACCATGGCGCGTTCGCGTGACGGGCTACGCATGGCGCAGGTCGGGGCGGAAACCCTGAACCCGGCGCACCCGGCATCGCGTTATTCAGGCGGTAATCTCGATACGCTGCGTGATAAGCCTGACAGCAATTTGCATCAGGCGCTGACTGATTTTTATCACAGCCACTATTCTGCCAATCTAATGAAAGCGGTGATTTACAGCAATAAATCGCTGCCGGAAATGGCCGATATTGCGGTCCAGACTTTTGGACGAGTGGCTAACCATCAGGCCATCGTGCCTAAAATCGAAGTGCCGGTGGTGACCGATGCGCAGAAAGGCATCATTATTCACTACGTGCCTGCTCAGCCGCGTAAACAGCTTAAAGTTGAATTTCGCATCGCTAACAACAGCGACCAGTTCCGCAGCAAAACCGACACGTTGATCAGCTACATCCTGGGCAACCGCAGTAAAAATACCCTCAACGACTGGCTGCAAAAGCAGGGGCTGGCTGACGGGGTGAATGCGGGTGCTGATCCGATGACGGACCGCAACAGCGGCGTGTTTGCTATCACGGTCTCCTTGACTGATAAAGGCCTAGCCCAGCGTGATGAAGTGGTGGCGGCGATCTTTAGCTACCTCGACATGCTGCGTAATAAAGGCATCGATAAGGGCTATTTCGATGAAGTGTCGCATGTGCTGGCGCTGGATTTCCGCTATCCGTCGATCACCCGCGACATGGATTACATCGAATGGTTAGTGGATACCATGCTGCGCGTGCCGGTGGATCACACATTGGATGCACCTTACCTCGCGGATAACTTCGATCCCGCGGCGATCAAATCTCGTCTGGATGAGATGACACCGCAAAATGCCCGTATCTGGTATATCAGCCCGAATGAGCCGCACAACAAAGAAGCCTACTTTGTGAATGCGCCTTACCAGGTCGATAAGATCAGTGATGCGCAGTTCAGTGACTGGCAGCAGCGTGGCGCGCAGATTCAGCTGTCGATGCCGACGCTGAATCCATATATCCCTTCCGATTTCTCCATCATCCCTGGCGATGGCAAAACCTATACTCATCCGGAAGCGCTCACGAGCGGCGACAGCATGCGTATCTACTGGATGCCGAGTCAGTTCTACGCCAGCGAACCTAAAGCGGCCATCACCCTGGCGCTGCGTAATAAAGCCGCCATCAATGATGCGCGTCAGCAGGTGCTGTTTGGTCTGAATGATTATCTCTCCAGCGTGGCGCTGGATGAGTTGAACTCGCAGGCATCGGTGGGCGGCATCAGTTTCTCTACTGGAGAAGATGACGGCATCGTATTTAGCGCCAGTGGGTTTACCCAGCGTTTACCGGAACTGCTGAAAAAACTGGTTGAGGGCTACGCCAGCTTCCAGCCGGACGCACAGCAGCTGGAACAGGCAAAATCCTGGTATCTGGATCGACTGGAAGCCGCCGAGAAGGGCAAAGCCTTTGAGCAGGCGATTCAGCCAATGCAGATGCTGTCACAGCTGCCTTACACCCAGCGTGAAACACGCCGTAAGCTGGTGAAAGATCTGACACTGAAAGACGTGACGGATTACCGTGATGCCTTACTGCGCAACGCCACGCCGGAAATGATGGTGGTGGGCAACCTCTCCGCCGATCGCGTTAAACAGCTGGGTACCGATCTGCAACAGCAGTTGCACAGCGATGGTCACAGTTACTGGCACAGCGATTACGTGGTGATCGATAAAGCCATGAAGGCCAACCTGCAAACCGCAGGAAGCAGCACGGATTCTGCACTGGCAGCACTCTACGTGCCATTGGGTTACGACGAGTATCAAAGCATGGCCAACAGCACCATGTTGAGCCAGATTGTCCAACCCTGGTTCTATAACCAACTGCGCACCCAGGAACAGTTGGGCTATGCGGTGTTCTCGTATCAGATGCCGATTGGTCGCCAGTGGGGGATTGGCTTCCTGCTGCAAAGCAACAGCAAGCAGCCGGCCTATCTGATGCAGCGCTTTGAGGCGTTCTATCCGCAGGCTGAGCAACGCCTGCGTGACATGAAGCCGGAAGATTTTGCCCAGTATCAGCAGGCGCTGATCAACGATTTAAAACAGCGCCCGCAAACGCTTGATGAAGAAGCGAATCGCTACAGCCGTGACTTCAATCGGCAGAATTTTGCTTTCGATACGCGGGAAAAAGCCATCGAGCAGATTCAAAAGCTCACGCCGCAGGGCGTGGCCGATTTCTTCCATAAAGCGGTGCTGGAACAGCAGGGAATGGCGATGATCTCGCAAATTGGGGGCAGCCACGATGGCGCCACTAAAGATGATTATGCGCCACTGCCTGGCTTCACCACCTGGGATCAGGTGGAGAAGCTACAGCAATCCCTGTCGGTTAAGAGTGACGCGCAATGAGTCTGATTCAGCCGCCAGAACCGCTCAATCCGCTGACGCTGCCATTGCGTGGCGAGCGGCTGATTGAGGCGTCTGCCGGAACCGGCAAAACCTTCACCATTGGTCTGCTTTATCTGCGGCTTTTGTTGGGGCTGGGCGGGCAACATGCCTATGCCCGGCCACTGTCAGTCGAAGAAATTCTGGTGGTGACCTTCACCGAGGCAGCCACCGCAGAGCTGCGCGGACGTATCCGCGCCAATATTCATGAGCTGCGGCTGGCCTGCATTCGCGGCACCAGCCGCAATCCGATGCTCAAGCAATTGCTACAGGAGATGCCGCATCCTGGTGACGCGGCATCGCTGCTGCTGGCGGCAGAGCGACAGATGGATGAAGCGGCGATCTTTACCATCCACGGCTTCTGTCAGCGCATGCTCAATCTCAACGCCTTTGAATCAGGCATGCTGTTTGAACAGCAGCTGATTGAAGATGAACAACAGCTGCTGCGTCAGGCCACAGCTGATTTCTGGCGTCGCCACTGTTATCCCCTCTCGCTGGATATCGCCCGCGTGATTGTCAGTGAGTGGAGTGGTCCGGAGCAATTGCTGGCGACGTTGAGGCCGTGGCTGCAGGGCGAGTCTCCCAACCTGCTGTTGCCGCCCGCTAACGATGAAACACTGACGACGCGCCACAATCAAAACCTGGCGCGCATCAACGCGATCAAAGCCGAGTGGCGCGCGGTGGGTGAAGAGGTGCTGACGCTGGTGGGGCAGTCTGATGTGGACAAACGCAGCTACAGCAGTAAAAACCTGCCGGTGTGGGTAAATAAGGTCAGTTTCTGGGCGCAGAGTGAAACCCAGGATTATCAGGTGCCCGCGGAGCTGGCGCGCTTTGGTCAACAGGTGCTGGAGGAGAAAACCAAAAAGGGAAATCCTCCGCACCATGTCTTGTTTGCAGCCATCGACCAGTTCCTGGCTCAGCCGATTTCACTGCGCGATTTGGTGATTGCGCGCGCGCTGGTGGACGTTCGTGCTGCCGTGCGTAAAGAGAAACGCCAGCAGGCGCTGCTGGGTTTTGATGATCTCCTGAGCCGACTGGATGATGCTCTGCAGCAGCCTGCAGGAGAAATGCTGGCGCAGGCGATTCGTCAGCGTTTCCCGGTGGCATTAATCGATGAGTTCCAGGACACCGATCCGCAGCAATATCGCATTTTCCGCACGCTGTACGGTAATCAACCCGAGCATGCATTGCTATTGATTGGCGATCCGAAACAGGCCATCTATGCCTTCCGTGGCGCAGACATTTTTACCTATATTCGCGCACGTAATGAAGTGAGCGCACATTACACTCTCGATACCAACTGGCGCTCTTCGCCAGCAATGGTGGAGAGCGTCAATCAGCTGTTCAATCGGCTCGAAGCGCCCTTTGTCTTTGATGCCATCCCCTTTTTACCAGTGCACTTCGCTGAGCCGAATCAGACGCTTTCTCTCACACTGGATAATCAGCCGCAGGCGGCACTGCGTTTCTGGCTGCTACCGGGCGACGGGTGCAGCGTAGGCGATTATCAACAGGCGTTAGCGCGACAGTGTGCTGCTGATATCAGCCACTGGTTACAGGCGGGGCAGCAACAGCGTGCGCTGCTGGGTAAAGCGACAGCACAACGCCCGGTGCAGGCATCGGATATCACGGTGCTGGTGCGCAGCCGCAACGAAGCCAATCTGGTCCGTGAAGCACTTAACCAGCTTGGCATCCCCTCGGTCTATTTATCGAACCGCGACAGCGTGTATACCACGCCGGAAGCGCGCGAGTTGCTGTGGTTACTGCAGGCGGTGCTGGCTCCCGAGCAGGAGCGCATGTTGCGCACGGCGCTCGCTACCTCGCTGTTTGCCTTCGATGCGGCACAGCTGGATGCATTGGATCAGGATGCGCGCGGCTGGGATGAGCTGGTAGACACTTTTGCCCGCTGGCAACTGCTGTGGCAGCAGCGCGGAGTACTGCCGATGCTGCGCCAGCTGATACAGGAACGCCAGCTAGCGGAAAACCTGCTCGCCTCAGAAAATGGCGAACGCCGCCTGACCGATTTGCTGCATCTGGGGGAACTGATGCAGGAAGCGGCGGCGCAGCTCGACAGCCCGCACGCGCTGGTGCGTTATCTGGCGCAGCAGATAGCCAGCCCGGATAGCCAGTCGTCCAGCCAGCAGTTGCGTCTGGAAAGCGATCGCCATTTGGTGCAGATCGTCACTATCCATAAATCCAAAGGTCTGCAATACCCACTGGTATGGCTGCCGTTCGCTGCCGGATTTCGCGAGGCGGATACCGCGTTGTATCACGATCGCGACAACTTTGAGGCGGTGCTGGATCTGCAGGCTGATGACGCAAGCCTGGCGATGGCCGAGCAGGAGCGTTTGGCCGAAGACCTGCGCTTGCTGTACGTGGCACTTACCCGTTCGGTGTATCACTGTAGCGTAGGTGTGGCACCGCTGTTTCGCGGCACGCGCAAAAAAGAAGGCGAGAGCGATCTGCATAAAAGCGCACTGGGCCATCTTTTGCAGCGCGGTGAAGCGGCGACAGCGGAACAGCTGGACGTGTTGCTCAATCAGATCAATGTCGTGGGCACTGAAGTGATGCGCGTGCAGGATCAGGATGCCGAACGCTGGCAGGCGCCCGATGTCGCGCATGACGCGCTGGCTGCCCGCACCGTCAGCCGCACATTGGTGGAACCCTGGCGTGTCACCAGTTACTCCGGCTTGCAGCAGCACGGCAGCCAGCGGCTGCTGGATGTGATGCCGAGTTTTGACCTGGAAGCCGCAGGCGAAGAACAGCAGGAAGAGATCGCTGAAGCTGCACTGACACCGCACCATTTCCCGCGAGGCGCCGCGCCGGGGACTTTCCTGCATGAACTGTTCGAATCTCTCGATTTCCCACAGCCCCCCACGGCCGCATTGCTGGAGCAGCATCTGCAGCAGAATGGCTATCCGTTGCACTGGCAACCGATGCTGACGGATTGGATTGCGCGCGTAATGAGCACGCCGCTCAACGATCAGGGGATACAGCTGGGTAAGGTGCAGGCCAGCGATCGCCTGGTGGAGATGGGCTTCTATTTGCCGATTGACGGCTTGCTGACCGCCAATGATCTGGATGCGTTGATCCGTCAGGATGCTTTATCGTCCGATGCGCCGGCGCTCGATTTTCGTCAGGTGCAGGGGATGCTAAAAGGCTTTATCGATCTGGTGTTCCGCTGGCAGGGCAAATATTACCTGCTGGATTACAAATCCAACTGGCTCGGTGACAGCCACGAAGCTTATACGCCAGCGGCAATGAAGCAGGCGATGATCGACCACCGCTATGATTTGCAATATCAGCTTTACACGCTGGCGTTACATCGTTATCTGCAACATCGCCTGACAGATTATGATTACGAGCAGCACTTTGGTGGCGTGTTTTATCTGTTCCTGCGTGGCATGGATGGCACTTCACCGGCCAACGGCGTGTTCCACACACGGCCGACCCTCGAATTTGTTTCACAACTGGATAGCCTGTTTCGCGGGCAGGGAGACTCGGCATGAGTGGCATTACAGCGCTGCTACAACAGGCGGTTGAGCTGCGTTTACTGCGATCACTGGATGTTCAGTTTGCCCTGTTGCTGGCGGATGACACGCAGCCAGCGCGCCTCCTGGCGGCTGCCTGCCTCAGCGCGGAAGCGGGTGAGGGGCACGTCTGCTTACCGCTGTCACAGCTGAGCTGTGAAGGGTTATTCAATGGCCGCCATCCTGAACTGGCGCAGGCCATCTGGCTGGCGGCGGGCGAACCGCAGAACTGGACGCAAGTGATGGCTGGCTGGCCTGCTCTGATTAACAGCAACAGCAACAGCAACAGCAACAGCTGCGAGGAGGTAGCGCCGATAGTTCTCAGCGATGGGCGTCTTTATCTGCATCGTCTCTGGCACAACGAAGGGCAGGTGGCACACTTCTTTCAGGCGCAGTCTGCAACTCAGCAATTTGCCAGTGAAACCGTGCGCGACGTGCTGGATAACCTGTTTGGTACTGAACCCGATGACTGGCAAAAAATCGCAGCGGCGGTGGCGCTTACGCAGAAAACAGCAGTCATTTCCGGCGGCCCAGGCACCGGGAAAACCACCACCGTGGCAAAATTGCTGGCGGCATTGATTCGCCTGAGTCATGGCACGCTGCGTATTCAACTGGCAGCCCCAACCGGCAAAGCGGCGGCGCGATTAACCGAATCGCTCGGCAAGGCGCTACAAAAACTGCCGGTCAGCGACACTGAACGCCAGCGTTTCCCGGCGGAGGCCACCACGCTGCACCGTTTACTCGGTGCACAGCCAGAAACCCAGCGCCTGCGTTATCATGCCGGAAATTTACTGCACCTGGATGTGCTGGTGGTGGATGAAGCTTCAATGGTTGATCTCGGCATGATGGCCAATCTTATCGCCGCACTGCCGCCACAGGCGCGCGTGATTTTCCTCGGTGACCGCGATCAGTTGGCCTCGGTAGAAGCCGGTGCGGTACTGGGCGATATTTGTCGCTGTGCGGAAGCGGGATACAGCGTCGCGCGTGGAGCTCAGCTAAGTGCGTTAACCGGTTGCCAGGTTGAAGGCCACGATGATGCCCGCGCGCCTGCCGTGCGCGATGCCATTTGCTTACTGCGCAAGAGTTACCGCTTCGATGCTAACTCGGGCATCGGCAAGCTGGCGACTGCGGTCAATGCCGGCGAGCCAAAGGCAGTCGATGCGGCATTTAACGCGGGCTTCAGTGATATTTCTCGCCAGCCACTTAATGATGGCGAGGCATATCAGGCAATGCTGACTGAGATCGCGGCAGGCTATCGCCCATTTCTCCATCTGGTGAGCAAGCGTGCACAGCCCGCAGAGATACTTGATGCATTTGGGCGATACCAATTGTTGTGCGCTCTGCGCGAAGGGCCGTTTGGCGTGCAGGGATTAAATCAGCGCATCGAGCAAAAACTGATGCAGATGCAGCTGATTCGTCGTCCGCAGGGCGGCAGCCGCTGGTATCAGGGCCGTCCGGTGATGGTGACTCGCAATGACAGCGCGCTTGGGCTGTTTAACGGCGATATCGGCATTACGCTGTTTGATGATGAAGGGCTGTTGAAAGTTTTCTTCCCGTTGCCGGATGGCAGCATCAAAGCCGTACAGCCAAGCCGCTTACCGGCGCATGATACGGCCTGGGCGATGACGGTGCATAAATCGCAGGGATCGGAGTTCGACCATACCGCGCTGGTGATGCCGGCACAGTTTTTACCGGTACTCACTCGCGAACTGATTTACACCGCCATTACGCGTGCGCGCAAACAGTTAACCCTGTACAGCGATGAAGGCGTGTTTCGTCGTGCAGTGCAATTACGTACTCAGCGTCGCAGCGGATTGTTGGACCGGTTAAGCGGAGAGTCATTCTGAGCGAGAGTTGAGGTCGGTAAAGAAACCGACCTCAGGTCAATGCAGATGTTTGATTGGATGCGCGTGGATGCGCATCCTAACAACGTTATCAGTCTAAGACGTTGGGCAATTCCAGACCGTTTAGCGAAACCTACCCTACGCTGCCTTTAACCGTGTTAGCTGGCATTCCCCGCCGTTAACGTAAATCCGCCATCAGCACTTTGGATCGGCGCTGATAGTTATACATCTGCTTCTTACTCTCCGGCAGTGACTCAATATCCACCGGCGTAAAGCCACGTTCCTGGAACCAGTGAATACTGCGGGTGGTCAGCACAAACAGCTTCTTCAGGCCCATTTGACGAGCCTGCAGCGCCACGCGCTCCAGCAGCAACTCGCCGCGTGAGGAACTGCGGTAGTCAGGATGCACCGCCACACAAGCCATCTCACCGATCTGCTCATCCGGGAACGGATAGAGCGCGGCACAGGCGATGGTCAGGCTATCGCGCTGAATAATGGTGAACTTGTCGATCTCCATTTCCAGCTGCTCGCGAGAACGACGCACCAAAATGCCTTGCTGCTCTAGCGGGCGAATCAATTCGAGAATACCGCCGATATCGTTGATGGTGGCGCGGCGAATCTGCTCAGCGGACTCCATCACGATCTGCGTACCAATACCGTCACGCGAGAACAGCTCCTGAATCAGCGCGCCATCTTCCTGATAGCTGATCAGGTGGCTACGGCGCACGCCGCTGCGGCAAGCTTTCACCGCACCACGCAGGAAACGCACCGTGCCCGACAGGAAATCACCGTCGTTTTCCATCTCATCGATACGCGCCTGTGCTTCGTTGGGGAACAGTTCGGAAATAATCGTGCCTTCGCGGTTGGTGACGCCCTGTTCGGAGCAGAAACCAATCATCTTCTCGGCTTTCAGCTTGATCGCTAACTGCGTGGCCACTTCTTCCGACGTCAGGTTAAAACTTTCACCGGTCACCGATACTGCGACCGGGCCGAGCAGCACAATGGCATCATTATCCAGCTGGCGATGGATCGCTTCTTCATCAATACGACGAATACGGCCGCTGTGGCAGTAGTCCACACCATCATCGACGCCCAGCGGTTGGGCAATAATAAAGTTACCGCTCACTACGTTGATGTGCGCGCCCTGCAGCGGGGTGTTGTTCAGGCTCATCGACAGGCGTGCGGTGATATCCAGCTGCAAACGTCCGGCAGCCTGCTTCACCAGTTCCAGTGATTGGGCATCGGTTACGCGCGTGTGTTTGTGGTAAATCGGTTCCAGCTGTTGCTGGGCCATGCTGGCATCGATCTGCGGACGGGCGCCGTAAACAACCACCAGGCGAATGCCAAGACTATGCAACAATCCGATGTCATTAACGATGCTGGAGAAGTTCTCATGCTCGATGGCTTCACCGCCCAGCATGATGACAAAGGTCTTGTCACGGTGGGCATTTATATAGGGAACGGTATGGCGAAAACCCTGAACCAGTTCAGTACTACGTTCCTTCACGGCAAACCCTCTGTGAATGTTTATTCGTAATTTGTGTATTTTTATGCTCTTTTGCCGGCTAATGCAAGCGCCGGGCCTGACGTTACTTTACGATTTTCCTGATGCAACCCTCGCTAACAGCCTGCATTATCTGGTTTTTCTGGCAAAACATGACACGGCTTGCTAAGCAAAGTTTTCGCCTTTCACTCGTCGATTGACGATATTTTAGACATTACACAGCAGCTGGAGCGGCATGTCCGAAGCTTTTACACGACGACGATTATTACAGGGCGCGGGCGCGCTCATGCTATTAAGCGTAACGCGAACCGGGCTGGCGGCCAGTCAGCACATTGTGGCGGTGCGCATCTGGCCTTCGTCAACATACTCCCGCGTGACGCTGGAGTCGAACGTCCCCCTCAAGTACAAACAGTTCACGTTGAGCAATCCCGATCGTCTGGTGATCGACATCGATAACCTGCATATCAATCCGGTCCTGAGAGGGGTGGATAAGCAGGTGCGCGTTGACGATCCCTATATCAAACATGCGCGTGTTGGTCAGTTTGATGCCAACACGGTGCGGGTGGTGCTGGAGCTGAAACGCAACGTGGCGCCGAAGATCTTCACACTGGCACCGGTGGCAGGCATTAAACATCGTTTAGTGGTCGATCTCTATCCGAGCCAGCCCTCGCCGGAAGAGGATCCGCTACTGGCGTTACTGAACGATTACAACCAGGGTGACCTTGAACGTGATCAACCGGCGCAAGCTCCTTTGCCGGGCAAAGCGGGGCGCGATCGTCCGATTATCATCATGATCGATCCCGGCCACGGCGGCGAAGATCCCGGTGCGCATGGCAAATATAAGACGCGGGAAAAAGATATTGTGCTGAAGATTGGCCGCTACCTGAAAGCGCTAATCAATAAAGAGCGCAACATGAAGGCGTATATGACACGCAACGAGGATGTGTTTATTCCGCTGCGCGTGCGGGTAGCGAAAGCCCGTAAACAGCGCGCCGATCTGTTTGTCTCGATTCACGCCGATGCTTTTACCAGCCGTGCGGCGCGTGGTTCGTCGGTGTTTGCGCTCTCGACCAGCGGCGCAACCTCAACCGCCGCGCGCTTCCTGGCACAAACTCAGAACGAATCGGATCTGATTGGTGGTGTGAGCATGAGCGGTGACCGCTATCTGGATCACACTATGTTCGATATGGTGCAACGGCAAACCATCAGCGACAGCCTGAAGTTCGGCAAAGAGGTGTTATCGCGCATGGGCCATATTAATCACCTGCATAAACGCACGGTGGATCAGGCGGGGTTTGCGGTGCTTAAAGCCCCGGATATTCCGTCGATTCTGGTGGAGACCGCGTTTATCAGTAATGTGGAGGAGGAGCGTAAGCTGCGCACGCCGCGTTATCAGCATCAGGTGGCTGAGGCGATTCTGCATGGCATTAAGGCGTATTTCGATAAAGGTGCGGTGCTGGCGCGTCGCTGAGAGGAGAGCGGCCACTGTGCCGCTTTTTTATCGGAAGCCAAAAACAAAAAAACACCCGTTAAGGTGCTTATCTGTAATTGGTTGCGGGGGCCGGATTCGAACCGACGACCTTCGGGTTATGAGCCC
>NZ_JACVUP010000022.1 GCF_016625195.1 Erwinia sp. S63
AGTTGACTTTTAATCAATTGGTCGCAGGTTCGAATCCTGCACGACCCACCACTATGTAGAAAGGCGCCCTAAAGGCGCCTTTTTGCTTTTCTGCGTTTCTCAAATTTTCACTTCTCAAAAATTTTAGCTGAACTTGCTGTTGGTCTGTGCGTCAGCCCGTCAAGGCGGGACGGATCGCGAAGGAATCTCACATCCCTGTGGATCGGCCTCGCCATCCATGGCTCGGACGCTTCGCTCTTCCGCTCCCGCCTTGCCGGACTTGTGTGGCTTTGGTTAATGCCTTTAAAAAACCGCAGAGATGTGCCATGAAGGCGGCAATAAGGGGCGGTGGAGTAAAGCTTGTGGCGCAGAGATGCGCCACCAGAGCTTACAGGGATGTATTCACGGCGTCTTTACGTAACCGCCCCTTATTGTCGACTGGAACGCTCTGTCGTTGTTTACTAGCAGCTAGAATGCACGACAGATGACCCCATTCCCAAAACGTACGCACAGTCATGCCTTTTTCTTTTTGTCAGCCGATTTATCAGGCGTCAAACTCTTCCAGATATGCAACACCGCATAACTGCGCCACGGCCGCCAAACCTGCGATAACTGTTCTGCCACTTTGGCACTTACCCCACCAAGATTATTACGAATCGCAATATCCTCTTTAGGGAACGCATCCGGCCAGCGCAGGGCGCGCATGGCGATATAGCTCGCCGTCCATGGCCCTACACCTTTCAATGCCAGCAGCTGCTGCTGAACCACGTCAGGATTCACTGCGCCATTAAAGCGCAGCGCACCGGAGGCACACGCCTGTGCCAGCGCTTGAATCGCCTGAGAGCGAGCGCTCACAATACCGAGGCTGGCAATATCATCAATGGTTGCGCTAGCGAGCGATTCCGCAGTCGGTGGCAGGCGAGAGAGTTCCGGCCATGGTGTCAGTAGTGGCTCGCCGAAACGCTGTGCCACCCGACTGCTCAAGGTGGTCGCAGCCTTAACCGTCACCTGCTGGCCAAGAATTGCTCGCACACCCAACTCAAAGCCGTCAAACGCCCCAGGAACGCGCAATCCCGGATAACGTGTCAGACTCTCAGCTAATAGCGGATCCTGGCTTAGCTGCTCGCTGATGCGCTGTGGTTGGGCATCGAGATCAAACAGGTCGCGCAGGCGACGCAGCAGGGCAGGCAAAACCGGCGTCAAGGTGGTAGTGAACTGCACCTTGAGCGCCTGCTTCTCCGGCAAATGGCTGACGCGTACCCAGCCCCGACAGTTCCCCAGCGCCACGGTGCGATGATAAGCGCCTTCACTGACCCACTCGGCCTCTTTCATCACACGCTGCTGAAGAAAATCCAGAATGGCATCCCAGTCGTAAGGTGGGCGATAACTCAGACGCAGCTCTGCGCTCTCCTGCACCGTGGTCATGCTATCTGGTTGACTCTGTTTGCGCAGGCGCGAAGGCGTCATACGGTAACGCGCCTGAAACACATCATTAAAGCGGCGCAAACTGCGAAAGCCGCTGGCGTAGGCGATTTCGGTGACGGGTAAAGAAGTCTCAGTCAGGAGTTGCTTGGCGAGCAGCATGCGCCGGGTTTGGCGCAACTCCAGTGGTGACACGCCCAACTCCTGCTGGATCACACGGCGAAGCTGGCGCTCACTCAGGTCAAACTCGCCGGCGATGTCTGCCAGTGTCTCTTGCTCTTCCAGCAGGCCCTCTTCGATGCGACGAATCAACCGGTCGGCGATGCGATGATGACTATCGACCGGTGCGAAGCCCGGCGCTAACTCAGGACGGCAGCGCAGGCAGGGCCTGAAATGCGCTTTTTCGGCGGCTTCAGCGCTGCCAAAAAACAGGCAGTTCTTCTGCATCGGCGCTTTCACCGGGCAAATGGGCCGACAGTAAATGCCGGTTGAGGTCACGCCGACAAAGAACACGCCGTCGAAGCGACTGTCGCGCGAGGTCAGCGCCTGGTATGCAATCTCGGGATCAAACATCATCGTCTCCAGCAAATAAACCGCATATACCTTCCAGAATTCAAAGCTCAGAAGCGTTGGTTGCGCTCGTTCCCCTGAATCACTGACTTAAGTCAGCTCAGAGAGAAGATGAACCTCCTGAAGAAAGTTCCCCCTTCGGACCAGCACAAGCGCTGTGCAAATCGACTGATCGGTTCGTCATTCGTTTGCCCCCTTTCTGCGCCTTACATTATTTTGGGTATCGTCGCGCAAGTGGCTGAGCAAAACTCGCTGCTTTCGGACAGGTAACCAGTTTATGCTCATGACCGAAAACAGCCAGTTTATCGCGGCGGAAGTGCGATAATGACACACTGATTTATGCCGGAGGTGCCTTATGTATCATGCCAAAATCATCCCAACGCCGGTTGGTGAACTGACGTTGATCGCGACCGATAACGGGTTGTCAGCGATTCTGTGGGAAAACGAAGGCTCGCAACGTGTGCCATTGAAGCCCATCAGCCGCAACGATCAGCATCCCATTCTGTGTGAGGCCGAGCGTCAGCTGCGTGAATACTTCGCCGGAGAGCGTCAGCAATTCGACATGCCTTACGACACGGTTGGCACTGAATTCCAGAAAAAAGTCTGGCAAGCGCTGCTGACGATTCCGTTTGGTGAAACCCGCAGCTATCAGCAAATCGCGGAACAGATCGGCAACCCGAAAGCCATGCGCGCGGTGGGGGCGGCCAACGGTAAAAATCCTCTGTCGATCATGGCGCCCTGCCATCGGGTGATTGGCAGTAACGGTAAGCTCACTGGCTTCGCAGGCGGTCTGGCGGTCAAAGCTTTCTTGCTGGAACTGGAAAACCCGCAGAAATCGTTAGGTGGCTTGTAAACCGCATAAAAAAGAGACGACACTCTCGCGCAATTCCGCTATCGTGTTTAGCATATAAAACACGATAGCGGTTTTGATGCCGCATCATCGCTGTAACAGGCGATTTTGTTAAATTGAGAAAACGAGAGCCGTGTCATGAGTCTGATGTTCGATCCTGAAAGCGCGATTTATCCCTTTCCGCCGAAACCGGCGCGTCTCAGCCAGGATGAAAAATCCCACTACATCTCTGAAATCAAACGCTTATTAAAAGAGCGTGATGCGGTGCTGGTCGCGCATTACTACACCGATCCTGAAATTCAGGCGCTGGCGGAAGAGACCGGCGGCTGCGTCTCGGACTCACTGGAAATGGCGCGCTTCGGCAGCACCCATCCGGCAAAAACGCTGCTGGTGGCGGGCGTGCGTTTTATGGGTGAAACCGCCAAAATTCTCAGCCCGGAAAAAACCGTGTTGATGCCGACGCTGCATGCCGAGTGTTCACTCGATCTAGGCTGCCCCATTGAGGAGTTCAATCGCTTCTGTGATGAACATCCGGACCGCACGGTGGTGGTGTACGCCAACACCTCAGCCGCGGTGAAAGCGCGCGCAGATTGGGTTGTCACCTCCAGTATTGCGGTTGAGCTAATTGAACATCTCGACAGCCTCGGTGAGAAAATTATCTGGGCACCGGATCGCCATCTGGGCCGTTACGTCACCCAACAGACCAAAGCGGATGTGCTGTGCTGGCAGGGCGCGTGCATCGTGCATGACGAGTTCAAAACTCAGGCCCTGCAGCGCATGAAAACGCTCTATCCTGATGCGGCGATCCTCGTGCATCCGGAATCCCCGCAGGCGATCGTCGATCTGGCGGATGCCGTGGGCTCCACCAGCCAGCTGATTCAGGCGGCGAAAACCCTGCCGCATCCGCAAATGATCGTCGCCACCGATCGCGGTATCTTCTACAAAATGCAGCAGGCGGTGCCGGACAAAGAACTGCTGGAAGCGCCGACGGCGGGTGAGGGCGCGACCTGTCGCAGCTGCGCGCACTGTCCGTGGATGGCGATGAATGGCCTGAAAGCGATTGCCGAAGGGCTGGAGCACGGCGGCAGCGAGCATGAAATCCATGTCGATGACGCGCTGCGCGAAGCCGCATTGATACCGCTTAACCGCATGCTAGACTTTGCAGCACAACTCAAACTCAAGGTGAAAGGGAACGCCTAAGGCGGCTTTCATACAGGTGCAGATCATGGACTTCTTCAGCACACAAAATATTTTGGTTCACATTCCTATTGGCGTGGGTGGCTACGACCTGTCATGGATCGAGGCGGTGGGCACCATTGCGGGTCTGCTGTGTATCTGGCTCGCCAGCCAGGAAAAGATCATCAACTACTTTTTCGGGCTGATCAACGTCACGCTGTTTGCGGTGATCTTCTTTCAGATTCAGCTCTATGCCAGTCTACTGCTGCAACTGTTCTTCTTTGTCGCCAACGTTTACGGCTGGTACGCGTGGAGTCGTCAGAACACCGCTAACGAAGCCGCACTGAAGATTCGCTGGCTGCCGTTGCCGAAGGCGCTTGGCTGGGGCGCAGCATGCGTGATCGCCATTGCGCTGATGACGCTGTATATCGATCCGGTGTTCGCGTTTCTGACTCAAACCGCCGTGGGCATCATGCAGGGCCTTGGCCTGAACGTGGTGATGCCGCAACTGCAGCCGGATGCCTTCCCGTTCTGGGATTCCTGCATGATGGTGCTGTCGATTGTGGCGATGATTCTGATGACGCGGAAATATGTCGAGAACTGGCTGCTGTGGGTGGTGATCAACGTGATTAGTGTGATGATCTTTGCGCGTCAGGGCGTGTATGCGATGTCGCTGGAATACGCGATTCTGACGTTGATCGCGCTTAACGGTTCCCGCTTGTGGATGCAAAGTGCGCGCGAACACGGGTCGCGCGCGCTGTCGAATCAGTGATGGTGATGGGCGTGACCATCCAGCGTGAGATGTTCATGTGAGTGATGATGCGAGCTCTGCTCCGCGCAGAGTTCGCAATCATGACCGGTACAAGGCTGGTACTCCATCTGCACAGTGGCATGCGCAATCTGATAGTGTTCGTGCAAATACTGATGAATACGCACCAGCAGCCCGTCATGATCGTAAGGTGGAATCACCTGCACATGTAATGTCAGCACCGGCTTTTCTCCCACCTGCCACACATGTATATGATGCACATTGCGCACTTCCGCGATGTTGCGTGTCAGCTCGCGTGCCAGTTTATCCACGTTAATCCCGCTCGGCGCGCCCTCCAGCAGCTCATGTAAACTTTCCCGCAGCAACGACCACGCGCTGCGTACCACCAATAGCGAAACCAGTAGCGAGAGAATCGGGTCGATCGGTGTCCAGCCGGTCAGCATGATAATGATAGCGGCAACAATCGCGCCAACGGATCCGAGCAGATCGCCCAGCACATGTAGCGCCGCCGCACGTACGTTGAGATTTTTTTCTTCACTGCCACGATGTAACAGCCAGAAAGAGAGCAGATTAGCCAGCAAACCGGCAATCGCAATCCCCAGCATCAATCCGCCAGCAACCGGCTGTGGTTGATAGAAACGACGCAGCGCTTCCCAGACAATCAGTACCGTAATCACCAGCAGCGCAATGGCATTCACAAAGGCGGCAAGTGTGGTGAGGCGCAGTAAGCCAAAGGTGTGGCGGGCGCTGGGTTTGCGCTGAGCAAACTGCACGGCCAGCAGCGCCATCAACAGCGCGGCGGCGTCAGTCAGCATATGTCCGGCATCCGCCAGCAGCGCCAGCGAACCCGATACCACGCCACCAATCACTTCGGCAACCATAAACAGCGCGGTGACGCCAAACGCCGCCGCCAGACGCGTACGATTGCCGTTATGCGCGCTGTGAGAATGAGTGTGTGCCATAACTTTCCAGTTGTTCCAGTAACCTGTTCGTTAATGATATCAGTAAATTGAGCGCATCATCGTCCAGACGCTGCTGTTTTGCCTGAACGGTGAGCTGCTGACAGTATTCGGCAATCTCATCCATGCCGAGCAACAGCCAGCTGCCTTTCATGCGGTGTGCGGCACGCTCGACAGCGGGCCAGTCATGCTCGACGCTGGCCGCCAGTAGCGCATCGCGATCCTGTTGCAGCGTGCGTTGCAGTGTCTGGCAAATGCGCGGGATAAAGGCCTCATTGTGCTGGGCCAGAATCATTAAACTGTCGGGCAGCTGTCGGAGAGGATCGCGCACCGTGCGTGCCAGCAGAGCCGCGAGATCATCCAGCTCAATCGGTTTCAACAACAGCGCTTCGTCTTCTTGCAACGCTACCTTCAGCAATTGCACATCGGCGGAGCAGAGCACGCGCAGTGCTGGTTTGCTGCGGCGCTGCTGGCGGCGGCGTAAAATGCGCAGCAGTGTTAATCCATCCGGGCGCGGCATCATCTGGTCAATCAACAGCACATCAAAAGGCTGAAGCGCATCGGCGCGCAACAGGCTGCGCCCCTCTTCGAACACCATGGCCGTAATAGCGAACCGGGCCAGCTGTTGCTGCAAGACCAACAGATTGGTGGGATGGTCATCAACAATCGCCACGCGCAGATGCGGATAGCGTGGCCAGTCAGCAGGGCGCTCGGCGGGCGCATCTTCACAGATATTGAGCGGTAATCGCACCTCCACCGTGGTGCCTTTGTCCGGCTCAGAAGTTAGCGTTAATTGACCGCCCATACGTTGCACGATCTCACGACAGATAAACAACCCCAGGCCGCTGCCCTGCACGGCGTGGCTTTTGCCGGACGGTGCCTGATACCAGGGTTCAAAGAGTTGCGCCTGTTCGCTGAGTGGAATACCGCTGCCGCTGTCGGCCACCGTTAACTGAATCTGATCGGTGACGGCGAGCGACAGCCTGACTTCACCCTGGCGCGTGAACTTCAGCGCATTGGCCACCAGATTGTTCACCACCTGCTGCAGGCGATCGCCATCAAGCATCACCCGTGTCGGCAGGGGCGTCAGTGCCTCAACCAATAACACCGGACCGGATTCACGCATCAAAGGGTGATAGAACTGCTGCTGTTGCTGCAGCCAATCTGCCAGATGGAGCGGATGCGGTGCCAGGCGAAAACTCTGATTCTCAATGCGTGCATGGTCTTGCAGATCGTTCAGTAGCGCCATCAGCGAGCGCGCGCTGCTGTGCATCAGCGTCAAACGTTCGCTGGGATGTTGCTGTTGTTCCAGTTCCAGCAGGCCGAGAATCGCCTGCATTGGCGTACGCAACTCGTGGCTGGCGGTGGCAAGGAACTGGCTTTTAGCGGCATTAGCGCGCTCTGCCTGCTGGCGCTGCAGGCGATCGCGCCGCTGTTGCAGGTAACGGCGCAGCAGAAGCACTAACAGCAGCAAAATGATCATCCCGGCAGCCATCAAAATCATCAGCGGCACATTGCGCATCGCCATAGTGGTGCCGGGCTGGGGCGGCTGCGACCAGTTAATGCGCATCTGATTGAGCGTATCCGCTGGGATCTGCTGCAGTGCATGATCCAGCAACCCCTGGAGTTGTGGCTGATCCTGGCTTACCTGAGGCGCCAGCGGCCAGGCAACATCGCTGGCGGCAAAGGCCAAATGGACACGATTATCCGCGTGGCTGGCCATGCGCCAGCGTGCAGACAGCACATTATCCACCAGTGCATCAATCTGACCGCTGTTAAGGGCTTGCCAGAGCTGGGCACGGTCATCGAACAATTGGGGCGTGATGTTCTCAGGCAGCAGCCGTTGCGCCAGATCGGCGCGCAGTACGCCCACTCGCTGATGTTGCAGGGATTGCCAGCTCATCGGCTGCTGCGTATTAAGCGTGTAAATTCCCCAAATCGCGCGCCACACTGGCAATGTGTTGCTGCTGGTATCGTCGCCGTTCAGGGGTTGTAGCAAATTCAGCATCACCTGATGTTGCTGCATCAGCGTCTGCGCCTGTTGGGGATTGCTCACCCAGCGCGGTGTGAAACGCAGTCCGGTGCTTTGGCTTAACGCATTAAGCAGATCAATGCCAAAGCCGCGAGCATTGCCGTTGCCATCGCGGTAGCTCCAGGGCGCGTTATCCACTTCCGCGGCATAAGGGATCTCGCTCTGTGCGGACAGCCATTGCTTCTCAGCAGCCGACAGCATCAGCGTTTGCGTATCCTGATAGCGCAGCAACGGCGGGCTCCAGCGCTGCTGTACGCGATTACTGAACTCCGCGGGCAGCAGGCGCAGCTGGGTGTTGAGCCAGTGGATCAGCGTGGGATCGCGCGCCAGTGCGCGTAGCGACAGTTCACCGGCGCCGGGATCGGCGGTGATCTGGTAAATCTGCCCCTGTTGCAGCTGATTAAGCAGAAAGCCGGCGCTGGTTTCATCCGCCACCAGATAGTCACTCTGCTGATTGAGCAGCGCATACAGCGCCTGTAAATCGCCCGGCAGGCTGTGCCAGCGATGGTTTTGTACAAATGCTTCAGGCAGTTGCGCCAGTGTGGCTTCCGCGATGGTGAGCTGGGCGTTTTCACTGTTGAACATCACCGCGCGTTGATTATCACGATTGCGGTAAATGCGGATCGGGCTGTTAACCCAGCTGTCGCTGACCAGGATGTTTTCCGGCAGCTGCGCATGTTCGTTGCTCAACACGAAATCGACGTCACCGCGCTCCAGTGCCGCCAGCTGCTGGGAACGATCGGCGTAACTTTGCAGGCTAAAGCGCGTGCCGGTGAGTTGGCTCAGCGCGCTAAGGTAATCGGCATCAATTCCCCAGATACGATCGCCAATACGCATTGCCCAGGGCGCGCTGTTTTGCGCCGGCACGGCAACGCGTAAAGTCGGTTGTGGCCATTGCTCGGCATGCGGTGCGGGCATCATGGCGGGGAGCATGACGCTGCTGGCGGGCTGTAAGTCGGCGCGAGCCATTAAACTGGTCAACAGCAGACACAGCCACAGGATGACTTTCACTGTTGGGCTTTCCACAGTTCAGCCAGCTCCACCACCGACTGCACGCCGGTCTTCTCCAGAATGTTTTTCTTATGGGTGCTGACGGTTTTATTGCTGATATGCAGCTGCTCGCCAATCTGCAAATTAGACAGCCCGCGCACCAGCAGCGCGACAATTTGCTGTTCTTTCTCGGTGAGCGGCAGCTCGATTCGCTCGGGCAGCGGTGGAAACGCTTGCTGACCGCCAAGCACCGCCAGAATCGCACTCAGCAATTGCGCCATGCTCTGGCTCTTCACCACATAGCCCGCCGCACCGAGCGACACGGCACTTAGCAACGTGTGGCGGCTCTGCTGTGCGGAATAGATCAACACCGGGCAATTTGGATCGCGGGCGCGCAGACGGCGCAATAATTCGAGGCCATCGCTGTCGGGCAAGCCGATATCAAGCACGATGAGATCAAATTGATGCTGCTGTAAAAGCTGGCGCGCTTCAGCTTCAGTCGCGGCGGCGTGCAGTTTTACCGGGATAGGGGAGTGAACACAGGCCGCTTCCAGCGCGACTTCAACTAACGGATGGTCATCAATAAGCAGCAGTGAAGCCATGAAACAGTTCCTCTAAAATTCATGGATTCAGCATAGCGGAAAAGCACCAGCGGAAATACAAAGGGAGAGCCGAAGCCCTCCCTTTCTGTGATCGGATAACCCATTATTGGGATGTGCCGTCCGTTTTATGTTTCACATGGCCGCCACCTTTTTTGGTATCGACCTTTTTATTCATATCCGGACATTTACCGTCTTTACACATGGTATTTTTGTGAATCTGTTCAGCCGTCATATTGCCTGAACTAGTACCAGATGTCGCAGCGCTGTTGGTATTCATGCTGCCGTTGTTGATTTTGCTGTTATCAACATTATTCGGTGGCAAGTTCTGTTTAGCGCCACCCGCAGCCGCACCCGCTTCAGCAGCAGCATTGGCATCGCCGTTGTTATTATCTGCGGCCATGGCTACACCGCTGCTCAAGGTCATCGCTGTCGTCAGAAAGATAAGTGCAAGCTTATTCATCATTATGCTCCTTTAATCGATGGAGAGTTGCCGTCAAACACCACTGGTGCTGAGTGACGAAAATAACGTACCGTGACGGAATATAATTCCATCGTTAACGCTTCGCTTAAAAATTAAATATCGCAAGAACCTCATTCCTCAGTGCTTACGATTAAAAGCTTAGTTCATGAGCGGATAAATGCAAATTTCACAAAAGCATTTACGCGAGCGTGGAATTTACACCCGCAGCCTGAAGGGATACATTTAACGGGTTGCGCCCGGCGAACGCGGGGCCAGAAATTTGAATGGAATTATGTATGGATTATCAGAACGACGATTTGCGCATCAGAGAAATCAAAGAATTATTACCGCCTGTTGCTTTGCTCGAAAAATTCCCCGCTACCGATAAAGCCGCTGAAACCGTTGCTCAGGCACGTCAGGCGATTCACCGCATTCTGCACGGTCAGGACGATCGTCTGCTGGTGGTGATCGGTCCTTGCTCAATCCACGATACCGAAGCCGCTAAAGAGTACGCGAGCCGTCTGCTGACGCTGCGTGACGAGCTGAAAGGCGAGCTGGAAGTGGTAATGCGTGTTTATTTCGAAAAACCGCGTACCACGGTGGGCTGGAAAGGGCTGATCAACGATCCGTTTATGGATGGCAGCTTCCAGATCAACGATGGCCTGCGTCTGGCGCGTAAGCTGCTGGTGGACATCAACGACATCGGTCTGCCAGCGGCAGGTGAATTCCTGGATATGATCACCCCGCAGTACATGGCGGATCTGATGAGCTGGGGCGCGATTGGTGCGCGTACCACCGAATCCCAGGTGCATCGTGAACTCTCTTCCGGTTTATCTTGCCCGGTCGGTTTCAAAAACGGCACCGATGGCACCATCAAAGTGGCTATCGACGCGATTGGTGCTGCCAGCGCGCCGCACTGCTTCCTCTCTGTTACCAAATTCGGTCATTCGGCGATTGTCGAAACCAGCGGTAATGAAGATTGCCATATCATTCTGCGTGGCGGCAAAGAGCCGAACTACAGTGCAGAACACGTGGCTGCGGTGA
Source organism: Erwinia sp. S63 (assembly GCF_016625195.1). Lineage (GTDB taxonomy): Bacteria > Pseudomonadota > Gammaproteobacteria > Enterobacterales > Enterobacteriaceae > Pantoea. Next base: position 10,854 of record NZ_JACVUP010000022.1, read on the forward strand.
AAACCGGACTGGAGAAAGCCGGCTTGCGTCCGCAGGTGATGATCGATTTTAGCCATGCCAACAGCAGCAAGCAGTTCCAGCGTCAAATGGTCGTCGCTGATGATGTGGCGCAGCAGATCGCGGGCGGTGAGCAGGCGATTACTGGCGTGATGATCGAGAGCCATCTGGTGGAAGGGAATCAGAGCCTCGACAGCGGTAAAGAGCTGGTTTACGGCCAGAGCGTCACCGATGCCTGCATCGGCTGGGAAGACACCGAGAAAGCCTTGCGTCAGCTGGCGCAGGCGATCAAACAGCGCCGCGGCTAATCGCTTAACGCGCAATAAAAAAGGCCAGACTCGCGTCTGGCCTTTTTGTTTTTTTTAAGCCGGGAATTACTTGGCTTTACCCTGGTTAGCAACGGCTGCGGCTTTCGCGGCAATCTCGTCTGCATCACCCAGGTAGTAACGCTTCAGCGGTTTGAAATTCTCATCGAACTCATACACCAACGGCACGCCAGTTGGGATGTTCAGCTCGAGGATTTCATCTTCGCTCAGGTTATCGAGGTATTTTACCAGTGCACGCAGTGAGTTACCGTGCGCTGCAACGATCACTTTCTCACCGCTTTTGATGCGCGGCAGAATGTTTTCGTTCCAGTAAGGGATCACACGTTCGATGGTCAGTGCCAGGCTTTCGGTGGTTGGCAGCTGTGCATCGGTCAGTGATGCGTAACGTGGGTCGTGGCCCGGGAAACGCTCATCCGCACGATCCAGTTCTGGTGGGGTGATGGCAAAGCCACGACGCCACTGTTTCACCTGATCGTCGCCATATTTAGCGGCGGTTTCAGCTTTATCCAGACCCTGCAGCGCACCGTAGTGACGCTCGTTCAGACGCCAGGTTTTCTCAACCGGCAGCCACGCCTGATCCAGCTCATCCAGCACGTTCCACAGGGTGTGGATGGCGCGTTTCAGCACGGAGGTATAAGCGAAATCAAACACGAAACCTTCTTTCTTCAGCAGCTGACCGGCTGCTTTGGCTTCAGTGCGACCTTTGTCTGACAGATCCACGTCATACCATCCGGTGAAGCGGTTTTCCTGGTTCCACTGGCTTTCGCCGTGTCGCACCAGAACCAGCTTAGTTACGGCCATAGCTTAACTCCTTAATGCTTGATGTTTCGATGATTATAGAAACCGGCTGCGGCCACCTGAAAAGCGGCACACTGATAGCGCCATACCATAGCGGAAAACAACGCACGGCGTAAGCCTGTCGCTGACGCAGTGCGCGTTTTTCATCCGCTGGCTTACTGCGGGGTGAAGCGATAACGCGTCACAGACTGCCAGCGATCGCCGGGTTGCAGCCAGCAATCAGGCTGCGGCCACTCGGTATGGTTGGGCGAATCCGGTAAAAATTCACTCTCCAACGCGATGCCCTGGAAAGCAGTATAGCTGCCCTGTTCACGAGCGCGTGTTCCATCCAGATAGTTGCCGGAGTAGAACTGCAGCGCCGGTGCGGCGGTAAACACGGTCAACGCCAGCTTGCCATCGGCCGACCACAGTTCGGCGGCGGGTTGGCTGCTGTCGCCTGCGGTGTTAAGCAGAAACGCGTGGTCATAGCCTTTCACCGCTTTTTGATCGTCATCGGCGAGGAAGTCATCCATCACACACTTCGGTTGATTGAAATCGAAGCTGGTGCCGGCCACGGCTTTCAATGGCGCGTTAGGGATGCCTTCGCTATCGACCGGTAAGTAACGATCCGCGTGCAGTTGTAAGCGATGCTGGCGTGCATCGCCATGATGCGCGTCAAGATTGAAGTAAGCATGGTTGGTGAGGTTCACCGGGCATGGCTTGTCGGTCTGCGCGTCATAGGTGATCGACAGGCAGTTATCATCGTCGAGATGGTAAATCACATCGGCAATCAGGTTGCCGGGGAAACCCTGATCGCCATCGGGTGAATCAATACGATAGTGCACTTCGGTTTCACTCTGACTAACGATCTGCCAGCGGCGCTTATCAAAGCCTTCCGGGCCGCCGTGCAGCTGATGTGCGCCCTGATTGGCCGCCAGCAGTAGATTCAGTGGCTTAAGCTCAGCCGAGGCAATGCGGTTAGCGTAACGGCCAACCGTGGCACCGAGATAAGCATCCTGATGCAGATAATCCGATGGTGTCGCGCAGCCGAGCAGCGCTTCACGTACGCTGCCATCCTGCATCGGCACGCGCGCGGAGAGCCAGGTCGCGCCCCAGTCCATAAAAGTCACTACCATGCCATGTTGATTGCGCAGCACGGTAATGCGCCACGGTTGCCCGTCTGGCGCATGAGAGTTGACGTCGCTTACCATTGGCCCGCTCCTGCTGACGCTTTGCACACGTAGAAGGTTTCTTTGATGCCGGTCTGCGCTTCGTATTTTTCGGCAACCGCGGCTTTCACCTGATCCACCAGATCGGTTGGCATCAGAGCCACGATGCAGCCGCCAAAACCGCCCCCGGTCATACGCACGCCGCCACGCGGACCGATTTCAGCCTTAACGATTTCAACTAACTGGTCGATAGGCGGTACGGTGATTTCGAAATCATCACGCATCGAGGCGTGTGATTCAGCCATCAGTTCACCCATGCGTTTCAGGTCGCCGTTGCTCAGGGCATCAGCGGCTTCAAGCGTACGGGCATTCTCGGTGATCACGTGGCGCACACGTTTTGCCACCAGCGCATCCAATTGCGATTCCGACGCGGCAAACTCTTCCAGCGTGACATCGCGCAGCGCCGGTTTGTTGAAGAAGCGTGCACCGGTTTCGCACTGCTCACGGCGGGTGTTGTACTCGCTGCCCACCAGGCTACGGCGGAAGTTAGAGTTGATGATCACCACCGCGACATCTTCTGGCATGGAAACCGCACGGGTGCCGAGCGTACGGCAATCCAGCAGCATGGCGTGATCGGGCTGACCCAGCGCAGAAATCAGCTGGTCCATGATGCCGCAGTTGCAGCCGACGAACTGGTTTTCCGCTTCCTGACCGTTAACCGCAATGGCAGCGCCGTCCAGCTTCAGTTGATAGAGCTGCTGGAACACGGTGCCGACCGCCACTTCCAGTGACGCCGATGAACTCAAGCCCGCACCCTGTGGCACGTTGCCGCTGATCACCAGATCCGCGCCGCCGAAACTCGCATCACGCTGCTGCAGGTGTTTCACCACGCCGCGTACGTAGTTGGTCCACATCGGCTCTTTTAACGCTTCAATCGGCGCATCCAGTGAGAAGCTGTCCTGCTGATTGTCATAATCAACAGCGACTACGCGCACCTGGCGGTCGTCACGTTTGGCGCAGGCAATCACCGTCTGGTAATCAATGGCGCACGGCAGCACGAAGCCGTCGTTGTAATCGGTGTGCTCACCAATCAGATTCACGCGGCCCGGCGCCTGAATGCTGTGCGTCGGTTGATAGCCAAAGGTGTCAGCGAAAACCTGTTGAGTAATGGATTTTAATGACATTTATTGCGCCTCGCGGAAATGGATATCGCTGACAGAACGCAGACGTTCTGCTGCCTGTTCCGCCGTTAAATCACGTTGGGTTTCGGCCAGCATTTCATAGCCAACCATAAATTTGCGCACCGTGGCTGAACGCAGCAGCGGTGGATAGAAGTGGGCATGCAACTGCCAGTGCTCGTTGGCTTCGCCATTAAAGGGCGCGCCGTGCCAGCCCATCGAGTAGGGAAAGGAACACTGGAAAAGGTTGTCGTAGCGGCTGGTGAGCTGCTTAAGCGCCAGCGCCAGATCGTTGCGCTGCGCCGGGGTGAGATCGGTAATGCGTTTGATATGGGCTTTCGGCAGCAGCAGGGTTTCAAATGGCCACGCCGCCCACCACGGCACCACGGCCAGCCAGTGTTCGGTCTCCACCACGGTACGACTACCATCTTTCAGCTCGCGTGCGGCGTAATCCACCAGCATCGGCGAACCTTTTTCGTCAAAGTAGCGGCGCTGATTGTCATCTTCTTTTTGCGCTTCATTTGGCAGAAAACTGTTGGCCCAGATCTGGCCGTGCGGATGGGGATTTGAACAGCCCATCGCCGCGCCTTTGTTCTCAAACACCTGCACCCATGGATAGTGCTGACCGAGATCGGCGGTCTGCTCCTGCCAGGTGCGCACGATATCTTCCAGTCCACTGAGCGGCAGTTCCGGCAGCGTTTTACTGTGGTCAGGTGAGAAACAGATCACCCGGCTGGTGCCGCGCGCGCTCTCACAGCGCATCAGCATGTCGTCGCTTTGCGGCGCATCGGGCGTGTCAGTCATCAGCGCGGCAAAGTCGTTGGTGAAGACATAGGTGGTTTTATAATCAGGGTTTTTATCCCCGGTGATGCGGGTGTTGCCGGCACACAGGAAGCAATCAGGATCGTGCGCAGGCAGTTGTTCCAGCGCAGGTGTTTCCTGTGCACCTTGCCACGGACGCTTAGCGCGATGCGGCGAGACCAGCACCCACTGATCGATCAATGGGTTATAACGGCGATGCGGATGATCAACCGGATTAAATTTTTCCATAACGAGTCCTGGTAAACGGCAAACGGATCAAAATCACTGCGATCAAGGTAGCACAAAGGCGGGCCCCAAAGCGTGATCCAGTCTGGATAAATGGTATCGTTTACACAAGGTGACGATTCTCATTTTGTGGGGTTATGCGGTGAGTTTGCTGAAATACCAGGCGAGTAAATGGTAGCGGTTACATCAGCTATTCAATGAGGTGCATACCAATGCACACACGACAATGTAAAAGGGTTTAGCTGGCGACCGGATTGAAGCATAAATATGCCCCTACGATGCAGGGGCGGGGTGGATGACAACGAGGTTAGCGCAAATCATCCTGCTGGAATCCGTACCCTTCATCCTGCTTCACAAAGCTCAGGCGATGAGTAATACACTGCGGCGCATCTTCGGCATGGTGTGAGACAAACAGTAACTGCGTTCGTCCTTCACCAATCAGCACATCAACAAAGCGGCGCACCAGCTGGCGGTTAATCGGATCCAATCCCTGCAGCGGCTCATCCAGAATCAACAAGGTAGGGTGTTTGACCAGCGCACGCGCAATCAGCACCAGGCGCTGCTGGCCCCAGGACAAACCGTGGAACGGCGCATCGGCCAGATGATTGTCCATGCCCAATAAGGCCAGCCACTGGCGCGCCAGCGCTTTCTGACGGTCGGACGCCGGTTGATACAAGCCGATCGAATCGAAAAAGCCCGACAGCACCACGGTGCGCACGTTGCAGCTGACACGATAATCGAGATGCAAACTGCTGCTGACGTAACCAATGTGCTGTTTGATGTCCCAAATGGTTTCACCGCTGCCGCGACGAATACCAAACAGAGTTAAATCGTTACTGTAGCCTTGCGGATGATCGCCAGTCACCAGGCTTAACAGGGTGGATTTACCGGCGCCGTTGGGCCCCACAATTTGCCAGTGCTCGCCGGGATTCACCTGCCAGCTCAGCCCATCGATCACCGCTTTATCGTTATACGACACCACGCCATTACGCAGAATCACGCGTGGCGCGTCTTCTGCCAGCTGCGGCAACTGATCCGGCGCATCCGCTTCTGGCAACGCCATGCCGTCGAGTTTCTCACTGTGTGCCAGTTGTGCCACCAGTGCTTCTGCCAGTATCGCCTGGCGTTCGCCCACGTGGGTGAGGGTGCACTCGGCGAGTACTCCGACCTGCTGCACAAAGTCAGGAATATCGTCAAAGCGGTTGAGCACCAGCACCACGGTAAAGCCATGCTGGTGCAGATCGCTCAGCGTCTCCGCCAGGCTGGCGCGCGAGGCGACATCTAACCCATCGAAAGGCTCATCGAGAATCAATAAATCGGGCTGCGCCATCAGCGCCTGACACAGCAAAGTTTTACGCGTTTCGCCGGTGGAGAGGTATTTGAAGCGACGATCGAGCAGGTAAGTGATACCAAACTGCTGGGCCAGCGCCTGACAGCGCGCCTCATCTTTCACTTCATCCTGAATAATCTGCGCGGCGGTGCGACCGGTATCGTCTTCGCCTTCACTCAGCAGATCGGTGTTGTTGCGTTCCCACTCCTGCGCCACCAGCTTTTGCAACTGCTCCAGCGAGAGGCGCGTGCGACGTTGAAAGTCCTGAGTAACCGCGCCTTTACCCGGTGAGAGTTCACCAGAAAGTGCGCGCGCCAGTGAGGATTTACCGCTGCCGTTGGCGCCAACAAAGGCCCAGCTTTCGCCGCTGTTGAGAGTCAGATCGTTAAGGGACAGTGCTCGGGTGTCGCTAAGGTGAAATATGCCTTGCGAAATTTGCAATGAAGCCATGATTCATTCCGTTTTATGCATCGTGTTACTCAGTTGTAGCGAGCGACGCAGACGAAGTCAAATCATGGCCTGGATTTCAGAGCAGTGTGGCGATGATGGCGTGTTCCGCATTAAAACTGGCGGTCACGCTGTCGCCAGGCTGCAGATTCTGCTGTTGCACCTGCGCGTTGTTCACCGTTGCGCACAGGGTTTCACCGCTCGGCAATGTCATCAACACTTCGCTAACCTGTTCACCAGGCTCGATGGCGCTGATCGTTACCTGCAATTGATTATCGCTGTTTACCGCATCCCGGCTCACCTGAATCCACGGCGCTTTGATCAGCACCAGCACCTCTTTGCCGCTGTCGAGCTGCAGACGTTCGGCACTGCGTTCGGTGATTGCCACCTGCAAACGCGTGACGCCATCGGCCAGCTGAACCTCAATGTGCTGCTGCACCTGATGGTGATCGCGCGCCATCACCGTGCCAAATAGCTGATTGCGCGCACTGGTTTGCAGGGAGAAACGCGCAATCGCCGCCAGTAAACTGTCTAGCGGCAGGCTGTCGTTTTGCAGCGCATCAAAGGCTTTCTGCTGGATCTGCTCCATCAGGTGAAACAGCTGAATCAGACGTTCGCCATAGCGCGTCAGCTGCGCGCCGCCGCCGCCTTTGCCTCCGGTAGCACGGTCGACTAAGGTTTGATCAGCCATCTGATTCATGTCGTTGATGGCGTCCCAGGCACTTTTGTAGCTGATACCCGCCAATTTAGCGCCCTGGCTGATGGAGCCGGTTTCCTGCACGCGTTTCAGCAGTTCGATGCGACGAGGATCGGCAAACAGCTTCTGCTGAAGACGAATGTGAAGAGAAAGTTCTGCCTGCATGTCAGCTCCTTAAGTGAGTACGACAAGTGTAAGGCCAAAAGTAAAAGCACGAAAAGGGCAGTGCGTTTTTTTCCCTAACCGTTACAATCACTTTTTTATTTTCTGCGTGAGGTTTCCATGCTGGAACTGCTTAAAAGCCTGGCTGTGGCTGTCATCATGGTGCCAATTGTGATGGCCATTATGCTCGGTCTGATTTATGGCCTGGGTGAAGTGTTCAACGTCATCTCCAAATTTGGCCGCCGCGACGATCGTCCTGCCAACAGCTCGCAACACTGATTTTATAAGCGCCCGCACTCAGCGGGCGTTTTTTCTTTAACTTCCCCTCAATCCTGCCGATATTAAGTTCATGACAGCATTTGTTCCCACGTTGTATTATCGAATATATAACGTAACAAGGAGTAAAAAATGCTGAAAATCAATTACCGCTGGGCTGCTGTTACCGTACTCACTGTTTCCATGGCCGGTCACGCTGTGGCGGCAGAGAAGATCACCGTGTTTGCTGCGGCATCGTTAACCAATGCGATGCAGGATATTGCCACGCAATATCAGAAAAAGAGCGGCGTTGAAGTGGTCTCGTCCTTCGCCTCTTCTTCGACGCTGGCGCGGCAGATCGAACAGGGGGCACCGGCCGATCTGTTTATCTCTGCTGACCAGCAGTGGATGGACTACGCAGTGGATAAAAAGAGTGTGGTAGAGAACACCCGCTACACGTTGCTGGGCAATGATTTAGTATTGGTGGCACCGAAAAGCGACAGCGCAAAAGCGGTGACTATCAATGCAAAAACTGACTGGAAAAGGTTGCTGAAAGGCGAACGTCTGGCGGTGGGCGATCCGGATCATGTCCCGGCCGGGATTTATGCCAAAGAAGCGCTGCAAAAGCTGGGCGCGTGGGATACGGTGTCGCCGCAGCTTGCACCGGCCAACAACGTCCGTGCCGCATTGGCGCTGGTCGAACGCAATGAATCACCGTATGGCATCGTGTACGGTTCTGATGCGGTTGCCAGTGACAAAGTGCAGGTGGTCGGACGCTTCCCGGACGATAGCCACAAGCCAGTGGAATATCCGATGGCGGTGGTAAAAGATCATCAGAACGCAACGGTTGAAGCCTTCTACAAATATTTGCAGGGGCCGGACGCCGCTGCTGTGTTTAAACAGTATGGATTTGCGCCGAAGAAATGATACTCAGTGATCCCGAATGGCAGGCCGTGTTTCTCAGCTTAAAAGTTTCCAGCGTAGCGGTGCTGTTTAGCTTGCCGTTTGGCATCATGATGGCCTGGATTCTGGCGCGTTGCCGGTTTCCGGGCAAAACCCTGCTCGATAGTGTGATCCATTTACCGCTGGTCTTACCGCCCGTGGTGGTGGGTTATCTGTTGCTGATTGCATTAGGCCGACGGGGATTTATCGGCGAGTGGCTTGACGACTGGTTCGGTTTCACCTTTGCCTTTAGCTGGCAGGGCGCGGTGTTGGCTTCAGCAGTGATGGCGTTTCCTTTGATGGTGCGGGCGATTCGTCTGGCGCTGGAAGCGGTGGATACCAAACTGGAACAGGCAGCACGCACGCTGGGTGCCGGTCGCTGGCGGGTGTTCTTTACTATCACGCTGCCGTTGACGCTGCCCGGCATCATTGTCGGTACCGTTTTGGCCTTCGCCCGCTCACTGGGTGAATTTGGCGCCACCATCACCTTCGTTTCCAATATTCCCGGCGAAACGCGCACCATTCCTTCGGCGATGTTCACCCTGATTGAAACCCCCGGTGCAGAAGGCACCGCCGCTCGCTTGTGTGCGGTGGCGATTGCGCTGGCGCTGTTATCGCTGGTGGCTTCAGAGCTGCTGGCACGCTGGGGCCGCAAGCGGTTAGGGGCAGCCTGATGCTTAATCTCAATATTTCTCAACTGCTGGGCGATCACCAACTGGACGTCAACGTGCAGATCCCCGGCAGCGGCATTACCGCGATCTTCGGTGTGTCTGGCGCGGGGAAAACCTCGCTAATTAACGCGATTGGCGGTTTGACACAGCCGCAAAGTGGCCAGATTCAGCTAAACGATCGTCTGCTGTTTGATTCGGCCACCCAGGTCAATCTGCCACCGGAAAAGCGTCGCATCGGCTATGTGTTCCAGGACGCACGGCTGTTTCCGCACTATCGGGTGCGCGGCAATCTGCAATACGGCATGGCAGCGGCCATGAAGCCGCAGTTCAACGCGTTGGTGGCGCTGCTTGGTCTTGAGCCGCTGCTGAGCCGTTTTCCGGCCTCGTTGTCAGGCGGCGAGAAACAGCGCGTGGCGATTGGCCGTGCACTGCTTACCGCGCCCGACATCTTATTGATGGATGAGCCGCTGGCGTCACTGGATCTGCCACGCAAACGCGAACTGATGCCGTATCTGCAAAAGCTGGCGAAACAGATCGATATTCCTATTCTTTACGTCTCACACAGCCTGGATGAAATTCTGCAACTGGCCGACAACGTGCTGGTGCTCGACAGCGGCAAAGTGAAAGCCTTTGGTTCGCTGGAGAAGGTATGGAGCAGTGCGGCGATGCGTCCGTGGCTGCCGATTGCCGATCGCAGCAGCGTGCTAAGGGTGCAGGTGCTGGAGCAGCATCCCGATTATCCGATGACGGCACTGTCATTGGGCGATCAACATATCTGGGTAAGCCGGGTTAACCAGCCGCTGAAAACCGCACTGCGCATTCGTATCGCGTCCGGGGATGTGTCGCTGGCCTTGCAGCCGCCGCAGAACACCTCGGTGCGCAATATCCTGCCAGCTCAGGTAGTCGAGTTGTTAGAAATTGACGATCAGGTGGAAGTGAAGTTGCGCATTGGCATTAGCGAACTGTGGGCGCGGATTTCGCCCTGGGCGCGAGATGAGCTGGGCATTCGGCCGGATCAGTGGCTGTATGCGCAAATTAAGAGCGTGGCGATCACGGCGTAATCAACGGAGTGATTTGTAAGGTGCGCATTGATGCGCACCTTCTACATCCAGGGGTTACAGAACCTCTTGATAAATCACTTCGGCAATGCCCGGCTCCAGATTGGTGCCAATCACCTTTTTGGCGCGCGCTTTGATCGCGTCATCAGCATTGCCCATCGCCACACCTAAGCCCACCTGTTCCAGCATGCTCAGGTCATTGTAGTTGTCACCGAACGCCAGCACGTCCTGCATGCTCAAGCCCTGACTTTCCACCCATTGCGCCAGACGCTTGCCTTTGCTGTTGCCTGCCTGAGCAATATCCACCTGATCGTGCCACGACCATTCACACGCCAAACCGAGTTCCGATTCGGTGCGCTCAGCAAACTGCTGTAATGCACGGGTGTCAGGATGGGAGAGGGCGAACTTCCAGATGGATTGCGCATCCAGCGCGGCCTGCGCCAGGCTTGGCACCTGCAGGAACAAGGGGCGCTGCGCTTCCGGCAGAGATTGTGCCCAGTTCAGGGTGCGCGTCACGTGGCCTGTCGGCTCCTGATACAGCATGGCATCATCGACATACAGCAGGCCGTGAATGTTCTCCTGATCGAGCATCTCTATCACGCGGGTCGCCTGGCTTTTTTCCAGCGGATCGGAAGCCAATACTTTTTTCGCCTGATAATCGTACAAGTAGGTGCCGTTACAGCAGATTGCGGGTGTATCCAGCTGCAGCGCCTGATAAAAAGGATGAATGGCGCAGTGGTGGCGACCGGTCACAATCAGCACTTTGACCCCGGCCTGTTGTGCGCGGGCTAAAGCTTCGATCGATTCAGGCAAAATAGTTTTAGTAGGGGTCAGCAGGGTGCCGTCGAGGTCAAGGGCGATTACGCGGTAGCTCATTACACTTTCCGTCCGGGAGTTAGCAAAGCATTGAGTCTACACCCGGCAGCGGCCCTGAGACAAAAAACAGGGCACAAATGAACCCAGCGCGGCAAAATGAAACGCGCTACAGTTATCCCTTTCACCAGGCAGCGAATAAGGAAAAACGCATGAAACAAGTCGTGTATACCGCCAGTCCCGAGAGCCAGCAGATCCATGCGTGGCAGTTGCAGGAAGATGGCGCACTGACGTTATTGCAGGTCACGGATGTGGCCGGTCAGGTGCAGCCGATGGTGGTGAGCCCGAAGAAAGATTTCCTCTATGTCGGCGTTCGTCCGAATTTTCGCGTATTAGCGTATCGCATTGCGGCCGACGGTTCTCTGAGTCTGGCGGGTGAAGCGCCACTGCCGGGCAGCCCAACGCATATTTCTACCGATCGCCAGGGTAACTTCCTGTTCTGCGGTTCTTACAATGATGCCTGTGTCAGCATCAGCCCGATCGACAGCGACGGTTTACCGCAAGCCCCAAGCCAGGTGATTGGCGGGATGGATGGCTGCCATTCAGCCAATATCGATCTCAGCAACCAAACGCTGTTTGTACCGGCACTGAAGCAGGATCGTATCTGCCTGTTCCAGCTCAATGCGGATGGCACTCTGGCACCGAGCGAGCAGGCGCAGGTCACCACGGTTGAAGGTGCAGGTCCTCGTCATATGGCTTTCCATCCGAATGGCGCGTACGGCTATGTGGTGAATGAACTGGATAGCACCGTGGATGTCTGGGCACTGAACAACGTGCATGGTCAGGTTGAGCGTGTGCAGAGTCTGGATATGATGCCAAAAGATTTCAGCGACACGCGCTGGGCGGCTGATATTCACATCACACCGGACGGTCGTTTCCTCTATGCCTGTGACCGTACCAGCAGCACCATTACCGCATTCAGCATCAGCGAAGATGGTTCAGTGCTGGCGATTGAAGGTTATCAGCCAACCGAAACCCAGCCGCGCGGCTTTAATATCGACAACAGCGGTCAGTATCTGGTGGCGGCAGGACAGAAGTCGCACCATATCGAAGTCTACAAGATTGCCGATCGCGGTCTGTTGCAACCGCTGGCGCGTTACGCGGTGGGACAGGGCCCGATGTGGGTGGTGATTCACACTCTGGATTGATGATAAAACGGCGCCATTCGGCGCCGTTCTCATTTTAAGAATACAATACTGTTATCGATGCGCTTGCCAGTGCATGGAAATGCACATTAAAGCCGACCATGGCGCCGCTCGCGCCTGCATCTACATCAATCTTATCGGTGTCCATCGCGTGCACAGTAAAGATATAGCGATGCGGATCACCCTGTGGTGGTGCTGCGCCACCGTAACCGGTTTGACCGAAGTCGGTACGGGTTTGAATCGCACCCTGCGGCAGCTCGACCACGCCTGAACCGGAACCTTGTGGCAACTCGGTGACGTCAGCCGGAATATTTGCCACGACCCAGTGCCACCAGCCAGAACCGGTGGGGGCATCCGGATCGAAGCAGGTCACGACAAAGCTCTTCGTCCCTGCAGGCACCTCATCCCACGCCAAATGGGGAGACAGATTGTCACCCTGACGCCCCATCCCATTGAAAACGTGACGTTCGGGCATTTTATCGCCGTCTTTAAAATCCTGGCTAACTACGCGCATGACTTCTCCTTTTTCCGTTGTGCAGTGTGCTCTCCATCATGGTGGAAAACGCGCGGCACTTCCAGTTAGCTCAGGGCAGGAAATGTGTCTCAACGTCCAACGCCGCGCGCACCGCCTGGGTTAACTGCGCCAGCTCTGCGGCAGAAATCAGATAAGGTGGCATCAGATAGATCAGCTTGCCGAACGGACGGATCCACACGCCACGTTCGACAAAGAACTGCTGCAGCGCCGCCATGTTCACCGGTGAACGCGTTTCAATCACACCAATCGCGCCCAGCACACGCGCATCGGCCACCGCATGATGTTCACGCAACGGCAGCAACTCACGACGCAGTTGCTGTTCAATGGCTGCCACCTGCGCGGGCCAGTGCCCCTCGTTGATCATCGTCAGGCTCTCTGCCGCCACCGCACAGGCCAGCGGATTGCCCATAAAGGTCGGGCCATGCATAAAGCAGCCTGCCGCACTGCGGCTAATGGTGTCGGCCACTTCGCGCGTGGTCAGCGTGGCGGAGAGCGTCATGGTGCCGCCGGTCAGCGCTTTACCGAGGCAGAGAATATCTGGCGTAATCCCGGCGTGCTCACAGGCAAACAGCTTGCCGCTGCGACCAAAGCCGGTGGCGATCTCATCGGCGATCAGCAGGATGCCGTAGCGATCGCACAGCTCGCGTACCTGTTGCAGATAGCGCGGATGATAGAAGCGCATGCCGCCTGCGCCTTGCACAATCGGTTCGAGGATCACCGCGGCAATGTCGCGATGGTGCATCTCGGCTAACCGGGCGAAATCGGCGAAGTCCGCTTCATTCCATTCGTCATCAAAACCGCACTGCGGCGCAGCGGCAAACAGATGCTCGGGCAGATAGCCGCGCCACAGGCTGTGCATCGAATTTTCCGGGTCGCACACCGACATGGCGGCGAAGGTATCGCCGTGATAGCCGCGTTTCAGCGTCAGGAATTTCTGTCGCGTTTCACCGCGCCCCAGCCAGTACTGCAACGCCATTTTCATCGATACTTCAACGGCAATCGACCCCGAATCGGCGAGGAACACACACTCCAGCGCTTCAGGGGTCATCTCGACCAGTTGACGGCTTAACGCCACTGCCGACGGATGGGTAATGCCGCCGAACATCACGTGTGACATCTGCGCCATCTGTTGCTGCATCGCCTGATTGAGGCGCGGATGGTTATAGCCATGAATCGCTGCCCACCATGACGACATACCGTCGACCAGTTCACGTCCATCGGCCAACTGGAGCTGGCAACCGTGCGCTGCCACCACCGGATAACAGGGCAGGGGATCGCGCATTGACGTGTAGGGATGCCAGATATGCTGGCGGTCAAAGTTGAGGTCGTCTTGGGTGAACATCGATCTTGTAAACCATTTTGAAAAGATTTAGTTTACAAGTATAACCACGTTAATCGTCGGGATGAACCCCTTTTTTTGGAGTAAGCAATGGCAAACCGCTGGACACTGACACAAGCCCAGGCTCTGTTCGATAAACCTTTCCTTGAGCTGATGTTCGAAGCGCAGCAAGTTCACCGTCAGCATTTTGACCCGCGCCAGGTGCAGGTCAGTACGCTGCTGTCGATTAAAACCGGTGCCTGCCCGGAAGACTGTAAGTATTGTCCGCAAAGTGCGCGTTATAAGACCGGGCTAGAATCCGAGCGTCTGATGGAAGTGGAAGCCGTATTGGAGTCGGCGCGCAAAGCCAAAGCGGCAGGATCGAGCCGCTTCTGCATGGGCGCCGCGTGGAAAAACCCGCACGAACGCGACATGCCGTATCTGGAGCAAATGGTGCAGGGCGTTAAAGCGATGGGCATGGAAACCTGCATGACGCTGGGCACGCTGGAAAACACACAAGCGGCACGCCTGGCCAAAGCGGGACTCGATTTTTACAACCACAACCTTGATACCTCGCCGGAATTCTACGGCAGCATCATCACCACGCGCAGCTATCAGGAACGTCTGGATACGCTGGATAAAGTGCGCGGCGCAGGCATCAAAGTCTGTTCTGGCGGCATCGTTGGTTTGGGTGAAACGGTGAAAGACCGCGCTGGCTTGCTGGTGCAGCTGGCCAATCTGCCGACTCCGCCCGAGAGCGTGCCGATCAACATGCTGGTGAAAGTCAAAGGCACGCCACTGGCCGATAACGATGACGTTGAGCCGTTCGACTTTATCCGCACCATCGCCGTGGCGCGCATCATGATGCCATCGTCGCACGTCCGCCTGTCCGCAGGGCGTGAACAGATGAGCGAACAAACCCAGGCGATGTGCTTTATGGCCGGTGCTAACTCCATCTTCTACGGCTGCAAGCTGCTGACCACCCCGAACCCGGAAGAGGACAAAGATCTGATCCTGTTCCGCAAGCTGGGCCTGAATCCGGAGCACACCGCCACTACCGCCGGTGACAAAGAGCAGCAGTATCAGCTCAGCGAGCAACTGGTGCATGCTGATACCGAGCAGTTCTACAACGCGGCGGTGTGATGGGCTGGTCATCTCGCATCGAACAGGCGCTGGCGGCGCGACGTGATGCCGATGGCTGGCGTCTGCGTCGACGGGTTGAACACAACAGCGTGCGCGAGATAACCCTGGAGGGGCGTTCATACCGTCACTTCTCCAGCAATGATTATCTCGGGTTGAGCCAGCATCCAGCGGTGATTGCGGCCTGGCAACAGGGCGCGGCAGAAGCGGGTGCGGGAGCGGGCGCGTCGGGTCATGTGACGGGCTATAGCCGTCATCATGCACAGTTAGAAGAGCAACTGGCTGACTGGCTGGGTTACAAGCGTGCGCTGCTGTTTATCTCTGGCTTTGCCGCCAACCAGGCGGTGATCCACCTGCTGGCGGAAAAGCAGGATCGCATTCTTGCCGATAAGCTGGCGCATGCTTCGTTACTGGATGCGGCCAGCCACTGTCCCGCCACATTACGCCGCTTTGCGCACAACCAGCCGGAGAGTCTGGCAAAACTGCTGGCTAGCCCGTCGGAAGGCGGTACGCTGGTGGTAACCGAAGGCGTGTTCAGTATGGATGGTGACAGCGCACCGCTCGCCGCCCTCGCTGAAGAGACACGCCGCGCCAACGGCTGGCTGCTGGTGGATGATGCGCACGGTATCGGCGTGCACGGTGATCAGGGGCGCGGCAGTTGCTGGCAGCAGGGCGTGAAGCCCGAATTGCTGATTGTCACTTTTGGCAAGGGCTTCGGAGTGAGTGGTGCCGCGCTGCTGTGTGACGATGCCACGGCGGATTACGTCGAGCAGTTTTCACGCCATCTGATCTACTCCACCGCGATGCCACCGGCACAGTGTTGTGCGCTGCTGGCGGCATTGCAGCAAATTCAGCAGGGCGATGAACTGCGCGAGCGGCTGAATAGTCATATCGCGCGATTCCGGGCGGGTGCTGCTGATTTGCCCTGGCAACTGATGCCATCAGGCAGTGCGATTCAGCCGCTGATCGTCGGGGAAAACAGCGCGGCGCTGGCGTTGTCACAACGACTGGCACAAGCGGGATGCTGGGTTAGCGCCATTCGTCCTCCGACGGTGCCGCCGGGCACGGCGCGGCTGCGCATTACGCTCACTGCTGCCCATCATAACGACGATATTGATCGTCTGCTGGAGGCGTTGTATGACGCTGCAGGTTAACAAGCTAGCGGTCGCCAAAGCGTTTGGTCGTGCCGCACAGCATTATGAGCAGCATGCCGAGCTGCAACGACAGAGCGGCGATGCGCTACTGGCGCTGGCACCCGCGGGATTCGGGCCGCATCTGCTGGATGCGGGCTGTGGCACCGGTTGGTACAGCCGCTACTGGCGTGATCGTGGGCGCGAACTGACGGCGCTGGATCTCTCCAGCGCGATGCTGGACGCCTCACGTGAGCAGCGCTCGGCGCAGCACTATCTGCAAGGCGATATTGATCATCTGCCGCTGCCGGATGCGTGCGTCGATGGCGTGTGGAGTAATCTGGCGGTGCAGTGGAGCAGCGATCTGCGCCTGGCGTTGCAGCAGTTTTTGCGCGTCACACGGCCGGGTGGCAGCGTGCTGTTCTCAACCTTGCTCGATGGCTCCCTGCACGAAGTGCATAAAGCCTGGGCTCGGCTGGATGGCCGCCAGCATGCCAACCGTTTTCTCAGTGAAGCGCAATTCACTGCCGCAACCGCTGGCTTACCGTCGCGCTGCCAGTCGCAGGTTATCACGCTGCATTTCCCCAGTGCGCTGAGCGCCATGCGTTCTCTAAAAGGCATTGGCGCTACGCATCTGCACGACGGCCGTGGCGCACAGCCGCTTACGCGCTCGCAGCTCACTCAACTGGAGCAGCACTGGCCGCAGGATACGCAGGGTTATCGTCTTAGTTATCACTTGATGTACGGAGTTTTGTGCAAATGACACGCTGGTTTATTACTGGAACTGATACCGAAGTGGGAAAAACGGTCGCCAGTGGCGCACTGCTGCAGGCGGCAAGCGCGGCGGGTTTACGCACCGCAGGTTACAAGCCGGTGGCATCGGGCTGTGAGATCACCCCAGAGGGCGTGCGCAACAGCGATGCACTGGCGTTGCAGCGCTACAGCAGCCTGACACTCCGTTATGAGCAGGTGAATCCACTGGCGTTTGTCGAGCCGACGTCACCGCATATTGTCAGCGCGGAAGAGGGCAGGCCGATTGAGTTTACTGCGCTGTCAGCCGGATTACGCGCGCTGGAGCAGCAGGCCGAATGGGTGTTAGTAGAAGGGGCAGGCGGCTGGTTTACACCGTTATCTGAGACGCAGACTTATGCCGATTGGGTAGAGGAAGAACAACTACCGGTGATTCTGGTGGTGGGCGTAAAGCTTGGCTGTATTAATCATGCGATGCTGGCGGCGGAAGCGGTGAAGGCGCGTGGATTGCGCTTAGCAGGCTGGATTGCCAATGATATTCAGCCGCCAGGTAAACGACATGCCGAGTATATGGCAACGTTGCGTCAGCGTATTGATGCACCGTTCCTCGGTGAAATTCCCTATCTGGACAGCGAAGCACAGCAGGCGGAGTGTGGGCAGTATCTGACTTTGCCACAATAAAGCGCCGACCATCGAGTATGCTTCAATGCACACTTAAAAAAACATCGGTAGCGGCGCAATTTATTGCGCTTTGGACAGCCATTGAGCTGAGCAAGGATGCGAGATAAATCTCGCCGCTACCGTATGTGAAGTTAATCCGTTCACAGCTTGGCTGATCGGCATTATCACAACCACGATATCAAGTCGCTGTCAGCCACTTATTCACCGTCACATCATCCAACATAGCAACTTTACCCTGCGCCACATTGCGACCACGGTGCAGCAGCAGGAAATAATCTGCCACGCGACGAATGAAAGAAACATGCTGCTCCAGCAGCAAAATAGTCAGGCCATAGTCACGATTAAGGCGACGGATCAGATTGCCCATCTCCTCTTCCAGCCACGGAGACATGCCCTCAGTCGGCTCATCCAGAATCAGCAGTTTAGGCTGTAGCACCAGGGCGCGCGCCAGCGCCAGCTGTTGCTGCTGATCCATCGGCAATTCGCCACTGCGTTGATGACGCAACGAATAGAGTGCTGGGAACAGTTCAAACACCATTTCAGGAATGGCACGGCTGCGATCGTCCTGTGCGGCCATTAGCGCAATCATTAAATTATCTTCCACGCTCATCTGCGAAAAGATATGGCGACCTTGTGGCACGTAGCCGATTCCCATGCGCGCACGCTGTTCAGTGGGTTGCAGCAACAAATTCTCCGGTGGCGAGCCATCTTCCTGCCAGATCATCGAGCCACTATTGATAGGCAAGCGACCCATAATGCAGTTCACCAGCGTGGTTTTACCCATGCCAGGGCTGCCCAGCACACCGGTACAGGTGCCGGGTGGCAGATCGAGATCCACATCCCACAGGATATGGTTGTGACCGTAAAACTGATTCACCGAACGTAAACTCAGCATCTGACATACTCCTTCCAGATTATTTGCCTGAATGCTCCCGCTCTGTGTCGTCTGGCATACAGTCGTGCACGATTAAGGTGGACACTGCTGTTGATGGCCTGCAAGGCAAGCCGTATGGACTCGTCACTCCATGGTTAATCTGTTGCAATTCCCAGGCCAGGTTAATGGAACGGGATATTCTGAGTCAGAATCTAGTGAAAGCGGGCTTAAAAGGTGAGCGATGCTTAATAATTCCATTGAGTAATAACCTGACTGCACTTTGACGGTGCTGAATGCTTAACGATTCTGGTGCATCTGTTCACTGATAAGGCAATCACTGAAGAAATAAGTGGTCTTAAGGTACGGTTTTTTCGACAACAATGGTGCTTGACTTGTAAAAAGGATAGTTAAAGCGGTTTTAGGCAGGCAGAAAAAAAACGCAAAAAAAAATATTTCGCACGCCTGGATAAGTGCGGGGAAAATTATACACAGCAGATGGGCTCGGGGCTGGATTCAGTTATCCACTATTCCTGTGGATAACCTTGTGCATTAGCGACTGAAAACCGGTTGGAAGCGAGGAAATACGCGGCCTGCATACATTATGCTGCGAAACTGGACTTTAGAGTCATTATGAACAAAATCAGCAGGTTAATTAAAAGCAAGCCTGAGATTTTTCTGCCTTGTCATCGGACTGCAATTTAATGACGCTCTCTTGACAAATGTTAAAAGCGTCTCGGCTCTGGGGATAACCTTGCGCAACAAACTTTTGTCTTTTGCCGCTTAAATTGCACTGAAGCGAATCAGAGCCTTTCCCTGTCATCGTGCAAGATATCTGTAAATATATCCAGTATTATTTTCTGGCAAATTCGTCATAGCAGAGTAGAATTATCAGCCTGCTCGCTGACATCTTCCGCAGGAACCGCAAAACCATGAGTAAAGCCTTCAAACTCAACTCTGATTTCAAACCTTCAGGTGATCAGCCTGAGGCCATTCGTCGTCTTGAAGAGGGGCTGGAGGATGGGCTCGCACATCAGACCCTGCTCGGGGTAACCGGATCGGGCAAAACCTTTACCATCGCCAACGTGATTGCCGACCTCAATCGCCCGACGATGGTGATGGCGCCCAATAAAACGCTGGCCGCGCAGTTGTACGGTGAGATGAAAGAGTTCTTCCCGGATAACGCGGTGGAGTTTTTTGTCTCTTACTACGATTACTACCAGCCTGAAGCCTATGTGCCGAGTTCCGACACCTTTATTGAGAAGGATGCGGCGGTCAACGAACACATTGAACAGATGCGTCTCTCAGCCACCAAAGCGATGCTGGAGCGCCGTGATGTGATTGTGGTGGCCTCGGTCTCGGCGATCTACGGCCTGGGCGATCCCGATCTCTATCTGAAAATGATGCTGCACTTAACGCGCGGTATGATTATCGATCAGCGCAGCATCCTGCGCCGTCTGGCGGAGTTGCAATATACCCGCAATGACCAGGTGTTCCAGCGAGGTACCTTCCGTGTGCGCGGTGAAGTGATCGATATCTTCCCGGCTGAATCCGACGATATCGGCTTGCGTGTCGAGCTGTTTGACGAAGAAGTTGAGCGCCTGTCGCTGTTCGATCCGCTGACTGGCCAGATTGAGTCGGTGATCCCACGTTTTACTATCTACCCTAAAACCCACTACGTGACGCCACGTGAGCGTATTCTGCAGGCGATGGAAGAGATCAAAGTCGAACTGGTGGATCGCCGCAAGGTGCTGCTGGAGAACAATAAACTGCTGGAAGAGCAGCGTATTAGCCAGCGTACCCAATTCGATCTCGAAATGATGAACGAACTCGGTTACTGCTCCGGCATTGAAAACTACTCGCGCTATCTCTCGGGGCGCGGTCCGGGCGAGCCACCGCCGACCTTATTTGACTACCTGCCCGCCGATGGATTGCTGGTGGTGGATGAATCGCACGTCACCATTCCGCAGATTGGCGGGATGTATCGCGGCGACCGCGCACGTAAAGAGACGCTGGTGGAGTATGGATTCCGCTTGCCTTCGGCGCTGGATAACCGTCCGATGCGCTTTGAAGAGTTTGAAGCGCTGGCACCGCAAACCATTTATGTCTCGGCAACGCCAGGTAAGTATGAGCTGGAAAAATCCGGCGACGAAGTGATTGACCAGGTGGTACGTCCCACCGGGTTGCTGGATCCGATTCTGGAGGTGCGCCCGGTCGCCACTCAGGTGGATGACCTGCTGTCGGAAATCCGCAAACGCGTGGCGATCAATGAACGCGTGCTGGTCACTACGCTGACCAAACGCATGGCGGAAGATCTGACCGAATATCTGGTGGAGCACGGCGAGAAGGTGCGCTATCTGCACTCCGATATCGATACGGTTGAGCGCATGGAGATCATTCGTGATTTACGTCTTGGTGAGTTTGATGTGCTGGTCGGCATCAACTTACTGCGTGAAGGCCTGGATATGCCGGAAGTGTCGCTGGTGGCGATTCTGGATGCGGATAAAGAGGGCTTCCTGCGTTCCGAACGTTCACTGATCCAGACTATTGGCCGCGCAGCGCGAAACATCAACGGCAAGGCGATTCTGTACGCCGATAAGATCACCCCTTCGATGGAACGCGCGATGGGTGAAACCGAGCGTCGTCGTGAGAAGCAGCAGCGTTACAACGAAGAGAATGGCATTGTGCCGCAGGGCCTCAACAAGAAAATCACCGATATTCTTGAGCTGGGGAAAAACGTGGTGAAAACACGCGGCAAGGGCAAAACCGCCTCACGCGTGGCGGCGGAAGAAGAGGCCAACTATCTGGCACTCACGCCACAGGCGATGCAGAAGAAAATTCACGAGCTGGAGGTGCAGATGCAGCAGCATGCGCAGAATCTGGAATTTGAAGAGGCGGCCAGCGTGCGTGACCAGCTGCATCAACTGCGTGAGTTGTTCATTGCCACTTCCTGACGGTGCAGAAAGACTTCTCATCCAGATCGACTGAACACAAATGTTTTGCCTATGTGCCCGGTCTGTTCTGTTACCCATGTGGCCGATCGTACCTGAATTGCGACCCTACGTAAGATCCTTAACATTCGCTCTCGTAGGGTGCGTATTTATGCGCACTGCCTGCGCGAGGTTAAACCGCCTGAATCGCGTGTTCTAGCGCAATACGTAGCAGCTGGCGGT
Source organism: Erwinia sp. S63 (assembly GCF_016625195.1). Taxonomy (GTDB): domain Bacteria; phylum Pseudomonadota; class Gammaproteobacteria; order Enterobacterales; family Enterobacteriaceae; genus Pantoea. The sequence continues at coordinate 32,526 of NZ_JACVUP010000022.1, forward strand.
CGTGACGATACTTAATATCGGCGGCCTCCAGCGGTTCACGTACAATCAGGCGATCTTCCACGCCGCTCACGTCCGCGGACGGACTGACCACCACAGCATCAATCACTCGTCTGCCAATGGCTTTCTCCATCATCGCCAGTTTATCGGCCACCGTCAGGCTGGCTGCCGGGCTTAACTCGCGTCCCAGATTACCAATAAACACCATAGTGGCGGGCGTGCGGCGCAGTGCGCGTGCCATCTCTTCCATCAGCAGAATCGGCATCAGGCTGGTGTAAAAGCTGCCAGGGCCAATCAGGATCAAATCTGCTTCCGCAATCGCATCCAGGGCTTCTTTGGTGGGAGTGACATTGGGATGCAGCATCAACTCTTGCGGCGGTTGCTTCATCTCATCAATGGCGGTTTCACCGTACACCATATTGCCTTCGCAATCCTGCGCCACCAGATCCACCGGCTGCTCCGACATCGGGATCAAAAACGCATCGACCTTTAGCAGATTGCGGATGATGTTGATGGCTTCCAGTGGCCTTACGCTAAGATGATCGAGCGCTTTAAGCATCAGGTTACCGAGGTTATGCCCGGCCAGTTCACCGTTACCGGCGAAGCGGTATTCAAACATCGCCGACGCCACACTTGGCTCCATGATCAGCTGGTTCAGGCAGTTGCGCATATCACCCCAGGCAATACCGCCTTCTGATCGGCGAATGCGTCCGGTGGATCCGCCGTTATCGGTGGTGGTCACGATACCGGTCAGGCGCGAGCCCAGCGGCGCCAGCGCCGACATTACACGACCCAGGCCGTGCCCGCCGCCCAGTGCCACCACGCGATCCAAATCTGCCAGGGTACGATTCATGCTGTTCCTTTTAACGGACAACTGCAGGTTGTCGTGCAGTTGAAGTGATGTGTATCAATATCTGCCGCGCATTTTACCGTATCCTGCGGCGAAAATGCGGTGAAAAAACGTTATGTATCAATATATATAGCGAAATTCACTGATGGATGCGAGGGGCAAATCGCGCTACCATTCGAATTAACCGTGTTGTCCACAATGACAACAGACTCCCAAGCCTTGCATGCCTAAGTCATAACGATATGGATGCCTGGCCGCAGCATCGCTGCCAGGGTGCAGAAAGAAATGACTGCATCTCCCGTATTTGGAAAGGTGTTCAGGTGCCACAATTTACAGATGCCTATGCGCGCAGCTTCTACTACTTGCGCCTGTCGGTCACGGATGTGTGTAACTTCCGTTGTACCTACTGTTTGCCCGACGGCTACAAACCGAACGGTAATCACAATAAAAGTTTCCTCTCGCTGGACGAGATTCGTCGCGTGACGCGTGCCTTTGCGGCTGCGGGCACCGAAAAAGTGCGCCTGACCGGCGGCGAACCCTCTATGCGCCGTGACTTCACTGATATCATCGCAGCGGTGCGTGAAAACGCCGCCATTCGCCAGATCGCCGTGACCACTAACGGATATCGCCTGGCGCGTGATGTGCGTGCGTGGCGTGACGCGGGACTCACCAACATCAACGTCAGCGTCGATAGCCTCGATGCACGCCAGTTCCACGCCATCACCGGCCAGGACAAATTTGCGGAAGTGATGGCCGGAATTGATGCTGCGATTGATGCCGGGTTTGAGAAGGTCAAAATCAACAGCGTGCTGATGCGCGATCTCAACAGCCACAGCCTGGCGACTTTCCTCGACTGGATCCGCACCCGCCCGATTCAGCTGCGTTTTATTGAGCTGATGGAAACCGGTGAGGGCGGCGATCTGTTCCGTCGTCATCACATCTCGGGCGAAGTCATTCGCGACCAGTTGATCCTGCAGGGTTGGCAGCTTCAGCCGCGTGGACGCAGTGACGGTCCGGCGCAGGTGTTCCGCCATCCTGACTATCAGGGTGAAGTCGGTTTGATCATGCCTTACGAAAAAGATTTCTGCGCCAGCTGCAACCGCCTGCGCGTCTCGGCAATGGGTAATTTACATCTGTGCCTGTTTGGCGATGGCGGCGTCTCGCTGCGCGATCTACTGGCATCCGACGATCAGCAGGGCGAACTACAGGCTCGTATTGCCCACAGTCTCGGTCAGAAAAAACAGACGCATTTCCTGCATCAGGGCAACACCGGCATTACACAAAACCTCTCTTTCATTGGCGGCTAAACACAGGAGTTACAGCCATGGGTAAACCTACCGGCGAGTTTGTCGCCTTGAATGTGGCGGTGATGACCGTCTCAGACAGTCGTGATGCCAGCAATGATAGCTCGGGTGACTACTTGCGTGAGGCGCTGGCGGAAGCCGGGCATCAGGTGGTGGATCGCGCGATTGTGCCTGACAACCGTTACCGTATTCGCGCCACCGTGTCGCGCTGGATTGCCAGCGATGATGTGCAGGTGGTGATCGTCAACGGCGGTACCGGATTTAACAGTAAAAACAGCACGCCTGAAGCGTTGCTGCCGCTGTTCGACCGTGAAATCGACGGTTTTGGTGAGCTGTTCCGTATGGTCTCGTACGAAGAGATTGGCAGCTCAACGCTGCAATCACGTGCGGTCGCCGGTCTGGCGAATCAAACGCTGATTTTCGCCGTGCCGGGATCGACCAACGCCTGTCGCAGCGGCTGGGAACGCATCATTGAAGAACAGCTGGATGCGCGCACGCGTCCCTGTAATTTTGTCTCTCATTTGAAGAAGTTGTAAGCATGTCATCATTAACTCATATCAATGCCGCTGGTGAAGCCCATATGGTGGACGTCTCCGGCAAAACTGAAACGGTGCGTGAAGCCCAGGCCGAAGCGCTGGTGCTGATGAGCGCGGAAACGCTGCAGATGATCCTCGACGGCAGCCATCATAAAGGCGACGTCTTTGCCACCGCACGTATCGCCGGGATCCAGGCCGCGAAACGCACCTGGGAGCTGATCCCGCTGTGTCATCCGCTGATGCTGAGCAAAGTGGAAGTCACGCTGGTGGCTGAGCCTGAACACAGCCGCGTGCGTGTCACCTCACGCTGTCGCCTGACGGGGAAAACCGGCGTTGAGATGGAAGCGCTGACCGCCGCATCGGTGGCCGCGCTGACCATTTACGACATGTGCAAAGCGGTGCAGAAAGACATCGTCATCGATCAGTTGCGTTTGCTCACCAAGAGCGGCGGTAAATCCGGCGACTTCCAGGCGGTGCCACATGATTAAGGTGCTGTTTTTTGCCCAGGTTCGTGAGCTGACCGGCACCAGCACGCTTGAGCTGGCACCGGAGTATCAGGATGTTGCCATGCTGCGGGCGGCGCTAGCGGGCAAGAGCGATCGTTGGGCGCTGGCGCTCGAATCCGGCAAGTTGCTGGCAGCGGTCAATCAAACGCTGGTGCCGATGAGCCATCCGCTGCGGGCTGGCGATGAAGTGGCGTTCTTCCCACCGGTCACCGGAGGATGAGCATGACCACTCGCATTCGCGTCGGCGTTGACCCTTTTGATGTCGGCGAAGAGTATCGTCAACTTGCAGCGCATGACAGTGACGGCGCGGTGGTCACCTTCACCGGCAAAGTGCGCAACCACAATCTGGGTGACACCGTGGCCGCTTTAACCCTGGAACACTATCCGGGCATGACGGAAAAAGCGCTGGCGGAAATTGTCGAAGAGGCGCGTCAACGCTGGGCGTTGCAGCAGGTGACGGTGATCCATCGTGTGGGCGAACTGTTCCCTGGTGATGAAATTGTGTTTGTGGGCGTCAGTAGCGCCCATCGCAGTAGCGCATTTGCTGCTACCGAGTTCATCATGGATTACCTGAAAACCCGCGCACCGTTCTGGAAGCGTGAAGCCACCGAACAGGGCGATCGTTGGGTCGATGCGCGTGACAGCGACCATCACGCTGCAGAACGCTGGAAGTAGCGCGTAAAACCGACCTGCTCTGATAGCCGTAGCGAGTTGAAAACGTTAAGGTACGGGTTTTGCTGGCCTGTCAGGGAACAAGATGAACACCACTAAAATGCTCAGAGGCGCGGCGCTGCTCACCGCGCTGGTACTGGCGGGATGTAGTACCAAAAAAGAACCGCAGGCCCCTGCGCGGCAACCTGCCGACGTCAAATCTCAGATTCAAAAGTTACTGCCGAGCGATGTCAGTCAAAAAAGCGCCTGGGCAGACGACATCTACACCGCGTTTCGCGTCCAGCAGATCGATCCCAGCGCCAGTAACGTTTGTGCAGTGATCGCGGTGGCCGATCAGGAATCGAATTTCAATGCCGATGCACCGGTGCCGGGTCTGCCTAAAATCGCCTGGGGCGAAATTGATCGCCGTGCTGCCAAAGTGCACGTTCCGGCGTTCCTGGTGCGCACCGCCTTACTGATTAAATCGCCCACCGGTGATAGCTACGCCACGCGCCTCGATAAAGTGCGCAGTGAGAAAGAGTTGAGCGCAATTTTTGATGATTTCATCGATATGGTGCCGATGGGGCAGAAGCTGTTTGGCAATCTCAATCCGATTCACACCGGCGGCCCGATGCAGGTCAGTATCGAATTCGCCGAAGCGCACGCCAAAGGTTATCCGTATTCGATTGATGGCTCGATTCGTCGTGAGGTGTTTACCCGCCGAGGTGGCATCTACTTTGGCACGCTGCATCTGCTCGGCTATCCAGCGGATTACAGCCAGATGCTGTACCGTTTTGCCGATTTCAATGCCGGTTGGTACGCCAGTCGTAACGCCGCTTTCCAGGCAGCCGTAGCGCGTGCCAGCGGCATCAAACTGGCGCTGGACGGTGACTTAATTATGTACGGCAGCGAGCAAGCCGGTTCCACTGAATTAGCGGTGCGCACGTTGAGCAAGCAGCTGGATATGAGCAATCGGGAGATCCGTCGCGATCTGGAGAAGGGTGATACGGAAAGCTTCAGCAACAGCACGCTCTGGAAGCAGACGTTTATTCTGGCTGATAAAATGGCCGGTAAACGCCTGCCGCGCGAGATGCTGCCGGGCATTAAACTGGAGAGCCCGAAAATCACCCGCAACCTGACCACCGCCTGGTTTGCCCAGCGCGTAAATGGTCGATATCAACAGTGCTTGACGCGCCGTTGACGCAATGCGGTGTAGACTCCACACTTAGAGCGTTTGTCTAACTTAAAGAGGTGCATCATGGACCGATATCCACGTAATGATTCAATCGTGCAGCAGGCGTCAACCGGGCTGCAGACGTATATGGCGCAGGTCTATGGCTGGATGACCTGCGGCTTGCTGCTGACTGCGTTTGTCTCCTGGTTTGCGGCGCGCACGCCGGCGGTGATGGAACTGGTGTTTGCTAATCGCATCACCTTCTTCGGGCTGATCATTGTGCAGCTGGCAGTGGTCTTTGTGCTGTCGGGCATGGTGCATCGTCTGAGCAGTACCTTAGCCACCGGTCTGTTCATGCTCTATTCGGCGCTGACGGGCCTGACGCTGGCAAGTATTTTCCTCGTCTACACCTATTCATCTATCGCCAGCACCTTCTTCGTGACAGCGGGGATGTTCGGTGCCATGAGCTTCTACGGTTACACCACCAAGCGCGATCTCAGCCGCTTTGGCAGCCTGCTGTTTATGGCATTGATTGGTATCGTACTGGCGTCACTGGTGAACTTCTGGCTGAAAAGCCCGGCGCTGATGTGGGCGATCACCTATATCGGCGTGGTGGTGTTTGTCGGTTTGACCGCGTATGACACTCAGAAGCTGAAATCGATTGGCGAAACCATCAACGTTAATGACAAAGAGAATCTGCGTCGCTACTCAATCATGGGTGCATTGACGCTGTATCTCGACTTCATCAACCTGTTCCTGATGCTGCTGCGTATTTTCGGCAACCGTCGTTAACTCTGCAGCACCGCTGCTGGCTGGTATCAATGCGCCCCCTACAACATCCGAACAGGATGCTTGTAGGGGGCGCAATGGATTTTGGCCAGCGCGTATCAATGTCGACCGCATCAATCTGCACAGAATTTTGTCGGGTGCGCCATTGATGGCGCCCACCGCGCGTGAGTGATTTCTCCCCGGTTATCCCGCGTCTGATTTGGCCATCTTCTGTTCATTCTTCTGCCGAAGATGTTTTGCGCGGCTCTCCAGCATCAGATACAACACCAGCGCCAGCAGCAGCGGCAAAATAAAGTACAGCACGCGATAGGCCAGCAGGGCGGCAATGATGGTGCCGTGCGAAACATGCTCGCCAGCCAGCAGCGCCAGAAATACCGCTTCTAACACCCCGATGCCCGCCGGAATATGAATGATCACCCCTGCAATACTGCTGATCAGCAGCACTCCCAGTACTTGCGGATAATCCACCTGACGCGCCAGCAGCAGCCAGATAATGGTGCCCATCACCAGCCAGTTTGCGCTTGAAACAGCAAACTGAATCAGCGCCATGCGCAGCGACGGCAGCTGTAGATGTTGCCCCTTTATCGTCCAGCGACGTTTTTTCGCAAAAGCACAGGCCCACAAATAAATCGCCACCAGCACTAACAGCACGGCACCAATAATGCGCAGGGTGTTTTCGCCGATAAACCAGCGCGGCGGAATCGGCACCATGCCGGCGACAAACACCACGCCCGCCAGCAGGAGATAGCCGAGCCAGTTGGTGGCGATACTCATGGAAAAGATGCGTGTGATGGTGCCACCGGGCAGGCCGAGGCGGGAATAGAGGCGATAACGCATCGCCACGCCGCCGACCCAGGTGCTGAGCGTCAAGTTAAAGGCGTAGCAGATAAACGACACCAGCATCACCTGACGCTTTGCCAGTTTGTGTCCACAGTAGGCGCGGCCGATTAAGTCATACACGCCATAGGTGAGATAGCTGACCACCACCAGCGCCGCTGCGCCCAGCACCACATAGCGGTTGTAGCCGACGATCACCTGATAAACGTCCTGCCAGTTCACTTTGCGCGCATAGATCACCAGCAGTACGATCACCGCAATAAAGAACAGCCAGGTGAGGATTTTCTTGGCCCACTGCCAGCGCGAATGTTTTTTGCTCATCAGGGTTTCGCTCCTTCGTTGCCGGTTTCGACCCGATCCTGGGTTTCCATTTCCGGTTGCACGGGGGGATCAACCTGCGCCAGCAGCGGCGTGTGTGCGGGCAACCAACCGGCAATGGCCGGGAAGTGACGCAGGAAATGGAACACAATCACGCTTTTGATGAGATGCCACCAGGTGCGTGGCGGCAGCTTGTCATCCTGCACGCGCACACAATCGTGCTGAAGCAGGGTTTCCAGATTGTCACGCAGCGTCTGATTGAAAGTGCGATCGTGCACGATGAGATTGGCTTCCAGATTGAGCGATAAACTCAACGGATCAAGATTACTTGAACCCACGGTGGCCCAGTGTTGATCCTGCACCGCAATTTTGCCGTGCAGCGGGCGACGGCAATATTCATAAACCTCAACCCCGGCATCCACCAGATAGTTGTAAAGCAGCTCGGCGCCCACTTTGACAATCGGCATATCCGGTTCACCCTGCACGATGAGACGAACGCGCACGCCACGCTGTGCGGCGCTGCGCATTTCACGTAACAGGCGATAGCCAGGGAAGAAATAGGCATTAGCGATGATGACGTCCTGTTTGGCCTTGCGCAGCATATCGAGATAGTGCTGCTCAATGTCGTCGCGATGGTCGTCATTATCGCGATAAACAAACAGCACCTGCGCCTCGCCGGGCATCGCATTAACCGCCAGCCGCTGTGAACGTCCTCCCCACCAGCGCCGTGTGGTCTGCTTGCTGCCGATGGCCTGCTGTACATAGCGGGCGATATCCAGCACCACCGGTCCCGTCACCTCGACTGCATAATCCTGCTTCGCCTCCGGGCCGTAATCGGTATTGTGCTCTGCAGAGAAGTTGATGCCGCCGACAAAGGCGAGGGCATCATCCACCACCACGATTTTACGATGCAGGCGACGGAACACGTTGGTGCGCATGCCCAGCACCAGCGGGCGCGGATCGTAATAGAGAAAACGGACGCCGGCTTCAGTCAGCGTGTTCACAAAGGCGTCGGAGAGATCGTGTGAACCGTAGCCATCCACCATCACCTCGACTTTCACGCCACGCTGCGCCGCCGCCAGCAGATCGCCATGCAGCGCGTTGCCAACGTCATCCTCAAACAGAATAAACGTCTCCAGCAGCAGCGAACGCTCAGCACGCTGAATGGCTGCTGAAACGCAGGGGAAGAACTGCTCGCCGTTCTCCAGCAACCGCAACTGGTTGCCCTCACGCCAGCTGAAATTCATAAGAAAATCTCCACGGCCAGGGGAGCGTGATCGGAAAGGTGTGACCAGGGTTTGACCGGCAGCGCCCAGGGCTGGCTCACGGTGGCGTTACGGATATAGATACGATCCAGTCGCAGCAGCGGAAAACGTGCCGGGAAGGTGCGTGCCGGGCGGCCGTTCTTCATGCTGAACACTTCCTGCAACCCCGCGCTGCGTTTCAGGAAGCGGTTGGCGTGCACCTGCCAGTCGTTGAAATCCCCGGCCACCACCAGCGGTGCATCGTGCGGCAGGGCATTGATGCGATCGCTCATCATCTTCATCTGTGCCTGACGATGCTGCGCTTTTAACCCTAGATGCACACAGATGACATGCAGCGGATCGGGGCGATCCGGCAGGCGAATCTGACAGTGCAACATGCCGCGCTTTTCGCTTCCCGCCACAGAAATATCGAGATTTTCATATTCAATAATGGGGAAACGTGACAATATCGCGTTCCCGTGATGTCCCTCGGGATAAACTGCGTTACGGCCATAGGCAAAATCATGCCACATGGTATCGGCCAGATATTCGTAATGAGAGTTTTCCGGCCAGTTCTCAATGTGCAGCGAATGGATAGCGTGGGTGCCCATCACCTCTTGCAGGAAGACAATATCCGCCGAGGTGGCGCGGACTGCGTCACGCAATTCCGGCAGGATAAAGCGACGGTTAAAGCTGGTGAACCCCTTGTGGGTATTGATCGTCAGGACTTTAAATGAAAATCCTTGCGTGTTTTGTGGCATACTTCGACGCGCTCCTTTTCATCATCAACAGCACAAAGTGTAGTCTTTGTCACAAATGGATGGTGATGGACGCAGAAAATTAGGGCGTTATCCGAAATTTGCTTTACATTGAGGAAATCCGTCTGGCCGCAGCCAGATACACTTGGGCGACCTGTTGGGTCTGCCAGGAGAAGAGAATGAAATGGTCTAATCGTGTTCAGATCGTTACCGGTCAAACCTGTTTGCATATTGCGATGCACCTGCTGGTGATCGCCGCGCTGGTTTGGGGCTGGAAACACAAGGCGCTGGTTGAAGTGAGCAGTACCCTGGTAGCAGCTTATGCGGTGGTGTTTATCGCCATGCTGGCTCTGCAGCGTAGTGCCCGTTTACGTCGCATGGGTGACGCGCTGGAAGAAGTCACGACAACGTACTACTTCGGCGCGGCGATGCTGACGCTGTTCCTGATCTCCCGTTTCATCCACAACAACCTGTTGATCGGTTGCCTGGGCGTGGTGATGTTGGTGGGTCCGGCGCTGGTATCACTGCTGGCGAAAGAACCCGCGCATCGCGTGGAGAAAAAGCGCAGCTAAGCGAAAGCTCAGTTGCGAACCGAAAGGAGCCGCATGCGGCTCCTTTTTTGTTATGCGCAGCGCAATAACGGGCGCAGAGAGCAACGGCGCGACTCGTGCCACAACGGGAAGACTACCAACATCATGTTACAGCGCCGTGACTATTGTCAGTCGCGGTGGCAGCGGAAACCTGCTAAACTCCCGCCCTTACGCATGGTAGTTTGTGCCCTTTTCACACGTGAGCCCACCAGGCTTGCGTCATATACCCCCTGAAAACTACATCGCTGACGGCGAACAGGGCGGTTCGGAGTAATACACCTGCATGTCATTTGACTCTCTCGGCTTAAGTGCCGATATTTTGCGTGCGGTAGCGGAACAAGGCTACCAGGAACCGACGCCGATTCAGCGTCAGGCTATTCCCGTGGTGCTGGCGGGTCGTGACCTGCTGGCGAGCGCCCAAACCGGTACCGGTAAAACCGCCGGTTTCACGCTGCCACTGTTGCAGCGTCTCACTGCGAATCCTTCTAACGCGCGCGGCCGTCGTCCGGTGCGTGCGTTGATCCTCACCCCAACCCGTGAACTGGCGGCGCAGGTGGGCGAGAACGTCCGTGAGTACAGTCAATACCTTAATATCCGTTCACTGGTGGTCTTCGGTGGCGTGAGCATCAACCCGCAGATGATGAAACTGCGCGGTGGTGTGGATGTGCTGGTAGCGACGCCAGGCCGTCTGCTGGATCTGGCGCATCAAAATGCGGTTGATCTGTCACAGGTTGAAATTCTGGTACTGGATGAAGCGGATCGCATGCTCGATATGGGCTTCATCCATGACATCCGCCGTGTACTGGCGCGTCTGCCGGCAAAACGTCAGAACCTGCTGTTCTCTGCCACCTTCTCAGATGAGATCAAAACCCTGGCGGAAAAACTGCTCACCAACCCAGAGCAGGTTGAAGTGGCGCGTCGTAACACCGCCTCTGAGCAAGTTTCACAGCAAGTACACTTCGTTGATAAGAAGCGTAAGCGGGAACTGCTGTCGCTGATGATTGGTCGTGACAACTGGCAGCAAGTGCTGGTGTTCACCCGTACCAAACATGGCGCCAACCATCTGGCTGAGCAGCTGAACAAAGATGGCATCACTGCAGCGGCAATCCACGGCAACAAAAGCCAGGGCGCGCGTACCCGTGCGTTAGCTGACTTCAAATCCGGTGGCATTCGTGTGTTGGTGGCAACGGATATCGCCGCGCGTGGTCTGGACATCGAAGAATTGCCACACGTGGTGAACTACGAGCTGCCAAACGTGGCGGAAGATTACGTCCACCGTATCGGTCGTACCGGCCGTGCTGCGGCAACCGGCGCTGCGCTGTCACTGGTGTGTGTTGATGAACACAAACTGCTGCGTGATATTGAGCGTTTGCTGAAGCGTGAGATTCCGCGCATTGAGCTGGAAGGTTTCGAAGTAGATCCTAGCATCAAAGCGGAACCGATCCAGAATGGTCGCCAGCAGCAGGGTCGCGGCCAGGGCCGTGGTCAGGGTGGCCAGGGGCGTGGTCAGGGCGGTAACGTCTCTCGTCCGCACAGCGGCAACGGTCAGCGTCCACAGGGTGGCAATGGCGCACGTCCACAGGGCGAAGCGCGTCCTGCACGTCGTCAGGGCAGCAGTGCCGCTCAAAACGCGCCAGCCGCCAACAGCGGTCGTCGTCGTCCGGCAGCGAAAAAGAGCGGGAACATCTAACGCGATGAGGGTATTACTGGCGCCGATGGAGGGCGTGCTGGATTCGCTGGTACGCGAACTGCTCTCCGGGGTAAATGATTATGATCTGTGCGTTACTGAGTTTTTACGCGTGGTCGATCAGCTGCTGCCAGTAAAATCCTTCTACCGTTTGTGTCCCGAGCTGCACAACAGCAGCCGAACGGCTTCCGGTACGCGCGTGCGTATGCAGCTACTCGGGCAATATCCTGAGTGGCTGGCAGAAAACGCCGCGCGCGCGGTAGAACTCGGCTCCTGGGGCGTCGATCTCAACTGCGGCTGTCCATCAAAACTGGTGAACGGTAGCGGCGGCGGCGCCACCTTACTCAAAGATCCTGAGCTGATTTATCGCGGCGCGAAAGCGATGCGTGAAGCCGTGCCCGATCACCTTCCCGTTACGGTGAAAGTGCGTCTCGGATGGGATTCGGGTGAGCGCCGCTTTGAAATTGCCGACGCGGTGCAGCAGGCCGGTGCCAGCGAACTGGTGGTGCACGGCCGCACCAAAGAAGATGGCTACCGCGCTGAGAGCATCAACTGGCAGGCGATTGGTGAAATTCGCCAGCGTCTGTCGATTCCGGTGATCGCCAACGGTGAGATCTGGAGCTGGCAGGATGCGCAAGACTGTCTGCGCATCACCGGTTGCGATGCGGTAATGCTGGGTCGCGGTGCGCTCAACATCCCGAACCTCGGCCGTGTGGTGAAATACAATGAAGCGCCAATGCCGTGGCCGGATGTGGTCGAACTGCTGCTGAAGTACACGCAGCTGGAGAAGCAGGGCGATACCGGCATGTACCACGTTGCACGCATCAAACAGTGGCTCGGCTATCTGCGAAAAGCCTATAACGAAGCCGATGGGCTGTTCAGTGAGATCCGCACTCTGCGCGTATCTGCTGAGATTGCCACGGCAATTGAGCGCCACGCCCTTCAGTTAACCGCACCGGTTTAACCCTTCCTCATTTAAACGCCGTTGTGTAGTGCATCTGTTTGCTGGCTGAATAGAAGTGGGCAAGTTGCTCGCTGAATTTCCCCGGATCGTGTTGCTCAGCAATTCGCTTCAGTGATTGCGCAGAGTATTGCGTGATCACGCCCGGATTACGCAAAATATCAATGATATGCGCCTTAAGCTGTTGCACGATTTGTCGGCGTATCTGCAGTTTGCTCTCCTCAGAGTCAACCACATACTCATATTCGTCATTGATCGGCTGCTGGATAAGCCATCCCGCACCGGGTGGATTGATCTCCGGTAAGGCGCGAATGTTGGTGGTGATCACCGGGCAGCCGCTGGCTTGCATCTCCAGTACCGAGAAGCCGTAAGTATCCTGCCAGCTGGGCAGCAATCCCACGTGCGAATGCTGCAGCAAGGTCAACACCTGATTGTTGGGCAGGGTGGTGAAATGCTGAATGTGCGGCGAGATTTTGATGAGGTGCTCAATGCGCGCATAAAACGCCTCATCGTCCTGAAATTGCCGGTGGGCGATGTTATGCCGCTGCGTGATGTCACCGATTAGCGTCACCTGAATCTGACCGCGGGTGAACACATCCTCTTCGGTTAATTGCGAGATGGCCAGCACCACTTCCGCACCGCCTTTGCGGTAGAACTCGCTGCCGATGAAGATGAAACGAATTTCTCCCGGCGAGATCAGGCGCGGCTTTATGCACAGTAACGGCTGCGGCGGATGCAGGATGTGGAGCTTGTGCCTGACGGCGGCTTTGATCGCGGGAAACGCGTCGAGCAGCTTCAACTGGATGTCGAGCGTCGCTTGCGAGATGGCAATTAACGTCAGGCATTCCGATCTGGCGATTAGTTGCAGTTGCGACTTTAGTTGAGGATTGTCGAACTTCGCCACTCCAGGCACCGGCAGTACGCGCGGGATTTCGGTTTCAAAAGTGGCGATCCAGTTCCTTTTGGTGTCAGCCACTTCGTTGAAGAGGTGAATGACATCCGCATCATGTGGCAGCAAGCCGGGTAGTGGGAGAAAAATAAATTGTTTATTTTTATGTAAGATTCTTGCTCTGACGGCATTTAAATAGAAGTAGATATTCTTTTTGCGACAATCAATATATTTATTCTGTGGGTTGGTGATGATGTTTCTTTTTTCAGGATATCCGCTTCCACTGGTGATTATCTTCATAATCTCTCCTGGTCGGTAGGGAACAGAATTAACAGAGGTTAGAGATGGGTTTAATCGGGTGCGCAGGTTCCACGTCATGGTGTGGATTACGCACCGAAAGTAACGATCAAAGTTTGATTGAATAATCTGTAACCTAAAGGCAATCAGGGGCGGGATCTATGTCTTAATGTGAATGATTGCGCGCGCGCCTCTCTGCACTCGTTCGACCTGAAAGGATTAGCAGTTGGTTTTGCTGCTATTTTAATGGAATGTTTTTGGTTAATTGTTTTCCGATTCTTGATTTTTTTCGGATTTGTCAGAACAATGCGTAAATGAAATTGAATTAAGTCTGATTATTAATGGAAAGTGAAATTACCGAGGCGGCAATTAAATGAAAGTGATAATAGAAATATACAGAATTAAGCCATGACACAGTTCCACGTAAAGTCAGGTTCAAGCTCAACACTATTTGCGCTATAGTAGCGTTTCACATTCATTTGTAATGCCATCACTTATGTCTGACGCCGCTGTACTGAGTCATGCTCAGTTAAATAAACGCATCATTTCCGTTATTGTTTTCACGTTCTTCTGCTATCTCTCAGTAGGGCTGCCGCTCGCGGTGCTGCCGGGATTTGTGCATAACCAGCTGGGTTTCAGCTCGTTCATCGCCGGGCTGATCATCAGCCTGCAGTACTTCGCCACGCTGCTCAGTCGTCCGCATTCGGGCCGCCTGGCCGATCGCTATGGCCCAAAACGCGTGGTGATGATGGGGTTGGTGTGCTGCGGCATGAGCGGTGTGCTCTCCCTTTTCGCTGCGTTGTTCACCGATACGCCGATGCTCAGTCTGGCGCTATTGGCGGTGGGAAGGCTGTTTCTGGGGGTGGGAGAAAGTTTTAGCAGCACCGGCTCGACGCTGTGGGGAATGAACATTGTCGGACCGTTGCAAACAGCGCGCGTCATCTCCTGGAACGGCGTTGCCACCTACTTTGCGATGGCGATAGGTGCCCCACTGGGGGTGCTGCTCAATCAAATGTTCGGCATCAGCGGCTTTGCCGGGCTTGTGGCGTTGATGGGCGTGATCGGTTTCTGCATGGCGAGCCGTAAAGCGGCGGTCAGTGTCACCGCTGGCGCACGTATTCCTTTTCATCGTGTGGTCAGTCGCGTCTGGCTGTTTGGGCTGGCGCTGGGCTTCGGCACCATTGGCTTTGGCGTCATCTCAACCTTTATCACCCTCTATTTCGCCAGCCGCGACTGGAGCGGTGCTGCCTTTGCCCTGACATTGTTCAGCCTCGGTTTTGTGCTGGTGCGTCTCGCCGGTGGCCGCTACATCACCCGTTTCGGCGGCTTGAAAGTGTCGCTGGTGTCGTTTGTACTGGAGTGTGCCGGTCTGCTGTTGATCTGGCAGGCCGACAGCAGCTGGCTGGTGGATATCGGCGCGTTCCTGACCGGCGGTGGTTTCTCGCTGGTGTTCCCGGCGCTGGGTGTGGAAGCGGTCAAACGCGTGCAGCAACAGGATCAGGGATCGGCGTTGGGGACGTATTCGGCGTTTCTCGATTTAGGGCTGGGATTGACGGGTCCGGTGGCGGGGTTGCTGATTGGTCATTGGGGGATGCAGTCAGTGTATCTGGCGGCGGCCCTGATGGTGCTGGGCGCATTTGCCATTACGTTGCGTCTGCAACAGCAGCACGGCCGCCAGGCAGCCGTGCAAACTGTTAATTAATACTTCTCTGGCACCACCATATTTTCAGGAACTGGCGCGCGGCGATAATCTTCATGACGTTCGCGCGTCGGTAACATAATGGTTTTGCTCTCACTCTCTTCGTAGGGCACCTGTTGCAGCAGATGGCTGATGCAGTTCAGGCGCGCACGTTTCTTATCCACACCTTGTACCACCCACCATGGCGCTTCAGGAATATGGGTGCGCTCCAGCATCTCTTCTTTGGCTTCAGTGTAATCTTCCCAGCGGCGACGACTTTCGAGATCCATCGGGCTCAATTTCCACTGTTTCAGCGGATCGTGGATGCGGCTCAGGAAGCGCAGCTCCTGCTCTTCATCGGTAATCGAGAACCAGTATTTGATGATCTGAATGCCGCTGCGGGTCAGCATTTTTTCGAATTCCGGCACGCTGCGGTAAAACTCTTCCACTTCGGCTTCATTACAGAAGCCCATCACGCGCTCAACGCCTGCGCGGTTGTACCAGCTGCGGTCAAACATCACAATCTCACCGGCTGCAGGCAAGTGAGCGATATAGCGCTGGAAATACCACTGCGTTTTTTCACGATCGTTCGGCGCGGGCAGGGCGGCGACGCGACAGGTGCGCGGGTTTAAACGCTGGGTGATACGCTTGATCACGCCGCCTTTCCCTGCGGCATCACGGCCTTCAAACAAAATCACCACGCGATGTCCGGTACGCATCACCCAATCCTGCAACTTCACCAGCTCGCCCTGCAGATGCAGCAGCTCACGGAAGTAGCGGCGGCGGAAAGCCTTATCGCCTTCTTCCTGAGGTTCACCATTATCCTTGAAGCGCAGATCGTCCAGCTCCATTTCCAGCTCTTCGTCGTAGCTGTCGTAAAACTCCTGCAGCAGACGCGCATTAAAGGTCTCGCTGTGGAAGCTATTGTCGTGTGTCGCCATGACTTTTCCCCGTTACAGATGAATAAACAGAGCGTAAAGCAGCCCTGAAAGTAAGACTGAGACCGGCAGCGTCAGTACCCACGCCAGTGCGAGGTTACGAATCGTTGAGAGCTGCAGACCAGATTTGTTGGCGGCCATCGAACCGGCCACGCCTGATGACAGCACGTGGGTAGTGGAGACCGGCAAGCCGAAGACATCCGCTGCGCCGATGGTCGCCATCGCCACCAGTTCCGCACTGGCACCTTGTGCGTAGGTCAGATGAGTTTTACCGATGCGCTCACCGACGGTGACCACAATGCGGCGCCAGCCCACCATGGTGCCGAGGCCAAGGGCAATTGCGACCACCACTTTCACCCACATCGGGATAAAGCGCGTGGCGGCATCCAGCTCTTTCTTCACCGCAGTAAGATTGCTGGCAATCTCTTCCGGCAGCGCGACTTTGGCCGATTGCAGATGTTTGATGGTCTCGGAGGCGAGGTACATATCGTTACGGGTGTTGGTCACCGCCTGTGCCGGGATATTTTCCACCGCACCATAACGACGGATCTGGTCACCGATATCGCCCAGCATCATGCCAAGGGCAGGCAATACCTGTGGACGGTTCTGGCTGGTACGCACAAATTCGGTCAGTACTTCACGCGGTGCGGGCATTGCAGCTGGTGCCGGTTGCAGCGTCAGCAACTGCTGTTCGGTGACCTGAGTTAACGCGGCTACGCGCGGGATTTGATCCGGCGGCAGCGAACGGTTCAGGGCGTAGGCAATCGGCATGGTGCCGACCAGAATCAGCATGATGAGGCCCATGCCTTTCTGACCGTCGTTTGAGCCGTGAGCAAAAGAGACGCCGGTACAGGTCAGAATCAGCAGGCCGCGAATCCACGCCGGTGGGGGCTGATTGCCTTTTGGTGCTTCATACAGCTGACGGTTGCGGATAAAGGCTTTCATCGCCAGCAACAGCAGCGCAGCACAGATAAAGCCGACAATCGGTGACAGCAGCAGGGCGTAACCCACTTTGATCGCCTGATCCCAATCCACACCGCTGGTGCCGCTGCGACCATGCAGCAGGGCATTCGCCACGCCCACGCCGATGATCGAACCGATCAGCGTATGTGATGAGGAGGCCGGCAGGCCGAAATACCAGGTGCCGAGGTTCCAGATGATCGCCGAGAACAGCAGCGCGTACACCATAGCAAAGCCGTTACCGCTGCCTGCCTGCAGAATCAGTTCCACCGGTAGCAGCGAGATAATGCCAAACGCCACCACGCCGCTGGAGAGCAACACGCCAAGGAAGTTACAGAAGCCCGACCACACCACGGCCACACCCGGCGACAGCGAGTGGGTGTAAATCACGGTAGCGACGGCATTGGCGGTATCGTGGAAGCCGTTGACGAATTCAAAGCCGAGCGCAATCACTAATGCCACGCCCAGCAGCAGGAACGGCGTATAGCTGGTGACCGGCGCACCGGTCTCTTCAACGTCATTAAACAGATTGATGGCGGTGAACAGCAGGCCGCCGCACAGCAGGATCAGAAAGATGATACGTGAGACACGACCGTTGCCTTGGTTGAGATTCGGGCGTCCGTTCTGGGACGATGATGTTGATGCAGGTAAACTGTTTTCAGCCATAACACACCCCGGTGTGGATTGACGGTGCTCGATTGGCACCCGTTAATGGCAGTGTGATACGTGGTTTGTATGACAGAATGATGATCGCGATCACGCTCTGTCATCTTGCTGTAACACGGCTGTCGCACTCTGTGGATCTGACCGCTTCGGGATCATCACGCTGCCATGCTCCAGCCTGTCTTGCCGTTTGCCTCGTTACCGGACTTCAATAATGAAGTGGCCGGTCTTATTCATGGCTATCTGTTCACGCCGGAAGCAGCGCCACAGCGGCTCAATGCCCGTGAAGCTGCGCAGCTTGCACAGCAAGATTTGCCGGAATCCTATTTTCTTTGGCTACACATCAACCTGAATCATGCGCGTGCTGAGCGCTGGGTTCAGGACCATTTCAGTGTAGACGACGATTTTTTCGATGAGATACATTCTGCTTCCCCCCGCACCCGTTTAGCTCATCAAAATGATGCGCTGCTGGCGGTGCTGAATGACGTGACTTTCAGTAAAGAAGAGCGCAGCACGCAGAACGCCACACTGTGGATTTGGTGCTGTGCGCACACCATTGTCACCGCACGCTATCGGCCTGTGGGCATGATTGAACGTATGCACCAGCACATCGATCGCCTCTCTTTTGCTGAACCCGATGCAATGCTGCTGTGGTTGCTGGGTGAGCAGGAGGCCCAGCTTGAGCAGGTGGTGCGTCGTTCCAGCCAGGCGGTGGACGCCGTTGAAGAACGGCTGCTCAGCGCGGCGATTAAAACCAACCGCAGTGAGCTGGGCCATCTGCGCCGCATGCTGCTGCGCGTGCAGCGCTTGCTGGCACCGGAACCTGCCGCGCTGTTTCGATTGTTGAATCGGCCACCCAAATGGCTCAAGCGCGAACCGCTGAGTGAACTGCGCATTTTTACAGAAGAGTTCAGCGTGGCATTGAATGACCTGGCGGGACTGATGGAGCGCATTCGCCTGTTACAGGAAGAGATTGCTGCCAGTTTGATGGAGCAGAGTAACCGCACGCTGTTTTTACTGACGGTGATCACCGTGCTGGCGTTGCCGATTAACATCATCGCCGGTTTTTTCGGCATGAACGTGGGCGGGATTCCGCTGGCGAATAATCCTCACGGCTTTTTACTGCTGGTGATTGTGGTGCTGGTGTTTACTCTGGTGGCGGGCTGGCTGGCGTTGAGACGGCGGCGGGAATGATGCCTGGGCTTCCCTGCGCGCATTAATGCGCACTCTACGAACACCGCACGATATCCTCGTATGAAAATCGCCGACAAAAAAGCCAGCCGCAAGGGGCTGGCTTTTTACTGCATCGAAATGAAACGATTACAGGCTGTTGCCGGTCGCTGGCGCAGGCTGAGCAACCGGTGCTGCGTCACCCTGCGGTGCCATGGCGCTGGCACCTTGCGGGGTCATCGGCTCTTCTTTCGGCGTTGCGTCAGTAGATTCCTGTACCGGTACTGGAGCAGGCATCACTTCACCCTGCGGACCGTTGATTTTAGTCGGCATACCGTTACGCGCCTGGATAGCGTTGTTCACCGCATCCTGGTTGGTGCTGCCATCGGCAATCACTTTGGTCACAGCAGCGGTCAGCGTAATCGGCACCACTTCACGTGAGTTGAACTGCTCTTCGGTAGTAGATAGTGGGTTGTGCACTTCTACATAGCGAGAACCGTCTGGCTCAACGGTGGCTTTCACCGGCTGATCGATAAACTGCACGCGCGTACCGACTGGCACGTTGTCGAACAGCCATTTGATGTCGTCAGCACGCAGACGCACACAGCCGTGGCTTACGCGCAGACCGATACCGAAGTTGGCGTTAGTCCCGTGTACCGCATACAGACGACCAATGTACAGCGCATACAGGCCCATTGGGTTATCCGGGCCAGCTGGGAATACCGCTGGAATGGTTTCGCCACGTGCCGCGTAATCCGCGTGCATGCCTTTGGTCGGTGTCCAGGTTGGACCGGCTTTCTTACGCTGAACGGTAGTCGTCCAGTTCACCGGCGTGTCTTTACCCAACTCGCCGATACCGATTGGCAGCACGACCACAGTCTTGGTGCCTTTCGGGTAGTAATAAAGACGCATTTCCGCGCTGTTGATCACGATGCCGTCACGCGGTGCGTCAGGCAGGATCAGCTGCTGTGGGATCACCATTTTGGTGCCCGCTTTTGGCAGATACACATCAACGCCCGGATTGGCTTCCAGCATGTTGCTGAGGCCCATTTGGTACTGAGCAGCAAAGGCTTCCAGCGGAAGTCGGCTGTCATCAGGCACGGTGATTTCAAGGTTTTCGCCGATCAAACGGCTGTTAGCCGCTGGCAGCGGATACACTACTGCAAATGCCGACTGGCTGAACGCCGCCAGTACCAGGGCGAGTGAAGCGAACGCGCGAATGCTCTTTTTCATGTTTTTACAAGTCGTTATAGCCGTGTTTCAGGCTTGTCAGTGTGTCGAATCCATCTCGGTCAGCATGACCGGCTGCGCATTATATGTTCATAGGCGTCAGGATGGGAATCATGATTTTCACTAGCTGATGATACTTTACCCAATTAGCACGATTTACCCGACGCATCTCGTAGCCGTACCGCCCAAAATGTGAATTTTCTTAAGGCTGCCACAGCGTCACTTCATTGCTCAGTTTACGGTTGAGGAAAAAAGCGGCGCTGATTAATGCCAGATGCGATAACGCCTGCGGCATATTACCCAATGCTTCACCGTGGGTAGTAAATTCTTCCGCGTACAGTCCCAACGGATTGGCATAACTTAGCAGTTTCTCAAACTCAAAATGGGCTTCATGCACGCGCCCGGCACGCGCCAGACACTCCACATACCAGAACGAGCAGGCGGCAAAAGAGCCTTCCCCTCCGGTTAACGCATCGGCAGGGGTCTCGCTAATGTTATAGCGGCGCACCAGACCGTCGCTCACCAGGTGGGTTTTAATCGCGTCCAGCGTGGCAATCCAGTCTGGATCGGTGGAGCTGACAAAGCGCACCAGCGGCATCAACAGCATGGATGCGTCCAGGAATTTCCCGCCGCGTGTGGCAGTAAAGTGCCCCAGTTCCGGATTCCAGAAGTTCTTCCAGATATCGTCGCGAATCTCACTGCGTACGCGATCCCAGCGCTCATAGGGCATTGGCAATGAACGCTTCAGTCCGAGACGCAGGGCACGATCCAGCGCCACCCAGCACATCAAGCGTGAATGCAGAAAGTGCTCCGGCTCGCCGCGCATCTCCCAGATGCCAGCATCGGGCTGATTCCAGTTGCCGCAGACATAATCAATCATGTCAGAAACATGCCGCCAGCCACGCTGTGAAATGGCTTCACCGTATTTATTGGCGAGATAAATCGCATCCATCAACTCGCCGTAAATATCGAGCTGGGTTTGCCGCCACGCATCATTACCGATGCGCACCGGGCGTGAGTTGGCATAGCCAGAAAGATTGAGCAGTTCGGTTTCATGCAGTTCGGTGCCGCTGTCCAGACGATACATCACCTGCAGATGTGGTGTGTCGTCATGGCTGTGTTCAACGCAGCGCCCGACCCAGTGGGTGAAATCGCGCGCTTCTTCCACATAGCCCAGCCGCATCAGCGCATACATGCTAAAGGAGGCATCGCGGATCCATGAGGCGCGATAATCCCAGTTGCGCTCGCCACCCAACTCCTCGGGTAAACCAAAGGTCGCGGCAGCGGCAATCGAACCGTGTTGTTTGGAGGTGAGCAGTTTTAGCGCCAGTGCGGATCGCGTCACCATCTCCTGCCAGCGGCCGCGATAGGTGCTGTGGCTGCTCCAGTGTCGCCAATAGTTCAGGGTCTCACTGAAGCACTGCTCCGTGGCGATCTCGGCGACAAAGGGATCCTCATCGCTGCCGAACACAAACTCAGCGGACTCACCGGCTTTGAGGGTAAATTCTGCCACCGCACTGTGGTTTTCTCGGGTCATCACCACCGTGGCGCTGAGGCGTAACGCGGGCTGACCTTCTGCCAGAAACGCGATACCGCCGGGACGCAATTCGGTGCTTGTTTCAGCGCGGGCATAGTCATGACGCGGGGCGCACAACAGGTGAAAAGTCGCGGAGCCGCGTACCATTTTGACCCGACGCACCAGTCGCGGCACTTTATTCGGCTGATCGCAGATCGGCATGTAATCGGTGATTTCCGCCACGCCAGCATCCCCCAACCAGCGAGTTTGCAGAATGTTGGTATCGGGCAAATAAAGCTGCTGCTGACGGGCATTTTTCCAGTCGGGTGCCAGAGAGAACAAACCGGCTTCGTCGCCATCCAGCAGGGCGGCAAATACGGATGGGCTGTCTAACTCGGGCCAGCAGAGGTAATCAATGGTGCCGTCGTTGGCGATGAGCGCACAGGTACGTAAATCGCCGATTACGCCATGGTCATCTATTCTGCGTTTAATTTTGCTCATCCTGCCTCCTTGACTGCATCTGATTGTTAACTATAGACGAAAAGGTTTTTTCGGCTGACACGAGGCACAGAACGATAACTTCTATACTGTGAAGACACCCTTAACGCAGGAGAATGTTATGGCACTGGGCAAACAGAAAGTGGCTGTAGTGACCGCATCGGATTCGGGCATTGGACGCGCTTGTGCACTGATGCTGGCAGAAGCAGGTTTCACCCTCGGCATTACCTGGCGCTCAGATGAAGAGGGCGCACAAGAAACGGCACGGCTGGTGGAGAGCAAAGGGCAAACGGCGCAAGTCAGGCAGCTTGACCTCTCTGACCCGCAAGAGGGTGGCAAGCAGCTGACGCAGTTGATCAACTCGTTGGGGCGCATTGATGTGTTGGTCAACAACGCAGGCGTGATGTTGAAGGTGGACTTCCTTGATGTGACCTTCGAAGATTGGCGCAAGACGTTTAGCGTCGATGTTGATGGCTCATTTATCTGCGGACAAATCGCGGCACGGCACATGGTCGATCAGGGCGATGGCGGGCGCATTATCAATATTACTTCTGTTCACGAACATACGCCGCTACCGGATGCGACCGCTTACACGGCGGCGAAACACGCGCTTGGGGGGCTGACGAAATCGATGGCGCTGAGTCTCCTGCCGCATCACATTCTGGTGAATGCTGTGGCACCAGGCGCGATCGCCACCGCCATGAATCATCTGACTAACGATCAGGCACGAAGCACACGTATGCCGGAAATTCCGATTGGACGTCCCGGCGATACGCGTGAAGTGGCAAGCTTAGTGGCGTGGCTGTGTTCTGAGTGGGCGACTTACACCACCGGACAATCGTTTATTGTCGACGGCGGCTTTATGCTCGCGAACCCGCAGTTTAAGGGCTATCACCACTAGTCCGCCCGGCGGCGGTTCCAGCGGCGAATCACGTAACGCAGCGCGATGCCGAACACAATCGCCGCCACCAGCCACAGCAAGTGTTTTAGGTGCTGGTCGAGCTTATGCAGCCACGGCGTGATGATCTCCCCGGCGAAGTAGCCGAGAGTGACAAAGATCAACGACCAGAGTGCCGCACCAATCACGTTAAGCACAAAGAAGCGCAGCGGTTTTAACCGGCTGGTACCGATGATGATCGGGCCAACAATGCGGAAGCCGTACATAAAGCGCACGCCAATCACAAACAGGCTTGGGCGCTTCTGAATCAGGCGATTGGCTTTACGAATCGTATCTTCGTGTTTGCGAAAACGACGCAAGATACGCGTGCCGTAGCGACGGCCCAGCCAAAACAGCAGCTGATCGCCAATAATCCCGCCGACCATCGCGGCCAGCACCACGCCGGTAAAGTGCAGCAAGCCTTCATGCGCCGCCACGCCGCCCAACAGGGTAAAAGTTTCCCCTTCCGCGATACAGCCGATCAGCAACGCCAGATAGCCGTACTGCGTGATTAATCCATTGATATCGAGATGCAAATTTTCCTCCCTGTTGCGAGTGAATCAGGTAACAGTTTATACGCCAGCAGCTTTTTTTGTGCCGCTGTCCGCAAAAACAGCCGCGCCGATTATACTTGAAGGGAAGCTGCCTGAGTTGGACGGCCTGATAGCTGAAGGGGCAGCCCGTCGCATCAGAGGAGTGATTTTATGAATCATGTCTGGGGTCTTCTGGCGCATCCTAACCAGGAAATGCGCGATATCAAGCAAGAAAATGAGAGCGTTTCGCACCACTACACCCACCATGTTTTGATGATGGCAGCGATCCCGGTGATCTGTGCCTTTATCGGTACCACACAACTGGGCTGGAATCTGGGCGAAGGGCAGTTCGTACAACTCAACCTGCTGACCGGCATCGGTCTCGGCATTCTGTTTTATCTGATCATTTTAGGCGGCGTGGCGGTGATGGGTCGCGTCATTCACTGGATGGCACGCGATTATCCGCAGCGTCCAAGTATCCCACGCTGTACCGTCTTTGCCGGCTATGTTGCTACGCCGCTGTTTATCAGTGGTCTGGTGGCACTCTATCCGCTGGTGTGGCTGTGCGTGTTAGCCGGCGCGGTGGCGTTACTTTATACCGGTTATCTGCTGTATGTCGGTATTCCTGTGTTCCTGAATATTGACCGTGAAGAGAGCATGCGCTTCTCAGGATCGACACTGGCGATTGGGGTGCTGGTGTTTGAAGTGCTGCTGGCACTGACCGTGGTGCTGTGGGGCTACGGACCACGATTGTTCTGACGCATACTAAACCGCGAACGGGAGGCCATTTAGCCTCCCGTTTTTTTAACGCTCAGAAACAATCTACCTAAGAAATTTCGCAGATAAGCGCGTATTATGCTGCTGCCAGCCCGCATCCCGTCTGGTTTGATGCGCGCGGCCTGTGTCTCAAACACGGCGCAAAACTCCTTACCGGATTTTTTTGACACGATGTCTGTAAAAATGCGTATTTCCTTGCTGTCGCTGGCGCTGTTTGTCGCCGCGCCCGCAGCTGTAACCCCGGCACTGGCCGCGCCTGCTGCGCTGTCTAATCTGGCGCCGATTGCCCAACCGCAAATCGCTTCCGGCAGTGCCATGATTGTCGATCTCGAAACCAACAAAGTGCTGTTTTCCAGCCATCCGGATCGTGTGCGTCCTATTGCGTCGCTGACCAAGCTGATGACCGCCATGGTGGTGCTGGACGCTAAGCTGCCGATGGACGAGATGCTGTCGGTTGATATCAGCCACACGCCAGAGATGCGTGGCGTGTTTTCGCGCGTCAAACTGAACAGTGAAATCAGCCGCCGCAATATGTTGCTGCTGGCGCTGATGTCGTCAGAAAACCGTGCCGCCGCCAGCCTGGCGCATCACTATCCGGGCGGCTACGATGCGTTTATTCGCGCGATGAACGCCAAAGCGCGCGCGCTGGGCATGACGCATACCCATTATGTCGAACCGACCGGCTTGTCGATTCAAAACGTCTCGAACGCGGAAGACCTGATTAAGCTGGCGAAAGCCACGCGTCAGTATCCACTGATTGGCGAACTGAGCACCACCAAAGAAGACACGGCGGTGTTTAAGCATCCAAACTACGCGCTACCGTTCCGTAACACCAACCATCTGGTGTACAAAAACGACTGGCGTATCGCATTGACCAAAACCGGTTACACCGATGAAGCCGGTCACTGCCTGGTGATGCGCACGGTGATCAACAACCGTCCGGTGGCGCTGGTGGTGCTGGATGCGTTTGGTAAGTACACCCATTTTGCCGATGCCAACCGTCTGCGTGACTGGCTGCAAACCGGCAAAGCGGCACCGGTTCCGGCAGCGGCACTGGCGTACAAGAAGCAGAAATCGTCGCAGACGGCCAATAACGAGTAATCACGACGTCTGATTCAATTCACAGATGCGCCATGGATTGTGCGTCTGTGAGTTATCGCTTCATTCCTATAGTTTCCGCTTCGGCTACGCTCTACACTGACCGCCATTCAAAGTTAACTGGCATTTATCGGTTGTTATTGCGCTGGAATCTCATTTTTATGTTCAAGTTACGATCACTCGTTACCCCAATTTTACTGCTGCTGGTGCTATTAAGCCCGACACTGAGCTTCGCTGATGACAGCACGGCAGCGGCGGCTCAGCAAGAGGACGCAGCGCCGAAGGTTAATCCTGCGGTTGAGCTGCCAAAAATGCAGAAAATCCTCGATAAAATCAAAGGTCAGGTCTCCGGCAACACCAATGAAAACCAGCTGAGCCAACTGAATGAAATGGCGCTGGAGCTCTCTGGTAATGCGGAAACCCTTAGCCAGGCACTGATCCCGCAGGGACAGCAGCTGGATGCGCAGTTAGCGGTGCTTGGTCCGGCGCCTAAAGCGGACAGTGGCGTGAAAGAGACGCCAGAAGTGACGCGTAAACGCGCCTCGCTGGAGAGCCAGAAAAGCAAGCTGGACGATCAAATCAAGCAGGCCGACGGCATCAAGAATGGCGCGCTGGTGCTTTCCTCACAGATCGTCAACCTGCGTCGTGACCAGTTGAAAAGCCAGCTGGCGCTCAATTCTGGCAGTATCTTTGGGCCGCGTTTTTGGGCGCCAATGGTCAGCCGTCAGGATTTGGACGGTGAGAAGATCAGCGACTTTATCGCTGAACTGCAGGACACAGCGGCACTCTCCTGGGAGCCGGGCTGGCGTTTCGGCACCATTGGCTGGTTGATTGCGGCGATGCTGGTGATGACCCTGGGTCGTCGCTACAGCGAAGAGTTTTTAGCCTGGGTTAGCATCAATAAAATGCCAGAAGGGCGCTTGCGTCGTAGCTTCCTGGCTGCAGCCATTGCCTTGACCACCCTGGCCGCCGTGGTGCTGACCTTTAACTTTATCGCGCTGGCGTTTACCCGCCGCGATGAAGTCTCGACCGACGTGCAGGATTTTGTTGAGCGTCTGGTGCAACTCAGCGTCTATTGCGGCCTCATCGCTGGATTAGGCCGCGCCTTCCTGTCCACGCGTCGCCCAAGCTGGCGCTTGCCGAGCATCTCCAATGAAGTGGCGCAGGCGCTGAAGCCGTTCCCACCGATTACGGCAGGGCTGGTGTTTCTTTTCCAGACGGCGGAAGCCTTTAACTACAGTGTTGGCACCAGCCTGAATACCACCATCTTCGCCAATGGCCTGACGGCGCTGCTGATCGGCACCACCGGGTTAGCGATCAGCATGCGTACCAATCGCGTGCGCCGTCGTATGGTGCAAGAGGGCCATGCGCCGGAAGCGCGCCCGACCATCGTGGGGCTGATTCAGCTGGCGCTGACGATTACCGCGCTCGCAATATTGATTTCGCTGATCATCGGTTATGTCACGCTGGCCCGCTTCCTCGGTTACGAGTTGATCTGGTGCGGCATCCTGTTTGGTTCGTTCTACTTCCTCAGCCATCTGATCAATGACGGCTGCGAAAGCCTGTTCTCCACCAACAATGCCACCGGCAAACGTCTGCAGACCTCGTTAAACATTGATGAGCGTCATCTGCAGCAGGCGGCCACACTGCTGGGTGCTATTGGTAAAACCGCACTGATCGGTATTGTGGCGCTGGCGCTACTCAACGGCACCTTTGCCTCGTCGACACCGATTGAGCTGATTCAGAAAGTGATTGAGTTCTGGGGCGGCAAAGGGCTGGAGTCGTTGAACATCGTGCCCGCGCACATGGTCAATGCCATCCTGTGTCTGGTGGTGGGTATCTACGTACTGCGTTCGGTGCGTCGCTGGCTGGATAAAGATTTCCTGCCGAAGACCACTATGGACGTCGGCATGCGCGTGTCGCTGGTGACACTGTTCAGCAACATCGGTTATGTGCTGATCATTCTGCTGACGCTGTCGATTATGGGCCTGCAGTGGAACAAACTGGCGTGGATCGTCAGCGCCTTGTCGGTCGGTATCGGTTTCGGTTTACAGGAGATAGTGAAGAACTTTATCTCCGGTTTGATTCTGTTAACCGAGCGCCCGGTGAAAGTGGGCGATCTGGTGAGCATCAGCGGCATTGAAGGGGATATTCGCCGCATCAACGTGCGCGCCACCGAAATTCAGCTGAGTGATAAATCCACGGTAATTGTGCCGAACTCACAGTTCATCTCGCAGAACGTGCGTAACGCCACCATGGGCAATGCGCAGGGCGTAGTGACCATTCTGCTGACCTTCCCGCTGGACATCGATCCGGTGCGCGTGCGTGAGATTCTGCTGGAGGTTTACGAGGAGAATGAACGTATTCTGGAAACGCCTGAGCCGTCCGTGTCGTTTAAAGATCTGACCTCTGCGGGTATTGTGCTGAGCGTCACCGGTAACGTAGCGGGCCAGCGTCAGATCTCCAGTGCCAAAAGTGATCTGCTGTTCGATATTCTGACACGCCTGCGCAAAGAGGGCATTGTGCTGTCCACGCCGCAGACGATGATCATTGAACGTCGAGCCGTGCCTGCCGCAGCGCAGGATGAAGGCGAGCAACTGCCATAATCTCATGGGCGGCTCTCGGGCCGCCCATTTGTTCTGTTAAACCTTAACCGCCCAACCTTTCTGCTTACTTGTTTTACCGATCCCCGGATTAAAGGTATTGGTCGGATCCAGCTGACGATAAAACGCCTGCAACTGCGGTTTCGCCTGATACAGATGCCCGACGTTGTGCTCAGCCGGATATTCGGCACCGCGTTCGCTGAGGATCGCCAGCATCTTCTCCTTCAACGCATGCGCATCGACGCCTTTCTTCACGATGTAATCCTGGTGGAAGACATGGCAGAAGAAGTGGCCGTAATAAAGGCGATGACTAAGATCGTTATCGAACTCTGCTGGTAAGCGCTCAAACCAATCCTGATCGTTACGGCGCAGCGCGATATCCAGCGCCAGAATATCCTCCACTTCATCCGCATGCACTGCGTGATAACGCACCGCCGCACCGGCGGCGGCAAAACGATGCAGGAAAGCGTGTGCGCCTTCTTTACCGTCACAGGCAAAGAACTCGCCACCCCCTTCGCGGAAGTATTCGTGCAAATACTCCTGCGCCTCTGCCACACCATCACCGGACATCTTCAGCATCAGGTGATGCTCAAACTTATCGCGATACTGCTTCATGCGTTTCGGCAGATGGGCAGGTAGCCAACCGCTGACGCGCTGCAATACGCGATCGGTGAAGTGCGGTTTCACAAAACTCAGCTTGCCGAGCCAGGCATCCACACGACCTTTCAGCGTAAAAAACAGCGGCATCTTGTCGGTGCCAAGCTTGTCGATCATCACAAAAGTGTCTTTGCCGTACACCTCGGCAATATCGAAAATGTCGCGGTGCATATACTCGCCCGCCACCGGCAGGTTTTTAAACTCGGCCAGAATATGGCGGCGCAGATCGCCCAGCACCGCCGGATCGTTGGTGCCGATATAAAACACCTGTTGCTTAGGTTCGGTGGGGAAGGTATCGAGACGCACGGCAAATACCGCCAGTTTGCCCGCACAGCCAGAAGCTTCGAACAGGCGGCGTTCATCGGCGTTGAAGCGCGCGGGCGTATCCGCATGGATATCGCGCACGCGGTCGGCGTATTCGTGGTCGGAGGCATGGCGCTCGTCCCAGCGTACGTCACTCTGCTGCCAGCGATCGTCATCCAGTCGGCCGAGCATCTCTTCCGGCGAGTGACCGAGATCCATGCCGAGATGATTCACCAACTTCAGTTTGCCGTCGGCATCAATCTGCGCATAAAGCGCCATTTCGCTGTAGGCCGGACCGCGCTTGATCAGCGAACCACCCGAGTTATTACAAATCCCGCCCATCACCGATGCACCGATGCATGAGGATCCGATCACCGAATGCGGTTCACGTCCGAGCGGCTTTAGGGCTTTTTCCAGCTGATACAGTGTGCTGCCAGGGAAGGCGAGAATCTGCTTGCCGCCCTCGATCAGCTGCAATTTGTCGAGGCGCAAGGTGCTGATGATCACCACTGGACGATCGTAATCGTTGCCGTTGGGCGTGGAGCCTTCGGTTAAACCGGTGTTGGCAGCCTGCATCAGAATCACCGCATCGGCCTGCACCAGTGCCTGCAGCACGCGCCACAACTCCAGCAGTGAACCCGGGAAGATAACCGCCAGCGCGTCGCCTTCACCCGAGCGAAAACCTTTGCGATAGCGCGCTGTCTGTTCCGCTTCCGTTAACAGGTTTGACGGGCCGACGAGGCGGCGCAGTTCAGCCAGCAGTGTAGGGTGTGAGGTGTTGTTATTCATGAACCTGTCCTTGTCGTTAACGTTGCGCATCTACTTTAGCACGCGTCAACGGCATGGTCGCGGTGTGACATCGGTGGCTACCTGCTATCCTGAACTTGTGGCACACTGCCCCGGTTATTTCGATATTGCGCAGTCACTTAAGAGAACCCGACCTGATGAAATGGATTTGCTCTGTTAGCCTCGCTGTTTCCCTTGCCATACAGCCTGCCTTCGCAGATGACCTGTTTGGCCCCCATCCGATGACTGAACAAGCGCGTGACGCCTTTGTTAACCAGCTGCTCGGCAAAATGACCCTTGATGAAAAAATCGGGCAGATGCGCTTGATCAGCGTGGGGCCAGACACGCCGAAGGAGGCAGTGCGTGGCATGATCCAGCACGGTCAGGTCGGTGCGATATTCAATACCGTCACGCGTCCGGATATTCGTGCGATGCAGGATCAGGTGATGCAACTGAGCCGCCTGAAAATTCCGCTGTTCTTTGCCTATGACGTGGTACACGGACAGCGCACGATTTTCCCGATCCCACTTGGCCTGGCAGCCAGCTGGGATCTGGATGCGATTGGCGAAGTCGGCCGCATCTCCGCCTATGAAGCAGCCGACGATGGTCTCAATATGACCTGGGCGCCGATGGTGGATGTCACTCGCGAACCACGTTGGGGCCGCGTGTCTGAAGGATTTGGTGAAGACACCTTCTTGTCCTCGCAAATGGGCAGCGCGATGGTGAAATCCATGCAGGGCAAAAGCGCCGCCGACCGTTATTCGATCATGACCAGCGTGAAGCACTTTGCCGCTTATGGCGCAGTGGAGGGCGGACGTGATTACAACACTGTGGATATGAGCCCACAGCGCCTGTTCCAGGATTATCTGCCACCGTACAAAGCCTCGCTGGATGCGGGCAGCGGCGGCGTGATGGTAGCGCTCAACTCCCTCAACGGCACGCCAGCCACGGCGGATGGCTGGTTGCTGAAAGACCTGCTGCGCGGTGAGTGGAAATTTAAAGGCATCACTATTAGCGATCACGGCGCGATTAAAGAGCTGCTGAAACACGGCGTGGCCAGCGATCCACAGGACGCAGTGCGTATTGCGCTGAAGTCCGGCATCGACATGAGCATGAGCGATGAGTACTACAGCAAATATCTGCCGGGTCTGGTGAAAAGCGGCGCGGTCACCATGGCGGAAATCGACGATGCCGCACGTCACGTGCTGAACGTCAAATACGATATGGGTCTGTTTAACGATCCCTACAGTCATTTAGGGCCGAAAGAGAGCGATCCGCAGGACACCAATGCGGAGAGCCGTCTGCATCGTGCCGAAGCGCGTGACGTGGCGCGTAAGAGCATCGTGCTGCTAAAAAACTGGCATGAAACCTTACCGCTGAAAAAAGACGCCACCGTAGCGCTGGTGGGGCCATTGGCCGACAGCCAGCGCGATATTATGGGCAGCTGGTCAGCCGCGGGCGTGGCGAAACAGTCGATTCCGCTGCTGCAGGGCGTGCGCAATGCGATGGCGGGTAAAGGCACGGTGCTGTATGCCAAAGGGGCCAACATCACCGATAACAAAGGCATTCAGGACTTCCTCAACTTGTATGAACAGGCAGTGAGCGTCGATAAGCGCTCGCCGCAGGAACTGATCGATGAAGCGGTCGCCCAGGCAAAAAAAGCCGATGTGGTGGTCGCCGCCGTGGGTGAAGCGCAGGGTATGGCGCATGAAGCGTCAAGCCGTAGCGATCTGGTGATCCCACCGAGCCAGCAAAAACTGCTGGCGGCGCTGAAAGCGACTGGCAAGCCGCTGGTGATTGTGTTGATGAACGGTCGTCCGCTGACAGTGGTCAACGAAGATCATATGGCTGATGCGATGCTGGAAACCTGGTTCAGCGGCACGGAAGGCGGCAACGCCATTGCTGACGTGCTGTTTGGCGACTACAACCCATCGGGCAAGCTGCCGATGTCCTTCCCGCGTTCTGTAGGCCAACTGCCGATTTACTACAACCACTTGCCAACCGGTCGTCCGTATAATTTCGCCAAGCCGAACAAGTACACCTCACACTACTACGATGCGGTGAACGGCCCGCTTTATCCGTTTGGTTACGGCCTGAGCTATACCACCTTTACCGTGTCTCCGGTGAAGATGTCCGCGAAAACCATGCCGCGCACCGGCACGGTGGAAGCCAGCGTCACCGTCACCAACACCGGCAAGCGTGATGGTGCCACAGTGGTGCAGATGTATCTCAACGATCCGGTGGCCAGCATCAGCCGTCCGGTGCAGGAGCTGCGCGGCTTCAAACGCATTATGCTGAAAGCCGGCGAATCGCAAACCGTGAGCTTTAAGATTGACGTCGATGCGCTGAAATTCTGGAATCAGAAGATGCAGCAAGTGGCTGAGCCGGGCAAATTCAACGTGATGATTGGCCTCGATTCGGTACGCACCCAGGACGGGCAGTTTGATTATCTGTAAGCGTTAGTTGTCGCCACTTTGTGGAACGGTGCGGTTTGTCGCAGGATGAATCGCACCGTTACCCCTGGCAGTATATGATAGGCCCGAGCTTATTCTGCCAACGGGCATAACCGACAAACGTCATGAACCTCCGCAATCGTATCCAGCAGCAAGTCTTTCGTCTTAACGGCCTCGCACTCAACGAATTCGATATTTCGCAGCCGCTGGGCGATCCGGGTTTGTTTGGCCCTGACCACGTGATCTGGCGCGTGCACGGCGACTTTCCTTCGATGTTGTGTGGTGGCATTAGCGCCTTGATGCTGCAAATGCTGCATCCGGCCGCGCTGGCGGGTGTGTGGGATCACTCCAACTTTCGTCAGGACATGCTGGGCCGTCTGCGGCGCACCAGCCAGTTTATTGCCGTCACCACTTTTGGTAACACGGTAGACGCCAATATCCTGATTGAACGGGTTAAACGTATTCATCTGCGCGTCACCGGTATCGATAACGCCGGACAACCTTATGCCGCCAGCGATCCGCATCTGCTCACCTGGGTACACGTCGCCGAAACCAGCCGCTTCCTCGCCGCGCATTTGCGCTACAAAAATCCACAGCTCACGCTGGCCGAGCAGGATCGCTATTACGAAGAAGCGGCGATCATCGCCGAAGCCTTAGGGGCGGAAAAGGTGCCAAAAACGGTGCAGGCGGTGGAAGATTATTTGCAGGCGATGCGCCCGGAACTGATCTGTGATGAACGCACGCTGGAAGTGATGCAGTTGCTGATCAACGCGCCGGCTCCCAGCTGGCAGGCCAAACCGGCGATGCACGTGATGCTTAAAGCGGGCATGGGCTTACTGCCGGATTGGGCACAACAGCAGATTCAGCAGCCGATTGGTCCGCTCACGCAGTGGAGGGTTGATAAGGAAATTGCGGTGATTGCCGGTTTGTTGCGCTGGTCAATTCAGCGCGGGGCCTATACCCGCGCGATGCAACGTATGGGACGCTGAGGCTACAAATGCAGCTCGTCTTGCTTTTTGGTGTAGGTGCGCGGCGTACGGGCTTCGCGTTTTAGCGTGAGCTGACGCTGCTGATAATAGTGGAACAGCATTCCTAAACCCAGTCCCAGCAGGGCCAACGGCACTAAACTGTAGTAAATATCGACAGGCAATAAGAGTAACAGTGCGCCCCCTGCCAGCATCAACGTCAGTGCTGACATCACCCAGGTGTAACGGATAAACAGCCACACCAAAATCGCGAAAATCACGACATCGCGCAGGTTCAAATCGAGGTTTTGCAACACCATGCTGGGCAGCTCCGCAAGGAGGAATGTGCAGACAATAGCATGCGAAGCGGCAAATGAATCGCGAATTAATTTGAAGTTTGTCAGGGCGTTGTGCTGGCATTCATCAACACCATTCACCTGTCATGTCTGCACTTTGAGAGTTTTACCCTTGTGTCACGTGGTGCGAGTGCCGATCCTGCTCTATTCTCAGGGAAAATGGATCCCTCAAGGCTTTGTCGAGGCGTTATGACACACCAACCTCTGATTGCTGAGGTGCCCAATCAGCAAAACACACTCACCGCCATCGTCGAACAGGATGCGCGCACGGCCTACTTTTACATCTGGCCGAACGATTTGTTTCGTAGCCAGTACGCGGTACGTGGCTGCTGGCTGCGCAATCTATTGCCTGCACCGGCGCGCGAAGACCGCGAAGCGATGGAGCAGGGTATTGCGCCACTGCTCAGCGCAGAGTATTGCCGCACTTTAGAAGCTGAGCCGATGCTCGATCCGGCCGGTTTACAGATTTTGTGGGAGCCGAGCGATGACGGTGCCGCACTGTGGTATTACGGTCAGCTGCTGGCGGTGATCCCCGGCTGGAGTCTTTATCAGGATAAGCAGGTGAGTTTCTCTGCTGGTTGCATCAAAGAGAATCGCCTGACCGCACCGCTCGGATCCGCTTCCACCAATGATTACTACGCGCGCGCCGAGCAGCAGCGTCACTTCTGGCGTGACTGGCATGACGGCCATCTGTGGGATGTCGTGCAGCGCGAGCTGATGCAGTGCTATCAGGCACAGTTTGGTGAGTCAGTGAAGTATTACGCCATCGATCAGGGCAACTGGCCGCCGATGGCCATTTCCCAGCACTGGCATAATGGCGTGTGGGTTTTTCTCACCCTCGGCATGGGGATTCGACCCATGCCGCAGGTGGATTATCTGTTTGATGAGTTGGCTCCGCAGTATCGCCGTGTGGAGCTGGCGATGGCGGTGGACGGCGAAGTGATGACCGAAGCCAACGCGGTGCAGATGGCCAGCGCGCTGGCCGAGTTCGCGCACCTGCCGTGGGCGCGTCTGACGTGGATTGGCGAAGGGCACACGCTGGCCTCCGAAGTGGCGCCGGTGGGTTTCGAGAGTTTCCTGCTGGCCAATGGCCTGGCACCGGAAGCGGCACAATTTCGTTTACCTAAACGCGATGGCGATCGACCTAATCTGCTGTGGGCGACACCGATCACCGAAGCGGAACGTCAGTTTGCTCAGGCCGACGATCGCGGTGGACAACAGCTGCTGCAACGTTTGCAGGCAGAAGGCAATGACCACGTTTTCCGACCACGTCAGGAAGTGGTGGAGCCGCCGCAATAGCCCGATCTGCGGGCTGTTGCCCGCACTCTGATGAGTAAGCGCAACGTTAGTCACCCTCCTAATGATCACCTAAATCAACTATTTGCATTTTTGTGATCTTGCTCACCTCAAGTTCCTCTGTAACACGCCGTTAACCTCGATCAGGCAACTCGCCAACCAGGGTAAGGGCACACTGATGTTAAAAACTACACAATCTCGTTTTACCGCGACGCTGGTCGCATTTTTCGTGGTCCTGATGCTGGTTACCGTGGTGGTGATCAATCAGTTCATCGCTCCGCAGTTGACGCAAAACGAAAGCCGTCTGGTGCGTTATGAAGTGGACGGCCTGGCAGGACGCATCGTTGAACAGATGAACCGCGTGCAGGCGCAGCAGCGTGCCATCACCGAAGCCGCAGGCGTAATGGACAGCGCGGCAATTGATACCTTGCTGCCGGCGCTGGTGAACCAATATCAGGACAGTAACGTGTTTGGCGGCGGTATCTGGCCATTGCCAAATCGTCGCGATCCGGCGAAGGAAAAAGACAGTTCGTTCTTCGCCCGTAACGCCAGTAATCAGTTGCAGGTCAACACCTACTGGAACTCGGATGCGGCCGACAAATACTGGGAGCAGCCGTGGTACAAAGACGGCATGGCTGCTGCCAAAGGTCAGTGTGCCTGGGCCAAAGCCTATCAGGATGCGGCCAGCCCACAGCCGCGTACCAACTGTGCGATGGCGATTTATCGCGACGGCACCGTATGGGGCGTGGCGACCATCGACGTGACGCTCGGCTTCTTCAATCAGCTGGCGAAACAGATGGGCGATGCGGTTCAGGGTCGCGTGTTAATCGTCGAAGCGGATGGCAAAGTGGTGGGTAACGCCGCGCTGATGGATGGCACGCCGAAACTGGAAAATCTCTCTGATACGCAGCTGCCGATGGCGGGTGCGCTGAAAGGTTTGCTGAGCCAGGCGGGCAATCAGCCGATGCAAACCACCTTCAAAGGTGAAGATGGTGAGCACACGCTGTTCCTGCAGGCGATTGCCGGTAGCCCGTGGTATCTCGCCAGCGATGTGCCATCCAGCCTGTTGGATGCACAGACTCACAGCATGCTGACCCGACTCGGTCTGGTGCAGATCCCGCTGGCGGTGATCCTGCTGCTGGTGCTGCTCGGCTTCGTGCGCGCCATGATGAAGCGTCTCAGCCTGCTGAACCGGAATATCGAAGCGCTGTCGACTGGCGGCGCGGATTTAACTCAGCGTCTGCCTGCCAGCAACAGCCCGGAATTTAACGCGGTGGCGCAGAGCTTTAACCAGTTTATCGAGTATCTGCAGGGGCTGATGCGTCAGGTCGGCGACAGCGCACTGGCGATTACCTCTGCCTCGCGTGAAATTGCCAGCGGCAACGCCGATCTGTCTGCCCGTACCGAATCGCAGGCCAGTTCGATTGTTGAAACCGCCGCGTCTATGGAAGAGCTGACCGGTACGGTGCGCCAGAACGCTGACAATGCTACCCACGCCAATCAGCTGGCGGACGGTGCCTCGCAGGTGGCAGCACGTGGAACGGATGTGGTGCGTCAGGTGGTCACCACCATGGGCGCGATTAATCATTCATCACGTAAAGTGGTGGATATCATCAGCGTGATTGACAGCATCGCCTTCCAGACCAATATCCTCGCACTCAACGCGGCGGTGGAAGCGGCGCGTGCGGGTGAACAGGGGCGTGGATTTGCCGTGGTGGCGTCAGAAGTGCGTAATCTGGCGCAACGATCCGCTAACTCGGCGCGTGAGATCAAGAAGCTGATTGAGGAGTCGGTGGCCAATATCGATACTGGCAGTCAGCTGGTGGAACAAGCCGGTCAAACCATGGATGAGCTGATGCAGGGCGTGAGCAGCGTGACCACCCTGATGAGCGAAATCATGTCTGCCAGCCGCGAGCAGAGTATGGGCATCGAGCAGGTTAACCTGGCAATCACGCAGCTGGATGGTAGTACTCAGCAGAATGCCGCGCTGGTCGAGCAGGTGTCGGCTGCCGCGCGCGCCATGGAAGAGCAGAGCGTGCAGCTGGAGCTGGTGGTGCAGAGCTTTAAGTTGTAAGGCTGGGCGATTTACCACAAGTGATAACGCAATCTGGTGCCGCGCAGGGGCCGGCGGTCCTCGCGCCGCTGACGCGGTACCCTCACGGAAACGCGTTACGAATCTCTTCACGCGCGGCATGGCGAGTGGCATTCGCCACCGTGCCGCGATCCACCAGTTTTCCCTGCAACAACAGATTGTAAATCGACGACTGCGGTCGATTGAGGCGGTTCTGGATCAGTTGGATTGCCTCATAACCCAGTTCACGGCACGGCACCGCAAAGCCGGTGATGGGCATCTCCGGCGATCCCTCCAGTCGACTGGCTAGATCCGTGGTCATCAGCGAAATATCTTCTGGAATGCGCAAGCCGCGTGACAGCAGTGCGTTCTGCACGCCGGTGATAATGCCTTTGCCGCCGGGTAAAATCACATCAGGCCACTGATCGCGTGGGTGCGTATCCAGCCAGTGATTCAGGGCGATCTCGGTGTCCTGCGAGGAGTAGGCTTCGATGACGATCAAATCCTGCTGGGCATTAAACGGCATATGAAAATGGCGATAGGCGTCTTTGATCCCCTCCAGGCGCAAAAACAGTGTTTCCCTCCGCAGACAGGTCACTGTCAACACCCGGCGATGGCCTTGCTCAAACAGATGCTGCATGGCGCTGAAACCAATCGCGCGGTGATCGGGGGACACCGCATCCAGCCGCATGTCTTTGTCGCGTGAGTTAATCAGCACACAGGGCTTACCGAGTGACGCCGCCAGACTGAAGATCGCTTGATCGTCGGTGCCGATAATGATGATGGCGCTGATGTTTTTTGCTCCGGCTTTCTCCAGAAACAGCTTCACATCGGCGCGCTGTTCCTCCAGTGGGCAATAGCTGATATGTACATCATGCGATGCGCAGGCCTCGGCGATTCCGCGCGTCACCTCATGGTAAAAATGATCGCCACGCGGCGTGAAAGTGCGCCCTGGGGCAAACACCACAATGTCATTGATCAGCAAGCGACCACTCACCATTTCCTGCAATACACCTAGCCTGCGCGCGCAGTCGACTATCGCCTCACGCGCCTTATCACTGGTGTAGGATTTGCCGCTCAACACGCGTGAAACAGTACTCACCGAGTAGCCGGTGATTGCTGCAATTTCGTCCATTCTGAGCTTGCCGGCCATAGTGTGATCCCCATCCCAATCAATTTTTGCAAATTTTTGCAGACGCAGTGGACTGATATTAAGACGGTTTTACATTTGGTTCACAAACTCCTGTATCGCTCTGCGAGCATTCTCACAAAAACAGATTGTCCGGTCAGCAGCGCTTTTTTATGTTCCTCGCAGACACCTCAACAGCGGTCACGAGCGGAGAATCACGATGTTAAAAATTGCGATAGTGGGCATGGGCAATATTGCCAATTCACATATCCAGGCGTTTCTGCAGTTTCCTGAGCGCGGCAGAATTGTCGCGGTAGCGGACATGTATCCCGAAAAAGCGCGGGAGAAATTGCAGCGCTACGGTCTGCACGATGTGCGGGTTTACCTGGATCACCTCGAAATGCTGGCCGAGGGCGCGGACATCGACGTGGTTGATGTCTGTACACCGCCTTATGTGCATGCGGAAAACACCATTGCGGCCTTGCAGGCGGGCAAGCATGTGTTGTGCGAAAAGCCGATGGCGGCCTCGCTGGAAGAGTGCGATGCGATGATCGCCGCGCAAAAGGCCAGCGGCAAAATTTTGTCGGTGGTGGCACAGAACCGTTTCACCGATGCGTTCTGGCAGTTAAAAGCGGCGGTGGATTCGGGCCTGGCGGGCAAAATTTGCCACGCGCAGATCGATTCATTTTGGTGGCGTGGTCATTCGTACTACGACCTGTGGTGGCGCGGCACCTGGGAAAAAGAGGGCGGCGGCTGCACGCTTAACCATGCGGTCCACCACATTGATGCGATGCAGTGGATGCTCGGTGCACCCAGTGAAGTGGTGGCGATGATCGGCAACGTGGCGCATGACAATGCCG
This sequence comes from Erwinia sp. S63, assembly GCF_016625195.1. Classification (GTDB taxonomy): domain Bacteria; phylum Pseudomonadota; class Gammaproteobacteria; order Enterobacterales; family Enterobacteriaceae; genus Pantoea. The sequence goes on from NZ_JACVUP010000022.1 coordinate 71,391, forward strand.
AAGTGGAAGACCTCAGCGCCGCGATTTTCCGCTATCCCAACGGCACGCTGGCGCAGTTGACCGCTTCTGTTGTGCATCACGGTGAAGATCAGAAAATCGTGCTGCAAGGTGAGAAAGCGCGCCTCTCAGCGCCGTGGAAAGCGGTCGCTATGCAGGCGGCGGAGAACGGCTTCCCGGAAAAAGAGAACAATCTGGCGCTGGAGCAGGAGCTGGATCGCTTTCATGCCAGCACGGCACCGCTCACCTGGACACTGCACGCCGGACAAGTCGATGACTTCTTCTCGGCGATTGAGCAACAGCGTGTGCCGCTGATTGACGGCGAGCAGGGCAAACGCTCGCTGGAGTTGATTGCCGCCATCTACAAATCGGCCATCACCAAAAGCATTGTGTCGTTACCGATCGCCAAAAATGATGCCTTCTACCGCACCGGCGGCCTGATCGCCCATGCACCGCACTTCTACGAAAAACAGGCTTCGGTCGATAACTTCGCCGATGTCGATGATATCCCACTGGGCAAAAACTTTGCGTGAGGAAACAACCATGAATAAGCAGGATGGCATGAACTACGCGCCGAAAGGCAAACCACAGCCGGTGGTGCAGCCGGGGGAATTTATCATTGCGGCAGCCGGACTGGATCACGGCCACATCTATGGCATGTGCAACGGATTAACCGAAGCCGGGGCCACGCTGAAGTGGGTGTTTGATCCCGATGCCGCCAAAGTCGATAAGTTTGTGCAGCAGTTCCCGCAGGTGCAGATCGCCGATTCGCTGGAAACCATTCTGGCCGATGCGCAGGTGCAACTGGTGGCAGGCGCGGCGATTCCCTCGGAACGTTGTGCGCTGGGGCTGAAAGTGATGGCGGCGGGCAAGGATTACTTCACGGATAAAGCCCCGCTCACCAGCCTCGAACAGCTGGAAGATGCCAAAGCAATGTGCGCCAAAACCGGGCGCAAATATGCGGTGTATTACAGCGAACGTCTGCATGTAGAGAGCGCGGTGTTTGCCGGACAGCTGGTGGAGAAGAGGGCCATCGGCCAGGTGGTGCAAACCCTCGGCACCGGCCCACATCGTGAAGGCACCGGACGGCCAGACTGGTTCTATCAGCGTCGCTATTTCGGCGGCATTTTGTGCGACATCGGCAGCCATCAAATCGAGCAATTCCTCTACTACACCGGCAACAGCGACGCCACGGTGGTGGCGAGCCAGGTGCGGAATTTTCGCCATCCACAGCATCCGCAATTTGAGGACTTCGGCGATGCGATGCTGGCAGGCGAGAACGGCGCCACTGGCTATTTCCGCTGCGACTGGTTTACGCCGGATGGCTTATCCACCTGGGGTGATGGGCGCATGACGCTGCTCGGCACTGACGGTTATATCGAGATCCGCAAATACACAGATCTCACACGCGGTGAGCAGGACGTGGTGTATCTGGTGAACAAAGAAGGAGAGTTCCGCTATGCCGTTTCCGGTGAAGTGGGCTTCCCGTTCTTCGGACAGCTCATCAATGACTGCCTCCACCGCACCGAGCATGCGATGACGCAAACGCATGCTTTCAAAGCGGCGGAACTATGCGTGAAAGCACAGATGCTCGCCAACGCCGGATAACGCATTCGTTTATTCAGTTGATTTCCAATTCTGTTGATAACAACGGCGGCAGGGCATAGCACCTTGCCGCTATTACATACCCTACCAGAACAGGAATCGGATCGATGGTTAAACCTACAGAACGTCGCGTCGGTTATGGCGTCGCGATCGGCTACGGCCTGACGGATCTCTTTGGCGGCGGTGCCTTTGCGGTGATTGGCACCTGGTTGCTGTTTTTCTATACCACCTACTGCGGATTATCGGTGTTTGAAGCGGGCTCGATATTTGCCATCGCCCGCGTCATCGATGCGATATTAAGCCCGATCATGGGCTACATCACTGACAACTTCGGCAATACCTGGCTGGGGCGCAAATTTGGCCGCCGACGTTTCTTCCTGCTGATCTCCTCTCCCTTAATGCTGCTGTATGGCGCGCTGTGGGTGACGGATATGAGCTACTGGTATTATCTCGGCACTTATCTCACCATCGAACTGCTGTCGGCAATGGTGCTGGTGCCCTGGGAAACCTTGTCTTCTGAGATGACCAACCGTTTCAGTGAGCGCACGCGTCTTTCCGGTGTGCGCCTGATGTTTTCGGCGCTCGGCAGTTTTCTCGCTGTCTCGGTGCCGGGCATCATCATGACCTATACCGGCAAAGACAACGCCATTACCTATACGCTGACCGGCGTCATTTTCTCGGTGATCTACTGCGTGGCGGTGTTTATTACCTGGTTGACGACCTGGGAGGCCAAAGATATTCAGCCGGAAGAGGAGGTGGCGCAACACTCTGCGCGCCAGGGCAGCCTGAAAGCGCACCTGAAGTATCTGTTTGTCGATCTGGCTTCATCTTTAAAAATTAAAGCCTTTCGCCAGCATCTGCTGATTTATATCTGCTCCTTCACCGCGATGGATGCCTTTCTGGCGGTGTTCACCTATTTCGTGATCTACGGCCTGAAGCAGGACGCTTCCTTAGCCTCGCTGCTGCTGAGCAACATGATGTTTATGTCGATTCCCGGCACCTTCATTTTTATGATGCTATTGGGCCGCTTTAATATGACGCCCTCCAACGCGCTGCGTATTTCCTACCTGAGTATCGCCGCCGTCTTCGTGTTCCTGTTTGCCGTGTATTTGTGGCAATGGCAGGTGCCCACGTTGCTGTTCAGCGCGGTCTTTCTATTTTTGGGCATTGTGCGCGCCGGTCTGTTTTACATCCCTTGGAACATCTACAGCTTTATTCCCGATATTGATGAGATGGTGACCTGTAAACGACGTGAAGGGATATTTGCCGGGGTGATGGTATTGACGCGCAAAAGCTCGGTGGCGATCGCCATTTTCATGATTGGTATCGTGCTGCAGGAGAGTGGTTTTGTAAAAGGCAACGGCGCACAGCCGGAGAGTGCCATCAATGCGATTGTCGGGCTGATGGTGTTTGTCACCACGGCACTGCTGGCGGCGAGTTTCTGGCTGACCTTTAAGTTCAAGCTGACACAGCGCAGCCACAAGCTGCTGATTAAAGAGGTGGCGCGTCGCAAACTGGGTGGCACGGCGAGAGGTTGTGATGCCGAAACGCGTGGGGTGATTAAAGATCTTACCGGCTATGAGTATGACGAAGTGTGGGGCGCAAGCCGTCAAAAAAACGCCCGCGATACGACAATCGAATCCGAGCTAAAACTGAAGGGGCGGCTTTAAGGGTACGCCTGTAGTTAGGGAGTTTTGCAAATAAGGCTGCCATGTAAGAAGTGGCAGTTTTTTTGTGCGCTGATGTGAGTTTGAGGGTTTAGAGGCGTGACGGCGTCAGATTGTAGGCGTCCAGGAATCGTGCTCGCACCTGCTACTTGGCTGACGACTAAGAGGGCTTGATATCGCTCATCACCTACCGATTTGATTTCTACATCCTGAGTCGTTACCGCTTTGTCTGATGACTGCTAAGCTTAAATTTCTCTACTTAAGCGCACGGAATGTGCGCGATTTCCTCAGTTTCAGTCTTTGAGGTTGTGTACAATAGCTGAGAATTATCTGAAGGAGTTGTCATGCCCGCCATTGAAGTTATTCTCGTCGACCACCTCGATCGTCCCACCGGCAAGATGGAAAAGCTGGAAGTACATGAGAAAGGATTGCTGCATCGTGCGGTGACGGTCTACGTGTTCAATTCGCGCCATGAACTGCTGCTGCAACGTCGTGCTAACGGTAAATATCACTGTGGCGGCTTGTGGAGCAACACCTGCTGCGGCCACCCTTATCCGCAGGAATCGACCCGGGATGCCGCTGAACGTCGCTTGCGTGAAGAGATGGGGATGGAAGTGGCGCTGACGCCGGTGTTCGAACTGAGCTACAACCTGCCATTAAGCAATGGTCTGACCGAGCACGAGTATGGCCACGTATTCTTCGCCACCAGTGATGTTGAACCCGATCTGAATCCGGAAGAAGCGGATGCCTGGTGTTATCGCTCGATTGAGCAGATTCAGCAGGAGATGCTGGATCAACCCGAGCAGTTTACGCCGTGGTTCCTGCACACCTTCCCGCGCATTCCCCATACGTTCGGCGATTTCCGTCTGACCGCATAAAAAACGCCCCTTAACGGGGCGTTGTTGTCTTAAGTGAAGTCTTCCGCATCCACATCGTAGCCTGAGGGTTCCCAGCGAATCGCCAGCAGCGCCAGCAAGCCAATCAGCGGCGCGAGGAAAATCACCCAGAACACGCCGGTGCCAAATGCCGCCACCAGCAGTGGGAACAGGAACAGCGACACGGTTGAACTGCCGCGCATCAGCGTTTGGTTAAAACCAACCCCCACGCCGCGCAGTGAAGCAGGGTAGCTCAGCGAGGCAAAGGTCATGGTGTGTGAACCTGGACCAAATCCCTGACCAAACAGGAACAGCGCCAGCATCGCAATCGCCAATGCCGCCTGTTCGCCGCCTTCCGGACGACCAATCAGCGCCAGACCGAGCAATGCGATGCACTGGCAGCTGTAACCTGCCACCGACATTTTCCACGCGCCGAGGCGTGGCACCAGACGCACCGCCAGCAAACCTCCGACAAAGGCAAACAGCAGGTTCAATGCCAGAGATACCAGAATAGTGGTCAGCATCGATTGCGCGAAGAAGCTGGAGATAATCACCGGCAGGCCAAAGGCCACCGCGTTGTAGGCGAACGAAGAGGCGATGGAGGTGACGGTCGCCAGAATAGTACGACGACGATAAACACCCTGCAGCAGCGCACCATAGTTACGCCAGCTGGCTTTACGCACCGGCTTAGCCTGCGTCAGATCGGCATCTTCCGCGACCTGGGCATTGATGTTGTAGGAGCGTTGCAGGATCTGCGCGGCGCCGTGCAGATTGCCCTGATTGGCCGCCCACACTGGAGATTCACTCATGTAGCGGCTGCGAATGGCAATAATCAGCAGCGCAGGAACCGCGCCGAAGCCGAGAATCAGTCGCCATAACCAGTCAGTGTGACTTTCCGGCAGCACCGCATACAGCAGCAACACCAGCAGGTAGGAAATACTGATTGCCGCATACCAGGTGGGGCACCACATCGCCACGCTGGCCGCTTTATTTCCCTGCCCGCGCAGTTTTGAAAACTCGGCAAGAAACGCCATGGCGACAGGAAGATCGATGCCCACGCCCAATCCCATCACAAAGCGCGCACCGCCCAACACGTATTCGTTCGGGGCAAAGGCACAGGCCAGCGCTGCAACCACAAAGAAGAACATATCGGCCATAAACACGCGGTAGCGGCCAATTTTATCGGTGAGATAACCGCCAATCAGCGCACCGACAATCGCGCCGAAGGTAATGGCCGAAGCCACCATTCCGGTGCCGGTCGGCGTCAGGTTAAATTCGCGCGTGACGTCTTTGATACCAAAAGCCAGTGCGCCGAGATCGTAGGCATCGAGGAACACACCGCCGAGGGCGATGGCCACCACGATGCGCGCATTGCTGCGAGACTCGTTGCTGTTGTTCACGAGATTCGATACGTCAGCTGCGCTACGAATCCATTTGGTTTCGCCAGTCGGCGTATTCCCTGCCAGCGCCACGTGCGCCGGAGAAGCTAAGTCGGACATGATGTTATGTATTTTATTGTAAAGAGTGGGACTATGAGAATAAGCCTGTACTTACGCATTAAAAATTCCATTTGGTTATAAGTCCTGCGAATGGGTTATAAGCAATGCGCATTAAATAGCAGAAAAAGCTCGAACTGAGGCGCTTGACCGCCCCCATCCTGTTTCGCCAGGCTACGCTTGATAGTCACAGACTGAAAACATAAGCAGAGGACAGCGGCATGATTAAGCAGGGTTTATTGGGGATGATCGCATTAGCGATGAGTGTGGGCGCTGCGAATGCGGCCGATCCGGTCAAGGTTGGTTCGAAGATTGATACCGAAGGTTCGCTGCTGGGCAATATCATCCTGCAGGTGCTGGATAAACACGGGGTGAAAACCGTTAACAAAATTCAGCTCGGCACTACCCAGGTGGTGCGTGGGGCCATCACTGCGGGCGAGTTGGATATTTATCCGGAATACACCGGTAATGGCGCGTTCTTCTTTAACGATGAGAAAGACACGGCCTGGAAAAATGCGCAGCAGGGCTATGAGAAGGTGAAAAAGCTCGATGCGGATAAAAATCATCTGGTGTGGTTAACCCCTGCGCCCGCCAACAATACCTGGACCATCGCGGTGCGCGGCGATGTGGCACAGAAAAATAACCTTAACTCCCTCGACGATCTTAGCGCCTACCTGAAAAAGGGCGGCACCTTCAAGCTGGCGGCCTCAGCCGAATTTATCGAACGCAGCGATGCGCTACCGGCATTTGAAAAAGCCTACAACTTCAAGCTGGATCAGTCTCAGCTGCTGTCGCTGGCGGGCGGTGATACGGCGGTGACCATCAAAGCCGCAGCGCAGCAAACCTCCGGCGTCAACGCAGCCATGGCCTATGGCACTGATGGCCCGGTGGCGGCGCTCGGTTTACAAACGCTGACCGATCCCAAAGGAGTGCAGCCAATTTATGCGCCTGCGCCAGTGATTCGGGAAAGCGTGCTGAAACAGTATCCAGAGATCGGCAACTGGTTACAGCCGGTGTTCAGCAAGCTGGATGAGAAAACCCTGCAACAGCTCAACGCGCAAATTGCGGTTGATGGTCAGGATGCCAGCCAGGTGGCGAAACAGTGGCTACAGCAGAATAAGTTGCTGTAAGCGGTGCCGTTACTGTTATCAAGACCGCGCCAGCAGCCGGTGCTGCTGGTGCTAACGCTGCTGATCACTTGCGCGCTATTGGCTTTGCCGTTACTCAGTTTCGCCGCCAACCGCCTGGTGTCCGGACAGCCGCTGATGCTGTGGCAGGTGGCGCAGTCCTGGCTGCTGTTGTTGCCGTTACTGTGGCTATGGCAAGGATTGTGGTGGAAGCCCCGGCGTCTCAATCTGGTGATGGCCTTGCTGGATGCCGAGATACTGTTTGCGATGCTGGTGTTTATTGGCGGGCAGACGGCGGCGCAGCTGGCTAACAGCGGCAGCCCGCTGGCACGCACGGCCTTTGGCAGCGGTTTATGGTGTGCCGCGGCGTTGGCGCTATTACTGGCAGCCGAGGCCATCCGCCAGCTCACAACCAGCACCCCGTGGCGAATTCTGCTGAATCTGCAAATCTGGATTGTTCCGCTGCTGTTATTGCTCAGCGGTCACCTCGACCACCTCTCCCTGATGAAAGAGTATGCCAACCGCACGGCGGTGTTTGATGCGGCCTTTAGCCAGCATCTGCTGTTGCTGGGCGGCACATTACTCCCCACGTTGTTGATAGGTTTACCGCTGGGATTAGCGATAGCCCGGCGATCGCGCTGGCAAAGTGCCGCTTTCAGCGTACTCAACTTGATCCAGACCGTGCCTTCCGTGGCGTTGTTTGGTTTGCTGATCGCGCCGCTGGCGGGGCTGGTGGCGCACTTCCCGGTGCTGGCGAGTTGGGGCATCAGCGGCATTGGTCTGGCGCCCGCGCTGATCGCACTGGTGTTGTATGCGCTGCTGCCGCTGGTGCGCAGTGTAGTGGCGGGGTTGCAGCAGGTGCCGCAGGAGGTACGGGAAACCGCGCGTGGCATGGGCATGAGCCCGATGCAACAGTTCTGGCACGCCGAACTCCCGCTGGCGCTGCCAGTATGGCTCTCGGGCTTGCGTGTGGTGGTGGTGCAAACCATTGGCCTGGCGGTGGTGGCGGCGCTGATTGGCGCCGGGGGATTTGGCGCTATTGTTTTTCAGGGATTACTAAGCAGCGCACTGGATTTGGTGTTGCTGGGCGTGATTCCGGTGGTGGCGCTGGCGGTGGTGTTTGATGCCGCATTGCGTTTACTGTCGGCACTGCTGGAGAGAACTGATGATTGAGTTTCACCAGGTAAGCAAAATGTTTGCGGGCAAGGCAGCGGTGCGCGATCTCACCTTGCATATTGAGAAGGGCAGTTTCACCGTGCTGATTGGCACTTCCGGCTCGGGCAAATCCACCACGCTGAAAATGATTAACCGGCTGGTGGAGCATGACAGCGGCGAAATCCGCTTTGCCGGTGAACCGATTGAACGCATGGATGCTCGTGCTCTGCGGCGGCGCATTGGCTATGCCATCCAGTCGATTGGCCTGTTCCCGCACTGGAACGTGGCAAAGAATATCGCTACCGTGCCGTCACTGCTCGGCTGGCCTCAGGCAAAAATTCAACAGCGCGTAGAGGAGCTGCTGGCGCTGCTAAATCTGGATACGCATCTGGCGACGCGTTTTCCCCATCAACTCTCCGGCGGTCAGCAGCAGCGGGTTGGCGTGGCGCGAGCGCTGGCCGCCGATCCCGAATTGTTGCTGATGGATGAGCCCTTTGGCGCACTCGATCCGGTGAACCGTCAGGCGCTGCAACAGGAGATGCTGCGTATTCAGAAGCTGTCAGGACGCACGGTGGTGCTGGTGACGCACGACATCGACGAAGCGCTGACGCTGGCGGATCAACTGGTGCTGATGGACGGCGGTGAAATCGTGCAACAGGGCAAGCCGATTGAGCTGCTGACGCAGCCTGCCACGGATTTCGCCCGTGAATTCTTCGGTCGCAGCGAGCTTGGCGTGCGACTGCTGGCATTGGGACGTGCTGGTAGTGCCGCGCGGCGCGGCGAGTGGCTGGACGGCGAGCCGATAGCCGCGCACCTGACGCTGCGCGAGGCGCTGTCGCAGTTTATTGCGCGACGCACCGACAAACTGCCAGTAATCGATCAGCATCAACAGCCGTTGGGTGTCCTGCACTTCAGCGACCTGTTGCGCCAGCGGGAGGCGATCTGATGCGTGTCTGGCGCGATCCACTTTACTGGCTGCTGGCGGCGTTTCTGTTGCTGCTGTGGGGGTTGCCGCACAGCGGACCGCTGTTTGCCCACTGGTTCCCGCAGCTGGAACGTCCGCTGTATCAGCAAGAGAGCTTCTGGCGGCTGGCCCTCGCACATCTGTCATTGGTGATCAGCGGTAGCGCACTGGCGATTATTTTTGGCGTGGGCAGTGGTGTTTTTGCTACGCGACGCGCCGGGCGGGCGTTCAGGCCGTTACTGGAGACGCTGGCGGCAGCGGGGCAGACCTTTCCACCGGTAGCAGTGCTGGCGATAGCCGTGCCGGTGATGGGCTTTGGCGCGACACCGGCCATCATGGCGCTGTTTCTTTACGGGCTGTTGCCGATTTTGCAGGGAACGCTGGCAGGTTTAGACAGCGTGCCAGACAGTAATCGGGAAATTGCCGTGGGGCTGGGCATGGGGCCATGGCGGCGCTTATGGCAGATTGAGCTGGCGCTGGCCGCACCGGTGATCATGGCAGGCGTGCGTACCTCGGTGATGATCAGCATCGGCACCGCGACCATCGCGTCGACAGTGGGCGCAGAAAGCCTGGGCTCGCCGGTGATTATCGGACTGAGCGGCTTTAACACCGCTTATGTGATTCAGGGGGCGCTGCTGGTCGCCCTATTGGCACTGATTTGCGACCGCGTGTTAGAACGCGTGCAACGTCAACTCAGTGGCTGGGAAGGATAAGACTGTAGCCCACCAACATCATGCCACCCATGCCACCAATGGCCATCACGGCAAACAGGGAGCCAATGAGAATTTTATTCCAGTTCATAAGGGAAACCTGAGAAGAGTCATGGAGTGCGGCATGATAACGCGCACACCCGGCAAGGCAAAGGCCGTGTGTGCGATTTTTTGTCAGACGGGATCGTGAATATGGGTGGCAAACCCTTGTGCCTGCCAGTGTTCAAACTGCTCCAGCTGCCGACGCGTCGGTTTCTTACCGGTCCAGATAAACAGATTCTGACCAGGGAACAGCTCAGGACGCGGCATATCCAGCGGCTCGGCTAAGACATCCATACGCCAGCCCTGCTGCGACAAGCGCCAGGCTTCCAGCCACAGGCGAGTGCGATCTTCCACGCCCCAGCCAATCATCAATGCATCTTTGCCGGCTTTCTTGCGTCCGCTTGCCAGACAAAACGCGACGTAATCAATCAGCGCGCCATCCAGCAAACTGCACATAGTACGCGCGGTGTTTTGATCTAATCCAAGACGCTGGCGCACCGGGACAAACACGTGATCAATCAACGCATCCACCGGATGTTCGCGACCAATGGTGGCAATTTTGGTGCGCAATTTAGCCGGACGAACGTGACGCAGCACGCTCATCAGTTCTTCCTGTAGCGCGGTCCAGCCATCGTGCACATTAACGGTTTGGCCTTCCAGCAGGGCTTTCACCTTGCCAACAGGCACACCGCTTTCTATCCAGCGCTTGATCTCCTCAATGCGCTGAACATCTTCATCATCAAACTGGCGGTGACCGCCTTCTGTACGCTGGGGTTTTAGTAAACCGTAACGGCGCTGCCAGGCGCGCAACGTTACCGGGTTGATTCCACAGCGTTCGGCAACATCACCGATACTGTATAAGGCCATGGCGTCCTCGAAAATTCTGACCTGCATTACAACACCTTAACCGCCGCGCTTATGTTGTACAACTCTTTTATTTCTGTACAACTTGACGTTTTGCGCAAGATCAGGTGGTATCTCGCTTGTGAGATTTATTTCCCAAATATGAGAGGTGAACATGTCTGTACCGGATACCGAAGATCGATTGGCCGCGCGTTTAGCCGAGTTGCGAGTGCAACGTGGCTGGTCACTGGACGAACTGGCGATGGCTACCGGCATCAGCCGGGCTTCATTGTCGCGCATTGAACGGGCGGAGACCAGCCCCACTGCCGCTTTGCTTAACCGACTGTGTGTCGCCTATGGCTTAACCATGTCACGGTTGCTCAGTGAAGTGGAAGAGGAGGCGGCGCTGCTGCTGAAAGCGAGTGATCAGAGCGTTTGGCGCGACGATGCCAGCGGTTATTTGCGTCGCAGTGTCTCGCCGCCCGCCAGCCATTTCAAGGCCGAGCTGGTTGAGAGCGTGTTGCAACCCGGCGCGCGCATCGATTATGACGCACCGCCGGTACAGGGGCTGGAGCAGCATATCTGGCTGCAATCTGGCGAGCTGACGTTCACCATGGACGATCAGCGCTGGACGCTACAGGCGGGGGATTGCCTGCGTTTTCATCTTACCGGCAAATCGTCGTTTCAGGCGCACCCGGAAGGCGGCGCGCGTTACATTCTGGTGGTATGCAAACCATGACTGAAATCGAACAGTTGAGTGCCACTCAGGCGCAGCCCCTGCTGGCTGCGCTGACCGAGGTGCTGCAGGGTTGCGTGGCTGACGGGGCCAGCGTGGGTTTTATTGATGCCGGGGATCGCGCAGCGATGGAACGCTTCTGGCAGGATAAAATCTTCAGTCTGGCAAGCGGCGATAATCAGCTGCTGGTGGCGCGGCAGCAGGGTGTGATTGTTGCGACGGTAATGGTCGGGTTTAGCGCCATGCCGAATGGGCGTCATCGCGCGGAGATCAGTAAATTGCTGGTGCATCCCTCTGCTCGTCGCCAGGGAATTGCGCGTCGACTGATGCAGCAGGCTGAGCTACTCGCGGTTGAGCAGGGCAAAACGCTGCTGGTGCTGGATACGCGCAGCGGCGATGTGGCCACGGATCTCTATCTATCGCTGGACTGGCAAATCGCGGGCTCCATTCCGTTGTACGCTGAATCGACGGAAGGGGCGCTAGATGCCACCACGGTGATGTATAAAGTGGTGGGATGATTGCACCAACTCAGTGCGCCTCATCTGCCTCTGTCAGGCCCAGTGATTGCATAAATAGCCGGATAATCGGATTAATTTTCCGGCCTTTTTTCATCATCAGGCAGAACGGATTTTCGCGGCGCACAGATTCATCGCCCAATTCACACAGCTGCCCACGCGCAATAAAGGGCGCTGCATAATGTTCGGGTAAATAACCAATAAAGTGCCCGGTTAAAATCAGCATGGCGACGGATTCAACTTGTACGGCTTGCGCACCGCTGTCCTGTAATGGAATGAGGCGACGGTCGTCGCGCGGCGTGACATATAAATGATTAATGATTTTCTGCTCACGTAATATTTCCACCGATATATTCTTATCACAAGATCCAGAATATAAAGGATGTGACATGGAGCAATATAATTTCGAATATTCTTTATAAAGTGGGAAGTAATCAAAATCACTTTTCATTTCATAAACCGGCGCAATGCCACAATGAAAACGGCCTTCACTCATCCCGCGTTCAATATCATCTAATTGCGCAGTCTGTAAGCGAATCTGCACCTTTGGTGCTTTCTGGTGCAACTGTTGCACCGCCGCGGTGACCGGGGAGTGCGGATCAGAAATGGTGTTATCTACCACGCAAATCGCGATGTCGCCCAGCAGTTCACTGCGGCTGTTGTGCAGACGTTCGCGAAACAGGTTCAGGGAGACGAACAGCTCCAGCGTAGCCTGATAGACATTAATGCCGTACTGCGTCAGCTCAAAGCCTTCACGCCCCCGGCTGCATAACGTCATGCCGAGGCGAATTTCCAGATCGGAAACCTGCTTGCTGATGGCGGCTAAACCAATATTCAGTTCGTTGCTGGCAGCGGTTAATCCTCCGGCTTCCACCACGCATTTAAATACCCGTAGCAATTTTAAGTCGATATTACTCAGTGCCAGAACCGCATTATCGCCGCGATTATTTGCATTGTTTCCAGACTGGGAAACTTTACTTTCCATCTTTGCTATTCAACTCCGGAATAATTGCGGTGAAAGTACAGTGAACCTGAAATATGACGTATTTACCAGTGCGAGCGTGAAATAAGTTTTTATTATCACCGCTGGTTCCTTCATATCTTTTTCATATCGCTGACGAGTATCTGTAAGGGGAAATAGCATGTCTGATAATGCCGAACTGTTATGGGGTGCGCGCTTTAAAGCGGCACCGGCGGCCAGTTTAACCGCGCTGTCGCGCAGCCCGGATTATTACTTTGCCCTGGCACCTTACGATTTAGCGGGATGCCGGGCCCATGCCCGTGAGCTGGCTCGCGGCGATCTGCTGAGCAGCGAAGAACTCCATACCATGCTGGCGGCGATTGATGCGCTGGATGCGGATTATCGTGCAGGCAATCTACACCCGATTGCCGCTGATGAAGATGTTCATACCTTCATTGAACGCGCGCTGACTGAACGCTTAGGGCCACTGGGCGGCAAACTGCGTGCAGGTCGTTCGCGTAACGATCAGACCGTCAACGATTTGCGTCTCTACCTGCGTGATAACGGCCGTAAAGTGGTCAGTGCATTACTGGCACTGCAGCAATCTTTGGTTGAGCAAGCCGCACAGCACACTGAAAGCGTGGCGCCAGGCTTTACCCATTTACAGCAGGCACAGCCGATTGTGTTTGGTCATCAACTGCTGGCCCATGCGCAATCTTTTGCCCGCGATATTGAACGCATGCAGGACTGGGATCGCCGTAGTGCGCGCTGCCCGCTCGGTGCCGCAGCGATGGCCGGATCGGCGATTGCGCGCCAGCCGGAAAAAGCGGCTGAAGATCTGGCTTACCTCGCCCCGTGCGAAAACTCGATTGATGCGGTGGCCAGCCGCGATTACGCCGCAGAATTCCTGTTCGTCACCAGCATGATCGGTATCAACCTGTCCCGCCTGTGCGAAGAAGTGTGCATGTGGGCTTCGCGCCAGTTCCGCTGGGTGGAATTGCATGACAGTTATGCCACCGGCAGCTCAATCATGCCGCAGAAGAAAAATCCGGACATCGCCGAACTGACGCGCGGTCGTTCTGGTCGTCTGGTCGGCAACCTGATGGCGCTGCTCACCACCATGAAAGCCATGCCGCTCTCCTACAACCGCGACCTGAGCGATGACAAACGCAACGTGATTGATGCCGTGGATACCCTGCTGCTGGTGCTGCCTGCGATGGCCGGCATGATGTCGACGCTGAAATTCAACACCGACGTCATGCGCGAACAGGCACCGGACGGTTTCACCCTGGCCACTGAAGTCGCCGACTGGCTGGCGATGCGCGGCGTGCCGTTCCGTGAAGCCCATGAAATCACCGGCCAGCTGGTGCAACTGTGTGAACGCGAAGAGTGCAGCCTGTCCGACCTGAGCGATGCGCAGTTGCAGGCCGTCGATGCACGTTTAACGCCTGAAGTGCGCAGTGCCCTGACGCTGGAAGCTGCACTGGCGGCACGCAGTGGCTATGGCGGTACCGCACCAGCCCGCGTGCGCGAACAGTTAGCGCGTTTGCAAATCCTGATGCAGGACCAGCAGCGCTGGACTGAAGATTACGCTGGCCCGCGCGCCTGAGGAGACGTCTATGTCCCAATCCACCCCGGTTGAACCCAGCTTGAAAAATAGCCGCGAGCAGATGCATTACGATCTGGATCGCTATCAGGTGGTGCCACGCCGCTATTACGGCCGCATCACGGCTTCAGCGGTGATCCTGGTGCTGCTGGCATTGCTGGTCAACGCCTTCGCCCACGGCAACATTGAATGGTCGTTTGTCGGCCAGTTCTTTACTGCCCAGGCAATCCTTAACGGCGTGGTGAATACGCTGATTATGTCGGTATTGGCGATGGGGCTCGGCATCCTGTTCGGCGTGATCACCGCGATTATGTATATGTCGCCCAATCCGGTGCTGCACTACATCGCCGTGGGTTACGCCTGGATCTTCCGTGGCACGCCGTTGATTCTGCAACTGCTGCTGTGGTTCAACCTCGCGCTGGTGTTTCCGACGATCAGTATTCCCGGCGTGTTCAGCGTGCAAACCGTCACCATCATGACGCCGTTCCTCGCGGCACTGCTGGGTCTGAGCATCAACCAGGGGGCTTATACCTCCGAAGTGGTGCGCGCCGGTTTGCTGTCCGTGGATACCGGACAGTACGAAGCGGCGAAGGCGATTGGCATGCCGCGTCTGCAAGCGCTGCAGCGCATCATTTTGCCGCAGGCGATGCGCGTGATTTTGCCGCCGGTGGGTAACGAATTCATCAGCATGATCAAAACCACCAGTCTGGCCAGCATGATTCAGTACTCCGAACTGCTCTACAACACGCAAACCATCTACTTCGCCAATGCGCGCGTGATGGAACTGCTGTTCGTGGCGGGCATCTGGTACCTGATCATCGTCACCGTGCTGTCGTTTGGTCAGAGTCGCCTTGAGCGCTTCTTCTCACGCGGCCACCGCCAGCGTCAGTAATTGGGAGAGAGAGATGAGAAACATCGTGCGCGCCGTCAAGGTGAACAAATATTTCGACCAGTTCCATGCGCTGAAGGACGTCAGCCTCGAAGTGAATTACGGCGAGGTGATGTGCATCCTCGGGCCATCCGGCTCCGGTAAAAGTACCTTCCTGCGCTGCATTAACCAGTTGGAGAAGGTCGATCAGGGTGGCATTTGGGTCGACAACGAATTAGCGGGCTATCGCATTGCGGGCAACAAACTGCATGCGCTGAGCGATAAGCAGATTGCCCGCCAGCGTCTGCAAACTGGCATGGTGTTCCAGCGCTTTAACCTGTTCCCGCATAAAACCGCGCTGGAGAACATTATCGAAGGGCCGTGCCGCGTCCTGCTGCGTCCAAAACGCGAAGCCAGTGAAGAGGCGATGGCGCTGCTGGATCGCGTCGGTCTGGCGCATAAAGCGCACGACTATCCGCAGTCACTGTCCGGCGGGCAGCAGCAGCGTGTGGCGATTGCCCGTGCGCTGGCGATGAAACCGAAACTGATGCTGTTTGACGAACCCACTTCGGCGCTGGATCCGGAGATGGTTGGCGAAGTGCTGGCGGTGATGCGCCAGTTAGCAAAAGAGGGCACCACCATGCTGGTGGTCACTCACGAGATGGGCTTTGCCCGTGAGGTGGCGAACCAGGTGGTGTTTATGGACGAGGGACGCATTATTGAGCAGGGCGCACCAGAAGACATTCTGCTGAACCCGCAAAACCCACGGATGAAAAACTTTATTAACGCGATTCTTCTTTAACGTGACCGGGGTGAAAAACATGAAAAAACTGTTATTGAGTGCCATCAGTGCCGCGCTGTTACTGCAATCAACTGCCTGGGCGGATATCGCCGTACCAGCGGCTATTAAAGAGAAAGGCCTGACTGTGGCGATCATGCCGAACTATCCGCCAATGGATTTTAAAGATCCGGCCACCAACCAGCTTACCGGTGTAGATTACGATCTCGGCCAGGCAATTGCGGCCAAGCTGGGCGTGAAGGTCAACTGGCAGGAGATCGCCTTTGAGCAGATGGTGAACGCGGTAGTGACCAAGCGTGTTGATTTGGTGATGTCCGGTATGACCGACACCAAAGAGCGCCAGAAAGTGGTGAACTTTATCGACTACTTCAAAACCGGTCCGCAGTTCTACACCCAGGTAGCGCGCAGCGACATCAACAGCGCGATGGATCTGTGTGGTAAGAAAGTTGGCACCAGCCGTCGTACTACTTTCCCGGTAGAGATTGCCAATTGGTCTAAAGCGCACTGTGAAGCCGCCGGTAAGCCAGCGATCATTGTGGTCGGCGCCGAAGGTACGGCGGATGCGCGTACCCAGCTGCGTCAGAACCGTCTGGATGGCGTGGTGCAGGGGAGTGAAACGCTGCCGTACATCATGGATCTTGAGAAAGGTAAATATAAGCCGCTCGATAAAGCCTTCTCCTTCCAGTACACCGGCATGGCAATTGGTAAAGATGCAGGTGAATTGACCACAGCTATTCAGGCAGCGATTGACGCGATGATTGCCGATGGCAGCTACCAGAAGATCCTCGCGAAATGGGGTCTGGCTGACAATGGCGTGACTCAGGCGACCGTTAACCAGGGCTAAAGGAGCGTAGCGATGCAACAACCGGGCGCAGTGCGCTGGCCGCAGGGGAAACGCGGCTGTATGGCGCTGGCGTTTGACCTTGATGGTCCCACCGGCGATGCCATGTTGAATGGCAGCCTGTGGTCAACGCCAGAATATTTCACCTTTGGTGCGTATGGGCCGTACCGTGCGCTCGGGCGATTGCTCGACCTGCTGCGCGCTTTCCAGATTCCCGCCACATTTTTTGTGCCGGCGTGGGTGGTGGAACAGTGGCCGCAGCAGTGTCAGGCGATTATCGAACAGGGCCACGAAGTGGCCTATCACGGCTATCGTCACGAATCCTTCTGGGCGATTCCACCAGATGAACAGCGTGCCGTGATGGCGAAATCCGCTGAAATCTTTAAACAGCATTTGGGCATCACCGCCTGCGGTTTCCGTACGCCGTCAGGTGACTGGCATGCCGAAACGCCACAAATTCTGCGTGATGCTGGGGTGATTTATTCCAGCAGCATGCGCGGCGACGATCGTCCTTACAGCATCCCGGTGGCGGGTCACACGCCGCTGGTCGAGATTCCCGGCAAGTGGGAGATGGATGATTACGCCTCGCTGGCCTATACGCGCCAGCCTGACTTCCCGAAAGGCGGCGATCGTATCGCCAGCTATGCGCATACCCGTGATAACTGGCAGCGCGAATTCGACGGCGCGATGGATGAAGGCTTGTGCCTGACCACGCTGTTCCACCCGAAAATTTCCGGCCAGCCGGGCCGCATCCTGCTGCTGGAGCAGCTGTTTGAACATATGACAGCGCGTGATGACGTGTGGTTTGCGCGCTGTGATGCGGTGGCGCAGTGGTATCTGCAGGAGCAACAGCATGACTGAATCTTCCCGCTGGCCGTTGGGCTTCCAGTCCGCCGCCACCCTGACCATCGATTTCAATGATATCCACGGTATTTTGACTCAGGCGCCAGCCGTCGCCGGGCGCGATAAAACCCTGTCGGTATGGCGTTATGGCACCCTGCGCGGTGTGGATCGCTTGCTGGCGTTACTGGCAGAAAAACAGCTGCAAGCCAGTTGGTGCTTACCGGCAATTGTGGCGACAGAGCAACCGGAGCTGATCAAACGCATCGTGGCCGACGGCCATGAAATTGCCTGCAGCGGCGAGCGCCATGAAGACTTCTCGGCGTTGTCGCTGGAGCAGCAGATCACCAGCGTGACGCGCGGCTGTGACCAGCTGGCACAGTTTACCGGCAAACCGATTCAGGGTTTCCGCACCCCAGCAGGGCAGTGGAAACCGGGTCTGGCGGAGGCGCTGGTGGAGCAGGGTATTCGCTGGTCATCAAGCTGGCGCGGCGACGATCTGCCTTACTTCCATCCCGGCACGCGGCTGGTGGAACTGCCGATGCATTACACGCTGGAAGACGAACCCTATTTTGCCTTTAACCTGAGTCCGGCTATACCGCCGGGACAGTCGAGGATTGCGCCTTATGCCGAAACGCTGGCGAACATGACGCAGGATTTCCACGGCTTCCACCGCTTTGGACTGTGTTATTTGCTGCGCCTGCATCCGGAAATCATCGGCACCGCCGGGCGCATTAGCTTGTTGCGTGAATTGATCGAGACGCTGCAACAGCACAACGTATGGATCGCCACGGCCGAACAGGTGGCGGCACATTGGCAAACTCAGCCGGACAATGATTTTTCGCATCCGGCAGAAGTGTTTACTCGCATCACCGGAGGTGCGCATGGCCTCGACGCTTGATCAACTGGCGGCATTTATCGCCGACACCCGTTTTGAACAGCTGCCTGAACCGTTGGTGGAGCAGGCGAAGCGCCATCTGCTGGATACGCTCGGGGCGTCACTGGCGGGCAGCGACAGTCCTATCTGGCGCGAGTGCCTGACGCTGGTGCTGGCAGAAGGCGGACGTGAACAGGCGCAAGTGTGGGGCAGCACACAGCAGGTCAATCCGCGTCAGGCGGCATGGCTCAATGGCGTGGCCGCACATATGTATGAGTTGGATGATACCGGCGGCTGCGATCACTCTGGCGCGGTGGTTATTCCCGCCATTCTGGCGGCACTGCCTTTGGCGACACAGCCGGTTGACGGTCAGGCGCTGCTGGTGGCTATGGTGATCGGTTATGACGTCGGGCGTCGGGTGCTGGAAGCCTGCGGCGGCTACTCTGCGCACAATGGCGCAGGCTGGCATTCCACCGCCAGCTGTGGCGTGTTTGGTGCGGCAGCCGCGGTGTGTTCACTGCTGCAACTGGATCGCGCTCAGTGCGCGTCGGCCATGGGTATTGCCGCCAGTTTTAGCGGTGGGCTGTGGGGCTTTATTCACGACGGCTCACACACCAAAAAGCTGCATGCAGCACGCGCGGCTGAAGGTGGCGTGCAGGCGGCCTTGTTGGCGCAGCGCGGCATCAACGGACCCTCGGCGGTGTTTGAAGCGAAGTGGGGTGGATTCCTGCAAACCCTGGCCGCTGAGACGCAGCAACCTGCAGCTTTGACTGCTGATCTTGGCGTGGTGTGGAAGCTGGCGCGTTGCTCGATCAAGCCGTATGCCGCTTGTCGCGGGACGCATTCGGCGATTGATGCACTGGGGTTACTGCTGAAAGAACACCCGGTGCGTGTCGAGCAGATTGAACGTATTGTGGTAGGACTCAATCCGTTCCTGCTGGAGATGTGCGGCGGACGTGAGCTGCAGAGCCTGGCAAGTGCACAGATGAGCCTGCCGTATGCGCTGGCGGCGCGTGCGCTTTACGGCTCCGCTGAATTGTCCAGTTATGATGATGCCAAACGTCTGCATCCTCAGGTTGAAGCCTTTATGGCGCGGATTGAGCTGGTGATTGATGAGCGGCAGGGCCGTGACGACGAGCCGTGGGTGCGGATTGAAACCCAGCAGGGCGAGCAGTGGCAGCAGCATGTGCCGGTGCCATCTGGTGCGCCCGCGAATCCGCTGAGTCTTGAAGCGCTGCTGGCTAAATACCGCAGCTTAGCGGGGCGCATGTTGCCGCTGGAGCAGGTTGAACAGCTGGAAGCGATTTGTATGGAGTTGGATGACGTCGCGGATGTGCAGGAAGTGGTGACGCTGCTGGCTCGTGGATAGAGTTCGGGTGCGGTATTTTGTACCTGAATTTGTAGAAAATACTGAGGCTGGTTGGTGCAGTTGCATGCTCGTAGATTAATTCACAGCTGAAGTGGTAGTTCGCAGGTAATGATGTTGATGTCCGCAGGTGTTGACGCAGGCTGGGGGCGCTTTGGCGCTGGCGTCCTCGCGCCGCTGACGCGGTACCCTCACTTCGTTCGTCTGCCTGACGGAACGGCGGGGGATGGCACATCCATGTGCCGCCCCGCCTTTCGCCCGCTTCCTGCGGGCTATCCTGGCAGACTCACTCAGTTCGGTGCTGCGGATTGCCTACGCCAAAGCGCCCCCAGCCTGCTCATTAACTATCGTGCTTGCTGTTAACGGCAGCCTTGTTTAGTCCATAGCGGGCATGTTGAACCAGATCTTACAGCCGGCTGATCAGCTGAAGTGAATGCTGTTGGAAGGGGCACAATATTTGAGGCCGTAGCACCTCTGATGCT
>NZ_JACVUP010000023.1 GCF_016625195.1 Erwinia sp. S63
ACCAACCGACATTACTAACTGAAGGTTGTATCTAATACTGGGGGCAGGTCAGTGCTTTTTCAGCAAAGCTAAGTTCAAAATGTTTCAAAAATAACTCAATCACTATATTTCCACCTGGAAAGTCTAAGAAATTGTCACTTACCCCCCTTTCACTTAATAATTGTGATGTAGTCTCTCCAAGCCTAACCACTACCTCTTTTATATCATCATCTGTGACTTCTGTCTTATCCATTTCAATCCCTCTCTTTGATTTAATGCTATATAATTTTTTATCTGATTTTAAAATAAAGTCAAACTCACCACATTTATTAAAGGCTAAGAAGAACGAGGTTTAAGAATTTATAAAGTAGCATTTTACTTTATATTCATAGATACTTCTCCTAAGAAGAAGGTGAGGTATCCAATTTTAATTCATCAATTGGTCTTATTGATTTCTATACTTAATATTAATCAAGCATGTTTTCAGAAAACCTTTTTTATTAACTCTTTCATAATGTGACTCTAATCTTAAAATCTCAAATTAGTGATTCATGCTTTAAAGATGGAGTTCTATAAATTCATCTTGTTTCATACTATCCTGACTCCCTTCCACTCAAGCACTTACACTCAAAGAGAAGCTGTGAGATGGACCATTCACATATACCTGGCGAGGAGAAAAAAAGAGTTGCAACCGATAGAAAATTGATCAATTTTTAACCAATATTCTGTTTGCTGTTCCATCAAGGAACTTAAATGACTGATAAAACTGATTACATTCATAAGCTTAAGGTTGCCCAGTATCTACGGATGTCTACAAACCTCCAAGAGTTTTCGCTGGATAATCAAGCCCAATTCATCAAAAAGTATGCTGATACGCACAATATGGAAATCATACATACCTATGACGATGCAGGTAAGAGTGGTGTAACTACTACTGGAAGGCATGACTTTAATAAACTTGTTAATGATGTTCTGACAAAGGTTATTAATATCGATGCAGTCCTTGTATACGATGTAAGTCGTTTTGGTAGATTCAAGGATCCTCAAGAGGGCATTTACTATAAATATCTCCTTAAAATGAACAATGTGAATGTCATTTATTGTGCCGAAAACCTCCCGGAAAATAGTGAAACTGAAACATTCATACTTTCTTCACTTATGTACGCAGCGGGAGCCTTAAGTAAAAACCTTTCGATAAAGGTATTTGCAGGACATGTTAACTTGGTGAAAAGAGGATACTATCAAGGAGGAAAACCCGGATATGGGCTTAAAAGAAAGTTACTTGATAATAATAATAAACCAAAGATGATACTCGCTCATGGCGAGAGAAAGAGTCTTCAAACAGATAGAATAGTTCTCGTTCCTGGAACAAAAAAAGAAATTGAGCTGATAAAAAAGATTTTCAATATGTTCATTTTTGACGGATTAAATGAGTATCTTATCGCTTCACGACTTAATCAGGAGGGGTATAGATTCAGCGATAAAACAGAATGGACACGTGGTCGAATTCACTCCGTTCTTATTAATAGCAGATATACAGGAAAATACACATACAACCGAACATCACAAAAGTTAAAGACAAAAAAGGTCAGAAACCCTGAAGATGAATGGATTGAGTATAGTTCCTTTTTTAAACCCATCATTTCAGAAGAAAAATTCAAATTAGCTAAGGAAATAATTGATAATCGTTCTATAAAAATGAGCAATGAAAAAATTCTTGATTGTTTGAGAAAAATTCTTTCCAAGCATGGAAAAATATCAGGCTTTATTATAGATGAGGAGGATGGTCCATCAAGCAGTGTAATTGCAAACCGCTTTGGAGGTCTTCTCAATGCCTATAAATTAATAGACTATACCCCTGATCGAGATTATCAATACTTAGAGATAAACTCTTACCTGCGAAAAAAACACGGTGATATTGTTAAAAAAATACAAAATGAAATTCTAAATAGTGAAGTGAAAACACTTGAAAATAAACTGATTTCAGTTAATAAAGCTTTAAGCTTCTCTATAGTGCTTTCACGATGTAAAAAAGTAGGTTTAAACAAGCATAGATGGATAGTGCGATTGGACAGAAGTCTAAATCCAGAAATTAGTATCATTGCAAGAATGAACAGTCTCAACATAGAGCCTGTTGATTACTACATATTACCGTCATTAGATTTTTTTGAAAATGAATTAAAACTCAAAGATAACAATAACCTTTTGTTCGAAATGTATCGTTTTGATGATATCAAACCATTCTTTAATATGCTATCAGCCGATAATAAGGATGTAATATAAATGCAAGATCAAAATGTTCACATGGTTAAAATATCTTCTATTAAGGTTGTAATCCCTCGGTCGAGGAACAAATTTCGCCATGCAGAAATAACAGAAAGCATTGATGCAAGCGGGCTAAGAAAACCGATAACGATTCGAAGGATCGCTGATAAAAAATACGATTTCGCTTTGATATGCGGTCAAGGTAGACTTGAGTCATTGACAGCCCTGGGAGAGGAATTTGTCCCCGCATTTATATTGGATATAGACGAAAATCAAGCTTATATAATGAGTTTAGTCGAAAATATGGCCCGAGTAATCCCAAGAGCGGGAGAACAGTTCCAACGAATAAAAGAAATGACTGAGCAAGGACTAACTAATAAAGAAATATCAAACTCTACTGGGCTATCTTTGCACTGGATTACAAGTCTAACCATGCTTATTAACAAAGGAGAAATCAAACTTTTATCAGCAGTTGAATCAGGATGCATACCAATATCTTTTGCTGTAGAGGTTGCAAGAGTAGACTTCGAGGGTGGTCAGGAATTATTGATAAAAGCTTTTGATGAAGGTCTTATAAAGCAAAAAGATGTTGGTAAAATTCGCGAAATCCTCGACTCGCGGGATGAAGGACTAAAGGGATTTATAAATAATAATTTTGGGGTCGCTAAGAAGAAAAGAAAAATGACCACTGATGAGTTACAACAACTTTATCAGGATAACATCTCCCAACATAAAAAAATTAAAAACAAAGCTGAATATGTGGAAATAAAACTATTAGTTGCAAGTCAGATATTCAAAGAACTCACAAGTAATGAAAGCTTTTCTAAAATAGTAAATGATGAAGGTTTACAAGATGTTGTCAAAGTCATAGTTAAAAACACTAATTGAGGTGTGAAATGATCAAATATTGCTTCAACGAAAAATCAATAAGTTTCAAACTTACAGATCTTACTTACACAAAAAAGCTTCCTACAAATTTCCAAATCAGTAAAAAATATAATCAAATAAAAAGCACTATATTAGCCATTGGCTTAATAGAACCGATACTTGTTTTCATTGATGAAACGGATAACTCTGTGAAAATTCTCGATGGTCATCTTAGGGTCGAGGCCCTTAAAGACATAGGAGAAGATAAAGTAAACTGTCTTATTTCAACAACATACGACACCTACACACCTAATAAAAAAGTTAACCGTATAACAATCATTCAAACCCAAAGAATGCTAAAAGAGGCTGTAAGAGTAGGAGTTCCTGCTGAAATGCTTTGCACCGCATTAAATATAAGTGCTGAAGCTCTGAAATCTAATCTATCAGTTTTAAAAGGTATCTGCCCGGAAGTGATAGAGTTGTTTAATGATAGAGATATCCCGATAAATACTTTTAGGAATTTAAAGAAAATGGTTCCATTGAGACAAATAGAATGTGCGAACTTGATGGTTAAATTCGAAAATTTTTCAACACTATTCTCAGATTCTCTATATCATAGCTCCTCTTCAGAGTGCCTAATACAGCAACCTAAAAAGAAATCAGATTCTAAGCTTGCCAATAGAAAAGCAATAGAAAGACTTGAAAAAGAAATGGCTCAAGTTCATTTTGATACTCAAAAAATCAAAGAAACTTACGGCTCCAATAGCTTAAAACTAACAATTATCATTTCTCACATCAAGAAACTGTTGGAAAATCCAAAAGTATTTCATTGGCTTTTGAGGAATAAGAATGATTACCTGAATGAACTAACAAATATCTCAGATATTGATAAGCTTACTTAGCTTCAAGTTATAATAATTATAATACCCCCAATAAGTAAATCATTAATAGCATCATTAACTAATACATTATGAAGTTAAATAAAATGGTGATTTTATGTTGAAACAACACCACCATGACACACATATAATTCGGCCGTTGCACCTTATAAACATTCGTAAAAAGTTGGGTTGTGAGATTCTATCTCCTCTTAAATAACCTGTGGAGCATAAATTTCAATCTATGATTTAGCAGATAACACTTTTTTCTTCTTAGGCCTATCGTGATAAGAGTAGTATATTTTTGGTTTCAAATTAAATCCTTCAACAACTTCTTTCCAGCTTTGAATCGCTAATAAGAACTGGATAGAGTTTATATCAATTAATTTTTGGGCTTTTGTAGTGGTTGAGATCCATAAAACCACATCAGTAATTGCCTCTTCAAAGTTAACAACCCCTCTCTTTATAGTTTGGATTGTAGTCTTTGACTGCTCAATATTATAAATTAGGTCATGTGGCTTATCAGAAATCTTTACTGCGATAATCTCTCCATTTTTATAGAGATCTGCAACTTCAACATTGTAATCTTTTCCATCATCACGTAAGGATTTTATTTTTTTGAGCTGGCGATCTAATAGAGTATACCCCTCTTCATCGGACAACTTTTCATTAAAGTAGAACTCTCTATATTCAAGTTTGTCTTTAGAAGTTCCTTCTGCGATTTGTTCTGCTTTTTTGACTTGCCATGCTTTGAAATCAGCTTCCTTGAGATCATCTTTAATCTCAAATATTATATTAGCTAAAGAAGTTGACAAATACTTCATGAAGGCAGAATTAAATCTACACCATCCTCCCTTCCTAAGGAAATAGTGTTCACTTCCCTCACTATAAGTAATACTCAAAATTTCTTTTAGTAAGGCTGTATGACCACTATTATTTTCATTAGTGATCTTAACAAATATTTTATTGACGTCTTTTATGTTATTGTTTTTTATAAATTCTTTTACATCAGTTATTTTTATATCGTTAACTTTATTTGCTGATTGAAGGTACTTTCCACTACCTTCAACTTTAGTGTGCAATTTAAATGATGTTAAAGAATTATTAATTACTATTGTGGCACCATAAGATTGAATCTCATCTATAATGACACTTACATCATCTGTAAGGATCGAATGAAGTAAATTTTTATCAAGTTCATCTATCTTTGATTCGTCAGCTATTTTTTCCGATTTAGGAAATTCAATTTTCTCTTTTGTTGCTAAAGATAAGTCGATGTCGTTGAAAACATCTACTAATGCAGTTGGGGCACCCTCTAAGCTCAGTTGGATTGAATCTGAAAAAGTGATGTTGTTACATCCCCACTTTTCAGTTTCTTTTGCTTTTGTTTTAAGATGCTCAATTGATTCACCGGGGAAATATGATCCTTGGATAAACTGTGAATATGATGATGCCTCCTGACTCTTTCCGCCACAAAAGAATCTACTTTTTTTAAGCAAGATATTTTCATCATTTGCAATACGCATCGCAACATTTAGACCGAAGTCAGCTTCAATAAATTTGCTAAGATAAAAATGGGACTTACCAAGACTGATAAGGTAGCAATTATCGGGATCCTTTTCTTTATAGCCTATAAGCAGCCCGAAATAAAATATGTTATGAGGCTTTTCGATTTCATCATTAAAGAAATCACTAAAAACATCCCACCACCACACTTCATTTCCTTTTAACTTATCGGAAAAATAAAATTTTAGCTGATAAGTTTGATGGCGAATAGTTTTTTGTTCAACGAGTCCTTCTTTAATGATTTTTTTTGTCAATTCTGGAAGTAGTTTATATGGCATTCTATATATGTTATAGCTAACTGACATATCATTACCTCTGTAAAATATTCATCGCAATTAAAAATTGAGTTGGCTACTTTAAAAAATCATCGAGCTAAAATACTCAACGAATTTAACAACTGTGTATCCAGAGTTTCCCTTATTGGAGCTGGAAGCCCATTTGCAACTCTATAGTTCTTAATAGCAGTTCTGGTTGCTGGCCCCATGCTCCCGTCAATATTGCCGTTGTAGAACCCCTTATCGAGTAAAGCGAACTGCACTCTCATGATTAACCGCTTACGTTTTTCTGTATCCGAAGTTTGCCCGCTACTCGCTCTATTGGCACCTGTTGTTCCTGCTGAATTTGTTGTGGTTGCGCTATCTGTGTCATTAGAGCGAAGTGAACGGACAGATGAGGAGGAAGACGATGACGAACGAGTTCCTGAACTGGACGAGTCTGAAGTGCTTGGTGAGCTGTATGTTTTGGGATAGTAAGGAGTGCTTCCGCCATAGTATCCACCGCCTGATGAAGAACGGTGTGAGCTGTGGCTACGGTGAGAACTGTGACTTCTGTGTCCGGCAATGTAGAACGGCACTTCGGTGTTGAGCGGGGCTATCACCAAATCATGCTCGTTCAGGGTCATACCAGGTAAATCACTGGCGCCAGTAGATGAATCACTTGCCCATACAGAGTTATTAAGAGCCAAAAAACCAGGAAGAAGAGCCGCGAAATTAAATTTTTTCATATTATTGGTCTCGGAGGTTGATGAAAACGGCCTTTTGATGAACTGAAATAACCAGCACAGGAAGACTTCTGAGTGCATTCATCACATTCTTTGGGATAGTAATTTTTCCAGTCAGAGATCGACTGAGTTGCAAAACCCCATGCCCTTTCAGGAAGATGGCATAGTGGGTAATTGAAGATGGTAAGAGGGATACCTGACCTGTGTGCAGTGTCTACAGCCGAAAGGATTTTTTCGCTGTAGTTGTCGTGCTCTATGAAGATTGATGACCAGTTCTTACGGGCCCATCCAATCGACTCAAGTCCCATAAGGGATATCTGGTTAATGTTAGAGAACACACGGCCAGCAAACTCTACAATGCCATCAAGCTCTGTGTAGTTCGCCTGAGTAGGGATGACTCTCAGTTCGATGTTGATACCTGAGTTACCGGCATTGACCAATCCCCTGACTGTTTCATCAAATGCTCCTTCGCTTCCGACTAGGTAGTCGTGCACTGATGCTCTTGAGGAATAAAGCGGTATCCCAAACGTGATTTTGATCTTCTCGCTTCTTTCTTTCATCTGCTGGGTAAAGCTGACATCCGCAAACTTCCGTCCGTTAGTTAGAACATGCAGTGCTGTGTCAGGGGAATTTTCGATTATGAAGTCCAGAAAATGCAGGAAGTATTCGCCATAGAGCAAAGGCTCTCCCCCGCTCACTCCCACTACTCCATTCAGAGAGAAGGAAGCGATAGCGAGAGCTGACTGGTTGAGAAGCCAGTCATCGTTTCCAGCTTTAGGAGGCTGAGAACAAAACAGGCAACTGTTATTGCACCTTTCAGTGACAAGGACAGTGTTGTGGTTTGCTCTACGGGACAGTATCACCCGGAGCATGTTGCCGTTGTTGACGATCCCAATGTCACCATCTTCAATGGAATCGAAAAGTTCCTGGCTCACAATCGAGTCTGCAAAATATGCAGGCAGTCTGGAATCGAGTTGTGTTGAAGTGACAAGCAAATTTGGCAGATAGAATTGAGGATTTTCGGGTTTGGATTTGCACAGGCGATAAAAGCCTTGCTGAACTGGTAAGTCTGATGAAACCCGGAAAATATCGTTCCTCAGCACCTCAGACATAAGCCCACCTTTTGAGCATTTCAGCCATTGGTCCATCCTGAGAGATTTCATTCAGCAGGAATCGGAACATCCCTTTGTGATACTGGCAGAAGGTTGACCGACTCTTGTCACCAACAGGCTCGCCATGAACACTTATGTTCTGACAAGGATCTGCCCCACAGAAAGGCTGATATGCGCACGTGTCACAACCGGGCATGGCGAAGTTGAATGATGATGAGAGAGCGGAACGGTAGTATTCGTTGCTACTGAATGACAGTGAAGCAAACTCTCCTGCACTGAAATCTGCTTCGGGATTTACTTTCTGAAGCATACGGCTTTCGTCACTACCGTAAACTTTACCGTCATAGTTGAACAGGATGCAGTTCAGCACGACTCCGCTTGGTGATTTCAGATCTGCATAACCACTGAAGCCCGGATTAAAAATCCGTTTTAGATGGATTGAAGCCGAATGCTCAACTACAGGTATGCCCTTCTGATTGTGAAGCAACACTTCCTGCATTAACTCTTTATAAAACTCAAAATATTCCGGCATAGAAAAAGTGAAACTCTGCTTCTGAGCAAACCCATAAGGACTTACTGGCCGGATAAACATGTCAGTGAGACCCAGGGACAGATGAGCATCTACTATGGAAGCTGGCTCTTTTGTCAGCTCTTTAGTCACTGTGGTGACCGTTGCTACACGGTTCGATCCCAGTTCTTCTGTGATTTTTCTAATGCCCGTGACGGCTTTGTTATGAGCCTGAGAGTCGGTGAGGATACGGTTTTTATTGTGGACGGCTTCATTACCATCAAGAGAGACAGAAAAGGTGATATTCCGTTCTTTAACCCAAGAGAGGATGCTTTCATCGAGTATTGAAAGACTCGTAGCAATAACCATTTCGAAAGCACCACTACCTAATGAACTCACACACTCTTCATAAATTGACTGGACGAGATCAAACCTGAGGAGCGGTTCTCCGCCCTGCACTTCTATCTTGTATGGTGGAGTGCCAAGTTTTTTAATAGTGCTTACGATTTGCGGTATCAGTTCTGGGTTCAGGTCATAACCATCAGCGGTGACCGATGCTCTACTGACCTGGCAATACTTGCAGGTGTGATCGCACCTGAGAGTCGGCACAATCATGAAGATTGGTCGGACGGCCAATTCGTTCATAAGTCGTTTGGCAAATGCAGAACTTAAGGAAGCTTTTGAAACTGCCTGAGTAGCATCTCCTGAAATGAACAATCTGCTTTCAAGTAGCCGGGAGGTTGTTTGTTCTGGAGTGAATTTGTTATCTGCAAGGAGATGTAGCTCATCGTCATCGACGAAGCTGTGAAAGCCAGCAAGGTTGCTGATGAAGACTTTGCCATTGCTTAGGCGGTCAAAGTTGAATGGCATCGTATTCATTGAGAGAGTCTCGAATCAATACTCCTCAGAACATTGTCGATGATAGAAGTCCTGACCTGTCCGGTTTGTGCCTGAAGCTTCTCTCTAAGCTTGTAGTCATTCAGCAGTCGTTCAAACTCGAACTCAACCTCGTCGTTCCAATGATCGAATGATACAAGCCAGTGCTCCTCATCTTCATCCAGTTTCCAGCGGGCAACCGCACTCATCCAATATAGGCTGTTTCGAAGCACCCATTCAGAATACATTGTTTTTGATATGTTTTTTTGCGTCACGTTACCATCCAGAAAGTATCAAAGAAGGAATCCAGAAATTCTAGTTACCTTTCAGAGAAGGTAGCTAACCTCGAAAAAAATGACTGCAAATAGAAAAACCCAACAACCATCTGTTTTTACTCAATATTATTTTTTTAAGTTACAGAATATTCTTATTCTGCAATAATAATCATCATATTTTAAAATGTAAATTTGTTTTGAAAAGTTTTATGACACATGCCAATATGATTACATGAATTTATGATTTGATTAAATTCCGCCCAACATGATTCGTTGGCTAAGCTATTGATTAAAAATGCAATGATGGAGAATCAATCTAATGTCAGAGAAACCAGCGGAAGATGTATTCCACATGTCAACAGCCTTTGCATGATTCTATGATCATTGAAAAAGATGGCGAGGTGTTCAAAAGTTGCCCTTCATGTTCCAGCAATACAGGCACACATGTTTTCTATAAATACTATGATTTTGGTATGAGAAATATGGGTGATGGTAGATTCATCGTCCATTTATAGTGCTAGGGATATAGATTATAAGACGGTATAAAACCTAAATTATTTTTCAAATGTTAGTAATTATTTTTAAAATGCATTTTTTACAACTTAAAGAATTTCAGAATGCATATTCTCGGACATAAAAAACACCCCCTAATTATTTAATTGAAATTTTAAAGGAAATAAAAATGGAAAGAAATCAACTAATTAAAGAATTTACATTTACGATGTTCACTTATTTACTACTGCTTGTGCTAGTTTTCATTATACAAATTGAATATACAAATAAATACTTCGCATTTTTGTTATTAGCACCACCAATTCCAGCAATAATCTTCTTATGGAAGTTCGTTAAAATAAAGAAAAAACCTCAAAGAGATTTTATAAAAGCATTAAACGATGCAATAATATATATCATTAGTGGAATTGTTGCTCTTTTCGGTCTATTAAAAACGATGCCTCATGTGCAATTTGATATATTCGACATTTTATTAAAAAATGACATCGGATATCTTCTTCTTTGCTTCTACTCGATTCTTATTTTCATTAAAGCTTATGTGGCGATTTGCGAAACTCGTGCAAACATTAAATTACTGCAAGCAAAAAAAGATGAAATAGAATAACAAATGTATAAAAATCAACATCCTTATTCCGAAGCAATCAAGTCTAACAGTAAGACAAATGGCAAAGCAAAAATTGAAGACACCACACCCAAAGTCAGAGACTTGCACAACAAGGAGGCACTTTCAAATTGAGAGAGGTAAAACTCAGGGTTATTTATTAAATATAAAACTGATAAACCATCAAATAACAAAAGAAACAAAAAACATAGCCTTACTTTCATTTTTAAACTCATATTAAACCTCCAATTTCTTACTCTTGCATATCTAATATCATATTCAAAACCCATGTCAACAGTACAAATAAGCAAGGGCTAACTGAGCGATGCTCAGTTGCCTTGCTTTTTCCGCCCTTCGGTTGAAAAAGAAAGATCAAAGCCACCCCAAAACCAAAGTCCAAGCCATTGACACTATTGATCTTTATGGTATTTTTTATATATAGCATACGGATTTGCTATTTAGCCTAAATATCAAAAGGAGTTGATATGGAAAAAACAAATATTATTTTCGATGATGAGTTTCCTTCTTCGTTCACCAATGATCTTACCGTTAAAAAATTACCCCCTAATCGTCTTCGCAGTTACTCAGTAACTGTGAGATTAAATGAAGTTGAGCTGAGTAAAGTAAACCAGTCGAGAGGACAGCTAAGCAGGAGCTGTTGGCTGAGATCTTCAGCTCTCAAGCAATTGCCTCCCTCAGTTCCAGAGGTAAACAAAGAAGCCTGGCATCAACTGACGGCTTCTCTGCAAAAATTGAATGACCTCAGTTCATATCTCATTCGTCGCGGAACTGATGCTCAGCCTTTGAGTAATGAGGTAGATACTCTCAAGCTAAAGCTGTCTCATGTGAGAGATGCCCTGCTCTCACTCGATAAGTGATACTCTGCTCGTGAAAGGAATGCAGAAAATCCGCAGGGGTAAGTGCTTCAAAGGTGTTGTCTCATATGCACTTGCCCCAGCACCTCATCACAAAACAGCTCCTGTGATAATTGGCAGTAACATGATTGGCTTATCTGAGGATGAGGTGACTGTTGAGTTCATGCGAACACAGAAGCTCCGCCCAGATGTGCAGAAACCTGTCTGGCACAACTCCCTTCGCCTTCCTATAGGAGATTCACTCACTGATGAGCAATGGAAGCTTGTTGCTGACGACTATATGAAGCGAATGGGCTTCAGTGATACTCATCTTTGCTGTTATGTCCTGCATGACGACGAGGCCGGCCAGCACATACATATAATTGCTTCTCGCATCCGTATACCTGATGGCCAGCTCTACCTCGGCAGAAATGAGAACCTCATCAGCACCAGAATCATTCAGGAGCTTGAAAAAGATCATCAGCTCACCCGAACCAAAGGTTCATCTGCTTCTCCAGCCCCCAAAGTCAGGAAAACTGGTAGGAATGAGGAAATGATGGAAGCAAGGACAGGCAACAAAGCTCCAAAGAAAATCATCCAGGAAGCAATTGAGGCGGTGCTCAGTTTCTATGGCACCATCACCATTGACGATTTCATTTATGAACTCCGTAAGCAAAATATAACCGCTACTGCCAACATAGCCTCAACAGGTAAAATGAATGGCTTTTCATTTGAATACGAGGGCATAGCTTTTAAGGCTTCTCAGTTGGGTAAAGACTATTCATGGTCGAGTCTGAGACAGAAGGTTACCCTCACACCTGTTGTCGATCCTCAGGTGACAGATGACATAGGGTTGCCTGAGGAGGAATCAGAAGCAATGGAAAGCCTGGCGAACATAGATGACGAGCCTATGTTCCTCTCCCCTGCTATCCCACACATTGAAAAGATGAATACTGAACAAAAGGACAAGGTTCGCTGGCTACTTTGGGTACCTTACCTGAAGCTAATTGTCCAAGCCTTAAAAGCAACGGGTCTGAGCCTCCTTAAGCCGTTAATCAAGATGAGACCCATCCACTTTGTTACTCCCAACCACGACACTGGCGAAAAAGAATCACTCGTAGTCATCAAAGAAATCGCCACTGAGCAGAAAAAATTTTCTATCTGATAAGTTCTAAACCTGCTAGTTATCAGTGGGTTAATACCGTTCATTAATTCAATTTCACCAATTATTCTTGTTAATAATCATATTGATAGGAAAAACCGATCGATCGTTTTAACAGATCAATTTTACTAACATGATAGTTTGTAGCTATCAAAAAGATCTGATCGATCGGTACAAATGATTTGCTAGACACTCATTCCAGGCCGTAATGTAACTTCAAATAAAGCGATATAGCTCACTGATTTATCAGCAAAATTAGCTGATGGATGAGTACGCTCTGAATACAACGAAACAATACCGGATGGTTCTATGACAACAATGACTGAAGTTAAGCAGCCTAATTTCCTAATGATGAAACGAGTATGGATTGCTATCGCACTTCCGATTGTCATTTTCTATTTCTTAGGCATTCAGGGTTTGGTCCAGCTTGCAATCGTATGGGTTTTCGCAAGCATCATGCTATTGATGTTTGCTTATAAAAAATTCCGCATCAAAAAATGGAATGCCAGCACCAGAGATGTATTTGGAGAGTCTGACGGCATTTGGAGTCATGATTTTGGTCCAACTGCCATGAAGCTCGATGAAAAGCGGGGATTGATTCATCTCAGGGAAGAGAACAAACAAAAAACCTATCCGTTTTCAGCAGTTAAAGAATGGCGGTATAATTTAACAACCAACAGACAACGAACTGGCATCGAAAAAGAGATTGATAGAACACATAACTTCCAAGATTCAGGATTTTTCATCACAGTTGATGATATCCAATATCCTGAATGGCGAATTATGTTTTTTCCTACAAGTGGTGACTTCAATTCTCTGGAAGGTTCCCGTAATACAGAAATTCAATTGAAACGATGGATGCAGATTTTTGATAAAGTAATCAATAAACAATAATAAAATCATTCAACCACAATTATTAAATTAGGAATAAAAATGCCTTAAACTAATAAAATGATTATTATTGCTGGTTTGTTCCTTATCTCTGGTTGTCAACAGCTACCAATTGGTATTAATGCTATTGATTCTTCCATTCAATCTTTGAACCAAAAGTTATCACCTAATAGTGATGACAAAAAAATTAACAAAAGTGAAGACTTCACCACGGCTCAAAGATTGAATGGATTAAAAGAAATCTGCACAGATTACACCAATAATCAAAAGTTTGCTGAAAAGAAATGGACAGGAAAAACCATCTCTATAAAGAATGGCAAAATCATCAGAGCTTCAGAATTTAACAGTGCAAAAACTTTGGATGCTAATGTGCATGGCGAGTATGGAATTCTTTTCAAAACCAGCGATACTAACAAATTTTTGGCAAGACTACACATTCAATATCATTCTGGTTTAGAGAATGACATTATGAGACTTAAGAAAGTAGATTCAGTTAATCTGAGTGCAAAGAACAATGGTTTCTCGGCTCTCAGCAACTGGAGTGAATACACTTCAAGCGAGGGAAGTCCAACCGTAGTTGATCTAACAGGTGTAATTTCTAATCAATAGCTATGAATCATTAAGGTCGTAAAATAACCTCAATTAAATTCATAACATATTGAAAACACCACAGGATCTGTTTGCAGAACACTTCCCGCTTGGTTGAAGTGAGCAGATCCTGTGGCAGGTTCTATTATAAATAATAATGAAAACTTCACAAGAAGCTTTGTCAAATTCGCCTTTTCATTTTTAATTGCGGTTTTCTCGATGGAAGCACATGTTCAAAACTCTGCTTTTGACTCTTAAATGTTTTCTCCACTTCATACTCATTCCAAATAATATACTCGACTATAAATTTATAGAAATATAAAACACGTTCTAAGTTAATTGTGTTTGGTATGGTATAAAAATTAGGGCTTAATATTGCGGAGGATAAAACGGCGATGATATTGCTTGCACCCTGTAGGTGCGGATTTTCATAGTCCTGTTGATACTTTAGAAAGTAGCCAACACAAAAAAGATAAGCATCTTTTACGATCTTTTCTTTATTGCAGCCAGATTCATCATATCTAAGAATGAAACGATTTAATAGTATTAAAAATCTTTGATCAGGTAAGTATCTGTTCAGTTTGTTCATAATAAGCATCCTTGCTGTTATGTCATCCATGACACATTATTTATAACGCATATTATTAAAAGATCAATATCTATGCTATTTAATAAGTTTACTAATAAAATACCTCAAACCACTAAATAAGCCGTCTCGGGATTTTGAATTCTTCTTAGGCTCAGGCTCAGGCTCAGGCTCAGGCTCAGGCTCAGGCTCAGGCTCAGGCAAGGTAGAAACTAAATTTAGAGATTCAGAGTCAACTTCTTCTACATCATAAGCTTCAATTTCAGATAGATTTATCTCACTAATAGCCTGTTCGCATGAGGCAGGTTGTGACAAAATCGAAATCTCATTACTCGTATTGAAAGTGTCTTTAACATCATCGATAAACGATACATAAACTAATTTGAAATGATTTGTATATAATAACAGTGGTTCTTTTTCATCAGGAAGACCAAAGAAAAAGACAGTTAAAAACTTATTAGCTCGTTTATACGATTTTGTTTTTCTGTCATAAAGAGATTGCCTATATTTTTCAGCTTTTTCCCTCTGCTTCTCATACTCTTTTAAGAAAACATCTTTTTGACTTGAGTTCCATCTTGATGTATCCACATTGAGTCTAAAAGCTTCTTTTGTTCCATTTTTACGGGCAAGAAAAACAATCTCATATTCATTCGCCTCTGGGTCTAAACGGATATTGGATTGAAGTGCTCCGAAATATATTGCAGGCTTACAATATTTAACACCTGGTTTAAATTTTAGTTTTTGGAAGGTCTTATTATAAGTCCTTTTTTCATAGGGTGGAATTGATAGGAACTCGTTATTGTTAACTCCTGAAAGATAGTAATCAACAATTGGTTTAATACTTGAAGATGAAACAGGATGTTCTTTTACAACATCATTTTCATCGTTTACTTTTCTAGTCCTATCACTGTTTTTTTCTCTGTGAATCCTTTCGTCATTTTCCAGACGAAGAATTGAAATGAATGGAGCTGGAGGAGAGTTATGTGTTTTTTCATCATTAGAGTTGTTTCGGTTGCGATTTTTTTCATCATGTATGCCACAACCTGACTTGTGCTCGCAAGTATATTTGAAATACGATTGATTAACATTCTCGGTTCTATAACTACAAGGTGTCGCTTTTATTCTGCATTTCAGATAGGGGCATAAAAATTCAGTTGTTCGAATATAAAAATCATCCATACCCCTAAGGTCATTACCATGCACAATATCATCAGTTGAACTATCCTTCGCTACCGTCAAAACTTATGTCCTCGTTAAGTTGCCTTTAACAGCATAATAACGAAATGACAACACGGTGATCAATAAAAGTTACTTAACTTTTAAGTGCAATATCATTCCTTAAAATTCAATAAGTTATAGCAAGCAAACCTAATCTTCACTCCTTTCTCTATCAACTAAAATTAAGGGTGCATTGAGTTGATGCTCTTTAATTCCATGTTTGTGAGCATTATATTGCCATATCACAAACTGCTGTTTTAAAACTCTGACTTCTTCTTTGAGAGATTCATTTTTCAACTGCAAATTTTTTATCTGCTGTGAAGCAATGTTCAGGTTTGCAGGTCTTTTGACTTCAGATGCTCCAGATTTTATGTTTTTCTTTTGAAGCTCAAAAGCTCTGACTATAGCTGTATGCTGACTAAGGGACTGTCTTGTAGGTCTTTTACCCAGAAGCTCGATAACTGAGTCACAAAGGTTTTCCCATGTGAACTTACCCTGCTTTGAACTCTGCCAACCTGCTATAGAATTTATAATTATTTGTAGATCTTTATTAGTTAGATGTTTGGCCATTTTTTTTCTCCTTGTTATTTATTATAATTCTGTCATCCTTGCTCATTGCTAAAACACGAGACAGATGTGAAAAATCGGCCCCATGCGTTCTAATAAGTGATCCATCAGGCAGTTCGGGATTTTCCATTAATGCAATCATCCCTTTAACTCTTTTAAGTGTTTTGGTTTGATGTTGATACCACTTATCAGCCCCAAGTTCGTCCTCACTGATAGCATCTTTGGCCTTATCAACAAGGTCTTCGGTCGTATTAAGTAAGGACTTTAGCCTTTCAAGTTTCTGTTTCTCCCCTTTGACACAAATCTGCTCACTACAGTTGATACAATCAAAGTATTTGCTACATGGAGCTAAAATATAATCGTGCACACAATATCCATATTCTGTTGTATGAACAGCACCGTGCGCTAACTTATTTTTTAAATCATTAAGAGTGGAGATTTCGAAGTTCTCATTTATATCACTATCGCAGGGGATTATGTTATGTTGATTAATCCCCAGAGCTTTTACTTTTTCAATCATCTCAGCTTCTGTGATGTGGTTGTACACTCTGTTTTGGGTTACTGACACCCTACCCGACCATTTTGCTATGTCCAGTTCTCCGAGGCCTCCTCTTTGAGCGATAGTGTTAAGTAGATGTCTGGCCTGATGAGTCCTCAGGAACAAAGCTTCGTTATGTTCATCATAGTATCCATGCCTTTCGAAAATGTTCTTATGTTTACTGATTTTTGAACTACCTAACTCCTTTGAGAAAAAGACATTTGATATTTTGAACAGTTCATTACCTGTTTGTCGTTTCATACTGAGCTGATTATTGAGGAGAGCACAAAGCGCATTACTGAATAGAACATCCTTTTCCTTATCAAACCAGATTTTTCCGCCTGATTTATTTTTCATCGTATCCTCAAGAACCTTACTTGTTTCCCTTGCCTTTTCAGATAATTTCAATAGCCTTAGGATGGCATGTTTGGCCGTAGGAACCATGATTTCAGGTATCCACTTTATATTTGCCCCGAAACCTTTTAATGAATAAAATCTCAAGCCATAGCATTCCTTTCCTTCCCTATTCTTTTCGACCACTTCGCAGTCAGCTCGTAAAGATAATATTTCAGTTATACGGCTTGGTGCACACATAAGTAAAGCGAACACAGAAGTAACGAACAGGTCTCTTTCATGAAGATTATGATCCGGCATTGAAAAGATCTCTCCAATGGCTTGTAATGCTTTTTCACTGGGCAGTTTAGCTAATCTATTTTTGTCTGCATTATCAGAGATTGACAATTTTGACTCAGGTGGCCCGATATAACTACTCCACTTGATTATGCCATAATTAAGAAACCCCTTCTCATTCAGGAATAAAATTAACATCTCCATGAATTTACCACATTTGTAGGCAACTCCTTTTGTGTAGTTATCATTAATATCTGACAAGCACTCATCGATAACAACTGGGTTTAGTGATTTTATGTCACCAGAGCCAGTATAGGCTAAAAGATTTTTTTCAATCACTTTAAGCACAATTGGAATTGTTAATTTATCAAATCTTTTCGGATTAGAACAAAAAATATAAGCCACATATGATTTGCAAAACTCAAGGTAATTGTAATCAAGATCCTCAGTATTACTGTGCGAATTCAACTTGACATTCTTCATCTTGAATTTGGAAAATTTAAATATTCTCCTCCAATGATTACTATCCCAATTGTTACCAAGTAGATTGTTACTCAACTGATTTTTACAATTAAAAATGAAATCACTAAGGTTTTTCTCTGCTAACATTTCCGTTTTACTTCTAAAATTAATTAGATCATTTTCATTCATGTCTATTACTCCTTTGTAATTTTAAATCCTTGCATTTTCGCACCACTTCTTCTACAGCCATTATTGTTCTATCTAATGTTTTACTAATAGTTGCATCATTAGTAATAGTCATAACTCTTTCTCTTTGTTTTAATAAATGGTCTCGTAGTTCAATATGAGGTGCATCAACGAATGGGCGAAAGTGATGGCAGGTATAACAAGGGATAGGAACATTAGCCCGACACGATTTGCAACCATCACACGCTCCAGTGACCTCCCCTGATAAATCCCTTACTAACAATTCATTTTCCTTTATTGAACTATTATCCTGGATTTTACCTTGGAAAAACCCAGCATATTTTTTCATATGATTTCCCACTGCCTGATCAATTCTTGCAACATGATCAGCATTAAACTCAACATACACCCCCGTATATTGAGTTGTAGAGTGGTCTAATAGTTCTGCAATAACTAATTCGCTGGCACCTTCTCTCGCAGCTCTTGTGCCAACCGTGTAACGAAACCTTCGAGAGTTTACATTTAATCTTTCATTAGTTCTTTCAGAAATAACATTTTCTGACTCAGTTATAAAACTTAGAACCTTGTTTATCTTCAGAGAATATTCATGAGCTTTATCTGATACAAAAAGCTCTCTTAGTTCATTATTGATTTTGATATCCTTAATTTTTTTAGATGATAGAAATAATGGAATATTTTCAAATTCTTTATTAGTAAGTTCTCTGTTAAATGCTATGCGAACTTTTTCGATGCTTAAATCACATTGCTTAAGGAGTAAATCATACAAGTCTTTTGTCACTTGATAATTTCTGCAAGCTTCCCTGAATCCTAAACCTTGCTTTATCCTTGGAATACTTATCACATATGAATAACTGTTGTCGTAAAGTTTTATCTCTTTTATATCTGAAACCTTCATCTGTGAGATTTGTAGTGGACGTCTTCCGGTTGCACTTATCAGCAAAGCCATTGCTAATTGTGTAATGTCTATCTTTCTTTTGTCATATGCTCGATAGCAAGCTTCAAGAAAAGATTGTAATTCGATATCAGTAAATGGACCTTTAACCTGATCTCTTCTTCTTACAACTTCTCCTTTTTTGTTATCAGTAATTATTAGTTTGCACAAAAAATCATATGCATCTTGATCTATCCCAGAGGAACCTAATTCATACCATTTTTTTATGAGTATCCTTACCGATGACATAATATTATTGTCCTTACCATCAGCTCCTCTGAACCTCACAAGGGAAAATTCATCAATCCTCCTCGGTTTCACATTAACAATAAATCTTTTGAAGTTATTATTTATTAACTTAACTGAGGAAGTGCTTAATTCACAGGATAAATATTTTAGTGTACTTAAATATCCCTCCAGCAACTCGGGATTTATAACTTCTTTGACCAAATTGATGTTTATTGCTACATTTCGGCTTAGCTTCCATGTCTCATCATTTAGGGAAAAGTAATAACCTTTCGTTTTAGCTTCATAAGTGCTCTCAATATCGTCACCATTAATATTTACTTTTAACATTAAACACCTCCTCTGTTGCTCATCTCTTTCTGCATATTCAAAGCTAACTCTGCGGCCTTGTTTTCGATGAATCTTCTGTTATAAGTAGAGGCTGTGCCCGAACCTTCTTTCCAACCCATTAGTAAAGACCTCATTTGTTCTTGCTCATATTGGTTAGGCGGATTATCCATCTGATCCATCTTTGAAGAAAACTCATAGTTCCAAGTATGTCTTAACTTATGTCCTGTCATTCTGGAAAGTTCTGGGCAGGAATTCTTTAAAGCATTAATAATTTTATGGTATGCTTGAATAGATAAGGGTTCTCCAAAAGTTTTCCCTTTCTTATGACAGATAAACAAATAGCCATTATCTTTTTTCGTTCTATGATTACGCCTTTCGGTTTTGATATAATTGAAAATGTCATTACTTAATTCATCAGATATAGGCAATTTCCTCCTTAGGGTTTTAACAAGTGGTTGTTTAATCCTTGAGTCATTAGGATCATCAGCTCTTCTGTTAATAGAAATTGTCTGAGAACCTGTATCGATATCTGTCACTTTGATATTTAGTAATTCTCCAGCCCTTAATCCCAAGTGATAAAGAATCGATATCATTAATTTGTTACGTTTTTGGACATCAGAATTGAACGGATTCATTTCTGAACCAACTTTCAAGATATTAAACAAAATTTTTAGTTGATTTTTATTGAGGTTTTTATCGTTTGCTGAACCTTGATTTCTGAATCTAATCTTAGGTCTATGACTTTTCATTTTCGCAATGAACTTATCGATAAGCCTATGATCTCTTTTATAACTTACCGTGAAGAAGTCACATAACCATTCAAGGTATTTCGTAATGGCAGTTAATCTGAAGTATTGAGTATTGCTACTAACCCTGCCCCCGCTATCAAGGTTTACAACCTTCTCTTTTTTCATTCTGTTAGTTATGAATTCCTTCAATGCATCAATCTCTTGAAGACGAAGAAACTCTGCTGATCTGATCCTTTCTTCTATGTCAATTTTTTTTAAATTCAGAAATCGATAAAACAATGCTATACTCGCTGAATGTAGCTCAATAGTTGAAATTGATTCGTTCTTCTTTCTTAATTCTGATGATATATACAAACACGGATAATAAAGTGGCAATTTTGAAACTTTATCGATGATTAGGCAACATCTCTCTCCTGTATCCATTTTTATTGTATTAGTTACTATTCTATCCATACGTCTCCTTATTTTATTTACATTATTTCTTTTTCAGTTTAATTTAAAAATCTTGCAAAATAGGTATATGTATAACCTACATAGAAAATGGACTATAAGTATCTTGCAAAGAAATCATTGTCTTTTACTTAAAAAA
Source organism: Erwinia sp. S63 (assembly GCF_016625195.1). Lineage (GTDB taxonomy): Bacteria > Pseudomonadota > Gammaproteobacteria > Enterobacterales > Enterobacteriaceae > Pantoea. The sequence goes on from NZ_JACVUP010000023.1 coordinate 20,989, forward strand.
ACCAGTAATATCAAGTGAATCTAAATTTAATATTGCATTTATATATAAGGTAGATAGAAGGATTATTCTATTTACCTTATACTACTAATTTTTAATTCTATCCCTTAGCCCATCTATCTTTCTTAATAAAACTGTAAAATATTTCGCAAGTTTACTATGTAATTTACCTTTAAAAGTTGCGCTTTTACTACATCGAGAGATAAAATACTTTAACCTCTTATATTTTCATAATCATATAAAATTCATTTGTCAAATATATATCTAAATTATTTTATGGTATCTTTAATATTTAAGAGGAAAGATAACTATGATAACTTTTGATAGTTTTATATTTTTTAAACATTGAAATGTCGTGCCAATGAATTTGACACATGTATTAAGTTTAAAAATTATAACTAGCTCACTGTTAAAGATTGCCGATATGTTTAGAGGGCAAGCATGAATATATTCATAACCTTTTTCTTTTTTTAACACCTACACATGAAGAAGCTTTCTTCTTGATTATTTTATTAATGTGTTGGTTTTCTTTTTTTGAAACGCATTTGACTACAAGATTTCTTACCGCAAGGGAGTCTATCATATTTAGCTTTGAGGGATCCCTCTCAAATATTTCAAAACTAATACCCGACTTTATCAAGCATTTTGCTATCTTTAAGTAGTCGTAAAGACCTGGGTCGAGGCTTATTAAAGCATTGTTTCCATGCTTATCTAATTGGTTGATATCGACTCCATACTTTAAAAGCAACCTTAATGCTTTAAGAGATGCATAGTAGACAGCATTCTCACCTTGATAGTTTATTTGATGAATATCAATTTTACTATCAATTAATAGTTGGCATATATTTATATCGGATAAAGCTACTGCTTTAAACAAAGCAGATTCACCATTAACATCTACTTGATTTACATTAATACCATGTTCAATTAGCAACTTAGCTTTTTCATGGTTACAATAAAAAAGAGCATTTTGCTTTGATTTATTTAAGATATGGAGATTTATACCGTTTTTTATCATCCATTCACTTTTATCATAGTCTTTTCCATAATCAGAATAAAATAATGCATTTGAACCATTACCATCAAGTTCATTTATGTCTATTTCATTTTTATAATTTAAGTATTCTTCTTCCGTTCTAATATCAAATATACTCTTTTTCATAGCCACCTCGATATAATTAACAATACTGTAATAAGCATAAAATTAACCGCACTCTTATTTAACTATCAGATTTTATGATCTTGTCAATTTGGTATGTTACTGATTGAGTCTTTAGATTTAGTCAAATCTTAAATTCGCTCAACTTAATTTATATTTATCGCGACTCGTTCCCTTTGAATAAAAAGCCATGATATTTTAGCCATTAAATTAACCATGTCTTATCTAACAATAAAAAACCTCCAGCGGTCTCATAACTACCACGGAGGTCTATTTAAAGTTATTTAACCAAACTTATACCTAAGTTCAGTATTTTTTCAATTGGATATTGTCCAAAAAGGTCACCACTCTGAGTTATCCAAATAGGAAAAAATAGCAACAATGCTGTAGAGAAGATTATTGTAACTAATAAGCTCACTAGCCATCTACTTCTTAGGATTTTTTCATGTGTTGACCATAATTGTAGTTGTTTACCCAATCGCCATTGCAGCCACACTCTTCGCCACAAATATCCTACAAAAGGAAGGATAAGACCAACAATTAATATAAACCAACCACATGAGTTAGCGATTACCTTTAATGAGTATTGTAGATTCTGCTGATTATCTAAAAGAGTATAAGGCGTAAGGTAAACATGCTGTGAAGCATTATAAATGGTCCACATATTATTATATGCTGTATATAATGGCATTATAATGTAAGTGATTATTGAAGAAAAAAATATCCATTTTATAACTGACCAGTTCTGGAAGGCTAATATAATTGATTTTAGGCTGGTGAGTGCTTCATTCAGATAATCTGTAGAAAATGCTCTGTTCAGTGCTTCCCTAAGCATATGTCCTGATTTACCTGTACTATTAGCATGAAGCATATCCTGATGAGCTTCAGATTCCATGAATGTTTTCACCGTCTTACGGCTGAATATGCCAATTAACGGATTAAGTAATTTCTTAGGGGTAGCTGCATAAACAAGATTGTCTAAATCATTTTTGAGCATCAGCTCAATAACATGTCCAGAATCAAGAATTTGAGGCCTTACTCCATAAACGATCCAATGAATTATCGAATCAGGAATTTGAGCCTGCGGAAGTGGACTACTGAACCGTGCAAATGGAACATCTGCATCATATAAGAAGTTGACTTTATTTCTGGTGATATCAACTTTAGAGTCTGCGGTAACTACATTGCCGAACTTCTGTAGGTTAGGTATCCCAGCTTTATAGAGGCCATCTCTGATGAATTGCTGAACATCCTCTCTGAAATAGATTAGTTGATAGTCTGGTATAGCTACACTGTTTAGTTTTGTTATGTGAGTGATCTGCCCCGTTCCTCTACAAGGCGAGCACTGCTGATCCCCTGTACCTGAGCAAGGGCTACATCTGACTTTGCCACTTGAACTGCAAGAATAGCAACCACGGTAATGACTTTCGGTGCGGTGTTGCTTGGAGTAATGGTCATATACTGTTTTTTGCTCCAAAACCTGCCCGCTGCCACCGCAACCTGAACAGCTCGTTTTTCCTGAACCACCACAAGATGAGCAGTTTACCTGTCCCCGTCCTCTACAATTCGTACAGTTCTCTGTAAGGCAGAGACATCGAGGATGCGAATAGATGACTGTTTCCTTTCTAAGCTCCCCATAATGCCTTGAAAGAACGATTGCATGGGCTTCTCTTAAGGTTTCCTCTCGGGACAGAACAGCACTGGTTTCTGCTTTTAATGCTTCTTTGTATCTCAAGGCATCACGGAAAACCAGAGTAGAGTCTGAGGACCTAATGCTCCCTGCCTGTGTGTGCTTTACTAATTCAACACGAAAATCCAGACTTAAGTTAATTTGGTAGTCAAAATCTATTTGTTCTTGCAAATTTAAGTCTAATTTATCTGGCTGTAACCTTGTAGAGCGTTCAACAAAATTTTGTATGGTTGATGTACAAGATGATACCCATGCCTCTTTCATTACTGATTCCTTTATAAAATTCATTGCTTTTACATGTGATTTTCATATTCTACACCTACAGATAAACTCCACCACTTTTTTATTAACCTCATACTTACTATATTAGGAATAAAAATAATAATGTTACATTTTACTTGCAACGTCATTCAGGGTAAATTATATTTCACTTTAAAATGAAGTCATCATTTGAGTAATCTTAAATTTTCAAGATCCTAAAAAACAATCCATTTCAATTTCAGCACGGTCAAAATTTTACAAATTACATCAGAAATACTCAACATTATAAATTTAGAAAACAATCAATAAAGGCTCGTAAGATATGAATAGTCACTCTTCAAATAATTTGTTTAACATCATAACTGGCCAAGTAAATAACAAAAAATTAGTGTTAAAAGTACATAAACACAACAGTCCTGAAATACATAAATTTGTTTTTGTGGAATTTTTTATAGATAGGGAATTCTTAGGAAATAATATTTTTCACAAAGAAGTAATAACTATTAATCTAATCGACTTAAGTCCACCCAGCTTTCATGAATTTTCTTTTTCAGCTCATTACCTTCCAGTTTCACCTTTTGTGGAGAAAGAAAAAATAAGTTTAACCAACGGTCATGTCTTTATACCTCATCAAGATTGCAGAGGTTACAAAATTGGCACATGGGTAATGAATGAAATAGTTACATGGGCCTCACAATGGCCTAATGCTGATATAGAAAAAATTGTATTAGGATATGGTGATGCAACTATTGAAAACAAAGTTAGAAGAAATAAATTCTACGAAGGTTTTGGCATAAAATTTAATTACTTTGAGAACGATAAACTTTCTGGGTATTCTCTCCCTATGAAAAGTAGTGACCTAACTAATAACAAATCATGGGATAAGAATTTTTCTGGTAACATCAAGGTGATCGATGTCATTGATTTTATTAAAGAAACAACCAAGGAACTTCGTAGTGCCAACAAGAAAGTAGCTGTAATAAAAGATTTAAGAAATTACCCATACAACTACAAAATACAAAAAAAATCATTCTTTTCTATTATAAAATCATTTTTCCGCAATGAAAATTGACTTCTATTTTAATTATGGTATTTGAATTACTTCATGTGATATTTTGAAGGAAATTAAATGTGTAAAGAAAATGAATTTTTAGAATATAATGCTCAATACAATCTCGAAATAAATTCCCTCTTGAAATCTTATGGAGATGAAGACATCTCTACCTTACTGAGCCGATGGAAACTGGATAAAAAAAGGAAACCCTATGCCAGCATTTTAAAAGAGATCCTTCATGATATACCAGAAAATATTGTTATACATCATCAGTTTAAATGGAGATATATATATTTAATGTTTGATGCAAGCTTAGATGATGACGGTATAGCCTGGTCTCACTCTGTTCGTTGTGGCGAAATTATGCTCAAAGAAGCTTCACAAATCAAAATCCATAATACTCCTGCATCTTCTTCATTGTTATCTCTCGCCAGTAATATCTTATCAAAAGAAATATTAAATGTTTTGTTAATCTGTTTTGGTGGGAAAATTATAACAGGAACACTTAATGAAATAATATTTAATTATATCAGTTTTAATGAAGCCAATTCACATTTTCATTGAGAATTGGCTTTTTATAAAAAAAATTACATAACAAAATCTTCAAGCGTCTTACCTTTATCAATAGCAGAAGCTATTGCTTTAGGTGTACGCCCCTGCCCTGTCCAGCTTTTTCATTGCCATTTTCGTCGGTATATTTATACTTTGCAGGTCGAGGATTGCGGCTCGATTTTTGTTTTTTTGAAGCTGAGCTTGAACCATAATTACCGAGTAATTCCTGTGGATCGATTCCATCTGCAAGGAGTTTCTCACGGATGGCGTCAAGCTTTACTTTCCTCTCTTTTCTTTCTTTTCTTTCTTTCATGTCTGACTCTTCTTCGTGACGTTTTTCTTCAACGATTGATGTCAGTTTTTCAAGAATTCTTCGAGAATTTACAGAGAGGTTTCACGTAATTGTGTGCTTAAAGTCCGAATATTGCTAAATGCTTTAAACTCTTTACTCATTGCAAAGTTTCCCATTTTAAAATTTTTGAAATACTACAAGTAGTTTACTAAATTATTTCAGAAAAAAATTCCGAGTGTCACCCTTTAGAGCTAAAATTATGTAAGAAAGATTAACCCTTGAGATTCTTTTGGAGTTCCTAAGAATCTTTCAGAACTTTATTTATTTCGTGCTTTTCTTGCATCGTAATAGAATTCAATATCATTCGCTTTAATAATTCAATAAATGTTAAATGCCAAATTTCTCTTTCATCTTTCCATACCCAATCCTTGAGTAGAGCTTCTTCAATTGAAAGCCATATCAAAACATAATCACTATCTTTCATGTAAATTTTAAAATACTTATCTGTAACCCTGAGAGCATGACCGACAATAACCCTCCCGTTACTTATGGTCCAAAATGGTTGCGGGCAAGTAAAATCGGAAAGGGTTGAGAATACCAATCCCCTAACCTGAGCGGCCTGCATCGTGCTATTCACTCTATGACCATTTCGCCAACTCCTTAGATCACCAAGCAGATAATTTACTCGTTGATTTCGGGCTTTGCTATCTGAGGTTTGATACTGAACATAAGGCGGACCATCACCATTCTGACGATAACGAGCAAGTGTTTTAACACTAACTCCTAAGTAAAGTGCCGCTAAATCCACTCCGATAGTGGCATCGTCCGGCATGTCGCTAAACAAACTCCACACTTCAGACATCGCTCTCAAAGTTTCGATAGTGCTCATGCATCCTTCCCGGCATTTTCAAGTATTGGAGGGTATTTAGCTGATGCCAATAAACTATTATATAATTCAGGTGCAGTCATCAGTATATGCAACTCAATCTTCTGAAGAGCTTCATATACACGATTATTGTCAGGCTCCGCATACCTTTCTGTTGGATCGGTTGTATTGCGGTGGTTCAAAAGCTTTTTTACTACCGCATATGAAGCAAGCTCTTCTGCTATACGACCAAAAGTCCTTCTTAGGTCATGAGTTCCAAGCTTTACGATCCCTGCTTCAGCACAAAGATACTCCCTGAGGCTTTTACTATCACTGTAATGACCAGCTTGGCTCCGGGGAGATCTTGCTGGAAAGACCCATTTCCTGCGACTCGCCTTTACTTCCTTACCAAAAACGATATCCCTTCTGTCCTCTAACAAGCATTTAGCAGCATCACAGATCGGAAGCTCATGGTTAGTCCTGTTTTTAGTATCAAACAAGAAGATTTTCCTTTTAGCCAAATCGACATAGCTCGTAGACTTTGCTTCCTCTACGGATAGCTCTTCTCTCCAGCAGAGAGAAGCCGTCTCTTCCTTTCTCGCCCCCAGCAACACCGTTAAAAGGAGATAATCGCAACCAAGGCGGTTAAAGCTTCTTTTGTTGTGTAGTGCATCGAGAAACTTACCCAATGTATCTTTTGTGGAAAGCGGATTTCTCACACCTTTTGACTGATAGCTTTCTTCTAGTTCAGAGCGACTGCGGTATTTCTTTTGCACCTTGAGCACAGAGAATGGGTTATAAGTGAGAACAGGCAGTCGTTGCTGACTCTGAGCATTCATTGCCTCTATGTCTATAGCATGTTGAACTGCCACATTTGCCCAACGGAAAGTGTGTTCGGCCGTCGTTCTAGTCTTTGAGGCTATCTCATCGAACTTTTTGAGAATGATGTTTCCAGAGAGGTCACGAACTCTATACCTTTCCCATTCGTTGAGCTTGTGCTCAGCTTTGTCCAGCACCCGAATCGAATTTGGTTTAGCGGGTTTGCTTCGTCCAAGAAGATGCTGTCGGTATTGGGCAAAAATTTCACTTAGGGTCAGTTCAGCGATATCAGCCTCTCGCTTAACGGCATTTGGATTTCTTTTCGTAGATTTCATTGATTGGGCATAGGTTCTTGCAACCTCACGAGCCTGATCAATCGAAGCGAAATCCGATACATTGCCTATCGTTGCTCTGATGACCTGCGAAGGCGATTTTCCTTCTGAGGGATTCCTTCCTCCGCCTGAAACCCTTCTTTGAATGATGTAAGTCTTTTTTGTAGCACTGATCTTAACACCAAAGCCAACGGGTGAATCACGGTGGCTGTCAGTGATAAGATACGGCTTACCAGATACATTAGGCACATACATAATTCGTCCATGTGAATCAAACTCGGGTTTTGTCTCTATAGACAACTTGTTGATTACTATGGATTGACTCAGAATCATCTTCACGATTTTCGCCTCATGTATACCAAAGTGACATGCTGTATTCTAGATAGTATCTAGAATACATCTGGCATACAAATTTTCGGATTTAGATGGGTTTAATAAGGTTTCACATGGGGCCACTTGAGTACTTCTAAAACCATAAATATGAGTAAATTCAATATGAAAGAGTCTGTAGACAAGGACTTTTCCACCCATACGCCAATGATGCAGCAATACCTGCGCCTGAAGGCTGACCATCCCGAAATCCTGCTGTTTTATCGCATGGGCGATTTTTACGAGCTGTTTTACGACGACGCCAGGCGAGCATCGCAACTGCTGGAGATTTCACTCACAAAACGCGGCGCTTCAGCGGGTGAACCCATCCCGATGGCGGGCGTGCCTTATCATGCTGTTGAAGGTTATCTGGCGAAACTGGTCCAGCTCGGGGAATCCGTGGCGATCTGTGAACAGATTGGCGATCCGGCTCTGAGCAAAGGACCGGTTGAGCGTAAAGTAGTCCGCATTGTGACCCCCGGCACCATCAGTGATGAAGCGCTGTTGCAGGAACGTCAGGACAATTTGCTGGCGGCAATCTTCCAGAGCCCGCGCGGATTTGGTTATGCCACTCTCGATATCAGCTCGGGTCGTTTTCGCCTGAGCGAACCTGCCGACCAGGAGACCATGGCGGCAGAGCTGCAGCGCACTAACCCTGCCGAACTGCTCTATCCCGAAGATTTCCAGGCGATGGCGCTGATCGATCAGCGTTGTGGTCTGCGCCGTCGTCCGCTGTGGGAATATGAAATCGACACCGCACGCCAGCAATTAAACCTGCAATTTGGCACGCGTGATCTCAGCGGCTTTGGTGTTGAACAGGCACATCTGGCACTGCGCGCCGCAGGTTGCCTGCTTCAATATGTTAAGGACACCCAACGCACCTCCCTGCCACACATCCGCTCATTAAGTATGGAGCGCCAGCAAGACAGCGTCATCATGGATGCGGCCACCCGTCGCAACCTGGAAATCACGCAGAACCTGGCAGGAGGTCTCGACAATACCCTGGCTGCGGTGCTGGATAAAACCGTCACCCCGATGGGCAGCCGTATGCTGAAGCGCTGGCTGCATATGCCGCTGCGCGATGTCACCACCATTGGTCGGCGCCAGGAATCGATTGCTGAACTGCAATCTCTGAGTGAAGCATTGCAGCCGGTGCTGCGCCAGGTGGGCGATTTGGAACGCATCCTGGCGCGTCTGGCACTGCGTACCGCGCGCCCGCGTGATTTGGCTCGCATGCGACATGCCTTCCAGCAACTGCCGGAGTTGAACCAGCAGCTCGAAGGTGTTGAGGCAACTCAACTGGTCAATTTACGTTCGCAGATGGGTGAGTTTTCTGAACTGCGCGAGCTGCTGGAACAAGCTGTCATTGAATCCCCTCCCGTACTGGTGCGTGACGGCGGTGTGATTGCGCCTGGCTATAACGCCGAATTAGATGAATGGCGTGCGCTGGCTGACGGTGCGACTGATTATCTCGACCGCCTCGAAATTCGTGAGCGAGAGAAGTTAGGTCTGGATACCTTAAAAGTTGGTTTTAACGCGATTCATGGTTACTACATTCAGGTTAGCCGCGGCCAAAGCCATCAGGTGCCGATTCATTATGTCCGCCGCCAGACGCTGAAAAATGCTGAGCGTTACATTATCCCTGAATTGAAAGAGTATGAAGACAAAGTACTGACCTCAAAAGGCAAAGCGCTGGCGCTGGAAAAAGGCCTGTACGAGGCGTTACTCGATCAGTTGCTGCCACATCTTGAAGCACTGCAGATCAGTGCCGCGGCGCTGGCTGAACTGGATGTGTTGGCTAACCTGGCAGAACGCGCCTGGACACTGAATTACTGCCGCCCGGTACTGCAGGAAAAAGCCGGTATCCGCATCACTGCGGGTCGCCACCCTGTCGTGGAGCAGGTTCTGAAAGAACCGTTTATTGCTAACCCGCTATCGCTGTCAAATCAGCGCCGCATGTTGATCATCACCGGTCCGAATATGGGCGGTAAAAGTACCTACATGCGTCAGACTGCGTTGATTGCGCTGATGGCGTGGATTGGCAGCTATGTGCCAGCCGAAGAAACCGTGATTGGTCCTATCGATCGCATATTCACTCGTGTCGGTGCGGCTGATGATCTGGCTTCAGGGCGCTCAACCTTTATGGTTGAAATGACCGAAACGGCCAATATCCTGCACAACGCCACGGAGAACAGCCTGGTGTTAATGGATGAAATCGGTCGCGGCACATCGACCTATGATGGGCTGTCGCTGGCGTGGGCCTGTGCGGAAAGCCTGGCGAATCGCATCAAAGCAATGACGCTGTTCGCCACCCACTACTTTGAACTCACGACCCTGCCGGAAAAAATGGAAGGCGTGGTGAATGTGCATCTCGATGCTGTGGAGCATGGCGATACCATTGCATTCATGCACAGCGTGCAGGATGGCGCAGCCAGCAAAAGCTATGGTCTGGCGGTTGCCGCGTTAGCGGGTGTACCGAAAGATGTGATCAAACGTGCGCGCAACAAGTTGAAGGAGCTGGAAGCGCTTTCCGGCAGTTCGGCGGCATCTACTGTAGAAGGATCGCAAATGCAGCTGCTGGTAGCAGAAACATCGCCAGCTGTAGATGCGTTGGAAGCACTGGATCCTGATAGCCTCACTCCAAAACAGGCGCTGGAGTGGATTTACCGTCTTAAAACACTGGTGTAATCATACGGAATGGCGGTGCTGACGCGCCGCCATCCTTTGCCAGGTACTGCCAGATTCCAGTGATAGGCACTGGCAGATTTCTGACATAAAAAAACGGTGACCCAAGGGTCACCGTTCTTGTTGCCGGTTACGGCTTATTCGCGAAACAGTGCTTCGATGTTGAGGCCCTGAGTCTGCAGGATTTCACGCAGACGACGCAGACCTTCAACCTGAATCTGACGGACACGTTCACGGGTCAACCCGATCTCACGGCCCACATCTTCCAGCGTTGCCGCTTCATAGCCTAACAGGCCGAAACGACGCGCCAGCACTTCACGCTGCTTGGCATTCAATTCAAACAACCACTTAACGATGCTTTGTTTCATATCATCGTCCTGCGTGGTGTCTTCCGGGCCGTTATCTTTTTCATCAGCCAGGATATCCAGCAGCGCTTTTTCGGAATCTCCACCCAGCGGTGTGTCAACCGAGGTAATACGCTCATTGAGACGCAGCATACGGCTTACGTCATCAACCGGCTTATCTAACTGCTCGGCAATCTCTTCTGCACTCGGCTCATGATCAAGCTTGTGCGAAAGTTCACGCGCGGTACGCAGATAAACATTCAACTCTTTAACGATGTGGATCGGCAAACGAATGGTACGGGTTTGATTCATGATCGCCCGTTCAATAGTCTGACGAATCCACCAGGTGGCGTACGTTGAGAAGCGGAACCCACGTTCTGGGTCAAACTTCTCTACGGCACGAATCAGGCCGAGATTACCCTCTTCAATCAGGTCCAGCAGCGCCAGACCACGATTGCTATAACGACGGGCAATTTTCACCACCAGGCGTAAATTACTTTCTATCATGCGGCGGCGAGAAGGAATGTCACCTCGTAGTGCACGACGGGCAAAGAACACTTCTTCTTCCGCCGTTAACAGTGGAGAGTAACCAATCTCTCCGAGGTAAAGCTGCGTCGCATCCAAAACGCGTTGCGTCGCACCCTGTGACAACAGCTCTTCTTCAGCTACTTCGCTATCACCAGGTTCGTTCTCAACGAGAGCCTTCTCATCAAAAACCTCAGCTCCGTTCTCCTCGAATTCCGCATCTTCATGTAACTCGTTAACTTTCAGCGTATTCTGGTTCATAAGCGGCTCCTACCCGTGATCCAAGGGCAGAACACCAAGGTTCTGCCGGATTATCGCTGCGGTAAATAACGCAACGGGTTTACGGATTTCCCCTTGTAACGAATTTCAAAATGTAATCTTACCGAACTGGTTCCGGTGCTACCCATGGTAGCGATTTTTTGCCCCGCCTTAACTTCCTGTTGTTCCCGGACCAGCATGGAATCGTTATGGGCGTAAGCACTCAGGTAATCATCGTTATGTTTGATGATGATTAAATTACCGTACCCACGGAGCGCGTTGCCTGCGTATACCACCCTTCCCGAAGCAGTGGCGACAACAGGTTGTCCACGCGAACCGGCGATATCGACCCCTTTATTTCCGCCTTCCGCAGCGGAGAAGTTATCGATGATCTTCCCATCAGTCGGCCAACGCCAGCTTCCCACTGGGGTTGTGCTATTGGTCGTGCTGCTGACTGTAGGCGGTGCGGTAACCGGAGCTGTGGTCGTTGCCACATTATTTGCCCCTTTCGACGGCAGCATTTTACCGCCTGTCGAACCCGAATCATCAGAATACGTAATAACAGGTTGCTGTGCAACAGGGGCTGATTTTATTTGCGTCTGGTTAGCCGCTACCGGCACGCCGCCCTGCGTCGCATCCGCTGCGGTTATCGCATTACCACCGGTGATGGTCTGGCCATTACCGTTGCCAACCTGCAGGACTTGCCCGGCTTCCAGGCCATACGGGGCCTGCACGTTATTGCGTTGCGCCAGATCGCGGAAGTCGTTGCCGGTGATCCAGGCAATATAGAACAGGGTATCGCCGCGTTTGACGGTATAGGTCTCACCACCATAACTGCCTTTCGGAATATTCCCATAATTGCGGTTGTACACGATGCGACCATTTTCGGTAACCACATTATTATTGCCACTAACCATTCCACCCGAGGGTGCCGCCGATGGTGTACCACCGCTTAACATTCCGCCGTGTGGCATAGCTGGCACGGTGCTGTTCTGCGATGAGAGCATGCCACCGCTGCTGGGAGTGGACATCATGCCGCCGCCAGAGGACGCCATACCGCTGTCCCCGCCGCCGCCAATCTGGCTAATCGGAGCCTGCGTGTTGTCGCCTGAGCTACAACCCGCCAGCCAAAAACCTACCAGTGAAAGTGCCGCCAAACGGCGTAATTGAAATACTGTGCTTCCCGTGCTCATTGATCCCCCGTTATGGCAATCCTGGATGTAACTGTGTCGTGGTTGTGACCGCATTATTCACTGCGCAACAGGCGGAATACGGTCTTTCACATTGATTAACAAGGATAGTAACAATATCAACTGCGCCATGCCATGTAACAGTTGTGAAGATTTACGTAGCAATGGCTCAGGCCAGATCGCCCTGAACTAACGGTACAAAGCGGACGGGTTCGATGATTTCTTCAATTAATTCACCACCCTGACGACGTAAACGCTTTAAAACCTGCTGATCTTCGCCTACTGGCAGCACCATTTTGCCACCCTCACCTAATTGCGCTATCAGCGCAGTCGGAATTTCAGGGGGTGCAGCGGTGACAATGATGGCATCAAACGGGCCACGTGCCGCCCAGCCTTGCCAGCCGTCGCCATGACGAGTCGAAATATTGTGCAGGTCGAGTTGTTTCAGGCGGCGCTTAGCCTGCCATTGCAACCCTTTAATGCGTTCCACGGAATAAACGTGATTGACCAGATGGGCCAGAATAGCGGTCTGATAGCCCGAACCGGTGCCGATTTCCAGCACGCGCGATTCCGGGTTCAGTTCAAGTAACGCGGTCATCCGCGCCACCATGTAGGGCTGTGAAATCGTCTGCCCACTACCAATCGGCAGCGCAACGTTTTCCCAGGCTTTATGCTCAAACGCCTCATCGATAAAGCGTTCACGCGGGACATCAGCGATGGCTTTTAACAGGTGCTCATCCTGAATACCCTGCGCACGCAGTTGCTCTAACAGCGTTTCGATGCGCCGGTTCACCATGCGAGATTTACCTCAGCCTCGATCAACCAGTCGCTTAATACTTCCTGCGCCGCATGCGCAGTGAGATCGACATGCAATGCTGTCAGCGATACGTAACCTGCATCTACCGCAGCGAAATCAGTATCGGGGCCCGCATCCAGTTTGTCCCCCGGCGGGCCAATCCAGTACAGAGTATGGCCGCGCGGATCTTCCGTGCAAATCACCTGATCGGCCGGATGGCGGCTGCCACAACGCGTCACACGGAAACCTTTGATTTCCGCTAGCGGTAGATCAGGCACATTGATGTTCAGGATACGCCCGGTGCGCAGTGGTGCGCGGGACAAAGCACGTAACAGCGTGCAGGTCACCGCCGCAGCGGTGGCATAGTGCTGATGGCCATCGAGTGAAACCGCCAGCGCAGGCAGCCCAAGATGACGCCCTTCCATCGCGGCAGCCACGGTGCCAGAGTAGATCACATCATCACCCAAATTGGGGCCGGCGTTGATGCCTGAAACCACAATATCCGGACGCGGTTGCATCAGTTTGTTAACCCCAAGAAACACGCAATCCGTTGGCGTGCCCATTTGTACGGCGATGTCACCATTCTCATGGGTAAAAGTCCGCAGCGGGGTTTCTAACGTCAGAGAATTTGATGCGCCACTTCGATTGCGATCGGGCGCGACAACCTGCACCTCCGCAAACTCACGCAGTGCGCGAGCCAGCGTCTGAATGCCGGGGGCATGAATTCCATCGTCGTTGCTGAGCAATATCCGCATCTGTTCCTGACCTTTGTTCATTCAACTGGCCCTCAACTCGCCAGGCATCCGCTGTTGGGGTGCCGAATAAAGAAGATCTGGCGAGACGAAGATGTTTGCATTCTAGCGGTGAGGCGCGGGAAGTGGTAGGCGTAAATCACGGAACTTCCGGCGTTTGCCGCAACATTATGCAGCCGGAGCAGATATTTACCCGGCGTTGATGCCGGGTAAAGTGAGGTTATTCATCGCTGATAGGCGCAGCGGCACCGTTACTCAGCAGTTCGCGCACCACGCTGGTGGCGAAACTCCCGGCTGGCAGCCAGAACTGCATCTCCAGCGTGACGTCATCCCACCAGTTCCAGCACAGATCTTTTGGCACCACCAGCATGGCGCGGCGTGCCGCATCAACGCGCTCACGTTCCAGCAGCGCCAGCAAATCCGCAGCAGGTGCCAGATTAGCCTGCTCAAAGGCCAGCGCGTCACCCTGAGGGCCCAGATCACCTCGCCCGGCGAGCGGCGCGGTGATGCGCAGTTCATGATGATTCACACGCTGCTGCAATTCCGCCAGCTCTTCCGCCTGCGCCACAAACCAACTGCCGCGACCGGCCAACTGCAGTGCATCACCCGTTTGTACCTGATCCAACACGCCATCACGCTGCAAACGCGCACTGGTGACCTGATTAAACAGTTGGCTGCGCGCAGCCGACAGCAAAATACCTTTCATGCTGCGATCGCGCGGGCGGAATTTCTCTTCAGCCCACAGCTTTGCCTGCGTCAGGTTATTACCGCCGCGGCCAAAGCGTTGTTCACCAAAGTAGTTAGGCACGCCGTTTTGCTGGATGCGCTGCAAGCTCCCTTCTACCTCGGCGCGATCCGAAATCTGACGCACGATCAAACGGAACGCATTCCCTGCCAGCGCGCCGGTGCGCAATTTGCGCTTGTGACGGATTACCTGCAGAATTTCCACGCCTTCCAGCTGGAAACCGGCCAGATTCGGCATTGCGTTACCCGGCACGCGGAAACACAGCGTCTGCTCGGTCACTGCATGGCGATCCTTCATACCGGCATAGCTCATATCGCGCTGATGCACGCCGAGGAATTTAGCGATGGCTTCAGCAACAAAGCGCGTGTTGCAGCCGATTTTACGAATGCGCACCAGCACCTGTTCGCCTTCGCCATCATAGGGATAGCCGAGGTCTTCGATCACCACGAAGTCTTCCGGGTTGGCTTTGATCACGCCCGTCGCAGTTGGCACGCCATGCAGGTAAAGCAACTCACTCATGCGTTATCGGCCTTTACCAGTAACGCCACCGCTTCACAGGCGATGCCTTCGCCACGACCGGTAAAGCCGAGCTTTTCTGTGGTGGTGGCTTTCACGTTGACATCATCCATATGGCAACCGAGATCTTCGGCGATGTTGACACGCATCTGCGGCACATGCGGCAGCATTTTCGGTGCCTGCGCGATGATGGTCACGTCGACGTTACCGATGCGATAGCCTTTCAGCTGGATGCGACGCCAGGCTTCACGCAGCAAGCCACGGCTGTCCGCCCCTTTAAACGCCGGGTCGGTGTCCGGGAACAGCTTGCCGATATCGCCCATCGCCACCGCGCCCAGCAGCGCGTCCGTCAGCGCATGCAGCGCCACATCACCATCCGAATGAGCAATAAAACCGTGTTCGAAGGGAATACGCACCCCGCCAATCACTAACGGACCTTCGCCGCCAAAAGCGTGAACGTCAAAACCGTGACCGATACGCATCATGCGCTCTCCTTTAACTGAATCTGGGTTAGATAGAAGGCCGCCAGCGCCAGATCTTCTGGCCGCGTTACCTTAATATTGTCGCTGCGTCCGCTCACCAACTCGGGATGATAGCCACAGTACTCCAGCGCCGACGCTTCATCAGTAATGGTAGCGCCTTCATGAAGCGCGCGCGTCAGGCACGCCGTGAGTAATTGATGCGGGAAAAACTGCGGCGTCAGTGCATGCCATAAGTCTTCGCGCTCCACAGTGTGGGCAATCGCGGTTATACCCGGTTCGGCCCGCTTCATGGTGTCACGCACCGGCGCCGCCAGAATCGCCCCGACTTTGCTGTGCTCGCGCACTGCCAGCAGTCGTGCCAGGTCATCCGGGTGCAAGCATGGGCGTGCGGCATCGTGCACCAGCACCCACTCGCTATGCTTGATCGCCTGTAATCCTGCCAGCACCGACTCGGCACGCGTGTCGCCCCCCGTCACGCGCAGCACGCGTGCATCCTGTGCCAGAGGCAGCGAATCAAACCAGCCGTCATCGGGACTGATGGGCACAATCACTTGCTTAACGGCAGGATGCGCCAGCAAACGCGCGACGCTGTGTTCAAGAAGGGTAAATTGACCGATGGTCAGATACTGTTTTGGGCAGGCAGCCTGCATACGGCTGCCGACGCCTGCGGCTGGCACCACGGCAATCACATCCGCATGGGAAGAGAGGTTGTTCATGGTTTATCGTTGTTGATTCTGCGCAGCTTGTTGCGCATTACGTTTGTTCTGGTCTGGCACCAGGCGATAGAAAGTCTCGCCGGGCTTAATCATGCCCAGTTCATTGCGTGCGCGTTCCTCAATCGCCTCTGAACCGCCATTGAGGTCATCAATTTCGGCAAACAGCTGATCGTTACGCGCTTTAAGTTTGGCGTTATTCGCCTGTTGCGACGCGACGTCTTCGTTGACGCGCGTATAGTCATGGATACCGTTCTTACCCAGCCACAAGGAATATTGAAGCCATCCCAGCAGCACGAGCAACAGTAGCGTCAATTTTCCCATCCCCGCCCCCTGAAAAACGGCCCAATCATCCCATAACTTCGCACAGGACTCCACAGTGACAGCGAAAATGCCAGCAGCAGGCGATTGTCTGTACAAAAAATGGCAAGGCTAAAAGCGGGACGGCAGGTAAAGTTTTGTAACCTGCCGATGCGTTTGCACATCAGGATCGGATTACCAACCCGAGAGAAATGAGAACAGCAGCCAGAACAGGCACACCACCACAATGGCGGTGATCACCCCACTCCAAAACAGGCGTCCGCGAATCATTAAGCTCAGTACGATGCCAATCAGCACCGAAACCGGTAACAGCGCGAGAAAGAACGGCCAGGTGTAGAGGAAGAAGAACAGCGTGTTGGAGCCGTAGAGCATGAACGGAATCGCCAGCGCGCACCAGTACGAGAGAAAGCCAATCACGCCGCCCGGTAACGATGAGCGAGGCTCATCCTGGGTGCGTTCATCTTTACGTGCCAGCATGGGGGTAACGTTCTGCATAGAGATCCTGTTGACGCTAAAACGCGGCAAACCCAAAGAGATTTGCCGCTGTCGGTTCAGGATCTGATGATATCGCGGTGACGCAGGAGGTCTAACAATTGGGCACTCAGTTTTGTAACCAATTGTTCGCCATCAAGATGGATTTCAGGCGCATCTGGCGCCTCATAAACGCTGTCGATACCGGTAAAATTACGCAGCTCACCGGCGCGGGCTTTTTTGTACAACCCTTTGGGATCGCGCGCTTCACACACGGCCAGCGGCGTATCGACAAACACTTCGATAAACTGCCCGGCACCGAGCAAGTCACGCACCATCTGGCGTTCCGCGCGATGCGGCGAGATAAAGGCAGTCAATACCACTAAACCGGCATCGACCATCAGTTTCGCCACTTCGCCGACGCGACGAATGTTCTCTTTGCGATGGTCATCGCTGAAGCCAAGGTCACGGCACAGGCCGTGACGCACGTTGTCACCATCCAGCAGATAGGTGCTGACGCCAGCGCGATGTAGCGCCTGCTCCAGCGCGCCCGCCACGGTGGATTTACCCGAGCCTGATAGCCCGGTAAACCACAGCACCACGCCCTGATGGCCGTGCTGCTGCTCACGCTCTTCACGGGTAACCGGATGATCGTGCCACACCACGTTTTCGTCGTGTTGCGCCATTACTTGCCACCCAGCAGATCGCGTGCATTCCAGTGTGGGAAGTGACGACGCACCAGCGCATTCAACTCCAGTTCGAATTCACTGAACTGGCCAGCCTGCCCACGCACTTCACTTAGTGGCTGATTGATCATTCCCGCACCGACTGTGACATTGCTCAGACGATCGATAAAGATCATGCCACCGGTCACCGGGTTCTGCTGATAGGCATCCAGCACCATCGGCTCATCAAAGGTGATTTCCACCAAACCGATGCCGTTCAGTGGCAGACTTTCCACCGCACGTTTCTCCAGCGTGTTGATCTCCACCTGATGAATGATCTTCTCCACGCGGCCACGCGCTTTCTTACCGGCGATCTTCACTTCATAGCTCTGACCCGGCTGCAGCGGCTGTTCTGCCATCCACACCACGTCAACAGTGGCAGACTGCACCGCCTGCAACTCTGCCGCCGCATCCACCAGCAGATCGCCACGGCTGATGTCGATCTCATCTTTCAGCACCAGCGTAATCGCTTCACCCGCTGCTGCCTCCTGCAGGTCGCCATCGAAAGTGACAATGCGTGAAACCGAAGACTCGACGCCTGAAGGCAGCACTTTCACGCGCTGTCCAACCTGCACCGTGCCGGAGGCCAGGGTACCGGCATAGCCACGGAAATCGAGGTTCGGACGGTTCACATACTGCACCGGGAAACGCATTGGCTGATGATCCACCACACGCTTCAGCTCCACGGTTTCCAGCACATCGAGCAGCGTTGGGCCGCTGTACCATGGCATAGTCACGCTTGGCGTAGCGACGTTATCCCCTTCCAGCGCGGACATCGGCACAAAGCGGATATCCAGATCTTCCGGCAGCTGACCGGCAAAATCGAGGTAAGACTGTTTGATCTGCTCGTAGGTCTCCTGGTTGTAATCCACCAGATCCATCTTGTTGATGGCGACCACCAGGTGTTTGATGCCCAGCAGCGTGGAGATAAAGCTGTGACGACGGGTCTGATCCAGTACGCCTTTACGCGCATCGATCAGCAGAATCGCCAGATCGCAAGTTGATGCGCCGGTTGCCATGTTACGGGTGTACTGCTCATGCCCCGGCGTGTCGGCGATGATAAATTTGCGCTTCTCGGTGGAGAAATAACGATAGGCCACATCAATGGTGATGCCCTGCTCACGTTCGGCCTGCAAACCATCCACCAGCAACGCCAGATCGAGTTTTTCGCCTTGAGTGCCGTGACGCTTGCTGTCGTTGTGCAATGAAGAGAGCTGGTCTTCATAAATCTGACGGGTGTCGTGCAGCAGACGACCAATCAGCGTACTTTTGCCGTCGTCGACGCTACCGCAGGTCAGGAAACGCAGCAGGCTTTTGTGTTGTTGCGCGGTCAGCCAGGCTTCTACGCCGCCCTGATCGGCAATCTGTTGTGCAATTACGGTATTCATCTGCGTCTCCTTAGAAATAACCCTGACGTTTCTTCATTTCCATCGAACCGGCCTGGTCGCGGTCAATCACGCGCCCCTGGCGTTCACTGGTGGTGGAGACCAGCATCTCTTCAATAATTTCCGGCAGCGTCTGCGCTTCGGATTCCACCGCACCGGTCAGCGGCCAGCAGCCGAGGGTACGGAAACGCACCATGCGCTGTTTGATCACTTCACCGGGTTGCAGATCAATACGGTCGTCATCGATCATCATCAGCATGCCATCACGCTCCAGCACCGGACGTGGCGCGGCGAGATACAGTGGAACGATCTCGATGTTTTGCAGGAAGATGTACTGCCAGATATCCAGCTCGGTCCAGTTGGAGAGCGGGAACACGCGGATGCTTTCGCCTTTGTTGATCTGGCCGTTGTAGTTGTGCCACAGCTCAGGGCGCTGATTTTTTGGATCCCAGCGATGAAAGCGATCGCGGAACGAGTAGATACGCTCTTTGGCGCGCGACTTCTCTTCGTCACGGCGCGCGCCACCGAAGGCAGCATCAAAACCGTACTTATTCAGCGCCTGCTTCAGGCCCTCGGTTTTCATGATGTCGGTGTGTTTGGCACTACCGTGGACGAACGGGTTGATGCCCATCGCCACGCCTTCCGGATTGCGGTGTACCAGCAGCTCGGCACCCATGTTTTTCACGGTGCGATCGCGGAACTCGTACATTTCACGGAATTTCCAGCCGGTATCAACGTGCAGCAGCGGAAATGGCAGCGTGCCCGGATAAAAGGCTTTACGCGCCAGATGCAGCATTACCGAGGAGTCTTTACCGATGGAGTACATCATCACCGGATTGCTGAACTCGGCCGCCACCTCGCGGATGATATGGATACTCTCTGCCTCCAGTTGGCGCAGATGAGTAAGACGATTTTGGTCCATAATTTTTCCTCAAGCCAAATTGACAACGGCGGACTCGCGAGCCCCCTGCTGTGCCGAATGTTGGAACCAGGCTAATTGCCCGTGCAAATTCACCACTTCACCCACCACAATCAGGGCCGGTGTGGGCGCGGCAACCGCCAGCGCCTCAAGCTGATCTAAGGTACCGGTCAGCACTTGTTGATTCTGACGCGTGCCGCAGCCAATCACGGCTACCGGCGTTGATGCTGCGCGTCCATGTTCGATAAGGCCCGCAGCGATTTCTGCCGCTTTCAGCGTGCCCATATAAATCGCTAAGGTCTGACGCGCACGCGCCAGCGTCGGCCAGTCAATGCCTTCGCTATCACTGCGTAAGTGGCCGGTGACAAACAGCACGCTCTGCGCGTGATCGCGATGAGTTAACGGAATCCCGGCATAAGCAGTGGCTCCCGCTGCCGCAGTAATGCCCGGCACCACCTGGAAAGGAATGCCCGCCGCTTTCGCCGCCTGCAGCTCTTCGCCGCCGCGACCAAAGATGAACGGATCGCCGCCTTTCAGACGCACCACGCGTTTACCCTGCTGAGCCAGCTCGACCAGCATCGCATTGGTCTCTTCCTGGGATACGGAGTGTGCTCCAGCACGCTTGCCGACGCAGATGCGGTCAGCATCGCGGCGCATCAGCTCCAGCACTTCATCGCTCACCAGATGGTCATACAACACCACATCTGCCAGCTGCATCACCTGCAGGCCGCGCAGCGTCAGTAAACCGCTGTCACCCGGACCGGCGCCCACCAGGGTGATTTCACCCTGATTGTCGCTGTCATTCTCTAACTCGCGATCCAGTGTGCGGCGCGCTTCATTGACGTTACCGGCTGACATCTGGCTGGCAAACAAACCGTTAAACGCCCGCTCCCAAAAGCGACGACGTTCCGACATGTTGTGATAACGCTGTTTAACCTTGTCACGCCACTGCCCCGCCACTTCGGCCATCTGACCCAGGTTGGCAGGCAACAACGCCTCAATCTTTTCACGCAGCAAGCGCGCTAATACTGGCGCGGTGCCACTGGAAGAGATCGCCACCACTAAAGGAGAGCGGTCGACAATCGAGGGAAAGATAAAGCTGCACTTAGGCTGATCGTCCACCACGTTCACCAGCTTGTGGCGGGCGTTAGCAGCATCAAACACCTGTGCGTTGAGCGCATTATCATCCGTGGCGGCGATCACCAGAAATACGCCGTCCAGCTGTGCAGGTTCAAAGCGGTGCGCGATCCACTCAATCGCATCAATTTCCAGCAGCGCCTGCAACTCATGGCCAAGGTCGCGCGCCGCTACCCGCACGCGCGCACCGGCACGACGCAGCAGTTCGATTTTACGCGCCGCGATTTCACCACCGCCAACAACCAGCACTGGACGGTTTTTGAGATCGGCAAAGAGAGGCAGATAATCCACGTTAACCTTGTTAGTTTTACAATAAGTTAACGCGACTATACTTTCCCACCTTCTGGCAGATGAAATTACGAATTGGCATTAGTAGTTACCGAATGGAATAACGCCCCAGGATTGCTGATAACAATTTGTGCTTAACAGATGATATTGCTGGTGTTTCGGAGCAATTCAAATTGTGCAATCGCGGTCACAGTTTCATACTAATCCAGAATTTTTTTAGCCTGACGGGATGTCACAAAAGGACCTTAACTATGTTTGCCACCCTCCGCCGCACCGTGCTGGCTGCACTGATCGCGGGCGGTTTGCCTTTCTTTGCCCAAGCCGCAACCTATGCGCCGGGGCATTTTGCCGAACAGCAGCTGCGCCATATCGCCACCTATTTCCCTGGCCGCATGAGTGGCAGTCCTGCAGAGTTGTTGACGGCCGATTATCTGCAACAGCAATTCACCGAGCTGGGTTACAAGAGTAATACCCGCCAGTTTAATACCAGTTACAACTGGTTAGAGCGCAAAGGCGAGACGCGCCCGCGCAAGGTATCCGCCACCTCGGTCATTGCCGCGCGGGCTGGCGCGGTGCCGCAAGAGATCCTCATCGTCACGCATCTCGACACCTGGACACCACTTAGCCGTCACGAAGCCGATAACAATCTCGGCGGCCTGCGTTTGCAAGGCGTCGATGACAATGCTTCTGGCCTGGGTGTGATGCTCGAGCTGGCGCAACAGTTGAGTAAAACCCCGCTGCACTACGGTGTGCGTTTTGTCGCGCTCAGCGCTGGTGAAGCCGGATTACACGGCATGGATGATTATCTGACACGCATGAGTGCTCAGGAGAAAAAGAACACGCTATTGGTGATCGATCTCAACAGCCTGATCGTCGGCGATCACCTCTACTTTAACAGTGGCGCCAATACCCCTTCAGCTGTCCGCAAGCAGACCAGCGCACGCGCCGTGCAGCTGGCGCATCGCTTCGGTATTTCTGCCGCCAGCCACACGCTGACGGCACGAGACTATCCGGGTGTGAATCCGTTTGATAAAGCCGGTATGCCGCTGCTGGATGTCACCGCCGCCAACTGGGCGCTGGGTAATAAAGACGGACAGCAGCAGCGGGCGCACAGCAGCCACTTCCCGGAGGGCAACGTACGTCACCAGACGGACCGCGATAACCTCAATTATCTGGATCGCTGGCTTCCGGGCCGGATTACACAACGCACGCGTGACAGCGTGAAGATCCTACTGCCGCTGGTCACTGAGCTGGCTAACCCAACAACTTAAGGATTTGCTATGTACGTGGTGTATCTGAACTATTTCCGTCCGGCAGAAGAAGCCGATGCGCTGCTGGCGCCGCACATTGAGTGGCTGGATCGTTACTTTGACAGCGGTGACTTTATTGCGGCAGGCCGTAAAGATCCGCGCACTGGCGGTATGGTGCTGGTGAAGGATATGGATCGCGCCCGTTTGGATACGATCCTCGCGGAAGATCCCTTTGTTGCGGTGGCGCATTATGACGTGACCAAAGTGAACGTGACGCGTGCAGCGGAGGCGTTTGAAGGGTTAAAAGGGATTTAATAAAAAGGAGCGCATCAATGCGCTCCCTACGACGACTCTGAAAGGTCGGCATTAATGCCGACCCGGTCAATCAACCTTCGTGCAATCCACACTCGCGCTTCAGGCCAAAGAAGCGTGTCTCTTCTTCTGCCATGCCCGGTTCCCACTTTTTGGTGGTGTGCGTATCGCCCACGGACAAATAGCCCTCATCCCACAGCGGGTGATACTTCAGGCCATGTTGTTTCAGATACTGATGCACCTGACGGTTATCCCAGTCAATAATCGGCAGAATCTTGAACACACCACGCTGCACCGCCAGCACCGGCAAACTGGCGCGGCTGCCAGACTGGTCGCGGCGTAAACCGGCGAACCAGGTCTGCGCACCCAGCGTTTCGAGCGCGCGGTTCATCGGTTCGACTTTATTAATCTGGTTGTACTGCTCAATCCCTTCGACGCCCTGCTCCCACAGTTTGCCGTAGCGCGCTTCCTGCCATGCTGGAGAGGTCTCAGCACGGAAGATTTTCAGATTGAGATTGAGCTTCTCGGTCAGCTCGTCAATAAAGCGATAAGTTTCCGGGAACAGATAGCCGGTATCGGTCAGGATCACCGGCGTATCCGGTTTCTGCTGCGTCACCATATGCAGCAGAACCGCCGCCTGAATACCAAAGCTGGAGGACAGCACAAACGCGCCTGGCATGTTTTCCAGCGCCCAGCTCACGCGTTGCTCAGCGGAAAGTTTCTCCAGCTGCACGTTGCTTTCGGCCAGTGCCATGATGCGATCCACTTTGCTGCCACTATTCAGTGCTGCGAGATCAAGTACCGTCATACTGCCTCCGAGTCCCAAAAATCACGGGCGGGATCCACCACGGCTTTGATGATGCCAGCGCGAATCACGAAGTCACCGAAGCCTTCATCAGCCTGACGCTCGGTTGCCCAGCGCACCACTAATTCGTCGATGCTGGCCAGAATTTCGCCTTCGTTGATGTTCTCGCGGTACATACGCGGAATGCGTGTACCCATGCGGTTGCCGCCAATATGTAAGTTGTAGCGGCCAGGTGCTTTACCCACCAGACCCAACTCAGCCAGCAAAGCACGGCCACAGCCGTTCGGGCAACCGGTAACGCGTAGCACTATGTGCTCTTCACCGACGCCATGCTTATGCATGATCTCTTCCACCTTGGTGACAAACGAAGGCAGGAAGCGCTCGGCTTCGGCCATCGCTAATGGGCACGTTGGGAAGGCCACGCAGGCCATCGAGTTTTCACGCTGCGGCGTGACCGCTTCCATCAAACCGTGTTCACGGGCGATGGCTTCGATCTGCGCTTTTTGCTTCTCTGGCACACCGGCTACGATCAGGTTCTGGTTGGCGGTCAAACGGAAATCACCCTGATGGATTTTCGCGATTTCGGCGATGCCGCGCTTCAACGGACGTCCCGGATAATCCAGCAGACGACCATTTTCGATAAACAGCGTCAGGTGCCATTTTTTATCGATACCTTTCACCCAACCCACGCGATCGCCACGGGTCGTGAACGCATAAGGACGAATCGGTTCAAACGTCAGGCCAGCACGCTTTTCTACTTCCGCTTTAAAGGTTTCGACGCCAACACGCTCCAGCGTGTATTTGGTTTTGGCGTTCTTACGGTCGGTACGGTTACCCCAGTCGCGCTGGGTGGTCACTACCGCAGCCGCCACATCAAGGATCTTCTCTACCGGCAGGAAGCCAAACTCACTCGCAGTGCGCGCATAAGTCGCTTTATTGCCGTGATCGATAGACAAGCCACCACCGACCAGAAGGTTGAAACCAATCAGTTTGCCCTTCTCCGCAATGGCGATGAAGTTCAGATCGTTGGCATGCAGATCGACATCGTTATGCGGCGGCACCACCACGGTGGTTTTGAATTTACGCGGCAGATAGGTTTCACCGAGGATCGGCTCTTTATCCGTGGTAGCAACCTTCTCTTTATCCCACCAGATTTCAGCGTAAGCGCGGGTTTGCGGCAGCAGGTGTTCAGAGAGCTTTTTCGCCCACTCGTAGGCTTCCTGATGCAACTCCGATTCCACTGGGTTCGAGGTGCACAGCACGTTACGGTTCACGTCGTTGGCGGTCGCCAGTGCGTCAAGACCCACTTCATGCAGCATCTGGTGCGTCGGCTTCACGTTCTTCTTCAGAATGCCGTGAAACTGGAAGGTCTGACGGTTGGTCAGACGGATGCTGCCGTAAATGGTTTTATCGGTGGCGAACTTATCAATCGCCAGCCATTGCGTCGGCGTGATAATCCCGCCCGGCAGACGGCAACGCAGCATCATCGCGTGGCGCGGTTCCAGTTTCTGCGCCGCACGCTCCGCACGAATATCGCGGTCGTCCTGCTGGTACATGCCGTGGAAACGGATCAGCAGGAAATTATCGCCACTGAAGCCGCCGGTCAGGCCATCATCGAGATCCTCAAGGATGGTGCCACGCAGGTAGTTACTCTGTTTTTTCAGACGCTCAGCGTCGACCAGCTTGCCTTCAACGACCAGCGGTCCAGGATGTTTTTCGCTCATTAGTAAACGTCTCGCTGATAACGGCGCTCAATGCGCAGCTCACTTAAAAATTCGTCAGCCGTTTCACGATCCATGCCGCCGTGTTCGACCACCACATCCAGTAATGCCTGCTCAACGTCTTTCGCCATGCGATTGGCGTCGCCGCAGACGTAAAGGTGGGCGCCCTCTTCAATCCAGCGCCACACTTCCGCCCCTTTGGCGCGGATTTTATCTTGTACGTATATTTTCTCAGCCTGGTCACGTGACCACGCTAAATCAATGTTGGTCAGCAAACCGTCTTTGACGTATTTCTGCCATTCCACCTGATAGAGGAAATCATCGGTGAAGTGCGGGTTACCAAAGAACAGCCAGTTTTTGCCGCCTGCGCCATCACTATCACGCTGCTGCATAAAGGAGCGGAACGGCGCGATACCGGTGCCTGGGCCGACCATGATCACCGGCGTTTCCGGGTTAGCTGGCAAGCGGAAGTTGTCGTTGTGTTCGATGAATACGCGGATCTCGCCGTCTTCTTCGATGCGATCCGCCAGCCAGGTTGACGCACCACCGCCGCGCTGACGACCATCAATCTCATAACGCACCGCACCGACAGTAATATGTACTTCGGTATCCGTTTCCGCTTGCGACGAGGCGATGGAATAGAGGCGCGGCGTCAGTGGACGCAGCAAGCCGGTCAACTGCTCGGCGTTCAGTTCGGTCGGCGCCTGACGCACCATATCGACAATCGGGAAGCTCTGCGCATAGCTCTGTAATTTCGGCTTATCACCCGACAGCGCCAGCAACGCATCATTGCGCGACAGCGCCGCATACTGCTCAACGATCTGCGGGGTATTCACCGTCAGCTCATAATGTTTTTGCAGTGCTTCAGCCAGCGGCAAGGTTTCGCCGTTCACTTCAACGGACTCATCACCTTTCAGCCATACCAGTTGCAACAACTCCTGCACCAGTTCGGCATCGTTCTCAAACCATACGCCCAGCGCATCACCCGGCTGGTAACGCAGGCCAGACTCGCCTAAATCAATTTCGATATGGCGCACGTCTTTATCGGAATCGCGACCGGTAATTTTTTGATTAGCGGCAAAGCTGGCGGTCAGGGGTGCTTCTTTGGTGTACGGGCTGCTGTGGATGTCGTTCACCACGCCGGATGCTGTCACAGCTGCGACCACGGAGGATTCACTCGGCACGCGCGCTTTCAGGATCTCGGTCAGCTGCTGACGCCAGGCCGTGGCTTGCTCTTTATATTCCACATCGGCATCAACACGATCCAGCAGGCGTTCTGCACCCAGTTCAGCCAGACGCTCATCAAAGTCTTTACCGGCTTTGCTGAAGAATTCGTATGAGGTGTCACCAAGGCCAAACACCGCAAACGCGGAGCCAGTCGCAAATTTCGGCGCCTTCTTCGACAGCAGGAATTTGTGCAGCGCTACGGCTTCTTCCGGTGGCTCACCTTCACCTTGCGTCGAAGTGACCACGACCAGCAATTTCTCCTGGCCGATCTGCTTAAACTTGTAGTCACCGGCGTTGACCAGATTAACGCTTAATTTGGCGGCCAGCAGATCATCGCGCAACTGTTCTGCCAGGCGACGAGCATTACCGGTTTGTGACGCGGAAATCAGCGTGATGGTTGGCACTTCTGCCTGAACCGGTGCAGGTGCAGCAACGGCGCCCGGCGTCTGATTGACCATGCCCCAGAAGTAGCCGGAAAGCCAGGCCATCTGCGTGGTGTTAAAATCCGTGGTCGCTGCCTGTAAGCGCGCGAGTTGCTCCGGATTAAGCGGGAGCATTGAACCTGGTGCCTGAGTCGTCATCGCGTTAAAAATTCCAGTGTCTGAAGTCCGGACCGATAAATGGCGGAAGAGTGGGTAGGTTACCGGGCTGTATATTAACGATTAAATAAGCCTTCGACATAATTAATAACCAAAATGACTAAGTGGTTTTTCGGGTAATTGTAATCGGCAAAAGTGGTAAATAAAGGCGCGGTTATTCAAATAGTTAATTATCCTTTCCAGTCTTTAGATTGCGCAAAATGCCCTTTTCATCGTAAGCGGGTGCGAAAAATCTGTGATTCAGGTAGAATTCGGCGGTTTTTAAGTCTGAGAGCCATTATGTCTACCACGCTGTTTAAAGAGTTCCAGTTCGAATCTGCTCACCGCCTGCCGCATGTGCCTGAAGGGCATAAATGTGGTCGTCTGCATGGCCATTCGTTCCTGGTGCGATTAGAAATTACCGGTGAAGTGGATGCGCATACCGGTTGGGTCATGGATTTTGCCGAACTGAAGGCGGCGTTTATGCCGATTTATGATCGTCTCGATCATCACTATCTGAATGATATTCCAGGTCTGGAAAATCCAACCAGCGAAGTGCTGGCAAAATGGATTTGGGATCAGATGAAACCGATCCTGCCAGAACTGAGTGCAGTGATGATCAAGGAGACCTGTACCGCAGGTTGTACTTATAAAGGTTAATCACTGTTGACGGGCTGCCGCTGTGCAGCCTGACTTTTAGCTATACGCTTCTTTACGTTCACTTCATCTCCCTGTCATCCGCCCCCTCTACGTTGTTGTCTCCTTCATTAAAGATCAAGAGAATCAACAATGAACTTCGTTAAACGCCTTTCTGTTATCGCTTTGCTGGTTTCCGCCTCTGCCGCCGTTCAGGCGCAAAACGTACTGGATTTTCCGCAGCCTGAAAAAGTACCGGATGAGTTCTATGCCGTGACTGAAATTCCGGCGGGCGGCATGATCAAATATGAAACCGACGCGAAAACCGGTTTTATCGTGGCTGATCGTTTCCAGTCGATGCCGGTTGCCTATCCGGCAAACTACGGCTCACTGACCCAATCACTGGGCGGTGATGGCGATCCGCTGGATGTGATCTTCTATACTCGTGCACCGCTGCAGCCGGGTACGCTGATCAAACTGCGCCCGATTGGCGTGCTGAAAATGATCGATGGCGGCGAAGTCGATGACAAGATTGTTGCGGTTCCGACCAGCAAAATCGATCCGACTTACGATGACATCAAAGAGATGAAAGACCTGCCGAAAATGGAGCAGGAACGTCTGGAAGCCTTCTTCCGCGTATATAAGCAGTTGCCAGATGGCCGAAAGAAAGTCGAACTGAATGGTTTTGAAGATGCGGCGAAAGCCAAAACTGAGATCAAACAGGCCTTCGACGCCTATAAAGCGAAGCAGTAAAACGTATCGTAGCGGCGCGATTCATCGCGCATTTAGCAGCAGTAATGTTGCAAAAATACGCGTGATGAATCACGCCGCTACAGGATTAAGCAATATTCAAATACTTATGCGTCTGCATCGAAAGACGCCAGTTGCGCGCAATACAGGTCTCAATGCACAGTTTGGTGGCCGCATCGCCACGACTGATCGGTTGCAGCGCCACGATGCGCTTCTTATCATCATGCAGACCCGCCAGCAGCACATCTAACGCTTCGACATCACGCTCACGCGCCACCGGATGTTTAATCTCATCCGCACGCTGCAACGCCTGCGGCAGCACATCGTAACCGCCGCGCATATTCACCTTCGGTGAAACCGTCACCCAGGTGGCGTCAGAACAGTGCACTTCATGCGTACCGCTGGTCTCAATCTGGCACTCGAAACCGGCCGCTTCCAGCGCCTCAGTCAATGGACGCAAATCGAAAATAGCCGGTTCACCGCCAGTGATCACCACATGGCGCGCGGTCCAGCCCTGACGTTGAATGGTCTCGATCAGCATTGCCGCATCGGCACTGCCCCAGGCGTCACTTTCTACGGTCTTTATCAGAATGTCGCCCAGCGAGGTCTCCCGATTGGCCAGCTTTTCCCAGGTATGTTTGGTATCACACCAGCTACAGCCCACCGGACATCCCTGTAAGCGGATGAACAGCGCCGGAACACCGGTGTAAAAACCTTCACCCTGCAGGGTCTGGAACATTTCGTTAATCGGGTAGAACATTTTTCACTCACGTCTAAAATTCGAGGCGGGGATTATGGCAGATTTTCGCCGTGCGTTCACAGCTGCTTCGTGTCAAAAAAACAAAAGCCCCGCACGAGGCGGGGCTTTATCAGCGATGATGCGGCCCATCAGGCCACATCAACAGACCATTACTGGCCTTTAACTTCTTTCAGACCGTTGAACGGAGCTTTGTCGCCCAGCGCTTCTTCGATACGAATCAGCTGGTTGTACTTAGCAATACGGTCAGAACGGCTCATAGAACCGGTTTTGATCTGGCCTGCTGCAGTACCGACCGCCAGGTCAGCGATGGTCGCATCTTCAGTTTCACCTGAACGGTGTGAAATCACCGCGGTGTAACCTGCGTCTTTCGCCATCTTGATTGCAGCCAGAGTTTCGGTCAGAGAACCGATCTGGTTGAATTTGATCAGGATGGAGTTAGCGATGCCTTTATCGATACCTTCTTTCAGGATCTTGGTGTTGGTCACGAACAGGTCGTCACCTACCAGCTGAATTTTGTCGCCCAGTACTTTGGTCTGGTAAGCGAAGCCCGCCCAGTCAGACTCATCCAGACCGTCTTCGATAGAAACGATTGGGTACTGTTTGGTCAGGTCTTCCAGGAAGTGCGTGAACTCTTCAGAAGAGAAGGCTTTGTTGCCTTCGCCAGCCAGCACATATTTGCCGTCTTTGTAGAATTCAGATGCTGCACAGTCCATCGCCAGGGTGATGTCTTTGCCCAGCTCATAGCCTGCTGCTTTTACCGCTTCAGCGATAACAGCCAGTGCTTCGGCGTTAGAACCCAGGTTTGGCGCGTAGCCACCTTCGTCACCGACCGCAGTGCTCATGCCTTTGGCTTTCAGCACTTTTGCCAGGTTGTGGAAAACTTCAGAACCCATACGGATGGCTTCTTTCACGTTTTTCGCGCCAACTGGCTGAATCATGAATTCCTGGATGTCGACGTTGTTGTCGGCATGCTCACCACCGTTGATGATGTTCATCATTGGCAGTGGCATAGAGTATTTGCCTGGGGTGCCGTTCAGTTCAGCGATGTGCGCGTACAGTGGCAGGCCTTTAGAAGCCGCAGCCGCTTTAGCTGCTGCCAGAGATACCGCCAGAATGGCGTTAGCGCCGAAGTTGGATTTGTTCTCAGTACCGTCCAGCTCGATCATGATCTTATCGATGTTCGCCTGGTCTTTGGCATCTTTACCGGTTACCGCGCCTGCGATAGGACCGTTAACCGCTGCAACCGCTTTGGTTACACCTTTGCCCAGGAAACGAGATTTGTCACCGTCACGCAGCTCCAGTGCTTCGCGAGAACCGGTTGAAGCACCTGATGGCGCTGCAGCCAGACCAACGAAACCGCCTTCCAGATGCACTTCTGCTTCTACAGTCGGGTTGCCACGGGAGTCGATGATTTCGCGACCGATGACTTTTACGATTTTGGACATTCGATTTTCCTCAGTACAAGTTAGTCAATCCTAAGACAAACAACGCGCGAAAAGTTCGCGCGCTGTTCGTTAAACTCTTACTTCGCTAACCGCTTCTGGTGCTCCTGCGCGGCTTTGACAAAGCCAGCGAACAGCGGATGACCATCACGCGGGGTCGACGTGAATTCCGGGTGGAACTGACAAGCTACAAACCACGGATGGTTCGGGAGTTCGATGATCTCCACCAGCTGGTCGTCGCCGGAACGGCCCGCAATATGCAGACCCGCCGCTTCAATCGGCTTCAACAGCAGATTGTTCACTTCATAACGATGGCGGTGACGTTCAGTAATCACGTCAGAACCGTACAGCTGGCGCACCTTACTTTCCGGCGTCAGCTGGCACTGCTGGCTACCCAGACGCATGGTGCCGCCCAGATCGCTCTGCTCAGTACGCTGCTCAACGTTGCCTTCTTCATCACGCCATTCAGTGATCAATGCAACCACTGGATACTTACAGTCTGGCACAAATTCCGTTGAGTTGGCGTCAGCCATCCCAGCCACGTTGCGCGCGAATTCCATCAGCGCAATCTGCATACCGAGGCAGATGCCCAGGTAAGGGATATTGTTCTCACGAGCATACTGCGCGGTGAGCATTTTGCCTTCCACACCACGGTAGCCGAAGCCACCCGGGATCAGGATAGCATCCAGATCTTTCAGAATTTCGACACCGCGTGATTCCACATCCTGCGAGTCGATCAGCTTGATATTCACGGTCACACGATTCTTCAGGCCACCGTGCTTCAGTGCTTCAATCACCGATTTGTACGCATCTGGCAGTTCGACATATTTGCCGACCATACCAATGGTCACTTCGCCGCCCGGATTGGCTTCTTCGTAAATCACCTGTTCCCATTCGGCCAGGTTCGCTTCCGGAGCGCTCAGATTGAAACGCTTGCAGATATAGTCATCCAGGCCCTGTGACTTCAACATGCCAGGAATCTTGTAGATGGAATCCACATCTTTCAGGGAAATAACCGCTTTTTCTGGCACGTTACAGAACAGAGCGATCTTCGCACGTTCGTTTGCCGGCACAGCACGGTCAGAACGGCAGATCAGCACATCAGGCTGGATACCGATTGACAACAGCTCTTTCACTGAATGCTGGGTTGGCTTGGTTTTCACTTCGCCTGCAGCCGCCATATACGGCACCAAAGTCAGGTGCATATACATGGTGTGTTCGCGGCCCACATCAACGGCCATCTGGCGAATCGCTTCGAGGAACGGCAGGGATTCGATATCACCTACGGTACCGCCGATTTCCACCAGCACCACATCATGACCTTCGCCGCCTTCAATAATGCGTTCTTTGATGGCGTTGGTGATGTGTGGGATGACCTGAATCGTGGCACCCAGATAGTCACCGCGACGCTCTTTGCGCAGCACTTCTGAGTAGATACGACCGGTCGTAAAGTTGTTGCGGCGCGACATTTTGGTACGGATGAAGCGCTCG
Source organism: Erwinia sp. S63 (assembly GCF_016625195.1). Lineage (GTDB taxonomy): Bacteria > Pseudomonadota > Gammaproteobacteria > Enterobacterales > Enterobacteriaceae > Pantoea. The sequence continues at coordinate 53,603 of NZ_JACVUP010000023.1, forward strand.
TAGTGACCCAAGTCCAGATCGGTTTCGGCCCCATCATCGGTAACAAACACTTCACCGTGCTGCGTTGGGCTCATGGTACCCGGATCGACGTTGATGTACGGATCGAGTTTCATGATGGTCACATTCAGACCACGTGCTTCAAGAATGGCTGCGAGGGAGGCTGCGGCAATGCCTTTGCCCAGAGAGGATACGACCCCGCCGGTCACAAAAATATAATTCGTTGTCATGCTGAACCTGAGAGTTTAGGTTTAAAGACGGTGGAATAACCAAGACGGGAAAATAGTATACCCGAAGTCGTCCTCAGCCACAATTGATGAATCACACCATCCCCCACGCATTGTTGCCGATAACATAGCGGATAGGTGGGGTTGAAATGTTGACGTGCGTCACAAAGTTGCCGCTTGGCTGAATCGAGTAAGCTCAAGCGGACAAATTATGCACAATGCAGGAATAATCGGCTATTTAGGGAATAATCGCTGAGTCTTTGTTCTCACTGACTTTCACCTGCTGCCAGGCGGCTTCCATTTGATCCAGGGTGGCATCGGTCATCGCCAGCCCCTGCTCGCTAATGATGGTTTCTACCTGGCGAAAGCGGCGCTCAAATTTGTCGTTGGCTTTTTGTAAGGCGATTTCGGCTTTGCTGCCCAGATGGCGAGAAAGGTTGACGGTGGCAAACAGCAGATCGCCAATCTCTTCTTCCAGCTTGTCGTTGTCGACCACCGCCTGCTGCGCTTCGTGCATCACTTCGTCGATCTCTTCATGCACTTTGTCGAGCACCGGGCCGAGGTTATTCCAGTCGAATCCCACTGTGCTGCAGCGCTTCTGGATTTTGTGCGCACGCATCAGTGCAGGCAAGGCTTTAGGAATGTCATCGAGCGCTGAGTGCTGTGACTTTTCCGCACGCTCGCTGTGCTTGATGGCTTCCCAGTTTTTCAGCACTTCCTGCGTGGTGTCGGCCTGCACATCACCAAAGATATGCGGATGACGGCGCTCCAGCTTGTCGCTAATCGCATTGCAGATGTCATCGAAGTTGAAACGCTGCTGCTCATCGGCCATCTGTGCGTAAAACACCACCTGGAACAGCAGGTCACCGAGTTCGCCACGCAAATCGTCAAAGTCTTCGCGCTGAATCGCATCGATCACTTCGTAGGTCTCTTCCAGCGTGTAAGGCGCGATGGAGGCGAAGGTCTGCTGACGATCCCACGGGCAGCCGCGCTCCGGGTCGCGCAGGGTTTGCATGATGGTGAGCAGGCGGTTGAGGGCTGTCATGGGGAAATCCTTTGGGGTTAAAAATGGAAAAGGTCGCCATAAAATGGCGACCTTACGGCGCACCGAACACTGTAGGCGCGCCAATTATGGCGGCCTGGCAACATCAGTTCAAACGACGCGCATCGATGATATCGGGCACCTGATTGAGGCGCGCCAGCACGCGGCCCAGCACCTGCTGGTTGTAAATTTCGATATCCATATCAATGGTTGCCAGCTGCTTTTTGGTGTCGCTGCGGCTGGACACGCCCAGCACGTTAACCTTCTCATTCGCCAGAATGGTGGTGATATCGCGCAGTAAGCCGCTGCGATCGTTGGCGGTAACGCGCACCACCAGTGAATAACCGCTGGAGTAATCTTCACCCCAAACCGCATCGACAATACGTTCCGGCGCATGGGAGATCAGCTCGCTGAGCTGGTCACAATCGGCACGGTGAATGGAAATACCGCGACCCTGCGTAATAAAGCCCACGATATCGTCACCGGGGATCGGCTGGCAGCAGCGCGCGATATGGTGCAGCAGATTGCCCACACCTTCCACTACCACGCGCCCGCTTTCTCTGCGCGCAGATGAAGGCTGATGTGATTTTTGCGTCAGCTGACGCAGCGCCTCGCGGTCTTCCTCTTCCGCACTCGGTTTGTTGAGCTTGGCCTGCAGGAAGTTAACCATCTGATTGAGGCGAATATCGCCGCCGCCAATCATCGCCAACAGCTCGTCTTGAGAGCTGACGTTATAACGCGGCAGCAGAATTTTTTCTGCATCGCGGAAACTGATATCCAGCTGGCTCAACTCACTTTCAAGAATCTGGCGACCGGCCAGAATGTTCTTGTCGCGATCCTGTTTGCGGAACCAGGCGTGAATCTTCGAACGACCACGGCTGGTGGTGATATAGCCGAGGTTCGGATTCAGCCAGTCACGGCTTGGATTCGGCTGCTTCTGGGTGATCACTTCAATCTGATCGCCCATCTGCAACTGATAGGTGAACGGCACGATACGGCCGCTGATCTTGGCACCAATGCAGCGATGACCGATGTCACTGTGAATGTGATACGCGAAATCCAGCGGTGTAGAACCCGATGGCAGATCGACCACGTCGCCTTTCGGGGTAAACACGTACACCCGATCGTCAAACACCTGGCTGCGCACCTCTTCCAGCATCTCGCCAGAATCAGACATCTCTTCCTGCCAGGTAATCAGCTTACGCAGCCAGGCAATGCGTTCTTCGTGCCCTGCAGCACCACGCGCGTTGCTGGAGGTCGGGCCTTCTTTGTACTTCCAGTGCGCCGCCACGCCTAACTCCGCATCTTCATGCATCTGGCGCGTACGAATCTGAATCTCTACCGTCTTGCCCTGCGGACCGAGCACCACGGTGTGAATCGATTGATAGCCGTTGGGCTTTGGATTGGCAACGTAGTCGTCGAACTCGCTGGGAAGATGGCGATACAGTGTGTGCACGGTGCCCAATGCGCCGTAGCAATCCTGCAAACGTTCCGCCACGATGCGTACCGCGCGCACGTCGAACAGCTCGTCAAACGCCAGCGATTTCTTCTGCATCTTGCGCCAGATGCTATAGATGTGTTTCGGACGGCCATACACTTCGGCACGCACGCCCTCTTTCTGCATCTCCGAGCGTAAATTACTCACGAAGTTATCGATGTAACCTTCGCGGTCGATACGGCGCTCATGCAGCAGTTTGGCGATGCGTTTGTATTCATCGGGATGCAGATAGCGGAAGCAGTAATCTTCCAGCTCCCATTTGAGCTGGCCGATGCCCAGACGGTTGGCTAACGGCGCATAGATGTTGGTGCTTTCTTTAGCGGCGAGAACGCGTTCGTCTTCTGGCGCGTCCTTCATTTCACGCAGGTGGGCGATACGTTCTGCCAGCTTGATGACGACGCAGCGGAAATCTTCCACCATCGCCAGCAGCATGCGGCGCACGTTATCCACCTGCTCGGAGGCCATTGAATCATTGTGGATGGCTTTCAGCTGGCGGATCGCGTCCATGTCGCGCACGCCGTGCACCAATGACACAATGCCTTTGCCGAAAGACTTTTCCAGCTCTTCTTCACTGACCACATCGGCGTTAGCCAGCGGGAACAGCAAGGCCGCGCGCAGGCTGTCGTTGTCCATACTGAGCATGGTGAGTATTTCCACCATCTCAATACCGCGCCACAGCAGCAGAGCCTGATCTGGATGGTTGTGCGTTTCGGTTTCACAGTAGCGCCAGGTATCCGCTAATCGCTGACAGGATTGCGGATTATTGATATTTAAACTGGCGATCCACTGGTCAAGGGCAAACTCCCCTTCCGTATTTAAATGCGCACTTCTAACCGCAACCATATCCTCTCCTGCCATAACGACGAAAACGCCGCTTATGTTTTGCTAAACAGCACCATGGATTCGAGATGACTGGTATGTGGGAACATATCCAGCATCGCGACCCTTTCCAAATGGTAGCCCGCCGACAGCAATGCCTGACTGTCGCGCGCAAGCGTTGTAGGGTTACAGGAAACATAGACCACGCGTTGCGGCGCAAGTTTAACGATATGCGACATCACACCTGCGGCCCCAGCGCGTGCTGGATCCAGTAACACCTTGTTAAATCCCTGTGCTGCCCACGGCTGGTGGGCAACGTCTTCCTCCAGGTTGTGCTGGAAAAAGCGGACATTTTTAAGATTATTCAGCTCAGCATTATACGCTGCCTGGTGGACTAATGCTGCAACACCCTCCACACCCACAGCATTTTGTACGAACTTTCCTACAGGCAAAGTGAAATTGCCCATACCACAAAACAGATCCAGCACCCGGTCTTCGGGCTGTAAATCGAGCCATTCAATGGCTTTTGCCACCATCTGCTGATTCACGCCATCATTGACCTGAATAAAATCCTGCGGGCTGAAAGTCAGTTTTAAATCAAACGATTGGTAGAAAGGTGCGTAATCCCCCAGCGGCTGCAAATTGTCGCTGCCGTCCGCCAGATACAGCATCAGCTGATGCTCATGCGAAAAGCGTTCCAGTTTTACACGATCACCTGCGGACAATGCATCAAGATGACGCAGTACCATCACCGGGCCATTATCTGCCAGCACTAATTCGACATGGCCCAGTCGCCGTGCGGCCTGCAAGCTGCTAAGACACTGGTGCAATGGCTGCAGTAACGCTTCAAGCTCGGGCACCAAAATGGGGCATTGAGTTAACTCAACTAAATCGTTGCTGGCCGCCTGGCGGAACCCCATCTGTAGACGCTGCTGTTTAGGCTGCCATTGCAGTCCCAGACGGGCGCGACGGCGATAGCCCCAGGTGTTGCCGCTGATGATCTCATCCACCCGCACCGGTAGCGGCGCATCCCGGCTCAGTATTCGGCTCAGCGCACGTGCTTTACTGGCTTCCTGCAACGCAATCGCGGCATGCTGTTGCTGGCAGCCACCACACACGCCAAAGTGCACGCAGCGCGGTGTTTCACGCTGGGCGCTTGGCTGCATAATCTTTTTGGCTTTTGCCCGCGAGAACTGACGTTTATCTTCTACAACCATGACTTCTGCCTGTTCACCCGGCAGTGCGCCACTGACAAACATCGCTTTGCCATTATGGCGCGCAACACCTTGTCCAAAGGGATCAAGATCTTCGATAGTGACGGTAATACGCTGCTTTGTCGCCACACGCTGTTTTGCGGAGTAAAATTGCGCCATAGTGTTGTGAATTCTCTAAATTAATTGGGTGTGCCACCGCGAGCGGATTGTGCACAGGGATATCAATGCCAGGAGTTGCCAGGCCACAATTATGACCAAATATAGCCTGCGGGCGCGAATGATGATTTTGATACTGGCGCCAACCTTAATGATTGGTCTGCTGCTCAGTACCTTCTTCGTGGTGCACCGCTATAACGAGTTACAGCATCAGGTGCGCGATGCCGGATCGAACATCATCGAACCGCTGGCGGTATCCAGCGAATACGGCATGACCTGGCACAACCGTGATGCGATTCGCGAGCTGGTCAGCCTGCTGCATCGTCGTCATTCCGATATTGTCCGTGCCATTACCGTTTTCGACAACAACAATCACATCTACGTCACCTCCAACAACAATCAAAATCTGGCGTTGTTGCAGAAGGAAGACATCTCGACGCTGGAAGATGGTGTTTCCATCGAACGCCACGGCAATCTGATGGTGCTGCGCACACCGATCATCTCAGAACGCTATTCGGTGGATGAACTGCCGGGGGAAGATGCCAAACCGGCCGGCAATCCATTGGGTTATGTGGCGATTGAACTCGATCTGCAATCGGTGCGGCTGGAGCAGTACAAAGAGGTGTTCGTGGCCACCTTGCTGCTGCTGTTCTGCTTGTGTATCGCCATGCTGTTTGCCTATCGCCTGATGCGTGATGTCACCGGGCCGATTCGCAATATGGTTTCCACCGTGGACCGCATCCGTCGCGGCCAACTCGACAGCCGCGTTGATGGCTACATGCTGGGCGAACTGAGCATCCTGAAAAACGGCATCAACGCCATGGCGATGTCATTGACCGCTTATCACGAAGAGATGCAGCAGAATATCGATCAGGCCACTTACGATCTGCGTGAGACGCTGGAGCAGCTGGAGATTCAAAACGTCGAACTGGATTTGGCGAAAAAACGCGCTCAGGAAGCCGCGCGTATCAAATCAGAGTTCCTTGCCAATATGTCGCATGAGCTGCGAACGCCGCTGAATGGGGTGATCGGTTTTACCCGCCAGATGCTGAAAACCGGACTGAGCACCAACCAGCGCGATTATATGAGCACCATTGAGCGCTCGGCCAACAACCTGCTGAGCATCATCAACGATGTGCTGGATTTCTCGAAGCTCGAAGCGGGCAAGCTGGTGCTGGAATCGATCCCCTTCCCGCTGCGCGCCACACTGGATGAAACCCTGGTGCTGCTGGCACCTTCAGCACATGACAAAGGATTAGAGATCACCGTCTGCCTGGAAAAACAGGTGCCGGACAATGTGATTGGCGACCCGCTGCGCTTACAGCAGATCATGATCAATCTGATTGGCAATGCGATTAAATTTACCGAAACGGGCCACATCGATTTGCGCGTCGAGTTGCGTAGCCTGAGTAATACCCGCGTCGGGCTGGAAATTCAGGTTCACGACACCGGCATTGGTATTTCTGAACAGCAGCAGTCACAGCTGTTCCAGGCGTTCCGTCAGGCCGATGCGAGTATTTCGCGGCGCCACGGCGGCACTGGTTTAGGCCTGGTGATTACGCAAAAACTGGTATCGGAGATGGGCGGTGAGATTGCGTTCCACAGCCGCCAAAATCAGGGCTCCACTTTCTGGGTGCATATCCATCTCGATCTCAATCCCAATGCACCGCCGATCCCGCGCATGCTGGAAGATCTGCGTGCTATCCCGTTAGCCTATATCGAACCCCATGCCGCGGTGGCGAAAGCGGTTCAGGAGATGCTCAGCATCACGCCGCTGCAGGTGCAGCATTTCTCCACGCTGGAAGAGTTGCCGGATACCCACTTCCCGCTGCTGTTAATGGGATTGCCGGTGAACGATCCGCATCCCGCGACGCTGCCGGATGCGTTGATTCAGCGACTGCGCGCCCATGCCGACTCGGTGCTACTGGCGCTGCCCAGCGAGATGATGCTGTTTGCCGACGATTTGCGTGTGCGTGGCATTGCAGGCTGTATCGCCAAACCGGTTTCGCTGACACGCCTGCTGCCGATGCTGCTGGATCTGCACAGTTTGCATAATGATGCCTTACCGCACAGTACCCGCCAGCCGCTGACGGTGATGGCGGTGGATGACAACCCTGCCAATCTGAAGTTGATCGGCGCACTGCTGGAGGAGCAGGTCCAGCACATCATTCTGTGTGATAACGCGGAACAGGCCATCCGCCAGGCGCGTTTACACAAGCTGGATGTGATTTTGATGGATATCCAGATGCCGGATATCGATGGCATTCGCGCCAGTGAAATTATCCGTAGCCTGCCGCTGCATGCGAATACGCCAATTGTCGCAGTGACCGCGCATGCGCTGGATGGCGAGCGCCAGCAGCTGATTGGCGCCGGGATGAATGATTATCTGGCCAAGCCGATTGATGAAGGCAAGCTGAGCCAACTGTTGCAGCGTTACGCGCCGAACCCCACGGCGGCAGCGCCACTGCTGCCCGATGTTGCGCCGTCACTCGACTGGACACTGGCGCTGCGCCAGGCCGCTAACAAACCTGATCTGGCGCGCGACCTGCTGCAAATGCTGCTGGATTTCCTGCCGGAGGTGGAAGAGCGCGTGGAGAGTTGCATGGCCAGTAACGATGTTGTTGGCCTGCGCGAGATTATCCATAAGCTGCACGGCAGCGCCAGCTACAGCGGCGTGCCGCGACTGAAACAGCTGTGCCAGCAGCTGGAGAAGAGCCTGCACCAGGAGAGCGATATTGAAGCGCTGGAGCCGGAGTTACTGGAATTGAGTGATGAAATGGCGAACGTGGCGCGTGAGGCGCGGAAGGTGTTGGGCGTCATGTGATGGAGTTTACAGACTTGGTGCGGCGCGATAAATCGCGCCGCCACGGTTCGCGGGGGGTTACAGTGTCTGCCCCACCTTGATTGTTGCCGCCACATTGCGCGCGGTCAGTCGCACATTCTGCGCCGCATTGGCTAACGCATCCTCCAGTGAGCCAATGCTAAACAGCACGCTAAACACCGCGTCCAGCCCATGCTGATGCACCACGCCAACATCTGCGGTTAAACTCCCGGCAATACCAATCACTGGCTTATTAAACTGCTTCGCCACCTTCGCCACGCCAATCGGCACTTTGCCATTAATGGTCTGGCTATCAATGCGACCTTCGCCGGTGATCACCAGATCGGCATCTTTCACCTGATCGGCTAATCCGAGGGCTTCGGTCACGATCTCAATACCGCGACGCAGTTCGGCCTGGCAAAACGCATGCAGCGCCGCGCCCATCCCACCCGCTGCACCGCCGCCCGCGATGTGCAGTACATCAATATCTAAATCGCGATGGATGATCTCAGCATAATGCGCCAGCGCTTTATCCAGCTGCTGTACCAGTTCCGGCGTGGCCCCTTTTTGAGGACCAAAGATCGCCGAGGCGCCCTCTTCACCGGTCAGGGGATTGGTGACATCGCAGGCCACTTCGATGCGGCACTGCTGAATACGTTTATCCAGCTGATCGATTTCAATCCGCGCCAGCTGCGGCAGTGCGCCGCCGCCAAAGGCAATCTCATTGCCCTGCTGATCCAGCAAGCGAGCTCCCAGCGCCTGCATCATGCCGGATCCTCCATCGTTGGTGGCGCTGCCGCCAATGCCAATAATGATGTGGTCAACACCGCGATCGAGCGCGTTTTTAATCAGCTCGCCAGTGCCATAAGAGTTGGTGATCAACGGGTCACGCTGCGCGGCCGGCACCAGCTCCAGACCGCTGGCTGCCGCCATTTCAATAAAGGCGCTGCGCTCATCACCCGATAATCCATAAAATGCCTCAACCGGCGCGCCGAGCGGTCCGGTCACGGTCAATCTGACAATACTTCCCTGCGTCGCCGCCACCATGGCTTCTACCGTGCCTTCGCCACCGTCTGCGACCGGTATTTTCACGTATTCGGCGTCGGGAAAAATTTCGCTAAATCCCGCTTCAATCGCCGCAGCCACTTCCAGGGCGGACAAACTCTCTTTATATGAATCCGGTGCGATGACAATTTTCATAGGCAATCCGAGCGCGATGGATGACGGAGTTCCGTCCTGCTAATGCAGTAAGCTGTCCGGCATCCGCAGACACCGGACAGGCAAACTACCGGGTGATCTCGACCTGAGCTAATTTTTCATAATAGCAAGCCAGCGCACTATGGTCAGATGTGCCCTTGCCGTCGACTTTCAGCGCCTGCATCATTTCCATCACCGCAGCGGTCAGCGGCAAGTGCGCGCCAATGCCGTGTGAAGTATCCAGCGCATTTGCCAGGTCTTTGATATGCAAGTCGATGCGGAAGCCTGGCTTGAAGTTACGGTCCAGTACCATCGGCGCTTTGGCATCCAGCACCGTGCTGCCAGCCAGCCCGCCACGAATCGCCTGATAAACCAGCTCCGGATTCACGCCCGCTTTGGTTGCCAGCGACAGCGCTTCGGACATCGCCGCGATATTCAGCGCCACAATCACCTGGTTCGCCAGCTTGGTGACGTTACCTGCACCGATATCGCCGGTGTGTACCACCGAACCGGCCATGGCTTTCATGATGTCATAGCACTGGTCGAATACCGCTTTGTCGCCACCGACCATCACTGACAGCGTGCCCTCAATCGCTTTTGGCTCGCCGCCGCTGACCGGCGCATCCAGCATCTTGATACCTTTCTCTGCCAGCGCATCGTGCACTTCACGGCTGGCCAGCGGCGCGATGGAACTCATGTCGATGACGATCAGACCCGGCTTCGCACCTTCGATAATGCCGTTGGCGCCGAGGCACACTTCCTTCACCTGCGGTGAGTTCGGCACCATGGTGATCACCACATCAACCTGCTCAGCCACCTCTTTTGGCGTTTTCGCCACGGTGGCGCCCAGCTCCACCAGCTCGGCTTCATTGCTGACGTTGTGATCGCGGACGACCAGTGAATAACCGGCTTTCACCAGGTTTTTACTCATCGGTTTGCCCATAATACCGAGGCCGATAAATCCAATTTTCATTGCCTTTCCTCTTCGTCAGTTATTTCTTAAATTTGTCGCACAGCGCCTGAGTGGCGTTGCGGAAAACACCGAGATCGCTGCCCACGGCAACGAATGTGGCGCCCCATTCGAGATAACGGCGCGCGTCGGCTTCCACCGGCGCCAGAATGCCGCTTGGCTTGCCCGCCGCTTTGGCACGTTCAAAGATGTGTTTGATCACTTTCAGCACTTCAGGATGTGCAGGCTGACCGAGATAGCCCATCGCCGCCGAGAGATCGCCCGGTCCGACAAAGATGCCATCCACGCCGTCAACAGCAGCAATCGCATCGATGTTATCCACCGCCTGCTGCGTTTCGATCTGCACCAGCACCGTGATGTTGTCATTGATGGTGGCGTTGTAATCCGGCAGCGTGCCGTACATATTGCTGCGATGCGAAACCGACACGCCGCGAATGCCCGCTGGCGGATAGCGCGTTGATGCCACGGCGCGAATCGCCTCTTCCTCGGTCTCCACAAACGGCACCAGGAAGTTATAGAAGCCAATATCCAGCAGGCGTTTGATGATGATCGGCTCATTGCACGGCGGACGCACCACCGGCGCACTGTGGCTGCCCTTCAGCGCCATCAACTGCGGGATAAAGGTGGTGATGTCGTTCGGCGCGTGTTCGCCATCCAGCACCAGCCAGTCAAAACCCGCCAGACCCAGAACTTCGGTGGAAATCGGGCTGGCAAGCGCGCACCAGCTACCAATCAGGGTTTCCCCTGCCTGCAAACGGCGACGAAAGTGGTTCGGCCAGGCATTGCTCATTGTCTTTACTCCTGTCTGTTACAACAGGCGCCCGCGCGGGGCGCCGGAAACGTTAGCGCACCAGGCACGGACGCTTGTTATCGAAGGTCCAGTTCGGCACGAGGAACTGCATCGCCTGCGCGTCGTCGCGCGCGCCCAAACCGTGTTTTTGATACAGCGCATTGGCCTGCATCACTTGATCCATATCCAGCTCGACACCAAGACCCGGTTTTTGCGGCACCTGTACCATGCCGCCCTTGATCTGGAACGGCTCTTTGGTCAGGCGCTGATTGCCCTCCTGCCAGATCCAGTGAGTATCGATGGCGGTAATCGCGCCCGGTGCGGCAGCGGCGACATGTGTGAACATCGCCAGCGAAATATCGAAGTGGTTGTTAGAGTGCGAACCCCAGGTCAGGCCGAAGTCATGACACATCTGCGCCACGCGCACTGAACCTTGCATGGTCCAGAAGTGTGGATCCGCCAGCGGGATATCCACCGATTGCAGCGACAGCGTGTGGCCCATTTGGCGCCAGTCGGTGGCGATCATGTTGGTGGCAGTCGGCAAGCCGGTTGCGCGACGGAATTCCGCCATCACTTCGCGGCCGGAATAACCCTGCTCGGCCCCGCATGGATCTTCTGCGTAGGCCAGCACGCCTTTGAGTTGCTTACCGAGCAGAATCGCCTCGTTCAGCGACCAGGCCCCGTTGGGATCGAGGGTGACGCGTGCCTGCGGGAAGCGTTTAGCCAGCGCCGTTACCGCTTCGGCCTCTTCGCCACCGCGCAGCACGCCGCCTTTCAGTTTGAAATCGTTGAAGCCATATTTCTCATACGCGGCTTCGGCCAGACGCACCACGGTATCCGGCGTCAGCGCCTCTTCATGACGCAGGCGATACCAGTCGCACTTGTCCGTTTCCTGACTCTGATAAGGCAGCGACGTTTTCTTGCGGTCACCGACGTAGAACAGATACCCAAGCATCTCTACGCGATCACGCTGCTGTCCATCGCCGAGCAGCGAGGCAACGTTGACGCCCAGGTGCTGACCGAGCAGATCCAGCAGCGCCGCTTCAATGCCGGTCACCACATGGATGGTGGTACGCAGGTCGAAGGTCTGATTACCGCGTCCGCTGGAATCGCGGTCGGCAAAGGTACTGCGTACCAGGTTGAGGATGTTTTTGTACTCACCCACGGTTTTCTGCACCACCAGCGCCGCCGCGTCTTCCAGCGTCTGACGAATTTTCTCACCGCCGGGAATTTCACCCACGCCGGTGTGGCCCGCGTTATCCTTGATGATGACGATGTTACGGGTGAAGAACGGTGAATGGGCGCCGCTCAGATTCAGCAACATGCTGTCGTGACCGGCCACCGGAATGACCTGCAGCGATGTAATTTTCGGGGTCTGACTCATTTCCTGCTCCTTATGCATGACGGCGACCGAAGGCCGGACGCTTACGGTCGAATGACCAACCGGGAACCAGATACTGCATCGCCGTGGCGTCGTTACGCGCACCTGCCGGCAGTGATTTGTACAGGGCATTGGCTTGATGCAGGCGATCCCAATCCAGCTCGACGCCGAGGCCTGGCTTATCCGGCACGGCAATCTTGCCGTTACGGATCTGCAATGGCTCTTTGGTCAGGCGCTGATCGCCCTCCTGCCAAATCCAGTGAGTATCGATAGCGGTGGGTTTGCCCGGTGCGGCGGCACCCACGTGCGTGAACATCGCCAGCGAAATATCGAAGTGGTTGTTAGAGTGGCAACCCCAGGTTAAGCCCCAGTCGTCGCACAGTTGCGCTACGCGTACCGCACCGCTCAGCGTCCAGAAGTGCGGATCGGCCAGCGGGATATCGACTGAGTTGAGCATCACCGCGTGATTCATCTCGCGCCAGTTGGTGGCAATCATATTGGTGGCGACCGGCAACCCGGTGGCACGGCGGAACTCCGCCATCACTTCACGGCCGGAATAGCCCTGTTCGGCACCGCATGGATCTTCAGCATAGGTCAGCACCTCGCCCATGCCTTTGCACAAGCCAATCGCTTCATCCAGCGTCCAGGCGCCGTTAGGGTCGACGGTAATGCGCGCATCCGGGAAGCGTTTTTTCAGCGAGGCCGCGGATTCCATCTCCTGCTCGCCCGGCAATACGCCGCCTTTCAATTTGAAATCTTTGAAACCGTATTTGTCCTGTGCCGCTTCCGCCAGGCGCACCACCGCTTCTGGCGTCAGTGCTTCCTGATGCCGCAGGTGATACCAGTCATGGCTGGCGCCTTCGCCGGTCAGGTACGGTAAATCGGTTTTACGACGATCGCCGAGGTAGAACAGATAACCGAGCACGGTGACTTCATCGCGCTGCTGGCCTGGACCGAGCAACTCGGCTACCGGTACGCCCAGACATTGACCCAGCAAATCCAGCAGTGCCGCTTCCAGCGCCGCCACCGCATTGACACGCAGTTCGAAGGTCCAGGCACCTTTACCAAAGGTATCGAAATCCGCCGACTGATTGCCTTTGTGCACCTGCTGCACCAGGCGGTTCATACGTGCCACCTGCTGGCCTTTGACCTGCGGAATCGCCTCTACCAGCGTTTGGTAAATGGTTTCGCCACCCGGTGCTTCACCGACGCCGGTGTGACCATCGCTGTCAGTCAACACCACAATGTTGCGGGTGAAGCAGGCGCTGTGCGCACCGCCAATGTTCAGCAGCATGCTGTCGTAACCGGCAACCGGAATCACCTGCATATCGGTGATCACCGGGCTACTTTGCGTATTCATAGTTCGTCCTTATGCTCGGTGTTTCAGTTCAATACGTTTGATATCACCCGTAATGAACAGGAAGCTAAACGCAGCGACAAAGGCGTGGATCCCGACATAAATCAGCGCACCTTCGAAAGAGCCGGAAGCGGCGATGATGTAACCGATAGCAATTGGCGTCACGATGCCGGAGAAGTTGCCGAACATGTTGAACAAGCCGCCGCTCAAACCGCTGATCTCTTTCGGTGCGGTATCTGCCATCACTGCCCATCCCAGCGCACCAATACCCTTGCCGAAGAATGCCATCGCCATAAACAGCACCACCACCCACTCGGTTTCGGTGTAGTTACACATCACCATGCTGATGGAGAGCAGCATGCCGACCACAATTGGCGTCTTGCGTGCAATGTTCAGCGAACCGGTTTTACGCATCAGGTAATCGGAAATCACGCCACCTAACACGCCGCCCAGGAAGCCACAGATGGCCGGAATCGAGGCGATCATGCCCGCTTTTAAAATCGACATGCCGCGCGCCTGCACCAGATACACCGGGAACCAGGTAATAAAGAAGTAGGTCAACGCGTTAACGCAATATTGTCCGAGATAGATACCCCACATCATGCGGGTCGAAAGCAGCTGTTTGATTTGATACCACTTCTCGTCCCAGCTCACTTTGCGGTCGGCTTTTTTGGCATCCATGTTGATCAGCGCGCCGCCCTGCTCCATGTACTCCAGCTCAGCTTTGTTCACACCCGGATGGTTGTTCGGATCGTGCATGAACTTCAGCCAGACGAAGCTGAGGATGATGCCCAGTCCGCCCATGAACCAGAACACATGCGCCCAGCCCACTTCGGCCACCAGCCAGCCCATGATCGGGGCAAAAATCACCGTGGCGAAATACTGCGCCGAGTTGAAAATGGCCACGGCGGTGCCACGCTCTTGTGCCGGGAACCAGGCCGCAACGATACGGCTGTTACCCGGGAACGACGGGGCTTCAGCCAGACCGACCATAAAGCGCAGCAGGAACAGTGAAACGACGATGCCGAAGCCGCTGAACAGGTCAACAAAGCCTTGCAGCAGGGTAAACAGCGACCAGAGAAAAATACTCCAGAAGTAGACGCGTTTTGAGCCAAAGCGGTCGAGCAGCCAGCCGCCCGGGATTTGACCAATGACGTAAGCCCATGAGAAGGCGGAGAAGATATAGCCCAGACCGACCGAATCAAGGCCGATATCTTTAGACATCGCGGAACCGGCAATCGAGATGGTTGCACGGTCACCGTAGTTGAATGATGTGACGATAAATAACATCACCACAATCCAGTAACGGGCGTTGGTGCGTTTTTGCACCGCTTCCGCTGTCTGGCTGAAACTATTCATGATGCACTCCTGAAATATAGCGAACGCTACATTCACTCTGACTGCATACACATCGCGTTGGGTATCAGAATGATGTCGGGTTAAACACGGCGATTGTTGTTATGGCAAAACGATGATGCGTCGTGACGAATAACCAAACGTTGAAGAACGAGAATCAGTATAGGAACAGCACAACTACGAGGCATTGGAAGAACGCATGATGATGAGCGTTGATTTATGCTGATTTTATGGCAATTGCACATATCCCTGCGGCGTAGCTCACGGAACCTGATTTTTCACCCAGAGATTGATTAAGAAGCAGCCAGCCAACGTGCGCTTTGTGAGTCTGTTCACTTGTATTTGGATAAACGAACCAAACTCCGCGATTAAAACCTCTAAAAGCCAGTCAGTTGCACAATGCGCTGGCAAATACCCCTGCATATACTGAGGCTGGCAAAAAATGATGACGTGATGGAAGCATTTACAACGCGCTGCCATGTACAGTGCGACGAACTGGAAGGTGAGCAATGAACCGACCGCTAACAGAGAAACCGCTTTATATAAAAGTACACGATGCCGACAACGTGGCGATCGTGGTCAACAACCAGGGATTGCCGGCTGGCACTAGCTTCGAGGATGGCCTGCAGCTGACAGAACATGTGCCGCAGGGACATAAAGTGGCGCTGGTGGATATTCCTGAAAATGGCGTCATCCTGCGCTACGGCGAAGTGATTGGCACCGCCTTGCGCCCGATTGCACAGGGCAGCTGGATTGAAGAATCGCTGGTGGCGCTACCCGAAGCGCCTCCGCTTAACAGTTTGCCGCTGGCGAACAATGTTCCCCCTGATCTGCCACCGCTCGAGGGTTATACCTTTGAGGGTTATCGCAACGCCGATGGCAGTGTGGGAACGCGCAATCTGCTCGGTATCACCACCAGCGTGCACTGTGTGGCTGGCGTCGTGGATTACGTGGTGCAAATGATTGAACGCGATCTACTGCCGCGCTATCCCAACGTTGATGGCGTGGTGGCACTGAACCATCTTTATGGCTGTGGTGTGGCGATCAACGCGCCCGCTGCGGTGGTGCCGATCCGCACCATTCATAACCTCGCGCTCAACCCGAATTTTGGTGGCGAAGTGATGATCGTCAGTCTTGGCTGCGAGAAATTACAGCCGGAACGTTTACTGACCGGCACGCCGGATGTACAGGCGATATCGCTGGATGATCATGACATTGTGCGTTTGCAGGATGAACGGCATGTCGGTTTCGGCGCGATGGTCGATGAGATTCTCCAGGTGGCTGAGCGCCATCTGAAAAAACTGAACCTGCGCCAGCGCGAGACATGCCCGGCATCAGAACTGGTGATTGGCACACAATGCGGCGGCAGCGATGCGTTTTCCGGCGTGACGGCCAATCCGGCAGTCGGCTTTGCTTCTGATTTGCTGGTGCGCTGCGGCGCCACCGTGATGTTTTCTGAGGTGACTGAAGTGCGTGACGCAATACATCTGCTGACGCCACGCGTGGTCGATGAAAACGTCGGTCAACGCCTGCTGGAAGAGATGGCGTGGTATGACGATTACCTCAGCCAGGGACAGACCGACCGCAGCGCCAACCCTTCGCCAGGCAATAAAAAAGGTGGTCTGGCGAACGTGGTGGAGAAAGCGCTCGGTTCAATTGCCAAATCAGGCCGCAGCCCGATTGTTGAAGTGCTGTCACCGGGGCAGCGCCCAACAAAGCGCGGTTTAATCTATGCAGCGACACCGGCCAGTGATTTTGTCTGCGGCACCCAGCAGATGGCTTCCGGGATCACCTTGCAGGTGTTCACCACCGGTCGTGGCACGCCATACGGTCTGGCTGCGATACCGGTGATTAAGATGGCGACGCGTAATGCGCTGGCGGAGCGCTGGCACGATCTGATGGATATCAATGCGGGCACCATTGCGACAGGTGAAGAGAGTATTGAGCAGGTGGGCTGGCGGTTATTTGAGTTGATACTTGAGATTGCCAGTGGCCGCAAACAAACCTGGTCCGATCGCTGGGGAATTCGAAATCAGCTGGCGGTATTTAATCCGGCTCCGGTGACCTGATGATCATCTCACCCTCTCCCAATGTGGGAGAGGGAATAATCTGGTGAGCCTGAAAAAATCATAACCTTATTTTCAGGCCGCTTAGATTGCCGGTCGTCGCTGGCAAGAGCCAAAGCGAAGGCATAATTACAGCAGCTTACCCCAGTTCTCAACCCACGGCGTGGTCACTGACTCAGGCTCTGGATCTTCAGTGGCATCTACCAGCAGCACATCACCGATGCGTTTGGCGCTCTGCTCCTGCAAGGTGGCATCAAAGGTTTTGCCTGCACCGCAGAAGTTATCGTAGCTGCTATCACCCAATGCAATCACGCCGTAGCGCAACTCCGGCTGATAACCCACTTCATCGCGTATCTGCACATACAAACGGGCAATATTGTCCGGGAAGTCACCCTGGCCGGTGGTGGAAGTGACAATCAGAATGACCTCCTTGCTGTAAGCCTGCCAATCCGCCAGTGATGCATCCTCAAAAACTTTCACTTCATGGCCCTGCTCTTCCAGTACCGGCTGCGCTTCTTCAGCCACCAGCAACGCATTGCCGTAAACCGTACCTGTAAAAATGCCAATCTTTGCCATCTTGCCGCTCCTTTATTCTGTTGGCTTATCCTGGACTGCCTCGTCGGCAAACTCAACCCTGGGAACTTCAGGGATCTGATCCTGCCAGCCAAAATGTTCCAGCATGCCTTGCCAGACGCGATCCAGCCCCGCGCGAATCACCAGGGGTTCTCCGGTGACCGGATGCGTCAGGCTCAGCGCACTGGCATGCAGCATCAATCGATTCATACCAAAATGTTCTGCTGCGCCCCGGTTCTGCCGCAAATCGCCATGGGCGCTGTCACCAATAATTGGATGGCGCAGATGCACCATATGACGACGCAGCTGATGTTTGCGGCCGGTATGCGGCGACATCTCCACCAGGGTGTAGCGCGCACTGTTATAGCGGCTGATCGCCACGGGCATCTCTACCTGCGCCAGTGAGCGATAGTCGGTGACGGCTTCCTGTGCAGTACGTTCCTGAGTGGCGAACTTATCGGCGATCTTATCCAGCTCTTCGACCAACGGATAATCGAGCGTCGCGCTGCCATCCAGCCAACCGCGCACCACTGCGTGATAGGTCTTCTGCATTTTATGCTGCTCGAACTGCTGTGACAGCAAATGCGCCACTTCGCTGGAGAGCGCCATTAACAGTACGCCAGAGGTGGGGCGATCGAGGCGATGCACGGTAAATACGTGCTGACCAATTTGATCGCGTACCGTTTGCATCACTACCACTCTTTCGTCGCGATCGAGCCAGCTACGATGTACCAGCCAACCTGAAGGCTTATTGACGGCGACCAGCCATTCATCTTGATAAAGGATTTCCAGCATTAAGGGGTCGGGTCCTGAAAAAGCGCGTCAAACTGGCCCAATGTCAGCAACAGGACTGCATGGCCTGGCGTGGTCGCAGGTAACGCGACTTCATAGTAAGGCGTCACAGAGAAATTCTGCGGCAGTGGCGCGCCGGCTTCGATTAGCGCATGGAAACGTGGAATGAGCACCCACTGCAGCCACTCCAGCGGCTCCATGGTATTGAGACAAAAAGGCTCGGTGCTGGCGAAGGCTGCCGCCTCAGGGGATTGCGTCTGCCAGTGGCCGTGTTCGCGCATCACCGCTTCGATTTGCTGCAGCTGTTGAATAACCATTTGCGACGCCATACGCCACCTCCAGAGAAAAATTGGGCGGCAAGCATACCATTAGTCGTTCAACGTGCAAAAAAGGCATAAAAAAAGGGAGCACTGTGATTACAGTGCTCCCGGTTTCGTTCGCAGCATTCCCGCCACCGCTGTGCTCCCTGCTCATCCATGACAACTCTTCCTCTGCTTTCCATTGCCTGTCATCGTGACAGTTATCCTTAGCATCCTGGCCCACCACCATCCACGTGGCTCTCATTCTCCGTCCTGGAGGTGTCCCTGACTCAATCCTAAGTGTCCTGCTTCATCCTGAAGCCTTCCATGTGCCGTAAACTCCGTTACGTTCCTGCCTCCTGGCTGACATTCTCCTGAACGTCTCTTTATCCCCAGCATCCTGCCAGTGGTGACTATTCTGTCAGAAACCATCGTAATAACAAGTTAGTAAGACGCGTTAATAGATTTCTCACACTACTAATTTTAGGAGTGGTGCCATAAGCTTATGATTCACAATATTTTTACATCCTTGTTTTCCGGATGGCTGCAAGATGATCTAGCGATCTCTCACACCT
Organism: Erwinia sp. S63; assembly: GCF_016625195.1. Lineage (GTDB taxonomy): Bacteria > Pseudomonadota > Gammaproteobacteria > Enterobacterales > Enterobacteriaceae > Pantoea. The sequence goes on from NZ_JACVUP010000023.1 coordinate 72,733, forward strand.
GATGTGAGAGATCTCTTACAAACCTAACCTGTGAAATCTGCATCTCAGACTTTAACCGGTTGTAAATCATTAAGAAATGTCTGAATGCTTGCCGCCAGTACCTGACGCTTTTTACTACCAGGCTGTTCCAGAATAACTTCACCGGAAAGGTTACACAGAGCAATCACATCCTGCTCCGATTCAGTCGTCGCAATAAATAATGTTGGACTCTGTTTTAAGCGGCGCTTCATGATCAGATGGCCAATCAGATTCTCCTGCAAGCGGGTAAAGTCTGATTCGCTCCACACCTGTAACAACGTTATCGGCTGCTGTTGAAAAGTTGCGGTCATATCGCCGGCAAACTGCGAGGTGTAAAAAGCACTGATTTCCGATTGCAACTGGATATCCAGTGCACGCTCGACGGCTTCCAGCGTGGCTGGCAAGGTGAAGGGCTGTGGTTGCCACAACACACGGTCATCCAGCGTGCTGACAATACAAGGGGATGGCACACCCAGCAGATCCGAACTGGCGGGCAGATGTCCAGCCTGCTCCTGCCAATGTTGCACATAACGGGCGGTAAACTCACGCAGAGCCTCTGCGGTTTGCTGCATCATTCTTCTTCTCGCTTGTGATCGGTTACACTTAGCCACTTTGATGGAATTTAGTGGTAACCGATATGTCTTCTGAAAACCGCGATCAGGCGTTAAGCGGCCTGACGTTAGGTAAGCCCACGGCTTATGTTGATCGCTACGATAACACGCTGCTGCAATCGGTGCCGCGCAGCCTGAATCGTGAACCGCTTGGGCTCTACCCGGATAATCTGCCGTTTCAGGGCGCAGATATCTGGACGCTGTACGAACTCTCATGGCTCAACAGCAAAGGCGTGCCGCAGGTGGCGGTAGGCGAAGTGGTGCTGCGCGCGGACAGCGAAAACCTGATCGAGTCCAAGAGCTTTAAGCTCTATCTTAACAGTTTTAACCAGACGCGTTTCGCTGACTGGGGCGAAGTGCGCCAGACGCTGGAGCGCGATTTGCGCGCCTGCGCCAATGGCGAGGTCAGCGTAGCGCTGTTCCGACTAGGCGAAGTGGAAGGACAGCCGATCGGCCATTTTAATGGTGATGTCATTGACGAGCAGGATATCGAGATCCACGACTATGCTTTTAACGCAGATTATTTAGCCCAGGCTGCGGGCAGTGAAGTGGTGGAAGAAACGCTGGTGAGCCATTTGCTGAAATCCAACTGTCTGATCACCCATCAGCCCGATTGGGGTTCAGTGATGATTCGCTATAAAGGCCCGCGTATCGATCGTGAAGCCCTGCTGCGTTACCTGATCTCCTTCCGTCAGCACAATGAATTTCATGAACAGTGCGTTGAGCGCATTTTCAACGACATTCAACGCTTTTGCCAACCAGAGTCCCTGACCGTTTACGCACGCTATACGCGCCGAGGTGGGTTGGATATCAACCCGTGGCGCAGCAACGTTCCCTTCTCTCCAGGTTTTTCCCGTCTGGTACGTCAGTAACAGATTGCGAGGCGCCTCGCAGGCCGCAGCACGGATGCGCGGTTCCACTTGAGCATTCACTGCGGACAACGTTACTCTGTCAAAGGCGCTAAGGTTTAAACCTGCGCCCCGAAGGATTTTCGTCACTGCGTTCAGCAGGTTAAGCGCAGCGTCACCCGTCACGCATTTGCGTGTAAAGGAGTTCTCTTGATTACACATATCAGCCCGCTTGGCTCAATGGATCTGCTCTCCCAGTTGGAAGTCGACATGCTGAAGCAAACGGCCAGCAGCGACCTTTACCAGCTTTTTCGCAACTGCTCATTAGCGGTGCTCAACTCCGGCAGCCAGACCGACAGTAGTCAGGAACTGCTCTCCCGCTTTGAGAACTTCGATATCAACGTGCTGCGCCGTGAGCGTGGCGTCAAACTCGAACTGATTAACCCGCCGGAAGAAGCCTTTGTAGATGGCCGGATTATCCGCTCATTGCAGGCCAACCTGTTTGCCGTGTTGCGCGATATTCTGTTTGTGAATGGCCAGCTTGAGCGTAGCGATCAGCGAAACGCTGACGATTCCGCTCACATCACGAATCAGGTCTTTTCGATTTTGCGTAACGCGCGTGCGCTGCACATTGGCGAGTATCCCAACACCGTGGTGTGCTGGGGTGGTCACTCGATTAACGCGGTGGAGTATCAGTATTGCCGCAATGTCGGCACGCAAATGGGGCTGCGTGAACTTAACATCTGCACTGGCTGTGGACCAGGCGTGATGGAAGCGCCGATGAAAGGCGCCGCGGTGGGTCATGCCCAGCAGCGTTATCATGATAGCCGTTTCATTGGTCTGACCGAACCGTCGATTATCGCGGCTGAGCCACCGAATCCGCTGGTGAATGAACTGATCATCATGCCGGATATCGAAAAACGCCTTGAAGCCTTTGTGCGTATTGCCCATGGCATCGTGATTTTCCCAGGCGGCGTCGGTACGGCAGAAGAGCTGCTGTATCTGCTGGGCATTCTGATGAATCCCCACAACAGCGATCAGGTGTTGCCGCTGATTCTGACCGGCCCGAAAGAGAGCGCCGATTACTTCCGCGTTCTGGATGATTTCATCGTTAATACGCTGGGTGAAACCGCGCGTAAGCACTACAAGATCATCATTGATGATGCCGCCGAAGTGGCGCGTCTGATGAAGAAAGCGATGCCGCAGGTGAAAGAGTATCGTCGTGAAACTGGCGATGCTTACAGCTTTAACTGGTCGATCCGCATCGCGCCAGAGTTGCAGGTGCCGTTTGTTCCAACACACGAAAACATGGCCAATCTGAAACTGTTCCCGAATCAGCCAGCGGAGAAACTGGCCGCTGATTTGCGTCGCGCCTTCTCAGGTATCGTGGCAGGAAACGTGAAGGAAGTGGGCATCCGCGAAATTCGAGAAAAAGGTCCGTACAAACTGCACGGCGACGCCGACATCATGCATCGCATGGATGAACTGCTGCAGGGCTTCGTTGCACAACAACGTATGAAACTGCCGGGCAGCGCCTACATCCCCTGCTACGAAATCATTAAATAACCCACCAGGAAGGCAGCCTGCGGGCTGCCGCTATCACTATGTCGTTTCATCTTCTGATTATTGATGCGCTGAACCTGATCCGCCGTTTGCATGCCGTGCAAGGCACGCCCTGCCGCGAAGCCTGCGTCGCCGCGCTGCATCAGCTTTTAGGCCACACGCAACCAACGCACGTCGTGGCGGTATTCGATAGCCACGAGCGTCACCCTAGCTGGCGGCATCAGTTGCTGCCCGATTACAAAGCGGGCCGCCCACCGATGCCGGATGATTTGCAGATGGAGATGCCCGTTATCCAGCAGGCCTTCGAGGCAGTCGGCGTGCCATGCTGGGTCGCCGATCTCGATGAAGCCGACGATCTTGCCGCCACGCTGGCAGTGAAAATGGCCGATGCCGGACATCAGGCGACGATCGTCTCCACCGACAAAGGCTATTGCCAGTTGCTGGCACCTAATATCCGCATCCGCGATTATTTCCAGAAACGCTGGCTGGACGTGCCTTTCATCGAGCACGAGTTTGGCGTCACGCCCGCACAATTACCCGATTACTGGGGACTGTGCGGCATAAGCAGCAGCAAAATCCCCGGCGTTACCGGCATCGGTCCCAAAAGCGCCCGCGATTTACTCACGCAATTCGGCACCCTGGAAGCCCTGTATCAACAGTTCGATCAGGTTCCGGAAAAATGGCAAAAGAAATTGCGCGATCACCAGCAGATAGCTGAGATTTGCCGCCAGGTCTCAACGTTAAAACGCGATTTGGTCCTGCAGGGGAATTTAAATACGTTGCGGTATAAGCCGTGAATGGCAGGTGCAGCACCCGCGAATCTTTCGATAGGTGATAGACGCGAAGAATTGCGCCGCTGCCAATACAACCCGATAGATCCTGCGAAGTAATTTGTGCTACAGCAAGGCGGCAAGCGCGAGAGTCCCCGGGAGCATACGTCAGTATGTGACCGGGGCGAACAAGCGC
>NZ_JACVUP010000024.1 GCF_016625195.1 Erwinia sp. S63
AACCGACATTACTAACTGAAGGTTGTATCTAATACTGGGGGCAGGTCAAAATGCACAATGAAGTCTGCCGATAACTTACTTGCGTTGTCTCTCATAACTACCAGACAAACCCCAAGGTAAAGCGAGTGGATTGAGAAAGCATCTATCATCATCAAATGCTAAACGTAAGTAACTTTATGACACTTCAAGTGACAGCTCAAAATACAATGATGGTTGAAGACGACTGTATGAAATCTCAAAACCTTTACGTTGATCATCTTGCCTGGTGTGCTCTAGTAGCTCTAAATATGGCCTGCAAAGATGGAATCGTCAGCTCTCCTGCTCAGGAAAACATGTTCTTATGCCGTTGGCTTGCTACAGCTGAGAAAAAGCGGCTATTCCGGCGAGAGCTATCTACAGATGCCCAGTGGCTTTTAAAAGAAGGCCGTGAGAAAGGTCTCAGGGCGGATCTTCGGGGCAAGTTTGATTACCTCTGGCGTGCAAGTCGAGGCGATCTTTTAGAGCAGAATGACCTCTTCCGACTCCAACACATAATGCATGCTTTAAAGCTAACTGGCATAAAATATGGTGTTTTGAATGATAGAGAGTGGGAGGGGAAGCATGCAGTCAAGCTCAGTGAAAAGGTACCGGGAATCTTTATACGCAAAGCAGACCTTGACTCTGAGTTTGATGCCGAAGGTAATCAAAAAAAGCCATTTCTATTCGTATAACTGCAAATTTTTCAGCAGTTGACGATTTGTTAATTCGTGCCAGATGGCAACGAGTACTCACAGGCTCTTCACCAATTGAACACCAGCTTAAAGTGCCAATTGTTTCGAAATAAACGTGAGTGGTAAAATTAACTATTTACTCAAAATAACACGAATTTAATAAATCCACCCCAAAGTAAAGACATACAGAATATTTATTTTTATAACGCAAAAAAGGATTTTAAATTATGATGAATGCATTACCTTCTAATTTAAATGTTTTAGTTCATACAATCGAAAAAACAATAAACGATTGGCCAGTAAAGATCTCATTAGAGCATGCAATCAAGTGGGTTTTACAATTCGAAGTTGAACATTATGCTTTAGCAGTGAGGATTTTAGAGAATTTAGACATTCTTGACTCATCTAGCATTAGATCTTCATTGGAGGTTGCTCAAACCAAGCTCATTCGTAAGATTTCTGAGAAAGGTTCCCCAATGAAAGGAAACAACACCTTATTTGCAGCGATAGGTAATACTGCCAAAAGTGGTGCATTAATTGCCTATCATTACAGGGCAACAACTGGGATATCTGAAGATGACTTTGTGTCTAGTGATGAAGAAGAACAACTTGATCTCTCAAAAATAGACAATATTGTTTTAGTGGATGATGTAATTGGATCAGGTAAGACTATAGCAAAAGAAGTTAAACGCGTAGCTGAAGAAGTTTATTCATTATCAAAAACCAGGAACATATTCGTATTGACAGTGGCTGGTTACGATGATGGCATTAAGCATATTACGAAAGAAACTGGGGCAACTGTTGTAACAGCATTGGAATATAATACAAGAGATACTGTTGCAAATCTTGATGCGGCTTTTTATAAGGGAATGCCGGTTGCAGAGAGGAATGCGGCTTTAGAAACCATAAAAAAATATTGTCGTTTAATATCCTCATCAAACTTAGGTTATTCAGAACTTGGTGGTTTATTAATATTTGATCATAATACTCCTAATACGACCCTTCCAATTATTTGGAGTAACAGTAAAGGCTGGCTTCCATTATTTCCCAGAACAAAGAAAATGCCGGGAGTTGCAAAGTTACTTAAAAGTGCAGAGGAAGAGAGAAGAGTAACAAGCCCTTCAAATCAGTTGACTTTGTTTGTCGAAGGTAAACTAGATGAGATATTCATTGACTGCTTCCTGAAAACGAAGAATTTATTACAGGAATTACAAGTTCCTGATATTAAGGCAATCGCTTTAGGTGGACTTAATCAATCTGAAAGATTGCTTGAGCTAATCACTGAGAGCAAAAAACAGGCAATTTTCATCGTCGACAATGATCTTTATTCTCAGCGAGCATTAGAACGCATTGATTATATAAAAGAATCACACGTTCTTAAGCTGAACCCTACATTCGCAGCTATGCTGGATATTGACAAAATTTACGAGAACAAAGAAAGATTTCCTAAATTACCAGAAAAAATTCCTAATATTGATGATGAAAAATGGTGGAGTGAGTTTGAACACGCCATTTTAAAAAGAGGACCAATATCAACAAACTATAACAGGATAGATCAAATCATTGAAGAATTTCTTGATCAAGAAAATTACAGAGTTTTTTGTGAAAATCTGAAATTAAAAATACAAGAAATGTTGAATTTTAAATAATAAAAATAGGTTATTTTATGAAAATCTACGTAGATGAAGCAGGGTTATTTAATCCTCACACGGTATTGGACAATATTGACAAAGCATGGGGAACTGTCGGGGCAGTAACTATTCCGCACAAAAGCGAAAAGAAAGTTATTTCAGCATTAAACGATTTAAAAACTAAAATGAATATCCCCTTGAATGAAGAGATTAAAAAAAATAGGCCTGATCCTAGCACTAATGATTTCTCCAATTTTGTAGATGAACTTAGAGATGCTAATTGTAGCTTACATGCCATGACAGTAAACCGTGCATCACTAAACAATGAAAGCTCAAGCGCTCACAAAGAAGACCAAATAAAAGCAAGAAAAAATTATTATGATAAAATCAAAAGTAACCTAAGCCCAGAACAACAAAATGAATATTTATCAGAGCTTGAGGATATCAATGTTCTAATTAACACAACAGGACTCCAGGAATATAATCAAATAGTAATTCAGTCTAAATTAATATCTTTCATGCTAGATAAAACCATGACATTTTATGGCCGTGTAAGTCCACGCGAACTAACTAGATTTGAATGGATATTTGATAGAAAGAACGAATCCCCTAAAAAGTTTGAGCTATTATATTCCAAATTCATGCCAGCAACTGTGCAGGTTGATTTCATAAGAGAGACAAGAGGGGTGGCAATTAATAAAGAAGATATAGTATATTTTACAAGAAATTATGGGAATAAAAAAGCTCCGTATGGAATGGGTGAAGATGAAATTGAATTTCGAAAAAACATTTACTCAGTAGATCACTCATCGATTGCAGAAAATGTAGTCTCATTTGATTTCAAAAAATTACTTAATGATAAACTTAGTTTTTCCAACTCGAAAGAGCATGCCGGATTACAAGTAGCTGACTTGCTTATTTCGGCAGTAAACAGGTATCTAAAGGGAAATGTTGATGATGTTAATAAAAGTGCAGAAATATTAGGTTCATTATTCCTTAACTCACCAAGAGATGATGTCCCTTCAATACCACATATCAATTTTTACAATGAAGATATTGCGAAACCAGAGATTGATTTCAACACACTAAGATTAATCAATGCTAAAACAAGGATTTTATACAACCCCATTTACAGAAGAAACTTCACAAAGAATATCCAAGATTTGATTGAACGACAAAACGGCATTTGATTGATAAAACCAGTGCTATAAACCAAATCAATAACAAATTCATAAGTCCACTGTTCAAGGCATTTATCAGTATTTGAAAGTACATTATTTAAAATTTGAGATAAGAAGGCAATGTTCATGCCATGGACTTAACATTGCCGGATCCTTTTAAATCATCGATAGAATTCGATTTATGGAATTAATTAAATACGCATCTCATCTTTCATAGAAAGAGTATATACAACATTCTGGGAAAACTAGTGACTTCGGCACGCCGTGCCTGATTCTCAGGCATGGAGAAGGTAATAATAATGTGAATAAACCTTATCGTATAGTACGCCTTAGATATGGTCTTAGTAAGCTTTCAGATATCTTATTCAACATAATAAACCTTTTGCGAATTCATGTAACATACTGATTTTAATCACTTTGCATTGAAGCTGTATCATCCGCGTGATCTTTTTCATTAAGATATTTCTTGTACTTTTTCTGGAAACGGAACGCCGGTATTGAATAACACACTGTAGACTTCAATAAAAACAGAAGAATAATGGCAAAGCCTAAAAGAGCAACACACGTAACTGCCATAAATATAACAACCCATAATGGTCCTGATTTTATGTTCTGGAGGATAATATTGACATAATCATTTATTGACCAAACCACAAAAGCTAGAGCCAGGGTACTAAATAAAATCAAAGTAATTACAGACAATACCGCGAATCGATGCCTCTTCGCACTTCCGTTATCTTCACATTTAAACAAGCCCGCCATTTGCAAAAAACAACTGAGGTCTGAATTAGCAAGAGATATATTTTTGTCTTCGATATAATTGAATAGTTTTTGCATGAATGAATAGCTGTAACGGACATTATAGCTTTCAAGTTCGTTTTTCATCTCAATCTGATCATCATAGTTAATGGTGGTATTTCGTCCACGGATCAACTGTATGAAATTCCGCCTCTTCTTATAGCTTAATTTAGCGAATGTCTGTTCAGATGAAAAAACTTTCATGCCTGAGGAGAGTTTGTTTAAAGCCAGCAAAATTAAAGTTGGAATCACTGCTTTCAGAATGTCATACGTAAGGTTCATTCCCTTTCCCCTAAATAGCGCGGTTACCCTAATGATTTTTGTGCTGCGATTTGTCCATGGATTGCATAGTGTTCTGTGAGAACCAGCGCAACCTGCTTGATGAATCGCCTCAGCCCCACCTTAACTCTTTACGCTCTTCATTCAAGGAAAGAGTGCAGAAAAATAGCTACTTATTAAAATATGTATTTGAAAAAGTAGCTTTACCGGAAGCACATGTGCAGGGGATAATCCTGTCAGATTTCAACTGTCGCGAAGGCTGCAGCCTTTTCAACCCAGAGGTATACATGACCGACTCTGCCAACGATGGCGCTCTTTCACGCGATCTCGCGCTGTCGACAGACGAAGTCCTTGATGCATCCGCTCTGGCTGCCATTAGCAGCAGTCCGTCGCTGAACCCGGCTCAGTCATACCTCATTGGTCTCTCCTCCGCCACCAGCCGGCAGACCATGAAGTCCTTTCTTAATATCGTGGCGGGCATGCTTGGCTTCAGCTCCCTGCAGACATGCGCATGGGGAAGTCTCCGCCGTCATCATATTCGTGGCCTGCTGGAAATGCTTCAGGTCAGCGGTCGGGCGCCGGCCACCATCAACACCTATCTTTCAGCACTGAAGGGTACCGCCCGCGAGGCGTGGATGATGAAGCTGACAGACACAGAGAGTTATCAGCAGATTCAGGCAATACGAGCAGTAAGGGGAAGCCGGCTTGCCCGCGGACGTGCACTGGCAGCTCAAGAAATTCAGGCGCTGTTCCGCTGTTGCGAACAGGACTCCGCCTGCAAAGGCCCGCGTGACGCGGCCATGCTGGCGGTGATGCTCGGCTGCGGCCTGCGACGTTCAGAAGTGATTGGCCTGGACTACGCCAGCATTCTTCCCAAGGAGCAGGCGCTGATGATACGCGGTAAGGGAAACAAAGAGCGGCTGGCCTTTATGCCGGAAGCTGTCTGGCAGCGCATCCTCACCTGGACGGAGACGGTGCGCGGCGAACGGGATGGGCCGCTGTTTTCCCGCATACGCGCAGGTGACAGCGTCACTTATGAGCGCATGACTCCACAGGCGGTATACCACATTCTCTATGAGCGGCGTACTCAAAGTGGGATTGATGCGTGCGCGCCGCACGATTTACGCCGCACATTCGCTTCAATGATGCTGGAAAACGGCGAAGACCTGATTACAGTCCGTGATGCTATGGGCCACGCCAGCGTTACCACGACGCAAAAATATGACCGCCGTGGTGATGAACGCTTACGCAAGGCAGCTTGTAAATTGACCTTTTAAAAATGCCTTGATAGAGAGTTTTAGCGAATACTTAAAAGCCACTACAGATAAGCCAGCCTCACAAGAGTTAACATAATCATAACTACCACATTGTTATAACCTCATAATTTATGAAGATTTAATGTCACTTTCCACAGTGGTGAACTTAACTCGTAGACCCTTTTATTGAGTCCAGAATCAACCATTAAACATCGCACGTGTCTCATCAGCTTAACGGCAAAGCCTATACTGTGATTTAACCCCATTAACTCACGAAGGAGTAGGTATGCCCTGTAAACTTCGCGCTGTACTGTTTACTGCCAGTTGTTTCTCTGCTTCGATTAGTGCCTTCCCTGACAACACTTTACTTATCCGGCAGGGTTATCTGTTACCTATGACAGCCAACGGAGAGGACCAGCCTTCTGCCGACATACTGGTTCGAAATAACCAGATAGTGAAGATTGGCAAAAATCTTGTGGCACCCGATGCAAAGATAATAGACGCCCGCGGAAAGTATGTAATGCCGGGGTTTGTTGATGCACATAATCATTTATGGGTTACCACCATGCGCGGGCAGTTCCGAAACAAGCAGGGAAAATTTTTTCCTGTTAGCAACAAGTTAGCAAAGGAGATGCAGCCGGATGACATCTGGCAGGCAATGTATTCAGGTTCGCTTGAACTGCTACAGTCAGGAGTCACTACTACTGGCGACTACTTTGATAACATTCGTGGCCCTGCCTGGGGTGATGCTGGATTTAGAGCTCTGGAAAAGAGCGGCATTCGCGCCATTATGTATTATGGTGGTCCTGATAAAACCACAAAAAACATGATTGATTTGAAGCACCTGGCTGAACTGAAAAAGCAGGCAACAGATCGGGTCCAACTCGGGCTGGGCTGGCGAATACCCCGGGACTTATCCAGCCAACAGAACTGGGCAATGCGGGATGAAGAATACAGGTTCGCCGTTCAGCACAAACTTCCGATTCAGGTGCATGTCAGCGGCGATGCTCGCGCAATGTTTGATGCACTGATAGACCGGCAATACTTATCGCCATCGCTGACAGTTATTCACGCAAGCAATGCGCTCCCCCAGCAGTTAAACGCTTTGCAGGGAGCTGGCGGTGGGCTGGTGTTAACTCCAGTCAGCGAACAACGCGTCGGCTATGGGTTGACGCTGCTTAATCAATTTAAGGGTGTTAAAAGGCAGGGGCTGGGCATAGATGGGAATGCTTTGTCTGGCGGAGCTAATATGTTCGAAACGCTTCGCACTGCAGCGCTGACTGAAAGCGGTAATGCTAAAGATGAAGCACTTCCAGACCCGCGCGAGCTTCTGACGCTGGCAACGCGTCGCTCTGCAGAATCGATTGGACTGGGTGCATTAACCGGAACCCTTGAAGAGGGTAAGCGGGCAGACATTCAGATCATCAATCCAAATACTCTGAATATGGCCGGCTTTGGCGGAGGGGATCCGGCAGCGCTCATCGTCTACTCGGCTCAGCCGGAAAATGTTGAGACAGTTATTGTCGATGGTCGTATTATCAAAGCAGATGGAAAACTGCAGGGCATAAATGTGGAAGAGCATCTGAGAGCCACTAATGCATCAGCTAAGAGACTTCTGGAGCAAAGTGAAATGACACAGTAGCAAGGCCAGCAAATGTCCCTTAGGAGATGAAATATTGAAAAATCTCAGGGGCATTTTTCCTATTGAAAGCTTTGGCGAAAGGTTGCTGGCCCTTGCATGTCGTCCCTCCGGAATCGATATTCATCTGATATCCAGATATGGTCACAATAATGATGATTTTAGAGTGATGCATTCTCTAACTCGGAACCAATCCTATACCTTTACTGCCCGGATTTTAATAGGCAGGTAGTGGTGAGTCTCAACCACAGTTGCCTAGATTGTATATCCCTTTTGGAAGTGCCCAGTTCTCTCCTTTACCCCCCGGATCATACTTAAGGTACAGGTCTGGCTCATCTTTGAGTCATTTTGAATCATTTCACCTAGAGCCCCGATTTTTACACATCAGCACGAACTTCAAATCCGCATAACCTTGTACATTTTAGATTAATCGGTTCATCACAAGGACTTTTTGAAATAAAAGTTCGATTTGGGTCTCATTTTTGATCTTCTTTAATTGTCTTCGATCTTTAGAATGATCTAATTTGTCTCTATTATGATTCTCTATGCATCAAAGATAGACATATTGCCGCATGAAGCGGTGTTTCATAATAATAATGGCAGGTAAGTGGAAGAAGACGATATGAAAAAATCTGTTTTACTACTGGGCGTTATCGGCGCTCTGGTAACTTTAACGGGGGTAGGGCTGGCAGCAGGCGGCGCGTATCTCGCGGTTTTAGGAGGAGCTTGGTTCTATTTGTTAGCAGGGATCCTTTTGTGCATCACGGGCCTTGGGTTAATGCGTAGGCGTTTCTATGCCTGGCCGGTCGCAATCGCACTGGCGCTTTACAGTGTAATATGGGCTTTCTGGGAAATTGGCGACGACTTCTGGCAATTCTTGCCGCGCGTAACGGTATTCATCGGTATAAGCATGCTGGTATCTCTGTGCGTACCGTGGCTAAACCGGAAAGGTGGTTTGCCGGCACCCAGAAAGTCTGCTTTCACCATAGCTGGCGTATGCTTTGTTGCACTGATTGCACTGATTAGCGGTATTTTTTTTCCACATGCGGAAGTCACCGCAACAAGCGAAGCCGCGAAGGTCATCAATCCTCAGGCTGGTCACGAAGGTGGGAACGACTGGTCAGCCTGGGGACGTAACACCCTCGGCGAAAAATATGTCCAGTTTGACCAGATCAACAAAAGCAATGTTAAGGACCTGAAAGTCGCATGGACCTATCGTACAGGTGACATGGCGGTTGATGGTGCAGAATATCAGGTTACACCTTTGAAAGTGGCCGACACGGTTTATCTGTGTACTCCGCTAAGTAAAGTGATTGCAGTTGATGCCACCACAGGCAAGGAGAAGTGGCGTTTCGATCCACATCCGGAAATCTTTGAAAGCGACAAAGGCTGGAAGCGATGCCGTGGAGTGGGCTATGCCGATATTGACCAGTTATCAGCTAAAAACCCCACCTCTGGTGAGGTTGCTGCTACGGCAATTTCCTCTGCGGCTACTTGCCGCAAACGTATCATTGAAACCACCATTGATGCCCGCATCGTGGCGCTGGATGCCGAAACCGGAAAACTGTGTGAAGACTTCGGTAACGGGGGTTACGTCGATCTGACAGTGAACATGCCCGCTGACGCCAAAGGCGGGCAGCAGGGTAGCTACAACGTGACCTCTGCGCCACTGGTGGCCGATGGCGTAATCATGGTGGGTGGACGTCTGAATGATAACCTCACCGTAGGCGAACCTGGCGGCGTGGTCCGCGGATATGATGTGGTCAGTGGCAAAATCCTTTGGGCCTGGGATGCGAAACGCGGTGCCAGCGACAGCAGCCCGCTGCCAGCCGGTGAGACTTACCCTCTTGAAACGCCTAACTTCTGGGGTACCGCCGCTTACGATCCTAAACTGGGACTGGCCTATTTCCCGACGGGCAACCAGACACCTGACTTCTGGACCGGCGATCGCCATCCTTACTCGAACGAGTATACCGATGCCATCGTGGCCGTTGATCTGAAAACCGGCAAGGAGCGTTGGCACTTCCGTACCGCCAACATTGACCAGTTTGACTACGACGTTTCAACACAGCCGATTCTGTACGACATGCCGCAGAAGGATGGCACAACCCTTCCGGTGATCATACAGGGCACGAAACGCAGCCAGATCTTTGTGCTTGATCGCCGTACCGGCAAGCCGGTCTACCCGGTAGAGCAGCGTAAAGTGCCAACTGATGTGATGCCAGGCATGCAGGTCTCTGAAACGCAGCCTTATTCCGCGCTATCAGTAGGCGTTGATAAGCTGAAAGAGTCTGACATGTGGGGAGCCACGATCTTTGATCAGCTCTACTGCCGCGTCCAGTTTAAGAAGTTGCGCTATGAAGGTGAGTGGACACCGCTTTCGGATAAACAGGACACGCTGATTTGGCCTGGCTATTACGGTGGTCAGAACTGGGGCAGCATGGCGATCAACCCGGCCACCGGTACGCTCTATGTGAATGACATTCGCATGGCGATGGTGGGGCGTTTCCTGTCTCGTGAGGAAGCAGCAAAAGGTGGCCTGAAGCCGTCAACCGAAGGCGAATATTCAGAGCAGAAGGGCACGCCGTGGGGCGTGGAACGCGGTATGTTCCTCTCACCACTAGGCACACCATGCTTCAAGCCGCCATTCGGTTCGCTGACCGCTATCGACCTAGCGAGTAACAAGGTGAAATGGCAGGTGCCGCTCGGTGGGATCCAGGATGCGCCAATTCACAACAACTTCTTACCGAAAGAGGGCATTGTGCCGAACCTGTATATCCCACTGGGGATGCCAAACCTCGGCGGTCCGCTGGTAACGGCAGGTGGCTTGAGCTTCTTCCATGGCACGCTGGACTATTACCTGCGCGCGTTTGATAACGATACCGGCAAAGAAGTCTGGCGTACTCGCCTGCCAGTCGGTGGCCAGGGTACACCCATGAGCTATATCGGCAAGGATGGTAAGCAGTACATCGTGGTGGTGGATGGCGGTGCGACCCGCACTGGCACCAATAAAAACCGCGGCGATTATGTTATTGCTTACGCCTTACCATAAATAGTCATTTAAACGGCGCTCTGGCTATGCAGAGCGCCTACCGTAAACGCGATTAATAATATATAAATTCGATAAAACAATATTATTATCTACATATCATGGTGATTATCATGCTTACCTCTTTACACGGTATTTCGACAAGTCACGGTAACTTAATAACGGATGTTCGCCTAGCTAAAGAGGCGGGATTTGATTCATTGGAAATATTTTACCCTAAGCTTGTGCGTTACTTAGAAAATAGCGGAACAACTCATGATATTAAAAGAATCATTGCTGATGCCGGGCTATCAATTTCTTTTCTTAGCGCACTGGACAGAATTGAACGACATCAGGGAAGTGAGAAGCAGCAGCTGCTGAATGAAGCAGAAAAAATTACTCAGGAAGCCTCTGAGCTGGGTGTGGAAACCGTCATGGTATTACCGCGTAATGGCATAGACCACTATTCCGATGAAAAGATCATGGACATCATGAGCGAAAATATTGCTGCTATTGCCGCCATCGGTGAACAGCACGGTATTCGCTATATGATTGAGTTACCAGCTTTCACCAAATTCCGTACGCTAAGCCAGGCGCAGGAGGTGATTCGCCGCATTGGTAAAAAAAATGTCGGTGTGGTGGTTGATTTCTGGCACTTCTATGCCTCCGGCGCAACGCCACAGGATGTTGCTAAGATGGATAACGCGATGATTTTTGGCGTGCACTTCGGCGACGGCCGCGTGCCGCACAGCCCTGAAGAACCCTGGGATGAAACGGTATTACGCGACTGCATACCCGGCGAAGGGGAAATCGATTTGCGCGCCTGGTCAGAAGCCGTTAAATCAACTGGATATAATGGAGCCTGGTCGATTGAATTAATCAGCCCGCGCTTATGGGAACGTGATCCGGCGTTATTAACAAAAGAACTATTATCCTCCATTAAGAAATACGCATTTTAATTTAGAAAAATCAGACTTTAGGTGATAACAATCATTAATAATTATTAACTTCGGATTGACATCACCTTTATTACCTCCCTGTATCAATGAGTGACTGAGAGAATAATATGAATAAAATGATCAAAGCTCCTCGCTTAACAGTGAGAGTGGCCATCAGTCCACTCTCGTGGGCCAATGAAGTGATTGAAGAGTTTGGCAAAGATGCCACGGCGGATATATGCCTTACGGGTGCATTGGCTGCGGGTTATGAGGGCGTCGAAATGAGCCGCTTATTTCCCCGCAATCCTGATGAGCTGAGTAAGCTGTTATCCGATTATAAACTCTCCCTCGCATCCGGCTGGCACAGCGGCTTTCTGGCTGAGCGCAGCGTGGATGAAGAGCTGAGTGCAGTGCATGAGTTTGCCACGCTGCTACAAAAAACCGGTGCGCAGGTAATGGTGTATGGCGAATGTGCAGCAATGGCAGAGAATGCCCTAGATGTTCCGTTGTCCCGCCGCCGCCGCTTGACCCCCGAGCAGATGGCCGCCTATGGCGCACACCTGACCGAATTCGCCAGAAAACTGGCGCAGGGCTATGGCTTGGCCATGGCGTACCACCACCACCTGATGATGGTCGTGGAAACGCAGGATGAAGTCCGCCAGCTGATGGCGGCAACCGGTGATGAAGTTGGCCTGCTGCTGGATACCGGACATGCGGTGACAGGTGGATTCAGTTATGTCGATCTGATCAATGAGTTTGGCCCACGTATTAAGCACATCCATCTGAAAGATGTGCGCACGCCAATACTAGAAGCTGTACGCAGTAAAGACCTCTCTTTCAACGAGGCGGTTCGGGCCGGCATGTTTACCATCCCTGGTGACGGAGTGATCGACTTCCAGCCGCTGTTCGAGTTTATCAACGACTCTGGTTTCGCTGGCTGGGTAGTGGTGGAAGCTGAGCAGGATCCTTCCCTCGAACGTCCGGAAATCACCGTGGCCAGAGCACGTGACTGGCTCAGCACTATCCTGCCTACCCGAGCATAAAGGAGAGCAACATCATGTCTTACCATCACAAGTTTAATGCTCGGTATGTATATATGCTTTGCCTGGCGGCCGCCGCTGGCGGATTTATGTTTGGTTACTCTGAAGGGGTGATTGCCGCTACGCTGGATTCGATTCAGAAGGTCTTCGGGCTGAGCTCGATAGAAACCGGCTGGGCAGTTTCCAGCGTCATTTTTGGCGGCGTCATCGGTGCGCTGACAGCCGGAAAAATGGCGGATAAAACCGGTCGCAAACCAGTCATGCTGGTCAGTGCAGTCCTGTTTGTGGTGACTTCCTATCTTTCGGCCGTTGCCGATTCGTTTGTGTTGTTTACCAGTGCAAGACTGATATGTGGCATCGCCGTTGGACTGGCGGCGACGGTAACGCCAATGTATATCTCTGAAATTTCGCCAGCCAAAATGCGCGGTAAAGCCACCGGTACTTACGATCTCTCTATCGTGGCCGGGGTGCTGGCGGTATTTACTGTCAACTATCTGATTGCGCGTGGCATGCCGCAGGCATGGATGGTTGAAACCGGCTGGAGAATCATGATGGCGGTACAGCTGGTGCCGTCGCTGGCGATGCTGGTCTTGATCATTCTGGTTCCTGAGTCACCGCACTGGTGCATCCGGCATAACCGAGGCGAGCATGCGATCAAAGTGCTCTCGCGTATCTATCCGGAATTTAATCAGGAAGAAGCGCGTCAATTGTTCCAACTGCCATCTTCTGCTGCCAAAAAATCAACCACGGCGCGCAAGGGCGTTATGCCGGAAAATCCGGTACTGCGCTATATCCTGGTGGTTGGGGTAGCGATTGCTGTTCTGCAGCAGTTTACCGGCATCAACGTCATCAACTACTACACGCCGATGATGCTGGAAGGCACCACCAGTAATAAAGACATTATCTTCTTCGAAACCATTTTTGTGGCCTTGCTCAATGGTGTTGGCGCGTTTATCGGCATGCACCTGTTTGACCATTATGGCCGCCTGCCGATCATGAAGATTGGCACCGTGGGGGCCATCACCGGACTGCTAATCGCCTCATGGGGTCTGTATACCAATGATGTCGGCTATATCGCCATTAGCGGCATCCTGATCTTTACGTTGTTCTTTGGTATGGGTTGGGGAGCAGGTGCATGGGTGATGATCTCAGAAATTTTCCCGGACAGAATCCGTGAATCCAGCATGGGGTTGGCCGTGGGCCTGATGTGGGTCTCCAATTTCCTGATCACCCTGGTGTTCCCAATCGTCAACGACAATGTCTGGTTGCAGGAGCAGTTCCATGGCGCATTCTCCATGTGGATCTTCGTAGTGTTCAACGCGTTCTGTTATTGGTTCTTGTCGCGTTATGTACCGGAAACCCGTGGTATCGCCCTGGAAGATATCGAAAAGGTAGCGGAAGCGAAGATGCTGAAAAATACGCTTTCTGTGCAGACGGAGAAAGTCTGAACCCACGGAAATTCGCCGGCGGGTTTTCCGGTAGAGAACAGAAAAAGTCCAGTATCAGTATCCTGTATTAGTCATATCATCTGTCAGGCGAGGAGATTGATTCTTTTGGCAGATGATATTTATTGTGTCCAAAATCAGGATGCCGGATTCGCAGTGTTTTTAATTTATAACAAATTCACTCTCAATAAATCCATCAGGACTCTATATGAACAATAAAAATTTAGCGATCAATGTAGCCCTTATTGGTTATGGATATGTCGGCCAATATTTCCATGGCCCTTTACTCAGTGCCACTGAGGGCTTACGTCTAAAAACCGTGGTTTCAAGCCAGGTAGATAAAGTGAAAGCTGATTTCCCTAACGTGATAGTAGTTAGCTCAGCCGAAGAAGCGATAAAAGATAGCGATATTGATTTAGTGGTGCTGGCAACCCCAAATGAGACTCATGCCCCTTTGGCTGAACTTGCCTTAAAAGCCGGTAAAAATGTTGTCGTAGACAAGCCTTTCACTTTAACCCTTGACCAGGCTCGCCACCTGCAACAAGTAGCGGAAGAAAACCAGGTTATACTTTCTGTTTTTCATAATCGTCGCTGGGATAGCGATTACCTTGGCATTAAAGCCGTCATTGAAAGTGGCAAGCTTGGGCGCATTGTTCATTTTGAGTCTCACATTGATAAATTTCAGCCACGGGTGATAGATCGCTGGCGCGACAAGAATTTACCAGGCAGTGGTCTATGGTTTGATATAGGCCCCCATATCGCGGACCAGGCATTACAGTTGTTCGGCTTACCGGAATCTATTCAGGCCAACATAGCCAACCTGCGTGATAATGCTGAAATAGATGACTGGGCGCATGTGGTTTTAAATTATGCAAAACTTAAAGTCATTTTAAATTGCACAATGCTCTCAGCCGGTGGCGTCTCACGGTTCACTGTCCACGGAACTGAAGGCTCTGCCGTTAAAAGCGAGGCCGACAAGCAGGAAGACCAGTTGATCGCAGGGATAAAACCGGGAACGACGGAGTGGGGTGTAGATTCGGATGATGTGATATTGTTTGGTGAGAATCTAAGTCCATCACCACAGGCGACGCCTAAAGGTGACCAACGCCAGTATTATTTAGCCATTCGTGACACCCTGCTGGGTCAGCGGCAGAATCCTGTAACTCCACTGCAAGCGATTGCGGTAATGGCAGTAATAGAAGCTGCCTATTCTTCTGCAAAGTCCGGTAGAGTCGTTGAATTAACTTTAACCTCTGCTGAAAAAGAGAAATGGATTTAAACCAAAACTTACAAAGCCGGAGAACAGTAAGCGATGGCGATAAAGAGTAAGATAAATGCGGAATGTTTGTTGTGCTTTTTACACATTCATAATGTTGAAGACCTGAGTAAGCAGAATCAGGAACTGTGCGTATTGGCATAACAGGAAACATCCGGATCAGGTTGCTTATTCTGGCAACCTGCTGATTTTTAGAAAAACCTGAAAAATATTACCCATCTAATCGCCATACGCAATTACTGAATACTCTTTCTATAGTGTAATTTAAATGAATCACGCTTTTCCGCCAGAGGAAATAGCTTTTTAGTTTCAGCAATTCTGTTGATGCACGCCCTTAAGTCTTACCAAGTCACTATAATCTATTTGAAGGTTGAATTTAATGCTAATAGTCAAAACCAAAGACGATGAATATATCTACTAGAAATAAGACATTCACAGAAGACTACATAAATTTCGACAGTAAAATCAAAAAGGGTAAAGCGAAGTTAACTCAGAGGTGATGGCGGTTTTTATTCCTGTATTTCACACGCGCTTTATTGATTCAGAAGTCTTTTAATGATAGTTAAGTAATGTAAGATGCAGGATGAATAGCAAGTTTTTCGAGATTAAAAGGTAAGTAGTTATACTCACTGTACTGAATTCGCGGACCCACATCCATAAAAGTAATAAGCACCATCGCACGCTCAATAATTTCATTAAGTGTATTGCTGAAGGAAGCATGATATCTATTTGTATTAAATATATTTTCTGCGAAGTGCGTTCCTGAAGATAGTTCTTCATCAGGGGTATGATTCTGTGATGATTTAATCAAAGAAAAAAGGTAACACCCTGTCACAAAAATAATTTTAACGTTATCTCGTATCGCTCCTAAAAATTGGCTATTGCCTTCATCCTTTAAAATCTGATTTAAGTCCTTATTGTCCATGTCTCTTATGTAATATCCGTTGAGATGTTTTCTGACGAAAGACCTGAATCCCATTTCCTGTTGTTCATCCGAAATAAGATTAATCTGTCCCGGCACAATATAGATTTCAGGTGAACAGAGCGAAAGATCTCCTTTTAACTTTTCGCCCAACGCCCAGCCAAGAGCCCTATTGTCTACGCCAAGGTAGGCTTGCCTGTGACTAGAGGGCAGGTCAGAAAACATAGTCAGTACGGGCACCTTTTTGGATACTTGACCAAGCTTCGAACATATCTCAATGTCTTGCGCGGAAATTATTATAACAGCATTATACATAACGGTTCCGAGAATCATATCAGTCAGGTGCTGCTTGATAGACTCCTTACCGCAGCAATACACCGTAAAGCAAATCTCCCTGCTTGCAGTGAAAGGGTTGGCATTATTAAAACCATCAGCAATATGATATGCCGGGAATCGCGTTGATTCATCTATAAGGACCGCAACCCGTAGATGGTCGTGGGTATGCACATTATCAAACTGAGTGTACCCAAGCTTCCTGGCGTTACTTAAAATACGCCTCATTTTCGATTCTGATACTCTTGCCCGGCTTTTCAATACTCTATCAACTGTGCTCACACTGACATCAGATACACGGGCAAGATCGGTAAGCATGTTTCTTTTAGACATTTGCTGAAAAAACCTTCTTTATCAATCAATCCTCCGGCTACCCGTTCCCCCAAGAAAGCTTTATAAGCCGAATAGGCTGCCCTCCGATGGGTAATGACTGGTTGCCTGTGCTCGCCAGCACACCAATGATGTATTAATAATCATTACTGAGTCATATTACAATACAAATTGATCCTTTTAGCCTCATATTATGATCCATCTCACATAACTGAAATGAAAAAGTTATCTAAATTTTTACAATAATTTCAATATGATAGTCTAAATTTAAACTTTGCATGGTGAAGCCGATGGGATACTAAGAAATTATGGTGGTATATAATGACTCAAAAAACTCTCATCATAAGTCATGGTATGTAACCAGAGGCATTATGCTTCAACCTGATTGTCCGGGGACTTGAGTTGTAAAATGAGTTAACATCCGATAAATGAACAAGTTATTACAGGCAAATATTAATGAATCGCAAACCCACTATGAAAGAGCTTGTTGATGCAACTCATCTCAGCAGAGCGACTATAGATCGCGTATTGAATAATCGCCCTGGAGTAAATCCCAAAACCATTGAAACTGTACAACATGCATACTCTGCACTGCTTGTAGAGGCTGCCGGCTTGGTTCATGCCCCTAAAATGCGAACTTCAAGTGTATTTTCTGTTGTGGTTCAGGCCGGAGATGAGTACAACGCTTCTTTGAAATCGGCCGCAGAGCGAATTAAGGCGAGTTTAAAAACTAAAGGTATCACCCTTAATGTTTGCTGTAGCTCAGATATGAATGACGATGAAGTCATCAGACTGCTGCATAAACAAGCTGAGCATGCTGACGGTATTGCCATTGTAGCTAAAAATACTCCCGCTATTAATTCTGCAGTGCACAAATTAAAATTGAAAGGTAAGCATATTATCGCATTGGTAAGTGATATTGAACCCGATGCCAGAGATGCGTATGTTGGCATAAATAACCGAGCTGCAGGGCAGGCCGCAGGATTTATTCTTGGTAAGCATCTGCAATATTGTACTGATGCAAGTGTTGCTGTCATCGTGGGTACATTGTCTTATAGTTGCCATGATGACAGAGAAATAGGATTCAGAGCACAAATTCGTAAAACCTTCCCGGCGGTGAGCGTATCTGAGGTTATTTCAGGCAATGACAATACTCAACAAACCTATGATGCCGCAATTCAACTTTTAAATAATGTTAAAAACATTCGCGCAATCTATAATGTTGCTGGTGGAAACGCAGGTCTTGTTGCAGCTCTGGATGAGATTGAAAGTGAAGTACGTCCAATTCTTATCACACACGAGGTAAATGAAGTAACCGAAAAGTTAATTATTAACGAGAAGATTGATTACATAATTTCTCAGGACATGTCGCAACTCTTAATAAAAACCGCTGAGAAACTTCAAAACATCAAAGAAGGAAATGATTTTGGAATTCATACCTTCCTTCCTATCGAAATAATCACCAGATTTACGCTTCCAACATTAATATAAAATGATGGTGGGTTTAATTACTGATCTCGATACTTTGGCTGTGCATATCGAATTTCATTGAGAAATATAAAGTATAATGTGATGCCATAGCATTGTAGGCGCCATTTATTTAACATAATGTACGTTTAGCGCCTTTTAATTTTTATCCGGATTAATCATTGGTTATTACACATTTTCGCCTTCAAGCAGATTTTGGATGGCGTAGATTATGTCTGCCTACGCCATGTATTTTTGCTACTGGAATAATTGCATTTTGGAATGCGTATTTATTTCAGGACTAGACTTTTTCTCGTGTCTCTTTCAGAAAAAGCACCGTCGAAAGAAAGCAGACGCTGTAACCCATTAATTCTGATGCTTCCTCTGCCATGTTTTTAACGACCCGGTTGTAACCATCAAGCATCAGGTGTTCCCATAGCTGGTGCATTCCAATTAACCGAGAAAAAACTAATACTATGATCAAACCAGTCGCAGTCATGAGCCATGTGCGGTGCTGAAAAAACGCAGTAAGACCTGTTATCATACTTCTTAAAGTTCGGAATGAAAGAAATACACAAATAGCCGTTGTTGCGAGAGCAAACCACAGCCAGCTTCCATGCCTGATCGTATCGAATATATCATCCAGTTCGCGAATCAGCATACACAAGTAAAACCCACCTATGAGGATAAGGCCCCCACGTTGATCAGGGCGCCTCACCGATGACCAAAAGAAAAGTCCTGTTGTAATTGCCAGTATCACTTCCTGAAGAAGTTCTGTGAACGAGTTTTCATGCAACGAGTTGTGCATCCAGTTAACGTCTATGTATACCGCGGACATTGCAAAACCTATGAATAATGCTGCAACTAAGAATGCAGCGCATTCGCGGCTGATGAGTAAAAAGAGAGATAGCATGGCAATTCCGTATAATGATTAGCCTGCTTATTATAATTTTTTCACAAAGTCTCTTTTTTCCGTATCATGCTCAAAATCTATATTCTCCTCTTCTACCGAAGCTTTCGCACTTCATAACACAACTTTGGATTTTGCTAAAAACCACCAACCCAAACCTAACCACTTGATAATAAATGATAATTTTGGATTTTTTATCCACAATACTAAACACGTTAGTAACAGTTCACAGATTTTTTATTGAACCAGTTTATTGACATGAGAAAACTCTCACATTCCAAAGTTAAAACACGCGGTTTAGCCGTGCACTGCGTAACATGAGCATTGAACGAAGCTATATCAACAGCAGCCTAGGCAATGGACGCGTTGAACACATCAACCAGATAGCTGATCAGGTTGCATAATCAGCCCCATCTGCGAGGCGAGCCACCTGGTTGCCAACTTGTTCTATGACTTAATTCTACGCATTGCGCGCCCAAAAATTGCTGATGCCTACACTGCTGCTTTATCGGCCTCTTACTGAAGGACTGACGTGATTGCAAATCTCCCGACCAGCAGAAAAGAACCTCGCTTTCGGCTTTACAAATTGTCTTTAAACCCGATCACGTTCAATTTTCATTACCAGCGTGAACCGCTCGCGCGGATGAACTGTCACTGACATTGCCATCAACTGGGCATCCTGATCGCGATAGATACGCGTGATTTCCAGTGCGGGCTCACCTGCCGGGGTATTCAGCGCTTTTGCCCGTTCTTCGGTGATAGATACCGCCTCAACGCGCTGTTCAATGGTGGTGATAACCAAACCAAATTCCGCTTCGATAATGGCGGCGATCAATTCACCTTTACGCTCTTTCGCTAAGGGAACCACCGAGGCAAAAGGGTCTGCCATATAGACGTCAGTCCAGCATACAGGCTGGCCTGGATGGTCACTGTCGGTTCTAATACTTGATATACGCACATACTTACCTCCTGGCTCAAATCCCAGCCGTTCAGCCTGCGCTTTATCTGCAACAAAAGATTCGACCTCTTTCACTTCACGGGTTTGCGTTTTTGCCAGGTGTACCAGGTCAGCAATCGTGCCTAAGGTCTGTGAGTAACCTTTCTGACGTGTTGCCGCTTCCACGCGTGTACCCACGCGTTTCTTGCGCGAAACCAGACCTTGATCTTGTAAACAAGCAATCGCCGCCCTGATTGTGCTACGACTGACCTGAAACATCTCGGATAACTCGTGTTCTGTTGGTAACAGCGTGCCAACGGGATACTCACCGCCGTTGATCGCGTCTGAAAGCTTTCTGGCAACCATTAAATATCTAACCGAGATCATGTTTCTCACATTCCGTTTAAGGATCAAATTGACTGTGCTCCTGTGTCATCCTAATTATGTACGTACATATTTAAATGTACGTACATATCAGTCAGGAGTTTTTATGTCTAGCACCGTATACGATTCAATGCTGTTCAGGAATATGTTTGCCACAGAAAAAATGCGTGCAGTCTTCTCTGATAAGGCATTGATTGAACGCTATATAGAGACTGAAATTGCTTTAGCCAAAGCCGAAGCGCGCTGCGGGGTTATTCCAACCAGCGCGGCAGTCGATATCGCCGAAAAATCACGCTATGAAGCGCTGGATCTCAATGAGATGCAGCACCAGACAGAAATCGTCGGTTATCCCATCCTGCCGCTGGTTGAGCAACTCTCCAAAATCTGTGGCGAAGCCGGGCGTTATGTACACTGGGGAGCCACCACTCAGGACATCATGGATACGGCTGTGGTGTTACAGATCCGCGCTGCACTGGACATAGTGGCCAGCGATCTTCAGCAGGTGAGAACGGCACTGACCAGACTGGCGAAAGCACATCGCGACACACCGATGGCTGGACGTACTCATCTGCAACACGCCCTACCCATCACCTTTGGCTATAAATGTGCGGTCTGGCTAAGTATGTTTGATCGCCACGCCGAGCGCCTGGTGCAATTGCGTCCACGCGTTGAAGTGGGCCAGTTCGCAGGAGCTGCCGGAACCCTTGCATCACTGGGCGATAATGGGCTTGAGGTGCAGCAAGCCATGATGGAAGAACTCGATTTAGGCGTACCGCATTCCACGTGGCACGTTGCTCGCGATGGCTTCGCTGAAACCCTCAATTTCCTCGGTCTGGTAACCGGTTCACTCGGAAAAGTAGCTTTGGATATCATGATGATGATGACCAGCGAATTGGGCGAAGCCTATGAACCCTTTGTTAAAGGTCGTGGTGCCAGCAGCACCATGCCACAGAAGCGCAATCCGATCTCCTGCGAAATTATCTATGCCGCAGCGAAAGGCGTCCGCCAGCACGCCGGCTTGATGCTGGACGCCATGGTGCAGGATTTCGAACGTTCTACCGGGCCATGGCAGGCGGAATGGGTCGCAATCCCTGAATCGTTCATGCTAAGCAGCGCTGCGCTTGAGCAGGCGGTGTATATGTTGAACGGCCTGGAAGTGAAACCCGACAACATGCGCAAAAACCTCGACATGACACGCGGTCTGATCGTTGCTGAAGCAGTGATGATGGGACTGGCACCTCAGTTAGGACGGCAGACCGCACATGATGTGGTGTATGACGCCTGCCGCATCGCCAATACCCAAAATATCTCATTACTGGATGCGTTGTTGGGTAATGAGACTGTCACCGCCAGGCTCAGCAGAACGGAATTACAGGCCCTGACTGAACCGGGCAACTACACCGGACTGGCGCCAGTGATGGTTGATCGTGCCCTGCTGGCTTCCTCCAAAATTAACCACTAAAAAATCGATAAGGGCAGTGCACTGCCCTGTACCCTACCTGCCAATAAGAGAACTATGCCATGTCTACAGTAAAACCGTTCTGGAAAGGGTTGACGTTTCAGGTGCTCGCCGCCATGGTTTTGGGAATTATGCTGGGCTTCGCCCTACCCGAGTTCGCGGTGAAATTCAAAATCCTCGGCGATATCTTCCTGAAACTGATTAAAACTGCCGTAGCACCGCTGATCTTTTTCACTGTGGTACACGGCATTGCTTCGGCAGGCGATATTAAAAAAGTAGGCAAAATTGGCGTACGCGCGCTGATTTATTTCGAAGTAATCTCCACGCTGGCACTGGCGTTAGGGCTTGGCTGGGCCAATCTGGTGAATATCGGCGCGGGAATGGGCAGCAGTGTGAGTGCGGCTGCCACCTCTGCTGTCAACGCCACGCTGGCAAAAGGCCACGCGCCATCCAGCACCATGGAGTTCATCTACGCCATTTTCCCTGACAACTTCATTGGCGCCTTTGCCAGCGGCCAGTTATTGCAGGTGCTGGTGATCTCCATCATCTTTGGTTTTGCCTTGCTGGCGCTGAACCACGAAAAACGCAACGTGATCGAGAATGGCATGAATCGTGTTTCCGAATGCTTCTTTGAATTTATCAACCTGATCATGCGCCTGGCACCACTCGGTGCCTTCGGGTCTGTGGCCTACGCTGTTGGTAGCAACGGCAGCGCGGTGTTGCTGTCGCTACTAAATCTGGTGTTGATGTTCTATGTCGCCGTTGCTTTCTTTATCGTTGTCGTGCTGGGAACAATGTGCCGTATCTCTGGCTTCAGTCTGATGCGTTTTCTCAAATACATCAAAGATGAAATTTTCATCGTGCTGGGCACCGCATCCTCAGAAAGCGCCCTGCCACGCTTGCTGCATAAGCTGGAGCGATATGGCTGCTCGCGTCAGAGTGTTGGCTTAATCCTGCCGACTGGCTACGCTTTTAACCTGGACGGCACCAGTATTTACATGTCGATGTGTACGCTGTTTATTGCTAATGCCTATGGCATCGACCTGAACTGGCAGCAACAATTAGGGATTCTGGCCGTAATGTTAGTAACCTCGAAAGGGGCCGCCGCAGTCTCTGGCGGGACTTTCGTGGTGTTTGCCGCGACAGTAGCAACTGTGGGCCATTTACCGGTTGAGGGTCTGGCGCTGATCTTTGGCGTTTATCGCTTTATGTCGATGGCTGTCGCCACCTGCAATACTATTGGCAACAGCGTAGCCACGGTGGTCGTTTCACGATGGTGTGGAGAATTCTCTGAAGAGAATTCAAAACAGGAATATAGCCGGACTTCTGGACGCAGTCCGGAAGCCTCCCTTTAGTCTATTGCAACCTTCCTCAGTACATAGCCTGAGGAAGATTTGAAATCGGTGTTGCACCAACACCCGGCCAGCCCGCAATGCCAAATTGACGTCTATGCTTAGAACTCCAAAAAACCTTATAAACAGAGGTGCCTCAGGCACCCTACTTTTTTTACTGGAGGCCGGGTATGAGCACCCCACACAATGTTAACCACCAGCAGGATAACGATAAAGCCAGCACTGCAACCGCGACCAGTGATTCATCCGTTGCCGCGTTGGGTAAGCATGGATTAGCGACCACACCACCACCACCCGCCATGATGTCGGTGACCTTAAATGTGAACGGTAAGGAGCGGTCACTGCATCTGGATACCCGCACTACTCTGCTGGATGCCCTGCGCGAACACCTGCATCTCACCGGGACCAAAAAGGGCTGCGATCATGGCCAGTGCGGTGCCTGTACCGTTATCGTAGATGGGCGACGCATTAATTCATGCCTTACACTGGCGGTGATGCAGCAGCATGCAGAGATCACCACCATTGAAGGATTGGGAACGCCTGACAACCTGCACCCGCTACAGGCTGCATACATCAAACATGATGGCTATCAGTGCGGTTACTGCACGCCGGGACAGATATGCTCTTCCGTGGCAGTACTTAAAGAGATTGCAGACGGGATCCCCAGCCACGTTTCCTCAGATCTGCTGGAGCAGCCAACACGGCATGCAGATGAAATTCGCGAGCGCATGAGCGGGAATATCTGCCGCTGCGGGGCCTACGCTAATATCCTCGCCGCCATTGAAGACTATGCGGAGGGCCAGACATCATGAAAGCCTTCAGCTATGAAAAAGTCACCTCTCCTCGAGAAGCCGCCACCCGCGCACAAAAAAATCCCGGCGCAAAGTTTATTGCTGGCGGCACCAATCTGCTGGATTTAATGAAGCTGGAGATAGAAACCCCCGCTCATCTTATTGATGTGAACGGTTTAGCGCTGGATAAGGTTGAGCCAACCCAGGAAGGTGGACTGCGTATCGGTGCGATGGTGCGTAACACCGATCTTGCCGCAGACATGCGGGTGCGCAGGGACTACGCGGTTCTCTCACGCGCGTTGCTTGCGGGGGCGTCCGGTCAGTTACGTAATCAGGCCACGACCGCAGGAAATCTGCTCCAACGCACGCGCTGCCCGTACTTCTATGACACCAATCAGGCCTGCAATAAACGTCAGCCCGGCAGCGGCTGTGCGGCGATCGGGGGGTACAGTCGTCATCATGCCGTGGTGGGTGTCAGTAACGATTGTATTGCGACCCATCCCAGCGACATGGCCGTAGCAATGCGACTGCTGGATGCAACCATCGAAACTGTCAGCCCAAATGGCAGCGAGCGCGCTATTCCAATCGATGAATTCTACCTCGCTCCGGGTCAGACGCCTCATCTTGAAACGGTGCTTAACGCTGGCGAATTGATTACCGCAGTGGTACTGCCGCCGCCGGTGGGAGGCACGCACATCTACCGTAAGGTGCGCGACCGCGCTTCTTATGCTTTTGCGCTGGTTTCCATTGCGGCTATCGTACACCGCGATAACTCAGGAAGGATCGCCGTGGGCGGTGTGGCACACCAGCCCTGGCGGCGGACATCGGCAGACAGCGAACTGCCTAATGGTACTCAGCCGGTTTTTGATAAGTTGTTTGAGGATGCGCAACCTATGGCAGATAACCAATTTAAGCTGGTACTGGCGAAGCGCACCCTGGCTTCGGTACTGGCAGAAGCGAGGGCAAAGCCATGAAATTTGAGAAACCTGCCGGCACCAATCCTATCGACCAGCTCAGATACGTGGGACGTCCCTTTGATCGCATTGATGGTCCGCTCAAAACCACCGGTAGCGCGCCTTACGCGTATGAATGGCATGATGAAGCGCCCGATGTCGCGTATGGATATGTGGTGGGGAGCCCGATTGCCAAAGGAAAAATCACTTCACTCATTACCGAAGCCGCTGAACGCGCACCGGGCGTACTAGGCGTTATCACCGCTAAAAACGCGGGAAAACTCGGTAAGGGGGAGATGAACACGGCAACGTTGCTGGCTGAATATCATATCGAACATTACCATCAGGCTGTGGCACTAGTTGTCGCTGAAACGTTTGAACAGGCACGTGCCGCGGCCCAGCTGGTTGAGGTCAGCTATGAGCAGGAAGAAGGCGTTTACAGCCTCGAGGATGCGAAACCCTACGTCACCTCTGCACCGGAAGATACCCCGGATAAAACCGTGGGCGATGCAGAACGAGCCCTGAGCGAAGCAGCGTTTGTGCTGGACGAGACCTATACCACGCCGGATCAAAGCCATATGGCCATGGAACCTCATGCTTCAATGGCCCTGTGGGATAGGGACAGGGTAACGGTCTGGACGTCAAATCAGATGATTAACTGGTGTCGAACTGATCTCGCGAAGACCCTGAACCTGCCGCTGGAAAAAGTGCGGGTGCTGTCGCCTTATATTGGCGGTGGTTTTGGCGGGAAGTTGTTTCTGCGCAGTGATGCCCTGCTGGCTGCTTTAGGTGCGCGTGTCGTAAAACGCGCAGTGAAAGTGATGCTGCCCCGGCCAATGATACCTAATAACACCACCCATCGACCTGCGACGAACCAGCATATTCGCATTGGTACCGACAAGTCCGGGCATATCACGGGCATTTCTCATATCAGCTGGTCGGGTAACTTACCGGACGGTACGCCTGAGACCGCCGTACAACAGACAGAACTCCTCTATGCCGGAGCCCACCGTCTGACGGGCCTGCGTCTGGCAACGCTTGATCTGCCGGAAGGTAATGCGATGCGGGCACCGGGTGAAGCGCCGGGATTAATGGCGCTGGAAATTGCCATAGATGAGATTGCAGAGAAAGCGGGTATCGATCCGGTACAATTCCGCATCCTAAATGATACTCAGGTTGATCCCGCCGATACCCAACGCCCCTTCTCACGCCGCCAGCTGATTGAGTGTCTACGCACGGGTGCAGATAAATTCGGCTGGCAAAAGCGCAACTCGATACCTGCGCATGTAAGGGACGGGCGCTGGATGGTGGGCTTAGGCGTGGCCGCTGGATTCCGCAACAATCTTCTCGCCCCCTCCGGTGCACGGGTGCATCTGGATGCACAAGGCGTCGTCACCGTCGAAACCGACATGACGGACATCGGTACCGGCAGTTATACCATCATCGCCCAGACGGCAGCAGAAATGATGGGCGTGCCTGTCGAACAAGTGACGGTGAAACTGGGAGATTCAGATTTCCCGGTATCTGCAGGATCGGGCGGTCAGTGGGGCGCGAATACCTCAACAGCCGGCGTTTATGCCGCCTGTGTGAAGCTGCGTGAGCAGGTGTCGGCAGCACTGGGCATCAATCCTGATGACGCTGAGTTTGTGGAAGGGCAGGTTCGCTCAGGCAACCACAGCGTCCCGCTCTCTGCGGCGGCGGCCAAAGGCACACTGACGGCAGAAGATACGATTGAGTTTGGCGATCTCGATCAGCACTATCAGCAATCCACCTTTGCCGGGCATTTTGCCGAGGTGGCGGTGGATATCTACACCGGTGAAGTGCGGGTACGCCGCATGCTGGCTGTCTGTGCAGCTGGTCGAATACTCAACCCGAAAACCGCGCGAAGTCAGGTCATCGGTGCGATGACGATGGGATTAGGCGGCGCCCTGATGGAAGAACTCGCGGTGGATACCCGCTTAGGATTCTTTGTCAATCACGATATGGCAGCGTATGAAGTGCCGGTTCATGCTGATATTCCCGAACAGGAAGTCATATTTATTGAAGATACCGACCCGGTTTCTTCGCCGATGAAAGCCAAAGGCGTAGGTGAACTGGGATTATGCGGTGTCGGGGCGGCCATTGCGAATGCCATCTACAACGCGACGGGTGTCAGAGTCAGAGACTATCCAGTCAAGCTGGATAAACTCTTGGAGGCATTACCTCAGACCGCTTAGCGTTACCCGAATACACTAACCCGCTGTACTGTCAAAAAGACCTTGCAGCGGGTCTGCCTCATATTCTTATAAGTAAGGATCCTGATTACACCGCGTCAGATCTTCAGCGGTATCAATATCCGTGATACAGCCGCGGTCTGATAAGTCAACTACCGTGAGAGCATCAGCATTCAGCAATTCCCTCGCCCCTCTGTCACCCTTTAATGCACAAAGCTGCGGATAGAAGGATTGCTGAAAGCCGACGGGATGGCCTTGCATACCCTTTATTCGTGCACGCACCAGGGGTGAGTTGCGCAGCGCATGCGCAACTTTCTGATAGCTGGATGGCGTGATAAAAGGCATATCCGCGAGGGTTATCAGCCAACCGTCATATTCTGCTGTAGCGGAAACGCCAGCAGCAATAGATTCCCCCAGTCCCTCACTTGAGCAGGTCACGATGCGTTCCTGTGCCATGAAACCATGCAGTTCAAGGTCCTCAGGTCGAGCCACCACACAGAAGTCAAAACCAGTGGCACGCACGTTATCCAGCGTATGTTGAAGCACCGGCTTGCCCTGCATTATCGCAGCGAGTTTATTCCCTTGGCCGGACTGCCTGAAGCGACTGCTGTAGCCTGCCGCCATGACCAGAATGATAAGGTTCACGTTGCGCCTTCCCTCTGCTGCTGAGCGTCCACCAGGCCATTTTTATGACGTACGATATCGGCCAGAATGGATAGCGCAATTTCAGCGGGTGTTTTGCTACCAATATCCATACCCACCGGTGCATGTATGCGATCAATTTGCTCAGGATGAAGCTCGCCAATCCTGACCAGCCGCTCTTTACGCCGCAGGCTGTTGTTGTGCGACCCCATGGCCCCTATATAGAAAGCTGGCAAATTAACTGCCTCCATCATCGTGAGATCGTCAATGCGCGGGTCATGGGTAAGGGAGAGAATAGCAGTGCCTGAGTGGCAACCTTCGCGCTCAAGATAAGTCGCGGGAAACTGCCTGATTAACGTGACAGATGCTTCAAGCTCATCCCCCAGGTTCAGCAAGACGTCCTCTCGATGCTCACACACCAGTGTTTCAAATCCCAGCGCTTGTGCAAAATTAGCGCAGTAAAGCGCCACGCTGGAGAGTCCAGCGATGACCACTCTGGGAGGGGCACACAGTGTCAGCACGACTTCCGTCCCCTGCACTTGCGTATGCGTCCGACTCAGATACGTCCCGGGTTGAAGCGAGTGGCACGGTTCGGGCAACTTCAGCGTCTTAATCACGGAATGCGGCCCCGTCAGCGCTGAATACATCTGTCGTAGGTAGTCGAGCGTCTCTTTCCCCGGTAGCAGTTTTTCAACCAGGATATCCACGATCCCCCCGCAGGGTAACGCTCTGTCCGGTTCAAAGCCGCCGTCACCATAACGCACAATTTGACTGGGCGAGGAAAAAAGATCGTCGCCAATACGGGCGATAAAGCTCTCTTCCACACAACCGCCAGACAATGATCCGCAATAGCGGCCATCACCTCTGATCACCATCATTGCGCCAGGCGGTCTCGGTGACGATCCAAAAGTACTGAGGACCGTACATAGCCACACTGGCTGCTCCTCAACCCATG
Organism: Erwinia sp. S63; assembly: GCF_016625195.1. Taxonomy (GTDB): domain Bacteria; phylum Pseudomonadota; class Gammaproteobacteria; order Enterobacterales; family Enterobacteriaceae; genus Pantoea. Next base: position 28,870 of record NZ_JACVUP010000024.1, read on the forward strand.
CCAGCGTTGCGTTCAAAACCTGCACATCAAGATGATGCATGTACTTCTCCGGTTAGGGCGTTAAGAAGCTGCATTACGCTGAATGCAGCAACAGTATGGCAGCGCATCATTGCTCAACGCATTTGTAAAATAATGACGCTACTGCTCGCCGGATCGGTCTTCTCTCGCATATCCGTCACCGCTTTGGTTTCAACTTTCGTTCCCTGGTTGCCCCAGGACGAGCGGATGAAATTCAGCACGTCAGCGGCCTGCTGATCGGTAAGCTGCTTACGGTAAGGCGGCATGCGATAGGCATCCGGTAAGCCATTTGCCACAATACGCGCAGAGCCGTTCAGCACCACGTTGATTGAGGATGACGGATCCACCTGCATCGACGTAGCGCCCGCCAGTGGCGGGATCCACGGTGCCTGCCCACGGCCATCAGCACCATGGCAACTGCTGCAGCGAGCCATATAGACCTGGCTGCCGGGGTGGTCACTCACAGCGGATTTAGCCGCCTCGGGATACTGCCACTGATTGCCGGCATTGTTGCTTCCGGGTGGCAGGGCTTTCAGGTAGTGGGCGATTGCCTTTAAATCGTCATCGCTCATAAATTGGGTGGAGTTATTAAACGCATCCGCCATCGAGCCAAACACCACCGCATGCTGGTTACGGCCTTGCTTGAGGAATGTGACGACATCCTGTTCACTCCAGCGGCTGATGCCGGTATTGGCATCATTACGCAAGCTGGGGGCGTACCAGCCGTCCAGTAATGCACCGGCCAGGTAATCATCACTGCTGGCATCCAGCGCTTTCTCATTAAAAGCCAGACCACGTGGCGTATGGCAGCTACCACAATGGCCTGGGCCTTCAACCAGGTAAGCCCCCCGATTCCAGTGTGCATCCTGGTTCTCTTGCGGCTGATAAGGGCCACCACGCGAGAAAGCCGCACTCCACAATGCCAGCGGCCAACGCATATTCAGCGGCCAGGGGATTTCAGACGCCCTGTTCTGACGTGATACAGGTTTGACACCCTGCATCATGAAAGCATACAGCGCGGCAATATCGTCATCCGAAAACTTCTGATAAGACGGGAAAGGCATCGCGGGATAGAGACGATGCCCATCCCGCGCGACGCCGTGACGGACGGCGCGATCAAAGTCGGCCAGCGTATAGCGGCCAATACCGGTCTCTTTATCCGGCGTAATATTGGTGGTGAAGATTTTTCCTACCGGTGTTGCCATCGCCAGACCACCACTGAAAGGGGCACTGTCCGGCGTGCTGTGGCAGGCAACACAGTCACCCAGACGAGCGACATACTCCCCCTGCTTAATCAGGTCGGCGGAGGGCAGTGTCGTTGCCGCAGTGTCATGATCAAACGTTGAAGCGGGTGGGCGCGTTAGCCATACAGTGACCACAGCGGCCACGCACACCAGACCTGCCAGCACCAGGCTAAGCCGTTTCATTTTCATGGTTCATTCCCTTTAGCCGTGGCAGGCTTAGCTAAATTTCAGACGTGAAAGAGGCATAGAGCGAACGCGTTCGCCAGTGAGTCGCGAAACCGCATTAGCCACAGCAGGTGGCACCGCGGGCAGTGGCGGTTCGCCAATGCCGCCCATTTTTGCGCCGCTTTCCACGATCCGCACCTGCACCTTTGGCATACGTGAGGGAGGTAAAATCGGATACATGTCGTAGTTACGCGCCACCGGCTGCCCTTTTTCATAGACGCTCTCTTCAAGCAGTACCTGAGACAGTCCAAGCGCCACCGCACTGTTGACCTGTGCTTCAACAATCGCTGGGTTCACAATGCTGCCAGGATCGATTGCCTCCCAAACCTGATGCACAACCACCTGGCCGTTTTCGATGGACACTTCCGCGATCGCCGCGGCTTCCGTACCAAAAGGAGACGCCATGGCAACACCGCGTGCACGACGGCTGCCGTCGGATGCGGTGTAAGGACCTGCCTGCCAGCCGCCGGATAGCTCAGCCACCGCATTCAACAAGGTGGTCAACCGTTGATTGCCCTCCAGCAAACGCAGTCGGAGCGCAAACGGGTCGAGCTTGCTCTTCTCTGCGATCTCATCGAGGAAACACTCGTAGAGAAAATCATTCATCGAGTTACCCACCGAACGCCAGTAGCCCAATTTAACCGGTCCCTTATTATAGATTTGCGCAATGCGCACGTTGGGAATGGCATAGGACTTACCCGCCAGGCCTTCTACTGCGGTGGGATCGAGTTTCGCCCCTTGTTGACCTGCGATACCTTCCGTCGGCCCTTCACAAATGCTGATCGCCTCCAGCGCGATGGGATAGCCCTCGGCATCGAGGCCCGCCTTAAATCGCACCGCCGCCGCAGGTCGGTGGGTATCGCGCAGAAACTCTTCTTCACGGCTCCAGATAAGTTTGACAGGCCGGTCCACGGCTTTGGCGAGCGCAATCGCCTGGGGATACACCATCGCCGTGTCATAGACAAAATGGCGGCCAAAAAAACCGCCCAGCAAGGGCGAATGGATCCTGATTTTTTCTGGATCAAGCCCGGTACGTTTGGCAGCATCAGCCTGAAACATCTCAGGTGCCTGATTCGGGAGCCAGAGATCCAGTGAGCCATCCGCATTAAAGCGCGCAAGCGCCGAAGGGGGTTCAAGTTGCGCATGATTGAGATACTGGCTGTGGTAGGTGGCGCTCAGTGTGGTTTTCGCCGCAGACATCCCCTGGGCGATATCCCCTTTCACTTCCGCGTCCTCACCCTGGCCGGGCTGCTGTGCCAAAGCTGTAATAAAGGCATCAGAGGAAAAATCAGCTGGCATGTAATTCCCGTCTGGCTTTTCCGGTTCGTTCCACACCACCTGCAAGGTTTCTGCGGCGCGTTTTGCCTGCCACCAGCGTTTAGCCACCACGGCGACAGCGCCAGGCAGCACATGTACAGAGTGCACGCCTTTCATCGCCTTGACCTGCGCTTCATTGCGGATCTCACCGGCACTCAGTCCAAGGCGCGGGGCATGTTGTACGGCTGCATGCAGCATGCCCTCTACTCGACTGTCAATGGTGTAGATGGCCTGCCCGGTTGATTTCTCATGCATATCAAGACGCTGTACCGGTTTACCAATCCAGCGAAAATGCGCGGGGTCCTTAAGTTTGATGGTGTCTACAGGCGGAACGGGCACATCCCGTGCACGGGCAGCCAGGTCGCCATAAGAGACTGAACGCCCGGACGACGCATGGATTACGCGGCCCGGCTCGGTATGAAGTTGATCCACCGGAACGGAGAGTTCCGCCGAAGCAGCCTGAAGCAACATTTGTCGAGCCAGCGCGCCAAGACGCCGCATGGTGGTATAGCTAGACCGGACAGACTGGCTTCCTCCGGTAATACGTATCCCACTGTCCATCACTTTATAATCGGAGCCTGCTGGCGCATTCTCGACCACAAAGGTCGCCGGGTCGGCATCTAATTCCTCACCGACAATCTGCGCCATCGCTGTGAAAATGCCCTGTCCCCCTTCAATAAACGGGGATAAAAAACGCACTGAGCTGTCTGGCCGAATCTCGAGAAAAGCAGGCACACGCGTACCGGCAGGCAGTGCATTTACCGCTGTTTGCGCACGACTCTGTCCAATCGGTAATCCCACGCCCAGCACAAAGGCACCCGCCAGGCTGCTGGTAGCCACCAGAAAACGGCGGCGTGAAAGATTAGCCGGTTGTTCACTCAGCGTTTCCATTTCCTCCCGTGCACGGCGCATCATGCCTGATCCCCCGCACCCGCCACTTCATTGATAGCCGACCGGATGGCGTTGTAGGTTCCACAGCGACAGAGGTTGACCATAGCCGCCGCAATCTGTTCATCAGAAGGATGGGCAGATTGCTGTAACAGCGCCATGGCCGCCATGATTTGTCCTGATTGACAATAACCACATTGTGGCACCTGATGTTTCACCCACGCCGCCACCATACGTTTACCCAGATCATTGCTTTCAATCGCTTCAATGGTGGTGATGTGCTTGCCGCTGGCTTTTTCGACTGGCGTGACACAGGAGCGCACAATCTGCCCGTCAATCATCACAGAACAGGCACCACACTGTGCTAAGCCGCAGCCGTACTTGGTGCCCGTCATGTCGAGATCATCACGAATCACCCACAGGAGCGGTGTGTCTGCATCCGCATCAATTTGGTAGGTCTGGTTGTTAATGTGCAGTTCCATCGTTGTACGCTCCCACAGGTCATGCATTGCTCTAAAAAAACCCACCACTCACGGGACTGATTGGCATTTAGCAGTCTTGCGCTACACGCAGAAATGGCAGGTGAAAGGAAATTTTTTAATCCTTACAAAGAATAGAAGATTTATGAATAGTCTCTGGCAAAATGTGGTTATGAGGAAAATTCAATAATCTTTTCATGCGCTATAACAATCCCCTAAGTACGGTTGACGATGAATAAGTATCTGTAACCTTGTGTGCTTTTTTTTAATGCGCTGTCCGAATGAATTGGAATACCCGCCACATACAGGGTAATTTCTACTAACTTGTGAGGATTAATCAGTAATGAGGTGTGGTCATGAACGATTTACAGGCTTTTATTGCGGTTGCGCGAGCGCAGAGCTTTACTAAAGCGGCAGTAACTCTCGGGGTCAGCCCCTCAGCATTGAGCCATACCGTTCGTAATCTTGAAGCGCGTATCGGCGTCAGGTTGCTGGCACGCACTACTCGCAACGTGGCGCCAACCGAAGCAGGCGAGCGTTTGCTGCAAAGCATTGCGCCTTAGTTTGACCAAATTAACAGTGAAGTAAACCAGATTAGTGAGTTACGCGATAAACCGGCCGGCAATATTCGTATTACCTGCTCTGATGATGCGGCTGAAGGGTTGTTACGCCCTATGCTACCGGCTTTTCTGGCAAAGTATCCCGACATCAGTGTTGAGATATGTATCGATTACAGTTTCACCAATATTGTGACAGAACGCTTTGATGCGGGTATACGATTGGGTGGATCCATCAGCAAAGATATGATCGCAGTCCGCATGGGACCGGATTGGCGACTCTCCGTTGTGGGTTCCCCAGCTTACTTTAAGTCTTACCCACTTCCTGCTGTTCCTCAGGATTTATCAGTTCATCGCTGCATTAATATCCGCCATTCTCCTGCTGGCAGTATCTATGCATGGGAGTTTGAAAAGGAGGAGAAAAAGATTAATGTGAGAGTTAATGGTCCATTATTGTCCAACAGCATAGTCCATGTTCTGAACGGTGCTTTAGATGGAATTGGCTTAGCATATGTTCCTGAGGCCATGGTCAAAGATCATATTAATAATGGTGATCTAATAGAGGTTCTTGGGGACTGGAGTCCTCTATTCGAAGGATTTCACCTTTACTATCCAAACAGAAGGAATATGTCCCCAGCTTTTTTAGCCTTTGTTGAAGCAGTTAGATACAGCAATATAAATCAAGGATAAATATCAACTGATTTTGAGCAACCTCAAATAATCCTTGACCAGCCATTGATAAAAATGACAGGTGAAGAGCTTTGCGCCATTCAGTGATGCAGTCAGCCCCATAAAACTTCAACATTAAACTTAATTTAATTTTTAATGAATTTTTTTCTAAGAGCATTGCCAACCAGTCATCTCCCTGTGAGTTCACATATTCCTCTGAAAAGATTGATGAAAAAGTACTCCATGTGAATTTCAGACATTTAGCATTCATGATTAAGTTTCATAAGTGCAATCGAATATCACCCACTTATCATATCCAGCTCCATACCCTAATATTATATCTTTGCCCAAGCGGAGATTTGCAATCGTGGAATATACAGTCTTAAGTAACAACATAAAGATGCCAATGGCTGGTTTTGGCGTTTTTCAAGTGACGGACAAAGAAGAATGCAAGCAGTCTGTATTGAATGCGATAAGGTCAGGCTATCGTCTTATCGACACCGCCGCTGTTTATGGAAATGAGGATGCCGTTGGTGACGCTGTCCGTGAAGCCATCGCTTCTGGCTTGTGTACTCGTGAAGAATTATTTATCACCTCAAAATTGTGGGTGCAGGACATGGCCGACTTTGACTCGGCTAAGCAAGGCATTGAAAACTCCTTAAAAAAATCAGGATTAGAATATTTTGACCTCTATTTACTCCATCAGGCAATGCGTGATTATTTCAGCGCGTGGCGAGCATTAGAAGATGCCTATGATGCAGGGAAACTGAAAGCGATCGGAGTTTCTAACTTTTATGCTCATGTCCTGGCGAACTTCTGCGAAACAGTCAGAATTAAACCGATGGTGAATCAGGTTGAGTTACATCCCTATTTCGCACAACCTGACGCGATTGAAACCATGAAGTATTACAACGTTCAGCCAGAAGCTTGGGCTCCATTAGGAGGCGGGAGACATAAGCCTTTTGAAAATGAGGTCCTTCAGGCGATTGCCGATAACCATAAAAAATCCGTTGCTCAGATTATCCTTCGCTGGAATTTACAACGTGGTGTTACAGTCATTCCTAAATCCACAAATATCAAGCGTATTGAAGAGAACATTGCTATCTGGGATTTCTCACTGACGGATGATGAAATGACTCAAATAAATTCACTCGATTTAGGCTACGTTGGCGAATCAGTGAAACATTTTAATCCTGCATTTGTTCGCGGTTGTCTGGGTGTAAAAATCCACGAGTAAACCGATTTTATTGGATTAATTGTTGATATAGCTGGTTTCTGCCACCTATCATCTTGGTTAGTGTGATAGGTGGCAGCGGAAAAGAAAGATGATTGAGAAGTTGTCTGTATTGCTTATGTCAGCGTGTCCTGAAAATACTCCCCCTCTCTGCCTTCCCTTTCTAGCCCTCTGGTCGCCCATGGCACGACCGGATCGCGGATTCAGTTAAGAATCATAGTTCCTGAGCGGTAGGTCGGAAGATTATTTCGTTCACCCCTACGTCATCTGGCTCGTTAATAGCGAAGGCAACCATCCTAGCAAACGTTTCTGGAGGCACGCCGACTTTGCCAACGTAGTCTTGGTTTATAGACTGGATATCTTTATCACTAATGTGATCCAGTAATTCTGTAGTTACCGCTCCAGGTGAGATAATGGTGGCCCGAATATTGTAACCGGCCACTTCACTTCGAAGACCTTCTGTAAGGGCCCTGACAGCAAATTTTGTTGCTGAATATACGGCTGAGGCCGGGAAAAGCAGATGCCCAGCAATGGATGCGTTGTTAATGATATGTCCAGATTTCTGGGCTTTCATGTATGGCAATGCTGCCGCGATACCGTACAGCACTCCGCGCAGGTTCACATCAATCATCTGATCCCACTCATTGACTTTTGTTTGTTCGAGTAAGGACAGGGGCATTACGCCTGCATTATTAATGAGCACATCAATACGCCCCCATTTTTCAATTGCAACATTAACAAGTTGTGAGACGCTTTCCTGATTAGTCACGTCTGTGACGACAGCAATTGCCGTGCCTCCACTTCTATTTATGTCTGCTGCGAGGGTGTCGATACGGTCCAAACGACGTGCAGCGACAACAACACGGGCCCCTTTCTCAGCCAGATGACGTGCTGCTGCCTCGCCCATCCCGCTTGAAGCACCCGTAATCACAATAACCTTATCTTTAATATTTTCAGCCATAAGTCTTCCATTCCGATTGTGTATTTAGACGTAAATTTAAGCCTATAGTTATAACCGTGGTTAGGCTTTAACAAGCTTATCAGGCAACAATTTGTTTGAGAACTACCGTAAAAATATAACCGTTATGAATCAGGCTTATTAATAGCGTTAAATACTCCTGTGCGCAGAATGCAGCCAAGAGGATTTAGTACAATTGAAATCTTTCTTAAGCGTCGTGAGTTTAAGAAAAAATACAGTAATAAATCTATACCCCCTACCATAATAGGGTAAAAAACGAATCAAAGCACAAAGTGTACAAGTCAGATATAAAACCAATACTGTTGCCTATAGTTGAATAAAAATCATCATTTAATTTACAACCTGCAACGCATATTCTTTCGGGGTTACGCCACAATTACGCTTAAAAACTCGCCTTAAATGTTCATCCGAACTAAAGCCACAATTATGCGCTATCACCTTAATAGTTTTTCCGCCTTCCTCCAATTGTCGGCGTGCCAATTCTATTCGGGAACGCTCGACAAACACTGCAGGTGAACATCCGACTTCCCGATAAAATACGCGGGTAAAATTACGGGGGCTCATTGCTACTCGCTTCGCCAATTCAACGACTGAATGCGATTTTTCGAGGTTTGTAAGAATCCATTGCTGAAGATCGCGAACACTATCGTGTCGGGTCATCTGGCTAGAGAGATGCTGACTGAATTGTGCTTGCCCACCCGGCCGCTTCATAAACACAACCAGATCGCGGGCTACATCAAGCGCAATGGAGTGTCCCAAGTCTTTTTCAATCAATGCCAGAGCCAAGTCAATAACAGCAGTAACACCTGCTGAAGTCCAAAGCTTGTCTGAGTTCACAAATATCGCATCATCTTTTACGTCGATGAGTGGATAATTACTCTTCAGCATAGCAGTGGCGCTCCAATGCGTCGTGGCTGGTAAACCATTTAGGAGCCCAGCTTCAGCCAGGAAAAAAGTACCCGTGCAGATGCCCGCAAGCAGTTCAATTGGCTTGGCTGCTGCTCGTCTGCACCAATTAACCAGTTGTGGTTGCTGCACAAGAGATTTTTGGATGTCCCTAGATCCCATTACCAACGCAATATCAGGAAAATCATTCTCACTTAATGATTTTTCAGCTTCAAGAACTACCAGAGTATCCGATCGGATCATGCCCGCACTAGGAGCACTAAGTGTAATATCATAAACAGGTGGCTTTTTTTCCTGTTCTAATCTGAAATTTGCGTATTCGAATACGCTCACCGCACTTACTGCTTCGATAGCTTTGAATCCCGGATAAATGATGATATCAACACTTTTCATAGGCATTAAATTTTTACTCTTATAACACTCGGTTATTAATAACGTCTGAAGGAATGCCTACAACCGTAACACTCGGACATTTTCCCCTCTAAAACGGACATCTTTGCGTCCCCCCCTAACATCCTCTGACGGTACACATTACCCTTAACGTAATGTTATAACATAATGGATGCGAAGTAATGAAAACCAGAGCAGCTATAGCGTGGGCGCCAAACCAACCGCTTGAATTTGAGGAGATCGACCTCGATGGTCCGAAGGATGGTGAAGTACTTGTTCGAATCGTGACAACAAGTCTTTGCCATACAGATGTGTTCACATTGTCAGGTCGTGACCCGGAAGGTAAGTTTCCTTGTATCCTCGGACACGAAGGGTGTGGGATTGTTGAAGATGTTGGACGAGGTGTCACCTCTGTGAAACCCGGCGATTATGTCATTCCTCTATACACACCAGAGGACCCAAACTGTCCTTATATCCAATCAGGTAAAACTAACTTATCTCAAAGCATACGCAAAACCCAAGGTGAAGGGCTCATGCCTGACGGGACCAGCCGTTTTTCCTATAAAGGTAAGACAATATTTCACTATATGGGTACCAGTACCTTCAGTGAATATACTGTTCTACCCGAAATTGCGGTGGCTAAGATCAGTCAGGATGCTCCACTTGCAAAAGCCTCAATTATGGGTTGTGCCATTCCAACCGGGATTGGTGCAGTCCGTAATACCGCGAAAGTAAAACCTGGCGATACTGTTGCCGTATTTGGTTTGGGCGCAGTAGGCATGGCTGTTATTCAAGGTGCGGTCATGCAGGGTGCAGGGAGGATCATTGGTATTGATGTCAATCCCGCAAAATTTTCTTTGGCTCAATCATTAGGAGCGCATGAGTGCATCAATCCTGCGGACTTTAAACAACCAATCGAACAAGTCATTGTGGAAATGACCAATGGCGGAGTCGATTTCTCTTTTGAGTGTGTTGGCAATGTCCACTTGATGCGAGCAGCGCTGGAATGTTGCCACAAAGGTTGGGGTGAAAGCATCATCATTGGTGTTGCCGGAGCCGGGGAAGAAATCGCCACACGGCCGTTTCAGCTAGTGACCGGCCGCGTGTGGCGAGGTTCAGCCTTTGGCGGAGTGCTCGGCCGCACCGGCCTGCCGAAAATGGTTGATGAATGGTTGAAAGGGGATATTAATGTCGACCCTTACATTACCCATAATATGGGGCACGAGGCTCTAAACGTGGCTTTTGATTTGCTTAAAAGAGGTGAGGCCATTCGCTCAGTGATTCATTATCAAGAGGGTATGACCATGACCAGTGATATGCCAGGCGTGATTGTTGACAGATTTGGGAAGACAATCCCAGTCTAAGCCTGTAGTAAGCGGTATATCGGAGGATTTTGATAAAAAATAATTTATCCGGTTAATTAAATTAGTGAGGGTAGTTATATAATGAAAAACTACTCTCACTTATAAAGGAGTTCATTTTTAATGAGGAAATCATGTTTAATGATATGGAAAAAGCCAGTAATGGTCAGCGCTTTGCATTAGATGATGTTATAAGCGCCATCCCCTGGAACAGCCAGGGATTAATCGCTGCCATTGCTCAGCAGTACAATACGAAAGAAGTTTTGATGCTGGCTTGGATGAATATAGAAGCTTTAAAGGAAACCTTAGTGACCGGCAGAGCCTGTTACTGGTCTCGTTCAAGGAGATGTCTTTGGCGTAAAGGGGAATCATCTGGGTGTACTCAAGAAATACATGGTATTCATCTTGATTGCGATGGCGATGCAGTTTTGCTCTATGTAGACCAAAAAGGAGGTGGCGCCTGTCATACTGGACGGACAAGTTGCTTTTACAATAGAATTGATGGTGATGAAATTATTGTTTCAGGTGATCCTGTAAATTTTAAAACTTGAAGCCGTCCCTGCCTATTTTATTGGGACAGACAAACCTTAGAGAGGTGATAATTTTCAATCAGGCCATGATGGATACTAAAATTGGAATCTGGACCGCCGTGCTTGCGGCGGCCATATAATTTAGCAGTAGTAATTTTACCAGTTGATAATAAATCAAATTATAGCGCTTTAAGTCCTGCTGACGAACTCAAAAACTTATTTCAACCGAGTAATGCTGACCATATCATTAAAGCAATGATTATATATACGCAACCTCCAAGTGTAGTGGTTTATTATTCAAATAAGCATACCCCATTAATAATAGCCTTAACGTCATTGGTGAACACCTATAGAGATATGCACTCAATCCAAACCATTTATGCTTTAGTACTTGCAAAGAAACTGCTGAACGCGCGAACTTGAACTTTTTCCGAAAAATATCTCAGGTTCTTCGTTTGCAATCACGACTCCGCCTTCCATAAAGATCACGCGGTCAGCAACTTCCCTGGCAAATCTCAGTTCGTGCGTCACGACAATCATTGTCATGCCTGCCTTGGCTAAATCACGCATAACTGTCAGAACCTCATCCCTTAGCTCCGGATCCAGCGCGGAAGTCGGCTCATCAAAAAAGATAACTTCCGGATCCATTGCCAACCCACGTGCGATTGCAACGCGTTGTTTCTGTCCACCGGATAGTTTTGCCGGATAACTGTCGGCCTTCTCAGCCAGTCCAACCTGCTTTAGCAATGCGTGACCTCGCTGATTGGCTTGATCTTTATGCAACTTTCGCACGCTAATCAGGCCCTCAGTCACGTTTTCAAGTGCACTTTTATGCGGGAAGAGGTTGAATGACTGAAACACCATCGCCGTTTTTTGCCGCAAGTGGGTAATTTCATGTTTTTCTGCTCGAGAGAGCGCTTTTCCTTGCTGTACACGTATGTGATGACCACATACCTCTATATCACCGCTGTCCGGTTGTTCAAGGAAGTTCAAAGAACGCAGCAGTGTCGTCTTACCAGAACCTGAAGGCCCGAGAATGACCACCACTTCTCCGGCATAAACCTGAAGGTTTACATCCCGCAGTACGGGCTGCCGGTCAAAAGATTTTGCCAGCGAGGTCACGGAAACTTTAAGTACTGCTTTGTTCATCGCATATGCCTCGACAAGTGGCCCTCAAGCCAGGTCTGTAGAATGGTGAGCACCTGATTAATCAGCCAGTATATGCATCCCACCATCAGGAACATTTCCATATAGCGGAAGGTCGTTGCGCCTACCTGTTCTGCCACGCGCGTCAGCTCCATAACTGTCACCGTGGAGGCCAGTGAGGTGTCCTTCATTAATGCGATCAAACGGCTGCCGAGCGGCGGCAGGGCAATCCGAAACGCCTGAGGAAGGATGATACGTTTCAGGCTTGTCCAGTACCCCATTCCCATAGCGTTGCAAGCTTCCCACTGACCTTTATCCACACTGTTAATGCCTGAACGGAAGTTTTCGCTCAGGTAAGAAGCCGAAAACAACGTCAGCGCCGTCAGCGCGGCGGGAATAGGATCCAGTGTTATGCCCAGCCGGGGAAGGCCAAAGTAAACCAGCAAGATCTGCACTAACAGCGGTGTGCCGCGAAATATTGATACATAGGTGAAGGCAATGATCCTCAAAATGCGTAGCGCGGAATTCCTCATTAGAGCAATCGCCATACCCAGTATGCTGCCCAGGACAAACGCGCTGAGCCCAAGGCCCAGCGTGATAACAATGGCCTGTTTCAGCAGCGGCAGCGCGCGCAGAAAAAGCTCATACATTATTTGACCTCGGCTTTGGCTTTAGCGATATCATCCACCATCTGATAATCAGGCCCGATATAGTGTTGCGAAAGCTTTGAAACAGTGCCGTCGGCAATCATGCCTCTGATTGCTTCGTCAATGGCCGCTTTGAGGCTACTGTGCCCTTCTGGCAGCGCAGCGGCAGAGAGCTGATAGGTCAATGGCTGCCCAACAGCTTTAATAGGCAGATTGTTTGCCTTGCGATAGCGCTCGCCACCGAAGTAGGAAGAAATCACCGCATCAATGCGTCCTGTCGCCAGATCGTTAAAGACAAGTCCGCCGTTGTCATAAGCGAGGATATCAGAGCGGGTGAGATGCTCACGCGACCAGGACTCATTAGTAGTCCCTGCCGTGGCACCGACCTTTTTACCTGCTAAATCGTGCTGTTCATGTATATCTTTATTATTGTCCAGCACATAGATGCGGAATTCTTCAACGCCGTAGGGTTCTGAGAAATCTACCTGCTTCTCCCGCTCGGGCGTTGGCGTCAGGTCGTTCATCACCAGATCGTATTTATCGGTTTTCAGGCCCTCGACGAAATTTTTAAATGTATCCGCTACAAAAGTGATGTGAGGAATGCCGATACGCTTTGTGATTTCCTTCGCCATAGCGACGTCATAACCATCCGGCTGGTTCTGATCGTTAATAAAGCTCCACGGGGGGCTGGCCTGGGTATTGGCAATGCGAATATCGCCTCTGGCACGAAGACTGGCCAGCGAGTTGTCAGCGGAAATAGCGGTAAAACTGCTCAGGGAAAGCATAGCCCCAGTTGCCAGGGCTAAAACACGGCGTTGCATTTTCATTGTTATACCCTTGTCTGTCGTCTTGTAAGAAAAATCTAACCGGCAGCCATTTGCCAGGCGTTCAGCGCCTGTTTCAGGTCTGCTATTAGCAGGTCCGGGTCTTCAAGCCCGATAGAGATGCGAATGATTGCTTCTTGGGTTGGCGTAAACGCCCGTGCCTGCTGCTGACCTGCAGGGTAATAGGCGATGAGGCTATGGGTTCCACCCCAGCTGGCGCCAATCGGGAAGTGATTTAGCGCGTTAAAGAAAGCGCTGATGGCTTCCTCTTTGCCGGGCTGGAAAATAAATGAAAACAGACAACCACTGCCGCTGAACTGTTTTTTCCAGGTTTCATGTCCCGGGTCGCTTTCCAGTACCGGGAATAGCACGCTGTGAATTTGCGGCTGCTCCGCAAGCCAGGCGGCCACTTTTCGCGTACTGGAACTCTGGTGCTGAAGCCGAAGCGGGAACGTCTCCAGCCCACGCAGTACCAGGAAACAGTCCTCTGGGCTGGTATTCAGTCCCATGATGCTCTGGGTTTCACGTAGAACCGCATAGTCCTCAGCATTATTCATGCTGATAGTCCCCATTAATAAATCGGAATGTCCTCCAAACATTTTGGTCGCGGCTTCAATCGAAAAATCGACACCGTGGTCGAGCGGACGGAAGTAGAGTGGGCTAGCCCAGGTATTATCAAGCATAGTTTTGACGCCATACTTTTTGGCCACCGCAACGATTGCCGTGACATCCTGCATTTCCATGGTCACCGTCCCAGGTGCCTCCATACAGATCATCCGGGTGTTAGGACGGATCAGTGCTTCGATCCCACCATCAATGGTCGGAGGATAAAACTCGACTTCCACCGCCATCTGGCTCAGCCAATTGCGGGCAAAGGTTTTCAGCGCGCCGTAGCAGGAATCTGAGATGAGCAAATGGTCACCACCGCGAACGAAAGCCATCACAGACACCATAAGCGCAGCCTGCCCGGAGGGTACAACGATGCAGTGCTGCGCATTTTCCAACGCGGCCACCCGACGCTCGAGCTCGCGCGCCGTTGGCGTGCCGGTAATCCCATAGCTGTAGCCATCAGGCTGACGCTCTTTGCGCGCGGCAAATTCCTCAAAGTTATCAAATACTACGGTCGAGGCGCGCCAAACGGCAGGAGACAGACTGGCGAATTTCTTATTAGCAGGGTCGATATATTGCATTTTTTTGGATTTCCACTGGTGTTAGTGCTGACATTGATTCTCAGGGATGGTTATGATTACAGCAATATCAGAAATTATTTACCTTATAAGCACAGGTTATAGCTTGTCATGTACCGAGAGATTGAAATCTTCCGCGCCGTCATGCTGACGGGTAGTACCAGCCGCGCTGCGGAAAAGCTGGATATTTCCCAACCCGCAGTGAGTCAGGCTATCCGTAAACTTGAGGAGAATGCCGGGCTGAAGCTATTTGCCCGCGTGCGAGGACGGCTTTTGCCTACTCAGGAAGCCACTGCACTGATGGTCGATGTGGATCAGCATTTTACCGGTATGGAAGCCATCGCCCATCGCCTGCGATCTCTAAGCGAACTGGGACTGGGAAGACTCGCGGTGGCCGCCTATCCGGCGGTTGGAAATCTGTTTCTTCCCCGTGCCATCGCCAGCTTCAATGTTGAACAGCGCAATATCCAAATCTCCCTCAAAGTACTCAGTTCACGGGAGGTTTATCAGCAGGTCATGGCAGGCCAGGTTGATTTCGGGCTGATGGCGGACGAGATCCCGCCCGGCGGGCTTGAGCATTCCCCCTTTTTGCAGGCCGAGGGGGTAGTCGTCATGGCGAAACATCACCCCCTAGCCGGCAGGGAAATTATTCATCCAGCTGACCTGGCACAGACTGAATTTCTGGCGTTGAGTCCAGAAGACAGCAGCCAGCAGCAACTTAACCGCCTGATGGATCATCTTGGGCTGTCGCTTCAGGTGCGGGTCGAAACACCTTACTCGCTCACCATCTGCGAAATGGCACGTCTTGGACTGGGAGTCGGGCTGGTCAATCCCATCGTTGCCTATGATTTTATGCACACGGATTTGGTTATCCGCCCCTTCAGCAGCGCAGTAAACTTTGCAGGATTAATGATATTTCGACCCGGCAAGCCGCTGTCAGAAAATGCCCGCGAATTTATGCGCGCATTGCGCATTCAGCTGGATAAAGATATGCGAACCATCCGACAGCGTATGAGCTGAAGATAAGCACAGAATGGGTGACAGCATGGTGCCACCCTTAGGATTGTAGGTGCCATTTGCTCATCTGCATCCTGATTGTTCTCTGAACAATAAACTTAATATCTACAGTTGTAGCAGCCTGATATTAAGCAATAGATGATTTTACATGGTGATTTTTAGCAAATGTACGCCACCATCAATCGTACCTGCGGCTATTACTGACTCAATGGGATGCCAGGCAATACAACTTATCGCGGCGTCCCCTTGCACAGCTGCAAGCGCATTAAAACGCGATGAATCATAAATAAAGAGACTTCCATCCTCGCCCCCGGAAGCAACTACGGGCTGATGAGGATGTGAGGCTAGCGCGGTAATGTTGCCATCGTGGCACAGCTGGTAGTCAGGACGGGTTCCCTCGGGGCCTTGTCCCTTAAAATCCCAGACTACAAGCGCCGCTCCACCAGCTGTATACAGATAGCGACCATTACAGCTCCAGACGATGTGCCGGACTTTGCCTTCATAGCCACCCATTTGAAACTCATTCTCTTTTTTCAGGCGCCAGAGATGAATGTCCCCCTCCTGGCTGCCTGCGGCAATGATTGAACCATTCGGTCGAACAGCAAGGCTTAAAAGAGAACCTTTCCACTCATATATTCTTACTGGCTTACTTTTGGT
This sequence comes from Erwinia sp. S63, assembly GCF_016625195.1. Classification (GTDB taxonomy): domain Bacteria; phylum Pseudomonadota; class Gammaproteobacteria; order Enterobacterales; family Enterobacteriaceae; genus Pantoea. Next base: position 45,145 of record NZ_JACVUP010000024.1, read on the forward strand.
GGGATACCACCGTGATACTTGTCCATAGCTGCTAGTCAGCAAACTGCCATCATCCTGCCATTCAACCCCTGTGAGCGTGCTCTCAGAGGCCATAAAATCACTAATGAGCAGCCCGTCGCTGTTCCAGACTTTCAGCTCCTTACCCGTTATGCCTGCGAGTGTGCCTTGGGAGGACCAGACCAACTTTTCGACCCACCCTCTTCCACTGGTTAGCGTATGCTTTTTGACACCTGTCGTTCCTGACCAAATGATGATTCGGCTGTCCTGACCACCGCTTACCAGCGTGGCATTGTCGGGCGACCAGGCAAGCGCACTGGCACCCAGTCCGTGTACCACTTCTCGCCACAGGCGCTTACCCTCAGGCCAGCTGTAGACCGCAACGCTACCATCCGCACAGGCAGTTGCCAGATGCTTGCCGTCAGGGGAGAACGTTATCTGATTAACATACTCGCCTTCAGTGACAGACCACACCGGCTCATAGCCCGATCCTACTGGCGTTAAATTCGACATGCATTCACACCTTCAATGAGCGCCTGCCGATCAAGACCACGGCCGATAAACACGATTTCACTTATACGAGGCTCATTCACTTGCCACAGGCGATCTCTATTGAAATCCATCAACATATGAACACCCTGGAACACTACCCGGCTCTGCTGACCAGCAATGTTGAGAATCCCTTTGGAGCGAAATATATTTTCCCCCTGGACTGATAACAACATGCGTAGCCACTGGCTGAATTTTGCTTCAGACAGCTCTCCTTCCAGCGTGATGCCAACAGAGGTAATCTCATCATCATGGCTATGCGCAGCGCTATAGGCATGGAAGATACTGGGTGACAAGTCAGTGCCGTTGCGTCGAAGGGAAAGATGAAACTCTTCAGGCATGTGTTGGGTTGCCAGCGCATAAAATCCGGCTTCTTCAATCTCTACGGTAAACGAAAGTGTGCCCTGGGCTGGAACCGGTAAATCTAAAAGCTGTTTTGCAGGCTTGAGAGGGCCTGTCGTTGGAGCAGAACGCTCTTGCGACTGAAACGTCAAATCTGCCTTGGCAGCGAAATCAGACAGTGTGGCAGCGCTGTCATCAGCAACCCGCACAAATAAGGCCTCAATCTGGGGGTCAGGTCCTTCTGAGTAATGTAATTCATGTACGCCGGCGTCAAGAGCGTAAATGCCAGCCCATTCGAAAGGATATTCGGGCTCCAGAAAGCGCGGCCGCTCCTCAAGAATACGGTTCAAATCGAAGCCGCCAATATTCAGGACCGATGGAATATCGACTTCCGCGTTGACGGTCCGGTCTATTCTGGCCAGCGCATTCATGCTGCGTAATCTCTTCTCAAGTACGTCTAGTTTTTTCCCGTCCGTCAGATCGGTTTTATTGAGTAAAATTACATCGGCAAAGGCAATTTGTTCTCGTACTTCGTCACTGCTATCAATGTGTTGCTCTACATGATGAGCATCGACGACCGTAATGATGCCATCGAGTCGCATCGCTGCATTTATCTCTTCATCTACAAAAAACGTTTGTGACACCGGGCCTGGGTCCGCCATGCCCGTTGTTTCAATCAGAATTCGGTCAAACTTATCGCGTCGACGCATAAGGCTGCCGAGAATGCGGATAAGATCGCCACGCACCGTGCAGCAAATGCAACCATTGTTCATCTCAAAGACTTCTTCATCCGCATTGATAACCAAAGCATCATCAATACCGATTTCACCAAACTCATTTTCAATTACGGCGATACGAAGCCCATGCTGTTTACTGAGTATATGATTCAGAAGCGTGGTTTTACCTGATCCGAGAAAGCCGGTCAGGACAGTGACTGGAATGCGATTATCTTGATTCATGATTGCTCCGAAAGGTAATTACCGCTTTAAACTCAAGTCTGAAAGGCCACCAAGTTGATAAACACCAGCCCAGCAGCACAGACTATGTTACGTTATAATATTACATAAAACGGAAAAATGAACTTTACAGTTAGTAGCATTGCCACGGCAATCTTAGCTTTCTCATGTACGACAGCATTTGCGACTAACAGTCACATCACCTTTAGAACTGTGGCGCTTCCGTAACACTAGATGTTCGCCCGTATCATCTAGATTGGGCATCATTTTACTAAATAATGGTTGGCTGCTTGCGCGCACCAGATAAGTGGCCATGCAGTAGGAACAGTTGCCAGTTATATCAGGGGGGTAAGGCGCCATTCTGTGCCACTGCCCTTCCAGACGGGTTCGGCCTAGCCCATCAAAATCCTAGGCAGGATTTAGATAGGTTGAGATATCACCGAAGCAAGGCTTTTTTTTGTAAATAGCTACTGCAGATGATCAAGAGGTCTGCCTCTAACTTTCTAATTGAATCAATGGGTTCTCTATCCAGACTTTCAAACACCGCACGGGTTGTTCCACTGAGCATGTTTTGCAGGAAAAAAGCCACCTCATCAGGCTCAGAAAAAAATGCATCCTTTAAATTGATTAATACTGTTTTTATCGCAGCACGCATGCGGTAAATCATGTCGCGGACCGGCTCAGAAGCATCCAGGTGACTCACGGCAGAATAAAGTGAAACAGACGCTTCTAGCTCGAACGTCTTGGCATTAAGGTAAGCCTTTACCAGTCCCTCTCCTATTTCTGCAAGGCACTGACACTCAAGTTTCAGACAGGAAACTTCAAAGGCTGAGGCTATGCGCCCCAAGTGGTGAGAAAGAACGGCATAGAGGAGTGCATGTTTGTTAGGAAAATATTGATAGAGCGTACCCACTGAAGTTCCTGCGCGCTCAGCCACTTTTGTGGTAGTGAAGTCAGAAGAACCCCCCATGCGCAAAACCTGAATCGCGGCAGCAAAAATAGCCTCTATGGTTTCAGCAGATCGCCTTTGCTGGGGGGTTTTGCGGGGGATCAGCGTGGTGTGAATCTCACGTTTCAAAAGCGAATTCCGAATCTGAATAATTCTTCATATACTAAGCATACGTCCCATCCATGTCACGTCGGCTGACGTTTTGAAGATCGAAAAAGAGAGGAAAAACATGAAGCAGCGTAAACTTGGCAATCAGGGACTGATAGTCAGCGAGATTGGCTATGGCGCGATGGGAACTGCCGTAGGATACGGTCCCACCAATGATGCTCAATCGGTCAAGGCTATCCGGCAAGCCCACGAGATGGGGGTTACCCATTTCGATACTGCACATATGTACGGTTGGGGCGAAGGGGAAAAGTTGCTTGGCATAGCGCTCGCCCCCTTCAGGGATAAAGTAACCATTGCAACTAAGTTCGGCATTGCCGACGAACAATGGAACCCAGATTCAAGCCTTCAGGCCATGCGGAAAAGCGTTGAAAACAGCCTTCAGAATCTGAAAATCGAAACTATTGATGTTCTTTATCAGCACGTTCACGATCCGAAAATACCGGTCGAGGAAGTAATCGGTGAAATGCAGCGCTTCGTAGAGGAGGGTAAAGTGCGCTATCTGGGAATGTCTAACTCCAGCACCGAGATGATCAAGCGGGCAATGAAAGTTGCACCGATTTCAGTTTACCAGATGGAGTACTCAATATTTTCTCGTGGAGTAGAAGCGGTTTTACCATATCTGCGCGAATTAGGTATTGGCCTCGTAGCATACTCTCCCTTAGCTCGCGGCTTCCTGAGTGGGGCAGTAAAACCGAGAGATGCCTATTCAAGCTCTGATTTCCGTCAATGGATGGCATGGTGGGCACCTGAAAACTTCAGTGAAAATGTTGCACTTGCCGAGGAGCTCAATTCGATTGCAGAATCGAAGGGGTGTAAACTTTCTCAACTGGCTATCGCGTGGCTATTGGCGAAGGGCGGGGACATTGTGCCCATTCCTGGGTCGCGCAGTGTAGAGCGTGTTGCGGAAAATATCGGCAGCGCTGATATACTACTCACTTCCGAAGACCTTATACGCATTGATGCTATTGCTTTAAATGGCGCCCAGGGTGGGATCATCGGATGATGATAAACAAATTGGATTACGCTGAGTCCTGCCTGAAGTAATTAACTCAAGCTGCAGTAAAATTTTTTAGATGAGCATTGGTTTTTGATGAAGCTTCTCTTTAAAAATAGAAAACACGGTCATTAATTTATTATTTAACACACCGCAACTTTAACAAGAGCAACCTCTTGGTTGCTCTTGTTAAACAAGTCAGTACATTAACGCTATGATATCTACTGAGCCGCAGGAAAGTGAAGGGTGGAAAACGCCGGAAAATCTTCAGACGATTTTCCTAGCAGTCGATCAGGCGCATAATCATTAAGCAATGCAGAACGGTGACCCTCAAGGATTTCTTCCGCAGCTAACTTCCCTAATAAGGGTGCCAGGGTCATACCGCTGTGCGTCACCATTAAATAAACTCTGCGGTACGGCGTGACAAATCCAATACCGGGCAGGCCATCAGCCGGTCGCGCACGCTGACCTATTGTAATACGTTCGATTTTTGCCGACTCCGTATTATCAAATAATCGGTGTAAACGGTTCAGCATTTCCTGGCCGATGAAGCCATCATACGTTGGAAAAAATGTGGGGTTAGCGAAGTGGTCGAGGTCTGGCGCCTGGAGCAATAGTCGCCCCCCTCCTTCTGGCCTGACATTAAGCTCCGGCGTAATGAGGTTAGCACTGAGCTGAGTGAATTGCGGCGTGGTATGGGCAAGGAAACCACAGGCAATTTTATTAGGGTGGTTAGGATCAATCATCGCCAGCTCTAAGCCCATACGTCCCATGATCTCTTGTGACCAGCGACCTGTAGCTAAAACAACCTGTTCACCCTGCCAGACGGTTCCATCAGCAAGTGTCAGGGCAACACTACCTCCATTTTCCTGAACATCCACTACGTCAGCATTTATATGTAATTTGGCGCCAAATCGTCGCGCTTCTGCCCACTGGTGCGCCAGGAAAATGGTGAGATGTAACAGACACTCATCTGGAAAATGACAAATACGTTCGATCCTGGGATCAATGCGAATTTCAGGAACACGCGTCTTCATCTGCTCACGAGACAGATCAACAACCGCATAATTCGATTGTCGTAACTTAGCGATGCGTTGTTCAAGCCGCTGTTGTTGGGCTGTATCCGTTGCCCATTCATATGTCCCGGTACGAATTAACCATTGTCCTTCAGAATGAGCCTGTTGTTGCAATGCATAATGTTCCTGCATCGCAGCGACATTCAATGAATGATAACTCTCTGGATTTTTACCATTGGAGTTAATCCAGGCAAATGTTGTCGTGCTGGTACCTGCACCGATAGACTGCCGTTCAAATATGCTGACCTCTGCACCGGTCAAAGCCAGTGAACGGGCAACCGAAAGTCCCAATGCTCCTGCCCCAATAACCGCAATCCGCTTTTTGTTTATCAAATACTTCTCCCCGGTTGATATGAACTACCCGCCATAAGCTAAGCCTGCATATCATCAAAGTAGCTGGTTATCCCTTTTACAATAGCGCCTGCTATCTTCATGCGAAATGCCTGTGTGCCTAAGAGCTTCTCTTCATCAGGATTTGTTATGAATGATGTTTCAACCAACACAGAGGGGATTGAGGGTGATTTTAGTACCACAAAAGCGGCTTGTTCAGTATGACGGCTATGCATAGGGTGGACTGGTTCAATATGTTGGATCATATGCTTACCTAGCCTGAGACTGTCTTTGATGGTGTTATGCTGGACAAGATCGAATAATACATTTTGCAATACAGCGTCTTTGGTTTTTACATCGATGTCCGTGAAGTCATCGGCTGAATTTTCTTTGTCAGCCAAATAACGCTCCATCGTACTGCTGGCTCCACGAGAAGAAAGTGCAAATACCGAAGCGCCGTGCGCTTCGGGTCTGGTGAATCCATCAGCGTGGATGGAGAGGAAAATATCCGCCTCGTGTTGATGAGCGATATTGATTCGTTCATACAAGGGAATGAAATGATCCTCATCCCGAGTGAGTTTCACCTCAATATCTTTACGAGGTTCTAAGAGAACGCGAATGTTTTGCGCTATTTCTAACACCACATGTTTCTCTTCTGCGCCAGTATGACCAACTGCACCAGGGTCTTTTCCTCCATGGCCTGGATCAATCATGACACATTTCACATGTGTCTCACCGGCGTGTTGCGGTTTTTTTGCCATTGTCGATGGACTCGTATGACCGGCTGGTTTCGCCTCCTGGGGGGCTGGGATAAATTTAAGTGTTGCGAACTCCTCTTTAGCAAAGACTGGCGTACAAAACGCCAGACCTGATAATAAAAAGCGACGACGCTTCATCGATACTTTTTGACTGGATAAAAAATTGAGCATTTCCATCATTGTCTTAAACTAACCGTTGCGTTCCGCCATCCACGCGGCCGCCTGTTTTGCAAAGTAAGTCAAAACCCCGTCAGCACCAGCCCGTTTGAAGCAAAGTAGCGATTCGACCACCGTCGGCTGCGGCATCAACCAACCTTGCTGGAACGCAGCCATATGCATCGCATATTCCCCTGAAACCTGATAGGCAAAGACGGGGACGGCGAACTGATTTTTCACTTCCCGAATAACATCCAGATATGGCATGCCGGGTTTTACCATGACCATATCCGCTCCTTCCGTCAGATCCTGAGCAACCTCGTGAAGGGCCTCCAACCGGTTGGCAGGATTCATTTGGTAGGTCTGCTTATCGCCTCCACCCAGCGCCGATGCTGAACCGATCGCATCACGGAAAGGGCCATAGTAATGTGAGGCGTATTTAGCCGAATAGGCCATGATCTGGGTGTTAACAAACCCCTGCGCTTCCAGAGCTTGTCGTATTTTTCCTACTCTGCCGTCCATCATGTCGCTGGGTGCAATAATGTCTGCTCCAGCGTATGCGTGTGCCATTGCCTGTTTTATCAGCACATCATTGGTCGCTTCATTCAATACATATCCCTGCGCATTCAGGATGCCGTCCTGACCATGAGAGGTGTAAGGATCGAGCGCCACATCAGTAATGATGCCTAATTGAGGATAAGCACTTTTGAGGGCCCGAATTGCGCGCGGTATTAACCCCTCCTCGTTAAAAGATTCATCGGCCAGAGGGGTTTTTAAAGCACTGTCAACTGAAGGAAACAATGCAATAGCAGGGATGCCTAATGCTACGATCTCATCAGCCTCCCTCAGTAATTGGTCAACGGACAGACGATATACGCCAGGCATTGAAGCAACTTCCTGTCGTTGGTTCCCCCCTTCAACAACAAACAATGGGTAAATAAGATCGTTTACTGTGAGCTGGTTTTCAGCGGTAAGATTGCGGCTAAATGCCTGTGCCCGGCTCCGCCGTAAACGTCGGTCTGGATAATTACCGGTGAAGTTAAAGTCCATGTTCAATACCTATTCTGAATAAATATTAGCGATAAAAAGAGAGTTTCATCCCTGAAGGGGGTGAGACCAGCTTGTTGTCCCGCCATACAACATTGCCATTAACGAGGGTCATGACTACTTGCCCGCCGCTGAGCGCTCTGCCCTCGAAAGGGGACCAGCCGCATTTGTAGAGCAGCTCATCAGCCCGGACCTTTAGTGATGCCTGGGGATCAATTAACACCAGATCAGCCCAGTATCCTTCACGGATATAACCTCGGTCTTTAAGCTGGAAGCGTTCCGCAACGGCGTGACTGGTTTTAGAGACAACCTGCTCAGGAGTGAAAATGCCCCTGTGGCACAAATCAAAGAGCGCAGGTAAAGCATGCTGCACCAGAGGAACACCTGAAGGTGCAGAACTGTAGGGGTTGCTCTTCTCTTCTGGCAGATGCGGGGCGTGATCGGTGGCGATGATATCTATCACCCCCTCTTTCACAGCGTCCCAAAGTGCTTGTTGATGTGATGATTCTTTAACTGACGGGTTCGTTTTGAGCTTGTTGCCAAGAATTTCATAGTCATTCTGATTAAAGAAGAGATGGTGTACACAAGCCTCTGCCGTAATTGTCTTTTTCTTAAGATCGTGAAGAGTTGGGGCTGCTTCAAAAAGTTTAAGTTCATCAGCCGTGGAGATGTGCAGCACATGAAGGCGTGTACCATATTTCTTAGCCAGTGAAACCGCGAGCGAAGATGATTTCAGGCAAGCGGCAACCGAACGAATATGCGCATGCTCTTTCGCCGGAATATCTTCACCGTACTTGTCCCGCCATATCACTTCGTTGATTTTAATCAGTGGTGTGTCTTCACAATGGGTAGCCACAATACAGGGAGCATGTTGAAATATTTTGTCCAGTACCTGTTCATTATCCACCAGCATATTCCCGGTAGATGCCCCCATAAATACTTTAACACCGCATGCCTCATCAGCTTTCAGGGCGCGTAATTCTTCGAGATTGTCATTGGTCGCGCCAAACCAAAAACTGTAGTTAGCATAAGAATGTTGAGCCGCACGCTGAAACTTATCTTCTAATGCCTGCCGTGTTGTTGTGGGTGGTGAGACATTAGGCATTTCCATAAAACTGGTGATCCCCCCCGCCACAGCGGCAGCAGATTCGGTAGCAATAGTTCCTTTGTGAGTCAGACCCGGCTCCCGGAAGTGCACTTGATCGTCAATCATGCCAGGGATAAGCCACAAACCTTTTGCATCAATAACATCGTAATTAGCATTTACCGAAATATCACTGGCGATACTTTCAATGCGCCCGTTCACAATAAGCACATCAGCGTATCTGGTCACACCTTCATTAATGAGGGTGGCGTTTTTAATCAGCGTGTTATTCACAGATAACCTTTAGAAGTCGGAAGCAGCATGACGACTGCCTGACCATTGATTAAAAGCCGGCAGATAGCCGGCTTAGAGCATTAATGAGAAACGGATTCCTTAGAGGGAAGTTGGCAGCAGAGTGCCAACATTTCCGCAGCTTCATCCAGTAGAAGCGTGCCCATATTGCCACCGTTACGGTCACGAACAGTTGCGCGCTGATCCGCTTCCTCTTTGGCACCCACTATCAGCATAAATGGCACACGAGAAAGTGTCGCTTCGCGGATTTTTAAACCTATCTTCTCATTGCGCAGATCGCATTCGCAGCGAATACCCCGCTGACGCATACTGGCAGCGACTTGATGAGCATAATCGCTTTGCTGGCCAGACACTGTAATGACGACGACCTGAACGGGAGAAAGCCACGCCGGGAGTTTGCCTGCATAGTGCTCCAGCAGTATCCCTGTAAACCGTTCCAGAGAACCAAAAAGAGCACGATGCAACATGACGGGACGCTTTAAACAACCCTCTTCATCCACATAGCTCATTTCAAACCGTGCGGGCAGGTTCATATCAACCTGTAATGTTCCGCACTGCCAGTCACGTCCAATAGCATCCCGTAATACGAACTCAAGTTTTGGTCCATAAAACGCACCCTCCCCTGGATTGACACTCCACTCCAGGTTCTCAGCCATAAGGGATGCTTCGAGTGCGCCTTCGAGGCGATCCCACTCATCATCACTGCCGATACGCTTTTCCGGACGGGTGGAAAGTTTAATGGCAACGTCCTGGAATCCACACTGATGGTAGATATTCAGCACCAGAGAGAGAATTTTGCGGCATTCAGCTTCGACTTGCTGATCGGTACAAAAAATATGCGCATCATCCTGTGTAAAGTGGCGAACGCGGAGGAGGCCGTGCAATGAGCCTGAAGGCTCATAGCGATGCACTTTACCGAATTCAGACATGCGAATCGGCAGGTCACGGTAGCTTTTCATGCCATGATTGAACAAGGCAACAGCTCCGGGGCAGTTCATCGGCTTAAGAGCCAGGCTACGGCCATCTTCAGTCTGTATAGTGAACATGTTATCGCGGTAATTGTCCCAGTGGCCTGAGATCTCCCATAGCGTTCGATCCATGACATCCGGCGTATTGACCTCAACATACCCTGCCTCATCATGCCGCAAACGCATGTAACGGATAAGTTGCTGGAATAATGTCCAGCCATGTGGGTGCCAGAAAACGGCTCCTGGTGCATTTTCCTGGAAATGGAAAAGATCAAGGTCGCGCCCGAGTTTACGATGATCGCGCTGCTCAGCTACCGCCCGGCTCTCAAGCCATCCCAGCAACTGAGTTGAAGTCGCCCAGGTGGTAACGTGAATACGTTGTAACTGCTCCTTACTGGCGTCACCTCTCCAGTAAGCCCCTGCTACGCTCAATAATTTAAAATGCTTCAGGAAGCGCGTATTTGGTACGTGAGGTCCCGGAAATTCGTCAACATAATCCTGGTGGTGCCAGAGATGTACAAACGCGTCATCCGTTACCTGGTCAAGAGCGGAAACCTTATAAGGTTCATTCTGTGCTTCGAACCAGGCAATAGCTTCACTGCGTTTTACCTTCTCAGTCACTATTGCTGCTTCATGACTGATTAGCTGCAACATGCGTTGCTCAATACGAACAAGATCCGCCGTGGTAAATGGGGTCTTGATTTGGAAGTCATAATGGTAACCATGCTCGTTAAGCACCACTTCAACCCTTCGAACATCGGGGTAAAGTTCTTTTACGGCCTGGCCTAGCACCAATGCACTGCTCAGGCGGATGATCTCAAGCGCCTCTTTATCGTGCAGGGTTATGATGTTGACCTGAGCATCTTCCGCAAGCGTTAAGCTTAAATCCACGGTATTGCCGTTCAGTTCCGCAGCGACTGCACTTTCTGACACCGTTTTTCCCAGGGTTTCAGTCACCTCGAAAAGCGTCTTTCCTTCTGCAAAATCCCTGCGTGAACCATCGGGTAAGGTTAATGAAATTGTTTTTGGGGAGGGATATAGGGCTTCCGACATAATAGTTTCCGGCATCGCTGATTTGTAAATGCAATCACATTGCAATAAGTGCAAAGAAAGATAACGCAACGATGTTGCATTATCAACTTTAAAAGTAGGTGTTCTTTGTTAATGAGCGACGACTCTTTAGAGCTTCATTAAAGGCAAGAAAGACCAGCCATAGCGGCTGGTCTTCATCTGTTTAAAACTCATTGCGCAATCGTTGATAGCCTTCAACAAGCTGAACATTAGTTGAAGCGACCTCTTCTGAAAACTGAAGTGAGGCAGGATCCACCTGTAAGAAGCTGGTTAAATCACTGTCAGGCCCGACGCGTTCTGTAGAGGGTACGTAGGTGCTTTCTGGCAAAGTTACACCATCAACAACCGCGTTATAGCGAATGACGCAGCCAGCCTTGATATGACAGTTAAATAAAACGCTGTTAAAGCCGATAAATACGCGGTCATCTACCTTACACGGGCCGTGAACAATGGCGCGATGTGCAATAGAGCTTCCCCGTCCAATGGTTACCGCAGCACCACCTTTTGAGTGGATTACCACCCCATCCTGAATATTTGAGTGCGAACCGATGATAATAGGTTCCATTTCTCCATCAGCATTCACCTCATCTGCACGAATCACCGCATAAGGGCCCACATACACATAGTCTTCAATGATGACGCGGCCACAAATAACCGCCGTGGGATCAATAAATGCTTTCGTTGAAACCTCAGGTGAATGACCGGTGGGATTTTTACGCAACATGATTTTTTTCCTTCCAACTTACTTTAGCGACAGCATTATGAGCATGCAGGCTTTCCTGATGCTCTATTCGAATATCAAATGCACAGAATGCTTTTTCGTTCTCTAGACACCGATAAAGAAGACGTGCCGCATCTTCACAAAACATCAAATTCTGACCACAGGCGAGAGCAAACGCCTGTTCATCGCTTCTCTTCACGACGGTTTGTACCGCTGTACCCAAAGCCATCTCACACAATTCAATGACATATCGCAGGGGGAATGTCGGACTGTCAGGTTTTAACTCCACATCGACCCATGCCCAGCTTCGCTGAGCGTGTGGTGTGGCAGGCAGACCTTGCTTACCTAACCACTCAACAACTTCTTCAAGCGGTAAGCGATCAATCCGTTGCCCAAATTGTTTACGAAATTCCAACTGAGCAACCTGCCGGCTTAAAGCGGCAGAATTTGGACAGGTGGAAGCATATGGAATGCCGACTTTCATTCGGATAGCATTGGATTGCCCCGCCATAGCTGATATGTGTATGGGGTAGGCTTTCCAGCCATAGTGATTCGAGTTGAGTGACTTGCGTGACAGCAGTAGTTCACTGGTTATTGCCAAACTTGTATGGCTGCTTTGTCCATCATGAGAAGCCAGAAAAGCATTCAAAACTTCACGGATCTTGGGCGGGGTAACCTCTCCTTCAGTCAAACTATCCAGCAACATATACAACCGCGACATATGGATCCCTTTTGCCGCCTTTTCATTGTTAAGCAGGTTAATACCCGCATCAACTTTGGCACTGACCTGCCGCCCCTCAAATTCAAGTGGCAGATCGATTTGCTCCATACCTACCCAATCCAGAGCAATCCCCTGCAGCTCTGTTGAGGAAGATTGGATATCTGCCATTGTATTTGGGCAGATAGAAGGCGTTGCGGTCATAAGCTATTCCTTAAAATTGTGTCGTTCAGTACATGAGAACAGAAAGCTGTTAATGTCTTTTGGGGTATCGCTTATCCACATTTTTGTGTTTGAGTAGCTGTAATTCAGCATCAAGCTTCGGTAATAACCGACTTTCACTATTAATCTGACGAAACAGCAAACGTAGTTTTTCTTCACGTATCTCTTTGTCAGTTTCATCGCCATTAAGATTACAGCGCTCGGGCACACTCCACGGAAAGTCAAGGTGATCAATCATTTTGTTGCGCTCATGGTGCGATAGCCGTTCGAAGAAATAGAATTGTCATCTAGTCTTTTGCCGACATCACCAGAACTCTTTTCTGCTTTGATGCTGAAGGTTCAACCATGTCAGAATCTCTTAATTTTAATATTATGTTATATCATAACATTTACACTCAAATAATTTTCTGCTTAACCGGATAGCTTGCCGATGATTAAGCTCTCACATTTTGATACCGACTTAGGGCCGACTTCGTGGTGGCAACCACGCATCGCTATCTGCAGTCAACTAAACCTGTCCTAAACATGCCCCCGACAAATCACTTATCCTGCTGGTATACTGCTCTTGAACAACTGCAAGCACACTGGACTTAACGCAATTAGATTGCGATAATATAATCTATCTCATAAAACACAACTGTATTGCACTAAAGAGGTGCCTGAATGGATAAAATTCCTGCACATGAGCAAAAATGGCGTGAGCTATTGCGATCGCATGGCCTGCGGGTGACCTCTGCAATGCTGGCGACACTGGCCTGCCTTGAGCAGAGCAGTGATGCATTGAGTCGTGAAGAGTTATTTCTGAAGCTCGGGGATAACTCCCCTGATCGTGTCACCCTTTACCGGATTCTGGAAAGGTTGATGCAGATAGATGTGGTTCAGCGTTTTACAGATTCTGCGCGCACTCATCATTTTTCGTTAAAACAAACAAGCTCAATGGGTAGCTTTGAATGCGATCAATGTCGCCATGTTATTCCCATTGAAAATGATCCCGTTCTCTCAGCTGCCATGCAGTTGGTGAAAGCTCGCCTGTCCGAACAGGGAATGGCAGAGCGTGAAGTGACACTGGCAAGCTTTGGCATTTGTTCGGACTGCAATCAAACTCCTCACTCTTAATCTTCTACTCTCTTTTTCTTAGCCGTGCTCTGCCTGAACACGGTTTTTCATCTATGGAAACAAGGTGCGTCAATTGATTAAACTTACCAACACTTATGGAGGGCTAAAACAGCCTTTCACCCCTATCCGCAAGGAGCAGATTGGCATTTACGTTTGTGGCGTTACCGTCTATGACTTATGCCATCTGGGACATGGGCGCACATTTGTCGCCTTCGACACCATTGTGCGTTACTTACGTTATTCAGGTTTTAATGTTAAATTTGTCCGTAATATCACCGATATTGACGATAAAATCATCATGCGTGCAAATCAGACAGGTGAACCCTGGCAGCAACTTGTCACGCGTATGACCTCTGAAATGCATCAGGATTTTTCGGCGCTTAATATTTTGCCACCTGATGTTGAGCCAAAACCCACCGATCACATTCCACAAATTATTAACCTGATTGAGCGGTTAATCGATCGCGGTCATGCCTACGTGACGAATGAACAGGACGTGATGTTCTTAACAGCCTCGGCGAAAGACTATGGCAAATTGTCCGGACAAAATCTTGAAAATCTAAAATCTGGGGCACGTATTAAAGTTAATCAGCAGAAGCGCAGCCCTCTCGACTTTGTGTTGTGGAAAGCAGCTAAACCGGGTGAGCCCTCCTGGCCTTCACCTTGGGGAGCAGGGCGCCCCGGATGGCATATTGAATGTTCAGCCATGAACAGTTATCACCTTGGGAATCATTTTGATATACATGGGGGAGGTTCCGACCTCATTTTCCCACATCATGAAAATGAGATAGCTCAGTCCACCAGCGCTCACGATGGTCCTTATGTAAATTACTGGCTACACACTGGCATGGTGACTGTTGACCAGGAAAAGATGTCGAAGTCTCTTAATAACTTCCTGACTCTGAGAGAGATGCTTAAGGTCTACAATGGTGAAGTACTGCGTCTCTTCTATATCTCTGGTCATTACCGCAAACCCCTGAATTTTACTCAGGGAAATGTCGACTCTGCGCGGTCAGCCCTCACCCGCCTTTACTCTGTATGTCGTTTAGCCAATGGAGTAGAAAGCCAGGATCACGATGAGTGGGTGGATCGTTTTCAGCATGCAATGAATGATGACTTTAATACACCAAAAGCATTAGCGGTGATGTTTGACCTGGCCAGAATTGCCAACCAAAAAATGGCAGAGGAGCCGGAAGAAGCTGCGGCTTTAGCTACAACCCTCAGATCTCTGGGGCAGGTACTCGGGTTGCTTTATCAGGATCCTGAGCGCTATCTACAATCAAATCCTATCTTGGATCAGCTGCAACTGGACCATATTGCTGACCAGGTGAAGGAACGCGAACTTGCCCGTAGCAACAAGGAATGGGAGCGTGCTGATATTATTCGAGCCTGGCTTGAAGAGCATGGCGTCGAGCTTGAAGATAAAGACGGTAAAACCCACTGGAAGGTGAAGTAACATCTCGTAAACAGGAACTACTCGCAATCCCTTTATGTTATGTTATAACGTTGCATTTTATGTGCAGGATAAAGTTATGATCGTACAAAAAGACGTTGTGATAGTTGGTGCTGGCCCCGCAGGAGTGGGCACCGCCTCACTTCTGCGTCAAATTGGGGTTAATGATTTGTTACTCATTGACCGCCATGAAAGGGTGGATCTTTTTTACGCTGGCCGCAAGAGACCCGATTTATCACCCCCTCATTTTATGCCAATCCCTACGGACACATTGACCTGAATGCCGTGACGCCCAACAGTTCACCAGCGCTCTCTGCGGGAGTGGAGCATCTCGACGGAACGGATTACGCGAAGTATTTGCAAGAGGTCATAGATACAAACGATATAGAAACGTTGACCTCAACTCATATCACTGAAGTCTCACTGACGCGCAAAGGCAAATTCCGTTTGCTTTCGTCGCTTGGTGAGATCTGGGAAACCCCGGTGCTTGTATGGGCCACCGGCGAATATCAGTTTCCTGATAAAAATGTCTTTGAGGGCGCCGAACTTTGCTGCCACTACGCTCAGGTTAACAGCTGGCGCGATTTCACACCGGATGATTACATCGTTATTGGCGGCTATGAGAGTGCGGTGGATGCAGCATTAAATTTGCTCGATATAGGCTGTAACGTCAGATTGCTAACCCGCTCAGCCCCATGGGCCAATAACCATATTGCAGACCCCAGTATCAGCCTTTCGCCTTACACTCGCCAGCGGCTGCAAAAAGTGATGGGCAACCGCCATTTTGAGATTTATGAAGATGCAGATGTCACCGCTGTTTTAAAATTAACAGATCCAGGTGGTGGATACCGGATACATACCTCTGACGGTCGGGCATGGTTATCCCACCAGCGCCCTATCCTTGGAACCGGCTTCATTTGCGGGGGTGGAGCACGACAATTGGCACCCTTTTTTGACTGGAATGCTTCGGGTTACCCTTTACTGTCACCTGCGGACGGCTCGACTCGGTTTCCAGGTCTCTATCTGGTTGGTCCACAAGTGCGGCATGACCACCATATCTTTTGTTTCATCTATAAGTTTCGACAGCGATTCTCGGTTGTGGCAAAAGCCATTGCTCAGCAACTCAACCATCCGATCAGTGATGAAAACTGGCAAACGCTTTACGGCGATGTTTGCTGCCCGGATGACAGCTGTGGTTGCTGAAGGAGGACTTTATGACTCATTTCGCGCTCATAGGGCTTGAGAGTGCAGGTAAATCAAGCCTCTTTAACCTTCTGACAAAAAGCGCGCTCAGCGATGAACGAAATATTCGTGGCTCTACGGTATTCTGCCGTGAATATACGCTTGAACAAGGTCTGGGGCGGCTCATTGATACGCCTGGTATTCGTTACCTAGATGACAATACGACCACAGAGATAGCGTTATCAGCCTTAGATCGCAGCGATGTCATTATCGTCGTTATTCGTGCTACACACGCGCTCGCTGAATGGGACTTACTACGACAAATAGTGCAACGTTATAAACGCAGAATGGCCATAGTTATGACATTCACAGATAAGGTTACCTCAAGTATTGAAACACTTAAGGAGGAGTTCAGCAAAATAACACAATCCCCAATCGTTGCGCTTGATACCCGCCACGCCGATGAAAATGAAAGGCAGCAGCTGTTAAGCCTTTTAGCTAAGACATATGCACAGTCTCAGCCAGAGAGGCATCAAGAGCAAAATATACCGGTTTTGGATGTCACGACTGAAACTCCACAACGGACATGGTTTGAACATCCTTATATAGGCCCTCTTCTTTCTGTGATTTGTATTGCGCTGCTCTATGCATTTCCTGTCTGGCTCTCCTGGCATATATCTGATGCATTGCAACCTGTTGCGGATCAGTTTCTTATTCGTCCATTGGCAGAACGACTTTCGCAGGCCCCTGCACTTGTTCAGACAATGCTTAACGGTAGCTATGGGTTGGTTTCGCTGGGCTTGTATTCTTTTATCTGGGCTTTTCCAGTGGTCATGTTAATTGGTCTTTCAGTATCCGTAACGGAAGACAGCGGAATTAAAGAACGGATAATAAACTCTCTGGACCCTTGGCTCAGTAAAATCGGGTTAAGAGGCGACGACCTGCTTCCTATATTGAGTGGTTTTGGCTGTAATGTCGTTGCGGTAATTCAAAGTCGGAGTTGTTCAAATTGCACCCGTAAGAATTGCATCAGCACCATTGCTTTTGGTTCGGCCTGCAGCTATCAAATTGGCGCGACACTCTCAATATTCAGTGCAGCAGGGTATCCGGAATTATTTGCCCCCTATTTAATTTTACTGTTCGCCACCGCTTGTCTCCATACGCGTATCTGGCAGGTTGCTGCAGCTCATATGCCAACAAGAGCATCGATGCATATCAGCTGGTTGCAACTACCTCGCTGGCGCGCCGTGAATTGGGCATTAAGAAATGTTGTAGCACAGTTTCTTCGTCAGGCCATGCCGCTTTTCCTGCTGATCTGCCTTGCAGCCACCTTGCTGAATTACTATGGTATAATTGATAATATATGCTATTTACTCGCACCGGCAGCTCAATTCTTTCACCTTCCTGCAGAGGCTCTGCCGGGTATAGTTTTTTCATTACTGCGGAAAGATGGCTTGCTGGTATTAAACCAAGATAATGGCCTAATTCTTCATTCTCTGAGTCTTGTACAACTCATCATCGTTGTCTGGCTGGCCTCTACCTTGATGGCCTGTTTGGTCACAATTATTACTATAGCACGGGAAGTATCATGCTTTTTTGCTGCAAGCCTAGTGGGTAAGCAGGCCTGCACTTCACTGCTAATTGCAGCGCTTATTTCATTAACCCTGACTTAATTTTGGAGTGAAAATGATCCCTCAAACCTACCAAGAATGGCATCACTGTATTGTAGACGAATGTAGAATTGAGCTGACAGAAGAATTTATTCTGCAAAGATTAGATATTATGAAAAATAAAGCACATCAGGAAACACGTCGTATGATTTCTCTATACGGAAAAATGCATCTTGAGAAACTAATCACATGGTTTACCGCTGCATACAAAGAAAAAACAGTGGAGACCAAGAATCCTCTTAAATACACTTAATCAAGAAAAATATCGGAGAGAAAGCATCCTCTCCGATATATTTAAACAATCGCGCCTTTCTCAATACCTTCATATGCATGAACAACAAGATTGCCCAAGTCAGGTTGCGAATAAACCATATCCTGTTTGATGTAACAAGCAATTCTCTCAACTGTCGTGTCATAAGGCAGAATTTCAACTCTCCCATGCCTTATCAGGAGTTCGAATCGTCCCTGAGTACTGGTGTAGGCGGAAGCAATCAAATTTTCATTTGCTATCTGTTGAGCACCTACAGAAAGTTTCGAAAAATCAGCAACAACATCTTCTTCAGACATTAGATAGCAGTCCCGCCAACGTTTTGCCCAAAACATTTCCCACGAGGGGTGTCGCTCCCCATTGATGTAGATTCGGATAGCTGAACGATGCCCGTGCGCAATTCGCTGACAATTCCCTTCATGCTTTTTTAAACCATGAGCATAATGATAGTAGTGACCACCGATGTGTTCTTCACGTAATGACACAGAAACACTTTCAATATTAGCTGGCATTATGGCATTAATTCTTGTGGTTAACCATCTTTCAATAACGTCTCTGTTAATTTTCCCCGACTGAATTGGACAAAAAGCTTTAACAGGACCCGAGACATAGCAGTCAACTTCCCCCTCATCCGTGCGCAGAGTTACTTCTGCTGTCAAGGCTTTACTAACAAATGAAACTTGAGGACTGTTCCAGGGTATGACCAGCGCATGATCAATGGTCTCGTCAATATACTTCTTTATTTCCTTTTTTAATTTGGAAAAGTCCATCACCATGGATTGATGATCAAGTTCACCTTTGATGTTGATATCAACAATTAGACTTTCCCCGACTAATCCTCTCTGTATATCCAAAAATGAAAAATCGATAACTGTTAAATTATTAACAAATAGTTCCATAACACATTAAGACCTTAATAGAAGTTTGCATAAGAAAACAGCGGATGCCTAGCCACTTTCAAAATGATCAGTTAAACCATGTCTCAAGAGGAACAGGTAACTTACACAGTTATCCGGCCTCAAACACATGATTCATCGGTTACCAGTTAAGCTTCAGATTTATCACAAAGCCTATGCTCATCCATTCCTATACCTATGAACACCATGTCTGGCATGCAGTGGCTTTATCCTTAACCAATAAAGCATATGTTATAACATAACACATGTTATTACCATTGAGAGGAATGTAAAATGCTTAGTCATTGGAAGATAAATCCACTTGTTTATTTTTTAAACACTAAAATGATATCGTATGCATATCAGTGAGTTACAGAAAAACAAAAAATTGAGAAGCTAACAACTGAGTCTAAAAAAATAATCCCGCCCTCAATCATTTTGATAAAATAAGAGCGTAGCATTGCGAAATATGCAGTTAATTCCTTTTAACACAAAGGTATTTCCGTAGAGTACGTCATGCAGACCCCTCCATTTCCTAACATTAAACCAACATACAATGGGGATGCTTTCTTTAAGTATAACACTCTGTTATTTGGAATGATTTTTATATCCCATTCATTTTGCACACATGCTTTATTCTATTTAATGCACGCCTTAACTGTGAAATATTACAAGCAAGATTGATTCTTATAAAATTATTACCAACACCGCCGAAAATTGAACCCTTATTAACGATTATTCCAGCTTTATCTTCCAACAAATCCGCAAATTCATCCCCTGAATACCCAGTTCGTGAACAGTCTACCCATGCCAGATAGGTAGCCTCAAGGGGGATAACAGTAAGCAATGGTAGCTGAGAAGAGAAAAATTCAGTGATAAATTTATAGTTCTGTTGAACATATGATTTTAGCAATTCAAGCCAATCTTCACTCTCATTGTATGCTGCAATTAGTGCATCTGCTGCAAAGGCGTTAAGATCACAGGTTTCATGAATATTAATGGCCTTATCAATTTTCATCCTCCACTCTGGGTTTTCACATATAATATTAGCCACCTGCAAGCCAGCAAGGTTAAAACCTTTGCTTGGTGAGTAGCACGTCACCACCATTTGGGATATTAAGGATGACAGGCCCGCGACTGGAATGTGCTTTTTTGGTTCATAAACTAAATCACTATGAATCTCATCAGAAATGATGATAATATTATGTCGCTGACATATATCTGCTACCCTACTCAATTCATCTTGCGTCCAGGCGCGTCCAACAGGATTATGAGGGTTGCACAGTAGCAGTGCTTTAGTATCATTGTCTGCTGCTTTGTGCTCCAAATCATCAAAGTCAATTTCATATCGCCCTGATGAGAACGACAGTGCATTATTTATAATTCTGCATCCCTGATTTCGAATTGATGACCTGAAGTAATTGTAAACAGGTTCCTGTATAATAATACCATCACCCGGATTCAGCAAACCTCGAATAATGGCCGACAGAGCCGGAAGCACGCCAGTTGTGTATAGAATCCATTCAGTTTTAACTTTGAAATAGTATCTTTTATTTAACCAGTTAGTAATGGCCTTAAAGTACTCATCAGGTACAGTTGAATATCCGTAAACACCAAGCTTAGCCATTTTCTCAACAGCATTCTGTATGGCAGGAGAAACTCTAAAATCCATATCAGCGATCCATAGGGGTATAACGTCTTCTCCTTTATAATTATCCCATTTGCTTGAATTAGTGCCACTCCTAATTATTTCTTGATCAAATGGATTGCTCATATACTTTCCCTCCTATGGTAATCAGACACGCACCGGGGTTGATGCAATGTTCATCCAAAATAATCTCTCCTATGCTTTTCGCTGTAATTCTCCCTTCTGCTGGATTTTTTATACTCTCAATATTACTATCAATATCTACATTAAGCGTTGAGTATTCAAAACAAAGATCAGTCTCTTCCATTACACATCCCTGCATTACCAAGTTACTGGCATAACATAGAGGTTGCTCTCCAGATATTTTACAATTGATTAACTTAAGATTTTTTGAATGCCAACCCAGGTATTCACCCTTGATTGTACTATTGAATACGGTGACATTTTCAGTGTTCCAAAAAGCATCTTTAGAGTTTATGTTGGAATTCATGACAATGACATTCCGGGCATCCTGGAACGAATAGTTTCCGTTCAACTCCATATTCTTGATGAAAATATTTCTCCCATTCATCAATATATAATCAGCCTCAGAAAACTCAACGTTTAAAAGGGAGACATGTTCGCAATTCCACAAATACTCATGTGCATGAGGAAAAACTGAGTTTTCAATGTAAAGATTATTCACTACGCGGAACATTTTAGGCGCTTCAACATTGCAATTATGCATTCTGACCTGTTCTGAGTACCAAATTGCCGCACGACCTCCAGACTTAAAGTAACTATGGTTAATCTCTATGTTACAGTTGTGCCAGAATGGATATTTACCATCAAACGTGCAATTTGATACTTTTATATTTCCCGCTTGCTTTACCGGTGACTCACCTTGATTAAATATTACATTTTTCAGTATAGTGTCTTTTAATGCGAAGAGTTGCCTTTCACCCTCAAAAGACTGATCGATGATGTTATGCATAAATTTAAAACCCGATAAAATGGTGAACTAGATAATTACATAGAATAACAATATTCTATTTTAATTCTTTAATGATTAAATATTAATAACAAAATTTTGAATGGAGACATGAGCCACGCTCATGAAAATGAAGTTTTTTTATCTCTTTAGACCCGGCTTAAGCCGGGTCAGTTAAAAAACGACTCAATCTTCTGTTTTCTGTCGAGCAGGGAATCTCCTGCGCACAACGACAAAAAAGATCGGTACAAAAAATATTGCAAGAATTGTAGCGGTAGCCATGCCGCCTAGCACACCAGTCCCTACTGCATTCTGTGCGCCTGAGCCAGCTCCAGTACTGATGGCCAGCGGCACCACACCCAGCATAAAGGCTAAGGACGTCATCATGATGGGGCGAAGACGCATCCTGCATGCTTCCATAGCCGCTTCGACAAGTCCCTTACCTTCCTTTTCATTGAGTTCACGTGCGAACTCGACAATCAGAATCGCATTTTTTGCAGCCAATCCGATAGTAGTGAGTAACCCAACCACAAAATAAACGTCACTAGCCAGTCCTCTGAGTGTAACGGCCGCAAGTGCACCTATTACCCCCAAAGGTACGACCAGCATCACTGCAAAAGGTATTGAAACGCTCTCATACAATGCTGCGAGACAAAGGAAAACAACAATCAGAGATAGCGCATACAATGCGGGTGCCTGCTCCCCTGTCATACGTTCCTGGTAAGACATACCCGTCCAGTCATAACCAATTCCTTGCGGCAGTTGCGAAGCCAGCTGTTCCATTAAGGCCATGGCTTCACCTGAACTTTTACCGGGCACAGGAGCCCCCAGTATTTCTACTGCAGATAGGCCGTTGTATCTCTCAAGCTTGGGTGAACCATAAACCCACTCAGCAGATGCAAAACTCGAAAACGGTACCATTTTCCCGTTACCCGCGCGGACGTACCAATCGTTGAGGTCTTCTGGTCGCATTCTGTAAGGCGCATCGCCCATTACATAGACTTTTTTAACCCTGCCTTTATCAATAAAATCATTTACGTAACTCCCGCCCCATGAGGTGCTGAGTGTTGTATTGATATCGCTGAGCGTAAGTCCCAGTGCAGTTGCTTTTTCCTGATCAATGTTAATTTTGTACTGTGGTGTATCTTCCATACCGTTTGGTCTGACCGCAGCGAGTACATCCGGATGCTGCCGAGCCAACTCAAGTAATTTGTCTCTGGCTTCAATCAGTGTTTCATGGCCTAGGCTAGCCTGGTCAATCAATTCAAAATCAAAGCCTGAGGCGTTTCCAAGTGCAATGATTGGTGGGAGGTTGAACGCAATGACTTGGGCATCCATGATTTTACTGAATGCTCTGGAAACACGCGCGGCTATAGCATCAACCTTATTCTCCAAGCCAGGACGTTGATCCCACTTTTTTAAGCCAACAAACGCAACACCCAGATTTTGCGCCCGCCCGGCAAAGGAATAACCGTTGACCGTGAGCACACTGTCGACGTTATCTTTTTCTTTGGTGAGATAATAATCATTAATCTCATCCAAGACTTTTTGTGTACGTTCCTGCGTTGCACCAGGCGGCAAAATGGCCTGTGTTGCGATGACACCCTGATCTTCTGAGGGTAAAAATGAAGTCGGCAATTGCATGAACAGTAATGCCATCCCCCCCACGAGTGCCCCGTAAATAACCAGAAAACGACCAGTGGATTTCATCATACGACCAACGATCGTTGTATAGTGCGTAGTGCTTTGCTCAAACTTACGGTTAAACCACTCAAAAAACGCATGTTTTTTTGCAAGATGACCTGGTCTAATCGGCTTAAGTATGGTGGCACAAAGTGCTGGCGTCAGTATCAAAGCAACGAGCACGGATAAAACCATTGCAGAAACAATCGTAATAGAGAACTGTCGATAAATTACGCCGGTGCTACCGCCGAAAAAGGCCATAGGTACAAACACAGCTGAAAGGACAAACGCCACACCCACCAGCGCACCCTGTATCTGCTCCATTGATTTGCGAGTGGCTTTTTTAGGAGAGAGCCCCTCTTCATGCATCACTCGTTCGACGTTCTCAACCACCACTATCGCGTCGTCCACGAGCAAGCCTATGGCCAGAACCATCCCAAACATCGTCAAGGTGTTTATTGAGTAGCCAAAGAGAGCCAGCACCGCAAATGTCCCTAAAAGCACTACAGGTACTGCAATCGTTGGAATGAGCGTTGCCCTAAAACTCTGTAAAAACAGATACATAACGAGAAAAACTAAAATAACGGCTTCAATTAGTGTTTTTACCACTTCATGAATTGATATGGAAATGAACGGAGTCGTATCCCAGGGATAAACAACTTTAAGTCCATGAGGAAAATAGGGCTGAAGCTCAGCAATTTTTGCCCGTATGTTTTTTGCTGTATCAAGAGCGTTGGCTCCTGCGGCTAATTGAATTCCTAAAGCTGAAGCAGGTTTACCATTTATCTTAACTACAAACTGATAAGTTTCGCCGCCTCTTTCAATACGTGCTACATCATGCAAACGGACACTTGAACCGTCAGGATTAACTTTCAGGAGAATATTGCCAAACTCTTCGGGTGATGTTAGGCGTGTTTGTGCAATGATCGATGCATTCAGCTCCTGACCTTTTTCCGGAGGCGCGCCGCCAATCTGGCCTGCGGCAATCTGCGCATTCTGGCTTTTGATCATATTAATGACATCCAGTGGGGTCATCTGATAGCTGTTGAGTGCATCAGGTCGTAGCCAGATACGCATAGCGTATTGGGTACCAAACAACGTGGTGTCACCAACACCACTTATTCTGCTGATAGGATCTTTCAGGTTCGACCCGACGTAGTCTGCAATGTCCTGCATACTCATTTGCCCGGTCTCATCGACAAATCCCGGAACAAGGAAGAATGCACCTGAAGACTTACGGACCGTTACGCCCTGCTGCTGAACCTCCTGTGGAAGCAGAGGGGTAGCCAATTGCAGTTTATTCTGTACCTGCACCTGTGCAATATCAGAATTCGTCCCCGTTTCAAAAGAGAGGGTAAGTTGAAGGTTGCCCGTCGCATCACTATTTGATGACATATACAGCAGACCATCAAGGCCACTCATATTTTGTTCAATGACCTGAGTAACCGTATTCTGCATTGTGGTGGCATCAGCGCCAGGATAGTTTGCCTGAATCTGTATTGCAGTGGGTGCTACATCCGGATATTGCTCGATTGATAGTTTTAAAATAGCTATTGCGCCTGCAAGCATTACAATTGTAGCCAAAACCCAGGCAAAGATTGGCCGGTCTATAAAGAACTTAGACATTAATTAGATGTTCCATTCATAGAGTGCTTAAATCAGGATTTGTCGTCTGCGGACATTTCTTGAGGGGTAACCTGTGTACCAGGCTGTACGCGCTGAATGCCCGAAACGATAACGCGTTCACCGGCAGAAAGACCTCCGGAGATACGCCATTTGTTTCCAATCGTACCAGCCAGAGTGATTTTCCTTGCCTCGACCTTATTCTGGCTGTTTACAACCATTGTGAGGGCATCTCCCCGAGGTGTATGTGTGACAGCTTGCTGGGGGATGATTATTGCCCGAGAGTCTTTCCCTTGATTAAGACGGGCGCGGACAAACATTCCTGGAAGTAACCGGTGTTCTGGATTAGGTACAATGGTTCTAAGAGTTATTTCTCCGGTTGTGCGATCCACGCTCACGTCTGAAAACTGTAATTTTCCCTTGTGCGCGTAAGTTGAACCATCCTCCATCAGAACATTAACGTCTACACCATCTTGAGTGCGTTCAAGCCTGCCCGAATTGATCTGATCTTGCAGTCGTGTATTAGCTCAGACCTGATCTGACAGTTACCGGTTATTTATACAGGTGTC
>NZ_JACVUP010000025.1 GCF_016625195.1 Erwinia sp. S63
AAGATGTTGCGACACCAGATAAATAAACCAGTATTGAAATTCCACATAACCTGCTGAGCGTGCAATAACGCAGCCGTCATTGTTACTGAGCACCACAACGGGCTTGCCGCGCAGATCGGGACGAAAAAGTGTCTCGCAGCTAGCATAGAAAGAGTTAACGTCGGCAAGGCCAAACATGGGCATGATTATCTCCGTCGCGCGCGCGTGCTGTTGAAAAACCAGGTCACCACGCCGAGCAGCTGCAGCTCGTCAGGATAAATGGTTGAGTAGGCTGGATTCATGGGCAGCAGAGCAAGACGTGGTTGCAGTTGCAGGCGCTTAACTGTGAACTCACCGTTAACCTCGGCTATGACGATATCTCCGTGAGATGCCTCTTCGGCACGATCCACAACCATGACATCTCCGTCGTAAAGTCCCAGCTCCTGCATGCTGCTGCCGCT
Organism: Erwinia sp. S63; assembly: GCF_016625195.1. Taxonomy (GTDB): domain Bacteria; phylum Pseudomonadota; class Gammaproteobacteria; order Enterobacterales; family Enterobacteriaceae; genus Pantoea. Next base: position 441 of record NZ_JACVUP010000025.1, read on the forward strand.
GGCGCGAACAAAAAATGTCGAGGCGCGCCGGCGTATGCAAAGCTCGTTGAGATCAAGCTCGGACTCCACGTAATCCTGAGCGGGGGAAGGGAAGCCCGCCGCGCAAGGATCTGCAAATAACGGAACAAGTATACGGGACGTGAATATTGGCGGCCAGAGGATCGTCAGGCCGGGACTGTAGGCCACGGGCTTCATGACTGCCACTCCGTGATAAAAAACAACTTACCGGCTGAAAAAAACATGGTATGACACATAAATCCCCCTCTGATAATGCTGTTTATATGTACAGTATTAATGAGCCGGGATTTGATGACAAGTCAGTTTTCTTAGGGAACCGTCCTGCTCGTGCTCAGGGCTATGAAGAACAATGAAATATTTTTGGTATTTATCGGACGCCGACTTACTAGCCCGCAACGCTGCTACTTCATTTAATCGGCGTCATGTGCTCATTTAATGACCTCCCACTATCAATTCCTTGACTGACACGCCGTGCGGTAAATTGTCCACAGGGTTTTGGAAGGTCTGTGCACCCACATTGTGGACAATTATTCCTTTCGCTAAGGACCTTTGATCCGGGCTCTGTTAACCAGCGGGAGACGGTTGATGACAAAGAAACACAGTTGTCAGTAACAGTTCTAGACCTCAACTTTACATTTGCAGATGGCGTTGCCGACGCATGAATAGCGTCTAAACTGCCGGGCACTCTTGAGCATATCGCCGTTTCGCTGCCTCTGCGGCGTCATCATGCCAATCTTTCCCACAATGTGCGTCAAAGCACTTTCACCGGGGTTGAGACAAGCACAGGCTCCCTGGTCTTCTAAAGGTATTTGAACGTCGGGGATATTGATTTCTGACCACTGCGTTAGACCTGAAAATATCCCCATCCAACCCGGAAGTCTGCCGTTACCAGGGTTTGTTTATGTCCTCGCTGCAAAGGTTCTCTAAAGGGTGATGTTTAAACCGGAGTAAAGAACCAGCCGATTCACACAAAACGTCAACAACACGTCTCTCTAAACTCATCGCTTCAAAGAGGGAGCAGCACACACTTTAGAATATAAATTATGATTTAACGGAGGGTAAATTATCTGTTCCTGGTAATCTATTTTTAATCAGCACCAAATCTCTGCATATAATGGGGTACGGTGGCAAACTTTATGATGGCAACTTCTACAGGTTTTTTTGTACAAAAAGACCTATCCAATAATATAACTCAGCACGAAATTCAAACCTAAAGCTACTCATTAATTATGTGTCTCACCTCCCTAATTAATGCTCACCATTCACTCCCAATGTTAAATGTGAATTATTGAAGTCACGGTTATCGCAAAGGATAAGGTATAATAACTATGATGAGTCATGGTAAAAATATATCACTGACATTCAAACCTTAAGTATCGAAATCAATTTTTTGTAATGTTTAAAGCTGCCCAGTACAGGGTAATATATTAAGTTAAAAGTGTATCTTATTAGCATAAATATCGATATGCATCCTGTAACTACAGCCAGCGGGATGTGTTCTTTATTTTCAGATAAAGAAAATGAAGCTTGAGAAAAAATGATTGCAAGAATGATATAAAAAACTACGCAAAATATCCCTCTATTCTGTTTGCTTCGAAATCTTGCACGGTTCAGTGATAATGTTGTTTTAGTTATTGATGGGCTCAGATTAACGACTTTCTTATCGAGGCAGTCAATTATTGTTCTGACAGAAGCTTCTTTCTTAGTGTCTAGGTAGGGGTTATTTTTCATGATTTCCAGCATTAACGTGGCATGCAGGGTGCATTTTATTTTAGTAAGCTCATAAAAAACTTGCTCCTTTAATTTTTTCTTTGCAATCTTTTTAGCATCAGATAACTCCTCATTGCTGTCTTCAAGAGACAATATCTCTTTATAAACTGAAATTCTCTCGTTAGTAAATTTCTTCAACCTTCCGTGAATACCAAAGAAAAAATTAAGAGCAGCTAAACATATTGTCACTGCTAAGGTTAGAATAGTGGCATTACTGATACTTTCCATCTCTCTCTCCATGTTAGTAAGCTGATCAAGCCTAGTATCAACAAAATATGATAGTTTGATTTTGACAATAACATTCATGTATTGATAAGGTTCATTGGCAATAAGTTGCCTTATGGCAACCACCAATGGTCCGGTAGCTTGAGAGGATCGCCTTCGGGTAGCTACGAAAACACTCCTGTAGCCTGAAAGGGAGAACACATCAGTGTGGTAAATCTGCTCGCTCCTGGAAGCAGATATCGTCAAAACAAGCGCACCTACGACGCGACGATGGGGGTACATTAATCACACCAAAGCATGGCTTTTACATACGCCTCACGCCCTCAGACAGGCATCCACAATGATGCTTTTCTTCACTAACGTTATGAATATTTGCAGGGATACGCCCTGTGCTGCATACGACTTTTGCTATGACGCATAAGCCCATTTGGAACATTTGGGCGCTTGCGGAAGACGCATTAGGAGCATGAAGCTGCGCGGCGTCACTTTGGTTCGAGTGAAACGAGAACAAAGTGACGCGCGCAGCGCATAACGACCAAACCCACGTACAGTGCGGTTTTCAGCATGCCGGTACATTCTGACGTGCACGTATAACGTGTTTTCAGATGCACAACTGGCTATTTATCAACCATGACGCGACGTTAACGAACAACCCGTTAAGGGCGTTTTATTAGAAGGAGAATGATCGACTCGGTATCGATGGCGACATCAGGAAACTGGTGTACGGAGGCAGACTGACTAACGTCAGCACGGCGCAAGCCGCAAACAGGTCAGAGACCTGGGGAGCCTCGCAAGAACTCAACATTTCGCCGCCCCGATGCACAGATACCAGTCGAGACGCAGGAAGCGCAAAAGCAACCATGTCATCGGGGAAGAGAAGTACAGATTCAGAGTCATACAGCTGTGGGTTTATGGGCTTACAGCTGTAGGTTCTGAAGGAGATAAAAATTGTCTGGTAAATTAGGTAAGCAGCTCGTCACGCTCGCACGTCAGGGCGGAGGAAGTTTTAAAACGGTTTCTGATCGTTCAAAGATTGCCAGTCGCTTCTCGGAGCGACTGGCAACCCTTAATATTCAGATTCGGGACGTAAGCCATATTAAAACCAAACATATCGAGAACTATATTCGTAGTCGTCAGGATGAAAATATTTCGTCCCGGACGCTGCAAAATGAAATGGCCGCATTACGTTCAATCATGTCACAAGGCGGACGTAACGTTCTGGCTAATCCCGCGCATGATAAATTGAGTAATCAGGCACTGAATATTTCCGGATCCAGCCGCGAAGGCACTAAAGTTGCCATTTCTGACGAACGTCTTAAAGAAATTGTCCTGACGGTTTCAGAGAAAGACAGGGGGGTTGCTTTAGGTGTGCAGCTTGCCAGATATATCGGGTTGCGCGCGGAGGAAACGGTTCAGTCGGCAAAGTCATTAAATACCTGGCGAAAAAGTCTGGAATCCGGAAATAATAATGTACGCGTTGTGTTTGGCTCTAAAGGAGGGCGTCCACGTGATGCCACCGTTTTTGATAAAGAGAAGGTTGTTAACCTGTTAAATGAAGCTATTCAGTACATAGAAAAAAATAACGGCAAGTTAATCGATAAGCCAACGCTTCATCAGGCGCTTGATCGTTATCATAACGTATTACGTGAAAGTGGAATGACCGGAATCCATGCGCCACATAGTCTCAGGTATGCCTATTCTAAGGATGCCGTAAATCATCATTTAGAAAATGGCATGAGTCGCAAAGAGGCTGAGGCTCTAGTTTCAATGGATCTTGGACATGGTGACGGGCGAGGAGCTTATGTTGCACGGGTTTATAACCGGCTTGATGAGTCTGATGAATAACGGGCTCTTGTAATTTGCCTTAAGCAGACGCTATTATTAAAACGTTTCTTACGTTGTCTTCGGACAACCACCAATGGTCTGTAGCTTGAGATGACCGCCTTCGGGTAGCTGCAAACAACACTCCTGTTGCCTGAAAGGGAGAACACATCAGTGTGGTACATCTGCCCGCCTTTGGAAGCAGATATCGTCAATCACGGCTCCTACTGCCTGGCGATGAAGGTACATTCAACCATCCGGCTCCGGCCTTCGTCCTTCGGGGAAACATTCCCGACAGGGCAAATGTTTCTCTGTTTTCTGGAGAAACTATGTCCATAACCCGCTCGTTTCTGAATGAGTTGCGTACGCCATTCGATCTGGTCCTTTCCGTTGCAACCCGTGTTGCATCTGAATGTCCTGACCTTAAGGCTGCACTCAGGGGAACACCGTGGCTTGCTTCACCTTCCGGTCATTATGAATTTTGTTCCCGCGTCTGGTTTGACGATCAACGTTATCACGCCATTGTTATGGCAAGAACGTCGATTGCAGGCCAGCCAGGCGATGAGTTCGTTTTCAGCCGGCACGGTAAGCATTTTACACACAAAGCTGCAGCGAAAGCCGCTCAGCATGCCGCATCTGATGCTGCAACTTTCAGGGTGTTCACCGCTCAGAAGTAACAGCACAGTCGTCTGAACCATACATTCGCTATGCGAATGCCCCTCGGGAAACATCTTCCCGACAGGGCAGGTGTTTCCCGCTCAACAGGAGAAACACCATGCATACCCTTTTATTACCAACCTCCTTTTCCATAAAAGGCATCTTTTCAGCAGCCTCTGCTGCGGCGTCATCCCTGCGGGATCTCGCCGCTGCCGGTAAAAGAAAAGAAGAGTGGATTATGAACCGGGCTGGCTCACTCAGCTTTAAGGTTCAGGTTCATCAGTTACCTTCAGGAAAATGGACGGCTGGCATACTTACACGTTCCGGCACGTTTCACGGTAATCACCGGTTTGGTTCTCTGAAAAAGCCGGATGAGGTATTCCGCTCTTACCGTCAGGCTCGCCGCTTTGCACTGAAGCTGGCGGATCAGATGGCAAACCTGCGTTATGCATATCAGTAAGGGAAAGTCGAATATGACTGTTTCAACGAACCTGGCAGATATGCTGCAGTTAGCTAAATACGAGGGCGACATGCTTACGGCATTAGCCTATCAGCGATTTGGTCTGGACGACCTTGACGAGCAGGTGCACCTCTACGGTGAGCTGCCCGTCACGATTGCTGTTCAGATTAACGTTATTTACAATCTTGAGTTCGGTATGGTTCAGGACCGCTTTATCAGTCCTGGCTGTGCTGACCTGGTTGACTCCATCCGTGCCATGAGCATCAGGCTCGACCGCACTTTGCATGAACGGATTTCTTCAGATGGTCATAATGACGGTCTGGGAGATCTGGAAATTGCCAGATTAGAATCTCTCTAATCTGACGTAACCCTGTGGGGATTTATTCCCCATAACGGCAGCGCTGTCGCTAACATTTCACTGGCAACGTCGGAGTCATGGCGAGATAAGCAGGCCGGCGAAAATCGTGAAATTACCGAATGGCATCGCGTTGTGCTGTTTGGCAAGCTTGCAGAAGTCGCCGGCGAATACCTTCGCAAAGGTTCTCAGGTCTATATTGAGGGTCAGCTGCGCACCCGCAAGTGGCAGGATCAGAGCGGACAGGACAAATACTCGACGGAAGTCGTCGTGAATGTTGGCGGCACCCTGCAGATGCTGGGTGGCCGTACACAAAACAGCGATCAGCAGCAGTACAGTGGTAACCGGGGGCAGCCTCAGCAGCCGCCGTCACAGCCTGATCCCGCTCCGCAACAGAAAAACAGTGGAAATAACGGGAAAGGTAATCGTGGTTCGCAGCGTAACAATGCCGCTCAGCCCGCGCCCCAGCAGCCTGCGCCACAGTCGCAGCCTGCTGGAGAATGGGATGATGACATACCGTTCCTCGGACACGGTTACGGCATGGCGAAACACGCTTCATCCTCTCTCTGACCCTCCGCTGTGTTTTGACTGCTGCACTAAATTTCACCATAATCCTTTAAAGGTTACTGACGATGCCTGCCATACTACGGCTGAACGGTTTTCGGTTCTTTTTCTACTCCAACGAAGGCAATCCGCGCGAACCTGCTCATATTCATGTGATAAAGGCCGGTACAGAAGCAAAATTCTGGCTGGAGCCGGTTGTAAAACTGGCAAGTAACGATGGATTTGACTCCCGGACGTTAAAAGAGCTGATGACAGTGATAAGGCAACACCAACCCATGCTTCTGGAGGCCTGGAATGATTATTTCAGCTAAGAACGTTCGGTTCGATCATCACATTATGTGGGTCGAACTCTCGGACGAGCGGATAATCGGCGTACCGCTTTCATGGTTTCCCCGGCTTCGCAACGCGTCTGCCGAACAGCTGAAAGATTACGAACTGTCTCCCCGTGGTATCCACTGGGACGCACTGGACGAAGATATCTCAATCGATGGCCTGTTACAGGGGCGCGGTGATGTAACGCACCCGCCTCATCAGGTCGCCTGAAGGTGCTGATTAAAAAACGCTGACTCCGGTCGTAATGCTTGTCAGTTAAGATCTTAATGGAGGCCGCAACGGATAACGTTGCGGCTTCTTTTTTACCGCCCTTGGGTAATGCCGCACTCTTCTTTCCGGCAACACCAGCCCTGGCGCCATCGCCATTATCTCTTCCATTATCCGCGGTATTTTTCCCGGTGAGATGCCCGGTAGCAGGCTCAGATGACTTCTCAGATACAGTGCGGACTGCTTAAAACTCATCTGATAAGGTTCCACGCCTTTCAGACTGTACGCCATTTGCGCCATCATGAACCTCAGAAGGTTATAGGCCAGGACCACGCCCCACAGCTCCTGACGCACAAGTTCTGGCTTTTTGCTTCTCAGCGTCAGCTCATTATTCAGCAGGTGTTGTTTCATCTCGCGGAACCCATGCTCTATTTCCCAGCGATGGCTGTATAAATCCACGACATCTGCTTTGGGATACCTCAGGGGGTCGCACATAGATGTCAGGATTTGAACCGTTTTTCCGTTGAGTTCTTTGCTGATAAGCCTTGCCGTCAGCGTGTCTCCAGCACCCTGCCATTTTTTCTTCGCCTGCGGCGACAGCTGTAATTCCACCAACTCCTGCCCGGCTCCTAAGCTACGGACTACACGGTACTGTGCTCCTTTGCGCAGCGGCAGCATCCAGTGTCTTTCCGTTCCCGCTGAGTGCCAGGCGTGCAGCAGACCCAGCGCATAAAAACCTTTATCAAAGAGAGTCAAAGAGTGGTCGGGGGTCTGTGGGATAAGCTGAGCGGCAAGATCGGCTTCGCCGACAGCTGAGACGCTGTCGAACGCTACTGCTGACAGCAGGTGACTGGTGACTTCCATCTGACAGACCATTCGCACCTGCGGCCACTCAGAGCACTTATTAATATTGGCCGTTCGCCCGAAGGCGGCATCATTCTCTGGTGTGTCAGGGGTGCGCCATACGGTGCCATCCACCGCCATCAGAGTCAGTCCGTTCCAGTGCGACAGCGGTGTCTTTTCAAACCACAGGCGCTGCGTTTTCTCAAACATTAACCGGATAACATCTTCTCCAAATCGCTGTCGGGCCTGCACAACCGCGCTGGGCGCAACAAAGGGCCTTTTTCCCCGGCAGAAGGATATCCAGGTGTGAGACGAGCTGGGTCATCGAATGGGAGCGAAAAAGTGCCATGCCGGTCACAGCCCAGACCATCATTTCCATCGATAACCGGCGCTTCCGTAACGTCACTGTGCCGGTATCAGCAAGACACTCATCAATGAGCTCAGGAGAAAGGAGATCAGAAAGCGCCGAGAATTCCTGAGGCGTAAAGTGATGAACGATATCGAGAGCCTGACTGAGAAGCATAAAAAAATCCGTAATCCCTGAGAGATTACGGATTTTTGCAGAACTGCCGGATCGTTCAACCGATCATTTTTGTCTTAACTGATCGGCATTATGACTCCGGTCGGCGTTTTTTTTTGAAATCGCAAAAAGAGTTGTTGATAGAAGCCTGCTGAAGAGTTGCGCACAGTGAAGCCTGTTCTCACTGTTCAGGAACTTTTCAGATGAAATTTAACGCCGTCTTTGCCGCTTTACCGCTTGCGCTGCTCGCGGGGTGCGTTCAGCAGCCCCAGAAGCTGCAGGAGCGGGCACCTGCTGAACCGGTTGCCCCGGTCAGCGTATCCCGCAATATTCAGGCATCCGCTGATGATGTTTATGCGCGGACGCCAGAAGTGGTTCGCTACGATCGTTATCTGCTGGTCAGCACGGATCCGCAGGCCGTGCAGCGCGACCCCCTCTCCCAGATTATTGACGTCCGTATCCCCTCCTCAGTGCAGCCAACCGTGGCTGACGCCATGCGCTATGCCCTGAAGCAGTCCGGCTACTCGCTTTGTCAGACCGGTCCGGCTAACGGCGTGTTGTACCGTCAGTCGTTGCCGGCCGTCCAGTTCCAGCTCGGCCCGATGCGCCTTCGCACCGCGCTACAGGTGCTGGCGGGCCCGGCATGGGAGCTTGAAGTGGATGACGTACAGCGTGTGGTCTGCCACAGCCTGCGTGCCGGTTACCAGTTGCCCGTAACACAGCTGCCTCCGCGTCCTGCCAGCGCCTACGAACCGGCTGCAGGCACGCCATCTTCTGCCAGTTCCTCTCAGGCGATCGCCCCTCGTCCCGTTCAGGCCCAGCCTGCTCACGGAGGGTGGCTGACAAAATGACAACAGAAACGTCCTTCCCTCACCAAAACGCTGATGACGTTGTTCCGTCATCAGGCGGCAGTTTCAGCGCCGTAAAACGCCGGCTGCCGGCTATAGGACTTACCACGCTTTCTATTGCCGCGCTGGGTCTCGCATTCATATCTCTTCGCGCCGGTGTGTCGCAGGAAAACCGTCTCAGTTACGTCGAGAAACAGCAAAACGTGGTTTACACCCAGGCACTGGCTAAAACCGATCTTGAACCACTCCAGGCCAACATCAGCACGCAGGCTGAAGCGATAAAAAGGCAGCAGGTTCAGCTCGATGCGGTCCGTAAATCGCTCGAAGCCTGGTCTGCCGAAGGCTTATCTGAAGCAGTCGGTCAGGTTCGCCAGTCAATCGGTGAGCTGAATGATTCGCAGACTGCACTGCAGAGCCGTCAGGCTGCACTGGAACAGTCAGTTACTGCGCTGCAGCATCCGCCTCAGAAAGCGCAGCAGGCCACAGCTGAACCCAAAGCGGCAACGCCTGTAAAAAAGCCGACACCCGCTAAGCCGCACCGGGCTGTCAGGACAGTGGCCCGCAAAGCGCCATTCGTACTGACCGGCGTTGAAAAGCGGGGCACGGAGTCGTTTGCGGCCATTGCGCCGACGGGATTCAGCTCGCTGGCTGAAATCCGCCTGATCGGCGAAGGCCAGACCGTTAATGGCTGGACACTTGTTCACGCCGGCTACGGGCAGGCGCAATTTCGCGTGAACGGTCGCTTAACGACTATCAACGTTCGCTAACGGAGACGATATGAAGCTAAAAATAGCCAGTCTTGCAGCGATTATGCTCTGCTGCTCTGCGCAGGCCAGCGTTCAGGTTCAGAATTCCAGAGGCGAACCGGTGGATGCGCAAGGTCAGAGCGTGCAACAAAGCAGCGTACAGGATCTGCAACAGCAAGCCGGTCAGTGGGGGCTGAGTCAGGACGATTATCAGCGCTATCAGTCGCTGATGAACGGTCCGCGCGGCATTCAGTCACCGGGTCTGGATCCGTTGTCCACGCTGGGTATCGAGGCGCGGAGCCAGGTCGAGCGTCGTCAGTATGCTGAGAAGTGGGTAAAGGAAGAGTTTGCGCGTACGCAAAAAGAGCTGGATTTCCAGCGCGAAGTCACTGCCGCATGGAAGCGGCTCTATCCGGAAACGCTTGCGGTCAATATGGGCAACGCAGCCGGCATTGCGCACGACACCGGCGGGCGGCTGGCGCTGTTCGTTAAGTCAGCGGGCTGCGGGCAGTGTGACGCCCGGCTGGCAGCGGTATTAGCCGATAACAGGCCGGTTGATATCTACCTTGTAGACAGCCAGGGCGATGACGGGAAACTTCGCGGCTGGGCGAAAGACCATCACATTCCGCTGGACAGGGTGCGCAGCCGTCAGATCACGCTGAATCACGACGGCGGTCGCTGGATGCGGTTCGGTAACGGCATCATGCCAGTCGTTCTGCAGCAGGGGGAAGACGGATGGCAACTCGCCGCATTCTGACCGGAGCGGCGCTGCTGTTGCTTTCATTGTCCACGTTTGCCGGGGGCAAACAGACCGTTCCGGAGGGGTACGTGCGCGTGGCGCAGACTCACAGCGTACCGCCTGAATCGCTCTACTCTGTCAGCCTGCAGGAATCATCGCGCAGGCTGCCGCAGGGCGAACGCCCGTGGCCGTGGACCCTGAACGTCGCGGGTAAGGGCTATCGCTATAAAACCCGCCTTGAAGCCTGGCAGGCGCTGCAGGTGTTCATGAAAACGAACTCACTGAAGCGCATCGATGTCGGTATTGCCCAGGTTAATCTCGGCTGGAACGGCCAGCGTTTTACGTCAACCTGGGAGGCGCTGGACCCTTACGTAAATCTCAACGCCGCTGCCGCCATCCTGCGCGAGTGCTGGGACCGGAAACCCGGAAGCTGGCTCGATGCCGCCGGTTGTTATCACCATCCCGCAGGCGGCGCACCTGCTGCCCGCTATCGCGCTTTCGTTAAAAGCAAGCTCGCCATGCTCCAGTCCTCGCCGCATCTGCCGGCGGCTACCGCAGTTGAACAGACCGCGTCCGCATCGTTGCCGGATAACGGCCTCGTCTGGATAGATCCACGGAGTCAGTGATCATGAATCTGAAAAACCTCATCGTTACCGCATTTATCGCCTTTTCGCCAGCCGCGCTGGCGGAGCTCAACGTCATTGCAGACCTGGGTGGGCAGAGCACGCAGGCTGTTTTCGAGGCCGTAAACCGCCAGGATACGTCGCCTGCGCCTGCTGCAGCCCCTGAACAGGGGGAAGCGGCCATGCTGCCCGTTATTACTCCAGAACTTTCCCCCGGAAACGTGCCCCCCCGGGCGCTGCAGCTGCCGGGCATCGGAGCGCTGTTTATCATTGGCGATGACAGCTATTCACGGCAGTGGCTGCAGCAGAACGCACGGCAGCTTTCGGCCAGAAATGCAGCCGGCCTCGTTGTAAACGTTGAAAGCATGGAATCGCTGAAATCTCTGCGCGGTCTCGCGCCCGGTCTTCAGCTAGCTCCCTCATCGGGATCTGAACTTGCCCGCCGCCTGCAGCTGACCCATTACCCCGTACTTATCACGGACAGCGGCCTGTCTCAGGAGGCAGGGCAGTGATATCCGCTCCCTACGTCGCTGCATTGCTGATGGCAAATCCGGTTCTCCTGACCGTCCTGCTGGCCCTGATTATCTTTCTGCTCTGGCGTTTTCGTCGTGAGTCGGCCAGCGAGCGGCGGCACCGCCGGTATCGCGCCACGGCAGAGCGCGTCTGTACCCGCCTTCGCCAGCTCGGCGGAGACGGGCAGCGCATGAGCTATCTGCGCAGGATTAATCCCTACGTCTTTGAGGAGTTACTGCTGCTGGCATTTGAGCGCCAGGGCTATGCCGTACAGCGCAATGCGTCATACAGCGGCGACGGCGGTCTTGACGGACGGGTACACATTAACGGTGAGTGCTGGCTGATTCAGGCCAAACGCTACAGCCGGGCGATCGCGCCGGCGCATGTTCAGGATTTTGACGCGCTGCTGACGCGCATGGGGCAGCGTGGCCTGTTTATTCATACCGGCAGGACGGGCCAGAAAAGCAGGGCTGTCAGCAGCGATTCACAGCAACTGATGATTATCAGCGGACAACGCCTTCTGGCTCTGCTGGCAGGTAAGCCCTTTAAGGAGTTTTTTTGTGAGTGATAAATACGTAATTGAAGCCCTTCTGCGCCCGGCTGTGGAGCTGAATACAGCGGTCGCAGCGGGCACTGCCGCCATCGTCTGCGTGACAGCGCCCTGGGCAGTCGCCCTGGCCCCCTCCGTCAGCTACGTTACCGCAGGCGGATTTGCCGTGCTTTCTGCCATACGCGCGCGTCAGGGAATGCAGGTTATTCGCTACCGCCGCAACCTTCGCCGTTTACCGTGCTACGTCATGACGTCAAAACAGATCCCCGTCAGTAAACGCCGGCTTTTTCTGGGCCGTGGGTTTCGCTGGACTCAGAAACACACCCAGCGCCTGCGCGATACGCTGCGCCCGGAAGTGGCCCACTACCTGAAGCCGTCGAGGCTGTATCAGCTTGCCCGCCAGTTAGAGGAAGCGTCGGAAAACAGTTTGCCGGCGATCGGCAAACTGCTCAGTGCCGATACGCCCGTCAATCCGGTTCGCCCGCTTCCCCCGGTTGGCGGAAATCCAGCCGTACACGGCATTGAACCGGATGAAACTGACGTCACGCTCGATCTACGTGAGCGTGTCGGCCACACGATTGTCTACGGTACAACACGCGTGGGCAAAACCCGCCTCGCTGAGCTGTTAATCACTCAGGATATACGCCGTGGAGACGTCACCATTGTGTTTGATCCGAAAGGCGATGCGGACCTGCTGAAAAGGGTCTGGGCGGAAGCGCACCGGGCAGGCCGGGGCGATGAGCTGACCGTTTTCCACCTGGGCTGGCCTGATATTTCCGCGCGGTATAACGCCGTAGGGCGCTTCGGGCGCGTATCGGAAGTTGCTACCCGCGTTGCTGGTCAGCTCAGCGGTGAAGGTAACAGCGCTGCGTTTCGTGAGTTTGCCTGGCGGTTCGTGAATATCGTTGCGCGTGCGCTGGTTGCTCTCGGGGAACGCCCGGATTACACCCTTATTACCCGCTACGTGAACAACATCGCCGATCTGTATCTGCGTTATGCCGAAAAAATCATTACCGAGAAACTGCCCGAACTGCACGGCCAGATCGAGAACAACGCCAACGCATTCAGTGAAGACGACGTGCCGCGCAACATGCAGGGACAGCCTGAAGCTATCCGGATTTGGGCCGTTGAAGTGGCGCTGAGTTCTGATGCAGGAAATGCGCTGTATGACCCGATCCTTGACGGACTGCGCTCTGCCGTACGCTATGACCGCACCTACTTTGACAAAATCGTGGCGTCACTGCTGCCGCTGCTGGAAAAACTGACCACCGGCAAAACGGCGGAGCTGCTGTCTCCCGATTATCTGAATATGGAAGATCCGCGCCCTATTTTTGACTGGGAGCAGGTTATCCGTAAAAAAGGCATCGTTTACGTGGGGCTGGATGCGCTCAGCGACAGCGAGGTTGCCAGCGCCGTGGGTAACAGCATGTTTGCCGATCTGGTGAGCGTGGCCGGGCACATCTACAAGCACGGTATCAACGGCGGCCTGCCGGGTTCAAAAGAGGGTAAGGACGCCATTAACCTGCACTGCGATGAATTCAACGAACTGATGGGCAATGAGTTTATCCCGCTCATCAACAAAGGTGGCGGTGCGGGCATGCAGGTGACGGCCTACACGCAGACCTCATCTGATATTGAAGCCCGGATCGGGAGCGCGGCCAAGACCTCTCAGGTTCAGGGCAACTTCAACAACCTGATCATGCTGCGCGTGAGAGAAAACCGGACGGCAGAGCTGCTAACCTCGCAGCTGCCGCAGGTTGAAATCTACAGCAAAACGCTGGTCTCGGGTCATCAGGATTCAGCTGACGTCACCGTCAATCACGATTTTACCTCCAGCACCCAGGACCGCGTCGGCACCATTAAGGTGCCGCTGCTTGAGCCTGCCGACATTGTCACACTGCCTAAAGGTCAGGCGTTTGCGCTGCTTGAGGGCGGCCAGCTCTGGAAAATTCGTATGCCGCTGCCGGCGGGCGATGCAGGTGACGTGCATATGCCTGAGAACATCGCGCGTCTTGCCGAAGAGATGCGCCGGAATTACCACAGCAGTGAAGGGTGGTGGGACAGCCGCAGTTCAGCAGCTGCGCCAGTGAATGGAGATAACAATGGCTGAGGCACGTCGTACCGCACCGCAGCAATATCCGCAGCAGCACCCCGCGCAACCCCGTGAGCACGGCCTGCTTTATAACCTGGCCTGGGGCTGGCCGTGGAAACTCGTTGGCGTGATCCTGGCTTCACTGATGGTGAGCCTTGTTATTGAATATGTCGGGATTGCGTTCTTCTGGCCTGAAATGGGGGCAGCGCACAGCCAGGCCGTGATGAATACCGAGTTTGGCTATCTGTCTTCTGATTTTACCCGCAGCCTGCTGCTTTCAGAGCCGGCTGCAACGGTGACGCGCTGGATAACGGATGCCTATCAGTGGGCGTTTGTGGACAGTGGGATCATCGGCTGGATACAGGAAAAATATCAGGCCGAGATGAACAGCGGCAATGAGGTATCGCGCAATCTTAAGGGTGCCAGCCGCTGGCTGGGGACTTATTTGCAGCAGTATATGCTGGCAACGGTATATGTCTCTATTGTGACGCTGATCCGCGTCACTATCATTGCCCTTTCTGTACCGCTGTTCGTACTGGTTATATGCGTTGCCGTGGTTGAAGGGCTTGGCCGACGTGATTTGCGCCGGTTTGGTGCCGGTTATGAGTCATCTTTTCTGTACCACCGTGCGAAAAGGTTGATTAAGCCGGCTGTGTATCTGCCGGTGATGGCCTATCTCTCCTGGCCTTCAGCGGTCTATCCGAATCTTCTGCTGCTGCCCGCAGCGTTAATGCTGGGGCTTACCATTACGGTTACAACGGCATCGTTCAAAAAATATATATGAGCACCTCCCGTATGCCAGGCAGTTTAGGGTTATGACATTAAGGCGATTGCAGTTATATATCCGGCCTTGCTGCGTCAGCCTGAGCTGTCGCGGGCCCTAATGAATTCCGCTGGCGCACGCCTCATTACCTTTACGAACCCGCAGTTCGATACTTTTTTCAGGTTTAGTGCGCCCCGGTCTGACCTGTCATGTCATTACTTACAACTACCCGCGCAATCGCAGGATACTTACTGATCTTGAATTCTTCAATGCTGCACCGTTTCCGGCGGCGCTTTGATATACGGCTTATTGTGTGCCAGAACTGCCCATATGGTTCTGGCCATTTTGTTGGCCAGTGCGACTGATGCAACGTTTACTGTCCGTCTCTTGAGAAGGTTGGTTACCCACGCCCCCGGTTCGTTAGCATTCTGGATAACGCTGTGCGCACCGTTAATCAGTAGCTTACGCAGGTATTTATCACCTCGCTTGCTGATGCCCTTCAGTACCACTTTGCCGCCTGTACCGGTTTGTCTTGGGACCAGACCTATCCAGGCCGCAAACTCCCGGCCGGAACGAAATGCACCGGCACTTCCCATTGCTGCAATGGCCGCTGTTGCTGTCAGAAAACCAACGCCGGGAATATCGCTGATCGCTCTTACCCCCGGATCATCTTTGCTTAGCGATTTTATTCGCCGCTCCAGCGCAGAGATTCGATGCTCAAGACGTTCAATTTCCGCGAGCTGTTCACGCAGAGTTTCAATGAGTTCAGCAGGCAATCTCTCCTCCAGACGCACCAGAATGTCAGGCATGCTGCTGAAAAGGCTCGCTCTGCCTTTGCGCATCACTTCGCCATACTCAGCCAACAATCCGTGCAGTTCATTGACCTGCATCTGCCTTGATTTAACGAGGAGAAATCGCACTCTGTGAAGTGCCAGCATCGCCTGCTGCGCTTCCGTTTTCACCGCCACAGCTTTACCCGGCTGCTGAGCAGCGTGCCAGATTGCTTCAGCATCTGCCATATCATTTTTGTTTCATATGTTGAATGCTTTCACATAGGCGCCGGGCATCAGCTTGACCTGATGTCCCAGAAGACTCAGTTGCCGGGCCCAGTGATGTGCTCCTCCGCTGGCCTCCATGCCGACTAAACAGGGTTTCCGGTTCTGAAAGAAGCTCAGAAACGAGGTGCGTTTAACCGCCTTGTTGATCACTTCTCCGGTTTCAGTATCAACATAGTGAAGCTGAATAACGTTTTTGGCGATGTCAGCGCCAACGACCATGCTGCTCATGTTCAGTTACTCACTAATAAACGTTTAATGAAATTATGGGCGCGTAAGGTCGAATGGATTGCGACACGGGCTACAAGGCTGGAAGCTATCTCAAGAGGTAAAGTAGCAGACATGCTGCTTGCCGAATGTCTCAGGGCGTGAAGCAGACATATGCTCATCAAGCTTTGCAGCCTAGACAAGTTTGTCAGGTAAATCTGAGAAGGTGCTTTTAATTGTAGATTGAACGATCTACAATTAATTCTCACTTCTGGAGGATTAAATGAAAGCATCTGTTGGTAGACCCCGAGAATTCGACCCTGAAACATTTCTTAATACCGCGCTGGAATGCTTCTGGCAAAAAGGATATCGGGCAACATCAATGTCAGACCTCATGAAAGCCTCTGGCCTTGCAAGTGCCAGTATCTATAAGCTTTACCCTGATAAACGCTCAATCTATCTCGCGGCCTTACAGCAATACATGGATGAAGGTGTTTCCAGAGCAGCAGAACGCGATGCAGAGTTTTCTCCAGAAATGGCATTGCGCGAAACGTTAGAATTTGTAGCGCTTTTATCATCTTCTCCTGATGGAGAAAAAGGTTGTTTTACCATTGCCGCGGCCAGTGAACTTCTACCGGGTGATGCAGAAGTAAAAAGTAAGGTTCATCATAAATTCAACTCAATAATCAATCAGTTGGAAAAAATATTATGCAGGGGTCAGACGCAGCAGCTTTTTCGGTGCGATGAAAGCCCACGAACAATGGCAATAAGCATTTTTATGATGCTGGAAGGGATGCGAGTTTATGGGAAAATTCAGCCCGAAATTGACGAACTCAAAAAGAGTAACGAATTTATTGTCAGATCGGTGCTCTCAAACAGACATGAAGATGAGAAAGGCCTCTCCAGTCAGGCATCAACATGATGGAAGTGGGCACAATTGTTCGGCGTCGAAAAAGAAGAAGTACAATGGTTGTGCTCGAATGTGAAAATGGCATGGCTTTATGTGGTTGGGTCAATAACGGAAAGTTTTTCAAAAGACGCTTTCCATTGTCTGAGTTAAAGACATGTGTGCCTTACTCAAACTTTTGGCCTCTTACTTAAAGCCCCGGTATGCCCTTTTTCGGTGCCTGATACTGACGTCCGCTCCTTGCACAGGCTGTGTGAAAACTGCTTTGGTCGCTTAAACTGCCAAAAACAGGGTTGAAAACTGCTCTCATACGTAAAATCTGGCTCAGCCAGCCAGTTGGGCACTGCAAGATTTTACGTAGATGCGCACACTTCAGTTTTGGGGCAGGGTTTTCACACAGCCTGGGCACAAAGCGGACTGACGTAAGGCTAACGTCAGCTATGAGCGGACTGTTAAGCATGGTAAATCTCACATGCACCCTGTGGTGGGAGGTGCTCATACCATTATCTTTAATGGCCTGATACCAAAGCCTGTGAAATGCAGGCTTTGCTAAATTTCACAATTAACATCCGATGAAACGCTCAATAAGCCGAAAAAATACATGCAATTTTATCCAATGCAACCGTCAATCCTTGCGATCTACCTTCCTGCCAGGAACCTGAGAGCACCCGGAAACCTGCGTTTATAAAGGCCATTCTCTTTTCAGGTTTCGCTAAGTACGAAAGTGATCACTTTGCGTAACATATCCCTATCGAGAGCCTCTCCGAATGCGGGATTACGTACCGACCGCACAGCCATCCCTTCCAGTAAGGAGGTGATGATTTCGCATTTTGAGATGACGTCTTCTGAAGCGCCGCCCAGAATATTATAGAAATCCTGGAAGACGTCTTTATCGTATTCCTGGATCAAGTGCGCTATGGACGCATTGCGGGAAACCTCTGCTGAAATTTCCATTTTCAGCGCTGCGGTTCCTCT
The DNA here is from genome assembly GCF_016625195.1 of Erwinia sp. S63. Taxonomy (GTDB): domain Bacteria; phylum Pseudomonadota; class Gammaproteobacteria; order Enterobacterales; family Enterobacteriaceae; genus Pantoea. The sequence goes on from NZ_JACVUP010000025.1 coordinate 18,232, forward strand.
GTCTAAAAAGCGCTGCTCATCCGCAAGCGTGGCATCAACGAGCGCCTCGACGGCGTTTTTGGTTTTCATCGAGGATTTCACGTTAGAAATATAGGTTTCAATTTGACTCCGGTCTCTGGCGACGATTGCCTCAACGATCCCCTCTTTGCTGCCGAAGTAATGATAGATGTGACCGGAGCTCATTCCTGCTGCGGCTGAGATCTGAGACATGCTCGTTTTGTGAAATCCCTGAAGCTTAAAACACTCAACAGCAGCCTCAAGAACCTGCTCTTTGCGTCTTTTTGCTATATCAGAATCACCGCCATTTTTTTTAACAGACATACCTGAACCTTCTTGTCCTGAAAATTATCTTCGCGAAAGGTGGACATAAACATCACTGACCAGAAAATCAATTACCTAACAACGCAAGAAATTGATAAATATACATTTAAATCATATAGCACGCCGTAAAGACTAACATCATTTTCTGAATGTGTGGCGTGATTTTTGCAAAACTGTCAAGAGCCCCGCAATTAATAAAAACTTTAATCACAACTTTACATTTTTAGGTCGGTCGTTCAACCTACAACGCGCTATGCCGCAGGTTTGTGCGCTTAATCATACGCTAATAAAAGATTGGTCAACCAACCTAGATCACAATTTGGGATAAAAAATGTATTATTTTCATGATATTAAAAAAAGAAAACAGCTAGGCAACTTCATTAACCTGGCGTTAATGATCGGCGCTACGAGCCTCCTCAGCGCGTGTGATGAATCACCGGCTTCCACACCTGATGTAGAACCCCCCGTGGTAGGTGTGTATAAAGTCGAGCCCAGCAATGTCCGCATGCTGACGGAATTACCCGGACGCACCAGCGCCTATCTGATCGCGGAAGTCAGACCGCAGGTAGGGGGCATCTTATTAAAGAGGGATTTCACCGAGGGTACGGACGTAAAAGAAGGCCAGACCTTATATCATATCGATCCTGCGCCCTATAAGGCGACGCTTGCCAGTGCTGATGCAAGCCTGGAATCGGCTAAGTTACTGTTCTCACGATACAGCAAACTCGCGTCTTTAAATGTCGTCAGCCAGCAGAATCTGGATGACGCGAAGTCCCAGTATCTGCAGGCAAAGGCCAACGCCGACAATGCCAGAATTAATCTGAATTACACCGAAATTAAATCCCCGATTTCGGGAAGGATTGGACGTTCCAATGTCACCCAGGGAGCGCTGGTCACCGCCGGGCAGACAAATGAATTAGCCACGGTGCAGCAGCTGGATCCGATCTATGTGGATATTTCACAACCGGCATCGGCCCTGGTTCAGATTCGTGAGGATCTGGAAAGCGGTCGCCTCAAAAGCGATGACGAAGGGCGAGCAAAAATCAGCCTGGAATTTGACAACGGCACAAAGTACAAACAGACCGGCACTCTCCAGTTCTCCGAAGTCAGCGTCAATGAAAGCACCGGTTCGGTAACCCTGCGGGCAGTTTTCCCTAATCCTGATGGCGTTTTGCTGCCCGGTATGTTTGTGCGCGCGCAGCTGCAGCAGGGGATCCGTGAAAACGCCATTCTTGTGCCACAGAGAGGGGTGACGCGGGACACTCAGGGTAAAGCGGTCGCGTTAGTGGTGGATGCTGACAACGTTGTGGAACAGAAGAATCTTACAACGGATCAAAGCATTGACGGGAACTGGTTAATCAGTGCCGGACTCAAGCCCGGCGAGCAGGTCATTGTCGATGGTTTACAGAATGTGACTCCTGGAATGATTGTTAAGCCTGTTCAGGCTGCAAAAAATTCATCCGAAGGCAGTTTATCTAAGACGTCAGATCACAAAGATAATACGGATATTTAAGGGAGCAGCATGTCCAGATTTTTTATAGATCGGCCTATCTTTGCATGGGTCATTGCAATCATCGTCATGATCGCAGGCGCGCTTGCAATTTTAAAGCTACCCGTTAACCAGTACCCCGATGTTGCACCACCGGCAATTGGCATAACGGCTTCCTATCCGGGCGCTTCGGCGCAGACCGTTCAGGATACGGTGACTCAAGTCGTTGAACAGCAACTGAACGGCCTTGATGGCCTGCGATACATTCGCTCTGAGAGCAATTCAGACGGCAGCGTAAATATTGTTGTGACCTTTGAGCAGGGTGTTGACCCGAATACCGCACAGGTTCAGGTTCAGAACAAACTGCAGCTTGCCACACCAATGCTTCCTCAGACCGTCCAGCAGCTGGGTATCCGCGTCTATAAGTACCAGATCAACTTTATGTTGGTAGCCACGCTGATTTCAGAAGATGGCCGACTGGATAACAACGCACTGGGCGATTTGATTGTATCGCAGCTGCAGGATCCCCTCAGCCGTACGTCAGGCGTTGGCGACTTTTATGTCTTGGGCGCTCAGAACGCGATGCGTGTCTGGCTGGACCCGATCAAGTTAAACAACTACAAGTTAATGCCCAGTGACGTGATGGCCGCCATACAGGCACAAAACGTTCAGGTCTCCTCCGGTCAGTTAGGCGGGCGGCCTTCAGCAGATACCTCAAGATTAAACGCAACGGTAATCGGCAAAACACTCTTCACCAGAGCCTCTCAGTTCCAGGACATACTGCTCAAGGTAAATCCGGATGGCTCACGCGTCTTATTAAAAGACGTTGGAAACGTCATGCTGGGGTCGGATAACTATGACTTCAATGCCAAGCTGAACGGTCACCCCAGTGCGGGTATTGCTTTGCGTTTAGCCACTGGCGCGAACACCATTGACGCCGTCAGCGCCGTGCGTTCAACCCTGGATCAGTTAGCTAAAACGCTGCCGCCGGGCGTTAAAGTGGTGTATCCGTACGATACCGCTCCGGTGGTAAAAGAGTCGATTAAAGGCGTCGTGCATACGTTAGTTGAAGCGATCGCCCTGGTTTTCCTGATCATGTTCCTGTTCCTCCAGAACTGGCGCGCCACGCTGATCCCGACGCTGGCCGTGCCCGTCGTTCTGCTGGGCACCTTCGGCATCATGTCAGCCTTCGGCTTCACTATTAACATCCTGACCATGTTTGGTCTTGTGCTGGCAATTGGCCTGCTGGTTGATGACGCAATCGTGGTCGTGGAAAACGTCGAGCGAATTTTATCTGAAGAGGACATCTCGCCGGTTGAAGCGACCCGTAAATCTATGGATCAGATCTCCGGTGCGTTAGTCGGCATCGGGCTGGTGCTGTCCGCCGTATTTATACCGATGGCGTTTTTCGGCGGTTCCACAGGCGTAATTTATCGTCAGTTCTCGTTAACCATCGTTTCTGCAATGGCGCTATCCGTACTCACCGCGCTGATCTTCACGCCCGCACTCTGTGCAACGCTGCTGAAGCCAGTCGGTAAGGATCATCATGATAAAAAAGGATTTTTTGGCTGGTTCAACCGCGTGTTCGAAAAAAATGCGCGCCGGTACGAAAATGGCGTGTCCCGGGTAATTACCGGCAAACGCCGGTATTTAATGCTGTTTTTATTCATTGTGGTGGCTTTAGCCGTGCTGTTCCCCAGACTGCCGACCTCGTTTTTACCCGATGAGGACCAGGGAACGATGGTTGTTCAGGCTGAGTTACCTGCCAACGCCACCATGGATCAGACCGATGCCGTGCTGGATAAGGTGCAGAAATATTTCGCCGAACAGGAGAAAGGCAACGTTCAGGCTGTATTCGCCGTCAGTGGCTTCAGCTTTGCGGGGCGCGGCCAGAACTCTGCGCTTGCCTTTGTGCAGCTCAAGCCCTGGGATGAGCGCAAGGATACCGTTTTTGATCTTCAGCGCCGGGCTATGGACTACTTTGGCACAATAAAAGAAGCCAGGGTCCTGGCTTTTGCACCGCCGGCAATCATGGAGCTCGGCAACGCCACGGGGTTCGATGTTTTCCTGCAGGACTTTAGCGGACACAGCCATGCCGAGCTGATGAAGGCTAAGGAAAAAATCCTCTCTGAAGCCGCTAAAAATCCGGCACTCAGTATGGTGCGTGCTAACGGTAAAAACGATGAGCCGCAGTACAAAATCGAAATCGATGATGAAAAAGCAAGCACGCTCGGTGTCAACCTGGATGACATCAACACCACCATGTCGGCTGCGTGGGGCTCTTCTTTTGTCAACAACTTCCTGGATCGCGGACGTATCAAGCGCGTCTACATTCAGGGTCAGCCTCAGTCCAGGATCACGGAGAAGGATTTCAGCCAGTGGTACGTGAGAAATTCGTCCGGTGAAATGGTTTCATTTGCCTCCTTCGCTTCCGGAAAGTGGGAGATAGGCTCACCTAAACTGGAGCGATACAACGGTGTACCTGCTGTGGAGCTTCTGGGCCAGCCGTCACCGGGTTACAGTTCAGGCGATGCCATGGCTGCAATGGAAGACATTGCAAAAGATTTACCTTCCGGAATGAAGCTCTCCTGGACGGGTCTTTCCTATGAGGAGAGATCCTCGGGTTCGCAGGCTCCGGCGCTGTATGCGCTGTCAATCATCGCCGTTTTCCTGTGCCTTGCAGCGCTCTATGAAAGCTGGTCTGTACCTTTCTCGGTAATACTTGTCATTCCACTGGGGGTTATTGGTACCGTGCTTGCCACAATGATGCGCGGCCTGGAAAACGACGTTTTCTTCCAGATTGGCCTGTTGACGACGGTGGGACTTTCCGCCAAAAACGCAATTCTGATCGTCGAATTTGCCAAGGAGCTGTACGAGAAAGAGGGGAGGACCTTATCTCAGGCGGCCATTGAGGCAGCACGCCTCCGACTGCGTCCGATTATTATGACGTCTCTGGCATTTACCATGGGGGTCATACCGCTGTTAATTTCCAGCGGCGCAAGCTCAGGAAGTAAACATGCCATCGGTACGGGCGTAGTAGGCGGTATGGTGACAGCGACGTTCCTTGCCATATTCTTCATCCCTCTTTTTTACGTTTTAGTGAACAGCCTTAAAAAGCGTAAAAATAATACTGACACATAAAGACCATCTGAACCGGCTGGCAGGAAATCCACATCCTGCCAGCCGGACAGTTCCTGTAAACGTAAATAGCAACGAAAGATAATGAGGTATTTATGCTGACAGACTATTCAAACATTACCGTATTTTTTGATGCTTCCCCTGAAGGATTGAGCGTACTCGCCAGATCTGGAGAACTAGCCGGTGTACAGAATTCTCATCTGATAGGCGTAACGTCAATGCGCCATGAATCTGGCGTCCCGGAAGAATCGTTTTCACGAGGGGATGCCATCATTGAGGTAATAAAAAAGCATCAGCTCTCAACAACCAGTAAATTACTGGAGCTGCATCATGGCATACAGGATATTTCCGATAAGCTGGGCGTGCAGGCTGAACTTCGCGTTATACCGTCGACGGAAGATAATAAAAATGCAATTCAGCATGCTTTATTCAGCGATCTGGTCATTTTTAATTATCCGAGCATGAGTGGATTACCGGAGGGAATGACGATCAACTCGTTCATTTCCTACTCCGGCCTGCCGATAATTGTCGTTCCTGACAGCTGGCAGGGGGAGGGGATCGGGAAAAGAGTCACCATTGCGTGGAACGCCAGCCGGCAGGCATGGCGGGCCGTATCTGACTCTCTTGGCCTTTTAATCAGTGCGGAAGAAGTTCAGCTACTGATTGTGGATGCACATCACAGTCAGGGCCTTCACGGTGAAGACCCCGGCGCTGATATGGCGGCTTACCTTGCTCGCCATGGTGTCAGTGTCGACCTTGTCAACGTCGAATCCGACAGAAGAGAGGTTGCCGATGTCATTGTTGAGCACACGACCGCACATGGTTCAAACCTGCTGGTAATCGGTGCATGGAGCCGGCCACGTCTGTCCGAACTGATCCTGGGCGGTACCACTAACAGCCTCCTTAAAGATGTGCGGCTGCCCCTGTTTATATCCCGCTGACTGGAGGTTAACTTGGTCAGAAAAACCAAGGAAGAAGCTTCCATCACAAAAGAACGCATAATAAAAGCGGCGGAGGAATGTTTTTGCGAACACGGCGTTTACCTGAGTTCTTTCGATATGGTGGCGAAAAAAGCAAAGTGCACCCGGGGAGCTATTTACTGGCATTTCCGGGATAAAAACGAGTTGCTTTACCATGTCACTCAGAGTTTCAGATGGCCTTTAATGGCCGAGCTGAAAGGGCTGTCGTCAGGCGATGAGCATATACTGAACGCGCTTGTTTCCATGTTTAGGCGCTGCATTAATGATTTATCTACGGAAAGTCAGGTGCAGCACTACCTGAAATTAATGATTTATCGCTGTGACGAGGCCGAAACTTACAAGCCATTGCAGCTCAGCCTCTCAAAATTCATGTGTGATTTTGAGCAGCTAGTAAAAGATGCGATGTGCTTATCCATAAGTAAAGGCGAAATAGATGGGGAAGACAAGTCCGTAATCATAACAAATATCTTGCTTTACTCTTTTTATGGTGCCGTCAGAAAATTTTTTATCACGGGGAAGTCCCAGAAGCCATTAACAGAGTTTATTGAAATCATTGACCACATTCTGGGGGAGTTCGTCATTAACAATAAGAATTATGTTTTAGATGAGAGCTCTGACTAATCCTGCACCTTGCTATTCTGAGAGGAAAACCGTGAGAAAATTCACGCTAGAATTATTACACTGGATAGAACAAAATCTGGGAAGCTCCCTGACGATACAGAAGATCTATCGTAAGTCCGGATACAGCAAATGGCACATCCAGAGGCTGTTCCGGGAAGAGACCGGCATGCCATTAGCCACCTATATTCGCAACAGAAGACTCGCCAGGGCGGCTCAGGTACTGAAGTTAACGAACATGCCTATCATTGAAATTGCAGAAGCGCTGGGATTTGGCACACAGCAGGCATTTACACGGGTCTTCTCAAGGCATTTCAGAACGCCACCCAGAGTATACCGGGATAGCCGTATGTGGAACTTTACCGGGATCATTCCCAGTTCGACAATGGTAAGGCATCCCCTGCCTCCACCTGATTATGTGAGTCTGGACATCAGCCTCAGCCATCACCACAGTTTCACTAATGATGTTGATTTTCATAGCATCGAATGTATTAGCGATAAGATTACCCGCTTGTCTAATCTTGAAATGACAATGCTCGAACAAGCTGAAACCATTTACTCGGTTGTCCATTGCGAACCTGTAGGCAGATTCGGTGATGCCAGGCTTAAGATGTTACTGTGCGACACTACTCATTCCGACGAATTAGAAAGTATCAGGATGGCAGGCAGTTACCTGAAATTTAATCTGCTTGGTAGTTACGACGAATTCAGGCACATGATTTCAACAATCTATCATTTTGAACTGCCGTTAAGAGAAGAAGTCCGGGCTGAAGGCCCGGACCTGCTGGAAATTAACAGCATAAAAACTTCTAATGGTTATAGTTATTTTTCAGGGTGCTACTACATTCCGGTCGCATAAGAAAATAGCTCTCCGGACTCTGCTGTTCACTAAGTGAGTCAGGCTCAGTTATTTATCGGGTTCGCTTATATCAGCGGGTGAAATAGTGGCCTGACTAAAAAAGCGAAATCACGGGTTCGTTTTATTGTAAATAACGCACTGAAATAAGGCTTGTTAAGCAAGGTGATATTTATTCATATGAACCTTTATACGCTGTGTGCAACGGCGATTAATATCCTTATGATTTCAATGAACAGATTACTGATGACATATTGATGATACAAAAAATGAAAGGCAACAGAAAAAGTAAACTGAATAAAAAGACCAACTTTACGGAGTTCGACATGATTCCCTTTGTTTCGCTTCTCACCCGAGAATGTTTATTCCTGCTATTCGCATCGGTTTTTATCCTGCTGGCAATGTCAGCCATCTACGTTGACGTTTACTTTATGTACAACGCTCTACATGAAAATTCCGTGACTGAAATCCTGCAGGAAATCATTCTGGCAGGCATCGCCGTGCTGTTTTTCTGGTGCGCGACAAAGCGCCCTGAGATCCGCGGCGGACTTATCCTTATCGGGGGTTTTTACTTATGTATGCTGATCCGGGAGCTGGACGACATCTTTGACATGATCAGGCACGGCAGCTGGCTCTGGTTTGCTCTTACAACCGCCGTCGTGTGTATTGCACTTTCCGCGCTCATACCCGCAAGCACCGTTACAGGGCTGACTGATTTTATTCAGCACCGTTCGTGGCTGATGACTGCGATGGGGTTGATCATAATATTAATATTCTCACGTATATTTGGCATGAATCAGCTCTGGGAGCATCTTATGTCTTACGGGTATAACCGGGAAGTTAAAAATCTGGCGGAAGAAGCGACTGAATTACTGGGATACAGCGTATGCTTTCTCTCCTCAGCGCTTTATCTGGGAGAAACGCGTGAAAAATTCACTGCTCTTCGGAAAAGCTGGACCTGATACGGATCAGCGCGGACTGTCATTTTAATACGGTTAGCTATCAAGATGACGAGGGTGAAACTTGTCTTCGTCATCACATTTTAATATCCAAACTGACCCAAATTAGGGCTGTTTCCTTTCTTCTTCCTTCACGTCGAGTAGGGTGCCGAAGTTACCTCCGGCACCCCCTCTAAGAACCGTGCGTGAGAGTTTCCAGCTCACACGGCTCAAGCCTTATCAAACACCACTATGAAATGATGCAGCAGGTGCAGTTAGTCGCGAAGATCTGGCTCGGGCATAATCTGCCCAATTCGTGTCATAGGGATTAAGTGCTGAGGCAACAAGTCTGTGACGGACAATTTTGATGCTTTGAGCGTTAATTAATCTCAAAGTCATAATTTGTCCCGTAACAGTATCCCGATATAGACCGCTGAAAACCCAGTCTCGGGATTTCACCTGAGCGAAGTATTTCTTTTTAATCCATCTGAGCCCTTTACGGGGATGTCTGGCCTTGGCCCACCTCCAGATAATTTCAAAGATCAGGTGATCCACATAAGTGAATACCCGCTTAGAAACAACATGACGATGGTAGTTGGCCCATCCCCTGATCACAGGGTTTAGCCTCGTGATCAATGACGCAACAGGTTGAGCTATCATTTGCTTAGCAATTGCTTTGACCTTCGAGATCAACGTGTTGATACTTTTTCTGGACGGTTTAATGAGAAGTTTTCCGTTAGGATAACGTCTTATGTTCTGACCAAGAAAATCGAAACCTTCAGAGACATGGGTAACCCGGGTCTTTGATTTAGAAAGCTCCAGCCCACGTTCTGCAAGGAATGCTTCGACGAGAGGTATGACTTTATTAATCGTGTCCCGGCTGTCACCGGTAATAATAAAGTCGTCGGCATAACGGATCAGATGCACTTTGGCTGCTTTTCCCGCCCCTGCACCTTTTCCCTGCCGTGGATATTGCTTCCTCAGCAGGTGTTCCAGCCCATCCAGCGTCAGGTTTGCCAGCACGGGTGAAATAATCCCTCCCTGAGGAGTGCCTGCAATTGTTGAGTGATAAACCTGTTTTTCCATAAAGCCAGACTTTAACCATTTACCGAGAACTGTTTTGTTCATCGGAACATGGTCAATGAGCCACTGGTGGTCAATATTATCGAAACAGCCTTTAATATCACCTTCAAGAACCCATTTCGGGCTGCCTTGTCGAGCGAGATTAGCAAAGCATCTCTCGATCGCATCAGCGCACCGTCGCATGTTCCTGAATCCATAGGAGCCGCCATCTGCTGTAGTTTCCGCGATAGGATCAAGCGCCAGCAGAAATAGTGCCTGCATAGCCCGATCTTTAATCGTAGGGATGCCAAGCGGGCGTCGTTTCCCATTGGCTTTTGGAATGTAGATTCTCCTGAGCGGAGCGGGCAAGTAGCCCCGGGATTTGAGGGACCGGGCCCCTGCAAACCTTTTCGCTGGGGAGTCCCAGGTGATACCGTCAACGCCAGCGGTATTTCTGCCTTTGTTGCTGGTCACTCTGCGAGTTGCCAGAAATTTACCGCTCATCGAACGCGTCAACAGGTAACTCAGGACACGAACTTTATTCCAGCGATTTTCCTGCACTGCCTTCACGATACGCGCCTGTAGCCGACTGACATTTGCCTCAATGTTCGGCCAGTTTATGGCATCCCATTGCTGACCTTTGCCCGAGGCTGCACCAGCTTTCGCCATCATCTGCTTTTCCTCGCACGTCGTTAATCGGGTTATCTCGTGACGTAAGACCACGGAGAAGTCTGCCCGCTTTCGCGTCGGGTAATATTTCAATCCGTATCCTGTTCATTACAAACAGGCATTCGCTTTTTCTCCGATCCTCTACCCACATAGCTATCACATCACCTTGCGGTGAAGCTTCCTAAACAAGGAGCTATTTGGGCTTACCGTGTTCCGCATAAATGACGAGAGTGGTTTAGGTTCCTCTTACGCTACCGGCGGTCACTTTGCCCATGGCGGATGAGAATGGGACATCCGCTCCGACCGCAATTGAGCCCTGTCAGCATCTTTGGGCCCTTCTTGGTTGACGATAGTAAACGAGATTCGCATATGCTAACCATGTCACTCACCCTAGCTCCGACCCGCATTGATGCTCGCAGGCATGCCGTCCTCTCACGATTCTGGCACTTACCAAAAGGTAAAGGCTACATTGTCCGAGGGCTTTTGGACGGCTTGTTACCAGTCCGCCCGACCTCGTAGGGTACTGCCGATGGGACGGCAGGTTCAGTAATAATATATATTCCGAACAATCACTTATGCGACTTCACGTCGCACCCACTCAAACCAACCATCGGCAAACACCACGGCGCGGCCGTTGTTCCATAGCGGTTTAAACATACGGCTCGATGCGGCGGTTTCTCCCCGCGCATTGATGAGCGGCTGCTTGTCCCACCATTCGGGTCCGTAACCCCAGTACACCGAATCTATTTTCAGTTCCTCGTCGCGCTCGCTCAGCAACAGCACGTTGGTTCCGGGCGCTACGTTATAACGGCCGATGGGTTCTGGATCGTGCGCGTAATCGCTGTCGGCTGCGCCAAGGGCGTCAAGGTAAATGTCCCGGCTCTGATACTGCGCAAACCTTCCGCACATAATTTTTCCCCTCCCTTTCTGCACGATACCTGTTAACGCGCGCTGTGCCTGATTTTACTCATCATTCAATATTAGTCGGCGAAACCGCAGATTAAATTCTGCGTTCGGGGAATTAATTTAATGTCTAACGCTGGTTTCCCCATATCAGAGCTGGACGGAGGCACCTGAAACTTGTTTTCAGATGCCGGCCGTCAGCAGGCAAGGCGCATCGCGCCGCGTCAGATCATCTATTTAGTTACAACAATCATTAATATCTGAATCAACTTCCTCCGGCATTTGAGCTGCTTTCTAAATTTTTATTTTTCCAAAAAGAGTTAACGGCTGAACCCGGCTGCCAGATTTCGCATGCTTACCGCACTCAACAACCACTGGAGGTGCATATGAAATCTCTTCGTCTGGCAACACAACTTCTGTTATGCGGCGGTGTGCTGGGCCTGACCTTTCTCGCGTCCTCTCCGGCGTCTGCATCTGAGAAAGACGAGCTGGCATCCGCTCAGCGAATGATCGTCCAGGTTCAGGCTTCGCTGGAACGGGCGCGGGTTACCGCAGCACAGGCTGATCCGTCAGAGCGTGGCCGCTATTTCTTCGATTATCAGCGGGCAAACGACGACCTTAAAACCATCAGCACAGGCATTGATCGCTATCTGGAACCCACGCGTGCCCAGCCCCGCGATTTGTCTGGCGTGGCAGGAAATTATCGCCGGGAGCGTCCCTGATGGCAATGACCGCTGCACAGGAAGCAGCCTTTAAAGCGGCTTCCGGAAATGTGGAACCCAATCTGCTGCACCTGCTCTGTCTCGGGCTGCTGATTGCATTCCTCTTCTTCTGGGCAGCATGGGCAATCGTGGATGTCTACTCAGGCTGGACAAATCAGCGCCTGAAGGAGGGCGCAATGGGCAAAGCCGTAGTTCGCTCAGTCTTATTGTTAGTCGTAAGTATCTGGATGTTTTGTAGTTAACCCTAAACCCACTCTTTTTACAGGTGAAATCATGTCTAAATTCGTATCAGCAGTAACCCGCGTGACCGCTAAAGCCCAGACTAAAGCTAAATCAGCCTGGGCACGTATCCTGACGGCTGGCCTGCTGAGTGCTCTGGCTGCCAGGCCAGCTCTTGCCGATCTGCCGACGGTTGAAGGTCCAACGTCGAGCGGCACGGGAACCGGCCTGATGGGAACGCTCAGCGGTCATGTGCAGGATGGACTCGTTCTTGGTGGTCTCGTTCTGTGCGGTTTTGCATTCTTTAAAGTTGCTGAAGCTGGTCTCGTAACGTTTGGTGAAGTTCGTAATGACCGTGCCTCCTGGACCAAATTCGGGTCCATTGTTGTTGTCGGGGTTGTCATGCTGGTCGCAGTTATCTGGCTGCTCGGCAAGTCTGCAGAAGTTATCGCGTAAGGGACAGCCCCAGATGGCGACCATTAAATTTTTACCGGATCGCCTCAATGCTGAGCCAGTCGTATTTCGGGGGTTTAATACCCCCGAGTTAGGACTGACAGCACTAATTGGCATCTTATCCGGCTTCATACTTTCCCTGCCCTTCGCGTTACTTTTTGGCTGGCTTGCCATTCCAACCGGCGCTCTGCTTTTCCCACTTGTATTGATTGCGTTTGGCGGCAAATGGCTTGCCAGCAAAAAACGGGGAAAACCAGAAAATTATCTCTGGCAGCAATTCGAGTTAAAGAAGCGCCGCATGGGATTGGGGGATTTCAGATTGATTATTGACTCGCGGGGCTGGTCCCTGCGACGCAGCAAAACCCTCAGGAGTATCAGATGAGTCGTTTTCGCCACGCGGTTAAGGGCCGCGATCAGCATATTTTTACCCTGCGGGCGGCCTGTGTCGTATTGCTGCTGTTACTAATTACAGCAATGGGGGGCTGGATGCGGGCACCTGAAAAGCTGACCATCCACAATCCGCCTGATTTGCGCAAGGGCAGCACGCGCCCGTGGTGGGAAATCCCCCCTCCGACCGTGTACGGCTTTACGTATTACATTTTCCAGCAGCTGAACGCCTGGCCCAAAAACGGCAAAGTGGACTATCCCGCCCGCATTCAGTCGCTTTCAGCTTACCTGACGCCACAGTGCAAGGCATTTCTTGAAGAGGATTCAAAGGTTCGCGGTGAAAAAAACGAGTTAACCGACCGTGTGCGCGTCGTTTACGAAATTCCCGGACGTGGTTATTCAGGTGAGAGCGTGAAGGTCATCGATCGTGATAACTGGGCGGTGAAACTCGATCTTGTTGCCGACGAGTACTACCTCACCGAACCGGTTAAACGCGCGATGGTGCGCTATCCGCTAAAAGTCGTGCGCTGGGACGGCGACTCTGAATCTAATCCATTTGGCATGGCGCTGGACTGCTATGAAGGCATCCCGCAGCGTCTTTCCGCCGCGCCTGAACAGCCGAAACCAGAAAGAAAGGGGATGTTCTGATGTTGAATCCATCTTTTACCTCAGGATCGCGTGCATGCCTTGTGGCGCTGTCACTGTCCCTGCTGCCGGTGGCAGCGATGATTTCCGCACCGGCGCAGGCGGACGAGCTGATGAAATGGGAGCGCGTGCCGCTGCAGATCCCACTCAAAACGGGTCAGGAACGCGTGATTTTCGTTGATAAAAACGTGCGCGTGGGTTTTCCGCCGGCACTGAACGGCAAACTGCGCGTACAGAGCACCGGCGGCGCGGTCTACCTCAAAGCTGACAGCGATTTTCCTCAGACGCGCCTGCAGCTGCAGGACATGGAAAGCGGTGAGGTTATTCTGCTGGACGTCCATACAACGGCCACCGCGTCAGCCGAGCCGGTTAAAATCGTTTACAGCGGCGACGTCAGCACCCTCAGCAGGGCAACCGCCGGCACCGGGGAGAAAGCCGCCAGCGGCAGCAACAGCACGCAGGCGAAGCGAAAAAAAGTGAGTTATAAAGCTCCCGTTCCGGTACTGCTGACGCGCTACGCAGCTCAGAATCTGTATGCACCGGTGCGCACCGTTGAAGCCGTGCCGGGCATTCATCCCGTTAATCCGCACCTGCCATCACGCATTACGACGTTATATCCCTCTGCTCCTGTGACCGTGTCACCGGTAGCGGGCTGGGGCGTGGCCGGTCGCACCGTCATTGCGCTGAGGATCCGCAACAGCTCATCGCAGAAGGTTGTACTCGATCCGCGTGAGCTGCAGGGCCGGTTTGTCACGGCAACGTTCCAGCACCGCTGGGTGGGTGCCGCCGGCACGCCCGAAGACACCACTACGCTGTACCTGGTCACCGCCGGTCGTCCTGATGACGCGTTTGTACGTGAGCCATCCGTAATCCATAAGGCTGCTACCCGCCCGGCCCAGAAGGTGATCCGCTATGAAAATTAAGTCAAACGGACTGGTTAAAGTGCTGGTTCCGGCCATTCTGGTTGGCGGCGGATTCATTGCGGTGAAAAGTTATAACAGCAAGCCACAGGAGCCCGCCGCGCAGGCAACACACGCGCAGACAGACGATGCGCTGAAAAACCTGTCTCCGCAAGAGCTCAAAGCGCTCGGCATCGAGGGCGACACGCCGCAGGATACGCTGAAAACCATCGTGGGCTCGCTAAACGCCGTTCGTCAGCAGCAGGATTCTCTTAACAAGCAGAATGCCAGACTGCTGGACGAAAATGAAAAGCTGAGGGAGCGCAATACCAACGTTTCCGGCCAGGTTAATGAAGCGGTTCAGGGCGTGGAGAAGAGCTATCACGAGCGTGAAAGCCAGATGCGCCAGCAGCAGAACGTCCTGACGTCAAAAATCAACGAGCTGACGAATAAACTGCAGAATGCCGGTAAGGGTATTGCAGACAAGGCAAAAAATACTGACAGCGATATCCCGCTGGGTCTGGGCCTTGACGGTATGGGTGCCGGCGGTGGCAATGCCCCGGCCTCCGGCAGTGATGGCCTGATGTGGGTCACGCCCCAGGACAGCCCCTCCACGTCCTCGGCGCAGAAAAATGGCGCGTCGGGCAGCAGTGCCGGCGGTTCACAGTTCCCGACGTCGTTTCTCAGTGAAAACGCCCTGACGAAGCAAAAAGGCAGCTATGAACAGCAGGTAAAGGGTTCCACCGCTGAAAAAGGCGCGGAAGAGGAGGCCGAACCGGTGTATACGCTTCCGGAGAACTCCACACTGATTGGCAGCCGCGCCATGACGGCACTGCTCGGTCGCGTGCCGATCAACGGCACCGTAACCGACCCGTATCCCTTTAAGGTACTCATCGGAAAAGACAACCTGACGGCCAACGGCATTGAGCTGCCGGACGTTGAGGGTGCGATTGTCTCCGGCACCGCCTCCGGCGACTGGACCCTGTCCTGCGTGCGTGGTCAGGTCAACAGCGTCACGTTTGTGTTTACCGACGGCACCGTACGGACTCTGCCGAAGCCGGACCGCAGCGGCAAAGGCGGCAATAGCAGCAACCAGAACGGCGGTAAAGAGACCGGCACCAGTGGCGGCATCGGCTGGATTTCTGATGAAAACGGTATCCCCTGTATTGCCGGAACACGCAAATCCAATGCATCCAGTTACCTGCCAACAATTTTTGGTTTGTCTGCAGCCGGCGCGGCGGGTGAAGGATTGAGTCAGGGCCAGTACACAACGCAGAACAATGTGAATGGTATTACCGGCGCCATGACTGGCGACGCCGGAAAGGCGGCGCTCGGGAAGGCTCTTTCCGGCGGTATGTCTGAAACAACTGACTGGGTCAAACAGCGCTACGGACAGACTTTTGACGCTATCTACGTACAGCCGGGTGCAAAACTTGCCGTACACATTACCCGCGAGCTGGCGATCGATTACGAAGATAAGGGCCGCCGTGTGCGTTACGACTTCACCCTGCCTGGCGAAGACGGCAGCACCGGCGGACTGGACTGAGGAGAATGACCATGAGTATTACTACAAAATTCGGGGTTTTCATGATTATTGCAGCCAGCACGCTTGCCGGCTGCTCAACAAACAAAGATGAAATGCTGCCGCCGGGCAACAGCAACATGCTGGAGCTGTGGAAAGGTACCGACGGTGAATCAGGCGTCTCGCGCGGCAGTGAAGCCCGCAGCACGCTGCGCCGTGGTCTTTCTGACAGCGAGCAACAGGCCGCACTGAGCGAAGATCGCAGCTACAGCCGCACGCAGGAATCCGAAATCAGCCAGCAGTTCCCGCGACTGCCTAATCCTGACATGGTGATGTACGTGTTCCCTCATCTCGCACAGGGAAACACCCCCGTGCCCGGTTACAGCACCGTTTTCCCCTTCTATGACCAGACGCAGTACGCCATGCCTGGCGAACGTACGGAGGCGCTGTAATGTTCGGACTCTTTAAAGGGAAATCCCCTGAAAAAAACCGCCGCTTATCTGACGTTTCTGAGCAGGCCGGTCCGGAGCCCGTTGTCCGTCCCGGTAAAATGTCACAGGCCGATGAAAAACGCGTTTACTCCCATAATCCGTCCATCGTTGATTATCTGCCGTGGGCAGAGTTTCTGGATGAGGAGCAGTGCCTGCTGCTTGATGATGGTATCTCAGTGGGTGCCGTCTATGAAGTGACGCCGGCGGCAACCGAAGGCCGTCCTGACGAGCGACTGGAGCAGATCCGCGACGTGGTTGAAGATGCGCTGCAGGACAGCTTTGACGACCTGGCGAGCAATCCGTGGATCGTTCAGTTCTACTGTCAGGATGAAAATAACGTCGATGCCTACCTTGACCGTCTGCGCGGCTACGTCAGGCCGCACGCGCAGGGCAGCGGGTTTACCGAGGCGTGGCTTAAGGAAACTGAGCAGCATATGCGCGGGATTGCGCGTCCTGAAGGTCTGTTTGAAGACAAGCTGATCACCGGCCAGCCGTGGCGCGGGCAGCAGCGGCGCACGCGCATGGTTATCTACCGCTGGGCGACAAAAAACAGCGTTGATTTGATGTCACCCATCGGCATGCTGAATCAGGCGTGTGAGCGCCTCTGCAGCGCCTTTTCCAGCGTCAACATCTACTGCACGCGCCAGAATGGCCTGCAGGTTCACGCCTGGCTGCTGCGGATGTTCAATCCTGCGCCCGAGGGCATGAATAAAGAAGCATTTTACCGTGCGGCGGCCTATGAAGACAGCCGGGATACGCCTGCAGGCATGATCCCTGTAGAGAATGATTTCGCCGAAACCCTGCTGTTCACGCCGCCACGTTCTGACGTTGAAAACGGCGTGTGGTGGCTGGATAACATTGCCCATTCCGCCATTTCCGTGGAGCGCCTGCGTAAACCCCCTGAGCCCGGCACGCTCACCGGCGAAAAGAGCCGGGGTGAAAAGAAAATTAACGCGCTGATGGACACGTTCCCCGAAGGCACCATGCTGTGCATGACGGTTGTCGCAGAGCCGCAGGACACGCTGGAAGAGAAATTTAACCGCCTGGCGAAAAACGCTATCGGCGAGAATACCGAGTCGGGTCGCGTCCGTCAGGACGTCGCGGCGGTAAAGGATCTGCTGGGAAACCGCCACAAACTGTATCGTGCGGGCATCACCTTTATCCTGCGGGCAAAAGACATGCCCAAAATGAACCGCAAGCGCATCGAGCTCAGCACCGTACTGCTGAACGAAGGGCTGCAGCCGGTACGCGCTGAACATGAAACCGGCCCGCTTAACACCTGGCTGCGGGCGTTGCCTATGTGCTTTAACCCGCAGCATGACAAAAAAAACTGGTATACCCGCCTGACGTGGGTTCAGCACCTTGCCGGGCTGCTGCCCGTCACCGGCCGCGAAACCGGGACCGGTAACGCCGGATTCAGCTTTTTTAACCGTGGCGGCGATGTGCTTGATTTTGATCCCCTAAATAAGGATGACCGCTCTCAGAACGCGCACATGCTGCTGTTCGGACCGACCGGCGCAGGTAAATCCGCCACGCTCTGCTCGATGCTCTGTCAGCTGATGGCCGTTCACCGCCCGCGCCTGTTCATTGCGGAAGCCGGTAACAGTTTCGGTCTGACCGCTGACTACTTTGAAAGTCTGGGCCTTACGGTTAACAAGGTCAGCGTCAAACCCGGCAGCGGCGTATCGCTGCCCCCCTTCGCTGATGCGCATAAGCTGTTTGACGGCGACGCGCCCGCTCCGGCAATTGATGAGAGTGACCTGCCGGAAATTGAAGACGATCTGGATGATGATGAAGAGAGCGGTAAGCGCGACATTCTGGGCGAGATGGAAATTTCTGCCCGAATGATGATCACTGGCGGCGACCCGAAAGAAGATGCCGCGCTGAAGCGTGCCGACCGCGCCATGATCCGCGAAGCGCTGATTATGGCCGCACGTAAAACTCTGGATGAAGGCCGCCAGATGCTGCCGGGCGACCTGCAGAATGCGCTTAACGCCATTTCACTGGAGACTGAGAGTGGCAGCGGGCAGGTGCGTAACGAAACCCGCCGGGCAAAAGCGGCTGAAATGGCGGAATCCCTGGGCATGTTTACGCAACACGGAAGCTTTGAGGCAGAGCTCTTTAACCAGGAGGGCTCTCTCTGGCCGGAGGCTGACGTTACGCTGATTGACCTAGCACACCTTGCCCGTGAAGGGTACGAGGCGCAGATGGCGCTGACGATGGTGTCGCTGACCAACACCATTAATAACATTGCCGAACGTGACCAGTATCTTGAGCGCGACATTGTTTTTACCGTGGATGAGGCGCACGTTGTGACGGTTAACCCACTTCTCGCCCCCTATATGACCAAAGTGGTCAAGATGTGGCGTAAGCTTGGTGCATGGCTGTGGCTTGCCACACAAAACCTTGAGGATTACCCGAACGCTGCCGGCAAGATGCTGAATATGGCGGAATGGTGGATCTGCCTGACGATGCCGAAAAAAGAGGTGGAGGATATTGCCCGCTTCCGGACGCTTTCAGAAGAGCAAAAAGCCGTACTGCTTTCCGCCAGTAAGCTCTCACTGTGCTATACCGAAGGCGTGGTGCTCTCGAAGAAAATTGAAGCGCTGTTCCGCGCTGTTCCACCCAGCCTTTACCTCGCGCTAGGGATGACGGAGAAAGAAGAGAAAGCCGAACGTAAAGCACTGATGCGTAAACATAACTGTTCTGAGCTGGACGCTGCTATTCTCGTAGCGAAAAAACTGGATCGTCTTCGTGGATTGATGACGGAAGATGCCGCCGGGATGGACGAACACAACGATAAGAGAGCGATGCTGACCGCATGATTAAACTTAAGTATGCGCAACCTCTGACCCAGCGCCCTGCGCCGGATGAAACGCCTGTCCCTGTTATGTTCAGCCTGCACCCGCAGGGTGAACCCGCGATGACCGCAACGACGGCCGAGCGACTGACCGCAATGGAGAACGCGCTGAGGTCAAGGCTGCAACCGCCGGTCACGATCACCTGTAACCCGCATCGTATCGGTAAGAGCAGCTGCGTGTCGGTTCATCTTGAGGACAGCAGGGGCAAGCGTGCGGACATTCTGCTGACGCAGGAAGGTCGCGCCGGACTCCCGCTGGATCACGAATTTGATTCACCGCGCTGGCATGTAAATGTGCCTGACGCAGCGGATATGGTTTTCATGACGCTATGGATCAACAACATTTTTTCTGACTGATTTCAAAATCAGCATGTAACCGGCCTAAAGGCCGGTTTTTTACGCTTTATTCTATGGGAATAATATCTTGCTATGTCCTTTAGGAGTGAACGCAACTTGAATTCATTTTCATAATTTATAGCTTCTGTAATCGCAATAAGTGTTTGTTAAGCTGGTTCTTAAGGACTGATCCAAGTACGTGGTGAATCGAGAGCGGCATGCTATGCGAGGTCCTAAGAGATACTGCAGTGGAAACTAAGATGGTTTGCTGAATTAACCGACAAACAAGTCAGTTTATTACATGTCAGTGTGGCAAGCCATGGTATCTAGAAGCAGGACAGTGGCAATACTTTTAGCAAAACCGGGCACATACACCTTTCTTTCTGGTGCATCAGGGGCAATCAATACTTTAAGTGAAGTTTGCAGGGGTAATTGAAATGTTATAGCATAACATTTCAATTGGTAACCAAACTTAAGGATTTGTTGTGTTCATTAAAATCAATACCTTATCCATTGTCCTGTCAGGATTGCTTACTGCCGGGCAGGCTTTCGCTCATGAAGGTCATTCTCATGAGCATGCACATGGTCACAATCATGCTCATTCGCATGGCGCACCCATGACAGAAAAAGAAGAAAAAGCTTCACATGGCGTCTTCGATGATGCTGATGTTAAAGACCGGCCTTTAACTGATTGGGAAGGGATGTGGCAATCTGTCTACCCAATTCTTTTATCTGGTGAAATGGATCCTGTTTTCCAGAAAAAAGCGAAAGAAGACACCAGTAAAACGGCTGAAGAATTTAAAGAATATTATAAAAAAGGCTATACAACGGATGTAACTGAAATAGGCATTGAAAATGGTGTGATGGAATTTCACGTCGATGGGAAAGTGAATTCCTGTAAATATGATTATGCGGGCCACAAAATCCTGCATTATGCATCAGGAAAAAAAGGGGTACGCTACCTCTTTGAGTGTAAAGATGCCAATTCGCATGCACCGAAGTTTGTTCAGTTCAGTGACCACACCATCGGTCCGCGCAAATCTGCACACTTCCACTTGTTTATGGGTAACACTTCTCAGGAAGAGATTCTGAAAGAACTGGATAACTGGCCGACATACTTCCCTTATCAACTTACCAGTGAACAGGTAGTTGACGATTTACTTCATCATTAAGTTAAAAATGCGTTCACAGGGCATGCTTTAGCGAGCATGCTCTCGTGCTCATTATTTAAATGAATTTAATTCAGTTATGAGATTTACAATTCTTGCAGATGACATTCAGTTCAACTGCATTGCAGGTAAGTTGATGACCTAGTCCACTGAGTAGATGGGTAATACTTAACTGACAAAAGTTATCCGTCAGTTCTTCTATCATCCCGCATTCAGAGCAAACAGTGAATATGCTCAATATTTTGTTTGACTGAAATCGCCTTACAATAAATTTAGATTGACTTTGCAGTTTAACTGCCAGGCCAGTTTCAATAAGGTAGTCGAGCACTCTGTACACACTCGTTGGCTTAGTATTTTCTTTTTTTAACCTTAAAAAATCCAGTATCTCGTAAGCAGTGATGCCTTGTGATCCAGATCTTAAGATAAGAATGAAAATAATTTGTCTTTTTAATGTGAACTTTAATTTTGAATGCCTGAGTTTATTTATCAGACTGTTGATTTCAATCTTCTCAACACCACTCAAATGAATATCAAACTCATTTTTTAGCGTGTCATCTAAAGAGAGGGTGCCCTCTTTTTCTTCATCAGAAATCAAAGAAACTCCTCATTTTAAAATTAACATTTCAAGGGTGGTGTGTTCATAACACTTTGTTAGATGAACAATGAATTTTTCTATAAAGATGAAGTATAGGTTTTGTGAAAGAGGCCTCCTGGAAGGCCTTTTTCAAATTACTTAAGGAAATTAATGAGCGTGTTCATGATCGTGGTGATGATTGTGATCATGATGATGCTCTCCATCATGTTTCATTCCAGTACCGCCTACGGCAACGATGTTGAATGGATGGCCTTCAACTTTAATATCAGTTATTTCTTTTAAATCCGATGTTCCTAATACATGGATTTTACTCTGCAAGGGATCCGTAATGAAAATTTTATCATCCGCGACTGCAATACGTGGTCGTGGATCATTCCAGTGCCCATCCATAGAGTAAGCATCGGTTACTCGTACAGATTTCGTGATTTGACCTTTAATCACATCAACCTGATTTAACTTACCATCTTCGGTAAAGACATAGGCAAATTTCGGATGTACCGGGTCTACTGCAAAATGAACGCGGCGGGTAGGTAACTGAACAAGGCGGAAGCTCTGGGTGTCAGACGGGTCGATCAAAAGAATACGGTCCGGACCATAGTTCCCGATAAAGTACTGCATACCCTTGCCGCCAATCATAGTAGATACGCTACCTTTGGGAAGATTACTGGAATAGGGCAGATGTCGGATTTCAGGCTTGTCACCTTTCTGGGAAACCAGAAGTATTCCGGTTTCGCAAGAGAGCGCGTAGGTGTCACCAGATCCTGCAGAGCCGTGTAAGCCCGGGCACAAAATGTTTTCGCCAGCTTTTTTACTATCAAGTCCAACAATTCTGGCACCAACAGGACGTTTTGATGCGTCCTCGGGATTAGGAACTGAAATTACGGCATAGTTATCATAGGGCACGGCTACACCATGATGTGGCGCACCAACGAAAACCCTTTTTCCATCATTGAAGCCTTCCAGCATTGATTCTTCGCTGTAGACGAGAGTGTACTGTTCACCATCGAACCATTGCGCCACTTTTCCCTGGCGCTCTACAAAGTGACCAGGTTTATTACCCTTGATTTCGATTTTAAGTAATTTAGCGTTGCCAACGTCAATGTCTGCATGGTCACCGTGATCATGGAATGAAATTCCTGAAGAAATTACAGATACCGTATTAGCTTTACCCTGCACTGCATATACCGTTGCGCCACTTTCACTACGATAAAGAGTCGCTGGCCCTTTAGTTGAAAAAGCATCCAGCTTTTTTCCATCAACAGCATCAATTACATTAACCATCGGTTTATCGTGATCGGATACAAACAACCGCCATGCTGAAACATTTTCATCTGCTAATGCCATATTTCCCATTGTGCTGATTAAAGCAGCAGAAATTGTCAGAGGTAATAAAAGCTTCTTCATATCAAACTCCATTGTTTTATAATCTTGATTACAGTTTTTTGCGTGACATTAATTTGGTTTTATTCTGTGGCCAGCGCATCAACGATTGTCCTGGTGTTATGTTGCATCATTTTTATATACGTTGGTGCCGGGCCTGCGGTCGTAGAAAGTGCATCGGAAAAGAGTGTTCCCGAAACAGGTAAATTAGCCTCTGAGGCGATCTGCTCAACCAGGCGAGGGTTGGAAATATTTTCAGAGAAAACTGCGGATGCTTTATCTTTTTTAATTTCTTTTAAAATTCCAACGACATCAGCAGCGGAAGCTTCCGATTCGGTTGAAACACCCTGCGGTGATAAAAAATGAATGCCATGCTCATGTTCAAAATAGCGGAAAGCATTATGGCCTACCACTACAGTACGGCGCGATTCCGGTACTTTTTTTATCAGGCTGTTAATTTCAATGGCCAGAATATTAAGTTTTGCATCATAAATTTCTGCATTTTTTTGATAACCGGCACATCCTTCTTTATCTACAGAACAAAAAGCTGCTGCAATATTTTTTATATAAACACGAGCATTTGCCAGTGACTGCCAGGCATGAGGATCAAAAGGAGCCGCATGGAAAACTGCCTTACCATTATTGAAGTGATAATGACCTCCGGAAGGGTCACGAAGGATTTCAGCGCCTTTGGTAACTTCTGTCACTGTTGCTTTACTGTCACTGGCCTGAATCAATCGTGTGATGAAACCTTCGAACTGCAAACCATTAGTTAATACGACATCAGCTTTAGACATGGCAATTGCGTCAGCCGGTGTTGGTTCATAAACATGCGCATCGCTGTCCGGACCAACGATTGTGCGTAGGGAAATACGATCCTGGCCCACATTTTTTGCTAAATCGCCAAGAATAGAAAAGCTGGCTACAACATTCAGTTTTTCGCCGGCTTGCGCATGCGCAGATAGTGATAACAGTATGGCAACAGCCAATGAGGTTGAAGATTTCATAACGACTTACTCCGTTCGTGAGGACGTGTGTCAGGTTTATTTAGAGAACGACGAACTACCCGTCGTTTTTGGTTCATCACGGCCAGAGTAGTTAAAATGAGATAGATAACTCCATTGGCCAGAATAATGGCTGGACCTGATGGTAGTGAATAGTGAAAAGAAATAAGAAGGCCGCTTATGCAAGAAATCATACCCAGCAGAACTGCAGTAAGGCATAAACTGATGACTCTTTTTGCCCAGAAGCGCGCTGTGACGGCCGGCATGATCATCAGACCCACAGAAAGCAGCGTACCCAGAGCCTGATATCCAGCAACAAGGTTTATTACTAACATAGCCAGAAACACGCAATGTACCGGTAACCCCAGGCGGGAGACGGAGCGCAGATAAAGTGGGTCCAGGCAGTCAGCAATGAGCGCACGCCAAAAAAATGTCAAAGTTAACAATGACAAGACGCATACACCGATCATGAGTAATAGCGCTTCATAGTTGAGGGCCAGTACGCTTCCAAACAGCACATGCATCAAATCAACACTTGATCCACGCAAAGACACAATCATTACACCCAGCGCCAGTGATATGAGATAAAGGGCTGCCAGTGATGCATCTTCGTTTTGAACGGTAAACCGTGAAACCATTCCTGCGCCTAATGCGACTATTAGCCCTGCTACCATGCCCCCCAGAGTCATAGGAATGATTTCCAGTCCGTAAAGAAGAAAACCAATTGCAGCTCCTGGCAATACAGCATGAGACATGGCATCACCAACAAGGCTCATCCGGCGGAGTGTCAGAAACACACCCACAGGACATGCACTCAAAGAGAGCAGTAGCGAGCCTGTTAATGCGCGGCGCATAAATCCAAACTCAACAAATGGATAAATCAAATAGTCATAAACGGACATCATTCAGGTGCCACCTTATTGCTCGTCAGTTCCTCATGAAAGCAAAAGGGCAGGGGCAAATGACTGTCCTGCAGAACCTTACTGGTTTCCCCCCACGCCAGAAGTACGCCATTGACAATTATCGTTTCGGGAAAGTGTTGCTTAACTAACATAGGATCGTGGATTACGACGATTACCGTCCGGTTATCGGAGTGCCAGGTTTTAATAAGTGACAGCAAAACCTCTACGGTTGGTGCATCAATTGCGTTAAAAGGCTCGTCCATCAAAATGAGACTGGCATCCTGCACAATCACTCTTGCGAATAAAGCACGCTGAAACTGACCCCCTGAAAGCTGGTTAATCGGAGTATCTTCAAAACCTTTAAGGCCAACAGAATTCAGGGCATCGCTGATACGCATTTTGTCTTTCCCTGAATGCCTTTTAAGCAACCCCCGGTCCTGCCACAGGCCCAGCGAAACCAGGTCCTGCACGTTTGCAGGGAAATTGCGATCGAGTTCAGAGGACTGAGGCAGATAGGCGATACGTACACCAGGCTTAGAATGGCAACTGCCTGCTATCGGGCTGAGAATTCCCGCAATACCCTTCATCAATGTCGACTTTCCAGACCCATTGGGTCCAATTACCGCGGTCAGGCTCCCTGTCAGAAATGAGCCTGAAACAGCTTCAATCGCAATGTTTCCATCATATCCAAGGGTTAATTCCTGCAAACTTATGGCAACTTCTGACATCTTAAAACCAACCTGATCCTCAAGAGTGGTGCATATGTTATAACATAACATTTCAAAATGTAAGTAAGTTTACCCCTAAGCGGAAGGTCTGACAGTTAGCAGCGTCAGATAAGAGACATTCCCATTCAGGGGTTAAACCAGTCGTAGCCGTCAAAAATCACGTTCTCCTAACTCTTGACGAATTTCGGACTGAGCAGCTGCATGGTTATGAATTTTCAAATAATAAAGGGATTAACAGCTGAGACGCTATACAAAGACCTATCCCGAATGACAGGTGTGTCAAAAAAGTCATCAATCTGGCAAGCCATGGCCGGGGCGTGCGCGATGCTGCGAGGCCGAAGCCGAAAGCAGGTTGCAGAATAAAAAACGGCGCCATCATGGTCAGGATGCCCGTTACTGTTCCTGCCAGCAGAGGAGCCTGGCCGAACCAGTCTTTGCCGCTTATCGCCAGTGGTATGCATGCGAAAAGAATGCCCGTCAGGTAATGAAAAACCCACCCTGAAACAATTTCTCCCCAAACGCGCGGCGTTGTCATGATGGTGTGATGCACAAACTTTCCCTTCAGGCACCACAACATCCATCTCCCGACCAGCGCATAATTGAGCGGCGGGATCTTTAAAATGCGTTTCTGAAACTGTGACCACGTATCCATAACCAGCGTTGCGCCAATGCCTGCGATGAGCGTTTTTGTGACAAGTAAAGCATCCATAATCGGTTTCTCATTGAGTAAATGTTAATCTGACAGGCAGTTTGCAACTTAAAGTCAGGTTTAAGTCAATGCCCTAAGAAATGGATATCAGGGAAGTGTCAGACATCACGGGCGTTCAGCCCTCCACGCTGCGTTTTTATGAAAAAAAGGGGCTTATCCGCTCTGTAGGCCGGAACGGCCTGAGGAGGCAATATCATGAGAGCGTATTAGGTAAACTTCAGCTGATAGCGCTGGGGCAGGCGGCCGGCTTTACGCTTGATGAAATTGTTCCCATGCTGAATACGTCCGGATCGGTTGCTCTTGACAGAGAAATGCTTCTAAACCGGGCTGCGGAGATTGACTGGGCCATAAGTCGGCTCCGTCAGATTAGCAGGGGGCTGAAACACGTAGCGCGCTGCCACAAAGCGGAGCATGGCGAGTGTGAAGAGTTCCGGAAAACCGTGAAGAAAGGACTCAGGCTTATTCACTGGCCAGAGTGAAACGAACGGTCAATCAGCAGAGAGTAAGGAAGCTTTTAGCCTGAAGTAACTGACAGACCACGGCCTTCTCGTGTTAATGAAAAGGCAGAGGCTTTAAAAATGCTGCTGAAAGCTATTGTGCGGCGGGAAAATGAAGGGTGGAGAAGGCCGGAAAGTCGTCAGCCGTTTTGCCCAGCAGTCTGTCGGGGGAATAGTCATGAAGCAGAGCCGATCGCGACCCCTGCAGAATTTCTTCTGCTCCCAGCCTGCCAAGAAGCGGAGCCAGCGTCATGCCGCTGTGGGTGACCATCAGATACACGCGCTTATGTGGTGTGACAAAACCGATGCCGGGAAGCCCGTCAGCCGGTCGCGAACGCTGTCCGACCGCGATCCGCTCAATTTTTGCAGAGCGGGTGTTATCAAACAGTCGACGCAGCCTGTGCAGCATTTCCTGACCTATGTAGCCTTCAGCAGGGACAGACGCCGCGGGGTCAGCGAGGTGATCCAGGTCAGGAGCCTGAAGCAGCAGCCGGCCGCCTCCGTCTGGCCGGACGTTAAGCTCTGGGGTGATCAGGTTGGCACTTAACTGCGTAAGCTGTGGCGTGGTCACCGCCAGAAAACCACAGGCAATCCGATTGGGCTGGTTGGGATCCACCATGGCAAGCTGGAGACCAAGTCGCGACATCAGTTCCCGTGACCACCGGCCCGTAGCCAGCACCAGGCTGTCACCTTTCCATTCTGAACCGTCATCAAGGTGCAGTATCACTCCCTTTTCATGTTCAGCGATATCCCTGACGCCGGCATTGATATGAAGTGCTGCCCCGTACCGGCGCGCTTCAGCCCACTGATGCGCAAGGAATACCGAGGGATGAAGCAGGCACTCTTCCGGAAAATGCCAGATGCGGTCTGCGCGGGGATCGATCCGTATCTCCGGCACCCGCGTTCTGAGTTGCGCCTGCGACAGCTCCTCTGCGATGTAGTCTGTCTGACGCAGGCGGGTAACACGCGCGGTGAGTCGCTCCTGCTGTGCGCTGTTCGTTGCCCACTCATAGGTTCCGCTCTGCTGCAGCCACTGGCCTTCAGAGCGGGAATTTTTTTGTAGCTCAGCGTGTTCACGCATCGCCGCCACGTTCAGCGCGTGATAGCTTGCGGGATTTTTACCGTTCGAATTGATCCACGCGAAAGTCGTTGTGCTGGTGCCGGCCCCGATGTCACTCCGTTCGAAAACGGTCACATCCGCACCGCTGGCGCTGAGAGAGCGGGCAGCCGAGAGTCCAAGAGCTCCGGCACCCACAATGGCAACGCGTTTTTTGTTCGTCAAAACAGTCTCCTTCAGGCAATCAAAATACAGAGTGCAGGCTCATGAATGACGGTCCTTCTGCAGTCAGGACGTTCATAGCTGCCTTATTTCATCAGATACAGCCTCTACGAGCTCGTGATCGTGACTTATCATCAGCACGCCACCACCACTGCGGGTGTATCGCTTAATCGCATCCATCAGCGTAGCCGTCGTAGCCGGGTCAAGCATGGAAGTCATCTCATCCAGGATAATATATTCCGGTTCAGCAGCAAGCGTTCGTGCCAAAGCCGCCCGCTGCAGCTGCCCGTCGGACACCTGTGCAGGAAAGCGTCTGAGCAAATCGGCAGTCAGCGCCACATCTGAGAGTATCCGGTCGATATCCACGCCACGGCTTGCGGTCTGCAAAATGGTCTTCTGCAGCGTCAGCCGGGGATCACAGGAGCGGCGGGGTGACTGAAACACCATGCCAATCTGTCCCCGGGTCTGACTACCGGAGCGGCTGCGTACGTTACCGACTGGCATAGTGTTACAGGTCACCTTTCCGCTTACCGGCACGACCAGTCCGGCCATGACGCGCCCGAGTGTCGTTTTGCCGCGTCCGGACTGACCGGTCAGACCCGTAATTTTGCCCGGTGGCACCGTGAGGCTCACGCGATCAAGCACCCGCCAGAGGCTGCCGTCAGGACGTTCAAACTCAACAATCACATTACTGGCAATCAAACCCTGCATTCAGTCCCCCCGGGCATGGCAATACGCGATTCATAGCTATATTCATCGGATAGGTCGGTCAGTTCCGGCGGCACGCCGCGCATCCTGTGCAATCCATTGCGCGGCAGAGCTGCCAGCAGATCACACGTGTAACGGTGTTCTGCTCCGCCGTTAAGGAGCGTGCCTGCAGGACCGGATTCGATAATGCGTGAGGCATAACATACGCTCAGCTCGTCAGCGATACCGGTATCGAGCAGCGTGCTGATATCATGCGTGATAAGCATGACCGCCGCGCCCTCGCCGGCAATCTGCCGCAGCAAACGGAATATTCCCTCTTTGCGGGCAGGATCCAGCGACGCGGTGGGTTCATCTGCAATAATCACGTCCGGCGCGCCGGCCAGTGCGAAGGCGACGGCGGCACGCTGGGCCATACCCCCAGAAATTTCATGCGGATAAAGCTGCAAAACGTCAGGTTTTAAATCGACGGTTGCCATCAGCTCTTCGGGCGTGAGCGGGCCTTCCAGCACCTCAACGGTTTCTGCAAGCTGCGCGCCCAGCGTTCTGACGGGCGTCATAAACGTGGCGGCTGACTGCGGGATCAGCGCAATATGTTTACCCAGAAAGCGAGACTGGCTGCCAAGGATGTTTTCCTCACGATAAAGAACGCTGCCTGATACGCGCGCCTTGTGCGGCAGCAGGCCCGTAATGGCCTGCGCGATAGTGGACTTGCCGCACCCTGACTCACCAATCAGGGCATGGACCTCTCCTTTCGCCACGTCGAGGTTTATCAGCGAGGCAGCATGCACCTGGCTACCCTGCGCCAGCGGGATCCTGACCGTTAAATTTTCGATTTTCAGCGTCATCGCAGCGTCTCCTGATGACCGGTGATACGGTTTTTAAGCATGCCGCCAATCAGTGAGACTGACACCGTTGTGGCAATCAACAACAGGCAGGGAAACAGCAGCATCCACCACTGGCCGAGCAGCAGTGCACCCTGAGCTGATGACAGAAGCGTACCGAGTGAGGGCATGTGCGGCGGAAGCCCCAGCCCGAGAAAAGATAGCGTGGACTCGTGCCAGATAGTGTGCGGGATCAGTAAAACCAGGCCGATTAGCGTCTGTCCCAGTGCGGCAGGAATGAGATGAACCCGGATGATACGCCAGCGGTTCATGCCGGAAAGCCATGCGGCCTCAATGAATTCGGCGTGACGGACGCCGATAATCTGCGCCCTGACTACCCGGGCAATATAGGTCCAGTGCGTCAGGGTCAGGGAGGCAATAATCGCTATGACCGAACCCTTAAACAGTGACACGATCAGGATGCCAATGAGCAGGTGGGGGAGCGCATTAATACCGTCCGTAATCCGCATTATAATACGGTCAACCCAGCCCCCGCTCATGCCTGCCAGCGTGCCGAGTACCACGCCAAAAAGACAGGACGTTGTGGCCGTTACCAGAGAGATTACGAGAGAAATGCGCAGCCCCTGCGCTACGCGGATAAAAAGATCGTGACCCTCTGCATCGGTTCCAAACAGTGCATCTTTACCCGGAGGCAGGTCCGCCATACTGAAGTCGGTTATCAGAGGATCAACGTGGCTGACCCAGGGAACCACGATGGCGTAGCCGGCAACCACCATAAATGTCATCCAGGTGAGGATGGCTGAAAGGCCCGGAGGCGTTCGGGAGAGAGAAAATATCTTAAGCATCTGCGTCAACCCGCGGGTCC
This sequence comes from Erwinia sp. S63, assembly GCF_016625195.1. GTDB lineage: Bacteria > Pseudomonadota > Gammaproteobacteria > Enterobacterales > Enterobacteriaceae > Pantoea. The sequence continues at coordinate 48,418 of NZ_JACVUP010000025.1, forward strand.
AGAATAACGAAAAGAATATCGGCGATGAGGTTGCCCAGCAGGACAAGCACCGTTACCGCCACCGTCAGAAAGGTCAGCAGCGCAAAATCGAGTGACTGGGCACTTCTGACCAGTGCGCTGCCGAGCCCGGGCCAGGAAAAGATGCTTTCAACCAACACGGAGCCCGCGACCAGCTCCGCCAGTCGTGATCCAACCAGCGCGACAAAAGGCGGGAGCGCGGTCGGAATGATGTGATGGCTGACGATGCGCGAAAAGGGAATACCCCGGACGCGGGCTCCCCGGATGGCGTCTGAATTCAGTACATCCGTCACCGATTCCCGCAGGCTGAGTATCAGCCACGGCAGCTGTGTTAAACCCAGCACCAGGCCTGGCAGTAACAGATGCATCAGCGTAGAACTCAGCGTCGCCGCCTGCCCTGGATAAGTCAGCCCGCCGGTGGGCAGCAGGTTGAATGAGATGGCAAAGATACCCAGCATAACCAGCGCCAGCACAAACGGGGGTATCGTCTGCAGAATGATGGCAAAAAAGCTGATAAACCGATCGGCAAGGCCGCCGGGTTTCAGCCCGGCAGCCGTTCCCAGAATAAATGAAACGGCCGTACTGAAAACCAGTCCGGTGCAGCCTAACAGCACCGTCCACGGCAGCCGATCGCTGATGACAGCGGTAACGGGCTGCTGGTAGGCGCGGGATATACCCAGGTCTCCTGAGCATACCCCGGTTACCCATTCCCACCAGGACGCATACCAGGTCAGATCAAGGTGCAGTACAGCCGACAGCGACGCCTGTTGTGATGCCGTCATCTCGGCGGCAAGCCCACCAAGATAAGCATCAAGCGGATCGTAGGGGCTGACGGTGGCCAAAGCAAACTGCCCCAGCGTGACCAGAATGAGCAGCGGTACAAGGAAAGTAATGCGCCTTGCCACCATCAGCAGTACGGAACGACGGCGGCGATGCCACCGTCCTGATGAGAATGCCATCTGCTACTTTTTCCAGGACTCAATGGTGAACCAGGGGCCAAATCCGATGTTATGGGAATGAGGCTCCAGTGTGACCTTGATATTTTTGTAACCCATTTCACGCTGAACGTAGATATGGTCAAGATAGACAAGCTGCAGCATGGCGGGCTTGCGGTGATATTCTTTCTGCAGTTCGCGATAGAGGCCGGCCTGCTTGTGAGGGTCTGTTTCCGCACGAGCGCTGTCGAGAAGGCGGTCTATGACCGGATTGCGGTAATCAGAGGCGTTATCCCAGCTTGCGCCTACCCCTGGCTCTGCGTATTTAGAGTGCAGGATGTGGTAAACCTGACTGTCCACAGAGTACGGCACGCCGCTTCCGGCCATCACGGAGGTGCTGGCATAAACGTCCCGTGTGACTGATTTTGAATCCCGCGCCACCGGCGTGACCTGAATGCCGATTTTCTTCAGGTCGCTCGCGACCATCAGCGTCAGATCGCGGCGGGAGCGATCGCGATTCGGAAAATAAATGATATCAAAAGCCGCACGCTGGCCGTTACGCACCCGCACGCCATCCGTACCCACCTTCCAGCCAGCATCATCAAGGATTTGCTTAGCCTTTTCGGGTGAGTAGCTGAACTCTTCTGCCGGATCGTAAGCCTCACCAAAGAAGGGGGCCAGGTAGGTAGAGTTGGCGGTACCGTGCCCCTTCAGCGCGTATTTGACCATGTCGGCCCGGTTTACGGCGTAGTTGACCGCCAGACGGATAGCATCATCTCCCGTTACCGGATTGCCGGCGGGCAGGCTGACAGCACGCCAGTCTCCGGCCTTCACGGAGAAGGTTTCGTATTCTGGCGCTTTGAAGGTCGCGGCAAGGTCGGCCGGAAGCGCGGTGCCGTCGCCTTCACCGGCTCTCAGCTGCTGCGCACGCGCATTTTCATCAGCGGTATAACGCAGGACGATTTTCTGCACCTGCGGCTGAGGTCCCCAGTAGTCCTTACGGGCGGTCAGGATCGCCTGATCGGGTCGTAACTCAGTTAATTCATAAGCGCCAGTGCCCACCGGATGCGTATTCAGCGGGGAAGCTTCTGCCTTACTCAGGTTAGCAAAATCAAACGCTTCGGAAGGGGCGATGCCATTGATAAGACGGCGATCAAAGTTTGCCATTGGCTCTTTGAGCGTAAACACCACGGCATCGGAGGTGGCCTCGACTTTCTCAACGTTATCCCATGTTGCAATTTCAGAAGACGCCGAGCGCGGATCGATAAAGGCCTGATAGGTCGCGACCACATCCTCTGGTCCAAATGACGTACCATCTGAGAACTTGATCCCCTTACGCAGCGGAACGGTCCAGACCTTATTTTTTTCCGAAGCCACTGCCGGGCCGGAGGCAAGGGTAGGGATCAGATCAGGCTGTCTGTCAAAGACGCCGGCTTCAATCCGGTACAGCCCCTGATAAAAGTGAGATTCACCGCTCCGGCCGTGGCCCAGAAGAGGGTTGTAATGCCCCAGTTCAAAGCGCTCAATAATCACAACCGTATTCTGAGCCTGCGCTGAGGTATCTGCTGCTGCAGCAACGCCTGATGCAAATGACGTAGTTACGGCCAGCGCGAGCGCGCTGTAAATAAATGCTTGTTTTAACATATTGGTTTTCCTTTGGTGGCCGAACAGCATTATTCAGCCACTGGTCGATTCAGCAGGAGGGAAATCAGAAGCTGTAAGTCACACCCACGCGGAAGCGCGTCTGACGCTCGTCGGTATACTTGCTGCCAGGAATGTTGGCGACAGCCACGTAGGGTTTCCAGTTTTTGTCAACGGCATAGGAGACCTTGACGTCGTGCGTCCACTGGTAGTCTTTGTTGTTTGCAACGGGCGCAAACTCTTTGGTGTCGGTTTTGTGGTATTCCAGCTCGTACTCGATACCCCAGTTGCCCGGCAGGCGATAACTCAGCACGGACGTAATGGTCATGCCTTTTTCCTGCGTATTTTTTTCAGTGTTGATATTTCCGCTGTAGCGCTTATAAAACGGGCGGAAACGAAGTGACCAGTTCAGGTCATCTGTGAAATACACGTAACTTTTTACGTAGGGACGATAGTTGGTGTAATTACTGTCTACGGCGAGATTAAGACCGCCCTCAAGGGCAAAAAGTGGATTAAAACGGTAGAGATAGCTGGGTACGGCTTCCCAGCCATCGCTCACGTTTTCGTGGTAAACGTTATCGCTGCGTGCGCCGGAGTCTCCGCTTTTCCATTTCACTTCCGAAGAAATACCAAACCCGTTGCTGAAGCGATGTGAAATCAGCAGGCGGTCTTTATGCGTGTTCTCTGCGGTATCTTTAACTTCATGGCGATAATCAATACTTACCGCGCAGGCATTAGCAGTGAGAAGAGAGGCGATTGCAAAAGTTACTGCCCTGATATTCATCAATTAATCCATTTTTTAATTTAAGTCACTCAAATTCAGAATTTTTATATGAAGTACGCAGTTTCATCGCTGATGGTACGGATGAGCACAAACCTCAATGCGAAACGTTATAACATAACAATTAACCACATAAAAAGACGTTTGCTTACAATCATTGGCAATAATCGTTATCTTGCATGGTAGTATTTTGGTTAATTTTACATATATATCAATGTATTAAAGATTAAAAGTGGTTTTAATAAAAACGTCACATTCATGTAGTCATTTACAAACGATTTAGCAAATTAAAGATTGAATTATGCTTTCAATCGTATAATCTATATATCTATAGATTGTTTGAGTGAGGCTCAGCTATGGAATCAGATTTGAAGGCGGTATCACTTTTTTTTCACGCCTTGTCTGATGAAGGTCGAATGCGACTGGTCATCCTGCTCGAAAGCGGTGAGAAAAGCGTGACTGAACTTACAGAGTTGTCTGGTGAAAAGATGGTGAACGTCTCTGCAAGGTTACGGGACCTTCTTCACCACCGACTGGTCGTCCGCCGCAGAGAGGGGAGGAAGATGTTTTACAGCCTCGCCGACAAACATGTTGCCGATATCATCCGCAACGCCTGTGAACACATAAACGAAGACCATTGATATTCAGGAGTCAGTAATGTCCAGCTGCAACGAAAAGCATCACGTAAACCACAATCACACTCACGGCACCGGCTGTGGCCACATCGCCATTCAGCATGGCGATCACGTCGATTACCTCCATGATGGCCATCTGCACCATCCTCACGGCGACCATGTGGATGAGCACGTGCTGGAAGTCAGTGCCAGTAATCCCGACGTATGTACACCAGAACACCATTGCTCAGGGCATGCACCCGATCACGTGCACGGCCCGGGATGTGGCCATGAGGCTGTTCCGCACGGTGACCACGTTGACTATCTGGTAGACGGACATTTGCATCACCCTCATGGCGAGCACTGCGATAATCACGGGCCTGTGCAGATTATTATATAAAGCATTAAAAATTGTGCCATTATCAGATCGCTGGCAGTTTGTTTGTTGGAATATTTAATCATCTGAATAATTGATTGTGCATGAAAAAGAAATTTTAGTCCGGCGAATCTTACTATTAAATTTTTTATAAAAGATTATTTTAACGATGATGCAAACTGCACCTCCCGCTATGGAGGTGCAGTGGTCATCCGACTAATACACTAATAAGGAGGTCAGAAATTATATCTTAACCCAAGAACAATATTTCTGCCGCGCAGGGGAGATTTCTCTTTAATAAATGCGCTGTGAGCATAAGCTAAAGTATTGGTCAGGTTTGTGCCTCTGAGATAAATCTCTCCGTTCTGAAAATCTCCGACTTCGAACGGCCGGGATAAAGTCATGTTAAGCATGTTATATCCAGACGTTTTTGTTTCATATGATGCATGTCGGTTTTGCGTAAATGTGTGGTAAAACTCGACTTCACCGTTAAAGTTCACGAAATCATGATATAAACGTACGCCCAGACGAGCCGGAGAGACCCTTGGTAATTTATCATTTTCGCTTTTGAGCTCAGTATAAACATAATCCCCGAACAGACTCGCGCTGGTCTGATAATCAAAATAGTGTTTTACCTCGCCGTCCACGCCCATGAACACAACATCTGCCGGCGTATACATCAAGTACATAAAGTCTCTGCCCTCAGCCTTATCAAGCAGCCTTCCGTAAACATAGTTATGGATATCCTGATAGAATCCGCCCACCTCAAAGGTTGTATACCCTTTCGACTTCCTGAGAGTCAGGTTCACTGATTTTGCTGTTTCTATCACTTTCGAGTGATCATCAATCCAGTCATTATTAATGAGATTTCTTCCGGTAATCAGTCCGGCTTCAAGCGTATTTGTCGACAGATTATTACCAAATGTGTAAAGCTCACGCACGCTTGGCGCGCGTTGCGTTCGGCTGATATCCAGTGAAAGGGAATAACTGTCATCAAAATGCCATGTGGTACCAAAGGAGAGTGACAGCGGGTTAAGATCAGAATCGTTATAAGCGAATTCCCGCCAGAAAGGCCAGTCGATATTTGTATGATTAAATTCTTTTCTGGCACCCAGTTCAACATCAAGCGGGCCCAAGCTTTTCTTTTCAGAAATGAAGAAGGCATGACTGTCAGAAAGGAAATTATGTCTCAGCCTTCTTGGCGCACCTTCAGGAGCGGGAACCTGTACGGTATTATCATCAAGTCCACTGAAAAAAGATTCAGTATATTGGTAACCTATCATTCCTGAAAAGCCATATACAGGAACGTGTGTTAACTCAATCTGAATATCTCTTACTTTATTATTATAGTTTGCGAATAAGGTTCCACCATCGATTTCGTTGTGGTTGTAATTTGTGTGCGAGAAACGAACCCTTGCATGCTCGATTCCAGGTAAAATTGAATCATAATCGGCACGAATATCATAACGCTCGCTGCGCAGGTCGATGAACGCTGTATCTGAATCGTCAATATCTGCAAAAGGATCCACATCACCGTTGTGTAACGCGCAGTGGAGCTTCGTGCTGGCGTGAGTATGACAGATATTATTTTCATGAGTATGGCCAGGCAAACCATAGTTATTACGTTGTAGGGTGTAAGCGGCACCAATATAACCTTTTTCAGTAATCCATGATGCGCCTACAGACGTACTTTTATTATTAGAGTAAGAGTCTTTAAGATGATTTGACCCATAGGACGATGGAACCCGGTAATCACTTGCGTCATGGCTGCTCCCCTCAACGTGAAAAGCAAAATTACCGGCTCCGGCTGTTATGCGACCTACTCCGGTTTTTTCATGATCGCCGGTACCATATCTTAATTCTCCTGAGCCTGTAATGTTGTCATCAGGTACTGATTTCGGCACTTTGCTGTCAATGAGATTTATTGCCCCATTTAATGCATTACCACCATAAATAGTTGCAGCCGGGCCCTTGATGATTTCAATTTCATCAAGAAGCAGAGGATCGGTTGCAACTGTATGATCGGGTGAAATTGACGATACGTCGTAAATTGTTGCTCCGTCAGAGAGCACGGCAACCCTCGGTAAGGTCTGTCCTCTGATGACGGGTCGGGAAGCTCCGCCGCCATAGCTGTCCAGATGTATACCGGGTAATCCTGCAAGCGTTTCACCCAGTCCGCTTTGTCGGCGATGGATTAGCTCCTCATCCTTGAGGTATTGCACAGACAAAGAGTTTTTATACTGTCGTGTCAGTGATTTTCTGGCATCAGATTCTTCACTTCGGTTTTCACCAGTAACTATAAGGTCATCATCATTACCTAAAATCTCATCGTTTCCATATGCATTGCCTGAAAGAAGCACGAAACTTACAACAGTCACGACATTCCACTTCGTGTGTTTCACTGGTTTAAAACTTGTACTGATCACTTATCCCTCTGAAATTTCCGGATTCAACTCTTCGCATGAATTCTTTATTTTCCCCCACAAGCACTGGTGAAAAAATAAACAAAAAGTTAATGTCTATTCGTTTGGGTATGTCATAACATAACAATTGAAAAGTTTAGAAATCATCACTTACATTTTTAGTTATATCTCTATTGGGTTTCTTCTGAAGTGTATCCGGTGGAATCTGCGGCGTTTAGATTAACGCAGTTCGTTTGAACGACATGTGATACAGGCGTATGCCGACTGGCAGATGTGTTTAAAATTTAATCATTCCATTGGGCAATCACAGGAAAAGGCATGATAAATTGCTTACCAGCTAAATTTTCCACGCAAGCAGGCAGCTGAAATCTAATAGCATAGCCCCTTCAAACCTAACGACTGCCATATTGTCCGCGTGCTCACTGATAAAAAGAAAGCACATATGTTCAGGTTCAAACTGCCACCTTCCATAGCACGGCTCCATTCGTTTCCTGTTTGCAGTTTGTGCAACTGCTTCTTCGACCTTGCAAAAATTGGCCGATTGAGAGGTCACACATTTTAATGACCAGATCCGCCAACATTGATTAGTACAGCAGATGAAGCTTCATCCAATCTGCGCTATTATGAATCGAATATTTCAATAAACTGTCTTGTGAAATTTATTTTTTAATTCTTGCCAGTTCTTCAAGCCGCATCTAACGGATTCGAAAAATGAACTTTTCTAAACAAAAACAAGCGGATGGGTTGCTATTTTGTACAACCTTTATTGCCGCCTTTGGCTGGGTATGCTCTCGTGAGTCTGTGGCTGAAATGCCAGTCCTTGCATTTATAGCGATCCGTTTTTTGCTAGCCAGTGTGGCGTTACTGCTGCTGAGTCGACCTGCTGAATTACGTAATATGATGCGCAGCCTAAGAGCCGTAATCCTTACTGGATTTTTGCAGACAGCGAATATTTTGTTGTGGATATACGCGGTTGCCACTACAAAAGCATTAGGCGAGGGCGCATTCATAATGAGCTTATCAATGCTGTTTGTCCCCCTGTTTGCCTGGCTGATACTGGGAAATCGTCCAGTGATCGCGTTCTGGATTGCACTGCCAATAAGCATGTCTGGACTGGCATTACTCACTTTAAAACAAGGACTCACTTTTGAAGTAAGCCAACTGCTGTTTCTGGCTTCAGCTTTATTGCAGGCGGTCTATTTCTGCTTCTGCACACGCTTTGCTGCCACAGTTCCGGTTCAGGCTCTGGCTGCCTTCCAGCTCGGCTGTACGGGCATCATCGCTCTGTTACTCTCTTTACTTTTTGAACAATGGCCGCAGCAGGTTAGTGAGTCTACCTGGGGATGGCTGTTGTCCAGTGCCTTTATCGCAACGAGCCTTCGGTTTTGGTTGCAGCTTAAAGGGCAAAGCATGACTACGGCGGCAAATGCTGCATTGATTATGATCATTGAGCCTTTGTTAACAGTGCTGGCAGCAACTCTCTGGTATGGTGAAAAAATGACTTGTCAACAATTGACTGGATGTGTGTTGATAATAGTTGGGCTGGTTTATTATCGCTTAAGGCAGGCTAAAGGCGCGTAATAATTATAAGGATAAAGCACTGAATATTCTCTAGTCCGTAAGGAGTTTAGAATGGCGAAATTGAGGCCTGTTCAGATAATACATGCAGGTTTGTTTTTAATAGTGGCCTGCTCCCCATTGATCAATTCATAATCTCATTAGCTTCGCCTGCTTTAGGCAAAAAGCTGACCTCGTTGCTTAACGTCATGACTGCGGTAGAGACAGTTTCACTAACCGCTAACATCCGTTTTAATTCCGACCTCAGTAATTTTCAAACTCGGAAAAAGAGTTTACTGCTGAAAGCCTGACCACGCGCTGCCACTCTGAAGGCCTGTTACCGTACGGAGATCCGCTATGCGACTCAGGCTATTACACTCACTTTTCCTGTTTATACCGTTTCAGCTGATGGCCGGCAACGTTGTGTATACCGATGCCGAACATCCCCCTCAGAACCTGACTGAAGAAAGCTCTGTTGTCTGGCTTGATGGCCCCGACCGCCTGCAGGACGCCATTTTCGGCAAGCTGCCTTCAGATCCTCAGCTGGCCGCTCAGCAGGCCCGCGAAATCATTCAGTCGCCGCAGTGGCCCGGACAGCAGGAGCAGATTGCTCAGGCATACCGGCAGGTTGTACATGCCTGGAAGATCGGGCTGCATAAGTTCCCCGCCGTCGTTTTTGATGATAGGGATGTGGTTTATGGCACGGCCGACGTTGCCCGGGCTGCAACGCTTCGTAGTCAGGGGGGTAAATGATGCGCTTCTCCCCCGGAACGCACTTCAACGCCGCCGGTATTGCCACCGTGCTTGTAGCAGCCGCGACTCCGGCCACGGTTTCCGCCATTAATACTGCCGGCATCATTGCCAGCGCCATTACCCAGGACTGCATCAGCTGGCGCGTCAGCGGCATCTGTTACTGGCTGATGTGTACGCCCTTTGGCTGTTCGGTGAAAACCTCCGTTAAGGTGACGCACTTCATTCCTGAAGTGGTGGTGTCCACCTACACCGGCCCGGGAGGTAATCCCTGGACAGAGATGGCGTTTATGAGCGGCGCGTCCGGTACGATCGATAACGCGCTGACCAGCGGTGCGCCAGCCGGCGGCGGTAACGCCGCCGATATCAAGACGCCCGGGCAGCGCAAGTCGAACATCAAATTCAAATACGCCGATGCGATAGGCCACCCTGCCACCTCCGTCATAGGCGGCAGCATTGCCGGTTATTCGTGCGATACCGCCGCCACGCCATTTAATCCCTACTTTCTGAGCACGCTGGATTCACTTGTCTGGCGATCGGGACTGCCTGAATCGCTGTATCCCGAGGCGCTGGTTCCAGGCCAGCGCGAACTGGGCAGCCAGGTCAGCGCCAACATGTGGGGCAATATTTATCCCCGATCCGGCTTCGTCAGCCAGACAGACGATGACAAAGCCTCCGCCGTGGTCGCGCAGCGGGTAGCCGACATTATCACCCGCTCCGGGCAGCCTCACGTTTATCAGGTACTGAAAGGTACACACAAAGCCGGCTACTGGCCGCCCGGAGAGGTGAAAGAAAACACGGGCACGGCGAATCATAAATGGCAGCGCCTGTCGCCCACGCTTTCAGCTTCCTGCGCCGTCTTTCCGGACGGCGCGTATCCCATTGCTCAGGACGGCAACGAAGCCTATGCGCTCTGGCAGCCCTACAGCTGCTGCAAGCGACGCGGACAGACCTTCCTCTATTCAACTGACTTCTGAGAGGCACAATGTCACCAGTTCAATTTAAATCTGCCGCGCTTGCGCTGTGCATCACGTCCGCAGCGGCATCCGCGCAGGCGGCTGATGATAACCGGTCCGGCGCATTCGGTATTTCACTGCCCTCCGTGAATAACAGCGCCATAGGCTACGGCAAGGACGTCAGCGGCGCGGTTTCTGACAAGCTTTACTATACGCTCGGCGGCGGCTCTGTCATTTCGCAGCCGGCAACGCGCAGCAGCATGCGTAAAATCGGTATGAGCGCAGGCTGGAGCAGCGACCTGATGTGCGGCAACTTCGACCTGAAAACGACCGTCGGTAATCAGCTCAACGGGGTAACAAACGGCTTTAAAAACCTTATGGGCGACGTGGTGCAGAACGCCACCGGTGCCGTCGCCAGCCTGCCGGCAATGATTATCCAGCGTGCCAATCCCGGCCTGTACGACATGCTCACAAACGGCGTGCTGCAGGCAAACGTCTCTTTTGATAAAGCCCAGCTCAACTGCCAGAACATGTCGAAGCGCATGATGGATTTTGCCGGCAATAACAAATGGACGCAGGGCGCGGTCATGGATGAGTACCGATCGCTTGTTAACAGTGGAGACGCTGATGCTGTCCGCGTGAATAACTCAGCGGACAAGCTGCAGGGCAACTCAGGCCAGAACTGGATCGGCGGACAGAAACGGGGCGGTCAGGGGCAGCAGGCCATCCGGCCAACGCATGATTTAACCGCTGCGGGATTCAACATGATGAACAGCCTGCCGGTACTGAGTTCTGACTCAGTCAGCAGCAACAGCTGTAACGGGGGGGCCTGTGGAAAATATGCCAGCGCTGAAGAAGCGGCTAAAGCTGTGGTGCAGGTCGTGGGGGACAGCTCTCTGCGCACCTGCAGCGACGCATCTCAGTGTACCAGCGGCGATGACGAACAGCAGCCGGGTGCCACTCAGGCCGGCACCGGATTTGCGCCCATCCTGGAAGAGACCACCAAAGAGAACACTGAACAGCTTGTAAAACTCGTTAACGGCACCGAGCAGCCTAACGCGACGAACCTGGCAAAACTCAAAACCGGCAGTTTACCCATTACTGCAGGCGTCATCAGAGCACTTCAGAGGGATCCTGACAACGCCGCCCTGACCGCCCGCCTCGCCGGCGAACTGGCGATGGCGGATACGGTTGAAACCGCGCTGATTATGCGCCGCATGATTGTTACCGGCATGTCTGAGCCTAACGCTGCCGCGCAGAATGCGGCCATTGAGGAAGGCGATCGTCGCGTTGCGGCCATCGATCGCGAGATCACCGCATTACGCAACGAAATGGAGCTCAAGCGCGAGCTGTCCCGCAATTCTGTGCTCACCATTATCGAGCGGGAAAACGGGCGCGTTAACAGTAACCCGCAGACGCAGAGCGATGACAGCACCGACAACCGCATTAACCGTCTGGCCGTTCCTGAGACGGAAAACAACTGATGAGAGCGCATCCTGTGAAAATCGAAAACGGGGCGCAACGCGCCTCATTTTTCCGCCGGCACCCCGTGCTGTTTCGCGTGCTGTGTACTGCCGGTGCTCTGCTGGTATTCCTGCTGGCCGGGCTCATTGTCGCGGACCAGGCTGTAAGGAATCCTGCTCAGGCCGCTGCATTTCGTGACTGGATGGAGCATGCCCGCTATGGCTGGCTGATGTGGCGCCTGGCGGTTTATGGTGCGCTGGCGTGGGGTTTTGTGAAAGTATTTCGTGCGCCCGGCTTCGGCCCGCAACACCGCCAGCCGCTTATCCGCATTGCGGCCGTCAGCGTCATTTTTGCCGTCGTCTGTGAACTGGTGCTGCTCGGCGGCACGGGAGCGTCCTGATGCTGACTAACAGCTACCTGGAATATTTCCTTACCCTGCTTGGCTGGGTGGTTAACAACGGACTCTGGAATATTCTCATCACAACGGGTCTGTTTGCCGCGCCTGTCGCTTTCCGGCTTATCGGCATCTGGCTGAAAGTACGTGAAGAAGGTGAAGATGAGGGGAATAAAGGTGCCCTGTCCATACCCCGAATGGAGCATGCGGTTTACACGTCTTTTCTGGTAATGATTGCCTGCTGTATGCCGCTGATGAACGTCGATATGAGCACGATCAAATATGACACGTCACGTGCGCAGAGCTGCGGGACGTGGACGCCAAAAGCGCCCGACGACACGGGATATTCACCGGTTATATCGAGCATTAACGATCAGACTGCTGCAGCGCCGGTCTGGTGGTATCTGATTCACAAGCTGGCAAAGGGCATCACGCAGGCGTCTGTTGCCACAATCCCCTGCCGTCCGGACATGCGTCAGCTCCGCTTTGAGGTTCAGCACACGCGGATTAACAACAAGGCTCTTGCGGAAGAGCTGCAGGACTTTACCAACGACTGCTATTCGCTCGCGCTGTATATGTGGAAGCGTCATGATCAGGGGCAGACGAAAGACAAAGCCACGCTGCGTGATATTGAGTGGATAGGCAGCAAAACCTTCCTCAGTAATTATTACGGCAACCTGCAATCGAAAACGCCACGGGCGGAATTTGCCTGGAATGAGAGCCGTGACAGCGGAAGGCCGGATACCGGCCGCGGTGGCTACCCAACCTGCAACGAGTGGTGGAATAATGCTGACACCGGACTGCAGTCGCGCGTCGTCGATCAGGCTGACCCGGGACTATGGACCCGTCTGTCGGCCGCTATGACCATGATTGGTGGCAATGCGGCTGACTATAAGGAGGCCATTATCCGTCGTCTTGTCAGCCCTGAGAGCCTGACCGTATCACAGGGGGGACACGTCTATGCCGGCTACGGAGGCAACGCCGATTTTACGCTTGATAACTCCGTTTCCCGTGTGGCTGCGATCGGCGGTACCGCTCTAGGCAGTCTGGCAGCGTTCCCGGCATTTGATGCCATGCGCCAGGCGCTGCCAATGGTGCAGGCTGTGTTACTCATGGCGGTGGTGGTGATTCTGCCGCTTATCCTGGCGTTCTCAGCCTATGAAATTAAAACCGTCATTACGCTCACGTTTGTGCTTTTTGCCCTTAACTTCCTGACGTTCTGGTGGGAGCTGGCTCGGTGGCTCGACAGCTGGCTGCTGACAGCGTTATACAGTTCTGACACACACAGCAGCTTTAACATGGCAGGTTTTCAGAACAGTTCGGATGACCTGATCATGAACTTTGTTATGGCCACGATGTTTCTTGTACTACCTGCAGTGTGGATGGGGGCTCTGTCATGGGCGGGTATCAGAATGGGCAGCACTTTAGACGGTGCATTTAAAAGTGGAACCTCTCAGGTTCAAAAGAGTGGGGGAGAAGCTGTTGAGAAGGCAAAAGGGGCAATGAAAATCTAATCAAACCGACGATTAGTTTAGCATCGACTAATCGTCGTCCTCTCTGTCTAACCTTGAAGCTGTCACCGTAATATTGTCAGGACCGCTGTAGAAACCCTCTCCATCATTGCCGCTTCTGAATTGCCCGCCTGCAGCACAAGAACTGTTAGATGACGTAGAATCCAAATCATCTGATCCACTTAGCTGGATGTGGCGAACCATATAAACAAAAGCAGCAACAATCATGATTACGGCGCCGAATGCGAATCCTGCAACGATGGCCAGCGTCATTAGTAAAAGAACAGAAAAAGGCACAACAGATTTTCCTATCGATGCCGGTATCTTTTTCCTTTCAGCCCAGGCAGCAAAGCGATCATCAGCGTCAAGGTAGACGCGAGATAAGCGCTTCCAGACAGACGCAGCTTTTGTTCCGCGAGCATATGCGGTTGAATTCATACGCACCTCAATTGAATTTGCCTTAAGCTGACGATACCGAAAGTTAATCAGAATTGCACATTGAGTTAAAACGCTAGCCTTTAGTTACAACACACATAAATACATCTATTAACATCCACACCGAGCCGAACCTGAACCCCCCGCGCCCCTCTCCGCCAGGACCCGCGCCGTACCTGCACCCCGGTTGCCCCCCACTGACCAGCCGCCGCCGCCCCGCCCCGGGGGGCGGGGAGGGGGTTTAGGGGGTTGGTTGGATTGTGT
>NZ_JACVUP010000026.1 GCF_016625195.1 Erwinia sp. S63
TGCGACCAATTGATTAAAAGTCAACTGCTCTACCAACTGAGCTAACGACCCATCTTCAGGCTGCCGGACGCTTTGTTAAACTGCCCGGGCAACGGCGGCATATATTACTGATTTAGCGGGAGGGCGCAACCCTTATTTATCACCAAATCACTCAATTGCTTACCTTTCATGCTGCAAGACCAGAAATCATACGAAATCCGGTCTCTGCTGCACAAATTACATCCCAGCCAGACGCTTTTGCGCCAGCTTGGCAGATTCGCTGGTCGGGAATTGTTTGATCACTTGTTGATAGACCGCTTTGGCTTTCGCCGTGTCGTTCTTCTCTTGCATGATCACGCCAACCTTAAACAGCGCTTCCGGGGCTTTCGGCGATTTCGCGTAATTTTTTACCACAGTGGCAAAATAATAAGCGGCATCATCTTTCTTGCCCTTGTTGTAATACAACTGACCGAGCCAGTAATTGGCATTGGGCTGATAGGTGGAGTCAGGATACTTCTTCACCCACGCCTGCAGGGCCGTGATCGCCTGATCGAACTGCTTCTTCTCAAGAATCAGCGCAACTGCCGCATTGTAATCGGTATTCGCATCGCCGGTCTGTGCAGGGGCAGCGGTACTTCCACTTGCATTGCTACCACCTGCATCAGCGTTTCCCGCTGCTGCACCTGCGCCCGCCGCTGCGGCATCACCGCCACCGCTCACCTGTGCGCCCGCATTACCACTGCTCAACGTATCGATCTGCTGATAGAGCTGCTTTTGGCGCTCAATCACCTGATTAAGTTGATAGCTGTTCTGCTGGATTTGGCCGCGCAGCGAATCGATATCGCTTTGGTTGTCACTCATCTGCTGCTGCAACTGCTGCAGAAGCTGAGCCTGGGCATTGGAGATACGTTCAAGATTGGTGACACGGTCTTCGACCGAGCCTGAGCCAACGCTACTGATTGACGCCTGGGCATTAGCGGCCCATGGGGCCGCTACGCCAACCAGTAACGACAGACTCAATAGATGAAGTCTGAAGTTACTCATCATGTAATGCTCTTAGTAAACCAGTACGGCACGACGGTTTTTAGCGTAAGCCGCTTCGTCATGACCCAGTACAGCTGGTTTTTCTTTACCGTATGAAACGATAGACATCTGGTCAGCAGAAACGCCTTTACCCTGCAGGTACATTTTCACTGCGCTAGCACGACGTTCGCCCAGGGCGATGTTGTACTCTGGGGTACCGCGCTCATCCGCGTGACCTTCGATGGTGACTTTGTAAGACGGGTTGCCGCGCAGGAATGCTGCGTGCTGATCCAGCATCTGAGCATAGTCAGAAGCCACGTCATACTTGTCCAGACCGAAGTAAACGATGTTGTTCTGCTGCAGCTGCTGCATCTGCAGACGCGCTTGCTCATCAGAAGACATGTTACCGTTCTGGCCAGCACCGTAAGCGCCGTTGTCTGCGCCCATACCAGTCTGGTCGTTGTTGTTGTTTTTGTGCGAGCTACATGCAGCTACCGCGATTACCGGCAGAGCCAGCATCAAACCCTTCAGCACTTTGTTCAGTTGCATTTCTTTATCCTATTATTTTGTTTGCTATACATTTTCATCCCCCGCTAAGCAGGGGAATCATGCATTACAGATACGGCGACCAGGCAGGGAATTTGACCTGTCCATCAGTTGCCGGAAGACGCGCTTTGAAACGCCCATCTGTTGAAACCAACTGCAACACGGAACCCATCCCCTGAGTAGAGCTATAGATTACCATCGTGCCGTTAGGCGCCAGACTTGGCGTCTCATCCAGGAACGTGTCCGTTATTGTTTGAACGGCTCCCGTTACCAGATCCTGTTTGGCGACATGCTGAGCGCCACCGGCGCTACTGATCATCACCATGGTTTTGCCGTCAGTTGACACATCCGCATCCTGGTTCTGAGAACCTTCCCAGGTAATACGTTGTGGCGCACCGCCGTTGATACCCACTTTATAAATCTGAGGCGCACCCGCCTGATCCGAGGTGTAAGCCAGTGTCTGGCTATCCGGGAACCAGGTTGGTTCAGTGCTGTTGAAGCGACCGTCGGTCACCTGACGCGTCTGACCTGAAGCCAGATCCATCACGTACAAGTTCAGGCTACCGGTTTTAGACAATGCAAACGCCAGTTTTGAACCATCCGGCGAGAAGGCCGGAGCACCGTTGTGGCGCGGGTAAGATGCAACCTGACGGATGGCACCGTTTGACAGCGTTTGCACTACCAACGCCGACTTACCGCTTTCAAAGGTCACGTAGGCCACTTTGCTGCCGTCTGGGGACCAGGCCGGTGACATCAATGGTTCTGGTGAACGGTGTACGGTGAACTGGTTGTAGCCATCGTAGTCTGATACGCGCAGTTCATACGGGAACTGGCCGCCGTTGGTTTGCACCACATAGGCGATACGCGTACGGAATGCGCCTTTGATACCGGTCAGCTTCTCAAACACTTCATCACTGGCGGTGTGGCCTGCATAACGCAGCCATTGCTTAGTGACTTTGTAAGAGTTCTGCGCCAGCACCGTGCCAGGTGCGCCGCCGGTGTCCACCAGCTGGTAAGCAATCTGGTAGCTACCATCCGGGTTCGGCGTGACCTGACCCACGACAACCGCATCAATACCTAATGCGCTCCAGGCGGCAGGTTGAACTTCCTGCGCGCTGGCAGGCTGCTGTGGCAGACGTGAACGATCCAGCGGATTGAATTTACCGCTGTTGCGCAAGTCAGCCGCGACAATGCCGCCAATGTCTTCTGGTGCCGCGCCTGGGCCAGCCCATTTGAACGGCACCACACCAATTGGACGTGCGGTGTTCACGCCCTGCGTAATTTCAATGCGTACTTCTGCGTGCAGCATCGCTGCCCACAGCAGTACAAAAAAACCTAAGGTTACACGAAGTGCCTGCTTCATCTTTTCTCCCTTATCTGAACCTGAGTCCACGATAATTCGCACAGTTCCTGAAAAACACGAGTGTTCATAAATTACGGCAAGCTAACCTTAGTTCAACCTGCCGTGAGTTACTGCATTATTCCGGTTTGAAACGCATTGGGGCGTTTTTAAACACTTCATACACCGCTTGCGATGGCGGCTTAGGAATTCGAGCCTGCTTCGCTGCGGTGATTGCAGCCTGGCATAATGCCGGGTCGCCACCTTCTGCCGTGACATCAATCAGCAAACCGTCAGGTGCCAATTTGATACGCAGATTACACTCTTTACCCTTAAAGGTATCCGCATCGTAGAAGCGACTTTGAATCGCACCAACGACCTGGCCCATATAAGAGTTAATCTCAGCGCCTGATGCACCCGCTTTCTTCTGATTGCCCTGCCCTGCCGCACCGCCAGAAGCCGTGCCACTTTTCGGTGCATTCTTACCAGACGAGAGTCCACCTAACAGGTCATCAACGTCACTTTCATTCTTCGCTGCTTCAGATGCGGCTTTTTTCTTGGCATCAGCGGCTGCTTTGGCTTTCGCAGCCGCATCGGCTTTCGCCTTGGCTGCTGCATCCGCTTTAGCTTTGGCTTCAGTAGCAGCCTTCTCTTTCGCGGCCTCAGCGGCTTTTTCTTTTGCTTCTGCCGCAGCTTGCTCTTTAGCTTCTTTGGCGTCTGCGGCAGCTTGCTCTTTAGCCTCTTTGGCTTCCTGAGCGGCTTTCGCCTTCGCATCGGCTGCAGCCTGCGCTTTGGCCTCGGCAGCAGCTTGCGCTTTCGCTTCGGCGGCGGCTTTGGCTTGTTCTACCGCTTTCTCTTTCGCCGCTTCAGCCGCTGCGGCTTTGGCCTGTTCGTCAGCTTTCTTCTTCGCGTCCGCTGCAGCCTGCTTAGCCTCTTCTACCGCTTTGGCTTTGGCATCTGCCGCCGCTTTAACTTGCGCATCCGCTTCAGCTTTGGCGTCGGCCTTAGCTTTTGCGGCGGCCGCTTCAGCTGCCTTCTGCTGATCCTGAGCCTGCTTAGCGGCTGCTTCAGCGGCTTTCTGCTGCTCAGCTTGCTGTTTGGCCTGCTCTTTGGCTTCCTGCTGCGCCTGCAAACGCTCTTTTTCCATCTCTTTCAGGCGCTGCTGTTCAGCAGCTTGCTTCTGCTGTAACTCTTCGGCCTGCTGCTGCGACTGTTTCTGACGCTGCTGCTCGGCACGCTGGCTGTCGCGTTGCTGATTCTGCTGGCGATTATACTGTTCAACCACCGCGCCGGAATCGACCATCACGGCATCAATGTCACTGCCGCCGCCACCGCCGCTGGATTCGATCTTTTCGTTAAACGAGCTCCAGATCAGCAGGGCGATCAGCACGATGTGCAGAATCACCGAAATGATTATCGCGCGTTTTAACTTGTCGTTCTGCTCGGTTACCTTCGACACTCTCGGATCCCAAAAACGGTTCGCTTTAAATCGGCTGTGTCATCAAACCGACAGATTTCACGCCTGCCTGATGTAACAGGTTCAACGCTTTGATGATTTCGTCGTAAGGCACATCCTTCGCGCCACCAATCAGGAATACCGTCTTCGGATTGGCTTCAATGCGACGCTGTGCTTCGCTTACCACCTGTTCCGGCGGCAGCTGCGTCATACGATCGTGATCCACTACCAGGCTGTATTGCCCGACGCCAGCCACTTCAACAATGACCGGGGGATTATCATCCGTTGAGACCGTTTTCGAGTCGGTCGCATCAGGCAGATCCACTTCCACGCTCTGGGTAATAATCGGCGCAGTTGCCATAAAGATGAGCAGCAACACCAACAGCACGTCCAGCAGTGGAACAATGTTGATTTCCGACTTAAGGTCGCGGCGCCCGCGACCACGGGTTCTGGCCATCGTTAACCTCGACTTACTTCGTGTTGTCGGTGGAGAAAGCCTGACGATGCAGGATAGCCGTGAACTCTTCCATAAAGTTGTCGTAGCCCTGCTCCAGCTTGTTGACGCGCTGGTTCAGACGGTTATACGCCATAACGGCAGGAATGGCCGCGAACAAACCGATGGCAGTGGCGATCAGCGCTTCGGCAATACCCGGCGCAACCATCTGCAACGTCGCCTGTTTCACCGCGCCAAGCGCGATAAAGGCGTGCATGATCCCCCACACCGTACCGAACAGACCGATATACGGGCTGATGGAACCGACGGTGCCAAGGAACGGAATGTGGTTTTCCAGCGCTTCCAGTTCACGGTTCATTGAGATGCGCATCGCACGGCTGGCGCCCTCTACCACCGCTTCTGGTGCGTGGTTGTTAGCACGGTGCAAACGGGCAAACTCTTTGAAGCCCGAATAGAAAATTTGCTCAGATCCGCCCAACTCATCGCGGCGTCCCTGGCTTTCCTGATACAGGCGCGATAACTCGATGCCTGACCAGAACTTATCTTCAAAGGCTTCGGCTTCGCGACCCGCCGCATTCAGGATGCGCGTGCGCTGAATAATGATCGCCCATGAGGCAATAGAAAAGCCGATCAAAATCAACATGATAAGTTTGACCAGAAGGCTCGCCTTCAGGAACAAATCAAGAACATTCATGTCAGTCACTGCTTGAACTCCGCGACAATAGACTTGGGAAGCGCAATCGGCTTCATTAGATGTGGGTTGATGCAGGCAATCAGGACTTCTGCTTCATTCAGCACTTTGCCTTCTGCATTCACGATACGCTGCGAGAAGGTCATGGTGGCGCGAGTCATGGCGGTCACTTCACTCTGGATATCCAGAAGATCGTCAAGACGTGCTGCGGCAACAAAGTCTATCGTCATGCGTCGTACCACAAACGCCACCTGTTCTTCTAACAGGGCTTGTTGATTGAAATGGTGCTGGCGCAACATCTCGGTACGTGCTCGTTCATAGAAAGCAAGATAACTGGCGTGGTAAACCACACCACCAGCATCGGTGTCTTCGTAATAGACCCGAACCGGCCAGCGAAACAGCGTTGTACTCACTCTACATCCCGGTCTCATTTTAAACGTTGCTACTATACGCAAGTGAGATCGGCTTGGGAATGGTCCGCCAGAGCCAGGAGAAAATAATTATCACACGTTAACAACTGGAAGGATTTTTAGGAGATTTCTTGACCAGGCGCTGACAAAAACTCACGTCAGGCCCGGTAGTTAGACAGGAAATTCGGGAAATGAAGTCTGAGCCCGGGGTTAATGATAGAACCAGTAAATCCCCAACACTAAAACAATCATCGCCGGCAAAGGGGAAAACACCGCACGCCAGCGCGTTTGCAGGGGACGAAAACCGGTGCCATGAATCACGCCGGTGCACACTGCCCAAATCAGCAGTAATCCATGCCAGATGGCGAGTTCACTCGTACGGGCAGCAAAGCGTGACGGTTGCCAGATAACGCAGCCCGCCAGCCACAGTGCCAGTATTAATGAAAGGGCCCGCAATGGGCCCTTGTCCATCAGACGATACAGCGTCTGAATCAGCGTGCGCATCAGTGCTGTTTGTCCTTCGCGCCGCTCTCTTCTGCTTGTTCAATCGCCAGCGCCGTGATCACGCCAAACGCACAGGCCAGCAGGGTGCCGAGAATCCAGGCAAAATACCACATGCTCAATCTCCTTAATCAGTACAGGGAGTGCGTATTGCTCTCGATGTGTTCTTTGGTGATACGGCCAAACATCTTGTAATAACACCACGAGGTGTAGATGAGGATGAGTGGTACAAAGATGATGGCGGCGAAGGTCATGACTTTCAGCGTCAGCAGGCTGGAGGTCGCGTCCCACATGGTCAGGCTGGTGCCAGGCACGGTGCTGGAAGGCATAATGAACGGGAACATCGCGATGCCCGCGGTCATGATGACGCAAGCCAGTGTCAGTGAAGAGAAGACAAACGCCCAGGCGCCCTTCTCCACTCGCGAGCAGAGCACGGTCAGCAGTGGCAGCACCACACCCAGCACCGGGAACAGCCATAGAATCGGCGTCTGCTCGAAGTTAACCAACCATGCACCGGCTTCTCGCACGACTTCTTTGCCCAGCGGATTCGACGCGGCATGATGATCGATAACACTTTTCACCACATAGCCATCAATACCGTATTTCACCCACACACCGGCTAACACAAAGCACACCATCATCACCAATGCGCTGATTTGCGCGGTGCCGCGAGCACGCAGGTGCAACTCGCCGTTGGTACGCATCTGCAGATAGGTCGCGCCTTGTGTCAGGATCATCGCAACACTGATCACGCCCGCCAGCAAGCCAAACGGATTAAGCAGTTGGAAGAAGTTACCGGTGTAGAACAGACGCAGATACTCATCCGCATGGAAAGGTACGCCTTGCAGCAAGTTGCCGAAGGCCACGCCAATCACCAGTGGTGGTACAAAGCTACCGATGAAAATGCCCCAGTCCCAGGTGTTGCGCCAGCGCGGGTCTTCAATCTTCGAACGGTAGTCAAAACCCACCGGACGGAAGAACAAAGAAGCCAGTACCAGAATCATCGCCACATAGAAGCCGGAAAACGCTGCCGCATAAACCATCGGCCAGGCAGCAAACAGCGCCCCACCTGCCGTGATCAACCAGACCTGGTTTCCGTCCCAGTGCGGGGCGATGCTGTTAATCATGATACGGCGTTCGGTATCGGTACGGCCGAGAATGCGAGTGAGCATGCCCACACCCATATCGAAACCGTCGGTTACCGCAAAGCCAATCAGCAACACGCCAATCAGCAACCACCAGACAAAGCGCAATACTTCATAATCAAACATGGTTGCTCTCCTTATCCACGCACTGGCTGAGCGGCCGCTTTCACGGTCTCATGATGGTAGCGGCCGGTTTTCAGGCTGCTGGGACCCAGACGGGCGAACTTGAACATCAGGTACATTTCCGCCACCAGGAAAAGGGTGTAGAGACCGCAGATCAAAATCATTGAGAACAGCAGATCGCCAACGGTCAGTGAGGAGTTCGCTACGGCTGTTGGCAACACTTCACCAATCGCCCACGGCTGACGGCCGTACTCAGCAACAAACCAGCCTGATTCAATTGCAATCCACGGCAGCGGAATACCATACAGTGCCGCCTTGAGCAGCCAGCGGCTCTTGCCAATGCGGTTACGAATCACGCTCAGGAATGACAGAGCGATAATACCCAGCAGCAGCACGCCACACAGCACCATGATGCGGAAGGCGAAATAGAGCGGTGCCACACGTGGAATCGAATCCTGTGTCGCTTTCTGAATCTGCGCTTCAGTCGCATTCGCGACATCCGGGGTATAACGCTTCAGCAGCAAGCCATAACCGAGATCCTGTTTGCTGGCTTCGAATTGACTACGCACCGCAGGATCTTTACTGCCCGCGCGCAGTTCATTCAGCAACGCGTAGGCTTTCATACCGTTGCGGATACGGACTTCATGTTGCGACAGCAGATCTTTCAGGCCGGTGACCGGTGTATCTACCGATCGCGTGGCGATCAGTCCGAGCAAATACGGGATTTGAATCGCGTACTTGTTCTCCTTCGAATCCTGATCCGGGATACCAAACAGGGTGAAGGCGGCCGGCGCTGGCTGCGTTTCCCACTCGGCTTCAATTGCCGCCAGTTTGGTTTTCTGCACGTCACCCATTTCATAACCGGATTCATCACCCAGCACGATAACGGACAGAATCGCGGCCATGCCAAAGCTGGCAGCGATACCAAACGAACGCTTAGCAAAGGCAACATCGCGGCCTTTCAGCAGATACCAGGCACTAATGCCCAGTATGAACATCGCGCCGGCGGTGTACCCTGCCGCCACGGTGTGGACAAATTTCACCTGGGCAACCGGGTTGAGCACCAGCTCGGAGAAGCTCACCATCTCCATACGCATGGTTTCGAAATTAAATTCGGATGCGATCGGGTTTTGCATCCAGCCGTTCGCCACCAGAATCCACAGCGCAGACATGTTCGAGCCGAGCGCCACCAGCCAGGTGACCGCCAGGTGCTGAACTTTACCGAGACGGTCCCAGCCGAAGAAGAACAGGCCGACAAAGGTGGATTCGAGGAAGAACGCCATCAAGCCTTCGATGGCCAGCGGCGCACCGAAGATATCGCCGACGTAGTGTGAGTAATATGACCAGTTGGTGCCGAACTGGAACTCCATGGTCAGGCCGGTAGCCACACCCAGCGCAAAGTTGATACCAAACAACTTGCCCCAGAACTTGGTCATATCTTTATAAATTTGCTTACCCGTCAGGACATATACGGTTTCCATGATCGCCAACAAAAACGCCATACCCAGCGTTAAAGGGACGAACAGGAAATGGTACATCGCCGTCAGGGCAAACTGTAAACGCGACAGCTCGACAATATCTAACATGATGACTCCTTGCTCCTCGCATGAATTTACTCTGCGGCTGACAACGGTAAACAGCGAACATTGACGTGCAGAATAAGATCCAGGAACGACTGATTATTGATTCCAGTTTTATTACTGACAGAACAGAGAAATCTGTAGCCCGAAATGAGTGAGTAACAGTGGTGAAAATTTCCCGAAAAACCGATCGCTTCAATCTGTTTCGAGCAAGAGTGTGATGCGTGGAGTCGGCAGAATTGCGCTAACAACGCCTGGCTCAAACTCCTGAAAAATGTCGGAAAAGACTGAATTGATGCAGCGCAATTTATACCGTTTGCCGTGCGTGATGCCAGCAGTAAAGTTTGTTATATCTCACGCTTTATTGATCTGGATTAAGACAATAATTTTTCAGATATGTAGTGTTAGAGTCGTTGTTAATTAGTTGTCATAAACAGGTAGTCGAATTAAGAAAATAATTACCTTTCCCGCAATTTATTAACGTTAATGCAGGCGTTTAAGCGTTAATTCCGCAAGAGAAATCACGCGTATTTTCCTTTCTTTACCTTGCTAACTCAGTAAGCATAGCTGCGGATTTTCAACCCGTTGCCTTTTTTCCCCTGCTTTTTGCGTGGCTATGCCTGTCGCTGTACCGCGAGCATAAAAAAGGCCACCCGAAGGTGGCCTCTGCACATCATGAGATGCTGCTTATTTAATTGGCAGAACCGCTTTAACCGCGTCACCAATGTCAGCCAGGCTGCGCACGGTTTTCACACCAGCCGCTTCCAGCGCTGCAAACTTCTCGTCAGCGGTGCCTTTACCACCGGCAATGATGGCGCCTGCGTGGCCCATACGTTTGCCTTTCGGTGCAGTCACGCCCGCGATGTAGCCCACAACCGGCTTGGTCACGTGCTCTTTGATGAAGGCTGCTGCTTCTTCTTCCGCGCTACCACCGATCTCACCGATCATCACGATCACTTCGGTCTGTGGATCGTCCTGGAACATTTTCAGGATATCGATGAAGTTAGAGCCTGGGATCGGGTCACCACCGATACCAACGCAGGTTGACTGGCCATAGCCGATGTCAGTGGTCTGCTTAACCGCTTCATAGGTCAGGGTGCCTGAACGAGACACGATACCTACGCGGCCTGGCTGGTGAATGTGACCTGGCATGATGCCGATCTTACATTCGCCTGGGGTGATCACACCTGGGCAGTTCGGGCCGATCATGCGCACGCCAGCTTCATCCAGCTTCACTTTCACGGTCAGCATATCCAGCGTTGGGATACCTTCGGTGATGGTGATGATCAGTTTGATGCCTGCATCAATCGCTTCCAGGATACCGTCTTTGCAGAACGGGGCTGGAACGTAGATCACGGTAGCAGTGGCGCCAGTAGCTTCTACGGCTTCACGCACGGTGTTGAACACTGGCAGACCGAGATGCGTGGTGCCGCCTTTGCCTGGCGTTACACCGCCAACCAGCTGCGTACCATAGGCCAAAGCCTGCTCAGAATGGAAAGTCCCCTGGCCACCGGTGAAACCCTGGCAAATGACTTTGGTGTTTTTGTCGATAAGAATGGACATTATTTACCCTCCGCGGCAGCAACAACACGCTGCGCAGCGTCTGTCAGGCTGGTTGCTGCAATGATGTTCAGACCACTGTCCGCCAGTTTCTTAGCGCCCAGCTCGGCGTTGTTACCTTCCAGACGTACCACCACTGGCACGTTTACACCCACTTCAGCTACTGCACCGATGATGCCGTCTGCGATCAGGTCGCAACGCACGATGCCGCCGAAGATGTTAACGAATACTGCTTTAACAGCATCGTCAGACAGGATGATCTTGAAGGCTTCGGTTACGCGCTCTTTGGTTGCGCCGCCGCCGACATCAAGGAAGTTAGCAGGCTGGCCACCGTGATGTTTCACTATGTCCATGGTGCCCATCGCCAGACCGGCGCCGTTCACCATACAGCCGATGTTGCCGTCCAGCGCAACGTAGTTCAGTTCCCACTGTGTCGCGTGCGCTTCACGTGGATCTTCCTGGCTTGGGTCGCGCATTTCACGCAGCTCAGGCTGGCGGAACAGTGCATTACCGTCTGCGCCCAGTTTGCCATCGAGGCAGATCAGGTCGCCCTGCTTGGTGATCACCAGCGGGTTGATCTCAACCATCGCCAGATCGCGTTCCAGGAACATGGTCGCCAGACCCATGAAGATTTTGGTGAACTGGCTAACTTGTTTACCGGACAGGCCCAGTTTGAACGCCAACTCACGACCCTGGTATGGCTGAGGACCGGCCAGCGGATCCAGTGCCATTTTGTGGATCAGGTGCGGGGTTTCTTCCGCCACTTTCTCGATTTCCACGCCGCCTTCGGTGGAAGCCATGAAGATCACACGACGGGTAGCACGGTCAACCACCGCACCCAGATACAGTTCCTGATCGATGTCAGTCGCTGCTTCAACCAGAATCTGGTTTACCGGCTGACCATCAGCATCAGTTTGGTAGGTCACCAGACGCTTGCCCAACCAATGCTCAGCAAATGCACGGATATCTTCCTTGCTGTTCACCACTTTCACGCCGCCCGCTTTACCGCGGCCACCGGCATGAACCTGACATTTTACTACCCACGGGCCTGCACCAATTTTTGACGCGGCTTCTTCTGCTTCACGTGGCGTAGCACAGGCGTAACCAGTCGGTGCCGGCATGCCATAGCGAGCAAACAGCTGCTTCGCCTGGTATTCATGTAAGTTCATGATGTTCTATCCATTCAGATATGAGTTTGGGCGCACCGTTGTGCGATGCGCCCGGCGAAAATTAGACATCCAGCAGCAGACGCGCCGGATCTTCCAGCATCTCTTTCACCGCGACCAGATAGCCCACGGATTCGCGACCATCGATCAGACGGTGGTCGTAAGAGAGTGCCAGATACATCATTGGCAGGATCACAACCTGACCATTGACCGCCATCGGGCGCTCTTTGATCGCGTGCATGCCCAGAATCGCGCTCTGCGGTGGGTTGATGATCGGCGTGGACATCAGCGAACCGAACACACCACCGTTGGTGATGGTGAAGTTACCGCCGGTCAGCTCTTCCACTGTCAGCTTGCCGTCACGGCCCTTCACAGCCAGCTCTTTAATTTTCTTCTCGATGTCAGCCATGCTCAGCGCATCAACATCTTTCAGCACTGGGGTCACCAGACCGCGCGGGGTAGATACCGCGATGCTGACGTCGAAATAGTTGTGGTAAACCACATCTTCGCCATCAATAGAAGCGTTCACTTCTGGATAGCGTTTCAGCGCTTCAACCACGGCTTTGATATAGAAGGACATGAAGCCCAGACGCACACCGTGACGTTTCTCAAACGCGTCGCCGTACTGCTTACGCAGATCCATGATCGGCTTCATGTTGATTTCGTTGAAGGTGGTCAACATGGCGGTGCTGTTTTTCGCTTCCAGCAGACGCTCAGCCACACGCTTACGCAGACGCGTCATCGGTACACGCTTCTCGCTGCGGTTAGCCACAGCAGCCTGAGGTGCCGCTGCCGCTGCTGCAGGCGCCGCTTTCGCGCCGTCGGCTTTCTTCGCGACATGCTTCTCAACATCTTCACGCGTCAGACGACCGCCTACACCGGTGCCTTTGATCTGGCTCGCGTCGAGGTTGTTTTCGGCGATCAGGCGACGAACAGCTGGGCTCAGCGCGTCGTTGCTCTCTTCTTCCAGAGACGCGGTTTTACGCTGCTCTGGGGTGGCTTCTTTGCTTTCTACTTTCGCAGAAGTCTCTTTACCCGCGCTGTTGCCTTCAACCAGGCGACCTAACAGCTGGCGTGAAAGCACTGTTGCGCCTTCATCTTCCAGAATCGCTTCCAGTACACCGTCAGCTGAAGCAGGCACTTCCAGCACAACTTTATCCGTTTCAATCTCAACCAGTACTTCATCGCGACTGACCGCGTCGCCGGGTTTTTTGTGCCAGGTTGCAACCGTTGCGTCCGCTACGGATTCAGGCAAATCGGGAACCAGAATTTCTACGCTACTCATTTTCTTTCCTTTTAATTAACCAAGGTTCAGCGCGTCGTTAACCAGGTCTTGCTGCTGTTGTTGATGTACGGACATGTAGCCCACGGCTGGTGAAGCAGAAGCCGGACGACCTGCGTAACGCAGTGACGCACCGAAGGGAACCACTTCGCGGAAATGATGCTGACTGCAATACCATGCGCCCTGGTTCAGTGGCTCTTCCTGACACCAGACGAAATCCTGCACATGGGCATAGTTTTTCAATACGTCCTGCACCACTTTGTGCGGGAACGGATAGAGCTGCTCGATACGCACAATGGCGACATCGTTCTTCTCATTCTTGCGACGCTGTTCCAGCAGATCGTAATAAACTTTACCGGAGCACATCACCACGCGTTTCACTTGCTTCGGATCCAGATCGTCGATTTCACCAATCGCCGGCTGGAAGCTGCCGTTGGCCAGCTCTTCCAGGCTGGAGACCGCCAGTGGATGGCGCAGCAGTGATTTCGGTGACATCACAATCAGTGGACGACGCATACCGCGCAGTGCCTGACGACGCAGCATGTGGTAAACCTGCGCTGGCGTTGAAGGCACGCATACCTGCATGTTCTGCTCAGCACAGAGTTGCAGATAACGTTCCAGACGCGCTGAGGAGTGCTCAGGGCCCTGACCTTCATAGCCGTGTGGCAGCAGCATTACCAGGCCACACATACGGCCCCACTTCTGCTCGCCGGAGCTGATGAACTGGTCGATGACGACCTGTGCGCCGTTAGCGAAGTCGCCGAACTGCGCTTCCCAAATGGTCAGCACGCGCGGCTCTGCAGTGGCATAACCGTATTCGAACGCCAGTACCGCTTCTTCAGACAGCACGGAATCCCACACTTTGAATTGTCCCTGACCATTATGAACATGGTGCAGTGGCGTGTAGGTTGAACCGTTGGTCTGGTTGTGAATAACCGCGTGGCGGTGGAAGAAGGTGCCACGACCGGAGTCTTCGCCCGACAGACGCACCGGGATGCCTTCATCAACCAGCGTAGCGTACGCCAGGTTTTCCGCACCGCCCCAGTCGAATGGCTTGTTGCCTTCGGCCATCTCTTTACGGTCGTTGTAAATCTTCGCGACACGCGACTGCACTTCAACGGCTTCCGGTACGCTGCTGATACGACGCGCCAGTTCCTGCACACGTTTCAGTTCAACGGTTTCCGGATAGCTTTCATCCCACTCGTGGTTCAGATACGGCGACCAGGTGAAGGAGTGCAGGCTCATCGGACGCCATTCCGGCACCACGCACTCGCCTTCATCCAGCGCATCACGATACAGGTTTACCAGTTCGGTGGCGTCTTCCTGCGTCGCTACGCCTTCGCTTTCCAGTTGGTCTGCATAAAGCTTACGTGGCGTTGGGTGTTTTTTGATTTTCTGGTACATCAACGGCTGAGTTGCGCTTGGCTCGTCAGCTTCGTTATGGCCGTGACGGCGGTAGCACACCAGATCGATGAACACATCGCGTTTAAAGGTGTTGCGATAATCCAGCGCCAGACGAGTCACGAAGGCCACCGCTTCCGGATCATCCGCATTCACGTGGAAGATCGGTGCCAGCACCATCTTGCCGATGTCGGTGCAGTACGGGGTCGAACGCGCATCTTTCGGGTTGGAGGTGGTGAAACCAACCTGGTTGTTGATGACGATGCGAACGGTACCGCCCACTTCGTAGCCACGTGCCTGAGACATGTTCAGGGTTTCCTGAACCACGCCCTGACCGATGACGGCGGCATCACCATGAATGGTGATCGGCAGAACTTTATTGCTGCTCGGCTCAGCCAGACGATCCAGACGCGCGCGAACCGAACCCATGACGACCGGGCTCACGATTTCGAGGTGCGACGGGTTAAACGCCAGCGCCAGATGCACCAGCCCACCTTCGGTTTCGACGTCAGATGAGAAGCCCATGTGGTACTTCACGTCACCGGTGCCGAGGTGTTCTTTGTGCTTGCCGGAGAATTCGTCAAACAGGTCCTGAGGCTTTTTACCCAGCACGTTGATCAGGACGTTGAGACGGCCACGGTGCGCCATGCCCAACACCACTTCACGCGTGCCGCTTTTGCCCGCGTGACGAATCATCTCGCGCAGCATTGGCACCAGTGCATCACCGCCTTCCAGTGAGAAGCGTTTCGCACCCGGGAATTTCGCGCCGAGGTATTTTTCCAGACCTTCAGCCGCGGTCAGCTCTTTCAGGAAACCTTTTTTCTCGTCGCTGCTGAAATTCGCATGGCCGACCACCGACTCCAGGCGCTGCTGAATCCAGCGCTTTTCATCGGTGTTGTTGATGTGCATGTACTCTGCACCAATCGAGCCACAGTAAGTCTGCTGCAGTGCCGCGAACAGATCAGCCAGCTTCATGGTCTCTTTGCCAATGGCAAATGAGCCTACGTTAAAGCTTTCCTGAAAATCGGCGTCGGTGAGGTCGTGATAAGCCGGCTCAAGATCCGCCACCGGATCCTGTTTCCACAGGCCAAGCGGATCGAGGTTAGCGTGCTGATGGCCGCGGAAGCGGAACGCATTGATCAGCTGCAGCACTTTAACCTGTTTGGAATTAGTGGCCGGATCGGTGACTGAGGATGTGTAGCGGGTCGCATCTTTTGCCAGGCGGCGGAAGTAATCACGCGTGGTGGAGTGAAATTGCTCAGGTTTCACGCCAGTGCCGGGCAGCTGTTGGAATAGCTCGCGCCACATTTCATCAACTGAGTCAGGATCGGTCAGGAAATCCTCATAGAGTTGCTCTATGTAGGATTGGTTCGCGCCGGCCAGCCAGGAGGAGTCCAGCCAGGGTTTCATCGCGCTGTTCTGCATTGTGATCCCTTAAGCATTAATCTGCTTTTTATGAGGTTTCATTTGTTGCCGCTTTCGCGGCTTGCCGTAGTGAGTTCAGCGATACGAACCTGTGCGCAACCGGCGCCTGGCCCGTAAGGGAACCTTTATAAGCGTGGTCAGTACCGCGCTTATAGAGGCTTCCGTAAACTGCCGGGAACCTCAGTTCCCGGACAGTGACTTCAGTGTGTTACGCCCCGCGTTGCAGCAGCATCGACTTAATATGGCCGATAGCGCGCGTCGGGTTTAGTCCTTTCGGGCACACGCTCACACAGTTCATGATGCTGTGACAGCGGAATACACTGAAAGCATCGTTCAGATTGTCCAGACGCGAAGCGGTTTCGGTATCGCGGCTGTCGATCAGGAAACGGTAAGCGGCTAACAAACCTGCCGGACCGATAAACTTGTCCGGGTTCCACCAGAACGATGGGCACGAGGTTGAACAGCATGCACAGAGAATACACTCGTACAAACCATCCAGATGCTCACGTTCTTCCGGCATCTGCAGATGCTCACGCGCTGGCGGATTTTCCCCATTATTCAACAGGAAAGGCTTAATCTTCTCATACTGCGCGTAGAATTGCCCCATATCTACGACGAGGTCGCGGATGACCGGCAAACCAGGCAGTGGACGGATAACAATTTTCTTCGTGCCATTACCCAACGCGGAGATTGGCGTGATGCAAGCCAGACCGTTTTTGCCGTTCATGTTGAGGCCATCAGAACCGCACACCCCTTCACGGCATGAGCGACGGAAGGCCAGCGTTGGGTCCTTCTCTTTCAAACGGATCAGCGCGTCCAGCAGCATCATGTCGCGACCATCTTCGGATTCCAGGGTGTACTCCTGCATCCGCGGCTTGTCATCGACTTCCGGGTTGTAACGATAGATTGAAAATTCGAGTCTCATGATGATCTCCGCAATTAGTAGGTACGCGCTTTTGGCGGGAAGGCCGCACGCAGTTTCGGTTGCATGTTCACCTCACGGCGCGTCATGCTTTCCGTTTGCGGAACATAGAGGCTGTGACACAGCCAGTTAGCATCATCACGTTCCGGGTAGTCGAAGCGGCTGTGTGCGCCACGGCTCTCGGTACGGAAGTTGGCGGCAACCGCGGTGGCGTACGCGGTTTCCATCAGGTTATCCAGCTCAAGGCATTCGATACGCTGAGTGTTGAAATCTGGCGAACGGTCATCAAGACGCGCTGACTTCAGGCGCTCACGAATCACTTTCAGCTCTTCCAGACCTTCACGCATTGCATCACCTTCACGGAACACCGAGAAGTTGTTCTGCATGCAGCGTTGCAGCGCTTTACGGATTTCAACCGGGTCTTCACCCGTGGTGTTGTTTTCCCAGCGGTTGAAGCGCGCCATGGCGGCATCGATATTTTCCTGCGTTGCTTCACGCAGTTCACCCTGCTCTTCCAGGCACTCCAGCAGGTGCACACCGGCCGCACGGCCGAAGACGACCAGATCCAGCAACGAGTTACCGCCGAGACGGTTGGCACCGTGCACCGATACGCAGGCGATTTCGCCCACTGCGAACAGGCCCGGAATCACTTCGTCTTCACCCTGCTCATTCACACGCAGCGCCTGACCGGTGACTTTAGTCGGCACGCCGCCCATCATGTAGTGACAGGTTGGGATAACCGGGATCGGCTCTTTAATTGGGTCAACGTGGGCGAAGGTGCGCGACAGTTCAAGGATACCCGGCAGACGGGATTCCAGCACTTCTGCACCCAGATGGTCGAGTTTCAGCTTGATGTGCGGGCCCCATGGACCATCACAACCACGACCTTCACGAATTTCCACCATCATGGAACGTGCAACCACGTCACGACCCGCCAGGTCTTTGGCGTTTGGCGCATAACGCTCCATGAAACGCTCGCCGTGTTTGTTCAGCAGGTAACCACCTTCGCCGCGGCAACCTTCGGTCACCAGCACGCCCGCGCCGGCAATACCGGTCGGGTGGAACTGCCACATTTCCATGTCCTGCACCGGGACACCGGCACGCAGCGCCATGCCCACGCCGTCACCGGTGTTGATGTGGGCGTTAGTAGTGGACTGGTAAATACGACCCGCACCGCCGGTGGCCAGAATGGTCGCTTTCGCTTTGAAGTAGACGGTTTCACCGGTTTCCATGCAGATAGCGGTACAGCCGACAATCGCGCCATCTTCGTTTTTCACCAGATCCAGCGCATACCATTCTGAGAAGATGGTGGTTTTGTTTTTCAGGTTCTGCTGATACAGGGTATGCAGCAGTGCATGGCCAGTACGGTCAGCAGCCGCAGCGGTACGCGCCGCCTGCTCACCGCCGAAGTTCTTCGACTGACCACCAAACGGACGCTGATATACGCGGCCGTCATCAAGGCGGGAGAAAGGCAGACCCATGTGTTCCAGTTCCAGAATCGCTTCCGGACCGACGTGACACATATACTCGATCGCGTCCTGGTCACCGATATAGTCGGAACCTTTGACGGTGTCGTACATATGCCATTCCCAGTTATCTTCATGGGTGTTACCCAGCGCAACGGTAATACCGCCCTGCGCCGATACGGTATGAGAACGGGTTGGGAAAACTTTGGATAACAGGGCACAAGTCTGGCCCGATTGGGAGATTTGCAGAGCCGCGCGCATTCCCGCGCCACCCGCGCCGATCACCACGGCATCAAATTCTCTGACTGGCAAACTCATTTACACACCCCACACAACAACGATTCCATAAACGGCATACGACAACAGCGCGACCACAATCACAAACTGCAGCAGCAAGCGGGTTGCTACTGGTTTAACGTAGTCGGTCAGGACCTGCCACATACCAATCCAGCCGTGGACCAGAATCGAGAACAGCGTCAGTATCGTAAACACTTTCGTGAAGGCAGAGGCGAAGAAGCCGTGCCAGGCGTCATAGGTCAGGGTGCCGGTCATCACCACGAAACCGAGGAGGTAGATGATGTAGAGCGTCATTAAGATTGCAGCAGCACGCAGTAACAGCCAGTCATGAATACCGTTGCGTCCTAATGCAGAAGCATTGCTTACCATACGAGGACTCCAGCCAAAATTGAGAGCACGACAGTGATACCAAAAGCCGCTTGCGCGGAACGGGTTCCCACCTGCAGGGTTTCTTCCATAAAGCCAAAATCAGCCAGCATATGACGAATACCGCCTACGACGTGATACGCCAGCGCAGTCAGGATGCCCCACATGATGAATTTGGCGAAGAAGCTGTCCATGATGGAAGCCGCTTGCTGGAAGCCTTCAGGAGAAGAGAGAGAGAGACCCAGTAACCAGAGCAGTATTCCGAGAGCGACAAAGGTGATCACGCCGGAGACGCGGTGGAGAATGGACGATATTGCAGTAACGGGAAACCGGATCGTCGAGAGATCCAAGTTAACAGGTCTTTGTTTTTTCACGGTTTTGCCCACACAGCTCTTTTTTATTTTGCTTCCTCCGGACCTGAGTCGCATCAGAGCACAGCGCGTGTTCAGACTGCAACCGCCACCAAAAAAGCAACATCCAGTGTTAAATGAAGCGAAAAAACGCTGGGTGGCTCCTGGTGTCAGGGTATTCCGGAGACCTGGCGGCAGTATAGGAGGATCACATTCTGATTACAATTCCCCTACAATCTCTTTGGTCACATTTAGGCTGAACAGTGATCCGACTCACGAATTTCACAATTCATACATTTTTAATTATCTGATTTGACAATAGATCAACATTTCAGTTACAAACAAACGCATTAAAGCCCTATGATGCACAAAAGTTATGGGGATACACTTTCCCCTAAGCTCAAGTTATGTAACATTGCCATTACGAGCAACACAAAGCATCAGGTTATTGGTTACCAAGAAGTTATGTCGTGACAGGATCTTTAACATCCGCGCTGTTCAGCATGTCATGCCCGAACGCCACCGACTGGCCCTAACGCATCTTTAGCTCTGTAACCCTGCACGACAAACGTTACCGCAGAGTGATACTGTGAAGATTGTGGTTTTACACAACATGAAGGCTATTCTGGTGTCTAAGATCCTTACCTACTAAGGCGCTATGGAGACGAAAAATGACAGATAAAAAAGTGACGCTAACCCTACAAGATAATGCTTCAGTTGAACTGGATGTGATGCAAGGTACGCTGGGACAAGACGTTGTTGATGTCCGTACACTTGGTAATCATGGCCTGTTCACTTTCGATCCCGGTTTCACCTCTACTGCGTCATGCGAATCTAAAATCACTTTTATTGATGGTGATGAAGGCATTCTGTTACACCGCGGCTTCCCGATTTCCGAACTGGCAACCCACTCCAACTATCTCGAAGTGTGTTACATCCTGCTGAATGGTGAAGCCCCGACCCAGGCGCAGTTTGAAGAGTTCCGCACCACCGTTACCCGTCACACCATGATCCACGAGCAAATCACCCGACTGTTCCACGGCTTCCGCCGCGATTCACATCCAATGGCTGTGATGTGTGGGGTAACGGGCGCGCTGGCCGCGTTTTATCACGATTCATTAGACGTTAACCTTGAGCGCCATCGCGAAATCGCTGCGTTCCGCCTGCTGTCGAAAATGCCGACCATGGCGGCGATGTGCTACAAATATTCGATCGGTCAGCCGTTTGTCTATCCACGCAACGACCTGTCGTATGCCGGTAACTTCCTGCACATGATGTTCGCCACGCCGTGCGAAGAGTACAAAGTGAACCCAATACTCGAGCGCGCCATGGACCGTATTCTGATTCTGCATGCTGACCATGAGCAGAATGCCTCGACTTCTACCGTGCGTACTGCAGGTTCATCTGGCGCCAACCCGTTTGCCTGTATCGCGGCCGGTATCGCCTCTCTGTGGGGACCGGCACACGGCGGCGCCAACGAAGCGACCCTGCGCATGCTGGAAGAGATCAGCACCGTTGAGCACATTCCAGAGTTTGTTAAACGTGCGAAAGACAAGAACGATTCGTTCCGTCTGATGGGCTTCGGTCACCGCGTTTACAAAAACTACGATCCACGTGCCACCGTGATGCGCGACACCTGCCACGAAGTGCTGAACGAGCTGGGTATGAAAGATGACCTGCTGGAAGTGGCGATGGAGCTGGAACACATCGCACTGAACGACCCGTACTTCATCGAGCGTAAACTCTATCCAAACGTCGATTTCTACTCTGGCATTATTCTGAAAGCGATGGGCATTCCTTCTTCTATGTTTACGGTGATCTTCGCGATGGCACGTACCGTAGGCTGGATTGCACACTGGAAAGAGATGCACGACGAAGGCATGAAGATTGCGCGTCCGCGTCAGCTGTACACCGGTTATACCGAGCGTCCATTTACTTCGGCGCTGAAGAAATAAAACAGAGGGCGGGTTATCCCGCCCTTCTCATTTCTGGCATCCTGGACACCAGTAAAACGGCCGCGATGACAGTACGCCTTTCTCAATCACTTCATCGCACCGCCGACACTTTTTGCCTTGCCGATGAAACACCTCGAAACGAAACGCCGCCTCTTCGTGATACTTTTTCATGCTGCCACGCATCTGATAGGACAAACGCGGCACCGCCAGCATCGCCTCACTCAAAGCATTGAGTTGTGCCTCAGTGAGATCCTGCGCCCGATGCGACGCCAGCAATCCGGCATGCCATAAGATTTCTACCCGCAGATAGTTACCCAATCCCGCCAGAAACGCCTGATCCAGCAACAGTCCGCTAAACTGCCGACGATGAAAACGTGGCGATAACAGCCGCTCGCGAACCTCTGCCACGGTTAAGGTGGCATCCAGCACGTCGGGCCCCACGCGCTGCAGAAAGGGATGTGCGCCGACGGTATCCGCATTGAGCAGTTCAATATCCGAGGCACTGTAGAGCAGGATGGTTTGATCGGCATTGGCCAGCCGCACACGCAACTGACGCGATGTATTGGGTTCAGTACCGGTCGGCACTACGCGCCACACGCCGTAGAGTTGATTATGGCTGTAGAGGATTAATCCATTAGAGAAGTGCGTCAGCAGCGCTTTGCCCCGCGTTTCAAAGGCCGTAATGGTTTCACCCATTAATGACGGTTCGTAGGTTTTCAGTTCAGGAAAGGCAAACCACACATCAGTGAGCGGCTTGCCTTCCATCGCGGTTGCCAGTTGATCCGCCGCGCGGCGGATCTCCGGTCCTTCAGGCATACCTTCTCCTGTTAATGCGTTGCGCCACCGACCACGCGAATGTCAGTGTCAGTGCTTAAAATCACCTGAAGTGAGGTTTCCAGCGCCAGAATCACGCTGGCCGTCGCCATACTCGCCACGCCAGGGTGGTTTACCGCCTGCTCCGGCATATAGGGGATATGGATAAAGCCTCCCCGTGCCGGACTGTTGGTGGTTTTCAGCCAGTGCAGCAGGCTGTACATCACGTTATTGCAGGTAAAGGTGCCCGCCGTTTGCGATACCGAGGCCGGCACGCCGACCTCACGCAGTGCCGCAACCATCGCTTTAATCGGTAACGTGGAGAAGTACGCATCGGGGCCGCCCGCCACAATCGGCTGATCGATAGGCTGCTGCTGATCGTTGTCTGGAATACGCGCATCATCCACGTTAATCGCCACGCGTTCGACGGTGATATCAACGCGCCCACCGGCCTGGCCCACACACAACACGCGGTCAGGCTGAATCTCTTCCAGCGCTTGCGTGAGCACTTTGCCGCAGGTGGCAAACACCACCGGCAGCTGGCGCACCACAATGCGGGCTCCGGCAATCTCTTTGCCGTCAAAACTGCGCACCGCTTCCCACGAAGGGTTAATGGTTTCACCGCCAAAAGGCTCAAACGCCGTCATTAACACCGTTTTCATTGTGACCTCACAAGAACATCAGGAAGTAGAGCAGGAAGACATTGACCAATAACAGTAGCACACCGGTTGGCACCTGAGCTTTGATCACGCCGTTTCGATCCGGTAACTCCAGTAACCGTGCGGGCACGATATTAAAGTTCGCCGCCATTGGCGTCATCAGGGTGCCGCAATAACCAGAGAACATACCAATCGCCGCCATCACCGCCGGATTGCCGCCGTGTTGCAGCACCAGAATAGGAATGCCAATACCCGCCGTGACAATCGGGAAGGCGGCAAACGCATTGCCCATCACCATGGTCAGCAGCGCCATACCAATGGCATATACCGCGACCGCAATCAGACGATTATCCACCGCCAGATACTGCTCGGTGAGATGTGAAATCGCGGTGCCGACGCCCGCACTGGTGAACAACAGACCCAGAGTGGCGAGAATCTGCGGCAGAATAAACGCCCAACCAACCGCATCCAGCAAGCGACGGGTCTCCTGCATCGACTGCAGAGGTTTTTCATGGGTGATTTGCAGCGCGATGATCCAGCCCAGCACGCAGCCGACCATCATCGAGAACAGCGTCACTAGAGTTGAATGGTTGCCGGGGCCAAAAACCGCATCCTGCAAGCCGGGGATATTGTTAAACGCCAGCACGCCAATCACGGTCACCACTGGAATCGCCAGCGCGGGCAGGAACAGCTTGTTGCGCAGACGCTGCGCACTTTCGCGCTTCTGCTGATCGCTGCGCTGATGATAGCTGCCGAG
Source organism: Erwinia sp. S63 (assembly GCF_016625195.1). Lineage (GTDB taxonomy): Bacteria > Pseudomonadota > Gammaproteobacteria > Enterobacterales > Enterobacteriaceae > Pantoea. Next base: position 23,667 of record NZ_JACVUP010000026.1, read on the forward strand.
ACGCACGCCGCCGAAACCGGCAATTAACGCCATCAACACCACCGCAATGCCGACGCCAATGTGCAGCATGCGTTTACCCGCAGCGGCATCGCCTGCCCATTGCCCCATCAGTTGATAGGCGCCATCACCAATCAGGAACATCAGGCCATACAGGGCCCAGAATAAACCCGTGGTAAAGCGTCTTGGGTTAGCCGCATCACGCCAGGAGAGCACCGCCACGACGAGCAGGATCACCCCTGCCAGCCACATCAAATATTGTTGCTGGAACATTACTTCCCTCCTTTGGCGTTCAGCGCCTGCTGATTAATGGCACCCAGTTCACGCGCCAGCTGGCGGTCAAGACGCACCAGACGCGCTGAATGGATCAGGAAGGCACAGAGCGCGGTCGGAATGCCCCACAAGGCGATATGCAGTGGCTCGGTGCTAATACCCGCCGACTCCTGCATAAAGTTATGCATAAAGATGATGGCACCAAAGGCGACAAAGATATCTTCACCAAAGAACAGGCCAACGTTATCAGTGGCTGCCGACATAGCGCGCAGGCGATGGCGCACTTCATCGGGTACTTCGCCATAGCGGTTTTCAGTGGCGCCTTCCGCCATCGGAGCCAGCAGAGGACGCACCATCTGTGGATGACCACCGAGACTGGTCAAACCGAGTGCGGCGGTGATTTCGCGTACGAACAAGTAGACGATCAGTAAACGTCCCGCCGTCGCGGTTTTGATCTGCGCGATCCAGCTTTGTGCACGCTCTTTCAGGCCATGACGCTCCAGCAAACCGATAACCGCCAGCGGCAGCAGCAAAATCAGCGGCAGGTTGCGGGTGTTCAGGAAGCCGGCACCGAGCTTTTCAAGAATATCGGCCAGCGGCATATGCGCGGCCAGGCCGGTGACAAACCCGGCGACAATCACCACCAGCACTGGGTTAAAGCGCAACACGAATCCCAGAACGATGGCGGCAATGCCGAGTAACGGCCAGAGATTGACCACGTTATCCATGTTTTTCCCCTCATCAGAAATAAAAAGCCCGATACAGATCGGGCGAGTTGTTATTTGTTATGCGCTGGTCACAGTAATTTGCTGGGTAGCAAAAGCCGCACGCAGCGTACGCGCGAATTGCAGCGCGTGAGCACCATCGCCATGCAGACACACGGTTTCTGCATTCACCGGCACCCATTCACCGCTGATACTCTGCACCTGACGCTGCTGCACCATGGTGAGCGTTTGCGCCAGCGCCTGTTCGGCTTCTTCAATCATCGCGCCCGGCTGGCTGCGCGGCACCAGTGCGCCGGTTGCCAGATAGCCACGGTCGGCGAACACCTCTTCCCGCGTGCGCAAGCCATGATGCGCAGCCGCCTTGATGGAAGCACTGCCCGCCAGACCGACCAGAATCAATGCGGGATCGATCGCTTTCACCGCGCGGGCAATTGCATCAGCGAGCGTTGCGTCCGCCGCGGCCTGGTTGTACAGCATGCCGTGTGGCTTCACATGCACTAAACGCTCACCTTCACTTTCGGCGATGCTCTTCAGCGCGCCGATCTGATAGATCATCTGCGCATACACCGTTTCCGGTGGCAGCTGCATCGCGGTGCGACCAAAGTTTTCGCGATCCGGGAAGCTGGGATGGGCACCAATCGCCACACCCGAGGCTTTGGCCCAGCGCACCGATTGCAGCATGGTTTGCGCATCACCAGCGTGAAAACCACAGGCGATGTTGGCCGAACTCACCAGCGTCAGCAGTTCCTGATCGCTGGCGCTGCCTTCGCCCAGGTCAGCATTAAGATCAATCTTCATGTGCAAGCCCCCAGGCTATTTGGTCGAAGGAGCGTTGCTGATGTTGTTTCGCCAGCAGCGCTTCTTCTAGTGTGCAATGGATAAAGTGAATCGGCTCACCGAGGCGAATCTGCGCCAGTTGATACAGGTCAGCTTCGATAACACAGGCGATACGCGGATAGCCGCCCGTAGTTTGTGCATCGGCCATCAGCACAATCGGTTGACCGTTAGGCGGCACCTGCACCACGCCGGGCACTAACCCATGTGACAACAAATCACGCGTGGCTTTACGCTGCAATTGACGCCCCTGCATGCGGTAACCCATACGATTGCTCTGCGGGCTGAGCTTCCACGGGCTGCGCCAGAAACCTTCCTGGGCTTCGCGGGTGAACTCGTTATACTCCGGGCCCGGTAAGGCGCGAATGCGGTTGCCCCATAACAGCTGGCGTACGCCCGCTTTGCCTTTGAAGGTGCGCGAGGGTTTGCCCAACGGCAGCTGATCGCCATCCTGCAGCTTACGGCCCTGGAAACCGCCAAAAGCCGCTTTGAGATCGGTACTGTGTGAACCGAGCATCTCATCAATGGCGAAACCGCCATTGACCGCCAGATAACTGCGCATACCGCGCACCGGCATCGCCAGGGACAGCACCTGACCTTTTTTCACCGGCAGTCGCCAGCCAGTCCACACCGGTTTGCCATCCAGATCGGCATTACAGCCGGCACCGGTCAGCGCAAACCAGCCGTCACGTTTGAATTCCGCTTTGAACTGGCCGAGCACAATCTCTAATACCGCGCTCTCTTCCGGGTTGCCCACCAGCATATTGGCGGTGCGCATCGAGGGTTGATCGAGAGCGCCGCTAACGCTAATGCCATATTGCCGCCAGCCGGTACGACCCTGATCCTGAATCGAGGTCATCAATCCGGCGCGTAGAATGTTTAACATACGCCCTCCTGTTGCGGCACAAAACGCACGCTGTCACCGGGGCGCAGCAGTGTCGGCGGGTGTTGTAAGGGGTCAAACAGGCTGACGGGGGTATGGCCAATTAGCTGCCAACCGCCAGGTGCGGCCAATGGGTAGATGCCCGTCTGACTGCCTCCGATGCCGACTGATCCACTGGGAACGATAACTCGCGGTTCAGCACGGCGCGGCGTGTGCAGACGTTCATCCAAGCCGCCGAGATAGGGAAAACCAGGCTGGAAGCCGATGAAATAGACCACGTATTCAATACTGCTGTGCAGTTCAACCACCTGCTTTGGCGTCATGCTGGCGCCATCTGCCACCACCTGCAGATCGGGACCACCCGCACCGCCATACACCACCGGAATTTCCACCCGGCGCGATTCAGGAATCTGTTCTTCGCTCTCTTCCCACCAGCGCTGTAAACGCTCGATGGCATCTAGTGCATTCAATTGCGGATCGCGCAGTAGCAGCGTCAGGTTATTCATCCCCGGAATCACTTCCTGAACCTGTTCATTGTGCTGCAGGCGCTGGCACAGTCCCCAGATGCGCTGCTGGCTGGCGAGTGAAACGGGGGGTTCCAGTTCCAGCACCACCGCTCGCTCACCCAGTAGATAACAACGTGCTCGTTGCAAAACCCACCTCCCGGTCATGATTAACGCGGACAAAAAATGTCCACAAATCGCTTTGCTTATAATGAAAGTCAATAAGTTATGCGAAAGTGACAGAGATGTGTCAACAGATTTGCGTCCTTAACGTGGGTTAAGGACGCGGAGAGAGATAAATCAGGCAGGATTGTCGATATCAATAAAGGTTACGTCGAGGCCATAGCTCTGCGCCAGCCATTCGCCCAGCGCCTTGATACCAGCGCGCTCGGTGGCATGATGCCCGGCGGCGAAAAAGTGCAGGCCTTGTTCACGTGCGCTGTGAATGGTTTGCTCAGAAACTTCGCCCGTGATAAACGCATCTACACCAAAAGCAGCCGCGCTATCGATAAAGCCCTGTCCGCCACCACTGCACCAGGCGACGCGTTTGATCAGTGCCGGGGCATTGTCACCGCAGTGCAACGGTTTTCGGCCTAAACGTTCGGCGATTTTCGCCGCCAACGCTTCACCGCTCAACGGTTCAGTCAATTCGCCCCACGGCACCAGCGGCTGAATTTCCCCTTTCACTTCAATATCAAATAACTTTGCCAGCTGTGCATTGTTGCCGAGCTGTGGATGTGCATCGAGCGGCAGGTGCCAGCCATACAGGTTGATATCATTGACCAGCAGCGTATGCAGACGCTGGCGTTTCATTCCTTTAATCAGCGGCGATTCGCTTTTCCAGAAATACCCATGATGGACCAGAACAGCGTCAGCATTGCGCTTGACCGCTTCATCCAGCAGCGCCTGACAGGCGGTCACGCCCGTGATGACAGTTTTCACTTCCGCGCGACCCTCAACCTGCAAACCATTGGGCGCATAGTCACTGAAGGCGCTGGTGTTCAGCTGCTGATTAACAATGTGTTCTAACTCGACATGATTCATTTAGTACGGCTCCCTGAGCGCCTCAGGCCGCGCTGCGCGCGCGCTCGAAGGCGTCTAGTGTCTTTTTACGTGCGTCCTTATGTTCCACGATTGGCGCGGGATAATCGAGTTTCTTGTTATTTTTCTGCGCCCAAACCTGCGGTTGATGAATGTCACTCTCTGGCACGTCTTTCAGCTCTGGCAGCCACTGGCGGATAAATTCGCCTTTTTCGTCGAAGCGTTCACCCTGGGTAGTGGGATTAAAAATACGGAAATAAGGTGCCGCATCGGTGCCGGTGGAAGCCGCCCACTGCCAGCCGCCGTTGTTGGCCGCCAGATCGCCATCGATCAGTTGCTGCATGAAGTAGCGTTCACCGTCATGCCAGTCGATCAGCAGATCTTTCACCAGGAAGCTGGCAACGATCATGCGCAGACGGTTATGCATCCAGCCCAGGGTGTTAAGTTGACGCATCGCCGCATCGACGATGGGATAGCCGGTTTTGCCCTGCTGCCACGCGGTGAGATGCGCCTCGTTTTTCTGCCAGCTGACGTTGCGCGTCCACTCCACAAACGGCTGGTGCTTGCACAACGCTGGAAAGGCCACCATCAGATGACGGTAAAACTCGCGCCAGATCAGTTCATTCAGCCAGGTAAAGGCTTTACCCTCATTCAGTGCATCTGGGTGTTCTTTCAGAATACGATGCAAACATTGGCGCGGGGACAGCACACCAATCGCCAGATAGGGAGATAAGCGGCTGGTACCATCCAGTGCCGGCAAATCGCGTACGTCGGGATAGTGCTGCACCGATTGTTTGCCGAAATGGCGCAATTGCTTCAGCGCTGCCTCTTCCCCAGCGGGAAACAGCAATGCATCGAAATCTTCCTGCGGATAATCAAAAGCAGGGATTTTCTTACCCGCACTGATCGGAGCATCATGGCGCGCTTTCGGTGCATGATGACACTCCGGTAATCCCTGATGCAGTCGACGGACAAAGGCCCGGCTGAACGGCGTGAAGACTTTGAACATGGTTTGATTGCCGGTCTGCACGCTGCCAGGCGGCAATAACAGGCTGTCATCGAAGCCCTGGCAAATCACGCCCTGAGCATCGAGACGCTTTTCAGCTGCAGCATCACGTTCGCGCTCATTTATCTCGTACTGATAGTTGTAATAAAGCTCATCCACCTGATGCTGGTCGCAAAACTCACTCAGATAATCCACCGATGCGGCAAAGTCGTCGCACTGATGGTAATGCAATTGAATGCCGCGCTCGGCCAGTGAGTCTTGCAACGAACACAGATTATGGTGAATAAAAGCCGCCTGTTTGGGTGCCATATGGTGTTGCTGCCACTGTTTAGGCGTGGCAATAAACAGCGCCAGCACCCTGGCATGGCTGTCGCGGCAAGCGGCAGCCAGCGCAGTGTTGTCATTGATGCGTAGATCGTTTCGCAACCAGACTAAGTGGGTGGTCATAATGCTCCGAAATTATTGACCGTAGCGCAGACGCAGCGCTTCCGGGTAGGGATCAAAGTAACGCTGCTGCGCCAGCCACGGATGCGGGTACTCCGCCATGTAATGTTTCAGCATGGTGATGGGAACCAACAGTGGCTGGACGCCAGTGCGATAACGATCGATTAGCTGTGCCAGCTCCTGACGCTGCGGTGACGACAACTGCGGGCGGAAGTAGCCCTGCACATGCATCAGCACATTGGTGTGATTACGACGCGAAGCTTGATGAGACATCAAATGCATCAGGCGAATCCGGTATTCATAGGCGTAATCATCCAACGAATCCCACTGCTCCATCGCGGCCACAAAGCGTCCCATTTCGCGATACTCATCCTGCGCATGCGACAGCAGCAGCAACTTGTATCGACTGTGGAAGGCGATCAGCTTGTGGCGGGTTAAACCGCTGCGCCACATTTCATTGAACTCATGCAGCGCATATACGCGGCCCATAAAGTTTTCGCGGATAGCATCATCATGCAAACGGCCATCTTCCTCTAAAGGCAGCCATGGCATCTCTTTTTGCAAAAAGGCAGTGAAAACGCCGGTGCCCGCTTTGCGATTGTCATTGGTATCGGGCTGATAGACGCGCACGCGCTCAAGACCGCAGCTGGGTGATTTTGCGCAGAGAATATAGCCGCAAAGGTGATGCAGGGATTTCACGCGATCGGCCGACCAGCGCTCCATCTCATCGGTCACCTCTTGCCCGCCATCTTTACTGAAGCAAAGATGGATTTGATCATCCGACTCTTTGACCAGACGCAGTGCGGGACGCGGCGTGGGCAAGCCAATTGCCATTTCCGGACACACCGGTTCAAAGCGGATAAAGGGAGTCAGTTCTTCAGTTGCAAAAGCGAAACGCTTGTGGCCACCGTCAAAACGGACCTTATCCCCGAGCAGGCAAGCACTAATACCGACAGGAATTTTTTCGCTCATACTTGTACAACCTCCAAAATCTTGTAGAGGTTTAAGTGTAGCTGAAACGGCGAGGGATAACAGCGGGTAACCGGGGAATAGAGATAAAGTTTAGAATAAAAAAACCCGGCGCTTGATTGAAGCTGCCGGGTTCTTAGAGGGTCGAGAGAGCAATTACCAGTGGATGCTGCCTATCGCTTCTGTCTGCGCCAGCCAGACTGGCTTGGTGCTGGTCTTACACCAAATGCGGTGCAGATAGCTGTAGAAACGAGCGCGATCCTGGCGGAACAGCATGACGGGCAAGGCAAGTATGCCAACCAATACCGCCAGCACACGGCGCAACACGATTTTATAGAGTGGATATGCCTGATACATGATTGCCTCCTGGGGTAATTTTTGCGTTGAAATGTGATCTGCCTCAGATATTACGCCTGGTTGTGTAATTTTACTACTCATCCGACCACTAATTTTGGTCTTTTTTTGTGCTTTTCGGCTTAAGCTGAAAGTAAGTTACATAATTGTAAACATAGAGATCTCGCGAGGTTACAAACATCATGACGGACGCGGTGACCAATTCTTGGTAAAGTGCCGTGTTAACTTTACCTGTGGCAGGAGTCAGCGTGACGACCATCTTGATTGTTGAAGATGAAAAAGAGATTCGCCGTTTCGTGCGCCTGGCGCTGGAAAGCGAAGGTCTGAAAATTGTGGAAGCGGAGCAATTACAGCGCGGGTTGATTGAAGCAGCGACACGAAAGCCGGATTTAGTGATCCTCGATCTTGGGCTGCCGGATGGCGACGGCAACGACTTTATCCGTGAAGTGCGCCAGTGGAGCAGCATGCCGGTGATTGTGCTGTCTGCGCGCAGTGATGAGCAGGACAAAATCGATGCACTGGATGCCGGTGCCGATGATTATCTGACCAAGCCGTTTGGTATTGGCGAGCTGCTGGCCCGCGTGCGCGTGGCGTTACGTCGCCATCAAAGCAGCCAGCCTGAGCCGATCGTGAAATTTGGTGAAGTGAGTGTCGATCTGGCCGCGCGCCGCGTGCTACGTAACGAACAGGAAATTCACCTGACGCCCACCGAGTTTCGCCTGCTGAGTTTGTTGCTGAACAATGCCGGAAAAGTGCTGACGCAGCGTCAGTTGCTGAATCAGGTGTGGGGGCCGAATGCGGTGGAGCACAGCCACTATCTGCGCATTTATATGGGACATCTTCGTCAGAAGCTGGAAAGCAATCCCACCCAACCCAGCCATCTGCTGACCGAAACCGGTATCGGCTATCGGTTTATGCCATAAAAAAACGACCCATGTTGTCACGTGGGTCGCTCTATGGAACACGCGTGAAGAGGCGCACATAGCGCGCCTCGACGTTTAATTACGCGTTTTTCAGCACTTCGCTGACAATCTCTACGGCTTCTTTCTCGATCTGCTGGCGATGCTCAGCGCCAAGGAAGCTTTCACAGTAGATTTTGTAGGCGTCTTCGGTGCCTGACGGGCGCGCTGCAAACCAGCCGTTCTCTGTCATCACTTTCAGACCGCCGATTGATGCGCCGTTACCCGGTGCAGCGGTCAGACGTGCAGTAATCGGATCGCCCGCCAGCGTGTCAGCACTCACCATTTCTGGTGACAGCTTAGACAGTGCCGCTTTTTGTGCAGAGGTCGCCGGCGCCTGCAGACGGTTATAGCTCGGCGCACCAAAGCGCTCTGCCAGTTCGTCATAGTGCTGCTGCGGGTTCTTGCCGGTCACTGCAGTGATCTCTGCAGCCAACAGGCACAGGATGATGCCGTCTTTATCGGTTGACCATGCTGAGCCATCGAAGCGCAGGAAGGAAGCACCCGCGCTCTCTTCGCCGCCGAAACCGAAACTGCCATCAAACAGACCATCAACAAACCATTTGAAGCCGACTGGCACTTCAACCAGCTTGCGACCGATGTCGTTGACCACGCGGTCAATCATTGCGCTGGAGACCAAGGTTTTACCCACCGCCACATCTTTGCCCCACTGCGGGCGATGCTGGAACAGGTAGTTGATCGCTACCGCCAGATAGTGGTTCGGGTTCATCAGGCCAGCAGGCGTGACGATGCCGTGACGGTCGTAATCCGGGTCGTTACCAAACGCCAGATCGAACTTATCTTTGTACGCCAGCAGACCGGCCATTGCGCACTCAGACGAGCAATCCATACGCACCACGCCATCTTTATCCAGATGCATGAAACGGAAGGTCTGATCGACCGCATCATTAACAATGGTCAGATCCAGCTTATAGTGCTCAGCAATACGCTGCCAGTAAGCGATACCAGAGCCACCTAATGGATCAACGCCAATTTTCAGGCCCGCTTTCTGGATTGCCGGGAAGTCAATGACCTCAGCCAGACCTTCCACATAAGGCTGAATCAGATCCTGCTCAACGATATGGCCGCTTGCCCAAGCCTGATCCAGTGGCAGACGCTTCACGTCTTTCAGCTCACCTTTGATCAGCTGATTAGCGCGATCTTCCACCACTTTGGTGACGTTGGTATCAGCCGGGCCACCGTTGGGTGGGTTGTACTTGATGCCACCGTCTTCTGGCGGGTTGTGCGAAGGCGTAATGACGATACCATCCGCCTGCGCACCACCACGCTTGTTGTGTTCCAGAATGGCATTGGAGATCGCTGGCGTTGGCGTGTAGCCATTATCCTGCTGCACGATCACATCCACTCCGTTCGCCGCCAGCACTTCCAGCACCGACAGAATCGCCGGCTCAGACAGTGCGTGAGTATCTTTACCCACGTAGCACGGACCGGTGATGCCATTCTTTTTGCGCTCTTCTGCGATGGCTTGCGCAATCGCCAGAATGTGCACTTCATTGAAGCTTTGGCGTCCCGCGCTGCCGCGGTGGCCAGAAGTGCCAAATTTCACCGCATGGTCCGGGTTAGCCGCATCTGGCTTCAGGACGTAATACTGCGAGGTTAATTGTGCAACGTTAATCAAATCGCTCTGCTGGGCAGGCTGCCCGGCACGGGGGTGATTGGCCATTGGCGCTTCTCCCTGACGCTTCAGTTTAAATGGTGCCGCGAACTTTCTCTGTCAGTTCCTGTGGGAACTGCATAGCCAGCATGATGTGTTCCACCATGCTGCATTTGCGGCCTGTATTGGTATTGGTGATCACCCAGTACGGTGTGCCGGGAACGTGCTTCGGCTTAGTATGGGTGCCATTTTGCAGCAGTGTGTGCTCGTCACCCGCAAAATAGACGCGAGTGCGGCCCTGCAGCGAGGCAGTGGCTTCAGCAAATGCTGCTGGATCAAGACGATAGAGCGTTGACAGTACCAGCATAAAGCGATTAACCGCCTTATTCTGCTCGGCATACTCATCGGAGAGCAGCAGTTCACGCACGGCGCGTACGCGATCCTGAGGACGCGCTTCGCTGCGCACTGGCTGCGCTTCCTTGACCGAAGCCGAAGCCGCAGCGACAGATGCAGTCGGTGCGCTCTGGCCCGCGGTAAACTTCAGCATGCGGCGCAAAATATCGGAGGCGCTTTCACCAATGTGCTGCGTGTGGCTGGCAATATAACGGTAGAGTTCTTCGTCAACTTCAATCGTTTTCATCTTATTCCGTACAATTCTGGCAAATGACAGAACCACGCATTATTGCAACGGCCTTAGCAAAATCGAGCTGTGCAAAACGTGAGCGGGCTCTAACATAAGGATTATAAAGTTAAATCCGTGGCAGCCGATAGCGCTGGCGTCGTTTCAGGGCAAAAGTCGGAATATGCCCTAATGCCTGGCCGGCTGGCTCCTGGACAGGTGAATTCATGATACCCTAAGCCAAGGTCACAACCGTAAGAACTTTAGCCATGATTTTGAACGCCCGTCTGCAAACTGAACAATCTCCCCCTGAAGCGTCCCCGATTCTGTTAATTCATGGCCTGTTTGGCAGCCTGGATAACCTTGGCGTGCTGGCACGCGGCGTACGGGATGCTCGCCCCACGTTGCAAGTAGACGTACGCAACCATGGTTTATCTGAGCGCAGTGAGGTGATGAATTATCACGCCATGGCGCAAGATATCGTGGAGACGCTGGATGCACACCAGATTGAACGCGCTGGCGTGATAGGCCACTCGATGGGCGGTAAGATCGCCATGGCACTGAGTGCTGTGGCCCCCGAGCGTATTGAGAAGATGGTGCTGATCGATATCGCGCCCGTGGATTACCAAACCCGCCGCCACGATGAAATCTTTGCCGGTATTCGCGCCGTCACCGCTGCGGGTGTGACGCGTCGCAGTGAGGCGGCCGAGGTGATGCGCCAGCATGTCGCCGAAGAGGGGGTGATTCAGTTTATCCTCAAGTCCTTTGTCGAGGGCGAGTGGCGCTTTAACGTGCCGGTGCTGTGGGACAATTACACCACGATTTCTGGCTGGGAAGAGGTTCCCGCCTGGCCACATCCCGCATTGTTTATTCGCGGTGGCGATTCTCCTTACCTCGACAATCAGCATCGCAATGCACTGCTGCGTCAGTTCCCGCAGGCACACGCACACGTGATTAGCGGGGCCGGTCATTGGGTCCATGCCGAAAAACCTGATGCGGTTTTGCGCGCAGTTCGTCGCTTTTTTAACCTGTAAAAGCAAAAGCTTGCCGTATGCGGTTTAGGGTTGGCGTCGCGGATGGCGCTGGAGTATGATGTCGCGCTAAAAATTTGCCGCGGATGATTTTTTCGCCGCGGTCGGGCCGATAATGTATAAATCGCGCAGCGCCTTTCCGCCGTTCGCGCCCACTCAGTTTCACAAATCATGGCAAAAGAACAGACAGACCGTACCACGCTTGATCTTTTTGCAGACGAGCGGCGTCCTGGTCGACCCAAAACCAGCCTGCTGACACGTGACGAACAGTTGCGTATCAACAAACGTAACCAGCTCAAGCGCGATAAAGTGCGAGGGCTGCGTCGTGTTGAGCTGAAAATGTCCAGCGAGGCGGTAGACGCTTTGAACACGCTGGCCGAGCAACAAAATATCAGCCGCAGCGAATTGATTGAACAAATGCTGCTGGCGCAACTCAAACTGTCTTAGCGCGTTGACCGCACGCAGGAACACAAAGTTCAGGCTTTACTCGTTCCGCCCTTTTCAACGGTCTGCTATCATTCGCTAACATGTGCAGTCAATTGACTTACTTTCACAATCAGGCTTTAAGAGGTTACTTAACCCATGGCAATCGTAGGCATTTTCTTCGGCAGCGATACCGGCAACACTGAAAACATTGCAAAAATGATCCAGAAACAACTGGGTAAAGATGTCGCCGAAGTGCATGACATTGCTAAGAGCACCAAAGAAGATCTCGCAGCGTTCGACATCCTGCTGCTGGGTATTCCTACCTGGTATTACGGCGAAGCACAGTGTGACTGGGATGACTTTTTCCCTACGCTGGAAGAGATCGACTTTAATGGCAAACTGGTGGCGCTGTTTGGTTGTGGCGACCAGGAAGACTATGCAGAGTATTTCTGTGATGCGATGGGAACGATTCGCGACATCATTGAACCAAACGGCGCGGTGATTGTGGGCCACTGGCCGACTGAGGGCTATCATTTTGAAGCCTCAAAAGGTCTGGCAGATGACAAACACTTCCTCGGCCTGGCGATTGACGAAGACCGTCAACCTGAGCTGACCAACGAACGTGTTGATGCCTGGGTGAAACAGATTTTTGATGAGCTGCAGTTAAAAGAGATCATCGAAGCCTGATGCCTCGCCTCCCCAATGTGAGCGCTGGCTCACATTGGGACAAAGGAATTTCCTATAAAAATAATAGCTACGGTTTTTTAACTTTTCCCCGCAAATCTGTAGAATACCCGCAATGGTCATCCGCTTATTCCTCTGATTGTTGACTGAGGCTGAGTGAAATGGAAACCCAAACCACACCGTTCCGCGCTGACGTAGGCGATGTTTATCCTTACGACTTTTGTTGATTTGCGCGATACCCCGGTTTTCATTTCACTGCTTGAGTTCTATAATGAGACGCAAATGAGAATACGCGTGACCTAAACATTCAAGGCCCCTGCGCCGTAAGTGACATGCAAAGTAACAGGACAATATCCGAATGACTGACAACAACTCCGCATTGAAGAAGGCTGGCCTGAAAGTCACTCTGCCAAGATTGAAAATTTTGGAAGTGCTTCAGGGACCTGGCCCCGAGTCCCATCACGTCAGTGCGGAAGATTTGTATAAGCGCCTGATCGATATGGGCGAAGAGATTGGCCTGGCAACGGTATATCGCGTTCTTAACCAGTTTGATGACGCGGGTATCGTCACCCGTCATAACTTCGAAGGCGGCAAATCCGTATTCGAACTGACTCAGCAACATCACCATGACCACTTAATCTGCCTGGATTGTGGCAAAGTGATCGAATTCAGCGATGAATCAATCGAAACGCGTCAGCGTGAAATTGCCACTCGCCATGGCATCAAACTCAGCAACCACAGCCTGTACCTGTATGGTCACTGTGCGTTGGGAGACTGCCGCGAAGACGATACGCTCCACGATAAGTAATTGAGTGTGCTATGCAGTATAAAAAAACCGGTGCCTGTCACCGGTTTTTTTATGCCTGTAATCAGGCGATAAAGGTTTCGTGCAGATAGCGCCAGCGAGGAATGGTCGTGCTGCAATCCAATACGGCCAAAGAGATGCGCGTTTGGTTGGTGCCGTTCAGCATTTGCAGTTCACGATACTGGATCGTCACTTCCTGGCTCTGCTGCGAAATGATGGCATGCTCACTGGTGGCAATGCGCAGACCTTCCCGCTGGCCGTGCAGTTTGCGAAACAGCACTTCGGTTTCATTCAGATCCAACTGCTTACCCAGCGGCGTGACCATTTTGAAATCCGGGTGAAAGTGTGACAAAAGCAGTTCCATGCTGTCATCACTGCCTTCTACCTGGTTAAAAACACGTTCAATAAGCTGATGTAATACCACCACGCTATGCTTAGCTTCCAGGGCGAGACTCGTCATTTTTTTTCCTTTGATAACCCGCAGAGCTTTGTTGAGAGCGCATAGCCTACCTGAAATACAATTTTTCACACTCGCAAATGGGTTAATTTTGCTAAAGTCAGAATTGTCGCAAAATGAGACAATAAGCACCGGTTGCCGCCATTAGCATAATTGATTGCCCGTGACGAATTACAGGCAATAAAAAAGGGCGATTGCTCGCCCTTTCATGATCATATTGTGCTATCGACGAAGGATATTACTCGCCAATTTTCGCGAAGGTATCGCGTAATCCCACCGTACGGTTAAATACCGGCTTGCCTGGCTGCGAGTAGACGCTATCAGCACAGAAGTAGCCTTCACGTTCAAACTGATACGCAGCAGTTACCGCTGCATCGCGCAGACCTGACTCGACGAAGCCCTGTTTGATTTCCAGCGAGTTCGGGTTGATGGTGGTCAGGAAGTCTTCTGCTGCTGCCGGATTTGGCACGCTGAACAAGCGGTCATACAGACGGAACTCCGCTGGCAGCGCGTGAATCGCAGAAACCCAATGAATCACGCCTTTCACTTTGCGGCCGTCAGCTGGGTCTTTACTCAGCGTGTCTACATCACAGGTGGCGTAGATGCAGGTGATATTGCCATCTTCATCTTTCGCCACACGCTCAGCGCGGATCACATAGGCATTACGCAGACGCACTTCTTTGCCCAGCACCAGACGCTTGTACTGTTTGTTAGCTTCTTCACGGAAGTCAGCACGATCGATCCATACTTCGCGGCTGAACGGCACTTCACGCGTACCCATCTCCGGTTTATTCGGATGATTAGGCATGGTCAGCGTTTCTTCATGACCGGCTGGCAGATTTTCGATCACCACTTTCAGCGGGTCGAGTACTGCCATCGCGCGCGGGGCGTTCTCATTGAGATCGTCACGAATACAAGACTCCAGCGAGGCCATCTCAACGATGTTGTCCTGTTTAGTCACGCCGATGCGGCGGCAGAACTCACGAATTGAAGCTGCGCTGTAACCACGACGGCGCAGGCCTGAAACGGTCAGCATGCGCGGATCATCCCAGCCTTCCACCACTTTCTCGGTGACCAGTTGCGTCAGCTTACGCTTCGACATCACCGCGTATTCCAGATTCAGACGCGAGAATTCGTACTGGCGCGGATGCTGTGGAATGGTGATGTTGTCCAGCACCCAATCGTATAGACGACGGTTGTCCTGGAACTCCAGCGTACACAGTGAGTGCGTAATGCCTTCGATCGCATCCGAAATGCAGTGGGTAAAGTCGTACATCGGGTAGATGCACCACTTATCACCGGTCTGATGATGATCGGCAAACTTAATGCGGTATAGCACCGGATCGCGCATCACGATAAAGCTGGAAGCCATGTCGATTTTGGCACGCAGACAAGCTTTACCTTCCTCGAAACCGCCATCACGCATTTTCTGGAACAGCGCGAGGTTCTCTTCCACGCTGCGATCGCGGTACGGGCTGTTTTTGCCAGGTGCCGTCAGGGTGCCGCGATATTCACGGATCTCTTCTGCCGACAACTCATCAACGTAAGCCAGACCTTTATTGATCAGCTCAACGGCGTAGTTAAACAGTTGGTCGAAATAGTCTGAGGAGTAACGAATGTTGCCGCTCCACTCAAAGCCCAGCCATTGCACGTCACGCTTGATGGATTCAACGAACTCCAGGTCTTCTTTCACCGGGTTAGTATCGTCAAAACGCAGGTTGCACTGTCCTTGATAATCCTGAGCGATACCAAAGTTCAGGCAGATAGATTTCGCATGGCCAATATGCAGGTAACCATTGGGCTCAGGCGGGAAACGGGTATGCACACTGCTGTGCTTACCGCTCGCCAAATCTTCGTCGATGATCTGACGAATAAAGTTCGTTGGGCGGGCTTCAGCCTCACTCATCTCAAAATCCTCAAAACAATAGCGGGTGATTTGTACCACGAAGTAACGGAGTATGATCCACAAAGCGCAGGAGGGAAACAACCGTTTGTTGGTCGTTTTAAAACAAAAAAGGCAGGAATTGCTTCCTGCCTTCTGGCTAAATCACAAGGACTTAGTTTTTCACTTCATACAGCGGCGTGACGCCTGCAACCACCGAACCGCTGGCCAGCAGATTCAGGCCAGCGAAATCATCGCTGTTGCTGACGACCACCGGGCTAATCATCGAACGCGCGTTGGCGTTGAGGAAGTCCAGATCCATCTCCAGAATCGGCTGACCGGCGCTGACGGTTGCCCCCTCTTCCACCAGACGTGTGAAGCCTTTTCCTTCCAGCGCCACGGTGTCCAGGCCCATGTGCACCACGATCTCAACGCCATTGGCCGCTTCCAGACAGAACGCATGGTTGGTGTTGAAGATTTTCACCACGGTACCGGCAATCGGTGCCACCACGGTTTTGTCGGTTGGCTTGATTGCCAGACCATCACCCACGGCTTTGCTGGCGAAAGCTTCATCTGGCACGGCATCCAGGGCGACAATCTCGCCGGTTACCGGTGCCACCAGCGTAGCGATGACCGCTTTTTCCGTATTGAGAACGGCCTGTGGTTTAGCCGCAACGGGTGCAGCAGTTGATGCGGCGGCGGAAGCGGCCACTGGACCTTTGCTCAACACGGTTTTCATCGCGCTGGCAATGATTTCAGCCTGCGTGCCGACGATCACTTGCACGCTCTGCTTGTTCAGGCGAATCACACCCGACGCACCCAGACGTTTCGCCACGCCATCATTCACCTGTGCAGAATCTTTCACGTTCAGACGCAGACGAGTGATACAGGCATCGATGTTGGTCAGGTTATCGGAGCCGCCAACGGCTGCAATGTAACGACGTGCCAGTGATTCGGTCTGGCTTTCACCGTTACCGCTGTGATCTACGTTGACGTCATAGCCGTCAGTTTCATCGCCCGCAGACAATTCACGACCCGGTGTCATCAGATTGAATTTCTGAATAGTGAAACGGAACACCACATAGTAGATGGCGAAGAACACCAGGCCTTGTGGGATCAGCATCCACCAATTCACCGCCAGCGGGTTACGCGTTGACAACACCATATCCACTAAGCCGGCACTGAAGCCGAAGCCAGCAATCCAGTGCATGCTCGCGGCGATAAATACGGAGATACCGGTCAATACCGCATGGATCACATACAGCACTGGCGCCACGAACATGAAGGAGAATTCCAGCGGTTCAGTGATACCGGTGAAGAAGGCAGCAAACGCAGCAGCCAGCATGATACCGCCAACTTTAGCGCGGTTTTCTGGACGTGCGCAGTGGAAGATAGCCAATGCCGCACCCGGCAGACCAAACATCATGATCGGGAAGAAGCCCGCCTGATAGCGACCGGTAATACCCGGGATACCTGTGCCATTCGCGATAGATTGCGCACCGCCGAGGAACTTAGGAATATCGTTAATGCCAGCCACATCAAACCAGAACACGGAGTTCAGTGCGTGATGCAGACCGACCGGAATCAGCAAGCGGTTAAAGAAGGCGTACACGCCCGCGCCCACTGAGCCCATTTTCTGAATGTGCTCACCGAAGTTCACCAGGCCGCCGAAGATGATTGGCCAGATGTACATCAGGATGAACGCCACGACGATCATCAGGAACGAGACGAGAATCGGCACCAAACGGCGTCCGCTGAAGAACGACAGCGCTTTGGGCAGCTCAACATGGCTAAAGCGGTTGTACACTTCAGCGGAGAGAATACCGACCAGAATACCCACAAACTGGTTATTGATCTTGCCGAAGGCAGCAGGCACCTGATCGACCGGGATCTTCTGAATCATCGCTACTGCGGCAGGTGAACAGAGTGTTGTCACCACCAGGAAGCCAACGAAGCCGGTTAACGCGGCTGCACCATCTTTATCTTTCGACATACCGTAAGCCACACCAATGGCAAACAGCACAGACATGTTTTCGATAATGGCGGAACCAGACTTGATCAACAGTGCTGCCAGCGCATTGCCTGCACCCCAGCTATCTGGATCAATCCAATACCCTACCCCCATCAAGATTGCCGCTGCCGGCAGTGTCGCTACCGGCACCATAAGCGCGCGGCCGACCTTTTGCAGATATCCTAAAATACTCACCTTTTTCTCCCCCTATGAGACTGGCGTTTTGCCGTAGCGCGGGTTGATTTTATTATCCCTACGCTCGGTACCTTGATGACATCTTTCACCACGAGGCGCAGTGTAAAGATAAATTAATTCGCCTCGCAAATTAAAACCACAGTAACTGTGACTTTAATCACCATAATGGACGTTTATCACTGCGAAATGCTAGCCACCACCACAAACTTATTTTATGATGAAAAATATCAAGTCGCACTTTTCCCTGCTAGTTGCGCTTAAACGGATTACGCTTAATGGCAGCAACCTAAACCAGCATCGGCGACAACATTTTCCTAATCTTAATTGAGGTGAAGACATGAGACTGATCCCTTTGGCCACACCTACCCAGGTGGGTAAATGGGCTGCACGCCACATTGTTAACCGCATTAACGCGTTTAAGCCTAGCGCAGAACGTCCCTTCGTGCTGGGTCTGCCAACCGGCGGTACACCGCTGGAAGCTTACAAGCACCTGATTGAGATGCACAAAGCGGGCCAGGTTAGTTTTAAGCACGTGGTGACGTTCAATATGGACGAATACGTGGGTCTGCCAAAAGAGCATCCAGAAAGCTACCACAGCTTCATGTACCGCAACTTTTTCGATCACGTTGATATCCAACCAGAAAATATCAATCTTCTGAATGGCAATGCGCCAGATATTGACGCAGAATGTCGCCAGTACGAAGAGAAGATTCGCTCATTCGGTAAAATTAACCTGTTCATGGGCGGCGTGGGCAACGATGGACACATTGCCTTTAACGAGCCGGCTTCTTCACTCTCTTCCCGCACCCGCATTAAAACCCTGACGCACGATACCCGTATCGCTAACTCGCGCTTCTTTAATGGCGATGTGGATCAGGTGCCAAAATACGCCCTGACCGTGGGTGTGGGTACGTTGCTGGATGCTGAAGAAGTGATGATTCTGGTGACGGGCCATCTGAAAGCGCAGGCATTGCAGGCTGCCGTAGAAGGTAACGTTAACCACATGTGGACCATCAGCTGTCTGCAGCTGCATGCGAAATCTGTGGTGGTGTGTGACGAACCGGCCACCATGGAACTGAAAGTGAAAACCGTGAAATATTTCCGCGAAATGGAAGCGGAAAATATGAAGGGTGTGTGAAAACACGTTGTGAAAAACCTGCTGCCTTGAGGCGGCAGGCTTAGCCGGGAGAGAAAAACGATGTACGCATTAGTGAACGGCCGGATTTTTACCGGTCATGAAATTCTGGACAATCATGCAGTGGTGATTGCGGATGGCCTGATTGAGCGCGTGTGCCCACAAGATGCGCTTGACGCAACGATTGCACAGCAGGATGTGGCTGGTGCGTTTATCGCTCCCGGATTTATTGATTTACAGTTAAACGGCTGCGGCGGCGTGCAGTTCAACGATGATATCGACGCACTGAGCGTGGAAACGCTGGAAATCATGCAGCGCGCCAACGAAAAATCAGGCTGCACCAGCTATCTGCCGACGCTGATCACCAGCACCAATGCTTTGATGAAGCGTGCCATAGAAACCATGCGCGCCTATCTGGCCAAACACCCGAATCAGGCGTTAGGTCTGCATCTGGAAGGTCCATGGCTGAACAAAGCCAAAAAAGGCACTCATAATCCAGATTTGATTCGTCTGCCCGATGCGGAGATGGTCGATTTTCTTTGCGCCAACGCGGATGTGATCACCAAAGTGACGCTGGCGCCAGAAAATGCCGGTGCCGAGGTGATTGGCAAGCTGCGCAACGCCGGCATTATTGTCTCTGCGGGCCATTCAAACGCCACTTACGAAGAAGCCAAAGCAGGCTTCAGTGCCGGTATCTCTTTTGCCACTCACCTTTATAATGCCATGCCGACCTTCGCAGGACGTGAGCCTGGTCTGATCGGTGCGCTGTTTGATTCACCTGATGTATACTGCGGCATCATTGCGGATGGTTTACATGTCCATTACGCTAACGTGCGTAATGCAAAGCGCATCAAAGGTGACAAGCTGGTGTTGGTAACGGATGCGACCGCACCGGCTGGCGCGTCAATTGATAAATTCATTTTTGCAGGCAAAACAATATACTATCGCGACGGCCTTTGCGTTGACGAAAACGGTACCCTGAGCGGTTCTGCGCTCACCATGATTGAAGCGGTGCAGAACAGCGTCGAACATTGCGGTATCGCGCTGGATGAAGCTTTGCGCATGGCAACGCTCTACCCGGCCCAGGCAATGGGTGTGGAAAAACAGCTGGGTTCAGTGACAGCAGGAAAAGTCGCTAACCTCACTGTCTTTACCCGCGATTATCAAATCACTAAGACGTTAGTCAATGGAGACGACGTCCTCAGCGAGTAAGTACTGAATGACCACTGGCGGCCAGACTCAAATAGGAAATGTCGATCTTGTCAAACAACTCAATAGTGCAGCCGTTTACCGGCTAATTGATCAACAAGGGCCGATATCGCGTATACAGATTGCCGATCTCAGCCAGCTTGCGCCCGCCAGCGTCACGAAAATTACCCGCCAGCTTATTGAGCGCGGCCTGATCAAAGAGGTAGAGCAACAAGCCTCTACCGGTGGTCGCCGCGCGATTTCCATCATTACCGAAACCCGCCATTTTCATACTATCGGCGTCCGCTTAGGGCGCAATGATGCCACGCTGACGCTGTTTGACCTGAGCGGCAAATCGCTGGCGCAGGAAGACTATCCGCTGCCTGAGCGCACCCAGGAAACGCTGGAGAATGCGCTGTTTAACGCCATTACCGCGTTCATGGCCACACATCAACGCAAAATCCATGAGTTGATCGCGATTGCGGTGATTCTGCCCGGCCTGGTGGACCCGATTAACGGCATTATTCGCTATATGCCACACATCACAGTCAGCCACTGGCCACTGGTTTCCAGCCTGAAAAAACGCTTTAACGTCACCAGCTTTGTGGGTCACGATATCCGCAGTCTGGCGCTGGCAGAGCACTATTTCGGTGCAAGTCGCGACTGTGCAGACTCCATTCTGGTGCGTTTACATCGCGGTACCGGTGCCGGCATCATCGCGAATGGCCACATTTTCCTCGGCAGTAATGGCAACGTTGGCGAGATTGGTCACATCCAGGTCGACCCTTTGGGTGAACGCTGCCACTGCGGCAACTTTGGCTGTCTGGAAACGATTGCCGCTAACGGCGCGATTGAGAATCGCGTGCGCCATCTGCTCAATCAGGGCTATCCGAGCACATTGACGCTGGATAACTGTCTGATGCCACAAATCTGTCGTGCCGCTAATCAGGGTGACGCGCTGGCCTGCGAAGTGATCGAATACGTGGGACGTTACCTTGGAAAAGCGATTGCGATTGCCATTAACCTGTTCAATCCACAAAAGGTGGTGTTGGCAGGGGAAATCACCGACGCAGACAAAGTGCTGTTCCCGGCAATTGAAGGCTGCATTAATACCCAGGCCCTGAACGCGTTCCGTAAAAACCTGCCGGTGGTGCGTTCTGAACTGGATCATCGCTCAGCGATTGGCGCGTTTGCCCTGGCGAAACGCGCGATGCTGAATGGTATTTTGCTGCAGCATCTGCTGGAAGAATAACTGAAGCCTGCCGTCTGGCGGGCCCGACCGGAAGCCACTATGACCATCAAAAGCGTAATCTGTGACATCGACGGCGTGTTGATGCACGACAATACTGCCGTGAAAGGCGCGAATGAGTTTCTGCAGCGCATCCTCGAAAAAGAGATGCCGCTGGTGGTGCTGACAAACTATCCGTCGCAAACCGCACAGGATCTGGCAAACCGTTTTGCTAATGCGGGTGTCGAGGTGCCGGATTCGGTGTTCTATACCTCAGCCATGGCCACCGCCGATTTCCTGCGCCGTCAGGAAGGCAAAAAAGCCTATGTGATTGGTGAAGGCGCGCTGATTCACGAACTGTATAAAGCCGGATTTACTATTACCGATGTGAATCCCGATTTCGTCATCGTTGGCGAGACGCGCTCGTTCAACTGGGAAATGATGCACAAGGCGGCGTTCTTTGTTGCCAGCGGAGCACGCTTTATTGCCACCAACCCGGATACCCATGCGCGCGGCTATGTCCCGGCCTGTGGCGCACTCTGTGCCGGTATTGAAACCATTTCCGGTCGTAAGCCGTTTTATGTCGGCAAGCCGAGCCCTTACATCATGCGCGCTGCGCTGAACAAGATGCATGCCCATTCGGAAGAGACGGTGATTGTCGGGGATAACCTGCGCACCGATATTCTGGCCGGATTCCAGGCGGGGCTGGAAACCATTCTGGTGCTCTCCGGGGTTTCTACGCTGAGTGACATTGATGCGATGCCTTTCCGCCCTGACTGGATTTACCCTTCGGTAGCCGATATCGATCTGTTCTAAGTCTTCACTATCGCGTTTACTTATCGCCCTGCCCGCACGTTGTGTGAGCAGGGCGTTTGTTTTTACATCCCTTTGGGGTGATTTTGTGCAGCGGTAATTGCACAGGAAATCATCCAAAACGCCAATTCATTAGATACCATCTAATTTAATCGTCATTTATTTAGATAAAATTCAATTTTTAAGCCATCACAACAATATTTTTATCAAAAGATCGCAATTTCTCTTGCGTTAACACCACCAGATAGCGCATTTTCTTATACATCACGCAGTCAAGGCTGCCGGACAAACGTAGAAATAACATCGCCGCAAGGTGAGATCAGGAGTCAGTTATGTGTTCGATTTTTGGTGTGCTGGATCTGAAATCCGATCCTGTTGAACTGCGCAAGAAAGCGCTGGAGTGTTCCCGTCTGATGCGTCACCGTGGGCCGGATTGGTCTGGCGTGTATGCCGATGACAAAGCCATTCTGGTGCATGAGCGCCTGTCGATTGTTGACGTTAACAACGGTGCACAGCCGCTGTACAACGCTGAGCACACCCACGTACTGGCCGTGAACGGCGAGATCTACAACCATCAGGCTTTGCGTGCTGAACTCAGCGATCGTTATGCGTTTCAGACCGGTTCTGACTGCGAAGTGATCCTCGCGCTGTATCAGGAAAAAGGCCTCGATTTCCTCGATGACCTGCAAGGCATGTTCGCCTTCATTCTGTGGGACAGCGTGAAGCAGCAATATCTGATTGGCCGTGACCACATCGGGATCATCCCGCTGTACATGGGCAACGATGAGCACGGCAACCTGTTTGTCGCCTCTGAAATGAAAGCGCTGGTGCCGGTTTGCCGCACCATCAAAGAATTCCCACCGGGAAGCTTCCTGTGCAGCAGCGATGGCGAAATCCGTCGTTACTGGCAGCGTGACTGGATGGACTTCTCTGCGGTTGCTGAGAACACCACTGACGCTGCGGGCCTGAAGCATGCGCTGGAAGAGTCAGTGAAAAGCCACCTGATGTCTGACGTGCCTTATGGCGTGCTGCTGTCTGGCGGCCTCGACTCCTCCATCATCTCTGCCGTGACTAAGCGCTTTGCCGCGAAACGTGTGGAAGATGAAGATAAAAGTGATGCCTGGTGGCCACAGCTGCACTCCTTTGCTGTCGGTCTGGAAGGTTCACCCGATTTGAAAGCCGCTAAATCCGTGGCTGAGCATCTGGGTACTGTGCACCATGAAATCCACTTCACCGTGCAGGAAGGTCTGGATGCGATTCGCGATGTGATTTACCACATCGAAACCTATGACGTCACCACCATTCGCGCCTCTACGCCGATGTATTTGATGTCGCGTAAAATCAAGGCGATGGGCATCAAAATGGTGCTGTCTGGTGAAGGTGCGGACGAAGTGTTTGGTGGTTACCTCTACTTCCACAAAGCGCCGAACGCTCAGGAATTCCACGAAGAGAACGTGCGTAAACTGCTGGCGCTGCACATGTTTGACTGTGCGCGTGCTAACAAAGCGATGTCGGCATGGGGCGTTGAAGCACGCGTACCGTTCCTTGACAAGAAATTCCTTGATGTGGCGATGCGCATCAACCCGGAAGACAAAATGTGCGGCAGCAACGGCAAAATGGAGAAACACATTCTGCGTGAATGCTTCTCTTCCTACCTGCCGGAGAGCGTGGCATGGCGCCAGAAAGAGCAGTTCTCTGATGGCGTAGGCTACAGCTGGATCGATAGCCTGAAAGAAGTGGCCGCGAAGCAGATCACCGATCAGCAGCTGTCTACCGCGCACTTCCGTTTCCCGTACAACACGCCGAACTCGAAAGAAGCATATTTGTATCGTGAAATCTTTGAAGAGCTGTTCCCGATTGCCAGTGCAGCAGAGTGTGTACCGGGCGGTCCATCCGTCGCCTGTTCATCGGCTAAAGCGATTGAGTGGGATGAAGCCTTCAAGAACATGGATGACCCATCTGGTCGTGCTGTCGGCGTGCATCAGTCTGCCTACAAATAAGCTTGTGAATGAGTAGGATAAGGGGTCTGAAAAGGCCCCTTTTTGTTTTCATCGTCGATGTTGCGATCGAAAACTGCTGAATAAATCGCCACCCTGGTTACAAGCCAGTCAAACAGGCGTTTTAAGGCAAAAAACGGCAAAAAACTTGTTGACGCTACAAAGCTCAATACGCATAATGCGCCCCGCAACGCCGATGAAGGTTAGCGAAAAAAGATGGCTACGTAGCTCAGCTGGTTAGAGCACATCACTCATAATGATGGGGTCACAGGTTCAAATCCCGTCGTAGCCACCATCTTTTCGCGGGAGTGGCGAAATTGGTAGACGCACCAGATTTAGGTTCTGGCGCCGCAAGGTGTGCGAGTTCAAGTCTCGCCTCCCGCACCATTTCAGTCTTCGGCAGCCGGATGGGGTATCGCCAAGCGGTAAGGCACTGGTTTTTGATACCAGCATTCCCAGGTTCGAATCCTGGTACCCCAGCCAATCCGATATTTACTCGTGGATGCGAGTCGACAGATGGGATATCGCCAAGCGGTAAGGCACCGGTTTTTGATACCGGCATTCCCTGGTTCGAATCCAGGTATCCCAGCCATTATTGGATGCAGTAAGCAGTAAACTCAGGCTACGTAGCTCAGCTGGTTAGAGCACATCACTCATAATGATGGGGTCACAGGTTCAAATCCCGTCGTAGCCACCAAATTTTTGGGGTGTCGCCAAGCGGTAAGGCTCTGGTTTCTGATACCAGCATTCCGG
>NZ_JACVUP010000027.1 GCF_016625195.1 Erwinia sp. S63
CGACCCCCACCATGTCAAGGTGGTGCTCTAACCAACTGAGCTAAGAGCGCAACATACTGTCAGGGCGACAGCGGGGACGAATATTAACGGCAGGCCGCGATGCTGGCAAGGGAAAAAATGATTTTCCATGACGACTGACCAGCATCTGTGCGACCCGCTGTTTTTTTAGGCATTGCAGGGGCAAATAACGGCCTGTTCAGCCACTTAGCGAGCCGCGCGCGCCAGAATCACCTGAGACGGCAAACGTTGTAATCGACGAATGCGCCAAATCATCATCACGGCGGCAGACGTCAGGCCGACAATAAATCCGCACCAGAATCCCGCCGGACCGAGTTGCGGTACCACCCAGTCGGTCAGCGCCAGAATATAACCCACCGGTAAACCCAGCACCCAATAGGCAACCAGAGTAATAAAGAAGATGGAACGCGTATCCTTATAGCCGCGCAGAATTCCGCTGCCAATGACCTGAATCGAATCTGAGAACTGATAGATAGCGGCGAGCAGCATCAGCTGAGCGGCCAGCGTAATCACCTCTGGATTGGCGGTATACAGTGCTGCGATATGTTCACGGAAGGTGATGGTAAAAATCGCGGTGACGGCGGCCATGCTGATTCCGACACCTTGTCCGGTCCATGCCGCCACACGCGCCTGTTCCGTCGAACCTTGCCCAAGCCGATAGCCGACGCGGATGGTGGTCGCGACGCCGAGTGACAGCGGCAGAACGAACATCAGCGAGCTGAAGTTGAGTGCAATCTGATGGCCCGCGACTTTGACGATCCCCAATGGCGATACCAGCAGTGCCACCACCGCAAACAAGGTGACCTCAAAGAACAGTGCCAGCGCCACCGGTAACCCGAGGTTAAAAAGCCGAGACAAGATGACGCGTGAGGGCGGTGACCAGCGGCTGTTCATGCGAATATCGCGCATGCTCGCCATGCGTTTCAGCCAGAAGCGCATCACCATAAACATCACCCAGTACACCGAGGCGGTGGCAACACCACATCCTACCCCGCCCAGAGCCGGCATACCGAAATGACCATAAATGAAGACGTAGTTCAGCGGAATGTTAACCAGCAAGCCTAAAAAACCCAACAGCATCGCCGGCTTGGTTTTTGATAAACCTTCGCACTGATTACGCGCCACCTGGAAGAACAGGTAGCCGGGCGCACCCCACAGTAATGCATGGAGATAGCCTTCGGCTTTAGCCGCCAGTTGCGGATCGATATCGTGCATGGCATGAATCAAATAGCCGGCATTCCACAACACCACCATGATCAGCAATGCGACGGCCAGTGCCAGCCAGTAACCCTGACGCACTTGTTCCGCGATGCGTTCGCGGCGTCCTGAACCGTTGAATTGCGCAACGGTGGGCGTCAACGCCAGCAGAAGACCATGACCAAACAGAATGGCGGGAAGCCAGATAGAGGTGCCGACAGCAACGGCGGCCATATCCGTGGCGCTCACCGCACCGGCCATAATGGTATCCACAAAACCCATCGCCGTCTGAGCCACCTGAGCAAGGATGACCGGGATCGCGAGGGCCAGCAATTGACGCGCTTCTGTTAAATACTTCTGCACGTAACACCTGCTTAAATTAAGAAGAGAAGAGGGGAGATATCCCCAAAGAATGCGCGGCTAGTGTAGCGGTAGCGCTGCGTTCCACCAAACTTTGATCGCATTTTGTTAAGTTAATTGTGTAAAGTTTGAACTCCGGCAAATTAAACCGCGCTGCTCAAGCTGTGATAAACTGACGCAAACTTCGCAGAGGCTGAGAGTATGTTTACTGGAATTGTGCAGGGCACGGCCGAAATTATCGCCGTAGAAGAAAAAGAGTTGTTTCGTACCCATATCGTACGTCTGCCGGAAGAACTTTTACCGGGATTAGCGTTGGGCGCCTCGGTGGCGCACAACGGCTGCTGCCTGACGGTGACGGCGATTGAGGGCGATCGCGTGAGCTTCGACCTTATCAAAGAAACCCTGCGCATTACCAACCTGGGTGAATTAGCGGTTGGCGATGTGGTGAATATTGAGCGCGCGGCGAAGTTCAGTGATGAAATTGGCGGACATTTAATGTCTGGCCATATTATGACCACAGCAGAAATCTGCAAAATCATCCAGTCTGAAAATAACCGTGAAGTGTGGTTTAAATTACAGGATGCTTCTCAGATCAAATATATCCTGCATAAAGGTTTCGTCGGTATCGATGGCATCAGCCTGACCGTGGGTGACGTCACTAAAAGCAAATTCTGTGTGCACCTGATTCCGGAAACCCTGGAGCGCACCACGCTGGGTGCGAAAAAACTGGGGCACAAAGTGAACATTGAGATCGATCCCCATACTCAGGCGATTGTCGAGACGGTGGAACGCGTTTTGGCCCAACGTGAAGCCGCGGCTATCGCGCTGGCGCAAGCCGCAGACGCTGAGTAATCCAATAAAAAAAGGCGCCGCGGCGCCTTTTTAAATTCTTATCCTTGATTACCGTGCAACGCGTAAACCACCTTCTTTACCGCGACTGAATACCACCTGCCACAATTGGATGTCACGCGCGCGAAAAGCGCCGGCGCAAGCATTGAGATAATAACTAAACATCCGTTTGAAGCGATCGCCGTATTTTTCTTCCAGTTGCGGCCAGGTCTTCTGGAATCGTTCATGCCATGCCATCAGGGTGGTGTCATAATCCGCACCAAAATTATGCCAGTCTTCCATAATAAAATGCTTCTCGCTGGCATCAGCAATTTGACGCACAGACGGTAAACACCCGTTGGGGAAGATATATTTATCAATCCAGGGATCCACATTCATATCGGTGGTGATGGCACCAATGGTGTGCAGTAAAAATATGCCGTCTGGTTTGAGATTGCGATCGGCAACGTCAAAATAAGTGGCATAGTTTTTCGGCCCCACGTGTTCGAACATGCCGACTGATACAATGCGATCGAACTGCAAATTCAAATCACGGTAATCCTGCAGCAAAATAGTCACGTCCAGCCCTTCACAGCGCTGCTGGGCTAACTTTTGCTGCTCAGCCGAAATGGTGACGCCATGCACTTTGACGCCATAATTGCGCGCGGCAAATTCAGCCAGTCCGCCCCAGCCGCAGCCGATATCCAGCAACGTCATGCCGGGTTCAAGCTGCAATTTACGGCAGATCATATCCAGCTTGGCATACTGAGCCTGTTCCAGTGTTTCAGCGTCTTTCCAGTAACCGCAGGAGTACTGCATAAAGGGGTCGAGCATCAGTGAAAAAAGATCGTTACCGAGATCGTAATGTTCTTTCCCGACAATCCAGGCGCGTTTCTTAGACTGTAAATTGGTTAAACGCGCAGCCGCAATACGCAAGGTATCTTTAAAATGACGTGGGAGTTGTTTATCCAGATGTTGTTGCAGAACGCGATGGAAAAAGACATCCAATTGTTCGCATTCCCACCAGCCATCCATATAACTTTCACCCAGACCTAGCGATCCTTCCTGCAAAACACGTTTAAAAAAATCCGGATGCTTGACCTGAATATCCCAGGGGCGTGTGCCATTGACTGCAACATCAGCGCGTTCCAGTAATTCGTTGACGATGCGAAACCAGTGGTTTTCTTCAAGGCTCACTTCTTCTATACACGATGAACTCATAGCTTCTCCATCACCCTTCCGATTTGAACCTGTGGAAATAATAGTCAATTTCCTAAGGCCTGTGAGAGAACTCACGGAAAATCCGTGCGCCAGATATCCGACGTTTTACAGAGGTATGAATCTGAATAGAAATGTCTGGCACCAATCAGGAGAGGAAGATCGTGCAGACGCCATCCCAGCGACAGAGTCGCTTAAAATTAATGCAATTATGTTATTGATTTGTTGCAGAAATGCTGACCCACTGAGTATATGCTCACGTGGGTCAATATTCAACGAGTTATCGTTAGTTTGCTAACGATAATCGTTGCATCAGTGATTATCTTCGCAGGGACGGGAGGTGTGAGCAATATCACTTTGTGCGTTTAGGCTGCGTTGCCAAATGAAGCCAGCCCAGGCCAGCACCACAGTGGCGACCATCACCAGTGTGGTGTTGTAGAGCGCCTGTTGTAATCCGGCAGAGACCAACAGGCTGGCGATAAAGCACAAACCCAGTTGCAGCAGATTTTGCAAACCCGCGGCCTTGCCCGTGGCGTGCGGAAAGGGCGCTAATGCGCTGGAAACCACAATCGGGTAGATGGCGCCATTGGCCAGTGCCATGCCACAGAAAGGCAGCAGCAGAGCAATCAACGAAGGCGCGGGCAACATTGCCACGACAAACAGACTTAATATGCTCAGGCTGTAAAGCACCAACAGCCACGGCAGCAGTTGCGATCCTTGATATCGGCTCAGCATCGCGCGGCAACCAAAGCCACCAATCAAAAACGCGATGGTTTGCGGAATATAGCTCAGACCAATATCGGCGGGAGTTAAACCCGCAGACGCCAGGATAAACGGCGAACCGGTTAGCCAGGCAAAGAAACTGGCAGAACAGGCAGAGTAGATCAGCACGTTGCCGCTGTAGACACGCGTGGAGAGCAGATTCAGCCAGCCGGGTTGCGGAGTATTATCTCCTTTAGCTTTTTTAGGTGCAGCAAGCTGCAGCGTGCCGATGACCAGCAGCACGGCAATGATCGTCAGTACGACAAAGATACTGCGCCAGTGGAAATGGCCCATCAGCCATGCACCTAACAAAGGTGCCAGCGCGGGAGAAAGAGCAACCAGTGGCATTATGGTAGCAAAAACTTTGTTGGCCTGGGCTTTGGGGTAGCGATCGACCACCAGTGCCTGCCAGCTGACCGCGGCGGCGCACACGCCCACCGCCTGCACAAAGCGCAGGGCCAGCATCATATTGACGTCCGTCACCCATACCATCCCCAGGCAACCCAGGGCGAAAATCGTCAAACCTGCCAATAAAATCGGTTTACGGCCAAAGCGATCTGACAACGGCCCCCAGAATACCTGGGCGCAGGCAAAACCACCGAGAAACAGACTGAGGCTGGCGCTGATGGTGCCCGGCGCGGTGGCGAAGTCACGCTGCATATCGCCAAAAGCAGGCAGATACATATCCGTAGCGAGGAAGCCGAGCATGCTGAGCACGGCAAGATAGGGCATAAATCCTTTTGACGACAACATAGTGATTCTCATTGGCAGATTGAACGCCGGGGAGTGTAAAAGAGTGCGTCATTCTTTGTGAAACGCTAATATTTGCGCAGTGCTGTTAAAAATTTTGAAGGCAAAATTATGTGGTCTGAGTATGCGCTGGAAGTGGTTGATGCGGTCGCGCGCAATGGTAGTTTCAGCGCGGCTGCGCAGGAATTACATCGCGTGCCCTCTGCCGTCAGCTATACGGTGCGCCAGCTGGAAACCTGGCTGGCGGTGCCGTTGTTTGAGCGTCAGCACCGTGAGGTGGTGTTAACTCCGGCGGGCGAGCATTTTGTGCGGGAAGGACGATCTGTTATCAAAAAAATGCTGGCAACCCGCAGGCAGTGTCAGCAACTGGCGAATGGCTGGCGCGGACAGCTCAGTATTGCCGTGGATTGTATTGTGAAACCCCAGCGTACCCGACAACTGGTAAAGGACTTTTACCGTCATTTCCCGGATATGGAATTGATCATCAGTTACGAGGTATTTAACGGGGTATGGGATGCCTTAGCCGACGGGCGGGTAGATGTGGCGATTGGCGCCACCCAGGCGATCCCTGTGGGTGGACGCTTTGCCTTTCAGGATATGGGTGCCCTCAACTGGCGTTGTGTGGTCAGTCCCGACCATCCTCTGGCCGCGAGTACCGATCTCAATGAAGAAGCGTTGCGTGCGTGGCCATCGCTGGTGCTGGAAGA
Organism: Erwinia sp. S63; assembly: GCF_016625195.1. Lineage (GTDB taxonomy): Bacteria > Pseudomonadota > Gammaproteobacteria > Enterobacterales > Enterobacteriaceae > Pantoea. Next base: position 5,841 of record NZ_JACVUP010000027.1, read on the forward strand.
TACGTCCCGCGCATTACCGAGACGCATGACCTGGACGCTGGATAATCAGCGACGTCTGGTGGTGCCAGAGTGGGAAACAGGGATGGATTGTTTGCAGGCGGGATTGTGCGTGGGCATGGTGCCAGGCCACCTGGCGCGGCCATTATTGGATAGGGGTGCGTTGGTCGAGCTATCACTGCCGCAGCCGTTTCCGGAAAGTCCCTGCTGCGTCAGTTGGTCAGAACAGCGTGCGTCACCCGCGCTGGAGTGGTTACTCGCCTATCTTGGCGATGCTGAAACGCTGAACCACGAGTGGCTCAGCGAAAATCAGCTTTAACGACGGTAATCACGGAACGGGCCGTCCGCCACGGATCGCCGCTCAATCAGTGTTGGCTGGACCTCAATAGTTTGCGGCTCTTCACGTTTGCTGGTGATGCGATCCAGCAGCATTTCCAGCGCTTTTTTGCCCAACTCCGCTTTCGGCTGGTGAACTGTGGTGAGCGCAGGGGTGAAGTAGCGCGCGTTGCGCACGTTATCATAGCCAATTACGGAGATGTCCTGCGGCACGCGCAGTCCCATCTCATCGGCGGCACAGATCGCGCCCATCGCCATGATATCGCCACCGCAGAACACAGCAGTTGGACGCTGTTTCTGATTGAGGATTTGCTGCATCGCCTGATAACCCGATTCTGGCTCGAAGTCGCCCTGAACCACCCATTCCGGACGCACGGTCACGCCGGCTTCGCTCATCGCTTGCAGGAAGCCCGCATGACGACCGCCGCCGGTGTTGCGCTCCATTTGACCCGGAATCGCACCGATATCCCGGTGGCCACGCTCGATAAGGTAGCGTCCGGCCAGGTAACCACCCTGGAAGGCGTTATCCTGCACGGTATCGGTGAAGTCGCCGCGTGAGGCGCCCCAGTCCATCACTACCATCGGAATATTGCGGTTCTCTTCCAGCATCTGCAGCAGATCGTCAGGATACTCAGAGCACATCACCAACAGACCATCAACGCGCTTTTGCGCCATCATTGACAGGTAAGCGCGCTGCTTTTGCAGATCGTTATGTGCGTTACCCAGAATTAAGGTGTAACCGCGCTCGAAACAGTGGTTCTCAACCGCTTCAATAATTTCGGCAAAGTAGGGTGCTTCGCTGGAAGTGGCTAACAGTCCCAGCGTTTTGGTGTGATTCACCTTCAAACTGCGCGCAACGGCGCTCGGCGAATAGTGCAGCTCTTTAATCGCTTCCCATACGGCGTTACGCGTTTCCTCTGCGACAAAACGCGTTTTGTTGATGACATGCGAAACGGTGGTGGTAGATACACCCGCGCGTTTCGCTACATCTTTAATTGTTGCCATGAAAAAGGTACTCCCCGGCTTATCGCAACTTACTGATAAGTATATTGTTAAACGTTTGCGTCTGCGAAGGGTTTTATGCCCTAAAATGGGGGGCAAATCTGCCGTTTCAGGCAGGGAAAATCACTTCAGCAGGCTGTAAATACAGCATGCGCAAAATCAGTTGCGCAACGAAAGGCGGCGATTCTAGCAAGCCAGCGCGGATAACACGAGATTTTTGCCCACCGCTGTGCGAAAATTGTTTTAACCCTAATAAATGTGTGACTAAGGAGTAGTGATGAGTACAGATTTAAAGCTGGCGCTAATGACCACGGTTGGCGCACTGTTGATGATTATTGCGTTTAGCTTCACAGCCATTCTTCATTAATACAAAACGCATCAATAAAAAAAGCCGGCACTGATTAAGCGTCCGGCTTTTTTTGTGGCTAAGCCACAGGGAGTTGCGCAACAACTAGCGAATGGTTTTTGGTGTCATCATACGGCGCGCACCGACATAGTGTTTCAGCCAGTAGTCTTCGCCCAATGCGCTAATCTGGATGTCTTTACCGGTGCGGGGTGACTGAATAAATTTACCGTTGCCGAGGTAAACGCCCACATGATCGGCAGTCCCGCGATTATTGATGCGGAAGAACACCAAATCACCTTTCTCCAGCATCTCACGCTTAATGGGTGCGGCATCGTGCAGGTGATACATCTCATTCGCCGTGCGCGGGAATTTGTATTTTACGAGATCTTTATAGGCATACCACACCAGACCACTGCAATCGAAACCGGTGTGTGGCGAAGTGCCGCCCCACTGATAAGGTTTACCCAGCTGGCCCATCAACTTCGTCATCGCGGTTTCGCGTGCTTTCTGATAGCGCAGGCGGTGAGATTTACTCATCTTGATGCCGGTCAGCCCCTGAATTTCATCATCCACCTCAGGGGACTTTTTCGCGAGGCGTTGATGGCCATACTTTTTCAAAGGCGACTTCAGCAGGGATTTCTTGCGGCTGGATTTGTTTAAGGCGGTTTCGGTCTTACTCTGCTTTTTCAGCTTTAGCTTCTGCACGGTAGTCGTCAGGCGAGACTTTTTAGCCGTTGTTTTAACCGGGCGTCGCTTGCGGCGCTCATCTTCGCGCGCACTTTTTTTCTCGGCGTTATGCAAACTGGCATTAATCGGGGCATGCTGCGAAGCAGAAGCCACGTTAAAAAACAGTTGCGCAAAAGCCAGTATGAAAAGCGTAATCAGTAAACGCATAGTCCGGTACAGGTTAAGCAGTCTGGCAAAAAGCAGGCTGCGGCAGAGTAAGAGAAATCTGATCAACGATCAGCGCCGAAGCAATTCTAATCCACTTTTTTTCCAAAAGGTAAGGCCTTTTTCTATTAATCTGTTACCAGGTAGATAATGTCGCTAAATTGAGCGATTTCAGCTGTTTAACGCAGCGAAATTATTGCTAATTATTAATTTGTTCATGCTTACTAATGATAGGAAAATGTTATCTGTGCGGTCAGAACTTAACAAACATGGCGATCAGCAGGTCGGTAACGCAAAATCCCGTTTTCAGTGCGGGGCTGAAGTCGCTACAATAAACAAACACGAAGTGAAGGATTAAGGAAGGCAATAATGAGTACTGTTGAAAAAATTCAGCGCCAGATCGCAGAAAACCCGATTCTGTTATACATGAAAGGTTCTCCGAAACTGCCAAGCTGTGGTTTCTCTGCGCAGGCCGTGCAGGCGCTTTCTGCCTGTGGTGAGCGCTTCGCGTATGTGGATATCCTGCAGAACCCGGATATCCGCGCTGAAATGCCGAAATTTGCTAACTGGCCAACCTTCCCGCAGCTGTGGGTGGATGGTGAGCTGGTCGGCGGTTGCGACATCATCGTTGAGATGTTCCAGCGTGGCGAATTGCAGCCGCTGGTGAAAGAAACCGCTGAGAAGTATAAAGAAGCGGAATAATTGCGAAGGCCGACAAATGTCGGCCTTTTCTTTGCGTACTCTTCTGGCAATCAGCCAATCAGCCAATCAGCCAATTAGCCAATTAGCCAATCAGGCAGAGGCATCGTCTTCAGTCTGTTCTTCACTGAAAGCCAGTGGCCAGCCCCCCAAACGTTTCCAGCGATTCACCAACTCACAGAACAGCGTGGCCGTTTGCTCAGTGTCGTACAGCGCGGAGTGCGCCTGCGTGCTATCAAACTCCATCCCCGCCGCTTTGCAGGCTTTTGCCAGCACCGTCTGTCCCAACACCAAACCGCTCAGTGCCGCGGTATCAAAGGTGGCAAACGGATGGAACGGATTACGCTTCAGGCTGGCGCGTTCGGCGGCGGCCATCACAAAGTTCAAATCGAAAGTCGCATTGTGCGCCACGATAATGGCGCGATTACAGCCATGATCTTTGGTGCCTTTGCGCACCATCTTGAAGATGGCATGCAGCGCTTCGTATTCGCTCACCGCGCCGCGTAAAGGGTTGGAGGGATCGATACCGGTAAACGCCAGCGCCGCAGGATTCAGGATCGCGCCTTCGAACGGCTCAACGTGAAAGTGCAGGGTTTCATCACGGTGTAACCAACCGTCCTCATCCATCTTGAGCGTGGTGGCCGCAATTTCCAGCAGTGCATCGGTTTGCGCGTTAAAGCCGGCGGTTTCGACGTCAATAACCACAGGATAAAAACCACGGAAGCGTTGATGAAGAGCGTTTAAGGCGTTCGATTCAGACATCAGGATCTCATAGCAAGAAATGGGGCAGCGCGCATTATGGCAAAAATTACAGGAGGGTGCAGCAGGAGAGGGAAGTCAGCCTGCAAATTAGCAGACTGACTAACGGCATCAGTGACCGAGGCCGTGACCAGCGTGTTTGTTTTCGATCAGCTCGATTTTGTAGCCATCGGGATCTTCAACAAACGCAATAATGGTGGTGCCGCCTTTTACCGGACCGGCTTCACGCGTCACGTTGCCACCGACACTGCGGATACGCTCGCAGGTCTCAGCGACGTTATCAACGCCCAGCGCGATATGACCATAAGCATTACCGAGGTCGTACTTGTCCACGCCCCAGTTGTAGGTCAGTTCAATCACCGCGCCTTCACTCTCTTCGGTGTAACCCACGAAAGCCAGGGTGTATTTGTATTCGGTGTTTTCGCTCTGACGCAGTACGCGCATGCCCAGCACACGGGTATAAAAATCGATAGAACGTTGCAGATCGCCAACGCGTAACATGGTGTGAAGTAAACGCATAACATCCTCTTTTGAAAAGTCATCAGGGAATGACAAAGACTAGCAAGTATAGCCAGTTAATGCCCTGAAGAAACAGCACTGCCGCACATCCGGTGCGGCAGCTTGATTCTTACAGGCTTGGGTAATCCGTATAGCCTTCAGCGCCGCCGCCGTAGAAGCTTTCCGGGCGCTGTGGATTTAACGGTGCATCTTGCTGCAGACGCTCAACCAGATCCGGGTTAGCAATAAAGTCGCGACCAAAGGCCACGGCATCGATCAAGCCACGTGCAATCAGGTCGTCAGCTTTCTCAACGCTGTAAGCACCCGCACCGATGATTACGCCTGGGAACAGTGCACGAACTTTTGCACGGAAAGCATCGCTGTAAGGCTGGCCACCGGCCCAGTCTGGTTCAGACAAGTGCAGATACGCGAGACCACGCTGGCCCAGCTCGGAGATGTACCACAGCGCAGCGGCTTCTTCATCTGCGCCATTTTCCAGATTCTGGAAGGCACCGATCGGTGAAATACGAATGCCGATACGATCGGCAGACCAGTTAGCAATCGCCGCATCTACCACTTCCAGTGCGAATCGACCGCGCTTTTCGATCGAGCCACCGTATTCATCGGTGCGCTGGTTGGAACCCGGCGCCAGGAACTGGTGCATCAGGTAGCCGTGGGCAGAATGCAGTTCCAGCAGGTCGAAATCGGCTTCACGCGCGTTCGCCGCCGCCTGACCGAAATCTTTGACGATCTGCTGAATTTCAGCCACGCTCAGTTCACGCGGCACCGAGGTATCTTCACGGTAAACGGTGCCATCTTCAGCACGCAGTGAGGTGCGCGTGCCCGCAGCCAGAGCGGAAGGAGCAACAGGCGCTTTACCTTCCGGCTGAACGCTGTTATGCGAAATACGGCCGGTATGCCACAGCTGCACGGCGCTGTGACCTTTCGCTGCATGAATGCTTTCGTTGATCACTTTCCACGCGGCAATTTGCTGCTGAGTATGCAAACCCGGTGCACCAGCATAACCTTTCGCCTGGAAAGAGATCTGCGTTGCTTCAGTAATGATCAGACCGGCGCTGGCGCGCTGCTGATAATATTCCGCCATCAGCGGAGTCGGGATATCGCCCGGCTCAATGCTGCGCAGACGCGTCAGCGGTGCCATAAATACACGGTTAGGTACGGTAATCGCGCCCACTTTGAGTGGGGAGAACAGCTGTTTACTCGCCATGATGACTCCTATAAGTAGACCGGTCGTCTAGAAACTGCGGTTTTTAAAAATCAGTGGCCATTCAGCCACTGTTCAATGGTTTCAAGTGCCAGGGTAATCGGGCCTGACTCTCGCGAAATTTTGCTTTGCAAACTGGCGCCTAACCACAACAGGTAACAGCGCTGTGCCAGTTGCTCGGGCGTTTGTCCATAAGGCAGCGGCTGTTCAGCGGCGACTTCGCTCAAACAGCGGGCATAAGTCGCGATCATAGCGCTGGCACCATGCTGCAACGCATCACGCATCGGTTCTGATAAATCGCAGACTTCCGCCGATAATTTCACACCCAAACAGCCCACGATATGGCCTTGCTCGATAAACAGCGTTGCGCCATAGCGGAAGTGCGCCAGCAAACGTTCCCGCGCTGACAAGCCCGGCTGATTTAGCTGCTGATCGACCTGCTGCAGGTAGTTAACGAAATAGCGTTCCAGCAACGCCACACCAAAAGCTTCCTTGGAGCGGAAGTAGTGGTAAAACGATCCTTTTGGCACTTCCGCCAGCGCCAGCATTTCGCTCAGGCCCATGCCGGTAAAACCGCGTTGCAGACAAACCTGCTCGCCAGTAGCGAGCAGGTGTTCACGGGTTTCGTTGCGTTGCACAGTCTTGTTCATGGGCCACACAGTATTAGACCAGTCGGTCTAATGCAAACCTTATCCGGCATTTTGGCACGATCTGATCATGTCCAGTTGCGGTTGGTACTCTTGCGTTTGAATGTTGAACATACCCAAAACCGTATGGAAAAGATTGTCTTGCGAAACTTTCTCACTCGCGGCCTGCTGGCGTAAACAGGTCTCGTTAATGTGGAACGCCGACGCATAGCCTGGTGACATCCACATCAACAGTGGGATATGTGTCTGCTGTGAGGGCGCAAACATATAAGGCGCACCGTGCAGATACATACCGTGTTCACCCAGTGATTCACCGTGGTCTGAGAGATACACCAGCGCTACGTTGAAGCGATCGCTCAAGGCTTTGAGTTTATCAATAGTGCGGCTCACCATATCGTCGGTGTACAACAGAGAGTTATCATAGGTGTTCACCAGCGCCTGATGATCGCAATCCTGAATCTGGTTGCTATCGCAGGTTGGCGTGAAGCGACGGAATTCCGCCGGATAGCGCTGATAATAGGCTGGACCGTGGCTGCCCATTTGATGTAACACGATAATCCCGTCATTGTGCAGACTGTCCACATAGTTATCAAAACGATGCAGCAGAACATCATCGAGACAGAAACCATCGTGGCAATATTGCGACAAATTCCACTGCGTCATATCGGTGTGCGGCACACGATCGCAGGCGCCTTTACAGCCGCCATCGTTTTCGCGCCACAACACACTGACCCCGGCGTGGGCGAGAATATCTAACACGCCCTCCTGATGATGCGCCAGGTTGGCGTCGTAATGCTCTCGCGGCATGTTGGAGAACATGCAGGGCACTGAAATGGCGGTCTCCGTGCCACAGGAACTGGCGTCGGGATAGTAGATAACCTGCTGTTTTTTCAGTTCAGGATTGGTTTCACGCGCATAGCCGCCAAGAGAGAAGTTCTCAGCACGTCCGGTTTCGCCGACCACTAATACCACCAGTGTTTTCTTCGGTTCCGCGGTGATCAGCGGGCCTTTTTTCGCATCCTGGCCAATTTTGACCAGCGCCTGGCTGCCTTGCAGATAACGCTGATCAACGTAATGACCGGTGCCGCTGACAATATTGGCCGGGGTGATCATCTTCACCAGCCCTTTATTGTTGCGAATCAGCGAAGCGTAATCTTTGTAGAACAGCACCGCCATCAGCAGAATCAGCAAAATCGCACCCAGCGCCCCGGCCAGGCGTTGCAGCAAGCTCCACCACCAGCGTTGGCCCGTTTTAATGCGCACCATGCAGATGGCGGCGACGGGCACCAACCCCATCAAAATCATCCACACCACATAACCACTGCTGATCAGTGCTCCAGCTTCCTGAGCATCCGACTCAAACACGTTTTCGATCATGTTGGTGTCGATCACCGTACCGAAGCTGTGCATAAAGTAGTTAGCGGCGGCGCTGGCCAGCACCAGCAGAATAAGCAGCGGCTTGCGAACATAGGGCCATGCCAGCAACGAGAAAATCAGATAGAACGCAGAGGCCAACACCACCGGAATGCTGGCAGCAAACAGGTAATCGTGAATGCGATCGTAAGGGATAATTTCCCACGCGCGCAGTAGAAACAGGGCGTTGAGCACGAGGGTAAAAAACAGGGCGGCAATCAGATTAAAACTGCTGGCATGGCACTGTAACTTGTTCGGGAATTTCATGAAAACTCAGTAGCAGGATGGAATGTGACAATCGTATGAATTCAATATGAGGAAAACCTTAACGCTTATTAAACAGTACCCAACCAAAGGTTTTTGCGCTGAGATCAATGGTAAATATCCATTTCCGTGGTGATGGCTGGATGAAATCTGGGCGAACTGCGTATACGCTTTGCACAATGTCACTAAGCTGTTATCAATATAAAGCTTATTGTTAAACCGGAGTGGATGTGGCCGAGCAATTAGAGTTCTTTCCTGTTCCCAGCCCGTGTCGCGGCATCTGTCAGAGTGATGCGCGCGGCTATTGTCGCGGCTGTCTGCGTAGCCGTGAGGAACGCTTTAACTGGATGAAGTTTACCGATGCGCAAAAGCGTGATGTGTTGCGGTTATGTCGCCAACGCTGGCTGCGCCTGCATCGACAACAAAAAGTCGATGAGAATCATGATCCGGAACAACCCTCACTGTTTTAAGAAAACGATGATTTGCCTTTCCGTTATACTCCCAGCTTCGCTTTCCGCTTTCGCGTTCAAGGGAGTTTACCGATGTTACAACCGCAAACTATCGCCCCGCAGGGACCTCAATTCTCACCGCTGATCGTTGGCTACTGGCGCCTGCTGGAGTGGGGCATGACGCCGCAGCAGTTAGTGGCTTTTATCGAGCATCATCTGTCATTGGGCATCACCACTGTCGATCACGCCGATATTTATGGTAACTACGGTTGTGAAGCCGCTTTTGGCGAGGCGCTGCGTCTGGCGCCGGGGCTGCGTGAAAAACTGCAGATTGTCACCAAATGCGGCATTGCAACACGCGCCAAACCGGAACATAAAATTGGCCATTACATTACCGAGGCCAGTCACATCCTGCACAGTGCGGAAAATTCCCTGCGCTACTTCAACACCGATTATCTCGATCTGCTGCTGATTCACCGCCCGGATCCTTTAATGGATGCAGATGAAATGGCCGAAGCCTTTATGGCGCTGCATCAGAGCGGCAAAGTGCGTCACTTCGGCGTGTCTAACTTTACCGCTTCCCAGTTCACGCTGCTGCAATCTCGCCTGCCGTTTAGCCTGGTGACCAACCAACTGGAAATTTCTCCGCTAGAGCAATCAACATTGCTCGATGGCACGCTCGATCAGTGTCAGCAGGTGCGCATCCGCCCGATGGCATGGTCCTGTTTAGGCGGCGGACGTCTGTTTAACGATGCGCATTATCAGCCGCTGCGTGATGAACTTGAGCAGGTCAAACAGGAAATCGGCGCAAGCAGCATTGAACAGGTGGTGTATGCGTGGGTGATGAAATTGCCAAGCCGCCCACTGCCAATCATTGGATCCGGTAAAGCCACGCGCGTCAGCGAAGCGGCAGGCGCTTGCCAACTCACGCTCGATCGTCAGCAGTGGTTCCGCATTCGCAAAGCGGCACTCGGTTTTGATGTGCCCTGAAGCGTAAAACTACGTCAAATTACGGCAGCCTGGCCTATTCCGGTCCAGGCTTACAGGGCATTTCAACCGTAAGGAGACGTTATGAAAAAAATTCTCATCGCCACACTGGCGCTGGTCTGTGCTGCTGGCGCTCAGGCCGCCTCTGAAGAGGTGACATTGCATGAGGTCACCGCACAGGGTATCGGCGCCGCCATTGGTAAAGTCACTATCAGTGAAACGCCATATGGTTTGCAGTTCGCGCCCGCGCTAACCGGCCTTAAACCAGGTATTCACGGCTTCCATGTGCATGCCAAAGGCAGTTGTGAGCCTGGTCAATCGGATGGCAAAACCGTTGCGGCCGGCGCTGCGGCTGGACATCTGGATCCACAAAACACTGGCAAACATCTCGGGCCTTACGCCGACGGTCATTTGGGCGATCTGCCTGCTCTGTATGTCACTGACGATGGCAAGGCCGATTACCCGGTGGTAGCGCCGCGTATAAAATCGCTGAGCGAAGTGAAAGGGAAGGCGTTAATGGTTCATGTGGGTGGCGATAATCATGCAGACCATCCGCAGCCGTTAGGGGGAGGCGGTGCCCGATTTGCCTGCGGGGTGATTTAAAGTCTCAGGCGGCAGGTAATCTGCCGTCTGCATCTTTTCACTGCCGGAAAAATTCTGACCCACATTCCCGCTACACTCCGCACGCTATCCGTCCTATGATGTTGATTCAGGAATAAAACCTCTCAGGGGCAGGAATGAAAACGCGTGGGATTTTGCTGTTATGTGTATTACTCGCGGGATGTGATCAACCCAACGAAACGCAGTTGAGGTTAGACACCAGCCGCCAGTTACAGCGCACCATTGATACCAACCCGCTGCGTGCAAGTTGTGAAGATATCGCTCGCGGACGGGAGTGGCTTACCCCGCACACGCTCGAACAGTTACAGGCACAGGGCTGTCAGAATGTGCTGCGCAGCGCCACCGAAACCAATTTCCTGCACACCGAGTTTTTTCACCGCACGTTAACCACGGTTTGCGGCTCAATCCGGGGGAAAAGTTTCACCGGCACATTTCTCGATCGTCGCTTTATCTATTCGTATGAGGAGCGATACCTGGTGATTGAGCCGATGACCGAGCAAGACAAAACCCGTTTTGAAGGGCACAAAACCTTGCAGCAGTTGCAGGACGATTTTAACCGCCAGACCACACAATATTGCCAGTAATTAATCCGGCACCGCCTGACTTAACTGTGCTAACGAGCAGCGCAGGCGCCATAAAATGCCCGCCAGCGTATTGGCTTCGCTATCAGGCTGCTGCTGCAGTTGCGCAATCATCCCTTCCAGCTCATCCAGCGTGGCCTGCAACGAAGTATGACGCACGCCGCGCAGGCTCATAATCCGTTGCAGATCCTGCAAACTGCTATCGCGCATTTGCGCCAGAGTGACTGAGGCTGGCCGCCATTCGCGTAATTGCCAGACAATATGGGAACAGTTGAGCAGCACCACGCCCCAGCGCAGCAGCCAGACACGCGCCTGTTCATCGCGGCTACTACTCAACTGGCTGATGTGATGGTAAATCTGCGATTCAAAGTGGCTTTCGCTGAGACGTGGATGGCGTCGCAACTGGTCAAGAAATGCATGGCGTAACGCGCGAATATGCCTGCGGCTACGGCGCGCATCGGAGCTGGGGCGCAGTACCTGAAAAGCCATCCATGCCAGCAGCACGCCACACACTTTGGCCAGATTATGGTTGAGAAAGCTTTGGTAATCCCAGTCCGGCGGGTTGGTGACGGCAATAAATGAACCCATAAAAACAATAAATTGTCCCCACATCCCCGCGCGCTTTTTCTGCTGCAGCTTAAACAGTTGCAAGGTGATCAGCAGCGGAAACAGCACCAGCAGAAATTGCCATAGGGCGCTGATTTGTACCATCAAACCGTATTGCAGCAGAAAACTAAACACCGACAGCCACAGCAGGGTTTTCAGCAACAGTGACACGCTGCCGCTGGGGGAGGGAGCGGAAGAGTAGAGCACGCAGGCAATCGCGGTCAGCGTTAACGCTGCTGCGCCTGCATCCCATTGTGTGCCAATCCAGAAAGCACAGCCCAGCATGATCACGCTGAAGGTGCGCAACGCACTCCAGCCAGCTTCAGCGCTGTCACTTTCACGTGCCAGAGAGGGAACTTTTGGCGGTTGAAAGCGCGTATCGGCGTCTGCGCGCTCAATCAAACGTATCCAGCGATTGACGTTGAGGTAAACCCAGCAGAAATAACGTAGACGTTGAACAAAGGCGCGCTGACGATAATCACCAGTTGCTTCCGGAGTGACGCTGCGCAGTATGCGCGCCAGACGATATTTATCACACTGCGGCAATGCCAGTTCGTGTAACAACTGTTGAATGGCGGTGTAAAGTTCCGGTGGTGCGTCGGGCCAGTTCAGCAGCATGCGGCGCAGGCTGGAGAGAACGCTGGTCAGGCGCAATTGCTGGTGTAAAACATAGTTAAGCACGTTGTTCTGACGGCGGTAGCGATAATGGCTCCAGAAGGCCTGAATACGCAGCAAGTTCATGGTGAGAATCTGGCTGATGACATTCTCATGTGCAGTGCGCACGTTATCAGTACTGCTTTGCTGCAGCAGTAAAACTGCATGGTCGAGCAGACGGGCGTGCATCTGCCGCAGCGAATTCATCAAGGTGTTACCGTCCGACGTGCTGGGCAAAACCATCATCATCAGTCCGGCACATAAAATGCCTGAAATCACCTCGCAAACGCGCGCCTGAGTGATATCCCACAATTGGGTGACATCGGTAATATTGACGCTGCTGAAGGCGATAATTGCAGCCGTGTACCCGGCCAGTGAGAATGCGTAGGCGACATTGTTTTGATAGTGGTTGGCGATCCAGGTACAAAACGCCAGCCAGCCGGCCATGAAAAAGGCAAACAACCAGGGTTCGTTGAGCGTATGCCCGGCAATCAGCAGGGCGGCGGTGGCACCGAGCAGGCTGCCGACAATACGCCCCAGACTTTTACTGATCGCACCGCCCACGGTGGGAAAACTCACTACGGCTGCGGAGGTCATCGCCCAATAGGGTTCATCCAGTTGCAGCGCATAGGCGATGGTCAGCGCCAGACACATCGCAATCGCATTACGCAAGGCATAGCGCCATTCGCCGCCGGTTGCTTTAATCCACGGCAGATTTTGCCAGGCCAGCCACTGCAGATTCATGACGGCCTCAATGTGCGATGGAAATCGTACAGGTGGTGCCCGCCACGAGCGGAACATCATCCGGAATCGCATCCAAACGAATGCGTACCGGCACACGCTGCGCCAAGCGCACCCAAGGCACGTTGGGTTTGATGTCTGGCACTAAACCGCCATCGGTTGAAACGCTCTGATCGTAAATAGCGCGCCCGATGCTCTCCACTTTTCCCTGCAAGCGAGTGCCATTACTGTAGAGTACGATTTGCGCGTCGGCGCCGGGCTGAATGTGACGCAGTTTGGTCTCTTCGAAATAGCCCATCACATAATAGGAGTGGCTATCCACCAGGGCGAACAACGGTGTTCCGGCGGTGGCGTAGTTGCCGGGACGCAGCGTCAGGTTGCTGATCCAACCGTCGGTGGGCGCGGTAAGGGTGGTTTGTTGCAGATTCCAGCGCGCCTGATCCAGACTCGCCTGTGCCGCTTTAGCCGTTGCGGCGGCGGCGTTCGCTGTCAGGCGTGCGGCATCCATATCTTCTGCTGAGATCACATTACGTGGCAGGCTGGCACGACGATTGGCTTCGTGTTGGGCTTTGGCCAAATCGGATTGCGCCTTCGCCAGTTGGGCATCCGCATTGTCCAGCGCAATTTGCCAGGGCACGGGATCGATCTTTAAGAGGATGTCACCTTTATGCACAAACTGGTTGTCATGCACCTTGAGATCAATGATGCGGCCAGACACTTCCGGTGTGATATCCACCAGCTCAGCGCGCACTTTGCCATCACGTGTCCACGGTGACTGCATGTAGTAGTTCCACATCCACCAGCCGGCAATCAGGGCCAGGGCAAACACCACCAGTGTTGAAAAGTATTTAAAAGGGTTGAATTTCATGGTGATTTATCCGAGGCTCAGTATCCACAGTGCGCCAGTGACGCACAGAACAAACAGGGAAAGATCCATTAAGGTGGGATGCCAGATGTCGCCGGAGTACATCCAGCCGCGCAGCAACGGGTGAATCAGCAACCAGAAAAAGAAACCCAGCAGCACAGCTTTAAACAGCGGCGGAAAGAACAGCGAGGCACCAAATAGTAGGTCGGTAAGCGGAGCGGTGGCGGAAAGTGCGGTAATGGACACGTGTCTTCATCCTTCATTGTCCCAGGTTCTCTCTCAAACTAGCGTAGAAGAGAGCGTGCCGTCTGGCCTGAGATTTGTAATTTGTCCTGTAAACTCGCAGAATAGTGTAAAATCTGGCTTGATAGCTAGCAAGCTAATTATAAGGAGATGAAATGGATACGCCCCTCGGAACAGACCTGTCTCGGCTGGTACGCATCTGGCGCGCCCTGATTGACCAGCGTTTGAAGCCGCTTGAGTTGACGCAAACGCATTGGGTGACGTTACACAATATTCATCAACTCCCGCCAGAGCAGTCGCAAATCCAGCTGGCCAAAGCCATTGGTATTGAACAACCCTCGCTGGTGCGTACGCTGGATCAGCTGGAAGAGAAAGGTCTCATCACTCGTGCGACCTGTGCTAACGATCGTCGTGCCAAGCGCATCAAGCTGACGAAGCAGGCTGAGCCGATTATCGAGCAGGTTGAAAATGTGATTGATGCTACCCGTGATGACATCCTTTCAGGCATCAGCCTTGAAGAGATTAATCAGATGGTCACGCTGATCGCTCGACTGGAAAAAAACATTCTCGAGTTCCAGAACCGCGAGAAATAAAAAAACCGACGCGCTGGCGTCGGTTTTTTTTATCTGTTCGCTTAGCGTGGTGAAACGGTGACCTGACTACCGTTTGACGCCATCACGACGCGCTGGCCCACAGAGTAACGGGTTGCGGCTTGCTTCTGCACCACCATGATGGTGTTGCCATCGTCTTTACGGATCTCCAGTTCAACACCGTCAGACTTGTTGACCGCACCCTGCACGCCCTGGCCTGCTACGCCGCCAAGTACCGCACCGCCGGCTGTAGCCAGGCTACGACCGGTGCCGCCACCAATGGTGTTACCGAGGAAACCACCCAGCACCGCACCACCAATCGCGCCAATCACGTTATTTTCATCGCCACCCTGGATTTTAACCGGGCGAACCGACACCAGAGTACCGTATGAGACACTTTGTACTTGTTTGGCTTCATTGGCGCTATACACATCACCGGAAAGGGTGTCATTGCTGACACAACCTGCCAGCGTCAGGCCGGTCAGTGCCACGGCTACAAAACGCTTAATCATCAGAAAGCTCCTTAATGCAAAAAAACGCCATGTTCTCGTCCTCTACAGCAAGAGTATAAGACAGAAAGCTGGCAATTGACTCTATGTCCAAATAATACGCGGCTGAGGCGAAGGATAGACCATTGCCCCTCAACAAAAATTCAATTTCGTGCTGAAAATATTTTATCGCTGAAATGCCGTGTGCGGTGCGGTTGAAAAGCGGAATTTTATCATAGAATTAGCCGCTGATATTTGCCAGGCTAAACAGAATCGAATTGAAGACTCGCGCGTGAGTAAGGAACCGCTATGAAATCAGGACGCTATATTGGTGTGATGTCCGGCACCAGCCTCGACGGGGTAGATGTGGTGCTGGCGGTGATTGATAATCATATGGTGGCGCAGCAGGCCAGCTATTGTCACCCGATGCCGCAGGAGATTCGCCAACAGGTGCTGGCGATCTGTCAGGGGCAATCGCTGACCCTGTCGCAACTCGGCCAGTTGGATACCCGACTAGGCAAATTGTTTGCCGAAGCGGTGTTAACCCTGATGCAGCAGCAATCGCTGGAAGCCAGTGACATCATGGCAATAGGTTGCCATGGTCAAACTGTGTGGCATGAGCCGCAGAGCGACGCCCCGAATACGCTGCAAATTGGCGATAACAATCAGATTGTTGCTGCCACAGGAGTGACAGTGGTTGGGGATTTTCGTCGCCGCGATATGGCTCTGGGCGGCCAGGGTGCGCCATTAGTACCTGCGTTTCATCAGGCACTCCTGATGGACAGCGTTGAACGACGCATGGTGCTCAACATAGGCGGTATTGCCAATTTGTCGCTATTGATACCCGGCCAGCCGGTGCGTGGCTTTGATACCGGGCCTGGCAATATGTTGATTGATGCCTGGATCTGGCGCCATAAGGGCTTGCCCTATGATAAGGATGCCAGCTGGGCCCGCAGTGGCCAGGTTGTGCCTGCACTGCTGGATGAGATGCTCAACGATCCCTGGTTCGCGCTGCCGCCACCGAAAAGTACCGGTCGTGAATACTTCAATCTCGGCTGGGTTGAGCGGCAACTACAGCGTTTCCCGGCACTGGCACCGCAGGATGTGCAGGCCACACTCAGCGAACTCACCGCATTGACCATTGCTCAGCAAGTTCAGCTCAACGATGGTTGCGATCGCCTGCTGGTCTGTGGTGGCGGCAGTCGCAACCCATTGCTGATGGCGCGGCTGGCGGCCCATTTACCGGGAACGGAAGTCGGTACTACCGATGAAGCCGGGATCAGTGGCGATGATATGGAAGCGCTGGCTTTCGCCTGGCTGGCATTTCGCACCTTATCCGGTCTGCCAGGTAATTTGCCTGCCGTTACCGGTGCACGGGAAATGAGTGTATTGGGCGCCATTTATCCGGCGAATGCCCGATTGACACGTTAAGGAGTGAAAGATGAAAAAAATCGTTATTCTGTTGGGCTGTGCCGTCACGCTGAGCGGCTGCGGTATGATGCATAAAGAGCCGCCTACACCACAGACATTGCGCTACCAGTGCGGAACTTTACCGTTGACAGTAACACTGGATAATCCAAAGCAGCAGGTGAGCTTTATTCTGGATGGTAAACCGCTCACCTTAACGCAAACCGTATCGGCTTCCGGCGCGCGCTACAGCGACGGCACCTATGTTTTCTGGTCGAAAGGCAATGGCGCTTTTGTTGAGCGTAATGACAAAATCGTGATTAATGACTGTGAATTGCAAAATGCGGATGCGTCCGCCCAGTAACGAAGAGAATCAGCATGAGCGACAGTGACAGCTTGCAAAATATTGCCCATTTGCGCCGTGAGTACACTCGCGGCGGGCTTAGACGTAACGATCTGCCAGACAATCCGCTGGCGTTGTTTGAACACTGGCTCAAGCAGGCGTGCGATGCCCAACTGCCCGATCCCACGGCGATGACCGTAGCCACCGTGGACAGCAGTGGTCAGCCTTATCAGCGCATTGTGTTGCTGAAGCACTACGATGAACAAGGCATGGTGTTTTACACCAACCTTGGCAGCCGCAAAGCGCTGCAACTGGCAGATAATCCGCGCATCTCGCTGCATTTCCCATGGCACTTCCTTGAACGCCAGGTGATGGTATTGGGTGAAGTGGAAAAACTGTCGCCGCTGGAAGTGCTGAAATACTTCAGCAGCCGCCCGCGTGATAGCCAGATCGGTGCCTGGGTGTCGAAGCAATCAAGCCGTATTTCGGCGCGCGGTGTGCTGGAAGGCAAGTTCCTTGAGCTGAAGCAAAAATTCCAGCAAGGCGAAGTGCCTTTACCCAGTTTCTGGGGCGGATATCGCGTCAAATTCCATACCGTGGAGTTCTGGCAGGGCGGCGAACATCGCCTGCACGATCGCTTCCTCTACCAGCGTGAAGGCAACGGCTGGACGATTGACCGTTTAGCGCCGTAAAACTGCGTTTTACCCCCTTTCAACGCTGGCGCAGTTGGCGTCAGCGCTTTATGCTATAGCCCTCATTTTTTTCGTATCCGCATCTCAGCGGAAAGCTGTGTACCAGCCTAGGTGCAGTCTGATCAATTTGGAGTCAGTGATGACCAGCAGTAACCTGATACAACAATTGCAAGAAAGGGGCTTAGTCGCCCAGGTAACGGACGAGGAAGCGTTAGCAGAGCGACTGGCGCAAGGGCCAATTGCACTCTATTGCGGCTTCGATCCGACCGCTGATAGCTTGCATTTGGGCCATCTGGTGCCGCTGCTCTGCCTGAAACGTTTTCAGGACGCCGGACACAAGCCGGTCGCGCTGGTGGGTGGTGCCACCGGTCTGATTGGCGATCCCAGCTTTAAAGCAGCAGAACGTAAACTTAACACCGCTGATACCGTGGGCGAATGGGTCGAGAAGATCCGCAACCAGGTGGCGCCGTTCCTTAGCTTCGATTGCGGTGACAACAGCGCCATTGCGGCCAATAACTACGACTGGTTCGGCGGCATGAACGTGCTGACCTTCCTGCGCGATATCGGTAAGCACTTCTCCGTCAACCAGATGATCAACCGCGAAGCGGTGAAGCAGCGTCTGAACCGTGAAGATCAGGGCATCTCCTACACCGAGTTCTCCTACAACCTGCTGCAGGGTTACGACTTCGCGGAGCTGAACAAGCGCTACGATGTTGTGCTGCAGATTGGCGGTTCCGATCAGTGGGGCAACATCACTTCAGGTATCGATCTGACGCGCCGCCTGCACCAGCAGCAGGCATGGGGCCTGACCGTTCCATTGATCACCAAATCTGATGGCACCAAATTCGGTAAAACCGAAGGTGGCGCAGTGTGGCTCGATGCGAAGAAAACCAGCCCATACAAGTTCTACCAGTTCTGGATCAACACTGCTGACTCAGACGTGTATCGCTTCCTGAAGTTCTTCACCTTTATGAGCATTGAAGAGATCAATGCGCTGGAAGAAGAAGACAAGAACAGCGGTAAAGCGCCACGCGCCCAATACGTGCTGGCAGAGCAGGTAACACGTCTGGTGCACGGCGAAGCGGGTCTGACGGCGGCAAAACGTATTACCGACAGCCTGTTCTCAGGCAGCCTGACCGAGATGACCGAAGCGGACTTCGAGCAGTTGGCGCAGGACGGTATGCCAGTGATTAACCTGAAAGCGGAAGACGATCTGCAGCAGGCGCTGGTGGCGGCTGAACTGGTGCCATCTCGTGGCCAGGCGCGAACCATGATCGGTTCTAACGCCGTGTCGCTAAACGGTGAAAAACAATCTGACGCCGAGTATCGTTTCAGCGACAGCGACAAACTGTTTGGTCGCTTCACGCTGTTGCGTCGCGGTAAAAAGCACTACTGCCTGATTAACTGGCAGTAAGGTTCGAGGGCCGGTTTCCGGCCCTTTTTTATGGCAAGGCAGTACAGGGCAATCAGTACAGGGCAATAATGAAAAATATCCTCGCAATCCAGTCTCATGTGGTTTACGGCCACGCCGGTAACAGCGCCGCCGAATTCCCCATGCGCCGTATGGGCGCAAACGTTTGGCCGTTAAACACCGTACAGTTCTCCAATCACACACAATACGGTCACTGGACCGGCACTGTGATGCCCGCTACGCATCTCACCGACATCGTTAAAGGCATTGCGGCGATTGACCGTCTGAAGACCTGTGATGCGGTGCTGAGCGGCTATTTAGGGTCTGCAGAGCAGGGCGAGCAGATTCTGGAAATCGTGCGTCAGGTGAAAGCCGCCAACCCCAACGCCTGGTTCTTCTGCGATCCGGTGATGGGCCATCCCGAGAAAGGCTGCATCGTGGCACCTGGCGTCGCGGAATTCCATTGCAAGATGGCGATGCCGGCCAGCGATATCATCGCACCGAACCTGCTGGAGCTGGAAATGCTCAGCGGTCACGAAGTGGCGAATGTTGAACAAGCAGTGGTTGCCGCTCGCGCCCTGGTCGCGCAGGGACCCAAAGTGGTGCTGGTGAAGCATCTGGCGCGTGCTGGACGTCGCAGCGATCGCTTTGAAATGCTGCTGGTCACCGCTGACGAGTGCTGGCATATCAGCCGTCCGCTGGTGGACTTTGGTGTCCGTCAGCCGGTGGGCGTGGGCGATCTTACCAGTGGTTTGCTGCTGGTCGATCTGCTGCACGGCAAATCGTTACAGGATGCACTGGAGCACGTTACCGCCGCAGTGTATGAAGTGATGCTGAAAACTCACGAGATGGGCGAGTACGAGTTGCAACTGGTGGCAGCGCAGGACGCGATTGCGCAACCGACTCAGCACTTTGCTGCTGAGAAGCTGTAACGGCTGCGAAATCTGCAGGCGACCACCCGGTGGCCTGCAGACACGATGCAAAACAGGCGCACAGGATGCGCCTGAATTGGCTTAAATCAAACCTTCCGCTTTCAATGCTGCCTGCACCGCAGGGCGCTCCGCCACGCGATCAAACCAGGCTTCAAGCGCCGTTAACCCGCTCAAATCTAGCTTGATGGCTTTTGCCCAACGCGTGACCACAAACAGGTAGACATCGGCCACGGTGAAACGCAGACCCATCAGCCACTGCTTATCCTGCAGCGCTTCATTCACCGCCTGATATTTTTTCTCTAACTGCGCCCGCACAATCGCTTTGTACTCTTCCGGCGTGTCTGGACGGAACAGCGGCGAGAAGGTTTTATGCAGCTCACTGCTGACAAAGCTCAGCCATTCAAGGGTGTGGTAGCGCGTCAGGCTGCCGGTCGGTGCCAGTAAATTGCGATCCGGCTTCAGGTCCGCCAGATACTGCACAATGGCAACGCCTTCGGTTAACAAGCTGCCGTCATCAAACTGCAGCGCCGGAACCTGTCCTTTGGGGTTAATTTGCCAGTAATCTTCTCCCTGCTCGGTGACCTTTTTCTGCAGATCGACATTGACCTGGGTAAAGTCCAGCCCGCATTCACGCGCAACAATATGCGGTGACAACGAACAGGCACCGGGCTTGCAATAGAGTTTCATCATGGCTTCTCCTGGAAGTGTGGTTGTGATCGAATTAGCATAAATCTGCGAAAATTTTTTACCAGTGACCGCGATCAGGAATTACGGTCCGCTTTAAACTTTTCCTGCGTAAAACAAGGTAGCGCAGGCAATTGTTCCAGCGCATAGTCCCAGAACTGCCGCACCTTAGGCGTCATGTTTTTAACCCGCTGTGTGACCAGTTGTACCGGCAAGGGGGCAGGCTCCCACTCAGGTAATAAACGGATCAGTTTGCCATCACGAATATCATCCAGCACCTGATACGACAGCAATCGTCCAATCCCCTGGCCGCCACGCAGCGTTTCCAGCTGGCTTTCAATATCGTTTACGCGCAGACGAGGCAAAATGCGCACGCGTAAATCCTGTGCAAAGCGCCATTCGCGTGTGTGGCGCAAACTGGTGATCACCGTATGTTGCTGCAGCTCTGCCGGATGGGCGGGAGCACCTGCAAGCCGAAGATATTCTGGGCTCGCCACCAATGTCGAATGCACGCTGCCTACTTTGCGTGCGACCATCGAAGAATCCTGTAATTCGCCAATGCGCAGCGCGATATCCAACCCGTTCTCAATGAGATCCTGATAGCTGTCACTCAGCACCACTTCGATTTGCATCTCGGGATGTTGCTGCAAGAAGGCATTCACCAGCGGCATGATATGGCGGCGACCGAAAGGCACGGGTGCGGTGATGCGCAGCAGCCCCTGCAGGCCACTGTGATGCGCGCTATCGAGCGCGTGCTGATAATCACCTAATATTTGCTGAGCCCGTTCAAACAGCTGCCAGCCGGCTTCTGTGGGCGCCAGTTGACGAGTGGTACGTTCAATCAGGGTAGTGCCCAACCGGGACTCGAGGGCATTCAGTGTGCGAGTAATAACTGGAGGGGAGCGCTGTAAAAAACGTGCAGCACTGGCCAGGCTGCCTTGCTGAATCACCGCGACAAATACCTGAAGTTCTTCAAATCTATCCATGATGATTCCAGCACGTTTAACAGGAAGCCGTCATCATGCGGGGAAGTGGATAAAAAGCGAAGCTTTGGCAGCAGGAAACGTTAAAGCGGTGGGAAGAAATGAGTAACAGGAAATAAAAAAGCCGGGCGTTTGCCCGGCTTATTCACATCACCTGCATTACTGATTGGCGTTAGCGCTTTTCAGTTCAGGCTGTGAAGCATCACTCTGCGTCATGCGGTTCAGCAGTGGCGCGGTGATCAGCATCAGGATAGCGATCACACCGGTCGCAATACCAATCTGCTGGAACACATGGCTGTAAACTTCCAGTGAAGCATGCGGATCGGTCACATCATTCGGTACGGCCATCAGATTCGCCACTTTACCGGCAATCATTGCAGCACCCGCCGTGGTCAGGAACCAGGAACCCATGATGAAGCCCATCAGACGCTGTGGGACTAACTGCGCCACCATCGCCAGGCCAAGACCGGAAATCATCAGTTCGCCCACACTCTGCAGTGCATAGCTGATAATCAACCAGTTCACAGACACAATACCGGCATCGTTAGCGAATTTGGCGCCAAATGGCAGCACCAGGAACGCAGCAGAGCACAGCACCATACCAATCGCGAACTTGTGCGGCATAGGCAGTTTGTCGCCCAGCTTGTTGTAAACCGCCGCCAGTATTGGGCTGGCCAGCATGATCCAGAACGGGTTCAGTGCCTGGAACTGTTCAGGTTCGAAGGTAATACCCAGAATGGCATGCTCAACGTTACGAATAGCAAAGAAGTTCAGTGAGGTTGGCATCTGCATATACAGCACGAAGAACACAATCGCTTCGAGCATCAGCAGGAAGGCGACGATCATTTTACGGCGTGCTGCACCCTGCAGGGCAAAGGCTTCTTTCGCGAACACTAGCACGATGCCGATGGCAATCACGCCCAGCGCCATGCGTGCAATGCTTTGGTGGTGCAACAACCAGGCGGCTATGGCAACCAGCGCCACTACACCCACCAGCGTCATCAGCAATTTGCTGACATTCAGTGGCGCAAAGTCCGGTTTAGAACCGTAGTTTTTCACCAGGCGCTGGCAGAACAGGAAGTTCAGTAAGGTAATCACCAGACCCACCACGGAGAGCGAGAACGCTGCGCCCCAGCCGTAATGTGCAGCCAACCACGGTGTCAGCATCATCGAGAACAGAGAACCGATGTTGATCGACATATAGAACATGGTGAACGCACCGTCGATGCGTGGATCATCTTTCTCGTAGCAGGTAGACAGCAGAGAAGAGGGGTTGGCTTTAAACAAGCCACTACCCACGGCAATGGTCGCCATGCCGAAATACACCATCGCGGTGTCGTGGCCTGAGAAGGCGATCAGCGCATAACCGAGTGCCAGCACGATCACGCCGAGCACAATCACGCGTTTGGTACCCAATACTTTATCGCCCAGCCAGCCGCCAATCGCGACCATGCCGTAAACCAGGGCGCTGAACGAGGTGAACAGGGTAATGGAGTCCGCTTCTGACATGCCCAGCTGTTTCACCAGGTAAACGGCCATGATGGCTTGCAGACCGTAGTAGCCGAAACGCTCCCACAATTCGATGGAGAAGATCAGATAAAACGCTTTCGGTTGCTTGAACGCGTTGAGGCTTACTGCCTCGTCAGTGTGTTTGTTTGCAGTTGACACGTGTACCTCAGTTTATACATAGCCTGTTTTACGACAGGAATTAAGTCTGCGTCGGGCTGAGTAATCCCGCGCAACATTGTTATTAGAAAGGAAAAACGGCGCCTAATTTGGCTGAATCAGGCCAACAGGGCAAGCATTTTTTGCACGCTGAAATACTTGTAACAGGTAGGGTTAATGCCGTTATAAGAAGTTGTAAATCAGTGTTAAATATTGCTGTGTGGCATTATATCAGAATAATCGTGCTAACTGGAGATCCAGAGGATCATTTTCCTTATATAAACCGCTTAAGGCGCATTTTACAGAACATAACGCTATAGATGATAATTTATACCAATATAAAGACCGCACATGCACATTTACTGAGCACAATTGTTTGATTGTTGAGCGTAATAGGCTGGCTAAAGTTTCCAAATGGCTAATTTGTTGATCCTGCGCACAAAATTACGAATTAATTAAAACCGCAAAAGAAGTAAACGATTGCGTGGTCAACATCCGTCGAGTTAATCACCACAAAGAGGAATGTTTAGCCGTATAAAAAGCAGGCTATAACCAAAATGCGCGCAAACGAAAGTGAGTGATATCGCGCTGAAATGCGCTTAGACAGGTCGTGATGTTTGCTGTAACCTCGTTTTTTCCCTAAAAGGACGTAGCCATGACGCAGTCAGTTCGTGTCGCCCTTGTTGGCGATTTCCGTGCCAATGCTGTTGCACATCAAGCCATTCCTCCTGCTGTACAGTTTGCCGCAAAATCCCTCTCGCTCGACGTTACCGCCGACTGGATCGCCACCCCAGACATCGATCAACACAACTGGAACGATTACGATGCCATTTGGGTGGTGCCAGGCAGCCCGTATCTCAACGACGAAGCTGTGTTTGCAACGATCCGCTGGGCGCGTGAAAACCACAAACCGTTCCTCGGTTCGTGTGGCGGTTTCCAGTATGCGGTGGTGGAGTACGCCCGCAATGTACTGGGTTGGGAAGATGCCGGGCATGCGGAAACCGATGAAAGTGGGCGCTGGGTGATTGCCCCGCTGGCCTGCTCGCTGGTGGAACAGCGTGGCACGGTGACTTTCGAAGCGGGTTCAAAGATTGCGCAAGCTTACGGCGCGCTGGAAAGTGATGAAGGGTATCACTGCAATTTCGGTGTGAACCCGGAATTTAGTGACGCGCTGGCCACTAATAATCTGAAGATTACTTCATGGGATTTGGATCGTGACGTACGCGGTGTTGAACTGACCGATCATCCGTTCTTTGTCGCGACGCTGTTCCAGTCAGAACGGGCGGCGCTGCAAAATCGGCTATCCCCGCTGGTGGTCGCCTGGCTGCAGGCTGCGGCTAAATAATCGATTGAACAGAGAGGCTGCTTCGCCTCTCTTTACTCGTCCAGACACAGCAGGGGTTTGCGCGTACGACCCGACTGGTGATAACTCTCAATAGCCGCGCGCCACTCGCTCATTGGGAAAATTTCCACCTCACCACACTCGCTGTCGCGCAGCAAAGGCCAGACTTCTGAGAAAAGCTGTTGCCACTGTGCCGCGCCAATATCGCCCAACGTGTGCCGCACATGAAACCAATGCAGCGCCGGACGGGTAGCATTCACTTTTACCGGCGTGCCGCTTAATACCCCGTAAGCCACAAAGTGCGCGTGCTCAGGTAGCGTTCGCCAGATCAACTGCCCCACATCGCCGCCGACCGCATCAAACACGATATCGGTTTGTGCACTCACTGTTTTAATCGCATCCCGTTCGTTGTCCTGCAACGCAGTCAGTCCGAGTGCGTGCAGCTTTTCTGCATGTGCTGACGAGCGATACACCACCACAACCCGACGCGCACCGTGCAGTTTCGCCCACTGGGCCAGCAACAGTGCGCAAGCAGAACCACCGGCCGTGATCAGGACATTTTTACCGCTGACCGGCCATTGCTGTAGCATCAGCAAAGCGGCCAGCGGATTAATATAGGCGCGCGCGGCCAGCGTACTCGTAATATCCTCTGGCACCGGAATAGCGAACTGTGGATCGATATCCACATAACGTTGCCAGCAGCCCACGCCACGCAGCGGTAACACGCGTTGCCCCACTAAATGTGAGTAAGTAGAGTGCGCGGAGACCACGGTTCCCACGCCTTCGTAGCCAGCGACTTGTGGCGGCACGACACGATGACGATAAGCACCGGTAATCGGGATCAGATCAGATGCGTTGACCGGCGCATAATGCATTTGCACGCGCAACAGGCCAGCGGAACAAGGGGCTAAAGAGGAGGATTCCAGCGTCAGTACATCAACAGGATCGCCAAACTGCCGATACCAGAGCGCGAGATTGCGATCCGTTATCGGCATGGACTCAGACTTCGGTTTTGGCGTCGAACTCACACAAATCTTCGATCAGACAGGAGCCACAGCGCGGTTTACGTGCCACGCAGGTATAGCGGCCGTGCAAGATCAACCAATGGTGACAATCGACTTTAAAAGCGGAAGGCACCACTTTAATCAGCTTATCTTCCACTTCTTCGACATTCTTGCCGGGCGCGAAGCGGGTGCGATTACTGACGCGGAAGATATGCGTATCCACGGCAATGGTCGGCCAGCCAAAGGCGGTATTCAGCACCACGTTGGCGGTCTTGCGTCCGACGCCGGGCAGCGCTTCTAATGCCGCACGGTCCTCCGGAACTTCACCACCGTGCTGCTCAATAAGAATGCGGCAGGTTTTAATGACGTTTTCCGCTTTGCTGTTAAACAGGCCGATGGTCTTGATGAACTCTTTCACGCCATCAACACCCAAAGCCAAAATGGCGGCGGGGGTATTTGCCACCGGATACATCTTCGCCGTGGCTTTATTCACGCTGACATCCGTGGCCTGCGCGGACAGCAGCACCGCAATCAGCAGTTCAAACGGCGAACTGAAGTACAGCTCCGTGGTGGGATGCGGATTGTCATCACGCAGGCGCGTGAGAATTTGCAGACGTTTGTCTTTATTCACACGGCGTTCCCGGTCTCACCCTGCGGCGCGGCTTCAGCTTCAGCAGCACGGTTGGCTGCGCGTTGCTTCATTCTCTGGTCGATCAGATATTTACACGCCAGCAGCATGCCTAAGCCAATAAAAGCACCTGGCGGCAGCATCGCCAGCAGCATCGGCGAATCGAAATGGAACACTTCAATACGCAGCGCTTTGGCCCAGGGGCCCAGCAGTTGGTCAGCACCGTTAAACAGGGTACCGCTACCAATCAATTCACGAATCGAACCTAACGTCACCATCGCACAGGTCGCGCCCATACCAATGGCAAAACCATCCAGCGCCGACAGCGGAATACTGCTCTTAGAAGCCACTGCTTCCGCACGGCCCACCACAATACAGTTGGTCACGATCAGCGGAATGAAGATACCCAGTGACTGATACAGGCCATAAGCGTAAGCATTGATCAGCATCTGCACACAGCTCACGACCGAAGCGATGATCATCACGTAAATAGGGATACGGATTTCCGCCGGCACCCAACGACGCGAGGCGGAGATAGCGCTGTTGGTGATGGTCAACACCAGCGTGGTGGCCAGGCCAAGGCCGAGGGCGTTAGTGGCGGTTGAGGTCACGGCCAGCAGCGGGCACAAGCCGAGCAGCTGCACTAAGGCGGAGTTGTTCTTCCACAGGCCGCCAACCAGCAGGGATTTTGCTTCACTCATGGTGCATCTCCACATTCGGGCAGCGAAGAGAGCTTCGCTGGCAACGTTTCAATCAGTAATGCGGTACGTTTAGTGGCATTCACCACTGCGCGCGGGGTAATGGTCGCGCCGGTAAATTGATCAAATTCACCGCCATCTTTTTTCACCGCAAAGTTCTTGTCGTCGGCACCGTGCACCACTTTGCCGTTAAAGCTGTTGATCCAGTCGGAGATACGCAGTTCGATCTTGTCGCCCAGGCCTGGTGTTTCATGGTGTTCCACCACGCGGACACCTAATACTTTGCCGTTAAAATCGGCACCGACCAGCATCTGAATCGCACCAGAATAGCCGTCTGGCGCGGTAGTCTCAAGCGCCGCCGCGACGGGTTTATCACCTTTACGCGCCAGATAGAGATGATGCGGCTGGTTATTGCCTAATGCCGCTGCATCGGTCACCAGGAAACACTCTTGCTGAATGTGGTTGTCATACATCTCGGTGGGCACCACCTGATCGAGCAGGTTTTTTTGCTGCAGTGCCGTCTGATGTTCCACCGTCGGCTTGGTAACATAGTTCACCACCGCAGTGACGCCGGTGGTGATCACTGCAAACGCCGCCAGCGTCACGGCATTTTTACGAATAGCATCGAACATCATTAATCCTTGCGATGGCCGTAAACGCGCGGCTGAGTGTAGTAATCAATCAGCGGCACGCAAATGTTCGCCAACAGAACGGCAAAGGCCACACCGTCCGGATAACCACCAAAACTGCGAATCAGCCACACCAGCAAACCAATCAGTGCACCATAAACCAGACGACCACGGTTAGTGGTCGAGGCGGTGACCGGATCGGTGGCGATAAAGAATGCGCCGAGCATGGTCGCGCCGGAGAACAGATGGATCAGCGGCGAGTTCAGCGATTCCGGTGAAAACAACCAGCCAAGGGTGGCGCAGAACGCCAGTGACACGATAAAACTCACCGGGATATGCCAGCGAATGGCATTTTTTGCCAGCAACAACATACCGCCCAGCAGGTAACCGAGATTGATCCACTGCCAACCCAGACCCGCCAGCACACCGGTATAAATCGGTTCCGCCAGCAACTGTTCTGCGCTATGCCCGGCGCGCAAGCCGGTTTTAAAGGTATCCAGCGGCGTGGCCTGGCTGACGCCATCCACCCCAAGCTGCAACTGCTGCATGGTTTCACCGGCCAGCGTGTGATTGGTGAAGATCATGCTGAGGGAATCCAGCAGGCCAGGTTTGATCGCCTGCAATGACTCAGGCGGTAACCAGCTGGTCATCTGCACCGGGAAGGAGATCAGCAAGACCACATAGCCAACCATGGCCGGGTTGAAAGGGTTTTGACCCAGGCCGCCATACAGTTGTTTCGCGATAACAATGGCAAACACGGTGCCAATGACCACCAGCCACCAGGGTGCCAGCGGCGGCAGACTGATGCCGAGCAGCAATGCAGTGAGCAGGGCGGAGTTATCCGCAAGTGTTGGAACCACGGGTGTTTTTCGCAGACGCAAAATGGCGCCTTCGGTGATCCACGCGGTGGCGGTGGCCAGCAAAACCTGAATTAGAAAGCCAATGCCAAAGAAATACCACTGCGCGGCCATACCCGGCAGGGCAGCCAGCACCACCAGCAGCATGATGTTGCCGGTGCTGCGGCGGTTATGGGTATAAGGAGAACTTGCGATACGAAAAGCCATTTATTCCTCAGTCGTCGAAGGCTGCTGCTGCGCTTTACGCGCTTTGGCACGGGCGACCGCGGCAGCGATTGCCGCTTTACGTGGGTCGGCGGAGTCAGGAGAGGCAGCAGCCTCCACTTCAGGAGATGATTCAGGTGCGGCTTCAACAGCTGCAGAAGTTTGTTCGGCAGCTGCTGCGGCTTTCTTCGCCTTAGCTCGAGCAATGGCTGCTTCAACAGCGGCTTTACGCGGATCGACTTCAGCAGCAGGTGCTGCATCAGAAGGCTCAGGTGCGTGTGGTACGTCAGCAGGTTCAGAAATCTGCTCAGCCGCCGCAGCCGCAGCGGCTTTCTTCGCCTTAGCACGAGCAATGGCGGCCTCAACCGCTGCTTTACGCGGATCAACTTCAGCGGCAGGTGCTGCATCAGCAAGCTCAGACACTTGTTCACCAGAAGCAGCCGCAGCTTTCTTCGCCTTAGCACGCGCAATAGCGGCTTCAACCGCCGCTTTACGCAGATCAACTTCAGCGGCCGGGGCTGCATCAGCAGCCGCAGGCGCTTGTTCGCCAGCCGCAGCGGCTTTCTTCGCTTTAGCACGCGCAATAGCAGCTTCAACCGCGGCTTTGCGAGGATCAACTTCAGTGGCCGGGGCTGCTTTAGCAGGCTCAGAAACTTGTTCACCAGCCGCAGCCGCAGCTTTCTTCGCCTTAGCGCGCGCAATGGCGGCTTCAACTGCCGCTTTACGCGGATCAACCTCATCGGTCGGGGCTGCATCAGCAGGTTCAGATGCTTGTTCGCCAGCTGCCGCGGCTTTCTTCGCTTTAGCGCGAGCAATGGCGGCTTCAACCGCGGCTTTACGAGGATCAACTTCAGCGACCGGGGCTGCATCAGCAGTTTCAGGATTTTGTTCGCCAGCCGCCGCAGCCGCTTTCTTCGCTTTAGCACGCGCAATTGCCGCTTCAACCGCGGCTTTACGCGGATCGCCCGACTGCTTGCTCAGCGCCTGCGTTTCTGACTGTTTTTCCGCCTGCTGAGCTAATGCCTGCGCATGGCGCGCCTCGCGCTCGGCGGTTTCCTGTTCTGGCGTTTTGGCAGCACGCGCCTTCACACGTGCAACCGCCGCGTCACGTTCACCCTGGTCGGTGCGCGCGACACGCTGTTTAGCTTCTTCATGACGCGCTTCACGCGCCAGCTTTTCACGTTCTAAACGTGCCTGGCGCGCTTCGAAACGCGCCTTCGCTTCGGCGGTGCGCTTCGCTTCGAGATCGATAGCGCGCAGCTCTGCCTTCTCCTGACGATAATATTGCACCAGCGGAATATTGCTCGGGCAGACGTACGCACAGGCACCGCACTCAATGCAGTCATCGATATTGTGGGCGCGCGCTTTCTCATGATCGCCGCCCTGGCTGTACCAGAACAGCTGCTGAGGCAGCAGTTTCGCCGGGCAGGCGTCCGCACAGGCACTGCAACGAATACAAGACTGTTCTTCTTCGTTATTGCCCATCTCACTGGCAGAAGGCGCCAGAATACAGTTGGAGATTTTAACCAGCGGCACATTCAGTGACGGCAGCGTAAAGCCCATCAGCGGGCCGCCCATGATCACCATCTGACGTGAACCCGGCGCGAAACCCACATGATGCAACAGATGGCTAACCGGCGTGCCCAGACGTCCCCACACGTTGCGCGGCTGCGCAATGGCTTCGCCTGTCAGCGTGACGACGCGTTCGGTAATCGGCTCGCCATCGATAATCGCGCGCTTTACCGCCCAAGCCGTACCGACATTTTGCATTAGCACGCCAATATCGGTGGATCGACCGCCGTGCGGCACTTCAACGCCAGTAAGAATCTGGGTCAGTTGTTTAGCACCGCCAGAAGGGTATTTGGTGGGGATGACGCGCAGTTGCAACTCGCGGTCACCACCCAAAGCCTGCTTCAGCGCCGCAATCGCTTCAGGTTTATTATCTTCGATGCCAATTAGCACACGCTCAGCCTGCAATACCCAGGCGAGGATACGACAACCTTCCAGCACTTCAGCCGCGCAGTCCTGCATCAGACGATCATCGGCGGTGATGTAAGGTTCACACTCTGCGGCATTGATAATCAGGGTTTTGACGCCGCGCAATCCGCCACGTAGCTTGGTGGCGGTCGGGAAGCCTGCCCCCCCTAAACCAGCGACGCCTGCCTCATGAATACGTTTGACGACATCTTCACGCGTCAGCGAACGGAAGTCAGGTTGCGGATCGAGCGTGGTCCAGCGATCTTCACCATCGGCACGCAGAAAAATGCACAGTTCGGAAAGACCCGAAGGGTGCGCGGTCATATGTGGCGCAATCGCTTCGATGGTGCCGGAGGTCGGTGCGTGCACCGGCAGCATGCGTCCGCTGCCAAACGTCAGCGGCTGACCACGCAAGACGTGATCGCCCGGTGAGACGCAAATCTCGCCTTCATGGCCGATATGCTGTTTTAACGGAATGATGAATTGTTCAGGCAGCGGCAACTGGCTTAACGGCGTGCCGTTAGACTGTGTTTTCATTTCCGGCGGATGAATGCCGCCCTGAAAATCCCACAGCTTCTCTTTGCGGAACAGGTTTAACAAATTAAGCATGAGTTTCTACCGGGATCACCCGTACAGGAATGGTTTCGAGATCCCACTTCCAGTTGGCCGTGGTGGTGGCAACCGGACGCATCTCAATGCAATCGGTCGGACAAGGCGCTACGCACAGATCGCAACCGGTGCAGACATCGCTCAACACAGTGTGCATGGCGCGGGTGGCACCGACAATCGCATCCACCGGGCAAGCCTGAATACATTTGGTGCAGCCGATACAGTTGGCTTCATCAATCCAGGCTACCGTGCGGATCGGCTCCTGCACTTCCTCACCGCCATCCAGCGGTTGCGGTTCAACGTTGAGCAGTGCGGCCAGCTTGAGCATGGTCTGCTCACCGCCGGGGGCGCATTTATTAATGGCTTCGCCGTTATTGCCTACGGCATCCGCATATGGACGGCAACCCGGATATCCGCACTGGCCGCACTGACTCTGCGGCAGAATGCTGTCGATCTGTTCAACGATCGGATCTTCTTCCACCTCGAATCGGCGCGAGGCATAGCCGAGCAGGGCGCCAAATACCAGGCCCAGCGCAGCAATAGCCACAATAGCAATCCAAATCGCGGTCATTAGAATTTCACCAACCCGGTAAAGCCCATAAAGGCCAGCGCCATCAAACCTGCGGTGACCAATGCAATCGAGTTGCCTTTGAACGGCGCAGGGACGTTGGCTAATACCAGGCGTTCACGCATGCCGGCGAACAGCACCATCACCAGCGAGAAGCCAAGCGAGGCACTGAAGCCATAAACTGCGGCCTGCAAAAAGGTGTGGTTAAGATTGACGCTCAGCAGGGGAACACCCAGCACCGCACAATTAGTGGTAATCAGCGGCAGGAAGATACCCAGTAAGCGATAGAGTGACGGGCTGGTTTTGCGCACCACCATCTCGGTGAATTGCACCACCACGGCGATCACCAGGATATACGCCAGAGTACGCAAATACACCAGATCGAGCGGCACCAGAATCAGATGGTTCACCAGCCAGGCGCAGATCGCTGCCAGAGTGATCACGAAAGTGGTGGCGAGTCCCATGCCAATGGCCGTTTCCAGTTTTTTTGACACGCCCATAAAGGGACATAGGCCGAGAAACTTCACTAACACGAAGTTGTTCACCAGCACAGTGCCAATAAAGAGAAGTAGATAGTCGGTCATTTTTTAACCTGGGAAGCCGAAAGGCGTCTATTATCCGGAATTGAGAGGTGCATCTCAACCTCTACACAAAATGTGTGGGTGTTGAGAGCACTCAGAATTAAATTCCTGACGAAACTCGCGCCATTACGGTTGGATAAACGTCTGTTTCACACGCTGGGAACGTTTGAAGTAAGGCACAAATACTGCGGCAGCCAACAGCGACAACAGCAACGTTTGAATCGCTTTACTATCCGCCACCGGGGTGAACGCAAAGGTTTTCAACGCCAGTAATACTGTCATCAGCAGCCACAGGATGTAATGGCGCGGTAAACGGCGTGAACGTTTACAGAAAATCCAGCAGACCCAGATACTGTAGACCCAAACCACACCTGCGGTGAGCAGGGAGATCGCCCATTGCGTGAACAACTGGTCAGCATGAGTAAACAGCGTAGTACGCAACTCGTTATTAAATAACGGACTCAGATACATGGCCACCACCAGCGCACTGGTCAGCATCGTCATAATCAACCAGGCCAGCGGCAACAACAGCCAGCCAGCAATACGCGGCGGGTTTACCGATTCGGTCATCTTGCGGATCCTGTAGCGAAATTAACAAGGCGTTGTATGTCCAAACGGGGCACGCCCGACATGGACAACGCAATAGTGCAGAAAAAGGCGGGGAAAACCCATTACATTACGTAGCGCCAGACTGATTTAGGCACGCGGCCCATATCATAAAGGCGGCCGCCGGAAACAAGTTCAGCACGACGGTGATCGGCAGCGCGATACATATTGATGATGTCATTATCATCGGTCAGCGAATAATTAAGATGGTCGTAGAGTTTTTCCAGACTATCAAGATTATTCACTTTACGGAATTTCAGCAGGTAATCTAGCGCAGTCATGATTGCCATTTAAAAATAAAGTACTCGGAAGTGCCCAAGTATAGGGAGCACACTGCCAGAGTCCATACGCCAGCGTTAAAAAAATTCAAAAATCAGACAACGTGAGCTAATTCGCTCATCAAAAGACATTTTTTCTTCATTTTACCGTTTTAAACGCGCATTTCCGGACGGGATTAAGACAAATTCAACCCTGACGGACGGCATAATGTGAAAAAAGCTCACACCCTTAACGCAAATGAAAGTTGTCTTTTTTTATCAGGCTCAGTGCCCTGACTTTCATTCATATAAAACGTTTATTAGGCCAATTTATGTCGAACAGTTCAGCAATGGCATCTACACGCTCTGAAACTGTAAATCATGTAGTGTGCGAATAATCACAAAACTGATCATTGCTTGTGCCCGCAGTCGATAACCATTCTTTACGCAGCGTCTGTAATCGCTTCCAGTAGCCACCATCCTAACCGATTCTGTTTATTACATTTATTTAACCGCCACTGAAATAAATATCAGGCAAATTGTCCATATGGCTG
The DNA here is from genome assembly GCF_016625195.1 of Erwinia sp. S63. Lineage (GTDB taxonomy): Bacteria > Pseudomonadota > Gammaproteobacteria > Enterobacterales > Enterobacteriaceae > Pantoea. Next base: position 39,374 of record NZ_JACVUP010000027.1, read on the forward strand.
GTATGACTTCTTAGATGGATAATTTCGTAACTCCTTTAATTCATTCTATTTTGTGAGGCATGTCGCGCTTGTTTTCTCGCTTTTGCGCCAGGCTTAATCTGCGTTTTGTACCCCTACAGCACACTCCCTTCAGAGGAATGAAATTATGTGGAAACGTTTACTCTTAACCGCCATGGTAAGTTCAGCACTCAGTACGTCTGTACTTGCCGCTGATATGACGGTGGGCTTCTCACAGGTTGGCTCGGAGTCTGGCTGGCGTTCAGCAGAAACCAACGTGGCGAAAAGCGAAGCGCAAAAGCGCGGTATCACGTTGAAAATCGCCGATGGTCAGCAGAAGCAGGAAAATCAAATCAAAGCGGTGCGCTCATTTATCGCACAGGGCGTTGACGCCATCTTTATCGCCCCGGTGGTGCAAACCGGTTGGGAACCGGTGCTGGAAGAGGCCAAAGACGCCAAAATCCCGGTGTTCCTGTTAGACCGTGCCATCGTGGTGAAAGATAAGTCGCTGTATATGGCGGTGGTGACCGCAGACAACGTGCTGGAAGGCAAGTTGATCGGTGACTGGCTGGTGAAAACGGTCGGCGATAAGAAGTGTAACGTGGTTGAGTTACAAGGCACCGTGGGTGCCAGCGTAGCCATCGATCGTAAGAAAGGCTTTGCAGAAGCCATCGCGGGCCACAACAACATCAAAGTGATCCGTTCTCAGTCCGGCGACTTTACCCGTAGTAAAGGTAAAGAGGTGATGGAGAGCTTTATCAAAGCGGAAAACAACGGCAAGAACATCTGCATGGTGTATGCGCACAACGATGATATGGCGATCGGCGCCATTCAGGCCATTAAAGAAGCGGGTCTGAAGCCAGGCAAAGATATTTTGACCGGTTCTATCGACGGCGTACCGGATATCTATAAAGCGATGCTGGCGGGTGAGGCCAATGCCAACGTCGAGCTGACGCCAAACATGGCGGGTCCTGCATTCGATGCGCTGGAGAAATTCAAAAAAGACGGCACGATGCCACCAAAAATCATCAAAACCGAATCGAAACTGTATCTGCCAGACTCCGCGCAGGCACAGCTCGACACCAAAAAAGGCATGGGTTACTGATCCCCGCAACCGCCCTTCGGGGCGGTTTTTCATGACGTAAGGCGAGGTAGAACCTGATGAGCACCGCAGATGCATCCGCACTCCTGACTCTCAACGGTATCAGCAAAGGTTTCCCCGGCGTGAAAGCGCTGGATAATGTGTCGTTCAGCATTCGCAAAGGCGAGATCATGGCGCTGCTGGGCGAAAACGGCGCCGGGAAATCCACGTTAATTAAAGTGCTGACCGGCGTGTACACCCGTGATGCAGGCACCATCACCCTCAATGGCACTGCTATTTCTCCGCACAATACCGCCGATGCACAGCAAATGGGCATCGGCACGGTTTATCAGGAGGTGAATCTCCTGCCGAACATGTCGGTGGCAGACAATCTCTACATCGGCCGCGAGCCGCGCCGCTTTGGCATGATTGACCGCAAACGTATGGTGCGCGATGCCGATGCGCTGATGCGCAACTACGGTTTTGCGCTCGACGTAACGCGTCCCCTGGGCCATTACTCGGTGGCGATGCAGCAGATCATTGCGATTTGCCGCGCCGTGGATCTCTCGGCTCAGGTGTTAATCCTCGACGAACCCACCGCCAGCCTCGATGCCAGCGAAGTGGAAATGCTATTCACCCTGATGGCGCAACTGAAAGCCAAAGGGATGAGCCTGATTTTTGTCACTCATTTTCTCGATCAGGTGTATCGCATCACCGATCGTATTACCGTTTTGCGCAACGGGCAGTTTATTGCCACGCGTGATACGGCATCGTTGCCACAAATCGAATTGATTAAACTAATGCTGGGGCGCGAGTTACTGGAAACTGCCCTGCAGCGTCAGGGCAGCACGCTGAAGAGCAATCAACCGGTGGTGTCATTCAAAGATTACGGCAAGAAGGGCACCATTGAACCTTTCGATCTGGAAGTGCGCCCGGGAGAAGTGGTGGGCTTAGCCGGCTTGTTGGGATCGGGGCGCACCGAAACCGCCGAAGTGCTGTTTGGTATCCGTCGAGCGGATAGGGGCACTGCCACCATCAAAGGCAAAGTGCAGCATATTCGGACACCGGCCAAAGCCTCCCATCTGGGCATGGGGTTCTGCCCGGAAGATCGTAAAACCGACGGTATTATCGGCGCTGCATCGGTGCGCGAGAATATTATTCTGGCGCTACAGGCCCAACGCGGCTGGCTGCGACCGATCAAACGCCGTGAGCAGCAGGCCATCGCCGATCGCTTTATCAAAAGCCTCGGAATTCGCACGCCTCATGCCGATCAGCCGGTTGAGCTACTTTCCGGCGGGAATCAGCAAAAGGTGCTGCTGTCACGCTGGCTGGTGACTAAACCGCAATTTTTAATCCTCGACGAACCGACGCGCGGCATCGACGTTGGTGCTCACGCCGAGATCATTCGTTTGATTGAAACCTTGTGCGCCGATGGACTGGCGTTACTGGTTATCTCCTCTGAACTCGAAGAGCTGGTGGGCTATGCCGATCGCGTGTTGATCATGCGTGATTTGAAGCAGGTGGCTGAAATCCCGCTGGAGCAGCTGTCGGTGGCGTCGATCGTCAATGCCATCGCCGATGGAGGAGCACAACATGCTTGAATCCCCTATGACACATCCAAAACCTGAACGGCGTAAGCCGAAGTTACCGCCAGGCATGCCGCAAATCGTCGCGCTGATTCTGGTGCTGTTGGTGGATAGCCTGGTCGCCAACAATTTTTTTGCTGTGCATATTCAGGACGGCCGCTTGTTCGGCAGTCCGATTGATATCCTTAACCGCGCTGCACCCGTCGCCCTACTGGCAGTCGGTATGACGCTGGTGATTGCCACTGGCGGGATTGATTTGTCGGTCGGCGCGGTGATGGCGATTGCGGGCGCGACGGCGGCCACCCTGACCGTTGCGGGACACAGCCTGAGCTTTATTATTCTCGCCACCCTTGGCACCGGCTTGGCCTGCGGCTTATGGAATGGCGTGCTGGTGGCGCTGCTGAAGATTCAGCCGTTTGTGGCCACGTTGATTTTGATGGTGGCCGGGCGCGGTATTGCACAGCTGATTACTCAGGGCCAGATTGTGACCTTTAACAGTGACAGCCTCGGTTGGTTTGGCAGCGGCTCGCTGTGGATGCTGCCGGTTCCGGTGTGGATAACATTGCTGGTGGCGCTGTTGGTGTGGCTGCTGACGCGCAAAACTGCGCTGGGCCTGTTTATCGAAGCGGTGGGGATTAACCTGCGTGCTGCCCGTAATGCCGGTGTCAACGGTTGGTTAGTGGTGATGTCCACCTATGCCATCAGCGGTGTGTGTGCGGCCGTCGCGGGCCTGATCGTGGCCGCAGATATACGTGGCGCCGATGCTAACAACGCCGGACTATGGCTGGAGTTGGATGCCATTCTCGCCGTGGTGATTGGTGGCGCATCGCTGATGGGCGGGCGTTTTAATCTGGTGCTGTCGTTAATCGGCGCGCTGATTATCCAGTCGATGAATACCGGTATTTTGCTCTCTGGCTTCCCGCCGGAGCTGAATCAGGTAGTGAAAGCGGTGGTGGTGATGTGTGTGCTGTTGCTGCAATCGCCGCGCTTTATCGCCATGCTGAAAGGGAGACGACCAAAATGATTAAGCGCCATCTGCCATTGATGATTACGCTGCTGGTGTTTGTCGCCGGTTATTTGTTCTGCCTGAGTCAGTTCCCTGGCTTTGCCTCGACACGCGTGATCTGTAATATCCTGACCGATAACGCATTTCTCGGCATTATCGCCGTGGGTATGACGTTTGTGATTCTGTCTGGCGGTATCGATTTGTCAGTGGGGGCCGTTATCGCCTTTAGCGGCGTGTTTTTGGCGAAGATTATTGGCGATTATCATGTCGATCCGATTCTTGCCTTCGCGATTGTGCTGGCGATGGGAGCACTGTTTGGCGCCATGATGGGTTGGCTGATCGATGCACTGAAGATCCCGGCCTTTATCATTACCCTCGCAGGGATGTTTTTCCTGCGCGGCTGTAGCTATCTGGTGTCGGAGAATTCGATTCCCATCGATCATCCGCTCTATTCCACACTGTCGAGTCTGGCGTGGAAGATTCCCGGCGGCGGGCGTCTTAGTTTGCTGGCAGTGATTATGCTGGTAGTGGTGATTGGCGGGATCATCCTCGCGCATCGCACGCGTTTTGGCAATCAGGTGTATGCCATCGGCGGCAATCTGACATCAGCGCAGTTGATGGGTGTTTCTACTCGCGCCACCACCATCAAGATTTATATGCTTTCCACCACCCTGGCGACGCTGGCGGGGATTGTGTTCTCGATCTATACCTCAGCAGGCTATGCCCTGGCAGGATTGGGCGTGGAACTGGACGCGATTGCCTCTGTGGTGATCGGCGGCACCTTGCTGTCCGGTGGTGTCGGCACGGTACTCGGCACGCTGTTTGGTGTATTGATCCAGGGTCTGATTCAGACATGGATTAACTTCGATGGCACGTTGAGTTCGTGGTGGACGAAGATCGCCATCGGTATTCTGTTGTTCGCGTTTATCGCACTGCAGCGTCTGCTGACCGTGATGTGGGATCGCCAGAAGAATGCGCCGGTTAAGCGTATAGCTTCGTAGTCGTTAGTGCGAACCTGAATGTTCGATTCAAATTCAGCTCCAAAAAAACCGCAACGAACCTGCATAAAGGAGACAAAGGTGGGCAGTGGAGTAAAGCGTACGCCGCATGGATGCGGCGTACGAGGCCACAGGGATGTATTCACGCCGACTTTACGTAACGCCCACCTTTGTTGACTGGACCGCGCGTTTTAAGCCACAGCCCCCATCTTGGCAAGTTAGGTGGAGTTGCTGATGGTTGGGTGCGAAGCCCCCTAAAGGCCAGCCCGATCGCAAAGGAACCCCGCATCCATGCAGATCGACCGCGCCATCCCTGGCGCGAACGCTTTGCTCTTCGGGCTGGCCTTTATGGGGCAATTGAGACTGTCATTGCTGTAGTCAGTGTGAATCCTGAGCGTTCGATTCAAATTCAGCTCCAAAAAAAACCGCAACGAACCTGCATAAAGGAGACAAAGGTGGGCAGTGGAGT
>NZ_JACVUP010000028.1 GCF_016625195.1 Erwinia sp. S63
GACCCCGACCTTGGCAAGGTCGTGCTCTACCAACTGAGCTATTCCCGCAAAACTTTCGCGTTACTGCTGCGCACCGTAATAAATTCTTCACCGGTACGGGGTGCGCATTATACGAGAAATCCTTTCAGTCGCAAGAGTCTAAAAGCAAAATTTTGCGCTTTCAGTGCGTTTGCTGATTTAATCAGCAACCTGATGATTTCCTGCGCACCCTTAGGCGATTAAAGCTGCAAGAAGTGTTCGCGGTAGTAGGCCAGCTCGGCAACGGACTCGCGGATATCATCCAGCGCCTGGTGGCTGCCCGCTTTTTTGAAGCCCGGCAGGATATCGGGTTTCCAGCGACGTGCCAGTTCTTTCAGCGTGCTGACATCCAGATAACGGTAGTGGAAGTAGGCTTCCAGCTCCGGCATGTATTTGAACAGGAAGCGGCGATCCTGGCCAATGCTGTTGCCGCAAATCGGAGAGGTGTTGGCCGGAACCCACTGCTTGAGAAATTCAATGGTCGCCAGCTCTGCAGCACGATCGTCGTACTTGCTGGCTTTCACGCGTTCAACCAAACCGCTGTTGGTGTGCGTGCGCACGTTCCACTCATCCATTAATGCCAACTGCTCATCAGACTGATGCACGGCAAATACCGGGCCTTCTGCCAGGATGTTCAGGTTGGCATCGGTGACGATCGTGGCGATCTCAATAATGCGATCCTGCTCCGGATCCAATCCGGTCATTTCCAGGTCGATCCAAATCAGATTATTTTCATTTCCAGCTGTCATGCGTTTCCCGCCTGTTGCCAAAGTCGTCATTACACTCGTTTCAGGTGTATCATAGACGTTTTGCCCAGCGGGGCGAAGCCTGGCGAAAGCCGTGAGAGGATGCGTGAGCAAAAATAAACTGTCGAAGGGTCAACAACGTCGCGTAAGCGCTAACCATCAGCGTCGTCTGCAGCAACGGAATGAAAAGCCGGAACCGGATGACAACCTGTTTGGAGAAGCGAGCGAAGGCGTGGTGATCAGCCGTTTCGGCATGCACGCAGATGTGGAAGACGGCGTAGGCGAAGTGCATCGCTGCAATATCCGTCGCACCATTCGCTCGCTGGTCACCGGCGACCGTGTGCTGTGGCGTGCGGCCATTGGCGGCGGCAAAGGCATCGTAGAAGCGGTTCATGAGCGTAAAACGGTGCTGACGCGTCCGGATTTCTATGATGGCGTCAAACCGATTGCGGCCAACATCGATCAGATCATCATTGTGTCGGCGATCCTGCCGGAGCTGTCGCTCAATATCATCGATCGTTATCTGGTAGCCAGTGAAACCCTGGGTGTTGAGCCTCTGCTGGTACTGAACAAAACCGATCTGCTCGACGCGGAAGCCCGCGCGTTTGTCGATGAGCAGATGGATATCTATCGTAAAATTGGCTATCGCGTGTTGATGGTCTCCAGCCGTGCCAAAGATGGCCTGGCGGAGCTGGAACAGGCCTTAACCGATCGCGTGAGCATTTTTGCCGGTCAATCAGGCGTGGGTAAATCCAGTTTGCTGAACAACCTGTTGGGACTGGAATTGGCGGGCGATGAGATTCTGACCAACGATGTGTCTGATAACTCCGGTCTGGGACAGCACACCACCACCGCTTCGCGCCTGTATCACTTCCCGCACGGCGGCGACGTGATCGATTCTCCAGGCGTACGTGAATTCGGTTTATGGCATCTGGAGCCGGAACAAATCACTCGTGGATTTGTCGAATTCCGTGAGTTTATCGGCGGTTGCCGTTTCCGCGACTGCAAGCATGATACCGATCCCGGCTGTGCCATTCGCGAAGCGGTAGAAGAAGGGACGATTAACATCTCGCGCTTCGATAACTACCACCGGATTCTGGAGAGTATGGCGCAGGTAAAAACGCGTAAAAACTTTTCCGCCAGCGAAGATTAACGGGTACAACGGCACATTCGCCAACTGACCGGGGCGCTGCTACAATCCGCCCCCTTTTGTGTAAACCAAGCGTAATTAAGCCAGGAGGCAATGGTGTTTGATCGTTTTAAACTCGGCCTGAATCATATTCTGCCTAAAAAAGGGCTGACCGAACTTGCCGGCTGGGGCGCCAGTCGTCGCGGTGGCTGGCTGACCAAAGCGGTCATCGACATGTTTGTCTGGTACTACAAAGTGGATATGGCGGAAGCCAGCAAACCTCACACCGGTAGCTATCGCACCTTTAATGATTTCTTCGTGCGTCCATTAAAAGAGGGCGCGCGCCCGATTGACCCTGACGCCACCCTGCTGGCGCTGCCGGCTGATGGCGCGGTGAGCCAGTTAGGCCGCATTGAAGGCGATCAGATCTTCCAGGCGAAAGGCCATTACTATTCGCTGCAGGCCCTGCTGGCCGGTAACGACGATCTGGCAGAGAAGTTCGTCGATGGTGAGTTCATCACTACCTATCTTGCCCCGCGCGATTACCACCGTGTGCACATGCCGTGTAACGGCATACTGCGTGAAATGATTTATGTGCCGGGCGATCTCTATTCTGTGAACCCACTGACAGCACGTAACATCCCGAATCTGTTTGCACGCAATGAGCGTGTGATCTGCGTCTTCGATACCGATCATGGCCCGATGGTACAGATTCTGGTGGGTGCGACCATTGTCGGCAGCATCGAAACCGTGTGGGCGGGCACCATTACGCCACCGCGCGAAGGCGTGATCAAACGCTGGCGATATCCTTCAGCGGATCATGACGGTGCCGTTGTGCTGCTGAAAGGCCAGGAAATGGGACGTTTCAAACTCGGTTCGACGGTGATTAACCTGTTCGCACCGGGCCGCGTGAAGCTGGCGGAAAGTCTCGAAGCTGAGAGCAAAACCCGCCTTGGCCAACCGCTGGCGATTGCCCTGCCGCAGCCCGGCGACAGCGCCCCGCTCGCTGAATAACCGGAACCTCTCCCGTGCGCGTTCTTCTCTCTCTACTGCTGAGCCTGGTGCTCAGCAGTTCTGTATTGGCAGCCACCGTTCCCCCCGCGAGTCAGTTGAAGCAGGAACTGGATGCGGCCAAATCCGCCAAAGCCTCTCCTGCTCAAGCCGAGCAAGTTCAGGCCATCGAAGCAGCCATCAATTTCCTCACTGAGCGCGATGAGTCACTGGAGCGCGCCAAACAGTATCAGCAGGTGATTGATGATTTCCCACGGCTGGCACGTGAACTGCGTCAGCAGATCGCCACACTGACCGACAGCAGTAAAACAGTGCGCAATAACATGAGCAGCGCCGAGCTGGATCAGGAAATCCTGCAAATCAGCAGCCAGCTACTGGAAGAAGGGCGTCAGGCGCAACAGGAGCAGGATCGCGCACGTGAGATTAGCGATTCACTTTCACAGTTACCGCAGCAGCAAACCGATGCTCGCCGGGCGATGACCGAAAGCGATCGCCGCGCTCAGGGTTTCTCAGCGGCCGCCACGCCGCTGGCTCAGGCGCAGATTTATGCCCGCCTGGCCGAAAATGCTGCCAATAAAGCCCGTGTCGATGAGTTAGAACTGGCACAGCTCTCCGCCAATAATCGCCAGGAGCTGGCGCGTATGCGGGCGGAAGTGCATCAGCGCAAAGCCACGCAACTGGATAACTACCTGCAATCGCTGCGCAATCAGTTGAATAACCAGCGCCAACGCGAAGCGGAACTGGCGCTGGAACGCACCGAGCAGTTGGCGGAAAACAGCGGCGATTTACCGGCTTCAATCAGCGATCAATTCCGTGTGAACCGTGAGCTTTCAGCCGACCTGAATGCGCAAGCTCAGCGTATGGATTTGGTCGCCTCGCAACAACGGCTGGCCACCAATCAAACGCTGCAAGTGCGTCAGGCACTCAGCACCCTGCGCGAGCAATCACAATGGCTGGGCGCCTCGAATCTGTTGGGTGAAGCTTTACGTGCACAGGTCGCCAGACTGCCGGATATGCCGAAGTCGCAGCAGATTGATAGCGAGATGGGCCAGCTGCGCGTGCAGCGGCTGCACTATGAAGATTTACTGGAGCGGCAAAAGGATCTGCGCAAGGAGAAGCAGGACGATGGCACGCCGTTCACCAGCGAGCAAACCCGTATTCTCGATGCCCAGCTGAAAACCCAGCGCGAACTGCTCAATTCACTGATCTCCGGCTGCGATACGCTGATTCTGGAAATCACCAAGCTGAAGGTGTCGAATACCCAGTTGCAGGACGCGCTGGGCGAAGTGAAAGAAGCCACTCACCGTTATCTGTTCTGGACGGCGGATGTCAGCGCCATCGATCTGAAGTATCCGATTGACGTGGCGCGTGATTTAACGCGCCTGCTGTCGCTGGATACACTGGGGCAACTCGGTAAAGCACTGGCGATGATGTTTACCAGCAAAGAAACCGTGATGCCGATTATCTGCGCAGTGCTGTTAGTGGGCTTCAGCATCAGCTCGCGCCGTCATTTCAATGACTTTATGGCACGCTCCGCCAGCAAAGTGGGCAAAGTGACCCAGGATCGCTTTAGCCTGACGCTACGCACGGTGTTCTGGTCGATTCTGGTGGCGGTGCCGCTGCCGGTATTGTGGGCCGCGCTGGGCTTTGGCTTACAGCACGCCTGGCCTTATCCGTTCGCTGTAGCCATTGGTGATGGCATCACCGCCACCCTGCCCCTGCTGTGGGCCTTTATGATCAGCGCCGCCTTTGCGCGTCATGATGGGCTGTTTGTGGTGCACTTCCGCTGGCCACAGGCGCGCGTGGCGCGTGCCATGCGTTACTACTCGCTCACGGTTGGCCTGATTGTGCCGCTGATCATGCTGCTGATTGCTTTTGCCAATCTCGACGATCCGCAGTTCTCCGGCACGCTCGGTCGCCTGTGCTTTATCCTGATTTGTGGTGCGTTAAGTATTGTCACCGTCAGCCTGAAACGTGCAGGTATTCCGCTGTATCTGGATAAAGAAGGCAACGGCGACAACTTCGTTAACCGCATTCTGTGGAACCTGATGATTGCCATCCCGCTGGTGGCGGCTCTGGCTTCCTGTATTGGTTATCTGGCAACGGCGCAGGCTCTGCTGGCACGTCTGGAAACCTCGGTGGGCATTTGGTTCTTCCTGCTGGTGATTTATCACATCATTCGCCGCTGGATGCTGATCCAACGTCGCCGCATCGCCTTCGACCGCGCCCGTCAACGCCGCGCGGATATGCTGGCCAACCGTGCGCGCAGTGAAGATGAGAAAGATCAACAAACGCCCGCCAACGCCGATACCATCGAAATTGAAGAGCCGAGCCTTGATTTGGATGAGATTAGTGCGCAGTCATTGCGCCTGGTGCGATCCATTCTGACACTGATCGCGCTGGTGTCCGTTATCGTGCTGTGGTCGGAAATTCACTCGGCCTTTAGCTTCCTCGACAATATTCCGCTATGGGATGCCAGCACCACAGTGCAGGGTGTGGAGAGCGTGCAGCCGATTACCTTGGGCGCGGTGCTGATTGCCATCCTGGTGTTCATTATCACCACGCAGCTGGTGCGCAATATGCCTGCCCTGCTGGAACTGGCACTGCTACAACACATCAGCCTGACGCCCGGCACCGGTTACGCGATTACCACCCTGACCAAATATGTGCTGATGCTAATTGGCGGATTAGTTGGCTTCTCGATTATTGGCGTTGAGTGGGCAAAACTGCAGTGGCTGGTCGCCGCATTAGGTCTGGGACTGGGCTTTGGTATGCAGGAGATCTTCGCCAACTTTATTTCTGGCCTGATTATCCTGTTCGAAAAGCCGATCCGTATTGGCGATACCGTCACTATTCGCGATTTGACCGGCAGCATTACCCGCATCAATACCCGCGCCACGACGATTACTGACTGGGACCGCAAAGAGATTATTGTGCCGAACAAGGCCTTTATCACTGAACAGTTCGTTAACTGGTCGCTGTCGGATTCCGTCACCCGCGTAGTGTTGACCATTCCGGCCCCGGCGCACGTTAACAGTGATGAAGTCACCAACATTCTTAAACAGGCTGCGGATCGCTGTACCTACGTGCTAGATATGCCCGCACCGGATGTATTCCTGGTAGATTTGCAGCAAGGTATTCAGCTGTTTGAACTGCGTGTGCACGCTGCCGAGATGGGTCACCGCATGCCGCTGCGTCATGAGCTGCATCAGTTGATTCTGCGTGGCTTTGAAGAGCACGGTATTGAGATGCCGTTCCCACCGTTCCAGGTGCGTATGGAAACGCTGGGACGTAAAACGCCGGCCGGCAATGGATCACCCTCCAGCCAGACCTTCAAATCTGGCGGCTTATAAACAACAACGCCCGGTTATCACCGGGCGTTGTTTGTTCTGCTGAGCGTTACTTCACAAACTCTACGCCCTGCGCGATATCTTTCTTCAACGTCTCCAGCATGCCGCTGAGCGCTTGCTGTTCAAACGCACTCAGAGGACCCAATGGGCGACGTTCCACGATACCGTTCTTGCCGATCAGCAGCGGTTGTGAGAAGAAGCGCGCATATTCGCCATCTCCCTCAACATAAGCGCATTCGACTACATTGGCTTCGCCCTGTAGCGCACGCACCAGTGAGAGTCCAAAGCGCGCTGCAGCCTGCCCCATGGATAAGGTCGCCGATCCACCACCGGCTTTGGCTTCCACCACTTCGGTGCCCGCGTTCTGAATACGTTTTGTCAGGTCAGCGACTTCCTGATCGCTGAAGCTGATGCCCTTAACCTGCGACAGCAGCGGCAGAATCGTCACGCCTGAGTGACCACCCACCACCGGGACCTCGATCTCAGTTGGCTGCTTGCCTTTGAGCGCTGCGACAAAGGTATTGGCGCGGATAATGTCGAGGGTTGAAACACCAAACAGGCGGTTCTTGTCGTACACACCGGCTTTTTTCAGCACTTCAGCTGCAATGGCTACCGTGGTGTTAACCGGATTGGTAATGACGCCAATCAGCGCTTTCGGCGCGGTGCTGGCGACCTGCTCAATCAGGTTACGCACAATGCCCGCGTTAACGTTAAACAGGTCGGCGCGATCCATGCCGGGTTTACGTGCCACACCTGCAGAAATCAGCACAATATCTGCCCCTTGCAGGGCAGGCGTCGCATCTTCTCCGCTAAACCCTTCCACCTTCACGGCGGTAGGAATATGGCTGAGATCGACCGCCACACCTGGCGTGACCGGGGCGATATCATAAAGTGAGAGAGCGGAACCTGCGGGTAATTGAGTCTTGAGCAGCAGTGCGAGCGCCTGGCCGATACCACCGGCTGCACCGAGAACGGCAACTTTCATCCTGAACTCCTTATGAAGGTGGGGCAGAGATATGCCGAAAATCCATCAGGTTACGAGTTTAATCAACTTCTCAGGCGATAGCGACAAACCTGTCGCGCAATAACATGACGCCGCAATCGGCTCCCGAGACATCTCCACTTCAGAAGTCGCCTGAATGATACAATCGCAGCCAGCAGACAATGGACGGCAATGATCATCGATATAGTTGTTACCACTTCAATACTATAACAACATTGCAACCTTCGCTTTGCGCGTCAGCGCGCGATTTTGGCGCAACACAAAACTCTGCTATGATGCCGGTCCGCAGTTGATTAGCACGATTCTCTCACTACGCTTATTGCATAAAAATTCATCTAAATGCATAATAATTTATCTGCCGCTGGCTTGTTGCCTGCTGCACCCCTATTTTATTGGTAGCTTATGCGAAACCCATCAAAACAAGACGACTTGATCAAAGCGTTCAAAGCGTTATTAAAAGAAGAAAAATTCAGCTCTCAGGGCGAAATCGTACAGGCGCTGCAGGAAGACGGCTTCGAGAACATCAACCAGTCAAAAGTTTCTCGTATGCTGACCAAATTTGGTGCCGTGCGCACCCGCAATGCCAAAATGGAAATGGTGTATTGCTTGCCGGCCGAGCTTGGTGTGCCGACCACCACCAGCCCATTGAAGAATCTGGTGCTGGATATCGATTACAACGATGCTTTAGTGGTGATTCACACCAGCCCCGGTGCCGCACAGTTGATTGCGCGCCTGCTGGATTCACTCGGTAAAGCGGAAGGTATCCTCGGTACTATCGCCGGGGATGACACCATCTTTATCACCCCAGCGCGCAGTTTCTCCGTTAAACAACTGCACGACGCCGTGCTGGTTTTATTCGAACAGGAACTATAAAAACCTGCTTTTAACCGGCAGATCATCTGCCGGTAACATCCCTCCTGATTAACCGATTAGCCGCCGCGCTTGTTACAAAACTCTTTGTTAATAATAAGTTATCTATATAGCTGACGGTTCTGCACCCGGTAAAACATTGGTACGACCTTTTCCCCTTCTTAACCATTCGCGCTATTTTACACTGCTTTACATATCGTGCTTAGAGGTTATAGCTTCCTAATTCGTATCAGCCAGCGAGATCAACCATGATCTTTCGCACGAAAAGATAATTTGATGCAGATCATTGTTTTTACGAATAAATAACAGCCAATGGTTAAGAATCAACCGGTTTTAATAACTTCCAGTTCTAAAAATGCGTCATAAGGATAAAGAATAACAACCAAACATTATTAGCCAGATATTAATTTCATGGGTGATTAGATCTATACTTGTTTTCGTGATGCAAATCACAAGAAAGAAAAAGATAAAAACAGAAGACGAGGAAAAATACCATGAACGTTAAAACTACTATCGCAACCCTGAGTGTTCTATCTGCCCTGTCATTTGGTGCTTTTGCAGCAGATTCTATCAATGCCCAACAAGCAGCGAATCTGCAACCTGCCGGCACCATCAGTGTGAGCGGCGTGGGCGGTTCTCCGATGGATATCCATGAGCAGCTGAATGCCAAAGCCGATCAGGAAGGCGCTAAAGCCTACCGTGTGATCGAAGCGAATACTGGCGACAGCTATCACGCCACCGCTGAACTTTATAAATAAGTTTGCTGAACAAGACGCAGTGTGAATGGCGACCCGTTTGAGACGCATTTGCCTCTCAGGTTGCCAAACCCAATTTCAGGAGAGTGAATCATGAAAACCAAATTAGCTATCGCCATCGTAAGTCTGGCTTCCGTGTTGTCTTTCGGTGCCAGTGCCGCCAGCCTGGTTTCTAACGAACAAGCTGCACAGCTGCAACCGCTGAATCAAACCGTCAGCGTGAGCGGTGTTGACGGCGACCAGACCAACGTCCGTCAGGAACTGTCTCAGAAAGCCGATGCGCAAGGTGCCAGCCACTATCGCATCATTGAAAACAATCGCGGCGACACCTTCCATGTGACCGCTGAATTGTACAAATAAGACTAAATCGAACGTCGGGCGCCTAAATGGCGCCAGACAATTGATCGACGACCCGCCTCACCCACTTTTTGCCGCAGGTTGTTGATTACAACGAGGAGAAAAATTATGAAAATCAAAGCAACCATCGCAGCCGCCAGCCTTCTTTCCCTGTTTGCCTTTGGTGCATCAGCCGCCCAATTGGTGACGAATGAGCAGGCGCAAAATCTGCAACCGACCGGCAGCACTATCACCATCAGCGGTACCGGCGGCTCGCCAATGGATTACCGTGCTGAGCTTTCACAGAAAGCCGATGAGCAAGGTGCCAGTGCTTATAAAGTGATTGAAGCAAAAACCGGTGACAGCTATCACGTGACCGCTGAGCTGTACAAATAATTCCTCGTCAATTCTGACGAACCCTTTGGCCCCGCTCGCCGGGGCCCTTTTTCGGCTTGTCACTTCACATTAAAGCGGAGCTGGCCTTCCAGCTCCTCTTCTGCTTCATCAAATAGCAGGATTAATGCGCCATACCGGCGTTTCTGCCCTGTACCCAGATTCACAAACTCAATTTCCAGCGGCAGCGGCAACTGCTCTCCCAGGATCGCATCCCAAAGATCGTCAAGATCGCTGATTGCGAGATCCGCCAGCGCAAAACGATCGCTGAACTGGCGATAGAAATGGGCTTGATCGACGATTTCGTCGAAATCAAAACGCTCGGTTCTCATCGTGGTTCCCTCTTTCAGGCAGGGCCGCCAGTCAGGCAAGCCCACCAATGTGCAGCGCTTTCACTTCCAGGTACTCTTCCATACCCAGCACCGAACCTTCGCGCCCCAAACCGGACTCTTTTACACCGCCAAACGGTGCCAGCTCAGTGGACACGGCACATTCGTTAATGCCAATCATCCCGGCTTCCAGCGCTGCGGAGACGCGGAACACCCGCTGCAGATTTTGCGTATAGAAATAGGCGGCCAAACCGTATTCGGTGTTATTGGCGCGCTGGATCACATCGGCTTCATCATCAAAGCGAAAACAGGCAGCGACCGGACCAAAGGTCTCTTCCTGAGCCAGCTTCATCTCCTCATGCGCCTCGGCGATCACTGTCGGCTGCCAGAAATTGCCCCCCAGAGGATGACGTTCGCCGCCAATCATCAATTTACCGCCTTTGCTCAGCGCATCCTTCACGTGCTCTTCTACTTTTTCCAGCGCCGACTGCTCGATAAGCGGACCGACTATCACGCCTTCCTCTACGCCATTACCCACTTTCAGCTTGCCCACGGCATCGGCCAGTTGATTGACGAAACGATCGTAGACCGCGTTGTGCACATAGAAGCGGTTCACGCTGACGCATACCTGTCCTGCATTGCGGAATTTGTTAGCAATTGCGCCCTGTACTGCCGCATCAATATCCGCATCCTCAAACACGATATAAGGCGCATTGCCACCCAGCTCCATCGAGACTTTCTTCATGGTGTCCGCGGCGTTGCGCATCAGCGTTTTGCCCACGGCGGTTGAACCGGTGAACGAGATTTTACGCACCGCCGGACTCGACATAATGGCGTCGCTGATGGCATGGGTATCACCCGCCACCGCATTCAATACGCCGTCGGGTACGCCCGCTTCCTGCGCCAGCGCGACTAACGCAAAGGCACACAGCGGGGTGTTGTTCGCCGGTTTGATGATGCCGGTGCAACCTGCTGCCAGCGCCGGGCCCAGCTTGCGAGTCAGCATCGCCATTGGGAAATTCCACGGCGTAATAGCCGCCACCACACCAATCGGCTCACGTGTAGCCAGAATGCGTGAACCCTGTTTCGCCGGTGGAATGATTTCACCGTTGGCACGTTTAGCCTGCTCGGCAAACCATTGAATAAAGCTGGCAGCGTACTCGACTTCGCCTTCGGCTTCTTTCAGGGGTTTGCCCTGCTCGGCGGTCATCAGTTGCCCGAGCCAGCTTTTGTTCTCGATGATCAGTTGATACCAGCGATTTAGTATCTCAGCGCGCTGCTTAGCGGTTTTGTCGCGCCACGCAGGAAAAGCCTGCTGAGCAGCAGCAATGGCTTGTTCAGTTTCGCTCTTCCCGGCTTTCGCCACTTTCGCCAGCACGTCGCCGGTGGCCGGATTGGTTACATCAAAGGTGGTACCAGACTTATGCCATTGGCCCGCAGCGAAATAACCGGTTTTAAACAGCGGATGTTGTTGCAGAGAGGTAGACATCATTTTTCTCCTGTCAGTTTGCTTCCTGTCAGAAAAGTATAGATGCCAAAAACGCAGGGTTTTGTGTCAGCGTGGGATCAAAAAGGCCGCTGCAGAGTGCAGCGGCCGATTTCAGATTTGGATGAGCGTGTTTTGGTACTTATCCAGCATCAGAGAAAGCCGTTTAACCGGTTCGGTAACGCTGTCCGGTGCTGAATAGTGGCGCAGTTTTTCCTGATACACCTCCAGCTCCTGCAACAATCGTTCGAAGTAGTAGCGCCGTTTGTCATCACTGGATGCGGAAATAATCCGGTCCGCGGTGTAACGCAACTGACGGTGATAAGCCGACAGCTCCGCGTTAACCGGCACTTCGGCATTACGCAGTCGCTGATGGCCGATAATCAGCGTCAACGCGATGCGGTATTTGTCGATATCGCCAGGGAATAGATTGAGCAACAAAAACAGCTGTTGATACAGCGCAGGCAGATGATTCTCGCGACGACGTGCCTGATTGGTGGTCAACGCAGCCACAGCGGCATACATAAAGCGGTTCAGCAGTTTACGGCCGGTACGTGCTTTAGACTTATCGCGAATCAGCAGAATCACCATCATCGCCACAAAGCTGCCGATCCACTGGCCCAACGCATTATCGAGGAAGACGTTGAACTCAAACTTCATCGGGTTATCCAGCACCAGCACATTGATAGTGCCAATCAGCGCACCCAGCGTACCAATCTGACGTCGTTGCACGAAGATACCGCCGATAAAGCCGAGCGCACCAATCGCGATACATAACAGCAATGCGCTTTGCTGGGTGGCTGGCAGGATATAGATGAAGTAGAGCATGCCGAGCGGCACGGCGAAGGCCATCCCGTAGAAGAAGTCTTTCGCCAACATCAGCGGGTTCGGCATACGCATCGCCAGCGCGGTGATAACGGCCAGCATCACCATACAGCCGCTGCCGGATGTCCAGCCGGTATACAGCCAGAACAGGGAACCCAGCGCGGTCGCCACAAAGGTACGCACGCCGTTGATCATTGCATGATGGGTTTCCGCCGAACGCGCCTGAATCACCACTTCGCGCTGCAGGATGCTCTCTTCCAGCGTAGTGATACGGCTGTTGCTGCGCACACCATTAATCAGCAGCAGATACTCTGTTGCTGCGCCGACCCAACTTGCCACAGTCATCGGCACATTTTTGTTGCTGACGCTGATCAGACGACGCATTACCTTCATACGCTTATGCACGTCATCGACGTTATGAACGTCTTTCTCAATCAGCAGGCGATACTGCGTCGGGATATAGTCTGGACGGGCGTTCTGAATCAGGAAGGTTTCAGCGGCTTGCGTAATCAAGGTCAGCGACAGCGTATTTAACATCTGCAGGCGGCGGCTGGAATTCTTCCAGCGCGAAGACTCCATCATCAACTGGCTGCGCATACCGTTGAGCGCGGTGGTGCGGCGGACCAGTGCGCTCCAGGTTCTATCCACTTCGTCTTTATCAGCGTGTGCCACGCACAGTTGCAGCAGCTTGTAGTGTGCCACCAGCAGGGCATCGACTTCCGCCTCAATCACTTTTTTAATGGAGCGCGGCGAGAACAGCATGTCAGCGAGAATCGCACACAGAATACCAATGACGATTTCACTGCAACGTTCAACGGCAAACTGTGGTGCCAGTGTTAAACCGCCACTGGCATCGGCGGTAATGACGATAATCAGCGCGGTGTAACCCGCCAGACCCAGTGCGTAAGAATTCTCAACTTTAATCAGTGAAGAGAGCCAAACGCACATGCCCGCCCATAAACAACACAGCAGCAGCATCACCACCGGCGCGCGCACCGTGGCGATCATGATAGTCAGTGCGGCGATACAGCCAATGAAAGTACCGATAATGCGCAGAATGCCGCGATAGCGCAGTGCGCCAGAATAGGGGTCACCCCCTGCGGCAAAGGCGGTACCACCGGCGACAATGCCGGCGGTCATCACCGCCCAACGCGGCGTTTCCAGATTAAAGTGAAAGCCAATCATCAGCGCCGCAACTAGCGCAAATGTCAGCTTTACCGGGAAACGCAAAAACTCAATCATAACGCCCTCGCTTAACCAAACTCGCGCAGGCGGTTAAAGAACTGCGTCAACGGCGAGACTTTGGTCTGGCGATCTTTATCACCGGTGATCACCACCGTGGCAGTGGTGCCCGCCGGGAAGCGGTTGCCGGGTTGATCGTCAAGATGAATGCGCACCGGTACACGCTGCGCCAGTCGCACCCATTCGAGGTTGGAGTCGATGGTCGCCATGCCTTTGCTGTCCACGCTACTGCTGCTGTTGGTCACGCCCGCCGCGATACTGTCCACCGTGCCGCGCAATACCGCATTGCTGCCCAGCGGGGTGATTTCGGCGCGGAAGCCCGGACGCACGCCATCCAGCTTGGTCTCTTCCATATAGGCCAGCACATAGAATGAGTGTTGCTGTACCAATGCCACCGCAACGGAACCACGGGTGATGAACTCGCCCTGATAAACGTTGAGGTTAGTGACCCAGCCATCGGATGGCGCTTTGATCGTGGTGCGATCCAGGTCGATCACTGCCAGATCGCGCGTAGCCACCGATTTCGCCAATTGATGTTCGCTGGTCTGCAGATCGTTGTTAGCCTGATCGATCGCTTCACGCGACATGGCGCTGGTGCCGAGTTGGTTACGGCGCGCAGCTTCACGGCGTTTTTCGTTGACGAGTGCCTGGTAATATTCGACATCCGCCTGGGCTTCATCCAGCGCTTTCTGGTAGCGCGGGCGATCCACGACAAACAGCGTATCACCCTGTTTCACCAGTTGGTTGTCGTGCACCGGCACCTCAGTGATAAGCCCGGTGACATCCGGCGAGATCGCTACGACATCAGCGGAGAATTTGGCGTCACGCGTCCAGGGCGATTCGGTGTAGAACACCCAGGCGCGGAAGATGATCACGATTGCGATGATAACCAGCAGGATTGTAATCGCGTAACGCGCGATTTTTCTTATGAGCGCTTTCACTTAAAAACCTCAGACGAATAGACGGGATACAAGGTAAAACACGCAGCAATACAACGCTGTGTTAAAAAGTGCCGGATGCCACACCAGGTCATAAATTCCGCTGGGCGTCAGCACGCGTTTCACCAGCCAGAACAGCGCCAGCGAAACCAGTAGTTCAATGAAGATGGGCGGAAAGCTCAGCCCGAATACGACAAATACCGGAAGCACACTCATTACGGTTCCTTAGTTCGACCTTGCCGGATTGCACCGATACCTGCCCTCATGCCGCGTGGCACGTCGGGTTGAGAATCAGGGGATGATTGAGAGACTGATGGCAACATTCAGGCCGCGTTGAGCTAATGATAGCGTATCATCGGGTAAACACAGCCGTGTTAAGGTGCGGTGAACAGACCCAGCGTGCGTATAGTAACGCGCATGACTATACGTTTTCTACATATTGTGAGCTAAATCACTTTTTAGCCAGAGTAAACAATGGAACGACTTAAAGGCATGTCCATTTTCGCCAAAGTGGTTGAATTAGGTTCTTTTACCGCCGCGGCACGTCAGCTTCATCTTAGCGTTTCGTCAATCAGCCAAATTGTCGCCAAACTGGAAGATGAGCTGCAGGTCAAATTGTTAAATCGCAGCACCCGCAGCATTGGCCTGACCGAAGCAGGCAAGATCTATTATCAGGGCTGTCGCCGCATGCTGGCTGAGGCATCACAGGTGCATGAACAGCTGTATGCCTTTAACAATACGCCGATTGGTATTCTGCGTATCGGCTGCTCATCCACCATGGCGCAAAATGTGTTGTCCGCGATGACTAGCGATATGCTGCGCGAATATCCTGGCCTGAGCGTCAATCTGGTCACCGGCATTCCCGCGCCGGATCTGATCGCCAACGGTTTAGATCTCGTGGTCCGCGTCGGCGCCTTGCAGGATTCTAATCTGTTCTCGCGCCGCCTGGGCGCGATGCCGATGGTAGTCTGTGCCGCAAAAAGTTATCTGGCACAGCACGGCACGCCGGACAAACCGGGCGAAATCGATAATTTTTCATGGCTGGAATATAGCGTTCGCCCGGATAACACCTTTGAACTGGTCGCGCCGGAAGGGTTAGTGACGCGACTGACGCCACAAGGGCGCTTCGTAACTAATGATTCACAAACGCTGATTCGCTGGCTGAAAGCCGGTTGCGGTATCGCCTATGTGCCGTTGATGTGGGTGATTGATGAGATTAACGCCGGGGAGATCGATATTTTGTTCCCGCAATATCACTCGGAACCGCGCCCGGTTTACGCGCTCTATACCGAGAAAGACAAGATGCCGCTGAAGGTGCAGGTGTGTATCGATTATCTGACTGAGTACTTTAAGCAAGTGGCGCAACAGTATCAGCAGCATCGTAAAGGCTGACGGCTGGGCGCCATAAATGGCGCCGCTACGGGTTCGGTGAGGCTTTCGTAGGGGGCGCATTTATGCGCTCCTGCATTGGAGGACGCCATAAATGGCGCCGCTACGAGTTCGGTGAGGTTTTCGTAGGGGGCGCATTTATGCGCTCCTGGCATTGAAGGACGCCATAAATGGCGCCCCTACAGAGGACAGTGCCATCATTCATGGAGTGCACCATGAGGAAAGCAGGTTCTGTAGGGCGCGCCATGGGAAAGCAGATGCTATGGTAATTTGTAGGGTGCGCATTGATGCGCACCAGAAATGATTACGCGGTACCGCCGACAGTGATTTTATCCAGCTTGAGGGTTGGCTGGCCAACGCCGACCGGTACGCTCTGCCCCTCTTTACCGCACACGCCAACGCCTTTATCCAGCGCCAGATCGTTACCGACCATTGAGATCTGCTGCATCGCTTCAATACCGGAACCGATCAGCGTAGCGCCTTTCACCGGTGTAGTGACTTTGCCGTTTTCAATCAGATAGGCTTCTGAAGTTGAGAACACAAACTTGCCCGAGGTGATATCTACCTGACCGCCACCAAAGTTCGGTGCATAAATCCCGTACTCAACGCTGGAAATGATGTCCTGCGGCGTGGATTTGCCCGCCAGCATATAAGTGTTGGTCATACGCGGCATCGGCAAGTGCGCATAGGATTCACGGCGCCCGTTACCGGTTGGCGGTACGCCCATCAGACGCGCGTTAAGCTTGTCCTGCATATAGCCTTTGAGCACGCCGTTTTCGATCAGGACGTTATACTGGCCTGGCACGCCTTCATCATCCACTGCCAGTGAGCCGCGCAGGCCTTCGATAGTGCCATCGTCTACCACGGTGCAGAGTTCAGAAGCCACCAGCTGCCCCATTTTACCGCTGAAGACCGAAGTTTCACGGCGGTTGAAATCGCCTTCCAGACCGTGACCGACTGCTTCATGCAGCAGCACGCCCGGCCAGCCAGCGCCCAATACCACCGGCAAGGTGCCCGCAGGCGCGGCAACAGCAGAGAGATTCACCAGCGCCAGACGCACTGCTTCTCGCGCCCATGCATCGGCACGCACATCACCGTTTTCATCGGCATAGAAGAACTCATAACCAGTACGTGCGCCGCCGCCGCTGGAGCCGCGTTCACGTTTCCCCTGATCTTCCACCTGCACGCTGATCGACAGACGCACCAGCGGGCGGATATCCGCTGCTAGTGTGCCATCGGTCGCCGCTACCAACACCTGCTCGTAAACACCGGTCAGGCTGGCATTCACTTCCTGCACACGCGGATCAGCAGCACGCGCCACGGTATCAACACGATGCAGCAGTGCAATTTTGTCTTCACGCGTCAGGCTGTCCAGCGGATTGATTGGCGCATACAGCGAACGATTAATTACGGCAGAAAGCGTATGCGCTTTGCCATTGCCCTGCTCGCGCACGATGCTGCGCGCGGCTTCAGAAGACTGGCGCAAGGCATTCAGGGTGATTTGGTCGGCGTAAGCGAAACCGGTTTTCTCACCGCTGATAGCACGCACACCGACACCCTGGTCGATGTGGTAAGAACCATCTTTAATGATTTTGTCTTCCAGCACCCAGGATTCATGGAAACTGGACTGGAAATAGAGATCGGCATAATCCAGACGACGTTCTGAAAGCTGCCCTAACAGGGAATAAAGGTCCTGCTGATTAATGCTGTTCGCAGCTAGTAACTGCTCACTTACCAGATTCAGAGTCATCGTTTCTCACTCATTATGTGCTCGGATAGTCATAGCCTGCGGCAATTCCCCGACGGCGTCAAATTCACTTCTTGTCGTCTTCGCGCGGTTTGCGCAGCACTTCATTGATTTCCGGTTTATCCAGCGGTCCGCTGATGTGATAACGCAGTAGCGAAATCTTATTCCACAACGGGCCCAATACTTTACTGGCGGCAAACACCGCGGCCCCGATCACCGGGTTGACCACAAAGGCCGTCGCAACGCCTACCGAAGCAGAGATCTCCGGCGCCACCACCGCTTCCATATCTATCTGGCGTTTCGCCAAATCAATTTTTCCCTGCATGGCGATATCCGCTTCAAGGCCATCGACCAGCAGGTTATCCGTGTGCATCACACCGTTCTCGATCCACGCCGTGCCGTTAATTGAATCGAAATAGAAGCCTTCACTGAAGGTGTCACTGAAATCAAAGCGCAGCTTGCGCAGCAAGGCGTCAAAACTCATCAGGCGCAGCAACTGCCCCGCACGCCCGGTGTTCACATCCGCAATCTGGCCTTTGCCAAAATGGGTTTTCAGCGTGCCGCTCAACGTTTCCGCTGAAGGCTGCCACGGTGCGGAACGCCAGTGCAGGTCATAATCCACGTTAAACGGCGCGTCGCGTAGCGGGGTGTTTACGCCAAACCAGTTGACGGCGTCATTGATGTTTTTACCGCTCAGACTGCCCTTTAATGAAGTGCGCTGATTGCCCGGCTTATTGACCCACTCACCGTTGATCTTCAGCTTCGCGCTGCCGGAGTCCACGCTACCGTTAGTAAGTGCTAACGTATCTCCCTGCGGCTGTAATCTGGCCTGCATATGGCCAAACTTCTGACCGCGCAGCCAGCACTCATCACAGTTAAGCTGCATCGCTGGCCAGTTGCTGAAGTCCACTGTGCTGCTATTGCCACCTAACGGCGAGGCGTTGTTATCGTTGCCATTCGCCCATTCTGGATTGTAGTAAAGATAGCTAAGGTCGATCTGCCAGGGCGCATGCTGTGCGGTTTGCAAACTGCCACGCGCTTCGCGGCTTTCCAGCTGGAGTTGCGTATTGCCGGTCGGCCCCTGCGTGACGGTGGCATTGACGTCATGCCATTGCTGGCCGCCGAGCGTCAGTGCCGGTGTGCGCAGAGTGACGTCACCCGGCAGCAGCGCACCGCCGACTTCCGTTTCGCCCTGAGCATTACGCGAACCACTGCTTCCCGCCAGTAGCCCCATCCAGGCTTCACCATCCAGCGGCGGTAAATTGAGTTCCATCCCGCGTTTTTCGGGTAGCGTCGGCGTGCTCTTCGCATCGTTGAGCCAGATGCCACGATCCACGCGCAGCTGAGGTTCGAGAATCCAGCGGCTGTTAAAGCGGTTGTGTTCACGCACGCTACCGCTCAGCGTAAATCCTTTCAGGTCACCGGTAGCGTTAATCGCGATCGGCATTGCTTCACCCGCCTGCTTATCCAGCGGCGAAGGTAAGTGACTACTCACTGTTTTTGCATCACCCTGCAAATCAACTTTATAGGTCGCGCCCCCTTTGTGTGGCAGCGTGATGTCGACATTGCCCTGCCACGGCAGACTGCCGCTCAATTGACTGCTAACGCTGGTCGGCAACACTTTCAGTTTCGACGGCTGCCAGTCGCCCAGCAGCTTCACGTTGACACCGAAGTTGTCAGGGTTTTCGGTGGTGGTAAAACTGACGCCTGTGGGCTGACCAAACCAGTTGGCCTGCATCTCTTCACTTTCGAGATTGCCGTTGTTGTAACGGAAACGTCCGGTGAGGTTTTCTAAGGTGGTGTTTAACGGCTTAATGTGCAGGCTGTTATTGTTCATCACCACATTACCGCTGGCGTGTACCAGTTCACCATCCAGCGGAATGTCGAGGTTAAGCGAGCCGCGCACATTGCCGCCGATTTGCAGCTGTTGCAGCGCCGCACCTAGCGTGGATTTCAGCGGCGTTTGCTCAAAGTAATCGGCGATTTGCTTACCTTCACCACTAAGATCACCATCGATGATCAGCTTCTCTTTAAGATAGTCCGGGATCACCGCGCTGACGTTACGTGCATCCACTTCGCCCAGTTTGGTTTTCTCGGCTTTCATCCACAAGCCGTTGTTTAAGAAGTCGAGATTGATATCAAGGTTCTGCAACGCTGGCCAACCCGGCTGGAACTGGAAGGTCGCATCGTGCAGCGGCACCCACACTTCAAACATGCCGTCGTTGTGTTTGAACGGGAACAGGCTCGGATCACCGGCAAACAGTAAGGTAGCATTATCTACCTGGCCGCCTTTGATCGACTCACTAAGGAAGTGCGTCAGATCGTGCCCCATCAGCGGTTCCGGGAAATAGCGCCAGGCATCGCCCGCATCGGTGACACGGATGCCGGCCAGAATGTCGAGGCGCGGCGCTTTACCGAGATTTTGCTGATAACGAAAATCACCACGCGCCCACAGCGAGCGCGCCTGCACGTCGAGGTTTTGGCCATCAAGCGTTAAACCATTTGCATCTCGCAACCAGTTTAGTTTTCCGGTGATTTGCTTAATTTGCAGCGGCGCCTGGAACATATCGCCATACGGCACTTCCGCCTGCCCCATTGCGACATCCAACTGGCCGTTGCTGACGCTGCCTGTGGCGCTGCCGCTCAGATTGCTGATGCCCGGCAGCAGCTCCCAATGCTGCCACGCCAGATCGCGCCACCTGGCTTGCAAGCGCGTTTGTTCCGGTTGGTTGAGGGGAATATCCAGCGCCAGTGCATCGATGTAGCCGCGCGGTTGCAGCGCGCGCCAGTTATCCAGTAAGGCAGGTGACAGGGGTTTGAACAGCGGCACTAATGGGGCCAAACGATCCAGATCCAGCTGTGTGGCACGGACACGCACTTCTGCGCCGCTGTTGGCGCCCAGCATCTGTTGATCGTCTGGCTTCCATAACAGGGAGAAATGACCCGGCGCCCACGCCACGCCATCGGTGCTAAGTCGGGTTTGTGGCACCGACAGGCTCCAGCCATTCTGGAAACGAGCCAGATGCGCGGTTAAGCCATCCACCTGCAGCTGATGATCGCCCTGCTCGCCGCGCCAGCGCGCACCGCCTTTGCTCAGCAGCAGGTCACCGGCGTACACATCGCCATCACGCAGATTCACCCAAGCCGCAAGGCTGAAACGGGCACTTTCCAGACTGGTATTGTCGCGCAGCCACGGACCGATCCACGGACGCACATCGACGTCATCCGCTTGCATCCAGATGCGGCCATCATTAAGTAGTCCGTTGGTGTCATTGAGATCGAGACGAACCTGCACCACGCCGTGCTGACCGGTAAAGCTGGAGAGATTGACTTCCCCTTCCGCACGGTGGCGCGTGCTTTCGTTGAGCCAGGTCAGGCGCGGAATCGCCAGCTCGGCGTGCTGGCCAGAGGGCGTGAGAAAACGGATGCTGCTGTCACGCAGGTCGAAGTGGTCAAACTGACGCAGGAACAGATCGTTAATTTGCGCCGGTTTGAAACTGTTTTTTTGCTGATCGCTGGTGAGCAGCGGATGATTGGTTTCGAGGCGCAGCTGCCAGAAGGTAAGATCGCGGAACTGCCAGCGCCAGTGCAGCAATGATTGCCAAACGTTAAGTGCCAGATTCACACGGCCGATGGTGAGTTTGCCATCTTCCGGCATCACAACGTTGAGATTGCGCACCTGCAGGGTTGGGCCGAAGTTTTCCCATTTCCCCTGCAGCTCGCTGGCGTCCACCGTCACTCCGCTGACGCGTGAAATCGTCTGCAGTATGTCGCTGCGATAGCTGTTGAGATGCGGCATCACGAGGCGCAACCCGCTGACTAGCAGCGCCACAATAACGATGATTGCGGCGAGCAGCAGTAACAAAATCCTCGGCAACCGCCTCACACACCTCTCCTTGCTTCCCGTTAAAAACCGGCGTTCAACCTCACGACTTACATCATGACGACGTCAAACTGCTCCTGAGTATAGAGCGGCTCAACATGGACTTTAACCTGCTTACCGACAAAGATTTCCACTTCAGCCAGCGCATGTGACTCTTCGCTTTTTAATGCTTCACCCACTGCCGGGGAAACGTAAACGAGGAAGCGATCCGAATCATAAGCATGATGTACACGCACGATTTCGCGCATGATTTCGTAGCAGACCGTTTCGACCGTTTTCATCGTGCCGCGCCCTTTGCACACCGGACAATCGGCACAGAGCACATGTTCAATACTTTCCCGCGTGCGTTTGCGTGTCATTTCCACCAGACCGAGCGCTGAGAAACCGTTAATACCGGTTTTCACTCGATCTTTGCTTAGCGCACTTTCCAGCGAATGCAGTACGCGGCGACGATGGTCGTCATTACTCATGTCGATAAAATCGATGATGATAATGCCGCCCAAATTGCGTAGGCGCAGCTGGCGCGCAATCGCCTGCGTGGCTTCAATATTAGTGTTGAAAATGGTCTCGTCGAGGTTACGATGCCCAACAAAAGCACCGGTGTTGATATCGACGGTGGTCATGGCTTCGGTTTGATCGATGATCAGATAGCCGCCCGACTTGAGTTCGACCTTGCGCTCCAGTGAGCGCTGGATTTCATTCTCGACATCAAACAAGTCAAAGATTGGCTGTTTACCGCTGTACAGCTCCAGCTTGCTGGCCATTTCCGGGATATATTCGCCGGTAAATTCCACCAGCAGATCACAGGTCAGACGCGAATCGACGCGAATGCGATCCAGCGCTGCGCCGGCAAAGTCACGCAGCACACGCTGTGCCAGCGCTAATTCACCGTACAGCAGACAGCGTGTCTGATTACGTTTTTTGCGCTCGCTGACTTTGGTCCACAGACGCTTGAGGAAGGCGGCATCCTGCGCCAGATCTTCCTCACAAATACCTTCGGCAGCAGTACGAATAATAAAGCCGCCGAGATCGTCACAGTAGGCCGCCACGACGGCTTTCAGGCGGTCACGTTCGGCTTCGCTTTCAATGCGTTGTGATACGCCAACGTGCGATGCACCTGGCATAAACACCAGATAACGAGAAGGCAACGTAATATCAGTGGTGAGTCGTGCACCTTTGGTGCCGAGTGGATCTTTCACCACCTGTACTACCAGATCCTGGCCGGGACGCACCAGCTCGCTGATATCGCGTACGACAAAGTTTTTCTTCTCATCACCCGCCACGCATTCGGTGTGCGGCATGATGTCAGAAGCGTGCAGGAAGGCGGCTTTATCCATGCCTATATCGACAAACGCAGCCTGCATACCGGGCAACACGCGGCTAATGCGACCTTTATAGATATTCCCCACGATACCGCGCCGTGCTTCGCGCTCGATGTGGATTTCCTGCAAAATGCCGCCATCAATATAGGCGACACGGGTTTCAGAAGGTGTAACGTTAACCAGCAGCTCAGCCGTCATCTTGTCCCCTTAACGCACGCAGTGACTGAAAGTGGCTCAGCAACTCATTGGTTTCAACCAGCGGTAATCCCACTACGGCGTGATAGCTTCCATTAATCTTGCGGACAAAATTGCCGCCCAGACCCTGTATTCCGTACGCGCCGGCTTTGTCCATCGGCTCGCCGCTGGCAATATAGTGCGAGATTTCTTCTGCCGTGATATTGCGGAATGTCACGTCAGTGGTGACAAGGCAATCCAGCTCGCGCGCAGTGTCAGCCAGCGCCACGGCGGTCATCACCTGATGCGTTTGCCCTGAGAGTTGACTCAGCATCTGCGCCGCATGAGCCGCATCGCGCGGCTTTTCCAGCACTTCGTTGTTCAGGACCACGATGGTATCTGCACCCAGCACCGGTAGATCCTGCGGTGCGACCGCCACACCTGCGCGCGCTTTATCCAATGCCAGACGGCGCACATAAACTTCCGCCGCTTCCTCTGGCTGGCGCTGCTCTTCAACGTCGGTAATCAGGCGCTCAAACTGCAGCCCAAGTTGCGTGAGCAGTTCACGTCGACGCGGTGAACCGGATGCGAGATACAGGCTTATCATAGTCTTCCTTACTGAACAGCGAACTGACGGCGAATCTTTCTCATTAATAAGAATAGCCAGGGCCATAGAATGCCGTCGACCACACTGCTCCAGAAGATTTCCGGGCGGAATGAGACGTTGATCACCAGGAATTCAGCCCAGAAAACAATCACATCCACCGCGAGCGACAGCACCATAACCATTAATGCCTGCTGCCACAACGCCAGATTTCGGAATAGCTGAAATTTGAAGGCCACCAGATACGCGATGATGCTGAAAGCCAGCGCACGCACACCCAGCGTGGAACCGGCCACCAGATCCATCACGGCCCCTAAAAAGAAGCCAGTGCCAACATTGACGCGGTGCGGCAATGCCAGAACCCAGTAAACCAGGATCAACAAAAGCCATGAAGGCCGGAACATGTAGATTTGTTCCGGCCAGGGCATGATTTGCAGAATGAGGGCAATCAGAAAGGACAGCCAGATAACCCATCGGCCCTGGCTGCGATATCGACTCAAGGCTGGCCTCCGCGTGTGTTCGCAGGAATCCCTTGCGAACGACTGCTGTTAGCGGGTGCCGGCGGCCCCATTTGCTGCGTAGGCTGCATCATATCCGGTGCTGGCGGGCCCATTTCGCCTGCTGGCGGCAAGACCTGCGGCATCATCTGCATCAGGCGCTCATTCGCCACGCGGTGAACTTCATCCGGTGCCATCGGCATATCGCCATTCTTATCCGCGCCCCACAACAGCAACAGATAACGCAGACGTTGCAGACCTGCCGTCGGATGCGCCTGGATTACAGTGTAGGCACGTTGGGTGTCGACTTTCACGGAAGAGACCACGCCAACCGGATAGCCTTCCGGGAAACGTCCACCGAGGCCAGATGTCACCAGCACATCGCCAACACGAATGTCGGTATTGCCCGGCAGATGTTCCAGCTGCAGGTCTTCGCTGCAGCCGTTACCCGCCGCAATCACGCGAATATCGTTACGTAATACCTGAATCGGCAACGCGTGCGAGGCATCACAAATCAGCAGTACACGGCTGGTCACCTGACCCACAGCCACCACCTGACCCACCACACCTTTATCGCTGATCACCGGCTGGCCTTCGTAAACACCGTTTACGCTGCCTTTATCGATAACCACCTGGTCGGTATACGGGTCGGTGCCGGTTGAAATCACCTGGGTCACCATCTTGTGCTCATCCTGACGCAGCGGTGAGCCGAGCAGCTCACGCAGGCGTGCGTTTTCCTGCTTGTATTGCCCCAGCATCAACAGGTCACTGTTTTTCAGGAAGAGCTCACGGCGCAGCGCTTTGTTTTCCAGCTCGAGCTGCTGGCGTGAAGCCAGCGTTTCTGAGACGCCGTCAAGAAGCTGTCGCGGCCCATTGGCCAGAAAATAAAATGGACTTACCGACGTGTCCAGGTAGTTGCGGATCTGGGAGAAGGAGCTCACGCGACTGTCAGCGATAATAATCGCGATAGCCACAATGACTGCCAGAAAGAGACGCAACTGCAGGGAAGGCCCCCTGCTAAAAATCGGCTTCATAAATTCTGCGTGTTCCTCGACATCAGGGAAGAAGCGTCAGTCTTATGACTAACGCCTCCAGGGCTGGACGCATCTCGCCGTCGTGCGCAGCGTCGATAGGCGCGACTCCCTGCGCAATTTGACCACGGTCTCAGCCGATGAGGATTTACTCCTCGCTGAACAAATCGCCGCCGTGCATGTCGATCATTTCCAACGCTTTACCACCGCCGCGCGCGACGCAGGTCAGCGGATCTTCTGCAACGACTACCGGAATCCCGGTTTCTTCCATCAGCAGACGATCCAGGTTGCGCAGCAGTGCGCCACCACCGGTCAGCACCATACCGCGCTCGGAGATGTCAGAAGCCAGTTCTGGTGGGCACTGTTCCAGCGCGACCATTACTGCGCTCACGATACCGGTCAACGGCTCTTGCAGCGCTTCAAGGATTTCATTGGAGTTCAGCGTAAAGCCACGCGGTACACCTTCAGCCAGGTTACGACCACGCACTTCAATTTCGTGTACTTCATCACCCGGATAGGCAGAACCAATTCCGTGTTTGATACGTTCCGCAGTGGCTTCACCAATCAGTGAACCGTAGTTGCGGCGCACATAATTAATGATAGCTTCATCGAAGCGGTCACCACCGATACGTACAGAAGAAGAGTAGACCACGCCGTTCAGAGAGATAACGGCAACTTCAGTGGTACCACCACCGATATCCACCACCATCGAACCGGTTGCTTCTGAGACCGGCAGACCCGCACCAATGGCGGCAGCCATCGGCTCTTCAATCAGAAACACTTCGCGCGCGCCTGCACCCTGTGCAGATTCACGGATGGCGCGACGCTCAACCTGAGTAGCGCCAACCGGTACGCAGACCAGCACTCGTGGGCTTGGACGCATAAAGCTGTTGCTGTGCACTTGTTTAATGAAGTGCTGGAGCATTTTTTCAGTCACGAAGAAGTCGGCAATAACGCCATCTTTCATAGGACGGATTGCCGCGATGTTGCCTGGAGTACGGCCCAGCATCTGCTTCGCGTCATGACCCACGGCCGCAACGCTCTTTGGCGAACCGGCACGATCCTGACGAATGGCAACCACGGAAGGCTCGTTCAGCACGATGCCTTGTCCTTTTACGTAAATCAGGGTATTCGCAGTACCCAGGTCAATGGACAAGTCATTGGAAAACATGCCACGAAATTTTTTAAACATACTAAGGGATAATCCTGCAAGCTGGGGGCGGAAAATAAAATCCGCCTACTTTACCAACCACGCGAAGCCGCTACAAGGCGCAAAAACGTTCTGCTTCGGTGAAAAAATACGCTGAATAATTTTTTGGGCCGATTCGCTTATCCCTGGCCACCGTTAAATAGCGCTAAGCCGCCCTATTAAACGTAAATTCACCCTCAATCATCGGGTAAATTTCGACATAAAATCTAACATTTCCAGCCATCATAAGCGCGGACGTTATCCGCTAAAGGGCAGAAAAAGGCCCCTCAGCGTCACTTTACAGGCTGAAGGCCTAAATTCGATAACGTTGTGAATGCTTTTTCACGTTACTGTTCACCGGCAGTGATGGGGCAAAGAAATCGCCCTGCCCGCCTGCCACACCCAAATTCGCCAGCGTTTGCCACTCCGCGCGCGTACGCACGCCAGCCGCAAAAACTTGTGTCGAAGTGGATTTGCACACTTCCAGTAAACTTTGCACAAATAACTGGTTTTCAGTACGGCGTTCAATATTGCGCACCAGGCCCGGATCAAGCTTGATCAATTCGATCGGGAACTGCTTGATATAAGCACTGCTCACCACGGTCATTCCCGCCTGATCAACCGCAACGCGGCAACCAAACGCGGTCAACATCTGGAAAACCGGCACTAAGCGATTGATGTGTTGACAAACATCCGCCTCAGCAAGTTCAAATAAAAAACGTTTTCTTTGCGATTTCGTACATTGCAGTAAAAGCTTTTGCAGCCAGCGCTGGAATGGGCGCTGCAATAATGAGTCGATATTCACGGGTAATGCCAGCGTTTCATCAGGCCACACTTCAGAGAGTGCCGCGATTCGCATCACCAGTTGACGATCCCAGCTGTCGGTCAAACCTAGTTGCAGCACCAGTGGCATAAACTCGGCCGACACCACTTCTTTATCACCATCGAACACGCGAGCCAGCATTTCACGGTGGTGCACCTTGCCATCAAGCAACACGGCCGGTTTCTGATACAGACGTGGGCCACCACGATTCAGGGTGTTTTCCAGCAGCGTTCGCCAGCGCACACTGCCACGTCCCATGTCTAAGGTATTGCCCTCACCGACTGACCAACTGTTACCGCCCTGCAAGGCCGCTCGACGCGTTGCCATCTCAACATTTTCCATCACCTGCGGCACGCTTTCCCCGCTGCGCCACGCGCTGATGCCAATGTGGATTAAATCATCGCGATCAACCATACGCATCGGCGGCAATGAGTCGACCGCGTTGATCAACTGGTCGGCGATACTGTTGGCCTCTTTGAGCGTGCGATGCGGCAATAACACGGCAAAATCGCTGCGGAAGTAGCGCGCCAGCAATGCGCCTGGATAGCGCAGAACAAAAGTCGACAGCATGTTGATCAGGTCAAACAGGTACTCATCCACCAGCGTTTGACCCAGGGTTTCATGCAGCGTGTCGAGATCGGGTAGTCGCACCATCATCACCACGCCATGCGTGCCCACATCTTCTTGATCTTCCAGCAGCGTGGCCAGTTGGTTATCGAAGAACAGGCGGTTATTCAGGCCGGTGCGTGAATCCTGTGCGGCAAAGGTGCGGATAAGCGTATCAATGCGTAAACGCTGCTCGCCCGCTTCCTGCAGATCGTTAAGTAAGGCATCAATGGCGCGACTGGCTTTTGGCGGCCACTCGGCATAATGACCAACGTAGGGCACGCGCTCACCGGCCAGAATGCGCTCGGAGCGTGCTTCTAAACGTTCCATGTGCTGCCAGCGACGATTGATCCAGCGATGCGTCATCACCAGTAAAGCCGACATAATCGCCACCACGCTGAACAGTACAATCAGCGTATAGGCGCCGGTAAAGGAGCGGAACCAGGTTTTCGCGGGATCGAGCACCACCACGCGCAGCTCAAGGCCGGGAGAGTGCACCAACGGGAGGTCGAACTGAATAAAGCGATTCGGCTCATCTTCCAGCATGGGATTCTCATGCCGGGCAAGCTGGAAAACCACGGTGTTGCCGTTATGCATTTCAATCTGTTCGGCGTTGATCACTGGCATGATCCGCGTCAACCACTGCGTCAAATCTTTTGGCGATTGCGTTGCCAGCGCTTTATCGACTTCAGTCGCTAGCGTATTCACCCGGGTTTCCACGCGCTGTTGCGATAGCCAGATAAAACTAAAAGCGCAGCCGACCAGCATCAATAACATTGCCAGTAAGCTTAATAATGTAATAAACGCAGAAAACTTAGTTGTTAATCGCATCCCTGTGCCTGTATCACTGCGGTTCTGAACGGTCGCCATCCGACGGCGCCAACCTGCTCACTGGCGCAAACCTGAGCAAAATAGCACAAAACATTGTCTGAATCAGCGCCAGACGCGCATCAAATTACGCGGTGCGCCATGCTAATTGGCCCTGCGGCGCGAGTATAGCCGCAAAGTGTGATGGCTTGCGTTTCGCACGGGCTTTTTCGTCCTATTCTCAACAGAACGCGCTCGCCAGGAAATTTCATATTTTTCCGGGCAAAGTGGCGTGTCCAGCGCAAGTTGATCATGCTGAGTACAACACCACCTTTTTCGCCGGAGAATCCCATGAAGCTGAAGCAATACCTTACCGAATCCGACGTGACGCCAGAGAGCATCTTTAACATGCGCCGCCGTCAGGTGCTGAAAGCGCTGGGATTAGGCGCCGCTGCGGCGAGTTTACCCGGCGTGGCGCAGGCGGATGTGCTGAGCTGGTTCAAAGGCAATGACCGCCCACCCGCCCCTGCAGGACGCGATCTGCAATTTACCAAACCCGCGCAATATCAGGCCGATCTGCCTATGACGCCGTTTGACAAGGTCTCCGGCTATAACAACTTTTATGAGTTTGGTCTGGATAAGGCCGATCCTGCTGCCAACGCCGGTACGCTGAAAACTGAACCCTGGCAGTTGCGCATTGAAGGTGAGGTGGCGAAACCGATCACGCTGGATATGGACGACATCTTCAAACATTTTGCCATGGAACAACGTATTTATCGCATGCGCTGCGTCGAGGCGTGGTCGATGGTGATCCCGTGGGTGGGCTTTGAGCTGAACAAATTACTTAAACTGGCTGAACCCACCAGCAATGCCCGCTTTGTTGCTTTTCAGACGTTATATGCACCGGACCAGATGCCCGGGCAGAAAGATCGCTTTATCGGCGGAGGGCTGGATTATCCGTATGTGGAAGGACTACGTCTTGATGAAGCGATGCACCCTCTCACGCTATTAAGCACCGGCGTGTACGGCAAAGCGCTGCCGCCACAGAATGGCGCCCCGATTCGTTTGACGGTGCCATGGAAATACGGTTTCAAGGGCATCAAGTCCATCGTGAAGATCACACTGACGCGCGATCAGCCTCCGACAACCTGGAACCAAATCGCCAATAACGAATATGGTTTTTATGCCAACGTGAACCCCCATGTGAATCACCCGCGCTGGTCCCAGGCCACCGAACGTTTTATTGGTTCCGGCGGTATTCTGAATGTCGAACGCCAGCCAACCCTGCTGTTTAACGGCTACGCTAAAGAGGTGGCATCACTGTATCGCGGGCTCGATTTACGGGAGAACTATTGAGTGAGACTGACGTTACGCCATATCACCTTGTTAAAAGTGGTGCTGCATCTCGCGGCTTTCCTGCCGTTTGTGTATCTGTTTATGGCTGCCAGCCAGGGTTGGCTGAGTGCCGATCCGGCGAAAGATATCCAGCATTTTACCGGCAGAATGGCGTTAAAGTTGCTTTTGGCGACGTTGCTGGTGAGCCCACTCACGCGTTACCTGAAACAGCCACTTCTGATTCGCACCCGCCGCCTGCTCGGCGTGTGGTGTTTTGCCTGGGCATGTTTGCATTTGACCAGCTATTACCTGCTGGAGTTGGGTTATAACCACCTGCAACTGCTTGGGAGTGAGATCGTTTCACGTCCTTATCTGTTACTGGGTATGATCTGCTGGTTGGTGCTGTTTGCCCTGGCGATCACCTCATTTCAACGTGCCCAACGTAAGCTTGGCCGTCGCTGGCAAACCCTCCACAACGGTATCTATCTGGTCGCGATCCTCGCGCCTATCCACTATCTTTGGTCAGTAAAGGTGTTCTCTCCACAACCCTGGATTTATGCGCTGCTGGCTTTAGTGCTGTTAGGCTGGCGTTACAATAAGTTGCGTAAACTTCTGCATCGATAATCCCCGCATGGTTGTTTTCCTGCTGTGAGATCTGATAAAAGGTGTGGCCTTCGGGCCGCATCCGATCAACTTCGCAGATAAGACCAGTATTTTGCTGCGAATTGCGACGAAACGGATATAATGCCCGGCTTTATTGCAAGCGAAGTCGTCTTTTTCACTCTCAGGAGTGACAAACGGCAGTTGTCGCGGTATTTTACGCGATGCCTTACTGATTGCAGGAGATAGCAGCAAGATGGCGCACGAATTTCACATACTGCTTTTAAACGGCCCCAACCTGAATTTGTTGGGAACGCGCGAGCCTGATAAGTATGGTCACACCACGTTGGCAGAAATTGTCAGCGATTTGACCCAGCAGGCCGATCAGCACCATGTGAAATTGAGTCATTTGCAATCGAATGCAGAGTTTCAGTTGATCGATCGCATCCACGAAGCCCGAGGCAATGTGGATTACATCATCATCAACCCGGCTGCATTCACGCATACCAGCGTTGCACTGCGTGATGCCCTGTTGGCGGTTAGCATCCCTTTTATTGAGGTGCATCTCTCGAACGTGCATGCACGCGAGCCGTTCCGACATCACTCCTATCTTTCTGATGTATCTGCCGGCGTCATTTGTGGACTGGGCGCTGATGGATACTCATGGGCTTTACAAACGGCAGTAAAACGCCTGTCACATTCCAATTAAACAGAGTACGGAACCACACTCATGGATATTCGTAAAATTAAGAAACTGATCGAACTGGTTGAAGAGTCCGGCATCTCCGAGCTGGAAATCTCTGAAGGCGAAGAGTCAGTTCGTATCAGCCGTTCACCTGCTAATGCCGGCTACCCGATGATGCAACAGGCTTACGCTGCGCCAATGATGCAGCAGCCTGCGCTGGCGACCGCCGTTGCGCCGGTAGCCGCTGCGCCAGCAGAAGCGGCTAAGCCAGAAATCACTGGCCACATCGTGCGTTCTCCGATGGTCGGAACTTTCTATCGCACGCCGAGCCCGGACGCGAAAGCCTTTATCGAAGTCGGCCAGAAAGTGAATGCCGGCGACACCCTGTGCATCGTTGAAGCGATGAAAATGATGAACCAGATCGAAGCCGATAAATCCGGCGTTGTGAAGGCGATCCTGGTGGAAAGCGGCCAACCGGTTGAATTTGACGAGCCGCTGGTCGTCATCGAATAACGAGGCGAAGCATGCTGGATAAAATTGTCATTGCTAACCGCGGTGAGATCGCTCTGCGAATTCTCCGCGCGTGTAAAGAATTAGGCATCAAGACCGTTGCGGTTCACTCCACTGCGGACCGCGACCTGAAGCACGTGCTGCTGGCGGACGAAACCGTCTGTATCGGCCCGGCGCAGTCGGTCAAAAGCTACCTGAACATCCCGGCCCTGATCTCTGCCGCCGAAATTACCGGCGCCGTGGCGATCCATCCGGGCTACGGCTTCCTCTCCGAGAACGCCGATTTTGCCGAGCAGGTTGAGCGCTCTGGTTTTATCTTCATCGGCCCGAAAGCCGACACCATCCGCCTGATGGGCGACAAAGTGTCTGCGATCACCGCCATGAAGAAAACCGGCGTACCGACCGTGCCAGGTTCTGATGGCTCGCTGACCGAAGACATGGATAAAAACCGTGCCATCGCTAAGCGCATCGGTTATCCGGTGATCATCAAAGCTTCCGGCGGCGGCGGCGGTCGTGGTATGCGCGTAGTGCGCAACGAAAAAGATCTGGAACAATCCATCGGCATGACGAAAGCGGAAGCCAAAGCGGCTTTCAACAACGACATGGTCTACATGGAGAAATTCCTCGAGAACCCGCGTCACATCGAGATTCAGGTGATGGCCGACGGCCAGGGCAACGCCATCTATCTGGCGGAACGTGACTGCTCGATGCAGCGTCGTCACCAGAAAGTGGTTGAAGAAGCGCCAGCACCGGGCATCACGCCGGAACTGCGTCGCTTTATCGGCGAGCGCTGCGCGAAAGCCTGTATCGATATCGGCTACCGCGGTGCGGGTACTTTCGAGTTCCTGTACGAAAACGGTGAGTTCTACTTCATCGAGATGAACACCCGTATTCAGGTGGAGCATCCGGTGACCGAGATGATCACCGGCGTGGATCTGATCAAAGAGCAGCTGCGTATTGCTGCCGGTCAGCCGCTGTCGATCAAACAGGAAGACGTGATTGTTCGCGGTCATGCGGTAGAGTGCCGTATCAACGCCGAAGATCCGAACACCTTCCTGCCGAGCCCGGGCAAGATCACCCGTTTCCACGCGCCAGGCGGTTTTGGCGTGCGCTGGGAATCGCACATCTATGCCGGTTACAGCGTGCCGCCGTACTACGATTCCATGATCGGCAAGCTGATCACCTACGGTGACACCCGTGAAGTGGCGATCGCGCGCATGAAAAATGCGCTGGCGGAACTGATCATCGACGGCATCAAGACCAACGTCGAGCTGCAGATGAAAATCATGTCCGACGAACATTTCCAGCAGGGTGGCACCAACATCCACTATCTGGAGAAAAAACTCGGCCTGCACGAGAAGTAATCGCAGCGCAGAGCAAACAAAGGCCGGTTAATCCGGCCTTTTTCATTTTTGTTGCCTTTGAGGTTGCATAATGGATTGGCGTTTTTTGCAAGCGAACAAAGAGGCGCGCTGGGCATTTTATCTGACGCTGGCCTATCTCGCCGTATGGGGACTCTCCGCCTGGTTAGGGGGAGATGAAATCGGTATTTTGGGTCTGCCCCGCTGGTTCGAACTTTCCTGCGTATTTGCCCCACTGCTATTTATTGTGTTGTGCTGGCTGATGGTGCGCATCCTGTTCCGTGATATGTCACTGGAGGACAATGATGGACTCTGAGATCATTCTTCCGCTGCTGGCCTATCTGGTACTTATTGCAGCACTGTCTGTATTTGCCATGCGTAAACAACGCCAGGGTAATTTCCTGAGCGAATACTTCCTTGGAAATCGCTCGATGGGCGGTTTTGTCCTCGCGATGACCATCACTGCGACCTATATCAGCGCCAGTTCGTTTATTGGCGGCCCCGGTGCGGCCTACAAATACGGTCTGGGCTGGGTATTGCTGGCGATGATTCAGGTTCCTGCCGTTTGGCTGTCGCTTGGCGTATTAGGGAAAAAGTTCGCCATTCTGGCGCGCCGCTACAATGCGGTGACACTGAATGACATGCTGTATGGCCGCTATGGCAGCACACTGCTGATTTGGCTCTCCAGTATTAGCTTATTGGTGGCTTTCATTGGCGCAATGACCGTGCAGTTTATCGGTGGCGCGCGTCTGCTGGAAACGGCAGCGGGTATTCCCTACGATACCGGCCTGCTGATTTTCGGCGGCACAATTGCACTTTATACGGCCTTTGGCGGCTTCCGTGCCAGCGTGCTCAATGACGCGATGCAGGGCCTGGTGATGCTCATCGGCACCTTCTTGCTGCTGTTCGCGGTGATTCATCAGGCAGGCGGACTGGAAACGGCCGTCACCAAGCTGCGCACCATTGATCCGCAGCTGGTCTCACCGGAAGGCGTGGGCAATGTCATCAATCCGACCTTCCTCAGCTCTTTTGCCGTGCTGGTGTGTTTTGGTGTGATTGGCCTGCCGCACACAGCGGTGCGCTGTATTTCCTATAAAGACAGCAAAGCGATGCACCGTGGCATTGTACTGGGGACGATTGTGGTGGTGATCCTGATGCTGGGTATGCATCTGGCAGGTGCATTAGGCCGTGCGATCATCCCGGATCTTACCGTTCCGGATCGCGTGATCCCGACACTGATGATCACCGTACTGCCCCCCATGGCTGCTGGCATTTTTCTTGCGGCACCGATGGCAGCGATCATGTCGACGATTAACGCGCAGCTGCTGCAATCCTCCGCTACGCTGATCAAAGATCTCTATCTGCGTATTGCGCCGCAGCACAGCGAGAATGAAGCGCGTTTGCGTATGCTATCGGGCACCATCACCTTTGTGCTGGGTCTGCTGCTGCTGCTGGCGGCATGGAATCCACCGGATATGATTATTTGGCTCAACTTGCTGGCGTTTGGTGGACTGGAAGCGGTGTTTTTGTGGCCGTTGGTGCTGGGCTTGTATTGGGAGCGCGCCAATTCCACCGGTGCCATCAGTGGCATGATTGTGGGCGCAGCATGTTATACCCTGCTCGCCAGCCTGAATATCGAACTATGGGGCTTCCACCCTATCGTTCCGTCATTGACCTTAAGCCTGCTGGCCTTTGTGGTGGGCAACTTGTTTGGCAGCACGCCTGATGCGCGTCGCGCTGCAGTGAAATAAAGAGAGACGTTATGCCCTGGATTCAAATCAAAATTAACAGTACTGGTGAAAATGCCGAGCCACTTAGCGATGCACTGATCGATGTCGGTGCCGTGTCAGTAACGTTTCAGGATACGCACGACAACCCAGTTTATGAACCGCTGCCGGGCGAAACCCGTTTATGGGGCGACACCGATGTGATTGGTCTGTTTGATGCCGAAACCGAGATGGACGATGTGGTGGCCGAGTTGAGCCAGCATCCTCTTCTGGGATCCAATTTCCACCATAAGATCGAGCAGATCGAAGATAAAGACTGGGAACGTGAATGGATGGATAACTTCCACCCAATGCGTTTTGGTGAGCGTCTGTGGATCTGTCCGAGCTGGCGCGATGTGCCCGATTCGAATGC
The DNA here is from genome assembly GCF_016625195.1 of Erwinia sp. S63. Lineage (GTDB taxonomy): Bacteria > Pseudomonadota > Gammaproteobacteria > Enterobacterales > Enterobacteriaceae > Pantoea. Next base: position 35,134 of record NZ_JACVUP010000028.1, read on the forward strand.
CGTCAACGTGATGCTGGATCCTGGACTGGCGTTTGGCACCGGCACCCATCCAACCACATCGTTGTGCCTGACCTGGCTCGACGGCCTCGATCTGCAAGGCAAAACCGTGATCGATTTTGGCTGTGGTTCCGGCATTCTCGCGATTGCCGCCCTGAAACTGGGCGCGGCACAGGCCATCGGTATCGATATCGATCCACAAGCGATTCAGGCCAGCCGTGACAATGCCGAGCGCAATGGCGTTTCTGACCGTTTGTCACTCTATCTGCCGCATCAGCAGCCGGAAAACCTGCAAGCTGATGTGGTTGTCGCCAACATTCTCGCAGGCCCGCTGCGTGAACTGGCACCGCTGATTAGCGTATTGCCAAAAGCGGGTGGGCATCTGGGATTGTCAGGCGTTCTGGCCAGCCAGGCTGAAGGTGTCTGTGAAGCTTACGTTGAGCGTTTCACGCTCGATCCGGTGGCTGAAAAAGAGGAGTGGTGCCGCATCACCGGCGTGCGCCGCTGAGTTTGATCACCGGCTGGCTTCGCTGGCCGGTTTGCTGTCTGGCCATCGAGACAGTGAAAGCGACTCACCCTCTGCATATCAGCCGCAAATCTGCTACCTGAAAGCAATTAAATTAGTACATTTAATAATCATATCGCCGTCATTTCTCTGGCTAATTACCGGATGTGGCGGTTTTTATGTCGTGATTTTGGGCATGTTTTAAGAAAAACTTTTGCTCACAATTTCAGCATAATTTTTTAATACACTGAATTATATAGATTATTAGTTGTAGCAATGCTGTTAAGGCCGAATTCCTCGCCGTTTAACGGTGAATTGTTCAAAGTTTGGCCTTTCATCTTCTTTAAAAAATGCGTAATATACGCCGCCTTGCGAACAGTTAGGGTCACTTCTTTTTCATGCGCATTGGACACCATCAGCTACGTAATCGACTCATTGCTGCGCCTATGGCCGGAGTATCCGATAAGCCATTTCGCACGTTATGTTACGAGAACGGTGCAGGTATGACTGTCTCCGAGATGCTGTCATCAAACCCAGAAGTTTGGGCGAGTGACAAATCCCGTTTGCGTATGGTGCATAGTGACGAGCCTGGAATCCGCGCCGTGCAAATTGCCGGTTGCGATCCTGATGAGATGGCTGCTGCCGCGCGCATTAATGTGGCGTCTGGCGCGCAGGTTATTGATATCAACATGGGCTGCCCAGCTAAGAAAGTGAATCGTAAGATGGCTGGCTCAGCACTGCTGCAGCATCCGTCACTGGTGGAGTCCATCCTCCGTGCGGTAGTGAATGCAGTTGATGTACCGGTTACGTTGAAGATTCGCACCGGCTGGGACAAAGAAAATCGTAATTGTGTAGAGATTGCCCAATTGGCTGAACGCTGTGGCATTCAGGCTCTCACCATTCATGGCCGCACGCGCGCCTGTTTGTTTGAGGGACACGCTGAATACGACAGCATTCGGACAGTTAAGCAGAGCGTTTCCATTCCGATTATCGCGAATGGTGACATTACTGACCCGCATAAAGCCAGAGCGGTGCTCGACTACACCGGAGCCGATGCTCTAATGGTAGGTCGCGCTGCTCAGGGAAGACCGTGGATCTTCCGGGAAATCCAGCATTATCTGGACACAGGGGAGCTGCTGGCACCGAAGCCGCTGGCTGAAGTGAAGCAAATGCTGATTGGACATATACGGGAACTGCACGACTTTTATGGTCAGCGCAAGGGATACCGTATTGCTCGTAAACACGTTTCCTGGTATTTGCAGGAAAGTGCTCCTGATGACCAGTTTCGGCGCACATTCAACGCCATAGAGGATGCCAGCGAACAGCTGGAGGCGTTGGAGGCATACTTCGAAAATCTTGCGTAAACGAAATAAAGAGCTGAAAGAACTATGTTCGAACAACGCGTAAATTCTGATGTACTGACCGTTTCTACCGTTAACTCACAGGATCAGGTGACGCAAAAGCCACTTCGTGATTCGGTTAAACAGGCACTGAAGAACTATTTTGCTCAACTGAATGGTCAGGATGTAAGTGATCTGTATGAGCTGGTACTGGCTGAAGTTGAGCAGCCTCTGTTGGACATGGTAATGCAGTACACCCGTGGCAACCAGACCCGTGCAGCTCTGATGATGGGTATCAACCGTGGTACCCTGCGTAAGAAGCTGAAAAAATACGGCATGAACTAATCGTTCTTTGCTGCGCTAACGCCAACCCTCGGGTTGGCGTTTTTGTTTGTATCACGCCGATAGTTTACCTGCGTTAGCAACGGATGAAACAATTGTCGCGAATATGGTAACGATAGTTGCAATTGCATCCGTGATATTTCGTCTCTCTTACCGCACGTCTTTTGCCCCTTTTTGGCGCCAGTTCTGTGCGTCATAACGCCCGCCATGCCGCTTTCCCAGTGATCTTGCACTGTTTCTACCGTAACCCTGATAACGCATACATTTTATCCTGAGTGATGGCTCACACTGCTTCCACATAGTGAAACTATTTGCACTATTTGTGATCGCGTCGTCTCGTCATGCTGCCTTTTGGTGCGCGATAGTAGCCAAAATTTCTGGATGCATCCGTTTATTAAAAGATCTTTCCAGTGAATTCAGGATTCTGCAAACCTGGCATTACCTTTGCAGAGTCGTGGATGGCTCACCGCCATAGACAGAAAAAAGCGCACATAAAAGTGCGTGCAAACATAACAACACACGATCTCGCCACACAGGATGCTTTATGAAAAAGATGATGCTTTCCACCCTGGTCGCTGCAGCCTCACTGTTAGCCGTAGCTCAACAAGCGCACGCAGGCACCACGCTGGATGCCATTAAGAAGAAAGGTTTTGTACAGTGCGGTATCAGCGATGGCCTGCCAGGCTTCTCCTACGCTGACGCCAGCGGCAAATTTACCGGTATCGACGTGGATGTTTGTCGCGCCGCCGCGGCAGCGGTATTTGGCGATGCCAGCAAAGTGAAATACACCCCGCTGACGGCTAAAGAGCGTTTCACCGCACTGCAGTCAGGTGAGGTGGATATCCTGTCTCGTAACACCACCTGGACTTCTTCACGTGATGGCGGCATGGGCTTCCTGTTTGCTGGCGTCAACTACTATGACGGCATCGGCTTCCTGACCCACAAGAAAGCAGGCCTGAAAAGCGCTAAAGAGCTCGATGGCGCTACCGTGTGTATTCAGGCCGGTACTGATACCGAGCTGAACGTGGCTGACTACTTTAAAGCCAACAAAATGCAGTACACACCGGTCACTTTCGACCGTTCTGATGAATCAGCGAAAGCGCTCGATAGCGGTCGCTGCGATACCCTCTCTTCTGACCAGTCTCAGCTCTATGCACTGCGCGTGAAACTCGGTAAGCCGGATGATTTCATCGTGCTGCCAGAAGTGATCTCTAAAGAGCCACTGGGCCCAGTGGTACGCCGTGGGGATGATGACTGGTTCACTATCGTTAAATGGTCACTCTACGCCATGCTGAACGCCGAAGAGATGGGCATCAGCTCGAAGAACGTTGATCAGATGGCGGCGAAGCCAACTACACCTGATATGGCTCACTTGTTGGGTGCAGAAGGTGACTTCGGCAAAGATCTGAAACTTGATAACAAATGGGCCTACAACATTATCAAACAAGTGGGTAACTATCAGGAAGTGTTCGATCGCAACGTGGGTAAAGATAGCGCATTGAAAATCGCGCGTGGCCAGAATGCACTCTGGAACCAGGGCGGCATCCAGTACGCTCCACCAGTACGCTAAGTCTGTCCTGCCAGTCGGGCACCGCACCCTGCGGTGCCCAAGCGTTTTCTTCACTGAGGTTTCAACATGTCACAACGCCCAACCGTAAAGAGGGATTTTTCGTTTGGTAATCCTACGGTTCGCGCCTGGCTTTACCAGATCATCGCGATTGTGGCCGTGCTTGCTGTGGTGGGATATCTGGTCCACAACACAGTAATCAACCTGGCCAATCGCGGCATCACGTCCGGTTTCGGATTTCTTGAGCGCAATGCCGGTTTCGGCATCGTCCAACACCTGATCGATTACACCGAAGGCGATACTTACGCGCGCGTGTTTATGGTGGGGTTGACCAATACCCTGCTGGTTTCCGCACTCTGTATTGTATTTGCCTCCATCCTGGGCTTTGCCGTGGGGCTCGCGCGTCTGTCTGAAAACTGGCTGCTGCGTAAACTCTCGACCATCTACATCGAGACGTTTCGTAATATCCCACCGCTGCTGCAGATCTTCTTCTGGTACTTTGCGGTGTTGCGTAACCTGCCAGGGCCACGTCAGGCACTGAATGCGTTTGATCTGGCGTTTGTCAGTAACCGCGGTTTGTATATTCCGTGGCCAGAGTATGCACCCGGCACCTGGCCATTCCTGATTGCGCTGGCACTGGCCATCCTCGGCAGCGTTGCGCTTTTCCGCTTCAACCGTAAGCATCAATTAAAAACCGGCCAGTTACGCCGCACGTGGCCAGCCGCTGCAGGTTTGATTGTGCTGTTACCACTGATTGCACACACATTGTTTGGTGCCGCAACGCATTGGGATGTACCAGAGCTGCGCGGATTCAACTTCCGCGGCGGCTTTGTGATGATCCCGGAGCTGGCGGCGTTAACGGTGGCGCTTTCTGTGTATACCTCATCGTTCATTGCGGAAGTGATTCGCTCCGGGATTCAGTCTGTGCCGCACGGTCAGAATGAAGCTGCCCGTTCGCTGGGTCTGCCAAATCCGGTCACAATGCGTCAGGTCATCATCCCGCAGGCAATGCGCGTGATTATCCCTCCGTTAACCAGTCAGTATCTCAATATCGTGAAGAACTCATCACTGGCGGCGGCCATTGGCTATCCCGATATGGTGTCGTTGTTTGCCGGTACCGTGCTGAACCAAACTGGCCAGGCGATTGAAACGATTGCGATTACCATGGCGGTCTATCTGATCATCAGCCTGCTCATTTCACTGCTGATGAACCTCTACAACCGCAAAATTGCGCTAGTTGAGCGATAAGAGAACGGGATCATTATGTCTGTTACCACACACGAAACACCGCCCGTACCCAGCAATCCGTTAGGAAAAGCCTGGCTTTGGGCGCGCAAAAATCTGTTCTCCAGCTGGCTCAATACCCTGCTCACGCTGTTCAGTTTCTGGATCATCTGGAGTGTGATTCCTCCGGCGCTGGATTGGCTGATCTTCCAGGCTAACTGGATTGGTGAAACGCGCGCGGATTGCACCAAAGCCGGTGCATGTTGGGTATTTATCCACGCACGTTTTGGCCAGTTTATGTATGGGCTTTATCCACATGAACTGCGCTGGCGCATTAATCTGGCGTTGGTGATTGGCCTACTGTCGATCGTTCCAATGTTCATTAAATCGATGCCACGTCGTGGTCGCTACATTGCCTGCTGGGCGGTGATCTACCCAATTGTGGTCTGGCTGCTGATGTATGGCGGCTATCTGGGGCTGGATCGCGTGGAAACCCGCCAGTGGGGCGGTCTGACGCTGACGCTGATCATTGCTTCAATTGGCATCGCCGGTGCGCTGCCGTTGGGGATTCTGCTGGCGCTGGCTCGCCGTTCAAAAATGCCGGTGGTTCGCACCCTGTCAGTGATTTTCATTGAGTTCTGGCGTGGTGTGCCTCTGATTACCGTGCTGTTTATGTCATCGGTGATGCTGCCGCTGTTTATGGCAGAGGGCACGACCATCGACAAGCTGGTACGTGCGCTGGTCGGCGTGATTCTGTTCCAGTCCGCTTATGTTGCAGAAGTGGTGCGTGGCGGCTTGCAAGCACTGCCAAAAGGGCAGACTGAAGCGGCGGAATCACTGGCACTCGGCTACTGGAAAACGCAGATGCTGGTTATTCTGCCACAGGCACTTAAGCTGACCATCCCCGGTTTAGTGAATACCATCATCGCACTGTTTAAAGATACCAGCCTGGTGATCATCATCGGCCTATTCGATCTCTTCAGTAGCGTGCAGCAAGCCACCGTTGACCCCACCTGGTTGGGCATGTCGACTGAAGGCTACGTGTTTGCTGCCATGGTTTACTGGATTTTCTGTTTTAGCATGTCGCGCTATAGCCAGTATCTGGAGAAGCGCTTCCACACCGGGCGTAAATCGCACTGAGGTTTTACATGACACAAATTATGACTAATGCGGCTGACGCCATGATGATTACGCTCGAAAACGTGAATAAATGGTATGGTCAGTTCCATGTTCTTAAAGATATTAACTTGCTGGTGAAACCCCGCGAACGGATTGTTCTTTGTGGGCCCTCCGGTTCCGGAAAATCCACCACTATTCGTTGCATCAATCATTTAGAAGAACATCAACAAGGCCGTATCGTGGTAGATGGCATCCATCTTAACGATGATGTGCGCAATATCGAGCGTGTACGTACCGAAGTCGGCATGGTATTTCAGCACTTCAATTTGTTCCCGCACCTTACCGTGTTGCAAAACTGCACCCTGGCGCCGATTTGGGTGCGTAAGTTGCCAAAGAAAGAAGCGGAAGAGTTAGCGATGCATTATCTGCAACGCGTGCGCATCGCGGAGCATGCCCACAAGTTTCCGGGGCAGTTGTCAGGCGGGCAGCAGCAGCGTGTGGCGATTGCGCGTTCGCTGTGTATGAAACCGAAAATCATGCTGTTTGATGAACCGACTTCAGCGCTCGATCCAGAAATGGTGAAAGAGGTTCTCGATACGATGATTAGTCTGGCAGAAGATGGTATGACGATGTTGTGTGTGACGCACGAGATGGGCTTTGCGCGTACGGTGGCAGACCGGGTGATCTTTATGGATCGCGGAGAGATTGTTGAGGAAGCGCCGCCGCAGGAGTTCTTCGCGAATCCTAAATCAGAACGTACACGCGCCTTCCTTTCTCAGGTCATCCATTAATATCAAATGAGTGACTTAAGCCTCTGCGCCATCTGGCAGAGGCTTTTTTATGCTCGTCGTATTACTTTGCATCCACTCTTTCGTCGTGTTTTCCGAGTGTTAAGCCTGTTTGCGTAGTTTTAAGCCTACTTGCGTGGTTTTTTATATACAAAAAAGCCCTGAACTTTCGTTCAGGGCTTCTGTGTTTGATGCCTGGCAGTTCCCTACTCTCGCATGGGGAGACCCCACACTAC
>NZ_JACVUP010000029.1 GCF_016625195.1 Erwinia sp. S63
TATGAAGACATTACTAACATCGCGGTGTATTAATCAACGGGGAGCAGGTCAGCTGTTAGTCGCGATCTTGATGTGACCATTGCTGTTACTGATACAGCAGGCCATTTACTTGGTTTATACCGAGAGGATAAGGCTTATTATCTCACTGTTGAATTATCGGAAAAGAAAGCTGCTATCGCTGTGGCAACTGGTTTACCAACAGATAATCAGCGGGAAAGTGAGTATGCATATATGACGCATGAAGCAGGTCATGAGGCTGATTTGCTGCCTTATGGTTATGGTCATCCCATAATGAAAGACGGCGTTTTGTTTGGTGCTATCGGCATTGCTGGAGCGTCAGAATTTGAAAACAAAGATATCTGCAAATACGTTTTAACTAGCCATGGTTACGATGCATAGGCTAATTTAGGTGGTTAACAAACAGTGATAAAAGCCCGCTTTTTAGCGGGTTTTTTTATGGGGATGTTTGTTGATATGATTGTTTTTTATGCAGAATTTTTGTCAGTCTTTGTTTTGGATAATTTCGGGATGAAGTGTAAGATCTTAGCGCCTCGAAAAGCTGAAAAAGCCGTTCGAAATGATCATCTAAGTCATTGATTTATATGTAGTGCAAAGTCGCAAAATGATGCAAAAATTAGTGCATTATTTAATCGTTAGGGTTAAATAACTTGTTGATTTAAATGATAAATATATCATTGGAATTAGCTATGAGACTAAAAGCGCAATGCGCGGCTTAGCGACCCTTTGAACCTGACCCAGTTGATATTGGCGTAGGAAGACTGACAGCACCGCTCCGGTGTTGTCTGGCGCAGAGGATCGCTCGCGCCCTTTCCCTCCTCCTGTATCTGCGGGTCTAAGTCAACACTGAGAGGCCGATGTGAATTCCCTTTATATCCCGGATAACCTGCTGTGAGTCGCTGGACGGTATTAGGCTGCGGCGTGGCAGGTCTGTGTGTGGCGACGCTGCTGGCTGAACGCGGCGAAGACGTCGACGTCATTGGCGACGAGTCACGACAGCCCGCGTCGTGGTTTGCTGGCGGCATGCTTGCACCCTGGTGCGAGTCCGAAAGTGCACCGCAGGAAGTGATCTCTCTCGGTCAACACGCCGCTGGCTGGTGGCAACAGCGCGTCAGCAGCGTGGCACATCAGGGAACGCTGGTGGTAGCGCCACCGCGCGATAGCCAGGAACTGACTCGCTTCGCACGCATGACCGAACAGCATCAGTGGGTCGATCCCGGTGAGCTTGAACCTCTGCTGGCCGGGCGTTTTGCGCGCGGACTGTTTTTTGCCGAGGAGGCGCATCTCGACCCGCGCCTGGCGCTCACCGAAATGCGTGAAAAGCTGTTACAGCGCGGCGTGCGTTTTGATGCACAACACCCTTCGGGTCGGGTGATTGATTGTCGTGGCATGCATGCCAAAGCCGACCTTGCGCGCCTGCGTGCGGTACGTGGCGAGATGGTAATTCTGCACAGCGATGAGGTGCAGTTCTCGCGTCCAATTCGCCTGCTACATCCGCGCTTTCCGTGCTATCTGGTGCCGCGTCGTAACGGCCATTTCATGCTCGGTGCCACGATGGTGGAAAGCGACGATGCCAGCCCCATTAGCGCACGCGCCTTGATGGAACTGCTCAGCGCGGCTTACGCTATTCATCCTGCTCTGGCCGAAGCCCGCGTGGTGGAAAGCGGCAGCGGGCTACGCCCAGCCTATCCGGCCAACCTGCCAGAAATCCATTATCAAAACGACACTTACTATCTTAACGGCATGTATCGCCACGGTTTTCTGCTGGCACCGATGATGGCAGAACAGCTGATGCAGCGCCTTTTCGGGGAACAATCCTATGAATATTCAGCTTAACGGCCGTGCGATCCGCACCGAGGCCAGCACGCTCAGTGAATTGCTGATCGAGCAGCAAATTGATGCCGCCTGCGTCGCCAGCGCTTTCAACGGCAACTTTGTGCCTAAAAGTCAGTACAGCAACCAGCTGCTGGAAGAGGGCTGCCAGCTGGAAGTCTTATCGCCGATGCAGGGAGGTTGAAATATGTTTTACGATTTCGCTCCCCAGTCACGTTTTCTGCTTGGCACCGCGGGCTATCCGTCACCTGCGATTCTGCAGCAGGCGATTGCCGCCTCCGGCACGGACATCATCACCGTCAGCTTGCGTCGTGAAGGCGCTGCGGGGGCGGCTTTTCGCGAGCTGCTAACCGGGCTGGACATTCGCGTGCTGCCCAATACCGCAGGCTGTCACACGGTGAAAGAGGCGGTGACTACCGCGCAGATGGCGCGCGAACTGTTCAACACCTCGTGGATCAAACTGGAGGTGATCGGGCATGCCGACACGCTCCAGCCCGATCCTTTTGCGCTGGTTGAAGCGGCACGCATTCTGTGTGCGGACGGTTTTCAGGTCTTCCCGTACACCACCGAAGATTTGATCGTCGGTGAGAAGTTGCTGGAAGCCGGTTGTGAACTGCTGATGCCGTGGGGCGCGCCGATCGGTTCCGGGCAGGGGTTACGCAATATCGAAGGATTGCGCGCAATGCGAGCGTGGTTCAGCGATATCCCGCTGATTATTGATGCAGGTATCGGTGCGCCATCGCAGGCCGCGCAGGCGATGGAGATGGGCTTCGATGGCATCCTGCTCAATACCGCCGTGGCGAAAGCGGGCGATCCGGTTGGCATGGCGAACGGTTTCCGTCTGGCGATTGAAGCGGGGCAGGCCGCGCGCAGCGCCGGATTGATGGAGAAACGTGATATGGCAGCAGCGTCCACGCCGATCTTCGGTCTGGCGAGTCTGAGTTAAGGAGCCATCATGGATCGCTATCAACGGCAAATGATGTTGCCGGAAATCGGAGCCGAAGGTCAGCAAAAACTGGCGGATGCGCGCGTCCTGGTGGTGGGGGCGGGCGGATTGAGTGCCACGTTGTTGCCGCAGCTGGTTGGCGCAGGCGTCGGTTTTATTCGCCTGTGTGACCACGATGCAGTGGCCTTGCACAACCTTCATCGCCAGACGCTATTTACGATGCAGGACATCGGTCATAGCAAGGCAGCACGGGCGCAACAGGCGCTGTTGCAACGTAATCCCGAGGTGCAGATAGAGGCAGTGCCACGGGCTATCGGCGCCAGCGATCTGCCGCACCTCCTAACGGATATCGATCTGGTGGTCGATGCCGCTGATAACTTCGCGGTGACCTATCAACTCTCTGATGCCTGTCTGGCAACGCAGATTCCTTTGATCAGTGCATCAGTATTAGGCCGTCAGGGCTATGTCGGCGGCTTCTGCGGCAGCGCGCCGAGCTATCGGGCGCTGTTTCCACGCTTACCCGCCTCTGCAGCCAACTGCAACACCGCGGGCGTAATGGGGCCGGCGGTGGCCACTTTGGGCGCGATGCAGGCTCAGATGGCGTTAAGTGTGCTGCTGGATCTAGAACCCTCACCGTTGGGCAGCGTCATTAACTGTGACTTTATTAACTGGCATGTTCGCGCGTTCCGCTTTGACGGCGCAGAAGAGCCTGAGAACGCCGTGCCCTTTATCGATGAGCCACTGCTGACTGCCGACGATTGCATAGTCGAGTTGCGCGCGGTGGAAGAAGCGCCCGTCAGCGTAGCGAACAACGTCGAACGCATTCTGCCGCAGGCGATAGCTGATTGGCAGCCGCCGCAGGATCGGCGCATCGTGCTGGTGTGTGCCAGCGGCATTCGCGCGGCGCAGGCGGCCTCGGTGCTAACAGAACGAGGGTTTACCCGCCTGGCGATGTTGGCGGCACGACGACCATGAATCCGATCTGTTTTAACGACATCACCTTTAGCTGGGGCGAACAGGTACTGTGCCAGCAACTCAATCTGCAACTGCGCGGCGGTAAAACCACCGTGCTGTTAGGGCGCAGCGGCATAGGGAAAAGCACTTTATTGCGGCTGGTGGCGGGTTTGTTGCAGCCACAACAGGGCGAAATCAGTGGCTTACCGGGCAAAGTGGCGTGGATGGGGCAACAGGATCTGTTGTATCCCTGGTTGACGGTGCTGGAAAACGTGATGCTTTCCGCACGGCTCAACGGTGAAAAACCGGACCGATCGCGCGCGTTAGCGCTGCTTGAGCAAGTAAAGCTGAATGAGGTGGCGCAAGCCTCGCCGGATAAACTTTCGGGCGGGATGCGCCAGCGCGTAGCACTGGCGCGAACGCTCTACGCCCAACGCGAAGTGGTGCTGATGGATGAGCCCTTCGCCACGCTGGATGTGATGACCAAACTCAGCCTGCAAACCCTGACCGCCACGCTGCTCAAGGGCAAAACGGTGCTGCTGGTTACGCACGATCCTTTGGAAGCCTGCCGCATGGCTGATGACATCGTGCTGTTACACGACCAGCCGTTGACGGTGGAAGCCTGGCCAGTCCCTGCCGGTGACGCCCCTCGATCCCTTGACGATCCCGGCCTGTTGCAGGCGCAGGGCGAACTCTTCTCACGACTGAATCAAGATGAAAAAACTGTTTAGCGCGATCTATCTGATCGCGGTGCTGCTGTGCGGCTGGCTACTGGCGCGGCACCACGGTGTGCCTGACTTTTTATTGCCTTCGCCGCTGGCGGTGCTGGAAGCGCTATGGCTGCATCGCCAGCTGTTAGCACATCACGCGCTGTATACGCTGGCAGAGATTGTGCTGGCGCTGCTGCTGGGCGTCGGGACGGGCGTGACGCTGGCGGTACTGATGGCGGGCAGCCAGACTCTGCGCCGCGTGCTGTTTCCCCTGGTGACCGCCAGTCAGGCGATTCCGGTGTTTGCGCTGGCGCCACTGCTGGTGCTCTGGCTGGGTTTTGGCATCGCCTCCAAAGTGGTGGTCGCGGCATTAATCGTCTTCTTCCCGCTGTGCCTGTCTTTGTTCGATGGCCTGTGCCGCACGCCCTCCGGCTGGCTGGAACTGGCGGGCACACTGAATCCTTCGCGTGCGCGGGTATTCTGGCACGTGCGCTGGCCCGCAGCGCTGCCGCAATTCTTTTCCGGCTTGCAGATGGCGGTGGTGCTGGCTCCGATTGGGGTGGTGATTGGCGAATGGGTCGGTGCCAGCGAAGGGCTGGGCTACCTGATGATGCAATCCAACGCCCGGCTGGAAACGGCCACCAGTTTTGCTGCTTTATTGCTGTTATTGATGCTGGCGCTGCTGCTCTCTGGCGGCGTCGCGTTGCTGCGTAAAAAATTCCTCTGGCACTCAACATAAGGACGTCCCTTGAACACCCTACGTACCGCGATTACCGCTTTGCTGCTGCTGGCAACCACCAGCGCACACGCCGAACAGAAGGTTCGCCTGCTGCTCGACTGGTTTGTGAACCCCAATCATGCCGCTATTTTTGCCGCACAGTACAGCGGCGCTTTCAAGAAAGAAGGGCTGGATGTCGAGATGATTGCCCCGGCTGACTCGGCGTCGGTGCCGCTGCTGCTGGCGGCAGGTAAGGCAGATCTGGCGATCAGCTATCAGCCACAGCTTTACACGCTGGTGGAGAAGGACGTTCCGGTGATCCGCGTCGGCACGCTGATTGGTCAGCCGCTGAATACGCTGACCACCGTGTCCAGCGATATCCATTCACTTAAAGATTTAGCGGGTAAAACGCTGGGCTATGCGGTGCCAGGATCGGAAGATGTGGCAATCCGCAATATGCTGAAATCGCAGGGCGTGGATGTCAATTCGGTGAAATTGATCAGCCTGAATATGGATTCCACTTCAGCGCTGCTGACGCACAAAATCGATGGCGCGATGACCATTTTCCGCAACTACGAGCTAATCGATCTGCAGGATAAGGGCGCGAAGCCGGTGGTGTTCAAACCTGAAGATTATGGCGTGCCCGCATATGATGAGCTGATCATTCTGGCGAACAACAAGAGCGCCGCCCAGGACAAGCGTATTCCGGCATTCTTACGCGGTCTGGACGCGGGCGTGGTGTGGTTGCGTGCGCATCCGGAAGAAGCCTGGAAGGCGTTTATTAAGCAGTATCCTGAGCTGAACACCAAACTCAATCATCAGGCATGGGAAGCGACATTGCCGCTGTTTGATGGGCACAGCGCGACTTTTGATAAAGCACGGTATCAGGCGTTTGGTGAATATATGAAAGCCAACGGGCTGATCAAGGATGTTGCGCCGATGACGCGCTACTCGCTGGAGCAGTAATCGTTTTGCGGGCTGGTTAATTAGCTGGCCCGCAACACACTTTCACCTTTCATCCTTTATGCTCTAACCTGCAGAACGCAGAACGCAGAACGCAGAACGCAGAACGCAGAACGCAGAACGCAACCACTAATCCATTCGGCACGACCACTCAATCTTCATCCGCACTTCAGCATCAAATTTCACCAACCACCAATCACCAATCACCAATCACCAACCCTCAACCACTCCTCGCCAACCTTCTTCAGCCCCAAGCCACCAAATCCGCTTGCACCAAATCGTCATTTTGATAATGATATCCATTCTCAATTATCAAGTGATGGATAACCTGATGCGTTTGCCCGTTCTGGCTTTACTCTTCTGCCTCATTTCCGTGTTTAGCCAGGCTACCGCCGCTGAAGATTTAGCCAGCTGGCCACGCACGATACCCACTCCGCAAGGCCCGTTCACCTTACAGCAACCACCGCAGCGCATTGTTTCTACCAGCGTGACGTTAAGTGGAACTTTGCTGGCGATTAACGCGCCGCTGATTGGGTCTGGTGCCACCAGTCGCAACAGCAGCGTGTCCGATGACCAGGGCTTCTTTACCCAGTGGGGGGATGTCGCCAAAGAGCGTCACGTCAAGCCGCTGTATGTCAGCCAGCCGAATGCGGAAGCGATTGCCGCCGAAGCACCCGATCTGATCGTTATCGCTGCCACCGGAGGCGATTCCGCATTGAAACTTTACGATCAGCTTAAAACCATCGCGCCCGTGCTGGTGGTTGATTACGGTGATAAGAGCTGGCAGGCGCTGGCGTTGCAGTTGGGTCACATCACCGGTCACGAAGCGGAGGCGAAACAGGCAATCGCGCAGTTTGACCAACGCCTCGAGACACTGCGCAGCAGAATTACCCTGCCGCCGCAGCCGACCTCTGCGATTGTTTATTACGAAGATGGGCGCGGCATGAATGTGTGGACGCCGGCTTCGGCGCAGGGAGAGTTACTGAAAGCGTTGGGCTTCACGCTGGCGATGCCGCCCTCTAGCCTGCAGGGCAGTACCAGCATGGGCAAACGCAACGACATCATCCAACTCAACGGCGAAACCATGGCGGATGGCGTCACCGGCAATACGCTGCTGCTGTTCGCCGCCGATGAAAAAACGGTACCGCAGGTGGCGAAGAATCCCTTCCTCGCACACCTACCCGCCGTGCAGCATCACGATATTTTTGCCATGGGCAACGATACTTTCCGCCTCGATTACTACAGTGCCAGCAATATGCTCAGCAGTATTGAGCGGCAGTTCGTGCACTAATCGGCAGCAATATACTCAGCAGTATAAAACGGCAGTTTGTGCACTAAGCAGCGGCTTGCTCAGTGACCGGTGGTTCATGATGTAGCTGTGCCGAGCGCAAACCGCGTGCGGCCAGCGCGACCAGCAGTAGTAAACCCGCCGCCACGCCGCCGAACCACAGCACGCTGTTGAGTGCGCTCAATGCACGCGCCAATGCGCCGAGTCCTAATGCACCCAACGAATCCCCGCTCACATCCTGCGCGGTGCCCAGGCTGTTGACCCGACCCAACAGGGCATCTGGCGTGTGGTGCTGAATCAAAATAAATTGCAGCAGGGAAGCGATGGCATTGCTGTAGCCATAAGCCACCAATGCCAGCAACGCCGGAATCAGTTGGCTATACAGCCCCAAAGAAGCGATGCTGCCAAAGGCGGCCAGTGCGCTTACCAGTAACACCAGGCCTGGTCTTGACAACTGTCGCACCCAGCCGCTGGTGAATGCGCCGATCATCGCACCCAGCGGCACGGCGGAATACATCAGCCCGAGCGCCGAAGCATCAACCTGCCACGTTTGCGCCAGTGCCGGGAACAGGATGCGCACCGCGCCCACCATACTGAGCAGCAAGCCGACCAGTACGGCCGCACCCACCACATTATGCCGGCAGACAAACTGAATGCCGCTGACGAGCGCGCGCAAAGGGTGTTCAGGCTCCTGCTGCTCCGGTTTCATCGCGGGCAGCCGTACCAGCGGGATCAGCGTTGCCAGCGTGCCGAGGGCGGCCACGGCAAACGCCCAGCCTACGCCTGCCGCCACGATAATCATGCCACCCAGCGCCGGAGACAGGATCGCACCCAGCCGCACGGTTAACATGCTTAACGCACCGGCTTCCGCCAGATGCTCGCGTCCCACAATTAACGGAATCACCGCCATCAGCGCTGTCATACCCAGCGCACCAAAAAATCCATCCCAGAAGGCGAGGAAATAGAGCGCCCACAATGAGGGTGCAGGACTAAAAGCGTTCAGGCTTAGCAGCACAAAGCCAATGCCACAGGTGCCGCGCGCAAACAGGATCAGCTTGCGGCGATCGTAGCGATCCGCCAGCACGCCGCCGAGCAGCAGGCCAATAAACATGCCGATACCATCCAGCATCACGGCGACACCGACCTGTAAGGTCGAGCCGGTCATGGCCTGAATCTGGATCGGCACGCCCACTGCCAGCATACCCAGCGCAAATACGGATAGCATGCGCGCGCAGAAGATAGCGCGAAACGCGGCGTTGTTTTTCAGCAGGCTGAAATCAAGAAAAATTGAAGGCTTAGCCATAAATATCCATTGTTAAAACGAGCAGGAGCGCACATCAGTGCGCCCACATTAAGTGGCCAAAGGCCGGGTGTTATGAACGAGTCTCAGATAACAAACGATTGATCAGCGGACCCAGCGTTTTTAGCGAGGTGGCAGACAAAATGTCAGCGTGCTCGCAATCCAGCGGCCAGATTTCCAGATCTGAGACAAACGGTTTCCAGGTCGCTGGCACATCCATGCCGGCCGGCAGGGTTTTCTCTGCCATAAATAGCGTGGCTTTACCGGCATAACGCGGCGTACGCGCTTCCGCCAGCCGTGCGACTGCGTCCTTGTAGTTGGCGACGATGGTGCTAAACATCGCGGCTTTCTCGGCACGTAGCAGGGGATCGCGCTCATCTTCAGTAGCAGCCATAAACTCGGCTTGCTCGCGTGCCACTTCTTGCTCCGCCTCTTCAGCATCGGGCGTGCGCCAGTCCTGACCTTCGGCCGGGTAGGTATCCAGCAGGCCGAGGAAAGCCACGGTTTCGCCACTGGCCTGCAGACGCGCCGCAATGCCTTGTGCCAGCGTGCCGCCCAGTGAGTAGCCCAGCAGGAAGTAAGGCCCGTGCGGCTGCTGCTCGCGAATAGCGGCCAGATGGCGATCGCACATGGCTTCTACACTGGCACAGGCTGCGATAACACCCGCCGGGCGCGGTGATTGCAGCCCCACAATCGGGAAATCACCGTCGAGATAGTGCAGCAGGGCGCTGTACTGCCAGGCGAACCCTGATGCCGGATGGATGCAGAACAGCGTCGGGCCCTGACCGGCACGCAGTGGCAGCAGTTCCCCGTTGCCGCTGCTGTCGCTGGCTTCACCTGACAACAGCGCCGCCAGTTTCTCCACGCTGCGTGCGGCGATGATCTGTCCGACACTTACCGGCTGTGGCACACGACGGCGTATTTCTGCCGCCAGTCGCATCGCCAGCAGTGAATGACCACCCAGCGCAAAGAAATCGTCGTCGGCATACACCTGTTCACAACCGAGCAACTGCTGGAACAGCTCTGCCAGCACCCGTTCGTGAGGAGTATCCGGCAGGCGGCCAGGTTGCGCGCTGCGTTGTGGCATCGGCAGTGCTTTACGATCCAGTTTACCGTTGGCGCTGAGGGGCAAATCGTCGAGCAGCAGATAGCTCACTGGCTGCATATGGGCAGGCAGGCGGGTGCTCAACTGCTGTTTAATTTGCTCGATATCCAGTGCCACGCCAGGTTGTGCTACCAGCCAGCCGAGCAGTTGACGGTTATCGACGCCCGCCGTTGCCTGCTGTGTCAGGTTGCGCGCGGCCACGACCGCCTGCGCCACGCCCGGCAATGCCACTAGCGCCTGCTCAATTTCACCCGGTTCAATGCGCTGCCCGCGCATCTTCAGCTGATCGTCGCTGCGGCCCAAATACTCCACGGCGCCATCCTCGCGCCAGCAGGCGATGTCCCCGGTGCGGTACATGCGTTCGCCATCGGCAAACGGGGCGGCAATAAAGCGTTGCGCGGTGAGATCGGCACGATGCAGATAGCCATCCGCCAGCTGGATACCGCTGAGATAGAGATCGCCCGGCACGCCGACTGGCACCGGGCGCAGCAGGTTATCGAGGATATGCAGTTGGGTGTTCCACACCGGACGTCCAATCGGCACGCCGGGGCCATTCAGGCCTTCGAGCGCGTTGCCGCTGGCGGGTTGCCAGGTGACATCCACGGCGGCTTCGGTCGGGCCGTACAGATTATGCAGTGGAGCCGCGATCACCTGCTGATAGCTGCGCGCCAGATCGCAGGCCAGCGCTTCTCCGCTGCAGAATACGCGGCGCAGTGAAGCGCAGGCGCGATCGGTTTGCGCACTGACATGCCCGACAAAGGCGGCCAGCATCGACGGAACGAAGTGCAGGGTGGTGACCTGATAATCGTCAATCAACTGCCACAGCGCCTGTGGATCGCGATGGGCATCCGGCGGCGCCATCATTAGCTGTGCGCCGGTCATCAATGGCCAGAAGAACTCCCACACCGAAACATCAAAGCTGCACGGCGTTTTCTGCAACACCACGTCGTCGCTACGCAATGGATAGCTGGCCTGCATCCAGCGTAAGCGGTTAACGATGGCGCGTTGATTGACCACCACGCCTTTCGGCTTGCCGGTTGATCCTGATGTGTAAAGCACATAAGCCGGGCGCTGCGCATCGGGTTTAGGCAATGGATGACGTGCCACCGTCTGTGCGCTGGCAAGGCGATCGAACATCATCAGCGTGCCAAAGCCAGCAAAACGATTTTCCAGCGCCGACTCGGTGATCACCACCCACGGTCGTGCATCGTCCACCATGTACGCCAGACGTTCATCGGGATAGCCAATGTCCAGCGGCAACCAGGCTGCGCCCGCCTGCAAGATGGCAGTGAGGGCAATACTCAGACGAACCGAGCGCGGCAAGGCAACGGCAACGATATCGCCTGGCATCACGCCCGCTTCAATCAGTCGATCGGCCAGCAATGAGGCCTGACGCTGCATTTCGCGGTAGCTGAGCTGATGCTCAACATCACACAGCGCCAGCGCATCCGGTGTGCGTGCGGCCTGCTGGGCGATGGCCTGTTGCAGGGTTTCATTCTCCAGCTGCACGCCGGTGTTATTCACCCACTCCAGCAAAGATTGCTCGGCGAGGGTTTGTAAACGCCACTGCGTTAACGGCAGATCCGGTGTGGTCACCAGCTGCTGTAACAGCAGCAACAGGCGTTCAGCCAGACGATCCGCATCGGTGACGCAGGCGCGATATTCCATTAACAGCGTCAGCTGTTCACCCGGCAGCACCAGCAGCGTCAACGGATAATGGGTATAGCCGCGATTGTGAATCGCATCGCAGCGCACTTTCGCGTTGGCGTCGAGTAAAGTCTGATTATCAGGGTAGTTCTCCACCACCAGCAGGGTATCAAATAGCGTACCCGCTCCGGCCAGCTGTTGGATTTCTGCCAGCCCAAGGCAATCCTGTTCAATCAGCTGGATCTGCTGATTCTGATGTTCGGCTAACTGTTCCAGCAACGGGCGTTGAGTATCAAACCGTACGCGCACCGGCAGCGTATTACTGAACAGACCGACATGCTGATCGATCCCTTCAATCTGGCCGAAACGCCCGGAAACCGGTGCACCAAACACCACGTCCTGCTGACCGCTGGCAATCGACAGCATCATGCCCCATAAGCCCTGCATGACAGTGTTGAGGGTCAACCCGCGTGCGCGGCACAGCGCATAGAGTTCGCGCTCCAGCGTGGTGTCCAGCGTAATGCGTTTTTCCTGAACAGCACTCTCGGCGGCATTGGGATACAGCAATGTGGGCCGCACGTCGCGCAGACATTCTTGCCACTGCTGGCGAGCCTGATGCTCATCACGCTGGCTAAGCTGGCGCACGATGTCGGCATAATGGGTGCGTTGGGCGGCCAGCGGCTGTTGACGCAATGCGCTAAGTAAATCGTTTAAAATCACCGGCGTTGACCAGCCATCCACCACCAGATGATGCGCATTAAGCAGCAGCGTCCAGCGTGCTTCAGGTTGATGAGGGATCAGTGTGGCCTGCAACATCACCGGCTGCTGGAACAGATCCTGTGACAGCGCCTGATGTTCAGCGGCTTCAATATCCTCGACTTCCAGAATCTGTAGTGGCCAATGCAGATCGCCTTCCGGCAGCAACTGCAAGGGTTGCAGACTGAGTTCGCTATCAAAGCGCGCAGCCAACTGAGGATGACGTTGCAATACCTGATTCAGCGCCTGCTGCACCGATGCCACCGACACATCGCCGCTGAGGGTTAAACGCGTCAGTGAGTTATAGCTGCCTTGCGCACCCGTGGTCTGCGCGTGGAACAATAATCCTTTCTGCAACGGCAGCAGGGGCAGTACATGGCTAAAGGCACCATGGCGCGCGCGCAGCTGTTGCAGCACTGCATCATCGACACCTTCAAGATTGATCTCTGCGGCCACCAGCGTGTTGGTGGCGTGTTGTGGCTGCAGCTCCGCAAACTGACAAAGCTGCTGCGCACCCAGAGCGATGGCCTGATGCAGTTGCTGAATCTGATCGGCATGAAGAACGCCCTCCGCCCAGCTCCAGTTCAGCGCCAGCTGCTGGTCATCAACAAACACGTTGAGTTCCAGTGCGTGCTGTAACGGCATGGCATCGTCCTGAATCACCGCAAAAGTGTCGCGGAACTGCTGCGCCGTGCGCTGGGGCTGCCAGTGGCCGGCGGATTGGGTAAAGCGGCCAAGATAGTTAAACAGCACCTGTGGCGCATGGTCGGCGGCCAGTTTCGCCAGCGTGATGCCGCGATGGGCATCCAGCCAGCGCAGTTGGCCGTAACCGATACCGCGATCCGGCACAGCACGTAGCGCGGATTTCACCGCGCGCACGCTGTCATTCAGGGCGGCGGCATCGGGCAGGGCGACCAGCAGAGGGAATTCTGCTGTCAGCCAGCCTACGGTCCGCGCCAGATCCTGATGATCGTGTAACTCGGCACGGCCATGGGATTCCAGCGTTACGCGTTGTAATGCACTGCCGTTCATGCTGCGCAGCGCCAGCGAGAGCAGGGTGAGCAGTAATTCTTCGCTGGTGGCGCGGAACTGCTGTGGCAGGGTATTCAGCAAGGCAGAGCTGGTGGCTGCATCCAGCAGGGTGCGTTGATGCAAGGCATGTTCGTTACCGGTTAAGGCACGCTCACCCAGCGCCGGCAGCGGCTGTTCCAGCATGCGTTGCCAGAACGGCATTTCGCTGGCGCGTGACGCCAGGTTGGCCAGCAGCGTAGCGGACCAGTCATGCAGCGAGGTTTCTTCGGCGTGCAAGGTGATCGGCGCACCGCTTAGCAGTGCATCACCGGCCTGTTGCAGTTCATCCAGCAACACGCGCCATGACACGCCATCCACCACCAGATGGTGCAGCGTTAACACCAGAACGCAACTCGCACCCTGTTGTTGAAGCAGGGTGGCCCGTAGTAACGATCCTGCTGCCGGATCAAGGCGTGCTGCATCCTCACGGAAGGCCTGGTCTGCGGCCTGATCACGTTCTTGTACTTCGATAACACGACAACGTGCAGGACGCGCAGGCAGCGGTTCGCCCACGACCAACAGTGTATTACGCGTGAAAGCGTTAAGCGCCGGATGCGCGCTGGCGAGCTGCTCAATCAATTGTTCCAGCTGCGAAAGTTGCAGCTCAGGTGGCACCGATAGCAGCACGCCGTGAGCGAAGCGCGCGTTAATGCCCGCCTGCGCATGGAACCAGTGCAGAATCGGCAGACCACCAATCGCGCCCTGTTGCGACACGCGAGCATGCTGATTGTGTTGCGTTAGCGGGGCGAGATCTTGCGCCATACGTGCGGCGGTGCGTTTGGCAAAAATGTCACGTGGGCGCAGCAGGTATCCGGCACGGCGGGCGGCGGTGCTGAGGCCCATTGCCGAAATACTATCACCGCCCAGCGAGAAGAAATCATCTTCTGCGCCGACGCTTTCCAATCCGAGCAGGCTGGCCATCGCCTGACAAATCAACGTTTCTTGTGGGGTGCGAGCCGCGCGGCTTTGCTGTTGCTGAGCCTGCTGTGGTCTCGGCAGCGCCTGGCGGTCGATTTTGCCATTCACATTCAGCGGCAGATCATCCAGCACCATCAGCACGGCAGGCAGCATGTAGTCGGGCAACTGGGTGCCGAGCTGCGCCAGTAAGTGGGCGCTGAGTTGCGGATCGGCGCGCAGGGCATCATCCTGCACCGAGCAGTAGCCAATCAGACGGTGAGTGGCGCCCATTACTTCGGCAATCACCACTGCGGTACTGACTTCGGGCAGTGCCACCAGCGCGTTTTCGATTTCACCGAGTTCGACGCGGAAACCGCGCACTTTGATCTGGTGATCCACGCGTCCGATAAACGCCAGTTGACCATCATGACGCCAGCGCATCACATCGCCGCTGCGATACATCACCTCGCCTTCGCGGAAGGGATTAGCCACAAAGCGGGCGGCCGTCAGATCCGGGCGGCGCAGATAGCCGCGCGCGATGCCGGTTCCGGATATATAGAGTTCGCCGGTGCAGCCAATTGGGACCGGACGCAGCTGGCTGTCGAGCAGATAAACCTGGCTGTTACCCACTGGGCGACCAATCACCGGCTGCGGGGAAGCCAGCACGCTGGCACCGAGGGTATCGATGGTGTACTCAGATGGGCCGTAATAGTTGTGTATTTCCATCTGCTGCTGTTGCTGCATCAGTTTCCACAATGTCGGCGTGGCGGCTTCACCACCAATCATGACAAAAGCAGGGCGATGGTTCTCCGCCTCCAGCAACCCGCTGTCGATCATCTGAGAGAAGAATGACGGCGTGATGTCCAGCAGATCGACCGGCACCGCGTTCATCTGCTGAATCAAACCCCAGGCATCGCGGCGCAGCTCTTCGTCGAAGATATTCAGCTCGCAGCCCATCAGCATGCAGAACAGCGGTTCCCACGAAGAGTCGAACGAGAACGACGCCGTGTGACCGGCGCGCATGCGGCGCGGACTGCTGGCGTGGAAACGGTCAATCGCCGGTCCAAACAGATGCTCGCGGTGTGACAGGAACAGATTCAACAGCCCCTGGTGCGTGCTCATTACCCCTTTTGGCCGGCCGGTGGATCCGGAGGTGTAGATCATATAGGCAAGATCGTCACCGCACAGCAGGGTGCTCGGTACGCTGGTCGGCTGTGACGCCAGTTCGCTCGCCAGCTGATCGATGCACAGCGCGGGAAGTGCTGGCATCTGCGCCAGTGTCGTGGAGTGAGTCAGCAATAATGCGGGTTGCGCATCGTCGCACATCAGTGCCAGACGTTCGCGCGGATAGTCGAGGTCCAGCGGCATGTAGGCCGCGCCGCTCGCAAGCACGCCAAAAATGGCGACCAGCGAATCCACCGAGCGCGGAATCCCAATCGCCACCACGTCGTCGGCTCGCAAGCCACGCGCAATCAGTACGTGTGCCAGTTGCATGGCGCGTTCGGTCAGCTGGCGATACGTCAGTGACTGTGTACCGCAGACGACTGCCGTCAGGTCAGCGCTTTGTGCCGTGCGTTGCAGCAGCATATCCACGATGGTGGTCGCCCCCGCTGGCGGGGTGATTTTCGGGCCAGTGGACCAGCGCTGTAAATCAGCCTGTTCATGAGGAGCAATGATCGACAGCGCTTCCAGCGTGATCTGCGGTTGCGCAGCGAACTGCGTAAGCAGATGACGAATACGGTCTGCGTGACGCTGTAACATTTGTGCGTCGTAACGTGCAGGGTTAGCCACCAGCGTTAACTGCAATGCGCCATCACGGAAGCCCACTTCAAACTCGATATCGTCGACCGGGCCCATGGCTAAGGTGTGGGTCGCCGCCGGAATGCCATCGAATTGCAGATCATCATGGTAGACCTTGACGTTAATCACCGGCCCGTAAAGCTGTTGGCTGCTGCCGACCAAACCGAGATCGCGACGCAGTTGCTCTGCTTCATAACGCTGGTGACGGCGTGCTTTGCGGATTTCCGCCTGCACTTGCTGCACCAGCGCGATTAAGTCTGTCTGTTGAGGAATATCGAAAATCAGCGGCAGCACGTTGACCACCGGCCCCAACGCCGTCAGTGCCGCTGAGCCCATGCGGCGCATAAACGGAAAGCCAATCGCTAAGCGCGAGTTGTCGCTAATGCGCGCCAGATAAGCCACCAGCAGGGCACTGACGATATCGCCTTCGCTGCAGTCCTGGAACGCAGCATGCTGGCGCAACGTTGCCAACTCCGGCAGCGCGACGTGGCAGCTGATCGGACGATCGCCAGCATCCGTTACGCTTTCACTGGAGAGCGTTAAAGTTTCGGGTAGTTCAGCCGCATAGGTCTGCCAGTGGCTGGCGGAACGGGCAAACGCCGGGGATGCTTCCCACTGCTGATACTCATCAATCACCTCGCTAAACGGCGTGAAGGGTGAAAGTGAGGGTTCTTCGCCACGGCACAGTTCGGCATAGATGGCCGCCACACGCTGCGTCAGCGCTTCAAAACTGAAGCCATCAACCAGCAGATGGTGATAACGCTGATACCACCACCAGCTGCCATCACCCACGCGCATTAACACGTGGCGATACAGCGGCTTATCACCGTCGGCCGCCAGTTCGGCGCGCAGATCGGCCTGCATCAGTTTATGCGCCTGACCGGTGGCGTCCGCGCGCTGGCTGAAGTCATGCCACTCCGGCAGCACCAGTGCCTGCGCATCAAACCATTGCGCGGGATTCCCGTTTTCATCGAGGCCAAAGCGTGCCTGCACGGTATCGGCTTCAGCCATGGTCTGGCGGATGGCGCTGTCCAGGGCGGCGCGGTTGATGTCGCCGTGCAGCACGCTGTAGTGCGCCACGGTAAATTGATTGCGCTGCTGCGCAATAGCGTCAGCGATCCAGATGCCAGGCTGAGCCGCCACCAAAGGATACGCAGGTGAATGCGTGATTAACGATGCCAAAGGAATGTTCCCGTCTAAAAAAATCGAAAATAGGAAAAGTTAAATAGCGAAAAATTAATGTGCGCTGGACGACGTCTGTTGCGTCGCTGGTCGCATGTCCTGCCAGTGTGTTTCGATGTACTCAATCGCTGCGGCACGCGGCAGCGGTCCCGCCACGTTTTGCCAGCCCGCAGGCACCTGAGCAAATGCGGGCCACAGGCTGTACTGCTGACGCGCGTTGATCAGCACCAGAAAATCGAGAGTGTCGTTATCAAACGGATTTTGTTGTTCAGACATGGTGGTTACCTTTTAAGGTTGGGTCAGAGAGAAGATCGGCCAGCAGCCAGCGGCAGCCGTCGATCAAGCCGCCGCGCCAGCACAGCGCGTCGTGCCCTCCGGCGTAGCAGCGGAAAAACAGTTCATGTCCGGCGGCTTCCAGCGCGGGACGTATTTGTTGATTCACGAACAGCATGTCCTGCTCGCGATCGCCAACTTCCTGGAAAATCTTCAGCTTGCCAGCGGGCAGGGCGTTGTCCTGCAAACGCTGCAACAGCAGACCCGGAGCGTGCTGTTCACGGTTGGCGTAATCGCGGATGTACTGCAGGTGCGGCCACCAGAACGAGCCGGATTGTGTGAGGATGCGGCCAAAACGCTCTGGCCAGTGCAGCCCGGCATACAGCGCCGCGAGGCCACCGTAGCTTTGACCGGCCACCAGCGTGCGGCTGGCATCGCTGCTGAACGCGGCATGCTCGCGCGCCAGCGGCAACAGCTCCTGTTGCACCGCCAGCCAGAAGGTTTCGTTGCAGGGCAGCTCAACCTCGCGATGCTGGCTATCGATCACGTCGATAAATAACCAGCAGGCAGGCGGCAGTTCACCTGCTGCGGTGCTCTGATCGAGGGCACTGAAAATCGGCTGTCCGTATACCCAATTCTGCCCATCCAGCAGAATCGCCAGCGGGCGTTGCTCCGGCTGCGCAGTCTGTCCGGTGGTGTACAGCCAGACGTTACGCGTGACGTTGAGCAGATCGCTGTGCCACTGCAAAGTTTGCAGGCCATCCGGCCAGGTGTCGGCTAAACCGGCATCCAGCTGTTGCCAGGCGGATTGATCAGGCGCCTCGGGCATATGCGCATTACTCAGCGCAAACCGGCGGCTGCTCAGAAACGGGGGTGAAGGATTCAGCATGTCGGGGATCGCCAGCGGCATCAGCGATATCCACCACTTGCGTTGCAGCACCCGGCAGGTCTCGTCACTGCCGCAGAACATCGGGGGCAAATGCTCATCCGTCACTGGGATCAGGCTATAGCTGCCACGCCAGTCAGATTCGATCTGCGTCGACCAATGCCAGACATCACTGTTGCCGACGCGAACCAGGGATTCGGGTGCCTGGCTGTGATGGTCAGTAACGCCGTTTATATCGACATAGACCTTTTTTGTAGACGATGACTCGGAACGGCCCTCGGGATCGCGCCAGAAGAAATGCATGTGCGTTTCGCCATCAGCTTCATGCTCAATCACCGGCGTACCCGCCTTATGAAGCTGTTCCCACCAGCGATGGCTGCCGAGATCGTCCTGCTGTAACCACTGGGTAACTGTTCCGGTTGGCAACCAGATTTGCGTCATTTGTTCTGCATCACTGAGAAACATCCTGCAATCTCTCTCCACATTTTCTTCGAAGACTTTACATTAACAAACGTAATGCAAATGCTATTGATAACGATTTACATTTGCAATATTATTTTTGCGCCGAATAAATCCCCTATTTTTCAGATGATTATTCTGAAATAGGATTTCAAGGGGGATTCAGGGCCGCGTTTTGCGAGAGGAAGTTATATTTCAATCCGTTACAGCTTTCGCCGTTGGGTGGGGGGGAATGGACGGATTATTTCATCGACAAGGCAGTTTGAAATAGAGATGGCAACTATGTCCGTTAAAGCAAAAAATTTAGCAATACCTGCTGTGGCACTTCCGTTCAGATTCTCCCGTCTCCACCTGTCACTGGCCTCAATTCTGCTGGTGGCGCCTGCCACTTTCAGCGTCGCGGCAGAAGAGACCATCACCGTGAATGCAGATACGCGTGAAAGCGTGACGTCTCCACTGCAAGGGTATGTGGCAAAAGAGAGCGCTGCAGGTACCAAAACCTCAACGCCACTGCGTAAAACCCCGCAATCGATTTCGGTGATTACGCGTCAGCAGATGGACGATCAGGCTGCGGCATCGGTGGCAGATGCACTGAGCTACACCAGCGGCGTGCTGACTAACTACCGTGGTAACTCGAACCGTAACGATGAGATCATCGCGCGTGGTTTCCGCTATGCACCGAAATTCCTCGATGGATTGAGCTATGGTTTATCCGGCCAGGCGGGCGCGGCAGGACAGATCGACCCGTGGTTGCTGGAGCGTGTGGAGA
Source organism: Erwinia sp. S63 (assembly GCF_016625195.1). Taxonomy (GTDB): domain Bacteria; phylum Pseudomonadota; class Gammaproteobacteria; order Enterobacterales; family Enterobacteriaceae; genus Pantoea. The sequence goes on from NZ_JACVUP010000029.1 coordinate 19,576, forward strand.
TGATTCATGGCCCAGCGTCGGTGTTGTACGGCCAGGTGAACCCCGGCGGTATCATCGCGATGACCAGCAAGCGCCCAACCGCGCAGAGCATTCATAAAGTTCAGCTCAGCACCGGTAATCAGCATCTGGGCGAAGCGGCGTTTGATTTCGGCGGCAAACTGAATGACGACAACACGCTGTTTTATCGTCTCAACGGTATCGCCAGCACCAGACATGAGTTCGTGAAAGATAACAAACAGCAGCGCATGGCGATTGCCCCGGCGCTGACGTGGCTGCCCAACGCGGACACCAGTTTCACCTTGCTGACCATGTATCAGAACGAGCCAAAGGCCGGATATCGTAACTTCCTGCCTGCCAACGGCACACTGTTTAACACCAGCGCGGGCTACATTCCTTACGATTTCAACGTCAGCGATCCGAGCTTTAACGAAGCGAAACGCGAGCAGACCTCGGTTGGCTACATCTTCGAGCACAACTTCAACGATAACATCAGCTTCACGCAGAATATGCGTTACAGCAACATGGATGAGTCGTACAAATATCTGGTCTATACCTTTGATGCCGATAACGATCACTCCATCAACCGTCGTCCGCAGCATGACAAAATCAAGTCCAAAGAACTGGGCATAGATAACCAGGTGAAAGCGACGTTCGATACGGGTAATGTTGCGCATACTGTGCTGGGCGGGCTGGATTACAAATGGAGCGACGTCGATAACAAACTGTGGCGCGACAGCGGTGACCAGTACATTCTCGACTGGGCGAATCCGACCAGCGTGACGATCAATGAGAGCGATCTGGCGTTGAACACTAGCACGCGCAAAAAGCTCGATCAGGTTGGCGTGTATTTGCAGGATCAACTGGAATGGAATCAATGGAATCTGCTGCTGTCCGGTCGCCAGGATTGGGCGGAAACGCGTACGCAGGACCGTATGGAAAATACCACCACACAGCAGAATGACAGCAAGTTCACCGGCCGTGCCGGTCTGTTGTACGCCTTCGATAATGGCCTGTCGCCGTATATCAGCTACAGCACCTCGTTCGAACCGAACCTGAGCACCGGTGCGCCGGGCAGCGATCCATTCGCACCGACCACCGGCGAGCAGACGGAGATCGGTATCAAATATCAGCCAGTGGGTTGGGATGCGGTGTTCACCGTTTCCGCGTTTGATATCACGCAGAAAAACATCACCTCTTACAACAGTGAACTGGGTTACAACGAGCAGATCGGTAAGGTGAAGTCCAAAGGCATTGAGACGGAAGCGCACGCGCAAATCACCCCTGAAATTAAGGTGATGGCGGCTTATACCTTTACCGATGCGGAAACCAAAGAGAGCAACACCGCGGCGCAGGTCGGCAAAACGCCTTCCAGCATTCCGCGTCATGCCGCATCTGCCTGGGGCAGCTATAGCTTCCTTGATGGTGCACTGAACGGTCTGACGCTCGGCAGCGGTGTACGTTACACCGGCACCGCCTGGGCGGATTCAATCGGTCAGGACAAGGTTCCGCACTACACGCTGTATGACGTGATGGCGAAATATGAGCTGGGCGAAGCGGCTAACTCACTGCGTGGCACCACGCTGCAGTTGAACGTCAACAACGTGGCCGACAAGCACTATGTTGCCTCTTGCAGCAACACCAGCGCGTGCTTCTACGGCAGCGGTCGTTCGATTGTGGCGTCTGTCAGCTACAGCTGGTAAGCGTGATAAGGCAGGGCGTCCATGCGGGCGCCCTGAATTAAGCTATTTGCATTCCGTGCTGCTTTCCTGCAGATGAAACACCTGGAGACAGGTTTTCGGAAAATACTGGATTTGTGTGACTGTCATCACTCCGCGAGGCACGCTAAAATAATCGCTTCTCATTTAGCAAAAGGTTTTTCGTCACGATGTTTTCGCGTTTCACTCTGGCCGCTCTGACGGCCGCACTCATGCTTACCGGTTGTGCACGCCACGCCGCAGATAGCAACGCTACCGCGCAAGCTGACGCTCCAGCCGCTGCCCCCATCGAGAATGACAACATTCCTTCGCAGTTTGAAAGTGGCCCTACGGTGATTAACGTATCGCATTTGGTCACCCGCACTGATGACGGCTCATCCGTTTACGTGACGGTAGATGGTCAGGATGCCGGGCTGTTGCAGAAAGGCGAGAATAAAGAGATTCGCGTTGCTGAAGGTAAACACCAGATCGGTGGTTACGTGCAGACGCTGTTTGGTTTTGGCAAGGTGACCATCGCGTCGGTGGATGTGACCACCGACACCAAAGGCCCGAAAAACGTGGTCTATTCGGTGACGCGTCAGAAGCCGACCTTTAGCGAAACGCAGGCCGCCGCGCCAAACAACTCCTGATGAGTTAAGCGGTGCTGCTGTGTTGTCAGCACCGCTCACGGTTAACTCCGGCTGAACACCAGTTTTAATCCCGCAACGGCGAAGCAGCACGCCAGCAGTGCATCCAGCCCACCGCGGATACGGCGATAAAATGTCGCCATCACCGCCGTGGAGAACAACAGCGCATAGCCGCAAAACACCAGCACGCAGATCGTGGCACATCCGGCGATAATCATCGGCAAGGTTGAGGCCGCTGCATCCGGTTTCAGTGCTACCGACATGATCGCCACCCAGGTCAAAATCGCCTTGGGATTGCCGACGTGCATCAAAATCCCCTGACGAAACAGCCTGGCAAAGGCAACTTTATCGCCGTTAGCGCTGAATTCATTCGCATCGGGACGGCGTAACGCGGATTTTCCCGCCTTAAAGGCCAGCCACAGCAGATATAAGCCACCGCCGATTTTCAGCACAATCAATAGCTGAGCAAAGGTTGCCAGTACGGTTAACACGCCGCAGGCCGCCAGCAGCGCCCACATCATCGAACCACTAATCACACCACTTGCCAGCGCCAGTGCGGCACCGCGCCCTTTCTTCATTGCCGTGCCCATAATCGCCATATTGCTCGGGCCAGGGCTGGCGGTGGCAACAAAATAGGTGGTGTAGATCAGAATCAATTCGTGTGAAAGCGCCATGTCGTCCTCTGCGATGAGATTGTCCTGCTTTTGTTATATCGCCTGCATCGCAGAATGACTACTGCTGATTCCGTCTTAAGAAGGGATCGCTTTGGCGTAGCTGCGACTTTTCACTTTATAAAGCGTGAAAATAATCGAAAGCGTGGCAATCACCACCAGAATCAATCCGGGGCCAATCAGCGATCCGAAACCTAAAGCATTGAAGATCAGCAGGCCGACAATGCCACCGGTGAGGAAGGAGAAAATAGTCACCAGATGGGTATTCAGTTGCTGCTTAAAAGCACGAATGTTTTTCGAGGGATCGCGACGTAATAACGCAACAAAAACCGAACCGATTGAAATGCCTGCATCTGTCAGCGTGCCGGTAATATGGGTAGAACGAACGCGACCGTTGGAAAGTTGCGTCGAGGTGGAGTTATGTACGCCCATCAAAAAGGCTAATAGCAACAATATCCCCCCGTTATTATTCGATGAGAAATAATAGATTTCGAACAACGACGTCATAATTAACAGCACGCCTTCCACCAGCAGAATGCAGCTAAATATGGTGCGCAGCCCATTAATTACCCCAAGAACCACCGAAATCCGTGCCACCATCGCGCCGGTAACGAAGGCACCAATCATGGCGATAAATATCTTGAGATTACGAATATCCATCTCATTCAAATCGCTGGATATTTGCGCGATATTGCCGGACATGTGTGAAGGGAAAAAGCCAAAGGCGGCTAATGCCATAGCGTTTAATAATCCTGCTGATGTGGCCAGGCACAGGGCGAGATTACGATCTTCAACGTGTGTTCTGGTTCGCTTCAGTTTTATCAGCATAATTCACCCTTGCTCATGGAGAGTATTGTGATAACGCAATGCGTCAAATCTGGTGTTCGCCAGTGAATAAGTGAAGCACAAAAATCTTAAGAGGATCTTAATAACTTTCAGATATAGAAAAATCCTATTATGGGTGTAAAGATATCTAAGGAAGATTGCAAGTTGGATTTTATGTGATTACTTTTTCCTGATGTGTTTAAACTCATGTGATTGTCGAAATCACCCTCCTTTGTGATTAACCTGAGCAGCGGCGCGCGTGACCACTGGCCAACCGTCTTGCTCGCGGTAGCGCGCAGTGGGCGGTTTTGGTGCATCAACCCTTAATGGCCGCAGCTCTGATGTTTGCCTCATGAGGCTATCGTTTAATTGAAAATGCAGTGGTGACATTAGCGCCAGATAAACCTGTATTGTTCAACTTTCCTTTTTCGTTAATATCCATTGATGGAGGCGTGTCATTATTCTTAATATTCTGTTCTCATCTCATTCAAATCAATAACCAGTCAACTGAGGCGAAGGATCTTTCTTTTTAGCAACTCAATGAAAATTAAGACTGTAATTTTCTTATCTTAAGAAAAATCACCGGGTTTACAGTTCCATTATAGGTGCTATGGCCATGGAACCACCTCGCTTTCATCGATTGCCGCGCCTTATCACAATCTTTACATTATCCTGAAAACCTCTTTCAGGGATCATCCCAATGACTTTCCGTTCTGACATAAACGGGCTGCGTGCCTATGCGGTTATGTTAGTCATCCTCTACCACTTTGGTTTTACCCAGGTGAGTGGGGGATTCCTCGGTGTGGATGTGTTCTTTGTTATTTCCGGCTATTTAATGACCGGAATTATTCTATCGCGACTCGATAATCATAAATTTTCACTGATGGCATTTTATGCCGCACGCTGCAGACGAATCATCCCGCCCTTAATGGTATTGTGCGCGATATTAATGCTGATGGGCTATTTCCTGATGCCGCCAGACGAGTATCAACGCATGGCGGAGCACGCGGTCTCCAGCCTCAGCTTTATTTCCAATGTGGTTTATTTCAAACAAGGCGGCTATTTTGATACCGGGTCGGTGTATAAATGGCTGCTGCATACCTGGTCATTAAGCGTTGAGTGGCAGTTTTATTTATTATTGCCTCTGACGTTAATGTTCACCGCGCGTTTCCTGCGCCAGCAATTTGCCTGGGTGATGGGCATCGCTGCGCTGTTGTCGTTTGGCCTGGTGCTGGCGATGGTTGCCACTGATTATCATATCACCGCGACTTATTATTTGTTGCCCACCCGCGCGTGGGAAATGCTGGTTGGCGGATTAGTGTATCTGGCACCTAAAACGCGACTGAGCGGGCAGGGCTGGGTTCCACCCCTGAGTATTCTGGCGCTGATTCTGTGTGCACTGATGTTTGATGAGAACATCGCGTGGCCCGGCATTATGACGCTGATACCGGTGTTGTTCACCGCGCTGATTCTTCACGCAGGGGTACAGAACAGTCGGTGGTTAAATCATCGCGTGATGCAGCACATCGGCAAAACATCTTATTCGATCTATCTTTGGCATTGGCCCTTGTGGGTGTTCTGGCATCTGGCGGATTGGCCGGTCACGTTCGTCAGCCAGGTATTACTGATACTGCTGTCACTGGCTGCCGGTTGGGTTTCCTACATTTGGGTCGAGAATTCGCAAGGTTGGTTTAGCCGGAAAACTTATATCGCGCTGGGACAGGCTGCTGTGGTGATGTTGTTTGGGGTGACGATCGTTGCGAGGGCGGGAATCCCTTCACGCGCGCCCGCCGTGGTGGCCTCAATCGATCACTATTCACAGCAACGCTTTGCGCTGGCTAAAAATTGCTTTGTGCTCAGCGGCATCACATCACCACAGTGCGTATTTGGCGATGCCAGAAAGGTTAATCTGGTGGTATTGGGTGATAGTCACGCCGCCGCCATGTTGTCATCGATTGTGGCCAGCGCGGGAGCGCAGGATGGCGTGGTGTTCATCGCGCAGTCTGGCTGCCCTTCGGTGCCGGATATTCAACGCAGCGCTAGCCCAGATTGCGGTGGCTTTGTGAAGGCGGCATTGGCCGATATCGAACGCAAATACCCCAATGCATCGGTATTGATCATCAATCGCATGTCGCTTTATCTGCACGGCGAATATGGCAGCGGCAGCAGCGCACCGACCTATAGCTTCAGGCAGGGCGGCAGTTCCCTCGCCGCCTATCAGCAGCATTTTGGCGCGGCGGTGAAACAACTCGCCAGCCATCATCGTGTATTCATCATGACGCCGGTGCCGGAATTCGGCTACGACGTGATTTATCGCATGTCACGCGATGCGATGCGCGGCAAAGTGCTGACCATTCAGCAATCTCGTACCGAGTATCAATCACGTCATCAGGATGCCTTGGCAATGCTCAATAATATCGCGGCGCTTTCACCAAACATTACCTTGCTGGATACCACGCAGGGGCTGTGTGACAGCCGCTTCTGCTACGGAGCGAAAGAGAATGTGCCGCTGTATCGCGACGACAACCACCTTTCGGAAGTGGGAAACAAAAGTCTGAGCGGGGTGTTTGCAGGGATGTGGGGGATGATTGAGGGGCGGTGATGGGAATCGCCCAACCGTCGGTTGCTGCAATTGAAGCGCGCGGCGAAGACCTGAAAATTGCCACCTTAAAGCGTTATGTTGAGGCGCTGGGCGGGCAATTAACGATTGGCGTGAATATGCCCGGCGGCCAGCACGTGGATTTCGCGCTTTAAGCAGTTTTGTTTTTCTGAGCCAGCCACACCGTTCTGCCACCGCAGGTGGCATCTTCGGTGATCTGATTAACCACGCTGAAACCGTTATCCGACAGCAGTTGGCGGAACTCATCGTGATCCAGACTGGCATGATAGAGCGGGCGTTCAAGGAAAGTGCCCATTGCTTCGCCGTCGCCGTGCCCGCTGGTGAACATCAATGCCGCGCCGTTCTGGGCATGCTGAGCAAAACGTGGAAACATCGCGCGTTGATGATCGCGCGTCAGGTGGAAGAAGCTGTCCCATGCGATGATGCCGTTAAAAGTCTTCTCAAGTGCCAGCGTGCGCATATCTGCAACATGCCACTGCGCCTGTGGGAACCTTTCCCGACAGCGGGCAATCATCGGCTCGGAAGCATCCACACCCGTGACCTTGAATTGCTGCTGTAAAAAGTACTGCGCAATAGGAATACCTGCACCGCAGCCTACATCCAGAATCTCACCGCCAGCAGGAATCAGATCCAGAAAACGCGCCAACCAGTGCTGCTCGATGAAGTGTTTAATGCGGTAGTTATCCCAGACTTCTGCACCATCCCGATACAGATCAATAATATGTTCAGCTTCTTTCTCGTGATTCATGATTTGGCTTCATGTGAGGTGGAGAGGGAATCATAATGCTCAGCATTCTCTTGCGAAATCATCTCGTTTCCTTATCTGAATTTTTTTCTAGCTCACGCTTAACGGCGCTCAACGTTCTGCGCCGAATCAAACCACTTCCCGCTCTGATCGCCAGCCAATAAGCTGCCATCTTAAAATGAGAGGCTTTGTCCGGGCAGTGGATGAACGTTTCCGTAATAAGTTCGGACTGGCTGTCATTAATGATATTAACTTGATAGCGCAGCAACAGCTTTGCAGCACCCGGCCGCGCGGGCTGCTGATACTCTTCAGCGTCTGAAATCTTTTCCAGACCAAAGTCGGCGCGCCAAAACTCGCCTCTTAACCCATAGCAAAGTTCAAAATCAGAGGCGTGAAGAAGCGTGAAGGTTTGCAGACCGAATTGATCATCGAGGGGTTCAGGCGCCTTTCTTTGTAATTTCTGCGGTAACTGTCGTATCGACATCAATGCCCGGATCACCGCATCCTGCTCAAGATCGAACGCCTTGATAAGCGGCATGATCTTTTCCGGACTGGGGGTTTGGATTACCGCGCTGTGTTTCTCATGGAACTGGAAATCAGGCAGGTAGGGCGGAACGTCACTCCAATTAGTCAGCATTTTCTTTGACACAAAACCCAGTGAAATCATCCTTAACCTCGTTTTGGGGTGTTGATGCAGAGCCCGTTGCATGCGGCACATGTCCACTAACATAGACAGGTTGACTGCGAATTACACCACTTATTGATTGTCTTCAAATGCGATTGACTCATCATTACTCTTCACGTCCCCAATAAGCCAGTCATGGAACATTCTGACTTCACTTCGCATAGTCTGATGTTGCGGGGTCACCAGATAATAAGACCATTTCAGCGGCCAGCGCTGCTCAGGGTGGAGCTGCTCGAGTTGCCCGCTTTCAATCAGTTGTTTAACCAGCGCATGGCGAACAATGGCAACGCCCCGACCGCTTAACGCAGATAAAATAACCGCTGAAGTGGAGTTGATATGCAACCCATTCTCAAGTGCTTCAGGTGCATTTACCGCCTTAAGAACATCCTCCCATGAAGGAAAGTCTGCACCGGGATGTGGCGTGTCATCATGAATCAACTTTTGCGTGGCGAGCCATTCACCACAGGCCATTTTTTGCGGCGGGGAAAGCCGTGGACTGCATACTAATACCGCCTCCTCATCCATCAGCCATGTTTTGTTCACGCCAGGCCAGTCTCCCAGCCCACAACGAATGCCGATATCCGCTTCGCCGTGTGACACATCCATCAGCTTGTCCGTCACGTTGAGGCGCAAATCTGTACTTTCATGCACTGCAGAGAACCGGTTCAGGCGCTCCATCAGCCAGTTCATCATCAAAACCTGTGACGCAGTGACAACAATGGCTGATCGCGCACGGCGGCCACGCAATTTAGTCAGGCCGGTTTCGAGCTTGTCCAGTCCCTGAGTGATGTCCTCGAGGGCTTCCTTAGCTTCATCAACCAGTGTCAGACGCGCTTTGCCGCTGCGTGTGCGGTGAAGCAGCGGGTGTCCAACCCAATCTTCGAGCGATCGGACGAGTTGACCAACCGCTGCTGACGTGACACCCAGCTCTTGCGCTGCGCCGGTAAAGCTTCCGTGCCGCGCGGTTGCCTCAAAAGCATGCAGCCATTTCAGTCGGTTTAACGATCGCATAGAAATATTCCTAATCAACGCTAATAGAGTTAACGAAAAAGATTTTCTTTCTTGTGACACAACTTCTTCTCATTCGTCAACCTGAAGCCGTGGTGGCACTCTGCGTTCACACAATGATGAGATCTCCTCTTCATTAATGATAATCAACGATTTATGAGGTTAGTGATGAACACATCTTTTGCCGGAAAAAAACTGTTAGTGGTCGGTGGTACAAGCGGCATGGGTTTCGAAACGGCGAAACTGATTTTAGAGAACGGAGGCCGTGTTGTGCTGGTGGGTAGCCGTCAGAATAAAGCTGAACAGGCTCGTCAGGCACTGGCGGCGGACAGCAAGGTATCGGTTATTGTGGCCGACCTGACAAAAGAGGAAGGGCTGCAGAAAGTGGTTAAAACCATCAATGCTGAACATAAAGACATTAGTCTTCTGGTAAATGCAGCAGGCGTATTCTTCCCTAAACCGTTTATCGAACATGAAGCGTCTGACTATGACATTTACATGAGCATCAACCGCGCTACCTTCTTTATCACCCGCGACGTGGTGCGCAATATGGTGGCGGCCGGAATTAAAGGTTCAATCGTCAACATTGGTTCTATGTGGGCACAGCAGGCAATCGGTGCCACGCCTTCCTCTGCCTATTCAATGGCAAAAGCGGGACTTCACGCGATGACCAAAAATCTGGCGATTGAACTGGGCGACAAGGGCATCCGCGTGAATGCCGTCTCTCCGGCGGTTGTGCATACACCGATCTACGAAGGTTTTATCCCAAAAGACGACGTGAAAGATTTAATGAACAGCTTTGACAGCTTCCATCCGATTGGTCGCGTGGGCACGCAGGCAGACATTGCTGAGACCGTGGCTTTTCTGCTTTCAGATAAGACAGGTTGGGTGACCGGCGCAATTTGGGACATTGATGGTGGCGTGATGGCAGGACGTAACGGATGATGGCGATGCCGTTTATCCGTTCGGGTTTGTAAGCACTCCGGCGCAAACAGAACATCATGACATTTCAGTCGCCTCTTTGTGGTTCTCTCCATCATCGAGGCGATGCCTTTTGAACAGGCAAACGAGGCGTAAGGAAAAGCACGTTATGGGATCGTGCTTACAATGACAAAGGATGATCGATCAGATGATCGCAGAACACACACTTTCCGTCGCAGAGCAAAAAAATAACATTCTCCGTTTGTCCGCGTGCCAGGCGCTTGCCGGCGCGAATGCCGTGGTGTTCTATGCCACTGGCGCCATCGTGGGTAATGACATTGCGCCGAGCCCAACACTCGCCACATTGCCGGTCACCATGTTTGTCCTGGGGATGGCTGCATGCATCCTGCCTTTCGGCGCATTAGCTAAAAAAAGGGGCCGTAAAACCGTCTTCATGGTGGGAACCAGTGCAGGGGGGTTAACCGGTCTAATTGCCGCTCTGGCCGTTGTGATCGGTTCCTTCCGGCTATTTTGTCTCGCTGGATTTCTTGGCGGGGCTTACGCCGCCGTTGCGCTAAGTTTTCGTTTTGCAGCAACGGACGGCGTCAATCCGGAACGACGCGCGCGTGCTTTATCTCTGGTTATGGGAGGCGGTGTTTTAGCAGGTGTCATCGGTCCGATGCTGGTGACAACGACGATGAATCTCTGGCCACCCCATCAATTCGCCGTGACCTTTATTGCCCAGGCATGTGTTGCCGCTATTTCGGCCGTTATCCTGAAAGGCGTCACACCTGCTGAACCTCCTGTGGCAATCCAGTCAAAAGGGCGTCCTCTACGCGAAATTGTGCGTCAGCCTGGATTTACCCTAACCGTGTTCTGCGGTGCAGTAACATATATGGTTATGAATTTTCTGATGACTGCCGCACCGCTTTCCATGCACATGCACGCTATCTCTCAGCAGGCTTCGAACTTAGGTATTCAGTGGCATGTTATCGCCATGTACGGGCCAGGATTTTTTACAGGCAGGCTGATAAACCGTTTCGGACCCATGCGAGTGACGGCCGCAGGATTAGTGATTACCGTTGCATCAGTTGCTGCAGGCCTGAGCGGAACAGACATTTTTCATTACTGGCTTTCGTTGATTCTGCTGGGCATCGGCTGGAATTTTGGCTTCACTGGCGCATCAGCAAAAATTGTTGAGTACCACCGGGCGGAAGAAAAAACGCAGGTTCAGTCCCTGAACGACTTTGTGGTATTTGGTGTGATGCTGTTGGGGTCATTTTCTTCCGGCGCTCTGCTAAACCTCTATGGCTGGAATGCTGTCTTGTGGGGATCACTTATCCCGGTAGGTCTTGCTTTTGTGAGCATCATTAAAGGATGGAATGCTCACTCGCAGGGGAAGGGGGCCCTGTAGCGGGTCATCCTATGGATGAAAATGCGCCCGGTGGCGCATTTTTTTGCGACTAAAGAACCAACCAGAGATATCCTGCATTGAACAAAAATTGCCCACTCAAATTTCGGAGAAGAACATCGATGAAAAGCGCAACCGCAAAGTCTGTAAAAAAAGCGAACGAGTTGTTGAAAAGTGGTGAATTCAGGGAGGTTGTGCTGGATTTCAACATCAGTGCCGATGAGTTTTTTGAGCTTGCGGATCGCTGGGCAGAACGAGGGGCCAAAATCAAAAAAGAAGATGGTTCGTTTGTTATCAAGCTAGCTAAATGATGGCCAGCAAAGGCTAAACATCGCGATGTACGCAACGTCGACGAGGCGAAGTCCACGGGGATCAAATCATAAGGCCTCAATAACAACAGACAGACGCTTCATCACGTGATGAGCTGCCCGGGATAGCTGCCTTGTAGAGTTAATACATAAACCCAGAATCAGAGGACGCAGCGGCCTGTTCTTTAGAGGAATAAAATGTAGACGTCCCGCTCTGACATCTTCCATTACGTCGAGCCAGCACAGCACACTCACGCCGGCTCCTCCCGCAATGAGCGCTTTAATCAGGCGGATATCATTGCAGGAGATTGCGGTTTCGGGCAGCTGACGCGCATGGGCGTAAATTGATCGGACACGTTCGTGAACGACCAGTGATTTGCCTGGAAGAATATGCTTTTCTTCATTCAGGTCAGACAGGGAAAGCGCTACATTATCCTTAAACCTGTGCTGAGGCGGCAGAACAATACCCATCTCGATCTCTGCAAAAGCGAACACTTCAAGTCCGACAACGCTTTCCGGGTCGAGTATCAGTCCAAAATCAATTTCGGAATCCCGCACCTGCTGTGTGACTACCGCGCTGCTTTCAACATTGAGCTGGAGATCCAGCCAGCTATTCTCTTGAGCAATTGCAGAAATCTCGTCACAGAGTTGCCCCTCCGTCAAAGCCTGAACCAGCCCGATACTGACCTTGCCGCGCCTTAGCCCCTTAATCTCATCAATTCGTTGTTTTGTCACGTTAAAGTCACGTTGCCAGCGGAGTAGGTCTGTGTAGAGAAGTTCACCTGCCGTTGTCATACGCATGCCTCCCGGCAGTCGCTCAAACAAAGGTATACCCAGATCTTCTTCCGCCTGGAGGATCTGCCGATTAATGGCTGACGCGGATACGTGCAGCCTTTCCGCTGCTTTTCGAAGACTTCCATGGCGCGCAACTTCCATAAAGTAGGCTGCAAAGCGGGAAAATGGACTCATGGCGACCCTGTATAGTTTTATGCAACAGGTACGTGCATTTATGCTGATGGATTAGTACACCTTAAATTACACATACTGCCATGGCAATGCACAGGCTAATCATCCAGGCGATGAGATCGCGCTTTGGCACAGTATTAATAAGAGGTGACTTTATGACACAAAAAAAGCTTCATTTAGCCTTGTTCCTATTCCCGGGATATCACCTCGGAGCCTGGAGATTGCCGGACGCCATTCCTGAAATAGATCTGGACATCGACCATCTGGTACACGCAGCACAGCTTGCAGAAGCCGCCAAATTGGATGCCATCTTTTTCGAAGACCAGGCCGCTGTGCGTCGCAGTAATGACATCCTGGCGGGTGACAAATACGGTGCGGCCAATCCCCGTTCAATCCACTTTGACCCTACGATGGTACTACCGCTTCTCGCAGCCCATACCTCACGATTAGGTCTGGCTGCCACAGCCACGACGACATTTAACGAACCGTTCAACATTGCGCGTCGGTTCTCAACGCTCGATTTTATTAGCAAGGGGCGCGCGGGATGGAATTTAGTCACTTCCTTTAACGAAGATGAAGCGCAAAACTATGGCCTGGATGCCCACGTTGGGCACGCAGACCGCTATGGAAGGGCGGAAGAGTTCGTCGACGTTGTAAACGGCCTCTGGGAATCATGGGATGAGGATGCTATCACGCGGGATAAGCAGAGCGGTGTTTACTTCGATGTTGATAAGATGCATTTCCTTCAGCACCAGGGGACGCATTTTAAGGTTCGAGGTCCACTTCCGATGGGGCGCAGCCCACAAGGGCGACCTGTTATTTTTCAGGCCGGTGCATCAGAGCCCGGCCGGGCGCTGGCGGCACGAACGGCTGATGTGGTATTTACACTGCAATCCACCATCGAAGGCGGGCGCGCATTTCGTGATGACATTCGTCGGCGCGCTCAGGAATTCGGGCGCTCACCCGATTCAATCAAAATCATGGTGGGGCTTACTCCCATCATTGCCGAAACAGACCAGAAGGCCAGAGAACTGGCCGATCAAATGTTAACCCTGATTCCAGATGACATTGCCCTAAGTAATCTGAAACCACTGGCAGGTGGGGTAGATTTTCGCCAGTTCGACCTTAATGAACTGGTACCAGAACTGCCTGAATCAAACGCGGGAAAATCGCACCGGGACGCAATTATGGCTATTTCCCGTGATAAAAATCTCTCCGTCCTTGAAACTGCCCGCTACTTCGCGGAAGGCAGCTACCTTAAAGCCATCGGTTCCCCAGCCACTGTTGCCGATCAGATGCAAGTCTGGCTTGATGCCGATGCCTGTGATGGATTCCTTGCAGTACCCACTCATTTCCCAACAGGGGTAGAGGCATTAACTGGACTTCTAGTGCCGGAACTGCAACGACGAGGCATCTTTCGTACCGAATATGAAGGAACCCATCTGCGGGACCACCTCGGACTGACTAAATATTGATAGATAACAGAAGTTAAAAATCTAACAGTGCTGACCTGGTTCCCATTTATTCACACTGAATGCTGTTAGCAATGCCGGCAGATAGTCGTAGTGGCTTAGGTCGGCTCTCGACTAAGCTAAACCGGGGCGGTTCAGCTTTGAAACTGTAAGAACTAAAGGATCCAGATATGTAGTAGGTGAAATGTTCAGTTCCAGTATTCATATTTTGCCGTCATTACGGCGTTATGTTTGTCCACATACTGTTTGGCACTCCGATCAGTTGGGGTGATCGTGATATCTATATTGGCGCGTGTGCATTCTCCATGTGAGTTCCACTCATCGCAGGTGGTCAGTTTTTTTTCGATGGTGAAATACGTCTGGGTCCTGCTCAGGGTCAACTCACGGCCCTCGTTATCATAGCCATACTCTTCTATGGTTGAGGGTGATTGGGTATTGATCAGGCGATGATTGCCATCATAGCTATATACAGTCGTATTATTATCTATCGCCATGCTTCCTTTGCTTGCCGCGCTTGCCAGTAATCCTGATGAATTGAAGGCGTAGTCGATTGAACTCACTGCGGTTTTGTCTTTATCTTTCGGTTTCGTGCCCGCGATAACCGAACGACTAACCGCGCGGCTGATAACTCCTTTATCGTTAAGCAGGTACATTCCTTCAAGAGTCTGCCGATATGCCTCAGTGGCTTTCTGACTGTTTTTATCTGCTACGATCCCGTTTGAGTTCAGCTGAATGCTCCAGCCAAATTCCGTTCTATTCAACTCAATTTCAGTGGTTGCCGTGAAAACTGTTTTCTGGCCTGTGGAGGTTGTGACCTCTTTTGCTCGGCCGCCAATTAGCTCACCGCATTGACTGAAGTTGCTTTGAACAGATGTGCGGAGATACCCATCAGGACTATCAATAGCGATGGTTACAGATTTGGGAATTCCATTTCTGGTCTGCTGGCTCATAAGGACGAAGTTGTTCAGTTTGTTTTTAGCAAATGTTTCTGCAGTGCATTGTGCTGCATAAGTCGGAAATGTGCAGAGTGAAAATAGAGCAATGAACAGGTTATTTTTATTGAATGGCATTATTTGTTGTCCTTATACACCGAACAGTTATTCAGATTTGGTTAAGTTGGCAAAGTTTTTTTGGCTGCTCGTTTAGTTCGACTCAGTTTTCAATAAGTGGCTTCTCTGTAATCTGGCAACATGCTTTGTACAACAAGGTCAGCTCTTCGATCACAGCGCACCTTGCCCAGATGCGGATCTGATCCGTGCCAGCAAGAAACAGTCAGTCTGATTTTTTTACGGGTTCGTTTTTCAGGCCAGGATGCGTCACAGAGTAGGCGATTGAAACGAGTTCAAGAACCTGACCATAGTTGTAATATTTGACACTGCTATCAATCAGTGATTTTAAGAAGATTGACAGATTATCGCGGTCATAAGTATCTACAAACGCCGGGGAGCCATCGGGAAAGTATCGATACTCAATATGTCTCTGACGCATCAAGGGTTGCAAGTTGTAGGAGAGCCTCTGCTTTTCTTGATCTGGCCCAGTAACCTTAGCCCAACGCAAAAAGTCCATCAATGGCCTCATGCTTTCCCCCACGTTGTCCTTATCAAAAGAATCAACGCCAGCGACGAACAGAAAAAGTCGTCCTTCATCGGTGATGTAGCTGTAATTTCCATAAATGCTTTTAGCTAATATGACCGTTTGCTTATAAGGCAACATCTGGTGTTTAGTTTCGTTGTATTCCTGCCCCTTTACTCCTGAATCATAGAGCGTGCTGCCCAAAGTTCCGCATCCGGACAACAGGCAGGCAAGGGTGAACAAAACGACGGATTTTATGGCAGAGAATTTCATGAAGATTCCTTTCAGTGGAAAGGAGTATCATCGGCACTCCTCAGCCTGACATTAGCGACATTTCCTTTAAAATTTGGACAACATGCGTTGCCAACCATTCTAAGCTGTCACGCTTATCCCATGACCTGAGCTCCGGCACCGAACTGACTTGACTGAACTCATGAGTTTTGCAAACTTCTGCTTTGTGCCAGGAGCGGACATATTACATATTCAGTACCACATCAGGGTAACTGCTGTTTTCCTTAAAATTTGAATTCATATGAAGGAAACGTTCGCGATTCACAATCATCTACTCGGAGTGTTTGATAGAATTTTAGCGGGGCTTTGAATGCGTCTTTTCCATTTCAGCGATAATCCGGACATCACTATATTCAAACCTCGCCCATTAAGGGTTCATGTTGATCGACCTGTTGGACAGGAGTGGCTGAACGGTTCTC
>NZ_JACVUP010000002.1 GCF_016625195.1 Erwinia sp. S63
GTCAGCGGCGCGAGGACTGCCCGGCAGCAGCAGAGGTGCTACGGCCCGCACTCAGCACAGGACTCACCCCCCCGAATTAAACCCGCTCAGCCAACCCTTCAATCCGCTGCATTGCCTCCAGCAGGCGGGCTTCAGTCACGGTGACTGACATATTCTCCATATCCGGCGCATGCACGGATTCACGCACAATCAGCGCCAGCTCGGCATCATCCAACTTGGCAATCTCACGCAGCGTCAATGGCACACCGCAGTCACGTGCCAGACGCATCTCATCCAGCACCTCTTCATCGCTGCGATCTTCCAGCGCCAGCAGGCACAGATTACCGAAGCCCACCAACAGGCCATGACCAAACTCACGCGTCTTATCGCAGAAGGTAAAACCTTCATAAATCGCATGTGAAGCCGCTGCGTGGGCACCGTTGCTCATCAGCGAGGTCAATCCCGCCCAGGTAAAGATGGCATCCAGCACCTGATCCAAAGAGGCACTGCTCTCACCGCGCAGCACTGCTGCATAAGCCGCCGGGCCGTGTTCCGCGATCACGTCATAGCAAATCTGGCTATGTGCCAGCGATGACAATGCATTGCCTTCGCGCGCCGGATGGCGGACGCTCACCGCGCGGAACTCATACCATTTCGCCAGGGTATCGCCCAGTCCAGCAGCCAGCCAGCGAGCAGGAGCTTTCGCCAGCAACTCACTGTCGATGATCACTGCCGCAGGGGCCTGTGGCAGCGGGAAAATATCGAAGAAATTGCCGTTATCGTCGTAGCGAATGGTCAATGGCGTCACTGCCGAACAGGTGGCGGCAATGGTCGGGATGGTGATAAACGGCAAGCCCAACTGCGCACCCACGGCTTTTACGGTATCCAGCGATTTACCGCCGCCGACACCGATAATCACGTCAGCTTGCAGTTCGGTAGCGATCGCCGCCAGACGGTTAATCTGATTGATTGAAGTCTCACCACCAAACCACTCCTGCGCCAGCAGCGTCACGTTGGCCGCCAGCAGTTGAGCGCGCACCTGCGCTTCCACCGATTGCAGTGCCTGGTGGCCGCCGATCAGCAGGGCGCGTTTGCCCAGCCCGGCGCAAATCTCGCCCAGTTGATTGATCACACCTGCGCCGCGCAACACGCGCGCCGGAAACACCAAATTCTGTTGTGTCATGCTTTCTTCTCTGTGTATCGGACGCCGGGCAAAACGCACAGCATCTCATAAAGGATATTGGCCGCCAGCTGGGAAGTCATGCCGCTGATATCGTACGGCGGTGACACTTCGACCAGATCGCCACCGACCAGATTGAGTCCGCGACAGCCGCGCACAATCTCCAGTCCCTGCATTGAGGTCAGGCCGCCCACTTCCGGTGTACCGGTGCCGGGTGCCCATGCAGGATCGAAACTGTCGATGTCATAGCTGAGATACACCGGGCCGTCGCCGATGCGCGCACGCACTTCAGCCATTAATGGGGCCATGGAGCGATACCAGCACTGTTCGGCAGGCACCAGATGGAAGCCTTGATCGACACCCCACTGAAAATCATCTGCGGCGTAGCCTTGAGCACGCTGGCCAATCTGCACCACGCGCTGACAGTCAAGCAGACCTTCTTCCACCGCGCGGCGGAACGTGGTGCCGTGGGCAATCTTCTCGCCAAACATCTCATCGTTGGTATCGGTATGCGCGTCAATGTGGATCAGGCCCATCGGCCCATGCTTCTTCGCCAGCGCGCGCAAAATCGGCAGTGTCAGCGTGTGATCGCCGCCGAGGGTTAAGGGGATAATCGGCCAATTATTCAGCTCGGTATAATAGTTTTCGATGATGTCGACCGACTTCAGCAGACTGTAGGTATTGATGGGCACATCGCCGAGATCGCCGACGCGCAACGATTCAAAAGGGGCCGCGCCGGTCGCCATGTTGTACGGGCGAATCATTACTGAATCGGCGCGAATGGCACGTGGACCGTAGCGCGTGCCGCTGCGCTGCGACGTACCGATATCCAGTGGAATGCCAACGAAAGCGACATCAAGATCGGCAGGGGATTCGGCAGCGGGCAAACGCATCATGGTGCCACGGCCGGCGAAACGGGGCATCTCGTTGCCGCCCTGCGGCTGAGGAAAATCGGTCATCACGAACTCCTTCGGCTAAGTGAATCTCATCATGGCCTGAGGAAGGCGCGGGAAAAATCCTTGACAGCAAATAATCACTTCATAGATTGGTTAACTTTAGTCAGCAATCACTGAAGGAAATGCGGTGCAAACACTACCCAATCTCAAACTGCTGCAGGTGTTTGCCAGCGTGGTGGAAAATCAGGGCTATTCGCGTGCACAGCAGGCGCTTAACATGACCACGCCCGCCATTAGCGCCTATATGAGCGAGCTGGAAACGCAGCTGGGTTTTATCTTGTGCCAGCGCGGACGTGGCGGCTTTACCCTCACCACCAAAGGCGAGCAGTTTCATCGCTACAGCCAGGAAATGCTGGCCACGCTGGTGGGTTGGCAGGAGCAGGTCGAGACGCTGAAAAGCGCACAGGGTGGGACTTTTTCATTGGGCGTGGTGGATGCCACTGTTACCGACAGTACGCTGGATCTGCCGGCGGCGATTGCCCGCTTTAATCAGCGTTTTCCTGCGGTGTTTTTCAATCTCAGCGTGCGCGATCCCAATGAATTACAGCAGCAGTTACTGGAAGATCGCCTCGACCTCGCCATTGGTCACTTCCCGCTGCGTGCCAGTAATCTGGTGACCATCCCGCTGTATGAAGAGCAGCATTGGCTCTATTGCAGCCCGCAACATCCGCTGGCGCAGGGCGATCCGGATGTGCGCACCGTGCAGCAAACCGGCATGGTGACGCGTCGTTACTGGAATCAGCAGGAGTTGAATAAGCGCGGTTTTCGCCAGAGTAACGCTTCGGTGGAGAGCATTGAAGCACAGTTAACGCTGATTCTGTCTGGCCGCTTTATCGGCTATTTGCCGGAGCATTACGCGCAAAGCGGGGAACAGCAGGGCACGTTGTGCCGCTTGCTGCCGCAGCATTTTCACTTCCGCGCACCGTTTTCGTTTGCCTTCCGCCGTGGACGCGCGCGCGAAACGCTGATCCGCGCAATGCGTGAAATTCTGAATCCAGCGCGAAAAAATAGCAGTGAAAGCTGACGCTGCGCCGATACTGTGTAAAAATACAGGCCAATTCAGCAAACAGTAATCAACATGGCCCTGACAGCAGCGATAAAAAGCCAGATTGCGCAATGGTATAAGGCGCTGCAGCAGCAGGTTCCTGACTTTATCCCCCGTGCGCCACAGCGTCAGATGATCGCTGAAGTGGCGAAAAGCCTGGCCGGTGACGAAGGCCGCCATCTGGCGATTGAAGCCCCCACCGGCGTGGGCAAAACCTTGTCTTATTTGATCCCCGGCATAGCGGTGAGCCGCGCCGAGGAGAAACGGTTAGTGATCAGCACCGCCAACGTGGCGCTGCAGGATCAAATCTTCAGCAAAGACCTGCCGCTGCTGAAAAAAATCATCCCCGATCTCACCTTCACTGCCGCATTCGGCCGTGGCCGCTATGTCTGTCCGCGCAACCTCGCGGCGCTGGCAGCGACGGAAGATCAGCAAGGCGATTTGCTGCTGTATCTCGATGAAGAAGCGGTGACCGGCTCGAAAGAAGAGCAGAAGTTCTGCGCCAAACTAGAGAAACAGCTCAGCAGCTATCAATGGGATGGCCTGCGCGATCACTCCGATGTCTCGATTGATGACAGCCTGTGGCAGCGCCTTTCCACCGATAAAGCCAACTGCCTGGGGCATCACTGTCGCTGGTATCGTGAATGCCCGTTCTTTGTTGCACGTCGTGAAATAGAACAGGCGGATGTGGTGGTGGCGAACCATGCGCTGGTGATGGCGGCGATGGAGAATGAATCCGTCTTACCGCCTGCCAAACACCTGATGCTGGTGCTGGACGAAGGTCATCATCTGCCAGAAGTGGCGCGTGACGCGCTGGAGATGAGCGCTGAAATCACCCCCGGCTGGAGCAGCCTGCAGCTCGATCTGTTTGTACGGCTGGTGGAAACCATCATGGCGCAGTTCCGCCCCAAATCGCCGCCACCACTGACCAACCCTGAGCGGTTAAAAGGCCACTGCGATGAGATGCGTGAGCTGCTGCAAATCCTGTGCGATGCGCTCAATCCACTGTTACCCGCGCACAATCAGCCGGGTGAGTTTCGTTTTGTGCTGGGTGAGTTGCCGGAAGAACTGATGACCATGTGCGCACGGCTGTTCAAACTGAGCGATGCACTGCGCGGTTTGAGCGAAGGGTTGCTCAATGAGTTGGGTGAGCAGACCGGCAAAGCCGACATCATGCGTCTGCATCGGGCAATCATTCAGCTTAACCGCCAATTCGGCTGGTTCGAATCGATCAGCAAATTGTGGCGGCTGGCGGCGATGGAGAAAGCCTCCAACGCGCCGGTATCAAAATGGATTACCCGTGAAATTCGCGACGGCCAGGCGCATCTGCTGTTCCACTGCGCCGGGATTCGCGTCAGCGATCAGCTGGAGAAACTGCTGTGGCGCAAGATTCCCCATGTGGTGGTGACCTCGGCAACCTTGCGTTCCCTCAACAGTTTTAATCGCTTGCAGGAGATGTCTGGCCTGAGTGAGAAAGCGGGCGATCGTTTTGTGGCACTGGACTCACCGTTTAATCATGTCGATCAGGGCAAGCTGGTGATCCCGCAAATGCGCTATGAGCCATTAATGGCCAATGAAGCGGAGCACATCGCCGAAATGGCAGGCTTCTTCCTGCAGCAAATGGCGGAAGAGAAGCATAAAGGCGTGCTGGTGCTGTTTGCCAGCGGACGTGCGATGCAGCAGTTTGTCAGCCATGTCAGCGCATTACGTTTATCAATGCTGGTACAGGGCGATCAGCCTCGTTCGCGTTTAGTGGAGTTGCATCGCCAGCGAGTCGAAGCGGGGCAAACCAGTATTCTGGTCGGGCTGCAGTCCTTTGCAGAAGGTCTGGATTTAAAGGGCGATCTGCTCACGCAGGTGCATATCCATAAAATTGCTTTTCCCCCGGTGGACAGTCCGGTAATTTTGACCGAAGGGGAGTGGCTGAAGAGCCTCAAACGCTACCCGTTCGAAGTGCAGAGTTTACCGAGCGCCTCGTTTACCTTGATTCAGCAGGTTGGGCGTCTGATTCGTAGCCATCACTGTTCCGGTGAGATCGTGATATACGATCGGCGTCTGCTTAACAAAGCCTATGGCAGTCGCCTGTTGGCCGCCTTGCCGGTGTTTCCGATTGAACAACCGGCGGTGCCCGAAGCCAGCATAAAACCAGCAGTAAAAACAGCGGTTAAAGCCGCAGTAAAACCAGCGAAGCGTAAAAGTAAGAAATCTTAGGTGTGCCCAGACGCACATCAATGACCTTTTGGCAGCCGGTTATCGGCGCGCCCTGGAAGCGGGAATGCCCTGATGGAACTGAATAAAATTATCAAAGAGATTGGGCGCGGTAAGAACCACGCGCGCGATATCGATTTCGACACCGCCGTTGCACTGTACAGCGCCATGCTGGCGGATGAAGTGCCAGAACTGGAACTCGGCGGTGTGCTGATCGCCCTGCGTATCAAGGGCGAAGGCGAAGAGGAGATGCGCGGTTTTTACCACGCTATGCAGCAACAGATGATGCAGTTGCAGCCTCCTGCCAATCGTCCGATGCCGATTGTGATTCCCAGCTACAACGGCGCTCGTCGTCAGGGCAATCTCACTCCGCTGCTGGCCTTACTGTTAAGCAAACTCGGGTTTCCGGTATTACTGCACGGTGTGAGTGACGACCCGACGCGCATTACCACCGAAGCGGTACTGGCGGCGCTGGATATTGCGGCGGTCACCACCGCGCAGCAGGCTCAAGCGAAGCTGGACAGTGGCGAACTGGCCTTTATCACCATCGATCATCTGTGTGCACCGATGGCAAAACAGCTGTCGCTGCGCTGGCGCATGGGCGTGCGCAACAGCGCGCATACCCTGGCGAAGTTGGCGACGCCGTTTGCCAAACGCGCCGCGTTGCGCCTGGCGAGTGTTTCCCATCCGGAATATGTGCCGCGCGTCGGCAAGTTCTTCCAGGATATTGATGCGCCTGCCATTCTGCTGAACGGTACCGAAGGTGAGGTGTACGCCAATCCGCAGCGTTGCCCGGCGATAAACTATATTGCGGGTGCGGGCGCAGAGGCTGAAGTATGGATTGAGCGCCAGCCGGAAATCAGCGTGGAACTGCCAGAAAGTAAAAATGCGCAGGATACCGCTGACTGGATCAAACAAGTGCTGGCCGGCAAACGTGCCGTGCCGCAGGCGCTGCGTTTACAGCTGGCCTGCTGCTTAGTGGCAACCGGGGAGTCAGCGACGCTGGATGAGGCGGAAACGCGATTGCAGCAGGCTGGGATCTGACGGGTAGAACATGACCCGCAGCCTTTGGTTGCGGGTCAAATACACAGCCGAGATCTGGGAAATCCGGCAGTCAGGCTTTAACCAACACGCTCTCCACCAGCTGTTGCCAGAAGCGGATGCCAATCGGTATCAGGTCATCATTGAAATCATAATGCGCGTTGTGCAATGGGGCGGAGGGGGATTCGCCATCGGCGCCGAGCCAGAAGTAAGCACCCGGACAGGATTCCAGCATACAGGCGAAATCTTCTGATGCCATAGAAGGATTCACCTGCCAGTGTACCTGCGATTCGCCTAACACGCGCTGGGCAACATCGCGCACTTGTTCCGCTGGACCGGCATGGTTGGCGGTAACGGGATAACCCGGATACCAGTGAATCTCGCCGCTGACGCCAAACGGGCGCGGCAGGGTAGTGACAAAATCTTCAATCAGACTGCGCACGCGGTCACGTACGTCAGTCTGCAAACATCGCACCGTACCACGCAGCACAATCTGCTCGGGAATCACATTGATCGCCTCACCACCGTGGATCTGCGTCACGCTCACCACCGCTGACGCCAGCGGTGACAAACGGCGTGACGGAATGGTTTGCAGCGCCATAATCAGCTCTGCTGCCACCACCATCGGATCGGCACCGCTCTCTGGCATCGCCGCGTGGCAGCTTTTGCCGTTTAGGGTGATTTCAAAGGAATCGAGCGAGGCCATCATCGCACCTGGATTCACCGCCAGCGAGCCCACCGGCAAACCCGGCCAGTTGTGCATGGCGTACACCGCATCCATTGGGAAACGGGTAAACAAACCTTCTTCCACCATTTTCCGCGCACCGCCAAGATTCTCTTCCGCAGGCTGAAACAGGAAGTGCACCGTGCCTTTGAAGTTGCGCGTCGCGGCCAGTTGGCAGGCCGCCGCGAGCAGAATGGCCGTGTGTCCGTCGTGACCGCAGGCGTGCATCACGCCTGAGCGGGTAGATTTCCACTCCGGCGCGCCTTTTTCGGTAATCGGCAACGCGTCCATATCAGCGCGTAAACCAATCACCGGGCCTGGGCCGTTTTCCAGTGTGCCAATCACGCCAGTGCCTGCTAGTCCACGGAACACCTGTAACCCTGCTTCGGCGAGCACGTTCGCAACCAGTTCGCTGGTTTGTTGCTCCTGGTAACCGAGTTCAGGATGTTGGTGTAACTGACGACGCCAGTTCAGGGCGTTTTCCAGCAGGACGGCAGGCAGGCTCATAAGGTAAGGCTCTCCATCAGCAGCAATGGCTGCGATTTCTCTGACACGTAACGTGATGTCTCCACTGTAGTGGTAAGCGCAGGGCGGCGTCTATCGTGGAAAGGAATAATTTGGCTATAGGGTATAGCGGAATGGAATATGTCCGGCAGCTTGCGACATACAAGGATTGAAGTGAGCGAGGGAGAATCCACCAGTTAATCTGGCAGTGGACTGCTGTCAGTTGGGAAAATTGCACGATAAATTGCGCAGTGAATGACGTAAGTTTGTCGGGTGAGCGAAGACGAAGCAAGAAGTCGCCCGGTGAAGGGCGACTTCAGTTATCACGACTAATTACTTCTGCATCGGCAGGTTCAAGCCATGTTCTTTCGCGCAGCTCTGCGCCAGTTCATAGCCTGCATCCGCGTGACGCATCACGCCGGTTGCCGGGTCATTCCACAGCACACGGCCAAGGCGCGCGTCGGCTTCGGCAGTGCCGTCGCAGACAATCACCACGCCGGAGTGCTGCGAGAAGCCCATGCCGACGCCGCCGCCGTGATGCAGGCTCACCCAGGTCGCGCCGCCTGCGGTGTTCAGCAAGGCGTTCAGCAGCGGCCAGTCAGATACCGCATCCGAACCGTCTTTCATCGCTTCAGTTTCACGGTTCGGTGACGCCACGGAACCGCAGTCCAGGTGGTCACGGCCGATGACGATAGGAGCTTTCAGCTCGCCATTGCGCACCATTTCGTTAAACGCCAGCGCGGCTTTATGACGCTCACCCAGACCCAGCCAGCAGATACGCGCCGGCAAGCCCTGGAAGGCAATACGTTCCTGCGCCATGTCGAGCCAGCGATGCAGGTTCTTATGCTCCGGGAACAATTCTTTCAGCTTGGCATCGGTTTTGTAGATATCTTCCGGATCGCCTGACAGCGCCACCCAGCGGAACGGACCTTTGCCTTCGCAGAACAGCGGGCGAATATAGGCGGGTACGAAGCCTGGGAAATCAAAGGCGTTTTTCACCCCTTCATCCAACGCCACCTGACGTATGTTGTTACCGTAATCCACGGTCGGCACACCCATGTGGTGGAAATCGAGCATTGCCTGCACATGCACTGCCATCGACGCGCGAGCCGCTTTCTCTACTGCTTTCGGATTGCTGACGCGCTCAGACTGCCAGCGCTCAACGTCCCAGCCCACCGGCAGGTAACCATTAATCGGATCGTGTGCAGAAGTCTGATCGGTAACGATATCCGGCTTCATGCCACCCGCTTTGGCGCGTTTCACCAGCTCCGGCACGATTTCAGCGGCGTTGCCCAGCAGGCCAACAGAAATTGCCTGCTTCGCTTTGGTGGCTTTCTCAATCAGATCCAGCGCTTCGTCTAAGGTGTAAGCTTTATGGTCGACGTATCGGGTACGCAGACGGAAATCGATGCGGGATTCCTGGCACTCAATCGCCAGTACGCTGGCACCGGCCAACACGCCAGCCAGCGGTTGTGCGCCGCCCATGCCACCTAAGCCCGCTGTCAGGATCCAGCGACCGCTCAGATCGCTGTCATAATGCTGGCGACCGGCTTCGGCGAAGGTCTCAAAGGTGCCCTGCACGATGCCCTGTGCACCGATGTAGATCCAGGAACCGGCAGTCATCTGGCCGTACATCATCAGGCCGGCTTTATCCAGCTCGTGGAAATGATCCCAGTTAGCCCAGTGTGGCACCAGGTTAGAGTTGGCCAGCAGCACGCGTGGTGCATCGGCATGAGTACGGAACACGCCCACTGGTTTACCAGACTGGATCAGCAAGGTTTCTTCAGGCTGCAACGCACGCAGTGAACGCAGAATCTGCTCAAAGCACTCCCAGTTACGTGCGGCTTTACCGATACCGCCGTATACCACCAGATCTTCCGGGCGCTCGGCCACATCAGGATCGAGGTTGTTCTGGATCATGCGGTAAGCCGCTTCAATCAACCAGTTCGCACAATGCAGTTCGTTACCGCGCGGCGCACGGATTTCACGGGCAACAGCCTGAGATAAAGTTTCGCTCATCATCAATTCCTTAAAGGGAAGGTGAACGCTGGCTTGGCAGCAGCGCAGTCAAAGATTCAGGCCAGGCGTGGCTGCTGGCCCACAGACGCATGGATTCGATATCCGGCGCCATTAAACGGTCTTGATCAAGGAAGGCAACGTTCTCGCGGATGCGACTCATCTCTTGTTCCAGCGCAGTCGAGCTTTGCAGTGGACGATGGAAGTCGATGCCTTGCGCCGCAGCCATGGCTTCAATGCCGACCACGGCAGCGGTGTTAAAGCACATATCACCGAGGCGACGCGCGGCGTAGGTGGCCATCGACACGTGATCTTCCTGGTTCGCAGAGGTCGGCAGGCTATCCACGCTACCCGGATGCGCCAGCGATTTGTTTTCTGAGGCCAGTGCGGCAGCGGTGACCTGGGCAATCATAAAGCCGGAGTTGACTCCGCCATCGCGCACCAGGAATGGCGGCAGGCCAGAGAGACCAGTATCCAGCAGCAACGCCATACGGCGCTCGGAAATGGCGCCGATTTCGGCAATCGCCAATGCGATGATATCGGCGGCAAACGCCACAGGTTCGGCGTGGAAGTTACCGCCCGAAATCACATCACCGCTTTCACTGAACACCAGCGGGTTATCAGAGGCCGCGTTGGCTTCGATTTGCAATACACGCGCCGCATGGCTGAGGTTGTCTAAACACGCGCCCATCACCTGCGGAACGCAGCGAATCGAGTAGGGATCCTGCACGCGACCACAATTGGTATGTGAGCTGAGGATTTCACTGCCTTCCAGTAAGGAAGAAACGGCAGCGGCCACCGCGATTTGCCCGTGCTGACCGCGCGCCTGATGAATACGTGCATCGAAAGGTTTTACCGAGCCTTTGATCGCTTCCAGTGACAGCGCGCCGGCCATCAGGCCTGCGGCGAACAGGTTCTCAGCTTCAAACAGTCCGCGCAGTGCCAGCGCGTTAGAAACCTGGGTGCCGTTGAGCAGTGCCAGGCCCTCTTTCGGTCCCAGCACAATCGGCTGCAGGCCGACGCGCGCCAGCCCTTCGGTGGCAGGAATCAGTTCTTCGTCAACGCGCACCTGGCCTTCGCCCAGCAACATCAGTGACAGATGGGCCAGCGGGGCTAAATCGCCGGATGCGCCAACCGAACCTTTTTCCGGGATGCACGGCATCACACCGGCATTAAACAGCGCCAGCAGGGCTTCGATTAACTGGATACGTACGCCGGAGTGACCGCGTGCCAGGCTGATAATTTTAGTGGCGACCACTAAACGCGTGACGTTATCGGGCAGTAAGTTGCCCAAACCCACGCTGTGTGACAGCACCAGATTACGCTGCAACTCTGCCAGACGCTCAGCAGGAATCTGTGTCTGTGCCAGTTTGCCGAAGCCGGTATTGATGCCGTACACCACTTTGCCTGATGCCACGATGGCATCGACGGTTTCATTCGCGCGATCGATGGCCGCACGAGCGTCATCCGCTAACGTGAGCGTCACCTTGCTTTGATAAATCGCCCGCAAGGTCGCGAGGTCCACTTCACCGGGAACAAGGCGAATTTCCTGAACCGAACCTGACATAGTCTACTCCTGTCTATACAAGTGATCGGGTGCTACCTGCAAGCCCTGGGTTTGCGATGTGGCATGGGGTAGCACCATTGAATGAGCTGAGTGAAGCATAAGTGTCTAATCTTGTCTATACAAGTAGCAAGGGCTGTGCCAGATTGATTGGATTCTGTGAAATGCGCCGCAATGCGGGATGTGTCATCCAGCCGCAGCCGCATTGCACCGAAACAGGGAGAACGCTGCACTGTTAACGGGCTGTCTGCACAATTGGATGTATATACATTTACGTGCTGAGACAGTAAACTTTGGGCATTATTCGGAAAAGGAACAGGATATGGCGGAGCAAACGGCAATAGCGCAGCTGGCCGCAGCGATGGGCGATGAGCCAGCACCGATTTATCAGCGCGTGAAACAGGCGATCGTCAGCCAGATCCGTGAAGGTCACTGGAAAGCGAATCAACGCGTACCTTCCGAAAGTGAACTGGTTAACGAATTGGGCGTGAGCCGCATGACCATTAACCGCGCACTGCGTGAACTCACCAGTGAAGGGTTCCTGGTGCGTATGCAGGGTGTGGGCACCTTTGTCGCGGAGATGAAGGGTTACACCGCGATGCTGGAAGTGCATAACATCGCCGATGAAATTGCCCAGCGTGGTCATCGCCATAGCTGCAAAATTTTGTCGATTGGGCAGATGAAGGCCGATCCGGAGCAGGCCGCTGTGTTGGGCTTATCCACCGGGCAGACGCTGTATCATTCGTTGATTGTGCATTACGAAAACGATATGCCGGTGCAACTGGAAGATCGTCTGGTCAACCCGCTGGTGGCGCCGGATTACCTCAGTCAGGATTATCATCAACTGACGCCCTACACCTATTTGATGCGCGTGGCGCCGTTGACCGCCGGTGAGCATATTGTGGAAGCGGTACTGCCCGATTTGCGCCAGCGTAAACATCTGGCGCTGGATGAGCACGAACCCTGCTTGTTGATTCGTCGTCAGACCTGGAGCGACAACAAGATTGTGACTTACGCGCGCCTGCTCTATCCAGGCTCGCGCTATAAGTTACTGGGTCGTTTCAGAGGACACGGCTAAGCGACACAAACAGCAGGCTGGCATCCGAGGTTCGCGGTGCCAGCTGCGTCTCTTCATCCAGCCACCACATTCCCTGATTAACCGTGACGCGTTTGCCGTCCGTACTCTGCCATTCGCCGGATAATACCCACGCGACACCGTGTTGGCTGGTAGCGGCGTGTTGCACGACATCCACCTGCGCCTGCCAACTGTCACGGCGCGTCATGATATTGAAATCCTGACAGCTGCCGCTGATTTGTGCCTCAATCGACCATTCACCGGGAAACGCCCACGGCTGATGCGGCAACAACGCGTGTTCGACGTTCTCGCTGCGCAGCACCACGCTATCGCCATTCAGCAGCGTAATCACTCGATCGATACCGTGGAATGGCGAAAAAGGCCCGTCGGCATCGATGGTGGCAATACTGGCGCGCCAGCCAAATTGGGTCTCACCGGGCGGGAAGCTGATGATTTCACGCGTTTCACCGCCGCCGTTGCGCCAGCGGCTCACGGGCAACTGGCTGTAGTCGAAATACGTTCTCATTGCAGTGCACTCATGGCCTGGGCGAAGCGCGCGGCTGCGGCCTCTTCGGCGGGATGATGGCCTTCGCTGATCACCTGATTACCGGCGACAAACACATCGCGGATCTGGCTTTGCGTACCACCAAACAGCCAGCGATTGAGTAGTGAAGCGGAACTCACGCTGCTCAGGAAGGCATCATTTTCCAGCACCAGCCAGTCGGCGCGTTTGCCCACCGCCAGTTCACCGGTGTTGATCGCGCACGCCTGCGCACCGCCTTGTGCCGCCTGCTGCCACAGCAGATCGCCCACAGAAGGCTGATGGGGCAGGGTGATTCGGTTGCGACGACGATCGCGCAGGCGCTGACCGTACTCCAGCCAGCGCAGCTCTTCCTGCGCGCTGAGCGATACATGGCTGTCCGAGCCAATGCCCCAGTGTCCACCCTGGGCAATATATTCCACCGCCGGGAAGATGCCGTCGCCGAGATTGGCTTCGGTGGTCGGACAGAGTCCGGCAATCGCACCGCTGGCCGCCATGCGTTGAATTTCACTGTCGTCCAGATGGGTGGCATGAATCAGGCACCAACGCTGATCCACTTCGAAGCGATTATACAGCCAGGAAACCGGACGCTCGCCGCTCCACGCCAGGCTGTCATTGACCTCTTTTTCCTGCTCGGCCACATGAATATGTACCGGCACATCAGCAGCGCCAGCGGCCAGCACTTCACGCATCTGAGCTTCACTCACCGCGCGCAGCGAGTGGAAACAGATGCCATGATTAAGCAGCGGCTTATTGGCGCTCCATTGCGCTACGCGTTGCTGTTGCTGCAGATAAGCCTCCGTTTGCTGGATAAAACGGCGCTGGCCGTCGCTGGCCGGTTGCGATCCAAATCCACTGTAGCTGTAGAGCACCGGCAGCAGCGTCTGACCGATCCCGGCCGTCTCGGCGGCGGCAATCAGGTTGAGCAGCATCGCGTCATCGGCATAGGGTTTACCCTGCGCATCGTGGTGCAAATAGTGGAATTCCGCCACCTGGCTATAACCGCCTTTCAGCATATCGATATAGAGATGGGTGGCGATATCGCCGACCTGCTCCGGCGACAGGCGCTGCACCATGCGGTACATCAGATCGCGCCAGGTCCAGAAACTGTCCTGCGGATCACCCGCCACTTCTGCCAGCCCGGCCATGGCGCGCTGAAAGGCGTGCGAATGCAGGTTAGCGATAGCAGGGATCACCGGGCCAGTAAGGCGAGTGGCGCTGCCTGACGTGCTGTTGGGGGTAAGTTCAGCAATCTGTCCGGATGCGTCAGTGGTAATCAATACGTCTTCATGCCAGCCGTCGGCCAGCAGCGCGCGTGGGGCAAAAAAAACGGCCATGGTTGATCCTTAAGGGCGGAAAGTTGTATATACATATACATACTTTGAGACGCACTGTAAATCGTCAGACGTGAAGGGGAGTGGGATGGCAGAAGCGAAGCAGATCGACAGCCTGTGGCTGGGGGCCGATATCGTCACCATGCGAGACGGGCACTATAACCTGATTGCCGACGGCGCACTGGCGGTGGATAACGGCGAGCTGATTTGGGTAGGACCGCGTAGTGAACTGCCGGATTTTGCCCCGCGTACGCAGCAGCAATTTGACGGTGGCATCATCACGCCAGGTTTAGTGGATTGCCATACGCATCTGGTGTTTGGCGGCGATCGTAGCCAGGAGTTTGAGCAACGTCTTAACGGCGTCAGCTATGCCGAGATTGCGGCGCAGGGCGGCGGTATTCTCTCCACGGTGCGTGCTACGCGCGCGGCATCGCAGCAGGAGTTGGTGGCAAGTGCGCGCTGGCGTCTAAATCGATTGCTGGCAGAAGGTGTCACCACCGTTGAGATCAAATCGGGTTATGGCCTCGATGAAACCAGCGAACTGACCATGCTGCGCGCCATCCGCGAATTGGCGGAAACGGTGCCCGCCGATGTCCTCTCCACCTGCCTGGCCGCGCACGGCTTCCCGCCCGAGTTTAAAGAAAACCCACAAGGCTGGATCGATATCATCTGCAATCGCCTTTTACCGCAGGTGAAGGCGGAAGGGCTGGCGGATGCGGTCGACGCCTTCTGCGAACATCTCGCCTTTTCCCCTGAGCAGGTCAGCGCGGTTTTTGATCAAGCCAAAGCATTGGGTATGCCGGTTAAACTGCACGCTGAGCAGTTGTCCGCACTCGGTGGCGCCACACTGGCGGCCGAATACGGTGCCTTGTCTGCCGATCATCTTGAATACGCCACCGAAGCCGATGCGCAGGCGATGGCACAGCACGGCACTGTGGCCGTCCTGTTGCCTGGCGCATTCTATCTACTGCGCGAGACGCAACGCCCGCCAGTGGATTTGTTCCGCAAACACGGCGTGCCAATGGCGCTGGCCAGCGATGCCAATCCCGGTACTTCTCCGGCGCTGTCGCTGCGTCTGATGCTCAATATGGGCTGTACGCTGTTTGGCATGACCCCGGAAGAAGCGCTGGCAGGCGTGACCTTATGGGGCGCGAAAGCGCTGGGATTACAGCATTCGCACGGTTCGCTTGAGGTCGGCAAAGTGGCGAACTTTGTGCACTGGCCGCTGGCGCGTCCGGCAGAACTGATTTACTGGTTGGGCGGCGAACTGCCGTGCCAGGTTATCTATCGTGGAGAAGCGCAATGACACCTTTTCATTTCACCGCCGGTAAGCTGCCGCTGCTGGTCAGCATCCCGCACGCGGGCACCCAGTTAACGCCTGAAGTGGATGCCGGATTAAGCGACGCGGCACGCGGTTTGCCAGATACCGACTGGCACATTCCGTTGCTGTACGATTTTGTGCGTGATTTAGGGGCCAGCGTGCTGATTGGCCATTACTCACGTTTTGTCATCGACCTTAATCGTCCGCCGGATAACCAGCCGCTGTACACCACCGCCACCACCGGACTCTATCCTGAGACGCTGTTTGACGGCACGCCGACCTTCGCCGAGGGTAAAACCCCCAGCGCCGAGGCGCGACAGGGTTATCTCGATAATATCTGGCAGCCGTATCACCAGCAGATCCAGCAAGAGCTGGCGCGACTGAAAGCTGAACACGGTTATGCGTTGCTGTTTGACGCCCATTCCATCGCTTCGGTGATTCCGCGCTTGTTCGACGGCCAGTTGCCGGATATCAACATTGGCACCAACAGCGGTGAGAGTTGCTCGGAGGCGGTGATCGAAGCGATCAAAGAGGTTTGTGCCGCGCAAAGCGATTACAGCTGGGTAGTCAATGGCCGTTTCAAAGGCGGTTATATCACGCGTGCTTATGGTCAGCCGCAGCAGGGCGTACAGGCCGTACAGCTCGAACTGGCACAGCTTAATTACATGGATGAAACCCCGCCGTTTGCCTGGCAACAGGATCGCGCGTCACAGCTGCAAAAAGTGTTAAAACCGATGATGCAGGCTTATTTACAGGCTGGAAAACCTCTCTAATCGCCCGAGTCGTCATGCCCGCTAGGGCAAATTTTTACCTGGCAGCCACCTTTGAAAGGTGGCTGCCTTTTTTAATGGTGTGGAGGTACGGGCTTAGGTAACGCACCAGACCCATCTCGTTTCCCTCTCAAACTCCGTTATCCCCATAACAGTGCAATATCGCCCCAAAAATGTGCATCAATACGTCCGTGCCGTGACCATTCCCTGATTCCACCGCCTCTGCCGATTTGGCACACCGCTTGCTAGGTTGTATGTACAAGTAAAGACCACGTGGTAATTATCACTTTTTATTCTGGCTGGCTCACAAAAAGCTTATGCCGACAATGATCTGCCGCAAGCTAACTTGTATATACATGAAATGTCATCTGCGCTGTATCAGCTAACAGAGACAGCCAATTCGATTAATGACCAGGAGAAGCCGCATGACGCACCGTGCCCCGATTCGCCGTTTTTGCCTCACGACCCTGTTTGCCAGCCTGATGATCAGCGGTGTTGCTGTACAGGCCAAAGAGTGGAAATCGATCACCATCGCTACCGAAGGCAGCTATGAACCCTGGAACCTGACGCTGCCGGGCGGCAAGTTAGGCGGCTTTGAACCTGAACTGATGGAAGACTTATGTAAGCGCATGGGCATCCAGTGCAAGCTGGTGGTGCAAAACTGGGACGGCATGATCGCCGGACTGAATGCTGGCAAATATGACGTGATCATGGATGCGATCGTCATCACGCCGGACCGCAAAAAAGTGGTCAATTTCACCGTGCCTTACGCATCTACCCCTGCCACCTTTATCACCACCAAAGACAGCCCGCTGATGCCGGCCGATCACAACATCATCAAGCTGCATGACGATGAGAAAGAGATCAACACCGCGATTGCGCCACTGAAAGCGGCGTTAAAAGGCAAAACCATCGGAATCGCGTCCGGCACGGTTTACACGCCCTTTATTGATAAGTACTTCAAAGATGTCGCCGACGTGCGCGAATACACTTCCTCAGCAGATGCGATTCTCGATCTGCAGGCTGGTCGTATTGATGCGGTGTTCGACGATGTGACCTTTGCCCAATCGATGCTGGCGCGCAAAGAGAACAGCAACCTGACCTTCAGTGGCCCGCAGTTGGGTGGCCCGATCTGGGGTGAGGGCGAAGCGATGGGCGTGCGCATGGCTGACAAGGATCTGAAAGCCAAACTCGACGAGGCTATCAAGGCCGCGCTGGCCGATGGCACCGTGAAAAAGCTGAGTGAGAAGTGGTTTAAAACTGACGTAACCCCGTAAGTGAGGTGAAAGATGATGAGCCTGCTGAGTTTTGGTGCTGATGGCTGGGGCCGCCTGATTTTAGGGGCTGCCTTCACCACGCTGCTGTTGTCGCTTGCGGCGTTGATGATTGGCGCAGTAGTCGGTTCCGGCGTGGCGGCAGCCAAACTGTCGCCACAACGCTGGATGCGCTGGTTGGGTGAGGCCTATTCCACGGTGTTTCGTGGCATCCCGGAATTGCTGGTGATCTACCTGTTCTATTTTGGCGGATCGGGCCTGATCACCCTGGTGGGGCAAATGTTCGGCGCGGATGGCTTTATCGAAGCGCCGCCGTTCCTGATTGGCGCACTGGCGATCGGGCTCATCTCCGGATCCTATCAAGGTGAGGTGTATCGTGCGGCGCGTCTGGCGCTGGCGAAAGGCGAAGTGGAAGCGGCGGTAGCGATCGGCATGCCGCGCTGGCGTATTGCCCAGCGCATTTTGCTGCCGCAGATTGTGCGCTATGCGCTGCCAGGCATGTCGAATGTCTGGCAGATGAGCCTGAAAGATTCGGCGCTGGTGTCGGTGACCGGCATCGTCGAGCTGATGCGTGCCAGTCAGGTGGCGGCGGGGTCCACGCGCGATTACTTCACTTTCTATCTGATTGGCGGTGGCTGCTATCTGGTGCTGACGCTGCTGTCTAATCATGCGTTCCGCCGGGCAGAGTCTCGCCTTGGACGCGCGTGGCAAAGTCGCACTGCGGCACAGCATTAAGGAGCAGCAGTATGATTGACTTCGCCTTTCTGACCGATACCTTTCTCAAGCTGAGCGCCGCGCTGCCGGTGACGCTCGGCCTGTTTATCAGTGCCTTTCTCTGCGGTGGCATTCTCGCTATCGGCATTCTGTCACTGCGCATGAGCCGCTGGCGAGTGCTGAGCGGCTTTGCGCGCGGCTACATTCTGGTGTTTCGCGGCTCACCGCTGCTGATCCAGCTGTTCCTGATCTATTACGGATTGGGGCAGTTTGGCGTGATCCGCCATAGCTTTGTCTGGCCGTTCCTGCGCGAGCCCTTTACCTGCGCCGTGTTGGCGCTGTCGCTGTGTACGGCGGCTTATACCGCTGAAATCCTGCGCGGGGCCTTGTTGGCGGTGCCGCCGGGGCAAGTCGAGGCCGGGCTGGCCTGCGGCATGTCGCGCTGGCTGCTGCTGCGTCGCATCATCGCGCCCATCATGTTGCGTTATGCATTGCCTGCGTATTCCACCGAAGCGATCCTGCTGGTGAAGTCCACGGCGCTGGCCAGCCTGGTCACCGTGTGGGATGTCACTGGTGTGGCGCAGCAGATCATTCAACGCACCTATCGCACCATGGAAGTGTTTATCTGCGCCGCCGCTATTTATCTGATCCTGAACTTCATTATCGTCCAGCTTTACGCGTTGTTAGAACGCCGTTTAACCCCGGTGCATCGCGTTGAAAAAAAGCCGTTACCCGCCGTTAAACCGCTTGCCGGAGAGTGATATGCAATCCACATCCCCCGTAACCTTAAGCGCCACCGATATCCATAAATCCTTTGGCGCAATGGAAGTACTGAAAGGCATTTCGCTGCAGGCGCATCAAGGCGATGTTATTTCGATTCTCGGCGCCAGCGGTTCCGGTAAAAGTACCTTGCTGCGCTGTATCAACCTGCTGGAAACGCCGGATGCTGGTGTGGTGAGCGTCGGTGGTGAAACCATCGAGATGAAGCGCCATGCGCGTGGTCATCAGCTGGCGGCCAATCCTAAACAGATTGAGCGCCTGCGTTCACGTCTGGGCATGGTGTTCCAGAGTTTTAACCTGTGGTCGCACATGACGGTGCTGCAAAACGTGATTGAAGGGCCGCACTATGTGTTGAAACGCGATAAGAAAAGCTGCATCGCTCAGGCGGAGCAGTTGCTGGATCGCGTCGGCCTGCTGAATCGCAAAGATTTTTATCCGGCACAGCTTTCCGGCGGCCAGCAGCAGCGTGTGGCGATTGCCCGCGCGCTGGCGATGGACCCGGAAGTGATGTTGTTTGATGAGCCAACCTCAGCACTTGATCCCGAGCTGGTGGGCGAAGTATTGAAAGTGATGCGCAGCCTGGCGGAAGAGGGGCGTACCATGCTGGTGGTGACCCATGAAATGGGCTTTGCGCGCAATGTCTCTAATCGTGTGGTGTTTATGCATCAGGGGACCATTGATTGTCAGGGGACGCCGGAAGAGATGTTTGGCGCACAAGGCTCGCAGCGCTTTAAGCAGTTTATCTCCAGCCATCAGAGCCATCACACGGAGCAACCAGCATGACATTAGTGTGGGGCGATGAAACGCTTTCCTGGCAGGATGTGGTGCAGGTGGCACGGCACAATGCCGAACTGACGTTGAGCACCAGCGCATGGCAGCGGATTGCGCAGGGGCGCGAGATCGTCGAGCAGATTGTGGCCAGTGGCCATATTGCTTATGGCATCAATACCGGATTGGGTGCGCTGTGCAATATCACCTTGCCGGAAGAACAGCTGAGTCAACTGTCGCGCAATACGCTGTTGAGTCACGCCTGCGGTGTCGGGCCTTTACTTGCGCGCGAGCAGGTGCGCGCCATCTTGTGTGCGGCGATTGCGAACTACAGCCACGGTAAGTCAGGCGTGTCAGTGGCGCTGGTGCAGCATTTGCTGGCGCTACTGAATCATCAGATTACGCCGCAGGTGCCGTCGCAGGGTTCGGTGGGGTATCTCAGCCATATGGCGCATATCGGGCTCGCGTTGATTGGTGTAGGTGATGTTGAGTATCAGCAACAGATCGTGCCTGCCGAGCACGCGCTGGCGCAGGCCGGATTAACGCCTTATCGACCAGGCGCGAAAGAGGGCTTGAGCCTGGTGAACGGCACGCCGTGCATGACCGGGTTGTCTTGTCTGGCGCTGGATGATGCGATGCGCTTGCTGGATTGGGCCGACGTGACCGGCGCAATGAGCTTTGAGGCGCTGCGCGGGCAGTTGGTGGCGTTTGATGCCGAAGTGATTGCGCTGAAAGCCAGTCCTGGCATGCAAGTGAGTGGGCAGCGTTTGCGTCAGTTGCTGAGCGACAGCCCACTGCTGGCTAAAAGCGTGGGTGTGCGCACCCAGGATGCACTGAGTTTGCGTTCGATGCCGCAGGTGCACGGTGCCAGCCGCGATCAGTTTGATCACGCCGCGCGACAGGTGAATACCGAGTTGAATGCCTGTACCGATAATCCGTTGGTACTCGGCACCGTGGATAACTGGCGTGTGGTGTCGCAGGCCAATCCGCATGGTGAATCGGTGGCGATGGCGGCCGATTTGCTGGCCATTGCCATGGCGGAGATCGGCAGCATTGCCGAGCGGCGCCTGGATCGTTTAGTGAATCCACTGGTCAGTGGTTTACCGGCGTTTCTGGTGGCGCAGCCGGGTGTGAACTCCGGCATGATGATTGCGCAGTACGTGGCGGCGTCGTTGTGTGCGGAGAACCGTCAGCTGGCGCAACCGGCGGTGCTGGATAATTACGTGACTTCGGGTTTGCAGGAGGATCATCTTAGCTTGGGTGCGGGAGCTGCGTTGAAACTGCTGAAGCTGGTAGGGAATGTGTGGCAGATTCTGGCGATTGAGTATCTGCTGGCGGCGCAGGCGCTGGATTTCCATGGCGAGGCGGAGTTGGCTGAAGGCACAAGACAGGCGTTGCGACGTTTACGGGCGGTGGTGGCGAACTGGCAGGAAGATCGCTGGCTGGCACCGGAAATTGCCCGGGCGGTTGAGGTGATGAAGAACGGTGTTTGCTGAGTGCTCTTAAGCGATGCTGAAGTGCTGAAGTGCTGAAGTGCCAGGTGCTGGGTGCTTGTGGGTGCGGGCCGTAGCACCTCTGCTGCTGCCGGGCAGTCCTCGCGCCGCTGACGCGGTACCCTCGGCTTCCACGTCGTGCCTACGGAACGTTCGGGGATCGACCATCCCTGGTCGGCCCCGAACTGATCCACGCATCCCTGCGTGGATCTCCTGGCCCAACGTAAAAGCCTCAGCGCTGCGGATAGCCCTTGCAGCATCAGAGGTGCTACGGCCTCAAATATTGTGCCCCTTTCAAAAGCATTCACTTGAGCTCATCAGCAGACTGGAAGACTTGAATCATCCCTGCTTGGATCTCCTGGCTCAATGAAAAAGTCTCAGAGCTGTGGTTAACCCTGTAGCATAAGAGGTGCTACGGCCACTAACACTTGTGCTGTTTTTGACAACGCGTATTGAAGTTTTTGAGCTGGCTTGTGAGCCGATGTGAGTTCTTATTGGCTGATAGTCTAATTAGCAACACAAAATCAAGCTTATGCACAGAAATACGCTTGGTGACAAACGGTCTGAGCCTCATTGAAGTGAGAGTGCTTTTTAACAAAACGCACGAAAGTTTATGAGCAGGCTGGGGGCGCAGGGGGGCAGGCAATCCGCAGCGCCGAGCAGAGTGAGTCTGCCAGGATAGCCCGCATGACGCGGGCGGAAGGCGGGGCGGCACAGGGATGTGCCATCCCCCGCCGTTCCGTGAGGCAGACGAACGAAGTGAGGGTACCGCGTCAGCGGCGCGAGGACGCCAGCCCCCCTGCGCCCCCAGCCAGCGTTAACTCGGTTTTATGCCAACCCGCATTTCAGCCTGCAATCCAAACCTATGTTTCAAACTGAATTTGAACCGGAACCGGAACCGGAACCGGAACCGGAACCGCCAGCCTGCAAAAAATTAACCCCGGCGTGCATCCGGGCGCACCAAATCAAACCGCAAATCCTCACTGATGCCGTAATACGCCGATGGGCCGCCGGCTCGCAGAATAGGTTGTGCCTTAGCGGTCTGGTAAATGCCATCTTCCAGCAACTCTTCATCGATATGAATCGCCACCACTTCACCCAGCACCAGCCAACTCTCCAGTTCAGTGCCTTGCACATCCTGCAGACGAATCAGCTGAGTCAGACGGCACTCAAAATTCACCGGGCTCTCTGCCACCATGCTCACGTTGACGTGCGAGGCAGCGATTGGTGTCAATCCCGCCAGTGCGAACTCATCTTGTTCAGGCGGCACAGAAGCAGAGCTTTCATTCATCGCTTCGGCGAGCGGGCGAGTGGCCAGATTCCAGACGAATTCTTTGCTCTCACTGATGTTGCGCACGCTGTCCTTCCAGCCGCTGCTGGCAAAACCAATGATCGGCGGATGATAGTTAAAGCAGTTAAAGAAACTGTACGGAGCCAGGTTGCGCTGGCCGCTGGCGCTTAGCGAACTCACCCAACCAATCGGACGCGGACCAACAATGGCGTTCAGCGGGTCGTGTGGTAAACCATGCCCGCTCCTTGGCTGATAAGTGTAACGTTGTCGCATTTGTGCTCCTGGCTTGTCTGTTAAACTTCGCACCACAACGGCGTCATTGCTCCCCGGTCACTGTCTTTAAGAAGTGCCAGTGGATGAGCACACCAGCAGCATTGCTGCAGCACGAATTATTTTGGACTCAATTTTGGGATATCAGGTTTAAATGCAATACAGATAATCGTGTAAGCGGATTGTGCGATGCCGCCATCCAGCGTATCTTACGCCCGCGCTACTATCCGGAGAATCTATGAACAAGCCAACCGCCACCTCGCCATTCCATCCCCGTAATCGCCATCAGGGCCGTTATGATTTTGCTGCTCTGACCGCGGCTCATCCGCCGCTGGCGGTGAAAGTCCGTCCTAATGGCTACGGCGAGTTGTCGGTGGATTTTGCCGATCCTGAAGCGGTAATGCTACTCAATCAGGCGCTGATTAAGCTGTTTTATAACCTCAACTGGCAACTGCCGGAAGGCTACCTGACGCCACCCGTACCAGGCCGTGCTGACTATGTGCATGCGCTGGCTGATTTGCTGGCCAGTGACAACGGCGGCAAAGTGCCACGCGATGCCGATGTGATGGATATCGGTTGCGGTGCCAACCTCATTTATCCATTAATCGGGCATGCGGAGTACGGTTGGCGCTTTACCGGCACCGATATCACGGCGGAAGCCATCACGGCGGCAAACCAGATTGTCGCCAGTAATCCTGGCTTGCAGCGCGGTGTGCGTCTGCGTCGTCAGAAAGACGAGTCCGCCATTTTCGCCGGTGTGGTGCACAAAAATGAACGCTATCATGCCGTGCTGTGTAATCCACCGTTCCACGGTTCGGCGCAGGAAGCGGCGATGGTCGGTCAGCGCAAAACGCGAAATCTGGGCTTAGGCAAAGATGCACCGCTTAACTTTGGCGGTCAACACAAGGAACTGTGGTGCGAGGGCGGCGAGCGCCAGTTCGTGGGTAAGATGATCGATGAAAGCGTGGCTTATGCCGACCGCATTGTCTGGTTTACCTCATTGGTTTCTCGCAAAGAGAACCTGCCTGCATTGCGCGATCAGTTGCGCGATCTCGAGGTTGAGGAAGTACGCATCATTGAGATGGCACAGGGGCAGAAACAGAGCCGCTTTATCGCCTGGACATTCCTGCCGCCAGCCGCGCGGACTAAACGCTTCGCGCGCTGAACCCACCGTTTGCCCTTATCCGTCAGGATACAGGTGCGAGCTTAGCCCAAAATGCGGGAGCGAATCTTACGCTCCCTGGGCGACTCTACGATGGATTTGGCGGCGGTAAGGCTGCCAGCGTGGCCGCGGAACCCACATCGTTGCCTGTCTGCATCACTTCCACTGTCTGATGCGGCGCTTTAATCCCTGCAGCATCAAAATGCTTCTTCACCTTATCATCCAGCGCAAAGCGCACTGTCCACTGCTTCAGCGGTTGGGTGGTGAACGACACGCGCACGGTAAAGGATTGGTTGGTCAGGCCCACCAGCCCGGAAAAACTCGGTTCGCCAATCACCATGCCGCGAATATCTGGATTCTCCAGCAACTCTTTCACCGCTGCCTGCAAGGTCGCATTCACACGTTCGGTATCTTCACTGCGGTCAACATCATAGTTGGCGACAAACGAGCCAATGCCGCGCACAAAGTTGGCGAAAGTGGTGATCGAAGACCAGGGAATGATGTGATACGCGCCGGTATCCTGACGCACGCCGACGGAGCGAATTGACATGCGCTCCACCGTGCCGGTGATCGGGCCAATGGTCACCAAATCGCCGGTGTTCATGCCGTTCTCAAACTGAATAAAGATACCGGTAATAATATCCTTCACCAGTGTTTG
This sequence comes from Erwinia sp. S63, assembly GCF_016625195.1. GTDB lineage: Bacteria > Pseudomonadota > Gammaproteobacteria > Enterobacterales > Enterobacteriaceae > Pantoea. The sequence goes on from NZ_JACVUP010000002.1 coordinate 24,669, forward strand.
CGAACCGAACGACACCGCCAGACCGAGCGCCCCGGCACCCGCCAGCAGCGGCGCGATGTTAACACCCACTTCTGACAGCAAAATCATAATGGTGATGGTGCTGATCACCACCGCCAGCGCGTTACGGAACAGCGTCAGTAAGGTACGCGTGCGTGCGCTGGGCATCGGTCTTCCATGGGAATCGGAGGCCAGACGGCTTTCGATCAGGCTGGCCAGCAGTGTCCAGCCGATGGCGGAGAGCAGCAAAATCATCACGATACGAATCAGCACATCCACCATCTTCTGCCCGGCGCCCAGCGTGAGCCAGTGCCAGAGATCAAACAGATTCCAGGCGTTGAGCAGCAGTAATAGCGTGGCGAACACGGTGATCACACGCGCCAGTTTCAGCAGCGCTTTGACCCAATCATTGACGCGTTTTTGTAGCTCGGGATAGTTACGGCGCAGATCCGGCGATAGCGTCAACGTCTTGCCAATCCAGCGCGTTAGCATGCCAGAAACCAGGGCGGCGATAACGATGATCGCCATGCTGCGCACCGTGGCTGACATCATAAACTTCAGGCTGTCGCCTGGATTGAAGATGGAAAACAGGAACAGCGCAATAAAATAGGCGCTCGCCAGCCAATGCCACACCATACCGAAGGCGCGGATAAATAAGGCAAAGAAGCTCATACTGCGATCGGCCAAACGCGACAACTCGTCGTGGATGTTGCGTCGATTGCGGAAAATCAGCCACAGCGCCCAGCCGGTCATAATGCACATGATCAACACATTCACCAACGCAGCGATTTGCATATTGACCTGATTGCCGACGATCGGCACCACCACCAGTAAGCCATAACCGATAATGCCGCTGAGCCAGCTAAGACGCGTGTTCCAGTAAGCGGCACGGGTATCGGAAAGATGAAAGAAGCGCAGGGTGGGGAAGCGTGGGCAGAATATCAATCGCAGCACCGCCTTGAAGAATTCAATCAACGCAAAGGCATTGAGGAACAGCCCCTGCTGATAGGCAATGGTGCGATTGTTATTGTGGTAGTTGTCACTGATGATCTGACCAACAAACAGCGTCAGGGCCAGCAGTACCAGGTCGAGCAGGAACGCCACGACAATGGTAGCGGGCAGATGCAGCCACTTGGTGCGCTCCAGATTATGATTGCGCCCCCAGCGGCCCATGCGCTGCCACACGGGATACATCAACAGTCGCGTGAACCAGTAGAAAGCAAAAACGGCAGCGGCGAGTCCCGCGAAATACTTCAGGGCGTTGAAGAAGGTTTGCTGATTAAACGACTTGTGCGGTGCGTTAACGATGTTGTCGTGCAAACGGACAAACTGCGAGGCAACGGCGCCTCCGTATTCGCGTGTGACGTTGGTGACGCTCTCCAGTACCGTGGGATCTTCCTGATCGGCCTGCGGCGGAGCCAATACCGGTTGTTCATTATTGGCTTTGCTGGTGGCGGCCTGACGAAGTTGATCGATCAGTTCCTGACGCGAATCGTTATTCTCCAGAATATTGGCCAGCGCGGCATAAGCGGCTTTTTTATCTTCCAGCGTAGGTTCACCTGCAGCGGTGGCGCTGGCAGCGGGCGTTGACGTTTGCTGAGCGGCGACGGCGGCCTGCGGCAGATTGACCGCGTCTGCGGTGGGAACGAGGAACAGACAGAGCAGCATCCATATGGTAAGGCACCATGATGGGCGGGCAAACGACATGACCTTCTCCTTGAGCAACGCACAACGGCACAAGAGAAAAAGTATAGTCAGTGATGGAAGGTGAAGATTCTGAAAGGAAATTTCTTTACGGAAGAAGAGGCGGCTTTACAGCCGCCTCGTCATTTATGACACGTGCTGCAGGAACTCACGCAGACGATCACTCGGTGGGTTGGTGATCAACTCATCCGGATTGCCATCTTCAGCGATGGTGCCTTTATCAATGAAGATCAGACGCGAAGCCACTTTCTGAGCAAAGCCCACTTCGTGCGTTACGATGACCATCGTCATGCCTTCTTCGGCCAGATCCTGCATCACCTTGAGCACTTCATGGCGCAGTTCTGGATCGAGTGCAGAGGTTGGCTCATCGAACAGCATCATCTTCGGTTTCACTGCCAGCGCACGAGCGATGGCAACACGCTGCTGCTGACCACCGGATAGTTCAGCTGGGAAGTGGTGCGCACGCTCGGCAAGGCCGACTTTACCCAACAGTTCACGTGCCAGTTTCTGTGCATCGTCTTTCTTCGCACCGCGCACGCGAATCGGGCCGAAAGCCACGTTATCCAGCGCACTCATCTGCGGGAAAAGATGGAACTGCTGGAATACCATGCCAGCTTCCTGGCGAATCAGGCGTTCATCGACTTTAGGATCGTTAACTTTCATGCCATCAACGATCAGGTCACCGGTGGTGATCTCTTCCAGCTTGTTGATGCAGCGCAGCAGGGTAGATTTACCTGAGCCTGATGGCCCGATAATCACCACCACTTCACCCTGATTGATCTTCAGGTTGATGTCATGCAGGACTTTGGTCTGGCCGAAGTTTTTAGAGACGTTTTTAAATTCAATCACAGGATTTTCACCTTCTTCTCAATACGGCGCAGTACAAAGCTCAACACCAACGTAATAACCAAATAGATAATCGCAACGGCACTCCAGATCTCCAGCGCGCGGAAGTTTCCGGCGATGATTTCCTGGCCCTGACGGGTCAGTTCCGCCACGCCGATCACGATAAACAGCGAGGTATCTTTGATACTCACGATCCACTGGTTACCGAGCGGTGGCAGCATACGACGCAGTGCCAACGGCATGATGACGTAACGCAGGGTTTCACGGCGGGAAAGACCCAGCGCCAGACCTGCTTCACGGAAGCCTTTGTTGATCGACAGCACGGCACCACGCGTGATTTCCGCGATGTAAGCACCGGAGTTAATCATGATGGTCACCACGGCAGCGGTAAACGGATCGATACGTAAGTCAGGGAAGGCCATCGGCAAGGCGAAGTAAATAAACATCACCTGCACCACGATTGGCGTACCGCGGATCAGCTCTATAAACACCAGCGAGATATTATTGGCGATCCATCCGCCGTACGCGCGCGCGAAACCGGCGACTAAACCAATGATTAACCCGCCAATTAAGCCGAGTACGGAAATTATCAGGGTCATTTTGGCGCCTTCGATCAAAATCGGCAGGGCTGGCCAAATGACGCTCCAGTCAAACTCCATGGTGTAACTCCAAAATCTGTTGCAATGGAAATGTAAAAAGCAGGGAGACTAAGCTCCCTGCTGGAAAAATCGGCTTAGGCCGGAATTATTTTGGCTCGCTGCCGAACCATTTTTTATAAATTGTGTTGTAAGTGCCGTTGTCGCGCAGGGTTTTCAGCGCGCCATTAATCTGGTTACGCAGCTCATCGCTGCCTTTTGGCAGGGCGATACCATACTGCTGAGCTTCGATAGACTCGCCAACCGCTTTGAAGCGACCTTTACCGGCGGTGTGAATGAAGTACAGGATGTTTGGCGTGTCGTGCAGCACGGCGTCAGCACGGTTGGTGCCCAACTCCATGTAGGCGTTGTCGATGTTCGGGAACTGACGCAGATCTTTAGACTTGATGTGCGCTTTAGCGTAATCAACAGAACCGGTACCGCTCTTCACCGCAACCACTTTGCCGTTCAGATCGTCGATGCCTTTGATGTTGTTTTCGTTCTCACGCACCATCACCAACAGACCACTTTTGTAGTAGCCGTCAGAGAAGTCGATAGCTTTTTTACGCTCGTCGGTAATGGTGATACCGGCCAGAGCCACGTCAACGTTTTTGGTTTGCAGTGCTGGGATGATGCCGCTGAAATCCATTGGCTTCAGGGTGTAGTCCAGCTTCAGTTCTTTGGCGATAGCGGCCCACAGGTCGATATCGAAACCAACGTAATCGTTGCCCTGTTTGAATTCAAAAGGAACGAATGCGGTGTCGGTTGCAACAACCAGTTTCTTATCTGCTGCAGTGGAAGAAAGCGAGAAGGCCAGCGCCAGCGCGGCCACGGAGACTTTAATCAAAGACTTCATCATTATTTTCCTTATTACCCTTCAGACCTGATGGCCTGATGTACGGCTATTCATATGAAAAAATTATGCCAACTTTTCATTTTGGTCGAAATCAGCAGGATGCAGGGCCTGGCTGAAGCGATTTTGCTGTAGTCGAAAAGTCTGCACTAATATGGCTCACCAAAATAGTGCATCGTGCTGTTGTGGTGCAGGCACAGTGTGCACCAAGGGCTGAGCAAGGGAAAGGCAGGATTAAGATTTTGTTAACGACGTCAAAAAAAGCACCAAAATGTTACAGATATAAAAAAAGGCGGGATAACCCGCCTTCGCTGTAACTTGCATTATTCAATGTTGGATTCGATAAACCACAGGAATTTATCCAAATCACGTGATGCCGCTGTGAAAATGTCGGCGGTATCTTCATCACTGACTTCACTGATGGCCTTACGCGTATCGTTCGCGACAATCGCGTAACGATCGGCCAGCGCCTTCAGGTGATCCTGAACGGTATGGATGTTAAGCGGATAGCTTTTCAATGGCGTCTTATCGTTGACGATTTGGGTGGTACCCAGCGCCACGCCGCCGAGCTGTACAACACGCTCTGCAATAGTGTCCTGATGATCGGTAATGGCAGTACGGAAGCCATCCAGCATTTCGTGTACTGCAATAAAGTTGGCGCCGCGCATGTTCCAGTGCGCCTGTTTGGTGATCAGTGACAGGTCAATGTATTCCACTACCAGACGGTTGAGCACCTCGATGGTCGCTTTCTTATCGCTATCAGCAACATCATTACGGGTGTAAATGAGATCAGACGATTTAGTTTTAACCAGTTTTGCGGTACTCATCATTAATGTCCTCTAATTGATGGTTGTCCTAATCAAGCACGGAAATAAGTATAGCAGCAGTTTTCTGCTGTGCCGGATTGTTTAAACCGATGACAGGAATAGATAAACCTTAATGTTGTGCGGGATTTGAACGTTTAATTTATTTGTCTTTTATAACAGATGGTTATGCTTCGTGTTAATTATTTTTCAATGATGTTGCAAAATAATAACAAAGAGGGAGCCTGCGATGAAAAAAAGGGAATGAGAATGCTTATATATTCAGCCTGCAGCTTAACAGGCTGAATTTGGCATTATTTATTGCGGGTTATTAATATCCACTTCGCTTATTTTGGCACTCTTCTGTTTCATGGTGAGTGTTGAACCCGCCGAAGCGGCAATAATGGCGAGCAGCGCGATCCACTGCTTCAGCGTCAGCAATTCTCCGAGGAACAACATCCCTGAAAGCGCTGCCATCGCGGGTTCCAGACTCATCAGCGTGCCAAAAATGCGAGCGGGCAGGCGGGTGAGGGCCATCATTTCCAGTGAATAAGGAATCGCACTAGAGAGCAGGGCGATAATCAGCGCCAGTGGCAGAATTTCCCAGTGCCAGATGCCGGGTGCCGCAAAGGTTAATCCAAGCGGAACAAAGATCACCGAGGCAATTAACGATCCCATGGCAACGGTTGCTGGACCATGTTCCGCACCGGCGCGTTGCCCCGCCAGGATATAGACCGCCCAACAGGCACCGGCTCCCACCGCTAATAGTGCACCCAGCGGATCGATATGGCTGATGCCATCACCAATCGGCAGCAAAAACCACAAACCGGTGACCGCCAGAAGTACCCAGAGGAAATCGAGCGGACGTCGCGCACCGGCCAATGCCAGGGTTAAGGGGCCGAGAAACTCCAGGCCAACGGCAACGCCCAGCGGCACGGTGCGAATGGATAAATAGAAGAGATAGTTCATACAACCCAGCGCCAGACCGTACATCAATAGCGGTTTGCGCTGTGCCGGGGTGAAACGAAGGCGCCACGGCTTAAAGATGACGCACAAAATCAGGGTGCCCAGCCCGAGGCGTAGTGCGGTGATGCCCGGCGCCCCCACGCTGGGGAACAGCGATTTTGCCAGTGAAGCACCGCCCTGCAGCGAGAGCATAGCAATCAGTAGCACGGCAATCGGGAACAAAACCGGGGCCATTTTGGTGTTCGTCAGAGGCGTAGACATCCTGTAATTCAATCCTGTAGTGATTAACAACACAGCAACAAAACGTCAGTGTAAAGGAATCTTCAGGAAATAAGGAGGCGTGTAAGCGGGAAAATAAATGCGGTGACAGCCTGGGAAATAACCGTTTTTCGGGCCATTTAAGTAAAGAAATGTCAGGTTAGTTTAGGAATATCCTTAAAGGCATAATTTGTAGCCCGAAATATTATTGCAGGAAGATGACGCTTTTTATAAGTAAAATGAATGACATAGGAAACTTCATTAACTTTCTGTTACACCAAACAATCTGTTAGACAACAAATAGCGGGCAGAGTTTCTTGCTAATTTTTGTTATATTTTTAGCGTTGTCAGGAGAGAAGTATATTCACATTTGAGGTGGTTTATGAAAAAAATTGCATGTCTTTCAGCACTGGCTTGTGTACTGGCAGTTTCAGCAGGTTCAGCCATGGCGCAGAGCACCGTTTCTGCTGGTTACGCGCAGAGCGATTATCAGGGCGTTGCTAACAAAGCAAACGGCTTCAACCTGAAATACCGTTACGAAGATGGTACTAACCCACTGGGTTGGATCGGTTCTTTCACCTACACCGAGAAAGACCGCACTGATGCTGGCGTTTACAACAAAGGCCAGTACTACGGCATCACCGGTGGTCCTGCTTACCGTCTGAACGACTGGGCAAGCATCTACGGCGTGGTCGGTATCGGTTACGGTAAATACCAGGCGAATGACGCTGCTGCACAGTCTAAATCTGACACCAGCGATTACGGTTTCTCCTACGGCGCAGGCATGCAGTTCAACCCAATCCAGAACGTTGCTGTTGACGTGGGTTACGAGCAGAGCCGTATCCGTAGCGTAGACGTAGGCACCTGGATTGCTGGCGTAGGCTACAGCTTCTAAGTTTTTTGCTTAGACCAGAGTTGCACAAGAAACGGCCCTTTACGGGCCGTTTTTTTATGCTTACTTTTGCGGGGCAGGAGGAAGCGTGGCGCGGATCTTCTTCACCTGATCGGCCGTTACCGGTGCCGCTTTGTTACCCCATCCATTGCGAATAAAGTTAGCGACATCAGCGACCTGCTGATCATCCAGACGCCAGGCGAAATCTGGCATGGTGAAACCGGTTGGTGCCTGTTGCGTTATCGCACGCTGGCCGCCTTTCAGAATCACACTGATCACTGATGACGGGTCTTCACTCAACAGGGCTGGGTTGTGCGCCAGCGCCGGGAAAGTACTGGCATAGCCTTTACCATCCGTACGGTGGCAGGCGGCACAGTTATCCACGTACACCTGCGCGCCTGGCTGGCTGACATCCCCTTTGAACAGCGCTTGCGACGTCGCATCGCTGGCCTGTGGTGCAGCGGTGTTATCCGCAGCCGGTAATGACTTCAGATACACGGCAATCGCATTGAGATCTTCATCACTGAGATACTGGGTACTGTGTGCGATCACATCCGTCATCGAACCAAAGGCAGCGCCTTGCTTATTCGCGCCGGTTTTCAGGAAGGTAGCGATATCCTGCTCAGACCAACTGCCCAAACCCGCAGCCGGGCTGGCGGTCAGGTCTGGCGCATGCCAGCCTTCCAGCGTACCGCCGGTCAGATAGCCTTTGCTGTTCTGATCCATGGCCTTTTCCTGGAAGCCGATGCCACGAGGCGTATGGCATGAGCCACAGTGGCCAAGCCCCTGCACCAGATAAGCACCGCGCTGCCACTGCGCCGATTGACCGGCAGCCGGAGCGTAAGTGCTGTCATCGGCAAAGGTCCAGCGCCAGAACGCCAGCGGCCAGCGCATGCTCAGCGGCCAGGGAATATCACTTTTGTGATTCTCCTGACTCACCGGCTTCACGCCCTGCATGAAGTAGTCATACAACGCGTGCATATCGCTGTCGCTGATTTTGACATATGACGGGTAAGGCATAGCCGGATAAAGTGAACTGCCATCTTTGGCGACACCACCGCGCACCGCTTTGGAAAAATCCTCGTAGCTGTAATCGCCAATACCGTGGGTTTTATCCGGCGTGATGTTGGTGGAGTAAATGGCGCCAATCGGCGTGCTCATTTTGAGCCCACCGGCAAAAGGCTGTCCTCCGGCGGCGGTATGGCATGCGGCGCAATCGCCCGCTTTGGCCAGATATTCGCCTTGCTTAACCGAGGCATCGGTCGCGGCCCACGAGGCGTGGCTGAGCAGCGCGCCGCTGAGAGCGAGAAAGAGTGCGGAAAATTTCACTATGACGCTCCTTATCAGGCCTGAACCAACGGACCAGGGTTAGCAAGATAGCGGTTGCGAATCGCATCCGCCGCGAATAATGCGGTGGCACAGACAATCCCGGTTGGGTTGTACGCCAGATTCTGCGGGAAGCAGCAGGCACCGGTGACGAACACATTCGGCACATCCCAACTTTGCAAGAATTTGTTCACCACGCTGGTACGCGGATCGTCACCCATCACCGCACCACCGGTGGTGTGGGTGGATTGATAAGGGCGGACGTCGTAGTGGCTGTTGAGGGTTTTGAAGCCAATTTCATAGTGCTTTGGATTCATCACTTTGACGATCTCTTCGGCCTTATCCTTGATGAAATTGGTCATCTTCAGCTCGTTTTGCTGCCAGTCAAAGGTCATACGCAGCAAGGGCTGACCATAGATATCACGGTAAGTCGGATCCAGGTCGAGATAGCACTGTTTGTAAGGCATGACTGAACCGGACGAGCCGACGTTCATGTTGTGCAGGTAGTTATCTTTGATCGCCTGTTTCCAGCCAGAACCCCAACGCGGCGCATCTTTAGGAATGCCCATCTGCTGAATGGGACGGCCGCCGGAGAAGGCTGCAGATATTGTGGCGCCGCCTACGAAGCCGACTTTGCTGTGATCGAAGTTTTCCGCGTTGAAATCATCGATAACGGTGGCGGTGGCACCGGTGGCGGCAAATGGATTGAACCAATTGTCGTTGTCATAGAACAGCTTGATACCGCCAGTCATCTGATAGGCGTAGTTTCTGCCCACCACGCCGTCGCCGGTTTGCGGATCGTAAGGCTTGCCGATTTTAGACAGCAGCAGTAAGCGCACATTGTGCAGCTGGAAGGCGCTGAGGATTACCAGGTCAGCCGGTTGCTCGACTTCATTACCTTGCGCATCGATATAGGTCACGCCAGTGGCTCTTTTGCCGCTGCTGTCGGTATTGACGCGAATCACGTGCGCCTGCGTGCGCAACTCAAAGTTACTGAACGGCTTCAGAGCAGGGATGACGCAGCTTTGTGGTGAACCTTTGGAATAGTTAAAGCAGCCGAAGCGTTCGCAGTAACCACAGTAGTTACACACGCCAAGCTGCACGTTGTAAGGATTGGTCCAGGCTTCGGTACAGTTAGCGGCGGGACATTCAAACGGATGATAACCGAGTTGTTTCGCTGCTTTGGAGAACAGCTCGCCAGCATACAACGTCTCCAGCGGCTTGGTGGGATAGCCATTTTTACGCGGAGATTCGAACGGGTTACCACCTTCGACGGTTTCACCGTTGAGGTTACCGACCTGACCGGCCGCGCCGCAAATTTTCTCAAACTTATCGAAATAGGGTTCCATCTCCGCATAGGAGAAGGGGTAATCCTGCACCGTCATGTCTTTAGGAATGAAGTCAGCACCGTATTTTTCGATGACTGTGCTGCGCATTTTTAAATCGGCTTCCAGCGGACGCCACAGCTGACCGTTCCAGTGGGTACCGGCACCGCCCACACCATCACCGGGCAGGAAGGAACCGAAGCGGCGATAAGGCAGCGCGGTTTCCTGCGTGGTGTGACGTACTGTGACCGTCTCTTTCGAGGCGTTCTGGAATAATTTCAGACGGATGCCGTAGGTCAACTCGTCGGCAATACGCGGATAGGAGAAATCAGGATAGGTGTCGCGATTTTCACCACGTTCTAACGCCACAATGTTTAAACCCGAGCTGGCCAGTTCCATCGCCATGAGCGAACCGGTCCAGCCAAACCCAACGATCACCACATCGACGGGCGCTTTTTTTACTGCCGCCATTACACGCTCCTTTTGCTGGAAATACTGACTGGGCCGAGGGGATAGGGTTTATTCGGTTGCTGCACGGTATCGACAAAATCCGCGCGAGCGCCGGGAAAACCGATCATCTTCCACGAAGCCAGCGTCTGGTTACCGCCGTGAATCGGGTCGGCGAGATAGCCTTCTTTGGCGTTTTCCAGCAGTTGCTCGAAAAACTGCTTGCCGTGAATGGCATCGTTACGCAGTTTGTCGGCTTCCAGCGCACGCAAAACCTCTTCCTGTTGCGCCGTCTCCAGTTGGTAAAAATCCTTTTGGTACTGCTTCTGACAGTGCTGGTCAGCTAAGGCGATGCCTAACCGGTAGGTATCGCGCGGCACGAGATGGGATTGGTAACCCATTTCCGGAATCGAATCGGCGAATGGACCTTGCATGTACCACAGGCGACCATAGCCGTAAGGTAATTCCATCTGCTTATCGATAAACACCTGTACACCTTCGCTGACGGCGCCAGGACCGTTGGCGTCTGCAGGGATCAGGCGATCCAGCGCGGCGAGCAGAAACTTCCACTCTTTATCGTTGAAGTAGGCGGGCACATAGTCGGATAACACGCCTTGTGGTTTGTCGGAGGCGGGGGAGGAGAGTGACACCACACCGGTACTGGCGGCGGCGGCGAGGGGAATGAGCGAGAGCGATTTTTGTAAAAATCGTCTCCTGCCCGATGGTTGCTCTTCAGGCTTTTTAAGTGACATTGCTAATCTTCCTTACGAAAAACCCACCCTGGGTTGATTTTGTTATAAGTATGTAATTTTTTGTTATGAGGAGATTAATCAGACGTCACAATAGGTTGCAAGCTAAAAGTTAGCAGCCTAATCGTTTAAGCGTTGTTGAAGGTAAAGTTATGTCAGTGCCTGAAGCGATTCAGCCACAGAGAACGCGAGGGTTTAGAATTTGTTCAATAACAATAGGAATAGTGGGACTAAAAAGGTAACAAAATGTGAGATCGTGCAAAGGATCCGTTGAGAAAACGGATCCTGAGAAGGAATTTATGGATGAATCAGCCGCGCCAGATGAGATTTGGGCAAGGGCGCTCGGTCAGCTCTTTGCCGGTCAGCTTTTCAATCAGCATCAGACGCAGGGCAAAAGGCGAGCGTTTAAACAGGCACAGCAGCGATTTCAGCTCAAAAGCCGGTTTGCTTTGCTCAACCTGGAAGCATTTGCCACAGTCGAGGCAGTTTTTCATGGTGGTCATGTTCACCTCCCGAATGAATAACGACGTAACAGTAAGCACAAACCTGCGATAAACAGCAGGAAAAGGAGTAGCAGCAGATAGGGTGCGTTCATCGTTGCCTCCTAAATAAGCTATTCGCTTACATTACGAACAAAGATAGCACTGGCTATACTCTTTAGCCAACACTATTTAGGAAAAATTTGTGCTTATTTGTGCCTGGTTTACAATGAGCGCAGCCAGGCCCGCACCGCAGGTAAAGTGCGGCAGATAATAATGAGGAAGCTGAATGAGTCGTCGTGCAAAGAGCGCCACCAATACGCCCCAGGGGCCGCTTAAAGATATAGAGGAGCATGTCGAAGGATTTCGCCAGGTGCGCGAAGCGCATCGACGTGAACTTATTGATGACTACGTAGAGTTAATCTCTGATTTGATTCGTGAATTTGGTGAAGCCCGCCAGGTCGATATGGCCGCGCGCCTCGGCGTTTCACAGCCGACTGTGGCAAAAATGTTGAAGCGTTTAGGCACCACCGGTCTGGTGGAACAGGTTCCTTATCGCGGTGTGTTTCTGACGCCTGAAGGTGAAAAGCTGGCTGAAGCGAGCCGCGTACGTCACCATATTGTTGAAACTTTCCTGCTGGCGTTAGGTGTCAGCCCGGAAACTGCCCGCCGGGATTCTGAAGGCCTGGAACATCACGTCAGTGATGAAACCCTCGCTGTCTTCCAGAAGTTTTACGAGAGCCGCTAACCTACAAGGCCTTCCGCCATCATGCCCATCGTGCTGCGTTCCTTAATGCGTGATCGTATTTTGCATTTGTTGTTGCTGTTGGGTGTGATTTTATTGCCGCTGGCGGAGTATCGCTGGCCGCAGTTGCCTGCCGCCGTTGACTGGCACACCATCATGACCCTCACCGGGCTATTGATGCTGACCAAAGGGCTGGAAAACAGCGGCTATTTTGATGTGCTCGGCGCGCGCCTGGTGCAGCGCTTTCAACATGAGCGTACGCTGGCGCTGTTTATGGTGTGTGCCGCCGCGCTGCTTTCCACCTTTCTCACCAACGATGTGGCGCTGTTTATTCTGGTGCCGCTGACCCTGACGCTACGCAAATTCTCGCGCTTGCCGATTTCACGTCTGATTATTTTTGAAGCGCTGGCGGTGAATGCCGGATCGCTGCTGACGCCGGTGGGTAATCCGCAAAACATTCTGTTATGGAGCCACGGCACACTCAGCGTGCCGGGCTTTATCTTGCAGATGGCACCGTTGGCTGCTGTGTTGATGATCAGCCTGATGGCGCTCACCTGGTGGAGTTTTCCTAAACGAACCATCCAAAAGCATGCGCAAAGCGAAGCGCACCAATGGGAAAAACCATTATTTATCATCAGTGTGCTGCTGTATCTGGTGTTTATTGTGGCTTTAGAGCTGAAAATGACCGGATGGGCGCTGTTGTTGGTGGCAGGCTGCTTCCTGATCATGGCGCGCAGCGTATTGCTCAGTATCGACTGGAGTTTACTGCTGGTATTTGTCGTGATGTTCATCGATGTGTTTTTACTGATGCATCTTCCTCTGCTGCAACCGCATTTCGCCGCGATAAGCCAGTTGAATGAAGGCGGTTTGTATTTGCTGGCGATCGCTCTTTCACAGGTGATCAGTAATGTGCCAGCCACCATCCTGTTGCTGCAAAAAGTGCCGCCTTCAGAGGTGCTCGCCTGGGCCGTCAACATTGGCGGATTCGGCTTATTGCCGGGTTCACTGGCTAACCTGATTGCGCTGCGTATGGCGCAGGACAGCAAAGTCTGGTGGCGCTTTCACCTGTTTTCTCTCCCCATGCTGGCGTGGTCGATGCTGTGCGGTTGGTTGCTGTTGCACTGGCTACATTAATCCAGCCATTTTGTTCTGCAGGTGAAGCTGACGCGCTGATTATTCAGCGCGTTATCGTACGCAGTGGCAGAAAATGCGTTGATTGTTGGCTTGTGTAAAGTTGTACTGGCATTTGTCAATTTTCGATCTAAGGTTAAGTTGACCGTTTTTGCCCGTGGATCGGGATCACAGCCAGCGATGATAACCTATGAGTGATAACCACAATCAGCCGCCCGCTCGCGAGCAGCAGGATGCGCAGCACGCTTCAGACTCCAGTCAAGACAACAACGAACCACAACGTAAACGCCCCGGCAAAAAGCCACTGATCATTCTTGTTATCGTGGTGGTGATCATGCTGCTGGTGGGCCTGTGGTTCTGGTTTACTACACGCAACATTGAAACTACCGACGATGCCTTTACCGAAGGCGATGCAGTGACCATCGCACCGAAAGCGGCCGGTTATGTGGTGAAACTGCTGGTGAAAGACAACCAGCGGGTGAAGCAAGGCGATTTGCTGGTGGAAATCGACCCGCGCGATACCAGTGCCCAACGCGATCAGGCTAAAGCCCAGCTTGGCCTGGCTCAGGCGCAACTGCATCAGGCGCAGGCGCAGTTAGCGCTGTCACGCGTGCAGTATCCGGCACAGCGCGATCAGGCATTAGCCGATCAAGCCAAAGCGCAGGCCAATCTTTTGAATGCGCAGGCAGACTATCGTCGTCAGCGAGGTGTGGATCCGCGCGCGACTTCACAACGCAACATCGATACCGCAGCCGCGCAGCTGCGATCCGCTGAAGCACAACTGCAAAGCGCCAAAGCGCAGGTGGAAGTGGCTTCGCAGGTGCAATTGCAGATTCGTCAGCAGGAAACCAACGTCGAAGCGCGCCAGCAGCAGGTTGAGCAAGCGCAGGCTCAGCTCAACACCGCCGAACTGAATCTCTCCTATACACAAGTGCGTGCCCCGTACGATGGCTTTGTTACCAAGCGCAACGTGCAGGTCGGTACGCTAGTGCAGGCCGGTACGGCACTGTTTTCACTGGTGTCGCCGGATATCTGGATTAACGCCAACTTTAAAGAGTCCCAACTGGCGCGGATGAATCCTGGTGACAAAGTGGATATCAGTATCGACGCCTGGCCAGATATGAAGCTGGAAGGGCACGTTGATAGCGTGCAAATGGGCTCCGGCTCGCGCTTCTCCACTTTCCCAGCGGAAAACGCCACCGGTAACTACGTGAAAATTGTGCAACGCGTGCCGGTGAAAATCGTCATTGATAAAGGATTGGATCCGAATCATCCGCTGCCACTGGGCCTGTCGGTTGAGCCGAAGGTCACCGTAGAATGAGTGCGAGCGAAAGCTGGCGTCCGGCCAGCAATCCGTGGCTGGTCGCCATCACGGTGACGCTGGCGGTGTTTATGGAGATCCTCGACACCACTATCGTCAACGTGGCGCTGCCGCATATCGCCGGTTCACTCTCTTCCAGTTATGACGAATCCACCTGGGTACTGACTTCCTATCTGGTGGCTAACGGCATCGTGTTGCCGATCTCCGCCTTCTTTAGCCGCTTGTTCGGGCGTAAGCAGTTCTTCCTGATCTGTATTGTGATGTTCACCATCTGCTCGTTCCTGTGCGGTATCGCCACCGAGCTATGGCAAATCATTCTGTTCCGCGTATTGCAGGGCTTTTTCGGCGGCGGTTTACAGCCGGTGCAGCAGTCGGTGCTGCTCGATTACTTCAAAGCGGAAGACCGTGGCAAAGCCTTTGGTCTCTCCTCGATTGCGATTATCGTTGCGCCAGTGATCGGCCCAACGCTCGGTGGCTGGATCACCGATAACTACAGCTGGCGCTGGGTGTTCTTTATTAATATCCCGGTGGGGATTTTAACGGTGCTGGCGATCTATCAGCTGCTGGAAGATCCACCGTGGGAACGTAAATGGGCCAAGGGCAAGCTGAAAATCGATTATATCGGTATCAGTCTGATCACCCTTGGACTCGGCTGTTTGCAGGTGTTCCTTGACCGTGGTGAGGATGAAGACTGGTTTGCGTCGCACTTTATTCGCCTGTTTTGCATGCTGGCGGTGATCGGCATTGTCGGCGCAGTCTACTGGCTGCTGTACGCCCGTAAGCCGGTAGTGGATATCACCGTGATGAAAGATCGTAACTTCTGGGTGGCCGGTTTGCTGATGGCGGGCATGGCGATGATTCTTTATGGCAGCTCGGTGGTACTTCCACAGCTGGCGCAGCAGGATTTGGGCTACACGGCCACCTGGTCGGGGCTGGTGCTGTCGCCCGGCGCGGTATTAATCGTGCTGACGATTCCGCTGGTGCTGAAACTGATGCCGATTGTGCAAACGCGCTACATCATCGCCTTTGGTTTTACTTGCCTGGCCAGTGCCTTCTTCTATTCCACGACCTTAACGCCCAACGTTGATTTCACTACCCTGGTATTGATGCGCAGCGCACAGTCCATTGGGTTGGGCTTCCTGTTTGTGCCGCTCACCACCATCGCCTTTATCACGGTGCCGCAGCGGCTTAATGCGGATGCTGCTGCATTGTTTACCATGTTCCGTAACGTGGCGGGATCGATCGGCATTTCACTGGCAACGGCGGGGATTACCGAGCGCATGCAGACGCGGTCGGCGAGTATGGTGCATAACATGACGCCGCTCAACGAGCCGTTCAATCTCACTTTGCAGCATTGGGCACAGTCGATTCGCGACTTTACAAGCGCGGTGGGCGATCCCCTGACGCTGGCAACCGGTCAGCTGTACAAAGAGATGATTGCGCAGGCGCGTATCCTGGCGTACATCGACGTATTTATGGGCCTGAGTATTGTGGCCTTGCTGTTGATTCCATTTTGTTGGTTGCTTTCGCCTATCAAGAGCGAAGGCAGTGCAGGAGCACACTAAGATGATCACCTCTCCGCGCTTGAGTTTGCTGGCGCTGTCTCTGCTTCTGGCGGGTTGCGCTGTGGGCCCTGATTATCAGCCACCCCATGCGCAGACGCCGGGCAGCTATCGCGATTTGCCGTCGCAGGAAGCCTCAAAACCGCAATCGGCGGCCACCAACCCGCTGTGGTGGAAAAGCTTTAATGATCCACAACTGGATAGCCTGATTGAACGCGCCATTGCCGGTAACTTATCCCTGCAGCAGTCAGTGTTGCGCATTGCTGGCGCGCGTGAGCAATTGGCGCAGGCGCGCGGCGGGCTTTTTCCGTCACTCAATGGCTCGGCTAAAGTCACACGTCAGCAGTTGGGCCTAAAAGGCATACTGAAATCCAACGGGGTTTACGATCAGGTGGACAGTGACGTCGCCAATCAACTGAACGGCCTCGATCATTCTGTCACCCTTTATCAAGGCAGCTTTGACGCCAGCTGGGAGCTGGATCTGTGGGGCAAAGTGCGCCGTCAGATGGAAGCCGCAGATGCGCAGCAGCAGGCTGCTATCGAACAGCGCAATGATGCGCTGGTGTCACTCGAAGCAGAAGTGGCACGTGCCTATCTGCAATTGCGCGGCGCGCAAGCGGTGCTCAACACGCTGCAGCAGCAAATCGATGTGGCGCAGCAAACCTGGGAACTGACGCAAAGCCAGCAGCGCAATGGCATGGCGCCGCTCACCGATGTGGAAAATGCGCGCGCACAACTTGCCTCGCTGAACGCGCAATTGCCGGGTTATCAGTCGCAAGAACGTCAGGCCATGAATGGCTTAGCGGTATTGCTGGGCAAAACGCCGGGCGCACTGGATAACGAGCTGATGAGCAGTAAAGCATTACCGGCGCTGCCAAAAATGGTGGCGGTGGGGATCCCATCCACGCTGGCGCGGCGACGCCCGGACATTCGGCAGGCGGAAGCTAATCTGCATGCGCAGACTGCCAACATTGGCGTCTCGGTGGCGGATCTTTTCCCCAGCCTGTCACTGACGGGACAGCTCGGGGTTCGCAACACCGATGCCAGCTATCTGGATGACTGGAGCAGCCATTTCTACAGTATCGGGCCCTCGCTCTCCATTCCGATATTCCAGGGCGGGCGTTTAGTTTCCAGCGTGAAACTGGCGCGCGCGCAGCAGGCCAATGCGGCGCTGGAATATCGCCAGACGGTGCTGACGGCGTTGCAGGATGTCGAGAATGCGCTGGTCAGCTATCGCGCCGATCAGCAGCAGGTGACCGCTCTGGATGAAACCACAGGCGCATTGCAGAGAGCGTTTGATCTCGCCAGCGATAGCTACAAGCAGGGGATTTCCACCTTCCTGGATGTGCTGGATGCACAGCGCCAGTTAGCGCAGGCAGAAGCGCAATCGACTCAAGCGCGGATGCAAAGCGCGTTGGATTTGGTGGCGCTCTATAAAGCGCTGGGCGGCGGCTGGGAGCCTTATCAGAACGTCAATCTGCCCGATTACTCGGTGTTTGGCCCAGCCACCACGGTGCCTTAAAACAAAGTAGCGAACGGCTCACCACCGTTTAAATTATTTTTAAACTGAGTGGTCACGCAGTGATTCAGCACTTATCCCGGGCGAATACCAATATGTATTACGCCCCATCCTGTTAAACCGCCAGGCATGCGCGATAAGGTGACATGTATTGTCACCCCTGACAGGGGGCTATTTCGGTATTAAGGAAGGTTATCGGCGTCAGGTCGCCTGGACGGATTGGCGATTTTATCCTTGGTAACCTTTATTTTTAGCACTGACCAGAATAGCGAACGCGATTTCTGTTTTTCGTTGAGTAGCGGAAACACGAAATCGCTCACTGGGAAAAATCGAGCGTTATTTGCACGACGGGTTGTCAAATGAAGCACCGTCACTGCCGTTGACGTACGCTCTGAAGATAAGCTCCAGACCTGGGGTTAGGGTTAATGATGTTGAAAGCGGGATTTTTATCGTAAAGGGGGGAGATAAAAATGCGATTGTGCTCTCAACTGTGAAAATATAATAATCACCTGTGAAAATAGATTTTCGGCGACAACAATAATCCTCATTAATCTGCCAACGCCCTTCGGCCAGACAAGGCATTAGCGGCTAAATGCTTGTTTATCAGCCGGGAATAACCTCTGGAATCGGTACCCGTTCCATTGGGTGGTACTAAACCTCTGTTGTTAATTCACCGTTAATTAAAGTCACTTGCTGGGGTAATCGCTCAAATTGTGAATGCGTTAATCTGTTAGGAATTATCCGTCCGCATAAATTAATTTATTTTTTTATTTGAATTGGGTAATCTTGCCGCTACAGTTTATTAAAACCCCATAAGCAAGGACATTGTGATGAGTGACGCATTTAAAGTTCTGAACAACATTCGCACATTACGTGCGCAGGCTCGTGAACTGCCATTGACCGATCTGGAAGAGATTCTGGAGAAATTAACTGTTGTTGTGACTGAACGTCGTGACGAAGTTAACGCCGAAGAAGCACAGAACCGCGAGAAAGAAGAAAAGCTGTCTAAATATCGCGAAATGCTGTTGGCTGACGGTATTGATCCCAACGAATTGCTGGGTGCGCTGGAAATCGGTAAAAAACGCGCTAAGCGTGCACCGCGTCCGGCTAAATATTCTTACACCGATGAAAATGGTGAAGAGAAATCATGGACCGGTCAGGGCCGTACCCCAGCAGCGATTAAGAAAGCGCTGGACTCAGGTAAAAGCCTGGACAGTTTCTTGATCAAATAATCTGCACAATCCTTGTAAGCGGGAGCCGGAGACGACATCGTCTTCGGCTTTTTTATTTCTCTTTTTGCAACAACGCGTTCAGCATTTCATCTTCACGCTAACAGGCGCAGAGGTGGCGTCCTGATGCCCGTTTCTGGCATAATGCCCGCTGTTTTTTCCTCCATCGCGTAACAAAGGTCAATGCCGTGTTAGTTTCCAGCAATATCACTATGCAGTTCGGCAGTAAGCCGCTGTTTGAGAATATCTCCGTTAAGTTTGGCGGCGGTAATCGTTACGGTTTAATCGGTGCGAACGGCAGCGGTAAATCGACCTTCATGAAAATACTGGGCGGCGACCTGGTACCGACCAACGGTAATGTTTCACTCGACCCTAACGAGCGTATCGGTAAGTTACGTCAGGACCAGTTTGCCTTTGAGCAATTCAGCGTGCTGGATACGGTGATTATGGGTCACGCCGAATTATGGGCGGTGAAGGAAGAGCGCGACCGTATTTATGCTTTGCCAGAAATGAGCGAAGAGGAAGGCTATAAAGTGGCCGACCTGGAAGTCGAATACGGCGAAATGGATGGTTACAGCGCGGAATCGCGTGCCGGTGAATTATTGCTGGGCGTGGGCATTCCGGTGGAACAGCATTACGGTCCGATGAGCGAAATCGCACCCGGTTGGAAATTGCGTGTGCTTTTGGCGCAGGCATTATTCTCAAACCCGGATATTTTGCTGCTCGATGAACCGACGAACAACCTGGATATTGATACCATTCGTTGGCTGGAGCAGGTGCTTAACGAACGTAACAGTACCATGATTATCATTTCGCATGACCGTCACTTCCTGAATATGGTGTGCACACACATGGCGGATCTGGATTACGGTGAACTGCGCGTGTATCCAGGTAATTATGACGAATATATGACCGCGGCGACTCAGGCGCGTGAACGTTTAATTTCTGATAACGCGAAGAAGAAAGCGCAAATTGCAGACCTGCAATCATTCGTTAGCCGTTTTAGTGCCAACGCCTCTAAATCGCGTCAGGCGACTTCGCGTGCCAAGCAGATCGATAAAATTAAGCTGGATGAAGTGAAAGCCTCCAGTCGTCAGAACCCTTATATCCGTTTTGATCAGGATAAGAAGCTGTTCCGTAATGCGCTGGAAGTTGAGGCACTGACGAAAGGTTTCGATAACGGCCCACTGTTTAATAAGCTCAATCTGATGGTTGAAGTCGGTGAGAAAGTGGCCATTCTCGGTGCCAACGGTATCGGTAAAACCACTTTGCTGAAAACATTGGTCGGCGAATTAACGCCTGACAGCGGCACTGTGAAATGGTCCGAAAATGCGCTGATTGGTTATTACGCGCAGGATCACGCAGAAGATTTCGCCGATGACCTGAGCGTTTTCGACTGGATGAGTCAGTGGAAGCAGGAAGGTGATGACGAGCAAGCAGTGCGCAGTATTCTGGGCCGTCTGCTGTTTGGTCATGATGAAATCAAGAAGCCTGCAAAAGTGCTGTCTGGTGGTGAGAAAGGCCGCATGCTGTTTGGCAAGCTGATGATGCAGAAGCCGAACATTTTGATCATGGATGAACCCACTAACCACCTCGATATGGAATCGATTGAGTCGCTTAACCTGGCACTCGAAGGTTACGAAGGCACACTGATTTTCGTTTCGCATGACCGTGAGTTTGTCAGTTCATTGGCAACCCGCGTGATGGAGATGAAGGGCGATCGCATTATCGACTTCACCGGCAACTACGAAGATTATCTGCGCAGTCAGGGTATTGTTTAAATCGTTACATACTCATAGCTTCGTCCGCCGCATTCCTGCGGTGGGCGCTTTACTTTGGCTTGCCATTCTTGCCTGAGAGTCTTGCCCCTTCAGGCATAAATGGCGGGCCGCTCCGTAAAGACGGCGTGAATACATCCCTGTAGCCTCGGTCGCCGCATTCCTGCGGTGGGCGCTTTACTCCGGACCCACCATTCCTGCCTTTATCAATATTTGTGCTCTCTGTTGGTTAATTCAGTCTGCACGGCCTATGCGGTTTAAACAGCAACAGCATAGGTTACAGGGAAGATAAGGTTCGCCCGAAGAGCAAAGCGTCTGGGCCACGGATGGCCCAGCCGATCGGCATGGATGCCGGTTTCCTTTGCGATCGGGCGGACCTTATCTGACCCTGCACCAGACCTTCAGCGAAAACAGCCAAACCCACTATCATCCCTGCAGACGCGGCCGCTAAATCCTTGGTAACTTTGCGATCGGGCTAACCTTAACTGACCCTGCACCCGACCTTCAGCGAAACCAGTGAAACCACCCAAACTAACCAATCTGCCCAATATTCACATACTGGGTTTCCAGATACTCTTCCAACCCAACATCCGCGCCTTCGCGCCCTAATCCTGACGCTTTCACACCACCAAACGGCGCCACCTCTGTCGAGATAATCCCTTCATTAACGCCAACCATGCCACTCTCCAGTTGTGGAGTCACGCGTAGCGCCCGCGCCAGATCACGCGTAAACAGATAAGCGGCCAGCCCATACGGCGTATTGTTGGCGCGTTCGATCACTTCCTGTTCCGTACTGAAACGGAAGCAGGCCGCAACCGGTCCAAATGTCTCTTCGTGTGCCAGACGCATCTGCTCATTGGCATCGGCCAGCACCGTGGGCTGGTAAAAGCTGCCACCCAACGCATGACGTTCACCACCGCAAACCAAACGCGCACCGTGCTGCAAGGCATCCTGCACATGCGCTTCGACTTTCTCCATAGCACGTTGATGAATCAGCGGCCCTTGCTGTGCGCCCGGCGTCAGACCCGGCGCGACTTTCAACGCGTTTGCCGCTGCAGCCAATTTGGTGACGAATTGATCATACACGCCATCCTGCACGTAAAAGCGGTTCACGCAGATACAGGTCTGCCCACTGTTACGGAATTTGGCTGCCATAGCGCTTTCGATTGCCGCATCAATATCGGCATCATCGAACACAATAAATGGGGCATTGCCGCCCAGTTCCAGTGACAGCTTCTTCACTGAGCTGGCGGCATCACGCATCAGCAACTGACCCACAGCCGTTGAACCGGTGAAGGAAATTTTACGCACCGTATCGTGGTGCGTCAGCGTATGACCAATCTCCACTGTTTCGCCGCTCACTGCGTTCAGCACACCGGCCGGGACGCCGGCCTGTTCCGCCAGCACCAACAGGGCAAAAGCCGACAGCGGTGTTTCATTGGCTGGTTTAACGATTGCAGTACAACCGGCGGCCAGCGCCGGGCCCAGCTTGCGCGTCAACATCGCCAGTGGGAAATTCCACGGTGTAATCGCGGCGACTACGCCCACCGGCTGCTTCAGCGTCAGGATCAGATTACCGGCCTTGGTTGAAGGGATCGTCTTGCCGTTGGCACGCTTGCCTTCCTCGGCAAACCACTCAATAAAACTGGCGGCGTAAAGCACTTCGCCACGCGCTTCAGCCAGCACTTTTCCTTGTTCCTGCACCACCAACTGCGCCAGCGGTTCCTGATTCTCGATAATCAATTGATACCAGCGCTGCAAGATTGCAGCGCGCGCTTTGGCGGTTAAGGCACGCCAGGCGGGCAGGGCGGCGGCGGCGGCATCAATGGCGCGGTTGGTTTCCGCCGCGCCAACGTTAGCGACCTGCGCCACCACGCTGTTGTCGGCCGGATTGGTCACATCATAAGTGCGATCGCTCTCCAGCCATTGTCCATTGCAATACCAGCCAGTACGCAGCAGTGAAGATGTCATGCGATATTCCTTGCAGATTGAAGTGCGTTATCCGTAAACACCGTGCGCGCAGCACGGCTATGACGGGCGATACGTTTACCTGCGGTGTAATCGTTGATCACATCGCACGGCGTGTAGTTGCGTTCCAGTTCGAAGCGCTCTTCGCTATCCAGCGGGGTATGCAGTGCCGCAATAGCGCTATCGAGTTGGGCGACGCTGTCTGCGCCTACCAGCATCGAATCCACGCCTGGATGGGACAGCACCCAGGCCTGAGCAATCTGCGCGCTGGTTAATCCACGTGCGGCGGCGACACGGCCGACGGATTCGGCAATCTGAATCGAGGCTTCATCGGCATACATTTCACGGGTGAAGAAATCAGTTTGATTGCGGATGGATTGCGCATCACCGCTTAACAGCCCGCGCGCCAGTGGGCTAAACACGGAAACACCCAAGCCTTGATCGCGACAGAACGGCATCATTTCGCGTTCCTCCTCGCGGTAGGCGCAGTTCAGCTGCAGCTGCATATTGATCGGTTTCACAAACCCGTTGCGCTCGCAGCACCACAAAATCTTCGCCAGCTGCCAGCAATACATGGTGGAAACTCCCACGTAACGTGCTTTGCCACTGCGCACAATGCTGTTCATCGCTTCCCATGTCTCTTCGATCGGTGTGTTCACGTCGAAATAGTGCAGCATGTAGACATCAACATAGTCGGTGCCAAGGCGGCGCAGGCTGCCATCGATACTGTCGAGAATGTGTTTACGCGAGTGGCCCTGATTGTTCTGTCCCCCGCCAAGTGGATAACCCACTTTGGTGGTCAGCACCAACTCATCACGTTGGGCGATGCGTTTGAGCACGCGGCCTACTACCTCTTCACCGGCACCGCTGGAGTAGAAGTCAGCCAGATCGATAAAGTTGATACCGTTTTCCAGCGCGTGACGAATAATCGGCTCGCTTTGCGCCTCGTCAAAAATCCATGGTTTCCAGCTCTTGCTGCCCATATTCATGGTGCCGAGGCAAAGACGCGACACCTGCAAACCGCTGTGGCCCAGTTTGATGTATTCCATGCTGCAACTCCTGCTACTTCGGGGAATAAAAGGGATTGCCCAACTCGGGCAGGGCATTAATCAACTGCTGGCGGCCCGGCAGCTTTTCCATCGCCGCTTCTATCGCCACTTTGCAGGCGCGATAGTTGTTAGCGAACACTTCATCGAGATCGGTACAGCCAGGATTGACCCAGTTAGCGGTGACAATGCACCACTCATCTTCGGCTTCCGGCGGCAGCGTGCCCTGCAACTGTGCCTCGGTCACGGCTTTAGCAATCGCCGCCTGTGATGCGCCCCAGGTGGCATTGCCGTGCAGATCGCTACTGATAGCAGCTTTGTTGACATACAGCGTCATCGGCTTGGCTGGCACATTGGGTTTGATCACCACCATAAACGGGCAGTGGCCTTGTGAAGGCGTCGCCAGGCTGGTGGAGAACGCCTGACCCACCACGCCGTTGCGCGGTCCAATCATGATATTGATGTGCGATGCGTTAACGCCGTCGCCTGCGAAGCCTTCACCGATATACATTTCCATCATTGCCTCCAGTTACAGATGTTGTGTTGAAGTTGAAGCGTTAGGGCTGAGCGCTTTATCCACTGCCGGGGTCTCCTGAGAGGCGTCAGTGAGCGTCAGACCTTTGGTCTCGGGTGCCCAGGCGATGGACACCAGCGCGCCGAGTACCAGAATCGCCGCCAGCAAACCCATGGTGCCGGCGATGCCGTAATTGACGATGGCGAGTGGCAGTAGCAGCGTGCCGACCGCCGAGCCCAGTCGGCTCATTGAGGTGGCGAAACCCACGCCGCGAGAGCGCACATCGGTCGGGAAGCTCTCTGCCGGGAATACGCCTACCAGGTTGCTCACGGCCGACATAATCAGCGTGAAAGCGGCAAACAGCAGAATCAGCCAGATCCCGGGACTGTTGTGCAGCAGGCTCAGTAGCAGCAAACAGGTCGCAAGGAAAATAAAGGAACCGATCAGGAAGCCTCGACGCGAGCACATCGCCGTTAGCACGATGCCCAGCACCGCTCCCACCAGCAGCAGACCGCTTAGCAGCAGGTCAGTGGCAAAGCCTTGATCCAATCCCATCTCGCGCAGGATGGCGGGCAGGAAGGTATAGATGGCGAAATAGGGGATCACCAGGCAGACAAAGAACAGACAGTTAAAGGCGGTGCGACGACGATAGCGCGGGCGGAACAGTGCGCTCAGGCTGCCATCCTGCTCCTGCTGTTTCTCTTCCTGCAAGGTGACGTGCGAGCCAAATAAACGATGAACGATAGCCATGGCTTCCTCGCGTCGACCGCGACGCAGTAACCAGCGCGGGGATTCCGGCGTACCAATACGCAACAACAAGATCGCCAGCGCCGGCAGGGCAGAGGACGCGAGTAACCAGCGCCAGCCATCAACATGCGCCTGCAGTGCCAGATGTCCGGCAAAGCTGGCGGCGACGTAGCCGACCGTCCAGAGCACGCTGAAGGCACCCAATAGCACACCGCGATGTTTGCGCGGGGCGAACTCCGCCAGAATGGTATGGCCGACCGAGAAGTCACCGCCTAAGCCAAAGCCAATCAGCACGCGCAGCAGGAACAGTTGCTCCGCCGACTGGGCAAAAAACTGCATGCCGGATGCCAGGGTAATCAGGATAAAGCTGAAGCAGAAAATCTTCTGGCGGCCAACGCTGTCGGCGATCCAGCCGAGAATCAGGCTGCCGAGGAACAATCCAATCAACGCCGAGCTGCCAATCATGCCTTGCCAGAACGGCGTGAGTGACATTTGCGGCGTCATTTGTGTCAGCGCGAAGCCAACGGAACCGAGAATATAGCCATCGGTGAGGTGCGCACCGAAGGTGAGCCCGGTGATTTTGAGGTGAAAGCGATTTAAGGGTACATCATCCATCAGAGTCGTTTGCGTCATGTTCCTTCCTCCTTCGGGGAGAGATGGTTGTTATTTTATTGTTATCTGGATGAGAAGTTACTGTGACATTGGAGCCGGGTGCAGGCCAGTGCGAAAAAGTCATACCCCTATTCCGCAATTTCCTGTGATTGCACTCAAAAATTTAGGTTTACGTTCTCCGTTACCGTCTGGGTTGTGATTAGATTGGCGCGATGTTTTACCGCCTGGCTGCTGGAGTCAGAATGAGAAAGTTGCCTTCACTCAGTATGTTACGGCTGTTCGAAGAGACCTGTCGTACGCTGAGCTTCAGTAAAGCCGCCGATGCTTTGTTCATGACGCAGAGCGCCGCCAGCCGCCAGATGCGCCAGCTGGAAACCTTCCTTGGCAAAGACCTGTTCGTGCGAAGCCACAGTGGATTGATGCTGACGCCGGAAGCCATCCAACTGCTACCCGTGGTACGTCAGTCACTGGATTTGCTGGAAGAAGGTGTACGCAGCGTGCAGCAGCACAACCCCCGCCAGCACCTGCGTTTACAGGTCGCTCCTACCTTTGCCACGCGTTGGTTAGCGCCGCGTCTGGTGTCATTGCGTCAACAGCATCGTCAGCTGCAAATCATGCTGATCAGTGAAGCGCGGCAGAAATACAGCGACTTCGACTGCGCCATTCGTTTTGGCTCGCAGCAGGATGCGCAAGAGGCGGGCGCGGAAGGCGAATGGCTGTGCCATGAAACTTTGGTGCTGGTGGGTAGTCCGCTGTTGATGCTGGATGGCATCTGGCCAGATATCAGCCTGATGCCACAGTTGCACGTGTTGAATGGCGATAGTCGGCTGGATAACTGGTCGCGCTGGTATCAGGCCTGCGGCGAAACTGCGCCGCCGGAAGATAACGGACTGGCGTTTAGCACGCAGGATCAGGTGATCAATGCCTGTGTCACCGGTGCAGGTTTTGCCGTGCTGGATCGTGCCATGGTGCGTAACGAACTCAGCAACGGTGTGTTGGTTCAGATTTCGCCGCAGTTGCTTTCTAGCGCTAACGGATACTGGCTGGAGGTGCCTTACGGTAAACAGATGTTACCGCGCGTGGCGGTATTTCGGGATTGGCTGCTGGCGGAGATGCAACGTTTCAACGCTGCCACGCCCGCAGCCAGCGTTATCCTTTAGTGAAAAGGTGGGTGTGCAGTGGATTTAGTTGAATTGTTAAAGAGCTCGCCGGTGGTCGCCGCCGTCAAAGATGCGCAAAGCCTGCAACAGGCGATTGACTCACCTTGCCAGGTGGTGTCGGTGCTGTACGGCAACATATGCAACATCGGGCGTATCGTCGGGCAGATAAAACAGGCTGGGAAAATCGCCTTTGTGCACGTTGATCTGCTGGAAGGCAGTTCGCGTCAGGAAGTGGTGATCCAGTTCCTGAAAATCGTGACGCAGGCCGATGGCATCATCAGTACCAAACCGGCGATGCTGAAAGCCGCGCGTCAGCACGGTTTCTGGGCAATCCATCGCCTGTTCGTACTGGATTCCATCTCCTTCAACAACATTGATAAACAGGTCGCGCAGTCGCAGCCCGACATTGTGGAGATCCTGCCTGGCTGCATGCCGAAAGTGCTGGGCTGGATCACCGAGCGCATCAGCCAGCCAATCATTGCTGGCGGGCTGGTGTGCGACGAAGAGGATGCACAGCTGGCGTTAGCGGCGGGCGCGCTGGCAGTTTCGACCACCAACGCTGGCGTCTGGCCATTGGCGCAGCGACGCTAAGCCTCCGCGAGTGGGCTAAGGCGCTTAAGCAGGGGATCGAGCGCGCTGTGAAGTTGCTGGTAAACCTGCTGATTGAGTTGCTGATACAGCGCATGATGGCGAGCATTCGGCAGGAATGTCTCGCCGGTTTTCACCAGTGCCGTCACGCCTTCCTGATAGCTTTGCCACACGCCTAATGCCATCCCCGCATTGAGAGCACAGCCGATAGCGGCGGAGCTGCGCATCGCATTGCGGCGTGCAGGCACCCCAAAGATATCGGCGAACAGTTGCATAAACAGATCGCTGTTGGCACCGCCACCGGAAATCACTAACTGTGTCAGCGGGCGATCCAGCGCCTGCATCATCGGATCCAGATGGTTTTTCATGGTGAACACGATGCCTTCCAGTAGAGAGCGGAACAGGTGCGCGCGGGTATGACGGCCATCAAAGCCAATGATCGCCCCTTTGCGCCACGGTGCTTCGGCCGGTGCGGCCCAGTCGTGGAGCGTGATAAGCCCGTCGCTGCCGGCCGCAACCACACTGGCTTCAGCACCGAGCAGGGTTTCGATACCCACACCGGTATCTTGTGCATCCTGCAGTGCCGCTGCACCAAACTGATCGCGGAACCAACTTACCGTCCACATCCCCCGCCGAACGCCCATGCACTCGTAGAGAAAATGGCCCGGCAGCGCCGCCTGGAACGGCCAGAAGTGCTCACTGGCGTGCGGTTGCGTGTCGCCATGCACCATCGCACCTATATAAGTGCCCAGTGATATCAATGCCTCGCCCTGAGCCAGCGCGCCAGCGCCTAAGGCTTCCACCGCTTTGTCATGGGCGGTGGCGATAATTGGCAAACCCAGCGGTAACCCGCTCGCCCGCGCGGCGGTGGACGTGACTTCGCCAAGTATTTCACCGGGGCGCACCACATCAAACAGCTGATCCCGGCGCAGATGACAGCTCGCCATTTTGCTGTCGTCCCACGTCTGGCGGGCATCATCCATTGGCCAGCAGCCGATGTAGTTAGCACTGGTATCGCGTGTCTGACCGGTAAGGCGATGGGTGATGTAGCCGGAGGTGGTGGTGATCCAGCGTACGTCACCGTATTCCGGCGCGGGTTGATAAGGCTGGTTGAGCCGTGCATCCATCCAGTTGATCACCGGCCACGCCAGCTCGCCGTCCTGGCGCATCAGCACTCGGCAGCAGCGGATCACGCACAGCCCGGCGGCCAGCAGCTGATGGTCCTGACCACCCAACTGGTGAAAGCGCGTCATTGCCGAACGGCAGGCCTGCTGCACCGAATGCCAAAGATCGTCATCAGGATGTTCGGCACGATTGGGCTGAGGGATCTCAAGTGCACGCAGCGGCTGCTGCGCGCTGCACATCACCTCGCCGTCGGTGCGGAAAATCACCACTTTGGCACTCTGTGTGCCGACATCAATTCCCATCAAATAACGCGCAGACATATCAGACTCCTTTTAATGGCGCGGCGTGACCAGCAGGTGAGACCCGCTTGATCTGGCTAATGAGTAAGGCGGTAAACAACAGCACCAGCAGGCTGGCGCAGCCGCCCATGATCCACATGTTGCGGTAGGCAAGGGCGGGCGGCAGCGTATCCTGCCAGTAACCCACCAGTGGATAGACGAAGACATCGGGTAAGAAGCCAATCACTGAGCAAATACCAATGGTGGTGCCGAGGATCTGCTTTGGTGTATTCACTTCACCGATGCAGGCAAAATAGAGGCCGCGTGAGGCATAACAGGTGAATCCCATCAATAAGATCAAGCCAATCGCCAGTGCCAGGCTAATAGGAGATTGTGTGACGACATACAGCAAGGCGATCACACACAGGCAGAGGCCAGACAGGAACTGGATCACGCGCGTCGGCGAGCGCCAGCGGCTGTAACTGGTGACCATGCCGCCCAGCGGACCGCAGATGGCGCGGAACACTTTGTTAATAATGATGCCCATATAACTGGCCGCCACCAGTGACATGCCATAGATTTCGGACAGATAGTTGGTGGAGTAGCTGAGGATGGCGTAGATGGTGTAGACGCCGAAGATAATCATGCTGCAGTACCAGGTGGTGGGCATTTTCAGCACGCGTAGCGCATGCTGCAAACTAAAGGCTGATGATTGCTCCTCGTCCTGCTGGGCAAAACCATCGCTGACCAAAAACCAGCAGGCGATGCCGAGTGCTATATAGGTGCCGCTGTAAATCAGGATCACCGCTTTCAGGCTATTCGGATCGTCAGGGTGAAATTGGGCAAACACCCAGACGGTAAACAGTGCCAGCCCCATCACGCCGACGCCGCGCAGACCTTCCATCCAGCCCATGATTTTGCCTTGCTCTTCACGCGTGCCCAGAAGCGAAGCCGCTTTGATCGACACTGCCCACAGCAGCAGAATGGTGGTGATGGCAAAGGCGACCTGAATCAGCAGCATCGCCCACAGCGGTGGGTAGGTGGCCATAATGGCACCCAAAATGCCAGTGGCGATCATGGCGCCGGACATCACTTTACGATGGGAAAATTTGTCGGAAATTAAGCCGCCGGGGGCATAAAGTAATATAGCGGTAATACCAAAAGTGCTCATAATGACGCCGATTTCAGTATTCGAAAATCCCATGAATTTCGCCATCGGGATTTGATAGATATAACGTAAATACGCCAAATCAAAACTAATGCCACCGCTGATGCTAATAACCGCTAATGTTAACCAGCGGATTGAGTTTTTGGTTTGCATCTTCGCCCCCAAATTAGAAACAAAAAAAAGAGAAAAGCGTCCTTTCCGCAATCGCAGAAAGTTACTTTTCTCTTGGTCTCAGACAGTAACGGGGAGCATTTTTAGCATGACAACTTGCCATGACGTTGTGAAGGAAGTCACAGAATGACGTTATTAAAGTGACTCGGCTTATTCTTATATATTTTCCGCTGGCGTATTTATTCTGTTGCTTAATTAATCACCTTAATGTCTTCAGGTTTTTTTGTGATTGAGATCGCTTTTTATTTCGAAATACCCATGCTAGCGTAATCACCAGTTACTCGAGATCTGGAGAAAAGTAACTTCTTCGCTTTACTGCGAAGGAGCTTGCTTTTCTCCTTTTTTTTGTCCGTTATTCAGACCAGGAGATGGAATCATGACGGAATCGCTGGATACATTTTCACTCGATTTCTTTTCGCTGCGAGGGCAGTGCGCCATTGTCACCGGAGGCAACACCGGTTTGGGCCAGGCCTTTGCGGTCGCGCTGGCAAAAGCAGGTGCCAATGTCTTTATTCCTGATCTGGCGCCCGCCAATCCAGAGACAAAGCAACTGATTGAAAAACAGGGTGTTCGTGCAGAATTTATGCAAGCGGATATCACGCAGGCTGGTGAACCGGCGCGTATTGTCGCGGAGTGTCTGGAGCGCTTTGGCCGGCTGGATATTCTGGTCAACAATGCCGGCATCTGTAAGCTCAATAAGGTGCTGGATTTTGGTCGTGAAGATTGGGATCCGATGATCTCAGTGAATCTCACCGCTGCTTTTGAAATGAGTCATCAGGCAGCGAAAATCATGGTACCGCAGCAGAGCGGTAAAATTATTAATATTTGTTCGCTCTTTTCCTGGCTTGGTGGCCAATGGTCACCGGCTTATTCCGCCACCAAACATGCGCTGGCCGGTTTAACCAAATCCTATTGTGATGAGTTGGGGCAATACAATATTCAGGTTAACGGTATCGCGCCAGGCTATTACGCGACGGCCATCACCACTGCCACGCGCAGTAATCCTGAAACCAATCAACGCGTGTTGGATCATATTCCGGCGAATCGCTGGGGAGACACACAAGATTTAATGGGTGCGATGGTGTACTTAGCCAGTCGCGCATCAAATTACGTCAATGGCCATTTATTGGTTGTCGATGGTGGATATCGGGTTCGTTAATTAAACATATTTGTTGAGAGGAAGAATATTATGACACTTTCACGTGAAGCCATTGTTGAACAATTAAAAGAGATCGTCGGCCCACAACAGGTAGTGACCGACGAAGCTGAATTAAAACGCAGCAGCCACGATCGTTTTCGTAAATATGCCGATATTCACGGTGTTTACACCCTGCCGATCCCGGCTGCGGTGGTGAAACTGCAAAATACCCAACAGGTTTCGGATGTCTTAGCCTTTATGAATCGCCATCACATCAATGGTGTGCCGCGCACCGGTGCATCAGCAACGGAAGGTGGGCTGGAAACCGCCGCGCCAAACTCGGTGGTGCTGGATGGATCCGGCATGAATCAGGTCCTAAAGATCGATATCGAAAATATGCAGGTCACTGCGCAGTGTGGCGTCACGCTGGAAGTGCTGGAAAACCAGCTGCGAGCACAGGGTTACACCACCGGTCACTCACCGCAGTCGAAGCCGCTGGCGCAGATGGGCGGCCTGGTGGCCACGCGCAGTATTGGTCAATTCTCGACGCTGTATGGTGCGATTGAAGATATGGTGGTGGGGCTGGAAGCGGTGTTCCCCAACGGCGACATCACCCGCATCAAAAACGTGCCGCGTCGTGCGGCGGGGCCAGATATTCGCCATGTGATTATCGGCAACGAAGGCGCACTGTGTTACATCACGGAAGTCACGGTAAAAATCTTCAAATATCAGCCGGAAAATAATCGCTTCTACGGCTATCTGCTGGACTCGATGAAGACCGGGTTCGCCATCCTGCGTGAGGTGATGGTGGACGGCTATCGTCCTTCGATTGCTCGTCTTTACGATCCGGAAGATGCGAAGCAGCACTTCAGTCATTTCTCGAAAGACAAGTGTGTGCTGATCTTTATGGCAGAAGGCACGGCGGGCATTAGCGAAGCCACTGGTAAAGGCATCGAAGGCATTGTGGCGAAACACTCTGAGTGCCAGCAGGTTGATAGCCAGCTGATCCAGACGTGGTTTGAGAACCTGAACTGGGGCCCGGAGAAAGTGCAGGCGGAGCGTGACTTTATCCAGCGCACCGGCAATATGGGCTTTACTACCGAGGTGTCGGGTGACTGGTCAACCATCAATGCCATCTATGAAAATGTGCTAAAGCGTATTCGCACTGAATTCCCGCACGCCAAAGACATTACCATGCTGGGCGGTCACTCATCACACAGTTACATCAATGGCACCAACATGTACTTTGTTTACGACTACAACGTGGTGGATTGCCGTCCTGAAGAGGAGATGGCGAAGTATCACGTGCCGCTGAATGGCATGATCGTGGAAGAGACATTGAAGTTGGGCGGCTCGATGGTGCATCACCACGGAATCGGTAAACATCGCGTGCAGTGGGCGAAGCAAGAACACGGCAGCGCATGGCCGATTTTGCAGGCGCTGAAAACCGCGTTTGACCCGAACGGGATTATGAATAAGGGCACCATCTTCCCGCAGGAGTAATACACACAAGGTGCGCAGCCATGCGCACCTTACTTATTTCTCGCCG
This sequence comes from Erwinia sp. S63, assembly GCF_016625195.1. Taxonomy (GTDB): domain Bacteria; phylum Pseudomonadota; class Gammaproteobacteria; order Enterobacterales; family Enterobacteriaceae; genus Pantoea. Next base: position 57,298 of record NZ_JACVUP010000002.1, read on the forward strand.
CACACCTCGCAATGTCTATCCTGCATCACTTTCATGTTGCGGAACTCCGCACTCATCGCATCGTAGATCATCAAGCGTGCACGGGCAGGTTGCCCCAACGCGATCAGCACTTTTATTGCCTCTAAAGATTGCATCGCGCCAATCACGCCCACTAATGGCGCCAGCACGCCTGCTTCCACGCAACTTAATGTCTGATCGCCAAACAAGCGGCTAATGCAGCGATAACAGGGTTCGCCCGGCTGCCAGGTAAATACGCTGAGCTGACCTTCCATACGAATAGCCGCCCCGGAAATCAGCGGCACCTTGTGCTGGTAACACAAACGATTGATCTGCTCACGTGCACCAACGTTATCCGTGCAATCGAGCACCGCATCATGGCGCGCGATCAGAGCGCTGAGTTGGGCATCATCCAGCTGTGCATCAATCGGTTCGAGCTGACAATGCGGGTTAATTGCCGCGAGCTGCCGACGCGCAGATTCCACTTTGGGCTGGCCAAGTGTGGCATCGCTGTGCAGAATCTGGCGCTGCAGGTTGCTTAAGCTAACGGTGTCGAAATCCAGCAAGGTAAGATGGCCCACGCCGGCCGACGCCAGATAGGGTGCGGCGGCACAGCCAAGCCCGCCGAGACCGACGATCAACACCCGCGAGGCTTTGAGCTTCTCCTGACCGTCAAAATCAAAATCCCGCAGCACGATCTGACGGTTGTAACGCAGCATCTCTTCATGGCTCAGTTCGACGCTCATTAGCCCTCCAGCAGGCTATTGAAAACTTCAACCTCAACCCATTCGCCAGCTTTCACATCAGCACGGTCGCGATCCAGCACAATAAAGCAGTCGGCCAGGGCGAAAGAGCTAAACACGTGCGAACCCTGGGCGCCGGTGCTGCGCACTTCCAGCTCGCCGTCTTCACCACGACTGAGAATGCCGCGCTGGAAGTCGAGGCGTCCTGGTGATTTCTTCAAACGCTGAGTCGCACGAGCGCGTTGGCGCAGCGGCATAATGCGCGTGGTCTGGCCGGTGAGGGTGGCCAGTAACGGCTGCACCAGCTGATAGAAGGTCACGGCGGCAGACACCGGATTGCCGGGCAGGCCGCAGAACCAGCTGTTGGCTAAGCGGCCAAAGGCGAACGGTTTGCCCGGCTTCATCGCCAGCTTCCAGAAAGTAATCACGCCTAACTCTTCCAGCATCGCTTTAGTGAAATCCGCTTCGCCGACGGAGACGCCGCCGGTGCTGATCACTACATCCGCCTGACGATCGGCTTCGCTGAATGCCTTGCGCAGCGCCTCGGGATCGTCCGCAATAACGCCCAAATCGATCACTTCGCAGCCCAGTTTATTGAGCATCAGCGATACGGTGAAACGGTTAGTGTCGTAGATTTGCCCGTCAGCCAAAGGTTGGCCCACCGCCTGCAGCTCATCGCCGGTGGAGAAAATCGCCACGCGCAGTTTGCGCAGCACGCTGACTTCGGCAATACCCAGTGAAGCCAGCAGCGGCAACTCGGCGGCACCGAGACGCACACCGGCATCCAGTACCTGCTTGCCCGCCTGAATATCTTCGCCGATGCGACGAATGTTTTGGCCGTCGCGCACTTCAGCGGTGATAACGATACCGCCCTCGCGCTGCTCGGTTTGCTCCTGCATCACCACGGCATCGCAGCCTGCCGGAATCGGCGCACCGGTCATAATGCGGATCATGCTGCCCACTGGCCATTCACCGTTGAACGGTGCACCGGCAAAAGCTTTGCCGGCGACCGGGAATTCGCGGCCCGGCACGATCTCGCTGAGACGTACGGCATAACCGTCCATTGCCGAATTATCGAATGGCGGCACATCCAGCGGGGAAGTCACGGGTTTCGCCGTGATGCGTCCCGCCGCTTCAAACAGCGAGACGCTGAGGCAATCGCTAATGGGCGTGAGCTGTTGCAGCATTTTTTGCTGCGCGTCTTCGAGGGAGATTAATCCTGCGGTGAAAGGTTCCATGTCAGTCTCTGCGTGATGAATTTCAGTTGCTGCCTATTATGGTGACATTTGTCTGCCGAGTCACATGCGACTAAAAAAGCATAATCCACAATAAAAGGTTATGACCGGAGATACACTTTCTGCTTTACAAGCCGGGAGTGCCTTTCTATAGTCGAAAATTGCCTAAAAAAGATGAAAACCATTCTAAATCAGTGTTTTTGGTTCTGATTTCCTGACAGGGTACCGGTTATGGCTAAAGCAGTTATCGCAATTCACGGCGGTGCGGGCGCAATCACGCGTGCCGCTATGAGCGCCGAAAAAGAGCAGCACTATCGTCAGCAATTACACGCAATCGTTACCGCAGGCCAGCAGATTCTGGCCGCAGGCGGCAGCGCGCTGGATGCGGTTACCGAGGCGGTGCGCCTGCTGGAAGAGTGCCCACTGTTCAACGCAGGCAAAGGCGCGGTCTTCACCCATCAGGGTACCCACGAACTCGATGCCAGCATTATGGATGGTCGTACCCTCGATGTCGGTGCGGTGGCGGGCGTGAATCACATTCGTAACCCGATCCTGGCGGCGCGTAAGGTGATGGAAAACAGCCCGCACGTGCTGTTTATCGGTGCGGGTGCAGAAGCCTTTGCCGCTGAACAGGGGTTGGAACAGGTTGCGCCGGATTTCTTCTCCACGCCTGAACGCTGGGAACAGCTACAGCGTGCGCTGAGCAGCCAGCAGATGGTGCTCGATCATGACGGCGCTGCGCAAAGCCACAGCGACGATCCGCTCGACCCCGATCGCAAATTCGGCACCGTGGGTGCGGTGGCGCTGGATCTTCAGGGTAATCTGGCGGCCGCCACTTCAACCGGCGGCATGACCAATAAGCAGGTCGGCCGCGTCGGCGACTCCCCGCTCGTCGGCGCGGGCTGCTACGCTAATAATGAGACCGTGGCGGTTTCCTGCACCGGCACCGGTGAGGTGTTTATTCGTACTCTGGCAGCGTATGACGTTTCTGCACAAATGGAGTACGGCGGCCGTAGCCTGCAGCAAGCCACCGCCAACGTGATTCATGACAAAGTCCAGGAGCTGGAAGGCAGCGGTGGGCTGATTGCCGTCGACAGGCACGGCAATGTGGTGCTGCCCTTTAACAGTGAAGGGATGTATCGGGGATTCGCCTATGTGGGTGGCGAAGTCGAGGTAGCGATTTACCGCGATAGCTAAGGAGCAGGCATGACGCAGCAGCAGTTTGCACCCGAGCAGGTTCTGGCGGTGCGTGACCTCAACGTACAGTTTGAGCATGAAGGGCGAATCACCGAAGCGGTGCGTAACCTTTCACTGGATTTGCATCGTGGGGAAACACTGGCGCTGGTGGGCGAATCTGGTTCGGGCAAATCGGTCACCTCGCTGGCACTGATGCGTTTGATTCAGCAGGCGGGCGGTGATGTCAGCGGCGAGATCCAACTGCGTCGACGTAACGGCGAGGTGCTGGATGTGATGCGTGCCTCCGCCAGTCAAATGCGCAAAGTGCGCGGCGCCGATATGGCGATGATTTTCCAGGAGCCGATGACTTCACTCAATCCGGTGTTTACCGTGGGTGAGCAGATCGCCGAATCCATCCGTTTACATCAGGGCAAAAGCCATCAACAGGCGCAGGCCGAAGCACGGCGCATGCTGGATCTGGTGCGCATACCTGAAGCCCACAACGTGTTATCGCGTTTTCCGCATCAACTCTCCGGCGGCATGCGTCAACGCGTGATGATTGCCATGGCGCTGTCGTGCAAACCGGCATTGCTGATTGCCGATGAGCCCACCACCGCGCTGGACGTCACCATTCAGGCGCAAATTCTGCAGCTGATTCGCGTGCTGCAAAAAGAGATGCAGATGGGGGTGATTTTTATCACTCACGACATGGGTGTGGTGGCGGAGATGGCCGATCGCGTACAGGTGATGTATCGCGGCGATGTGGTTGAGCGTGCGCCGGTGCAGCAACTGTTTGATGCGCCGCAACAGCCTTACACCCGCGCCTTGCTGGCGGCAGTGCCGAAGCTGGGTGCGATGAGCGGCCAACCGCTGCCCGCTAAATTCCCCTTGCTGCACACCAATGGCCGAGAAGAGATCGCTACCCCGCAGGATACGGTGCGCAGCGATGAGCCGCCGATCCTGCAGGTGCGCGACCTGGTGACGCGCTTTGATATTCGTGGTGGGTTATTGAATCGCGTGAAGCGCCGTGTGCATGCGGTGGAGAAGGTCAGCTTTGATCTGCACGCTGGCGAGACGCTGGCGCTGGTCGGCGAATCCGGCTGCGGAAAATCCACCACCGGTCGATCGCTGCTGCGCCTGGTGGCTAGCCAGGGCGGCACGATTACTTTTAATGGTCAGCGTATAGATGCGTTGCAGGGCAACGCGCTGGCTTCGCTGCGCCGCGACATTCAGTTCATTTTTCAGGACCCTTATGCCTCCCTCGATCCGCGCCTGACGGTGGGTTTCTCGATTATGGAACCGCTGCTGGTGCATAAAACCATGGATCGGCGCCAGGCGGAGAAGCGCGTGGCCTGGCTGCTGGAGCGCGTCGGTTTGCTGCCGGAGCATGCGCAGCGCTATCCACACGAGTTCTCAGGCGGCCAGCGCCAGCGCATCTGCATCGCTCGCGCATTGGCGCTGAACCCTAAAGTGGTGATTGCCGATGAGTCGGTCTCGGCGCTGGATGTCTCGATTCAGGCGCAAATCATCAATCTGATGCTCGACCTGCAGCGCGAGTTTGGCATTGCCTTCTTATTTATTTCTCATGATATGGCGGTGGTAGAACGCATCAGCCATCGCGTGGCGGTGATGTATCTCGGACAGATTGTGGAAATGGGGCCGCGTCAGGCGGTGTTTGAGCAGCCGCGCCATCCTTATACAAAAAAACTGATGGCCGCGGTGCCGGTCGCCGATCCGGCGCACCGTCATCGCGAGCGGGCGTTAATGGTGGATGAGATCCCCAGCCCGATCCGCCCATTGGGTGATGAGCCAGAAGTGGCACCGTTACTGGAAGTGGCACCGGGGCATTTTGTTGCCCGCCACGCCATTAGCGGTGCCTGAGCAGCAAGCAACCGCGTCATCCACGGATGTCGCGCATGACAGGGATTACAGGAGAACGATAACAATGCACCACATTATGCGAAAAGGGGTTATCACTGCCGGGTTGTTGAGTTCAGCGCTGGCGATGCCAGCGTGGGCAGCGAAGGACGCGGTGATTGCTGTGGCGTCAACCTTTACCACTATGGATCCGTACGACGCCAATGACACATTGTCGCAGTCGGTGGCCAAGGCGTTCTATCAGGGACTGTTCGGCTTCGACAAAGACATGAAGCTGCAAAACGTGTTAGCGGAAAGCTATCAGGCGAGCAGCGACGGCTTAACTTACACTATCAAACTGCGCTCGGGCGTGAAGTTCCAGGATGGCACCGATTTCAACGCGGAAGCGGTCAAGGCCAACATCGACCGTGCCAGCAACCCGGATAATCATCTCAAGCGTTACAACCTGTTCAAGTATGTCGCCAGCACCGAAGCGGTGGATCCGACCACAGTGAAGATTACGCTGAAGCAGCCGTTCTCGGCCTTCATCAACAATCTGGCGCATCCGGCGGCAGTGATGATTTCGCCCACCGCCCTGAAGAAATACGGCAAGGACATTGGCTTCCATCCGGTGGGTACCGGTCCGTATGAGTTCGTTACCTGGAATCAGACCGACTTCGTCAAAGTGAAGAAGTGGGATGGCTACTGGAAGAAAGGCTATCCGAAGCTGGACAGCATCACTTTCCGCCCGGTAGTAGACAACAACACCCGTGCGGCGATGTTGCAGACCGGTGAAGCGACCTTTGCATTCCCGGTACCGTTTGAGCAGGCTAAATTGCTCCAGGGCAACAGCAAACTCGACGTCGTCACCACGCCATCGATTATGCAGCGTTACATCAGCCTCAACGTGACGCAGAAGCCGTTTGATAATCCAAAAGTGCGTGAAGCACTGGAATACGCCATCAATCGTGAGGCGTTGGTCAAAGTGGCGTTTGCCGGTTATGCCACGCCAGCCACCGGCATCGTGCCACCGGCGATTGATTTCGCGCAGAAATACCCGGCGATCAAATATGACCCGGCCAAAGCGCGTGAGCTGTTGAAAGAAGCCGGCTTCCCGAACGGTTTCGAAACGACTTTGTGGTCATCTCATAACCACAGCACCGCGCAGAAAGTGTTGCAGTTCACTCAGCAGCAGCTGGCGCAGGTCGGTGTGAAGGTTAAAGTCACGGCGATGGATGCCGGTCAGCGTGCCGCAGAAGTCGAGAGTAAAGGTCAGAATGAGAGCGGTGTCCGCATGTTCTACACTGGCTGGTCGGCGTCGACCGGTGAAGCAGACTGGGCATTAACGCCGCTGTTTGCCACCACCTCCTGGCCGCCAGCCATCTTTAACACGGCGTTCTACAGCAATCCGCAGGTGGATAAAGATCTGAGCGATGCACTGAAAACCACCGATCGTGAGCAGAAAGCCAAACTGTACAAAGACGCTCAGGATCGCATCTGGAACGATCATCCGTGGATCCCGCTGGTGGTTGAGCAGTTGCTCTCCGCGAACAATAAAAACCTCACCGGTTTTTATGTCATGCCCGACACCTCATTCAATTTTGATGAGGCGGATCTGAAGTAACAGGCGCGGCCAGCCTTGCGAGGCTGGCCGCTGCTGCGCAGGATTTTGCATGCTCAACTATTTTCTCAAACGATTACTGGGGCTGATCCCCACGCTGCTGATTGTCGCGGTGCTGGTGTTCCTGTTTGTGCACCTGCTGCCGGGCGATCCGGCGCGCCTGATTGCGGGTCCGGAAGCGGATGCTTCAGTGGTGGCGCTGGTGCGTCAGGAACTGGGCCTTGATCAGCCGCTGATCCAGCAGTTCTGGCACTTTATCCTCAATGCCTTGCAGGGAGATTTCGGCCAGTCGATGGTGTCGAAACGCCCGGTCTCGGAAGAGATTGCCGCACGCTTCTTCCCGACGCTGTGGCTGACGCTGACCAGCATGGTGTGGGCAGTGATTTTCGGTATGACCATCGGCATTACATCCGCCGTCTGGCGCAACCGCTGGCCCGATCGTATCGGCATGACGCTGGCCGTATCCGGTATCTCCTTTCCCGCTTTCGCCTTAGGCATGCTGCTGATGCAGGTGTTCTCTGTTGAGCTGGGTTGGCTGCCAACTGTCGGTGCCGACAGCTGGAAACACTATATTCTGCCGTCGATAACCCTGGGTGCAGCCGTGGCGGCGGTGATGGCACGCTTTACCCGCGCTTCGTTTGTCGAGGTGATGCAGGAAGATTACATGCGCACCGCGCGCGCCAAAGGGGTACGTGAGTCGCTGGTGGTGGTCAAACACGGCCTGCGCAATGCGATGATTCCGGTGGTGACCATGATGGGCCTGCAGTTTGGTTTCCTGCTCGGTGGCTCGATTGTGGTGGAAGTGGTATTCAACTGGCCCGGTTTAGGCCGCTTGTTGGTGGACTCGGTGGAAATGCGTGATTACCCGGTGATTCAGGCCGAAGTCTTGCTGTTTTCGCTGGAGTTTATTTTGATCAATTTGATTGTCGATATGCTGTATGCGGCGATCAACCCGGCCATCCGTTACAGGTAAGGAGTCGCACTTGAAGAACTGGCGACGCGCAGCGGCATTGAAAACCATGCCGATGATGACGGAAACCCGGGTACGTACGCCGTGGCGCGAATTCTGGCGCCGCTTTCGCCATCAACATGTGGCGATGGTGGCGGGCTTATTTGTGCTGCTGTTGATTGTGGTGGCGTTTATCGCCCCGTTTATCGCTCCGTTTGATGCTGAAAACTATTTTGATTACGACCGGCTGAATGACGGACCGTCAATGATGCACTGGTTTGGCGTGGATTCGCTGGGGCGTGACATTTTTAGTCGCGTGCTGGTCGGCACACGCATCTCACTGATTGCGGGTTTCTTCTCGGTGGCGATCGGTGCGCTGATTGGTACGCTGCTGGGGTTGCTGGCCGGTTATTACGAAGGCTGGTGGGATCGCATTACCATGCGTATCTGTGACGTGCTGTTTGCTTTCCCCGGTATTCTGCTGGCGATTGCGGTGGTGGCGATCATGGGCAGCGGTATGAGCAACGTGATTGTGGCGGTGGCGATTTTCAGTATCCCAGCATTTGCTCGCCTGGTACGTGGCAACACGCTGGTGCTGAAACACCAAACCTTTATTGAATCAGCCCGCAGCATCGGCGCGTCCGACTGGACGATTATCATGCGCCACATTCTGCCCGGTACGGTGTCGTCGATTGTGGTCTATTTCACCATGCGCATCGGGACGTCGATCATCACGGCGGCGAGTTTGTCTTTCCTGGGTTTGGGCGCTCAGCCACCCACGCCGGAATGGGGCGCGATGCTCAATGAAGCGCGTGCCGATATGGTGATTGCCCCGCACGTGGCGATTTTCCCAAGCCTGGCGATTTTCCTGACGGTGCTGGCGTTTAATCTGTTGGGCGATGGACTGCGAGATGCGTTAGATCCGAAGTTAAAAACCTGAAATATCATATCGGTGCGCATAAATGCGCACCCTGTGAAATCCCACTTCGTACATTGGTTCGTCATAAATGCGCACTCTGCGAAATCCCACTTTCGCACATTGGATCGCCATTAATGAGCACCCTACAAACCTGCACTTGTTCCTGTAGGGTCGCCATGCATGGCGACCAGGTTTTTGTCGACTCAGAAAGTTTCCCAGTTGTCGTTGCTATGTGCACCGGCGGCGGGCAAAACGCGTGGTGTGGTTGCGACAGGGGCTTTCACTGTTTTTGTCACCGGTGCCATCACTGCCCGCGTCCCGGTTTTAAAGCGCGCCACCGCCGAAGACAGGCTGCTGGCCTGCTGCTCCAGCGAAGCCGAGGCGTTAGCCGATTCCTGCACCAGTGTGGCGTTCTGCTGCGTTACGCGATCCATCTCGTTCACCGCCACACCAATCTGATCAATGCCGCGACTCTGCTCGTCAGAGGCCGACGCAATTTCGCCCATGATATCGGTCACGCGCGTCACCGCACTGACGATCTCCTGCATAGTATCGCCGGCGCTGCTCACCTGCTGTGAACCTAAATTAACGCGCTGCACGGAGCCCTCAATCAGTAGCTTAATCTCTTTCGCTGCCTGTGCACTGCGCTGCGCCAGATTACGTACTTCACCCGCGACCACCGCAAAGCCACGACCTTGTTCACCGGCGCGTGCGGCTTCAACAGCCGCATTCAGCGCCAGAATATTGGTCTGGAAAGCAATGCCATCGATCACGCTGGTGATGTCGGCGATTTTCTTCGAACTGTCGGCGATGTCGCGCATGGTTTTCACCACGCCGTCCACCACATTCCCACCTTTGTCAGCGGTTTCCGAGGCGGTTTTCGCCAGCTGGGTCGCCTGACGCGCGTTATCGGCGTTTTGTTTTACCGTTGCGGTCAACTCTTCCATGCTGGCGGCAGTCTCTTCCAGCGAGGCGGCCTGTTGTTCGGTGCGAGAGGAGAGATCGTTATTACCGTTAGCGATAGCGCTGGCACTGCCGAAAATGGCATCGGCACTGTCGCGCACATTGTTGATCGTGCCCAGCAGTGCTTGCTGCATATGATTGAGGCTCGCGGCAATGGCGGCCATTTCACTGTGTCCTTCAATCTTGAGACTGGCAGAAAGGTCGCCATCGGCAAAGCGCTCCATCTGCTGCTGAACTTGCTTCATCGGCGCCAACAGGATGCGGCGAACCAGCAGCCAAACCACCAGCAGCAACAGCACCACAATCACTGCCATCACAGCAACCATCACCAGCATATGCTGATAAGTGCTATCGTTATCTGCAGCGCGGGAATTGATTAACTGAACGTTGTCACCGCGCCACTGCTTGTAGGCCGCTTCCAAATCATCCTGCGCTTGCTGTGCATCCAGCTCGCCATAAGCGGCGTAGTTGTTGGCTTTCAGAAAGGTCGCGGATTGATTCAGCAGTTGGTAATAGTTCGCGAATTTGCTCTCGATAAGCTCGGCAGAGGCGGCGCTTTGCCCCGCAATACGCGGGACACTTTTGTAGCGGTCAAAGTGCTGTTTCGCTTCATCAAGCGAGGCGCCCGCGGAAACCAGCAGCTTGTTGATGGCAGCGCGTGAAGCATCATCGGTCTGATTCTTCAGGATGCGAATCGCCACGCGGTTGATGATAACGCGCGTTTTCACCAGCGTTTGCCAACTATCGGAGAACTCACGTTGTTGATGCGATAGCTGGTTACTGGCGGTGAAATTATGCTGACCAGCGATCAGGGAAGATAAAAACAGTGAGCCGGAGATGGCCTGCATAGCGGTGAATACCAACAGCATCAATATGATGGCAGTCACAATTTTCATTTTCGTTAACATGATTTTCCCTGAGCAAAGTAGGCTAGTAGAGAAGTTATCGGTGTAAAAGCACATTGCTTAAGAGCCGCAAAAAAATAATTGCAGTAAGTGATAATGTCGTGCAGGAGAAATGCAGTGAAACCCTTTGATTACGAACAAGACTTTAAGAATATCGATTTCCGACAGCGGCCAGACCTTTATCAGGTTGGACGCGGTGAGCAGGGGGTGTTAATGGTGGAGCCTTACAAGAGCGAAATTCTGCCATTCTGGCGCTTCCGGACCGTGGAACTGGCTCAGGAATCTTCCGTTCAGATCATGCAGTTGTTTGAGGACTATCGCGCACAGGACGACTTTGTCGGCATGGATATGGCGCGAAAATTTATTCAGATGGGATATACCCGCGCACGTCGCTATAGCAATCACAAAGGCGGGCGTAAATATGATGCAGACGGCAACGAGTTGCCGCGTACCACAGAAAAAGAAAAGGCCGCAGCGGCGGCCATATTCAAATCATGCTGGGATCGGCTAAGAGCGGACACCGATTATCTGGCGCGCAAACGTGCGCACCAGCAGCAGCACGGTTAAACGCACGTACCCCATAAATCGTACTCATCGGCGTGTTCAACTTTGACACGCACCACATCACCGACTTTCACCTGACGATCGCCATTCAGATACACTGCGCCGTCGATCTCAGGTGCATCGGCCATGCTGCGGCCAACCGCGCCTTCTTCATCCACTTCATCGATCAGTACCAGCACTTCACGGCCGATTTTCTCCTGCAGACGTTCGCTGGAGATTTTCTGCTGCAGCTGCATAAAGCGATCGAAACGCTCCTGCTTCACCTCTTCTGGCACCTGGTCCGGCAGCTGGTTGGCCGTCGCGCCTTCAACCGGGCTGTACTGGAAGCAGCCAACGCGATCCAGGCGCGCTTCTTTCAGGAAGTCGAGCAGCATCTGGAAATCTTCTTCGGTTTCACCGGGGAAGCCGACGATAAAGGTCGAACGCAGCGTCAGTTCCGGGCAAATTTCACGCCAGCGTTTGATGCGCTCCAGCGTCCGTTCAACCGCACCAGGACGCTTCATCAGCTTCAGAATGCGCGGGCTGGCGTGCTGCAGTGGGATATCGAGGTACGGCAGGATTTTGCCTTCGGCCATCAGCGGAATCACGTCATCCACATGCGGATACGGATAGACATAATGCAGACGCACCCACACGCCGAGTTTCGCCAGCTGTTCGCACAGGCTCACCATGCTGGTTTTCACCGGGGATCCATTCCAGAAACCGGTGCGGTGTTTCACGTCAACGCCGTAAGCCGAGGTGTCTTGCGAGATCACCAGCAGCTCTTTCACGCCGGCCTCCACCAGACGTTTGGCTTCATCCAGCACCGAACCAATCGGACGGCTATCAAGATCGCCACGCATGGACGGGATAATGCAGAAGGTGCAGCGATGGTTGCAGCCTTCAGAAATTTTCAGGTAAGCGTAGTGGCGTGGCGTCAGTTTCACGCCTTGCTCTGGTACCAGGCTCAGGAACGGGTTGTGTTCCGGCTTTGGCACATAGGTGTGAACGTGCGACAGCACTTGCTCGTAGCTATGCGGGCCGGTGATTTCCAGTACCTTAGGATGCACTTCGCGGATCTGATCCACTTTGGCACCCAGGCAACCGGTGACGATCACTTTGCCGTTCTCGTTCAGCGCTTCACCGATCGCTTCCAGTGATTCCTGTACGGCGCTATCAATAAATCCACAGGTGTTAACGATGACGATCTCCGCATCATCGTAGCGTGGCACCACATCGTAGCCTTCAGTACGCAGTTCCGTCAGGATGCGTTCTGAGTCGACGAGGTTTTTTGGGCAGCCGAGTGAGACGAAGCCTACGCGCGGCGGATTTTTGACATGGCTCATAAGGATAATAATTCATCATAATTAGTGTGGATAGGCGGGGGATTGTACAGAGGTTGCGAGGGAAAATGTATAGGGAAGATGCAGTGAAAAGCGGCTTAATTGAGAAAATTTCGAAAAGCAGTAAAGGCTGTTACCTTACCTATCTGCCTTGCCTGACTGAGACGATAACTTGATTGCCAGAGAGGACGATAAATTATGGTAATGACTCTTGAGCAGCAAATATATGAGTTCATTCGTCCTTATGCGGGGACTTATTTTCTCAATCATAAAATGGTTGAGCTTAAACCCGAAACTGATCTGGACTTTGACCTCGATATTGATGTGGCAGAGCTGGAAGATCTCATGGCGGCATATTTTCAACAGTTTGACGTTAAGCCTGAAAATTTCGATATTAACGTGTACATTCCGGAAGCTCCGTTCTCACTCAATCCCTTCAAAAAAACAGAGCCTGTTGCTGTGCCGGATTTCACCATTGGCATGCTCATTGAATCCGCCAAAGCGGGGCGTTGGTTATACGATTGACCCTGAGCAGGCCCGCGAGTTTGGTGTACGCTTAACCTGTGCGCCGGTGATCCGAGTTGTGTAATCCAGCCTGTTTTGCTTAAATGTTCGGTTGGTGATTGTAAGTTATTCACCGCACTGAAGAATTTGAACGCGTGCTGACGGTGCAGATCGTACCGCCAGCGCAGATGCGGATAAAGTGAGAGCAGACAAATGCAAGAGATCGTTAAAGGTTTTCTGAATTTCCAACAGAATGTGTTCCCTGAAAGGAAGGATCTTTTCAAAAGTCTGGCGTCAAACCAGAATCCCAAAGCCCTGTTTATCTCCTGCTCAGACAGCCGTCTGGTGCCTGAATTAGTCACCCAATCCGAGCCAGGCCAGCTATTCGTGATCCGTAACGCCGGTAATATTGTGCCGCCGTTTGGTCCCGAACCGGGTGGTGTGTCCGCGACGATTGAGTATGCGGTAGTTGCGCTGGGCGTGACTGAAATCATCATTTGCGGTCACTCCAACTGTGGCGCCATGAACGCCATCGCGTCTAATGCGGATTTAGAAAGCATGCCAGCGGTCGATCACTGGTTGCACTACGCCAATGCAGCGAAAGCTGTGGTGGAAGAGCGCAATTATGAAGCGGTGGAAACCCGTCTCAATGAAATGGTCAAAGAGAACGTGATTGCCCAGTTGCACAATATCAAAACACACCCTTCGGTAGCGGTGGCGCTGCGTAAAGGCAAAGTACGCCTGCATGGATGGGTTTATGATATTGAGAGCGGCGGCATTATTGCCCTGACCAAAGGCGGCGAGAGCTTCATTTCGTTGTCCGAGAATCCTGAGACCTGCTTCGAGTGATTCCCTAACCACCTGCAATGCAGGTGGTTTCTTCTCCCATTCTGTGAAAATTTCCCGCCAAAGCGCAGCGTGCGCTCTACACTTGAGAAGCGATTTACCTCTTATAAGGGCATTCTCATGCGATTTCGTCTTTATATTCCTGCTTTAACGCTGGCTATGCTGGCGGTAGGTTGTACCTCTCATGTCGCGGATAAGCAGCAGTTTTCCGGATTTCTTGGCGATTACAGCCAGTTAAAATCTGAACAGTCACCCAGCGGTAAACCGACATTGCGCTGGATCTCGCCGGATTACCACAGCGCGGATTACACCAACGTGGTGTTCGAACCCGTGGTTTACTATCCCGCCGCGCGACCGACTGAACGCATCAGCCAGCAGACATTGGATCAAATCCGTCAGTACACCGATAGCCAGTTAAAACGCGCGGTCGCAGAACGTAAACCGGTGGTGGGCAAGCCAGGTGCACATACGCTCAGGGTGAAAAGCGCCATCACCGCCGTGACGGCAGAAAACGAAGGAATGCAGTTCTATGAAGTGGTGCCGATTGCGGCGGTTGTCGCCAGCACCATGGCGGCCACCGGCCATCGCACCCAGAACAGTGCGCTGTTCCTGGAGGTGGAAGCGGTCGATGCGCAGACCGGAAAACCGATGATCAAAGCCGTACGTAAGGCCTTCGGCAAGTCACTGCCCAACAACAGCGCGCCGATTACGCTCAACGATGTGCGTCCAGGCATCGATGAGATGGTGCGTGATGTAGTGGCCTTCTCCGCGCCTTAATCCCGACGCCCGGCGCTATGTCGGGCTTAATGTTTTGTAAATCCTGCACATCCTTTCTTACGGGCTGACTACCCTTAACGGCAGACCGTGATAAAGGAGAATCCCATGCGTTTACTGCCTGTCGCGCTGTTGCTTGGCGCATTGAGCTATGCCCATTCGACCCTGGCTGCTGATGTTCAGGTTCAGGTACTACAGGACAAACTTGATCATCCGTGGTCAGTGGCTTTCCTGCCTGACAATCAAACGTTGTTAATTACCGAACGCTCCGGGCAACTCCGCAGTTGGCAGCCGGGAAAAGGCTTGTCGCAACCCATTAGCGGCGTACCCAAAGTGTGGGCAAATCGTCAGGGCGGCTTGCTGGATGTGGTGCTGGCACCGGATTTCGCCCAGAGCCGCCGCGTGTGGCTCAGTTACACCACGGCAGATGCTGAGGGGCGAGCGGGCGGTGTGGTCGGCTATGGTCGACTCAGCGACGATAATCGCCAGTTGAGCGACTTCAAAGTGGTGCTGGAGCAGACCCCCAAGCTCTCTAGCGGCGCCAACATGGGAACTCGCCTCGCATTTGATGGACAAGGCTATCTCTACATTGCCTTTGGCGACAACTTTTCCAGTTTGAGTGCCCAACAGCTCGATAAGCTCTCAGGTAAAATCGTGCGCTTGACGCAGAATGGTGAAATCCCGGCAGACAATCCGTTTGTACAGCGTAAAGACGCGCGTGGAGAAATCTGGTCTTACGGCATGCGCAATCCACAGGGATTAGCTTTCAATCCGTGGACGCAGCAAATGTGGGAGAGTGAACACGGCCCGCGCGGCGGCGATGAAGTGAACATTCCACAGAAAGGTAAAAATTACGGCTGGCCATTGGCCACCTACGGCATTGATTACAGCGGACAGAAAGTGCCAGAAGCGCAGGGCACGCACGTGGCAGGTACGGAACAACCGCAGTTCTGGTGGAAAGTGTCACCGGCTATCAGCGGGATGGCGTTCTACAACAGCGCGCGTTTCCCACAGTGGAAAAACTCGCTGTTTATCGGCGCACTGAAGGAAAAAAGCCTGATTCGCCTGCGGGTGAACGGTGAAAAGGTGGTTGAAGAGCAGCGACTGCTGGAGGATCGTGGTGAACGTATTCGCGACGTGCGTCAGGGGCCGGATGGTTATCTCTATGTGCTCACCGATGAAGCTAACGGCAAGCTGTTAAAAGTAGGGCTGGCGGAACCCGCCAGCGCCTCGCGCGGTTAACTTAACGCACCCAGTTGCATACTTCCCAACCGCGCTGCTGTGCTTGCTCCAGCAGCAGCGCATTAGGGTTAATCACCCAGGCGTGATCCGCGTGGTTGAGCAGAGGTAAATCGTTCATGGAGTCGCTGTATGCCCATGTACGATCAAAACGTTGATCCTGTTGCAAAGCTTTCCAGTCGCTCAGGCGGGTGACTTTCCCTTCACGATAGGTGGCGGTGCCGTAAATCTGGCCGCTGTAGCGCTCGTCTACCACTTCAACGCCAATCGCCAACGCACCGTGTACCCCCAGACGTTGCGCAATCGGTACCGCCAGATGATCGCCGCTGGCGGTAATGATCATCACGGTGTCGCCGCGCTGCTGATGCCAGTTAATGCGTTCCCGTGCGGCGGGGAAGACGCGTGGCAGAATATCGCGATGGATGAAACGCCGTACCCAACCCTCAACCGTCAGGGTCGCCATGCCGGCGAGCGGGGAAAGCGTGGTGCTCATGTACTCTTCAATCGACAAGGTGCCGGCATGGTATTTCTCCATTAGGGCCTGTTCCTGAGAGATGAGTGATTCGGGGGCAAATCCCTGTGAAACCAGCCAGCGCAGCCACAGGCTGGTACTGTCTTCACAAATCAGGGTTTCGTCCAGATCGAAAACGGCTAAGTCCATCGTGGTTCTCCTCGGGCTGATTGGCATCAGGTTAGCGGAATTTTGTGACTGGCTTAACCGTTCTGCGAAAAATCGGAATTTCTCTCACTTTTTCCACTACGGCTGAACAGTAAAAGTGGCAGCGCATCGGGGTTGGTGCCAGGGTTACTCTAATAAACTCTATAAAACTTTACGGTTGGACGGTTTTGTTCGCAGGTGGTAAGCGTGTAGCTTTTAATAAGACATGTCTTACCTGCTAGAAAACCATGATTTAACAAGGACAATCTGGTCACGCTCATGAGAAAAAACTCCGTCATTTCTGCCTTGCGGCCACTGGCTGCCACTTCATTATTAGTGCTTTTTCTTCCCGTCACCACTCAGGCTGAACAGGCGCCTGCCGCACCGCAAATTGAGGCCAAAGCCTGGGTTCTGATGGACTACAACAGCGGCAAGGTATTGGCTGAGTCCAATGCCGACCAGCGGTTGGACCCCGCCAGCCTGACCAAAATGATGACCAGCTACGTGGTCGGCCAGGCGCTAAAAGCCGGCAAGATCCACAACGATGACCTGGTGACTATCGGCCAGGATGCATGGGCAACCGGCAACCCGAAACTGCGCGGCTCTTCGCTGATGTTCCTCAAACCCGGTGACCGTATTCCGGTTTCTGAACTCAACAAGGGCGTGGTGATTCAGTCAGGCAATGATGCCTGCATCGCGCTGGCCGATTATGTCGCCGGAAGCCAGGACTCGTTTATCGGTCTGATGAACAACTACGTTAAGGCGTTTGGATTACAGAATACCCACTTTATGACCGTGCACGGGCTGGATGCCGATGGGCAATACAGTACCGCGCGCGATATGGCGATTATCGGCCAGCGTCTGATCAGCGATGTGCCTGAAGAGTATGCGTTAAACAGTGAGAAAGAGTTCACCTTTAATCACATCAAGCAGATGAATCGTAACCGCCTGTTGTGGAGCAGTAACCTGAAGGTGGATGGGATTAAAACCGGACACACTTCGGGCGCGGGTAATAACCTGGTCGCGTCCGCCGTGGACGGAGACATGCGTTTGATCTCGGTAGTACTGGGCACGCAAACCGATGCGATTCGCTTCCGTGAAAGTGAGAAGCTCCTCACGTGGGGTTTCCGTTTCTACGAGACCGTGACACCGATTAAAAGCGACAAGCCTTTTGCCCAGCAGCGGGTGTGGTTCGGTGAGCAGAGTCAGGTCAATCTCGGTGTCGCGAAAGACGCAGCGATCACCGTGCCGAAAGGGCAGATGAAGAACCTCAAGGCGAGTTTCACCCTGAATTCACCGCAGCTGGAAGCGCCACTGGAGAAGAATCAGGTGGTGGGTACTATTGATTTCCAGCTGGATGGCAAAACCGTGGATCAGCGTCCGCTGGTGGTGATGGAAGCGGTGCCGGAGGGCGGATTTATTGGCCGTATCTGGGACTTCATTATGATGAAATTCAACGGCTGGTTTGGGAAGTGGTTTAGCTAATCAGCATCAGGGCGACCCGAACGGGCCGCTCTTAGCATTACCCGCGCACCCAGCCTTTCTTAATCGGCGTAGCAAACAGCGTGCGATACACCTGATGGGTGAACGCCAGCATGCGGTCGCCATACAGCTGCCACGCCATATGCGAAGCCAGACACGCCAGCAGACCCACCAAAAATCCGCCCAGCATATCCATTGGCCAATGCACGCCCAGATAGACGCGCGACCAGGCAATGGTGCTGCCGACCGCCAGTAAAATCACCCCTGACCACAGTCGGTGCCAGAAGATAAACGCCAGCGCAAAGGTGAAGATGGTGGTGCCATGATCGCTGGGGTAAGAGTCATCGGCGGCGTGTGCCAGGAATTGATGTCCGAAGCCAATGGCAAACGGGCGCGGATGTGGCAGCAGCTGGCCGACACACCAGGAAATACTTAACGCGTAAATCAGCGCCATGCCGGTTTTCAGAACCAGCGCGCGTTGAGATTGCACCTGCTCACGCGGTCCCCAAAACCACAAGGCCACAATCAGCAGTGGGACAATGGCAATCACATCTTTGGCGATAAAGGTCGCCAGGTTAATCAACCATGGCGGTGAATCCGTCGTGGCGTTGATCCATAGAAACAGGCTATGGTTGAGCGCTTCCATCACGTTTGCTTTTCCTCATCTTGTCTACCCAAAAAGAAACACCAGCAAAAATCAGCATCTGGCTCAGCCACACCCACCAGCCAGCCCACAAGTTGTGAGAGAAAAAGTGGGCACCGCGCATCACCTGTCCGTATCCCATCAGTAAGCCCACCGCGATACCGAACAACAGCGCCAGCACGGCGCGGCGTGGACGCTCGGGCCACCACAGGAAGAACAGCGCCATCAGGGCAAAGCCGCTGGAAGCGTGACCGCCTGGGAAACATTGCCCCGGACCGCTATTGACCGGGGTGGGATCCAGCAGCACAAAACTGGCTGCCTTACCGCCAAACATCGCCAAATCCCACGGACAGGAGTGCGCGCTGTGCGCCTTCAGGATGCCCACCACTAATGGCCCCATACCAAACAGCAGGGCCACCAGCACGCGACGACCATCGCGCTTCTGCACACCGCGCAGCAACATCAATACCGCACCGGCGATGATCACATCCTTGAACAAGCGATGATTGATCAGATCCAGCCAGCGATTGTGCTGCAACGGAAATGACATCGTCTGTGGGTCAAACCACCGCTGGCTGATGGCGATATCCAGGCTTTCGTGGCGTGACCACCACATAAACACCAGTGCCGAAATTGCCAGTAAAATAAAGTTGATAGCGTAAAAGCGTCTCGACAAACAATAAATAGTCGGGCTCTTAATCTTATCGCGGGTTGTTTGAGTGTTTAACTTTGATGAAAGTTGCATGAATATTGGAAAATAGCGAAACCAGAGTGGCAGGGTCGCAATTTACGCTTAGGAGAACCTTAAGCGGCAGGTAAAACAGACATAAAAAAACCCGCAAGTCAGTGACCGGCGGGCTCCACAATTTGGGGATTTCAAAGAAAAGCAGTGGCACTTATTCAGACTGCGCCCCAAATAGAAAGTTCTGAACGGGGTAAAAATATTTTTAAAAAGGCAAAAGCGGCCAAATTATCACAATAAGCGTGCCGGCGAGCGTCAGCAAAACGTTAGCAATCGCATAAGTTCCTGCATAGCCGAGTGCCGGAATGCTACTGCGTGCGGTATCGCTGATAATCTCCATGGCCGGGGCACAGGTGCGCGCGCCCATGATGGCACCAAACAGCAGCGCGCGGTTCATGCGCAGCACGTAGGCGCCAAACAGATAGCAAATCACCACCGGAATCAGACTCACCAGCAGGCCGCTGAGCAACATCAAGGCTCCCGCGCTGCCGAGGCCATGTTGCAGGCCGCTGCCAGCGCTCAGGCCGACACCCGCCATAAACACCATCAAACCGAACTCTTTCACCATGGTCAGCGCCCCTTGCGGAATGTAGCCAAAGGTCGGATGGTTGGCGCGCAGGAAGCCGAGCATGATACCCGCGAACAGCAAACCGGCGGCGTTACCGATGCCAAAGCTGAAGTTGCTGAACTGGAAGGTGATCATGCCGATCATCAACCCAATGATAAAGAAAGCGCAGAAGGCCAGCAGATCGGTCATCTGACTGTGAATCGCAATAAAGCCGATGCGATCCGCCAGGCTTTTCACACGGCGCGCTTCACCGCTCACCTGCAGTACATCGCCTTTGTTCAGCATGATGCTGTCATCAATCGGCATCTCAATCTGGCTGCGAATCACCCGGTTAAGGAAGCAGCCGTGATCGGTGAGTTTCAAATGGCTCAGGCGTTTATTCACCGCATTGTGGTTCTTCACCACAATCTCTTCGGTGACGATGCGCATGTCGAGCAAATCGCGGTCGAACACCTCTTTGCCGTTACGGAAGCTGGCATCGAGGCGGGCATGCGCGTCGGGATAGCCCACCAGCGAGATCTCATCGCCGAGTTGTAGCATCGCATCCCCATCCGGACTGGCGAGAATACCGTTACGGCGCAGGCGTTCAATGTAGCAGCCGGTCTGACGATGAATGCCCAGCTCGCGCAGGTTTTTACCGCCGCTCCATTCCACCAGTTCCGGGCCAACGCGATAGGCGCGGATCACCGGCAGGAACACTTTGCGCTGGCTGTCAGCATCCAGACCGCGTTCCCGCGCAATCTGCTGCGCGCAGGTGGGTAAGTCCTGATGTTGCAGACGAGGCAGATAGCGAGCGCCAAAGATCAGGCTGACCAGACCAATTAAATAGGTGAGGGCGTAACCGAGGCTGAGGTTATCCTGCATCATGCTGAGCTGATGGCTGTCACTGATGCTTTGTCGCAGCGTGTCACCCGCGCCAACCAGTACCGGAGTGGACGTCATGGAACCGGCCAGCATGCCTGCCGTGAGACCAATATCCCAGCCGAACACTTTGCCGAGTCCCAACGCAACGAGCAGGGCGCTGACCACCATAACAATGGCAAGAAGGAAGTAGTTTTTACCGTCGCGGAAAAAGATCGAGAAAAAGTTAGGTCCGGCTTCAACACCGACACAAAAAATAAACAACATAAAGCCGAGACTGAGTGCATCGGTATTTATCGCAAAGTGCTGCTGACCTAAAATCAATGAAACAACGAGGACACCAATGGAATTTCCTAGCTGTACCGAGCCGAGACGTAATTTGCCTAAGCACAGCCCAAGGGCTAAGACGACAAATAATAACAGAACGTCATTTCCGCTTAACAATTCTGCGACGTTAATGTTCACGGTTTAACTTCTTCTTTACCTGTAACAAGTTGATGAAAGGGCCTTTTTTCGCTATCTTGTGGCAGCTGTGAATGTCCTTGCCGCCAGGAAGGTGCAGACCATTATTTAAAACGGCGTCATTCTAATCATAAATAACTTCCTCAGCTATCAGCAGTTTTTAATCCTTCTGCCAGCGGCTGTTTCTTTTTATTTCCACTTGTGCGCATCAGGGCAGTAAACGTTTCAATATTGTTAACAACAAAGTTGAGGATGGTTATGTTGCAGCGCAATAATCGCTGGCCAGCATCGGTTCTGGGTATGATGCTTTATACGCTGGTGTTTATTTTTGCACATCATTTTTGGGCGGTTGCCGCGGAACAAGCGATGCGGGGACAGCCTGAACTATTGCTGTTTTTATTGCCGGGCATGTTAATGGCGGTGTTGCAGCCGGATAGTCCGTTAATCAGTACACTGTGGATCGCGCTGGTGGGCACGCTCTTGGGCATGGCCTGGATGTGGCTCACCGTCACGCAGATGCACAGCTGGTGGTTGATTGTTGCATGGAGTTTGAGTGCGCTGTTTTGGGCAGGGTGCGGGGCGTTACTGATCCGCCTGATGCGGATTATGCTGGCGATGCGTGCCGAATAGCACGATCAAAAACGGGCCCGCAGGCCCGTTTGCTTAGGCTTCTACACCCAGATTTTCTTTAGTCCAGGCCGCAAATTCGGTGTAACCACCGATGTGCTGATCATCAAGGAAAATCTGCGGCACGGTGGTTACCGGTTTGCCGGCACGTGCTTCCAGATCGGCCTTGGTGATGCCGGTCGCCTGAATATCGACGTACTGATAGTTGAAATCATCGCGCTCGCTGGTCAGCTTGGTGGCTAACTCTTTCGCACGTACGCAGTATGGGCAGCTTGAACGGCCAAAAATCACTGCAATCATTGCTTCTCTCCTTCCGCTGCTGTTTTGTGACCAGTTTCACAGAACAGCGTGAATAATGGCTAACATCATGCCCGCCCATCCTGCTTAAGCAAAGAAGAAAATGCCTGTTACTCTAATGACCGCAATCTATGCCCATCATACTTCACTGCGCAGACGCGTTTTACTCCAGTTAAGTCGCTGGGGAGAGCTGTGCCTTGCTGCAGAGCGAAATATTCGGGTCTAAAATGCGACTAACAAATTGAGCAACTGAGGAAATCGCCCATGCGTAATCTGGCCACGTTGCCGAAACCGGTTTTGCTGTTGGAAGTCCTTGGCGTGCTCGCAGTGATTGGCGCGCTATTACTGGTTAATGGCTGGATCGCGGCACCCGATTTTATGGCGCAGAAGTCACTGGCGACGCTGCTGTTTTTCCTTGGCATTGCGCTGATGCTGCCTGCCGCCTGGCTGATGATGTGGCGCACGGCGCGGGCGATGGCGCCGCAGTTGTTCAATCACAACCACAAAAAGAAGTAACCGGAGAGGATTATGACGCCGACCATAGATTTACTGTGCAGCCACCGTTCCATTCGCGCCTTTACCGAGCAGGGCATTGATGATGCTCAGCGCAGCGCGATCATCGCTGCAGCACAAGCGGCCTCGACCTCCAGTTTTTTACAATGCTCCTCGATTATTCGCATTACCGACCAGGAAAAGCGTGATCAGCTGGTGCAACTTACCGGCGGGCAGCCATGGGTGAGCGCCGCCGCTGAGTTTTGGGTGTTTTGTGCCGACTTTAATCGTCACCAGCAGATTTGCCCGGATGCGCATCTCGGACGCGCCGAACAGCTGTTGTTGGGCTGTGTGGATACCGCATTGATGGCACAAAACGCGATGGTCGCGGCGGAGTCGCTGGGGCTGGGTGGTGTGTTTATTGGTGGCATCCGTAATAGCATTGCGCAAGTCACCGATTTGCTGGAACTGCCGAAATTTGTGCTGCCACTGTTTGGCTTCTGCATCGGCCATCCAGCCTCCGCACCCGATGTGAAACCGCGTATGCCAGCGGCAATGCTGGTGCATGAAAATCGTTATCAGCCTGTCGATAAAAGCGTGCTGGCCCAGTACGATAACCAAATCACCGCTTATTATCAGCAGCGTGACAGCAACCAGCGTTCGGAAACCTGGAGCGAACTGATTCAACGCCTGATCATCAAAGAAACGCGTCCGTTTATGCTGGATTATCTGCATCAACAGGGCTGGGCAACGCGCTAAGCACAAGGAATTCTGCAATGAAAATGGCCATTCTCACACGCGATGGAACGCTATATTCGTGTAAGCGTCTGCGTGACGCCGCGGAAGAGCGTGGCCATCAGGTGCAGATGATCGATCCGCTCTCCTGCTACATGAACATCAACTCCGATTCGCCAGCGGTGCATTATCGTGGCGAACCGCTGGGTCATTTTGATGCCGTTATCCCGCGTATTGGGACGGCGACCACCTTTTATGGTACGGCGGTGCTGCGCCAGTTTGAGATGTTGGGCAGCTATCCGCTGAATGAATCGGTCGCCATCACCCGGGCGCGTGACAAGCTGCGTTCGCTGCAGTTGCTGGCGCGGGAAGGCATTGATATGCCCATCACCGGTTTTGCCTCTTCGCCTGACGATACCCAGGATGTGATTGCCATGGTCGGTGGCGCGCCGCTGGTGGTGAAATTGGTGGAGGGCACGCAGGGGATTGGCGTGGTGCTGGCGGAAACGCGCCAGGCGGCAGAGAGCGTGATCGATGCCTTTCGTGGCCTTAATGCCCATATTCTGGTGCAGGAATTTATCAAAGAAGCGCAGGGGCGAGATATTCGCTGTCTGGTGATCGGCAATGAGGTGGTGGCGTCGATTGAGCGTGAAGCGAAAGAGGGGGATTTTCGCTCCAATCTCCATCGTGGTGGTAAAGCGCATGTCGTCACCATCACGGAACAAGAGCGTGAAATCGCGGTGAAAGCCGCATCCACGCTGGGACTGGAAGTGGCGGGAGTGGATATTTTACGTGCCAATCGCGGCCCACTGGTGATGGAGGTCAATGCCTCTCCAGGGCTTGAGGGCATTGAGGGCATCACCGGTCTGGACATTGCTTCCATGATGATTAAGTGGGTAGAAGCGCATGCTTGCCCCGGCTATCGTCTTAAAACCGGGGGCTAGGCGCGCTTTTACGTGGTTTTCGTGGCATCAGATAGACTTTTTCCGTAAGCTAAGGCGCTTATTTCTTCACCCCACAGGACATAACGATGGATTCACTGGTCGTTCCTGACATCGACATCCTGCGTCGCTGGCTGGATCAACAAAATATCACCTGGTTCGAATGCGATGCCTGTCAGGCACTGCACCTGCCGCACATGCAGAATTTTGACGGGGTGTTTGATGCAAAAATCGACCTGGTGGACAACGTCATCCTCTTCTCGGCCCTCGCGGAAGTGAAACCCACAGCGCTGATTCCTTTGGTCGGCGATTTATCGCAGATCAATGCCAGTTCGCTCACGGTGAAAGCCTTTATCGATATTCAGGATGACAATCTGCCCAAGCTGATTGTCTGCCAGTCGATCAGTACCACTGCCGGCTTAACCTTCGGCCAGTTTTCGCACTTTATGAAGCAAAGTGAAGAGGGCGTTTCCATGGTGATCATGGAAGCCTTTGCCAACAATCTTTTGATGGTGGGCGAAGAAGAAGAGGAACGACAGCCCAGTTCCAGCAGTCACGCCATGCTGCACTAACTTCCCGCCTCGCTAACTGCCGCTTTTTGCGGCAGTTTTCATTTTAGCCCCACCACTTTTTATTCTGCATTTTGCCCTTTATTGCCAGATATTAGTCGTGCTTTATGCCACTAGTGCCAAAGCCCATAGCAGAAACATGCATAACTTATCGCAAAAAGGCGTTTTTTACGCTGGGATCTGGCACGCCTGAATCAGGGGGGCTATTCTTGCGGGGCTGCTTGAGACGTGCAACCTCAGCACAGGTATAGGTTTTTGCTATTAAACTCCCGCTGAATATTGATTCATTGTGTGCCTGTGATTAAACAGAAAACGCAACGTCCGGATCGCGTGTATGCAGCGTTGTGATGACCCCCTCAGGAGGATGGAAAACATGTTCAACCAACGTAAAAAATGGTTGCCAGGTGTGGTTGCTGGTGTGCTGATGGCTGCGGCCGCTGGTGCTCAGGCAGAAGATAAAACGCTGCACGTATATAACTGGTCAGATTATATCTCGGCCGATACCGTGCCGAATTTTGAAAAGCAGACCGGTATCAAAGTGGTCTACGACGTGTTCGATTCCAACGAAGTGTTGGAAGGCAAGCTGATGGCGGGTTCTACCGGCTACGACGTTGTGGTGCCATCCTCCAGCTTCCTTGCACGCCAGCTGCAATCAGGCGTTTTCCAGGAGCTGGATAAGAGCAAGCTGCCAAATTACAAAAACCTCGATCCTGATTTGATGGCGAAAGTCGCGCAGCATGATCCAGGTAACAAATACGCGATTCCGTATCTGTGGGGCACCACCGGTATCGGCTACAACGTCGATAAGGTGAAAGCCGCGCTGGGTACTGATGCGCCAGTCAACAGCTGGGATCTGGTGCTGAAACCAGAAAACCTGGAAAAACTAAAAAGCTGTGGTGTTTCCTTCCTTGATGCACCAGAAGAGATTTTCGCCACAGTGCTGAACTACCTCGGCAAAGATCCGAACAGTTCAGACGCCAAAGATTACACCGGCGCCGCGACCGATCTGCTGCTGAAGCTGCGTCCTAATATCCGCTACTTCCACTCGTCTCAGTACATTAACGACCTGGCGAATGGCAACATCTGTGTGGCGATCGGTTGGTCTGGCGATATTCTGCAGGCGAAAGATCGTGCAGCCAAAGCCAACAACGGTGTGCACCTGGGTTACAGCGTGCCGAAAGAGGGCGCTCTGGCCTTCTTCGATATGATGGCGATTCCGAAAGACGCGAAGAATCTGGATGCAGCCTATCAGTGGCTGAACTACATCATGGATCCAAAAGTGATCGCGGATGTCTCTAACAAGATGAACTACGCCAACGGCAACAAGGCGTCACTGCCATTGATCAATGCCGATGTGCGCAACAATCCGGGCATCTTCCCAACGCCGGATGCGATGGCCAAGCTGTTTGTGCTCAAAGTCCAGGATCCGAAACTGGATCGTGCGCGCACCCGTGCATGGACTAAAGTAAAAAGTGGTAAGTAATTCGTTCTAAACGGATTCGTTACCTGAAGACGACAACAGAGGTGCGGTGATGGCCTCTGTTGTGCCATTTTAGCGGCTGGCTGTGCCGCGCTACACCGCTTAGCGCCGGAGAAATGTTAGTGAACGACGCGATTCCCCGCCCCCCAAATAAAACGGCTAAGGCGTTAACGCCGCTGCTGGAAATTCGCAACCTGACCAAATCTTTTGACGGCCAGCACGCCGTGGATGATGTCAGCCTGACCATTTATAAAGGCGAGATTTTTGCCCTGCTGGGTGCTTCCGGCTGTGGTAAATCGACCTTGCTGCGCATGCTGGCGGGCTTTGAGCCACCGACCAGTGGGCAGATTGTGCTGGATGGGCAAGACCTGTCGCACGTTCCGCCTTATCAGCGCCCGATCAATATGATGTTCCAGTCCTACGCGCTGTTTCCGCACATGACGGTGGAACAGAACATCGCCTTTGGACTGAAGCAGGATAAATTGCCGAAAGGCGAAATCAGCAGCCGCGTGACCGAAATGCTGACGCTGGTGCATATGCAGGAATTTGCTAAGCGTAAACCGCATCAGCTTTCCGGCGGTCAGCGTCAGCGTGTGGCGCTGGCGCGTAGCCTGGCGAAACGCCCTAAGCTGCTGCTGCTGGATGAGCCGATGGGCGCGCTGGATAAAAAACTGCGCGACCGCATGCAGCATGAAGTGGTGGATATTCTGGAGCGCGTCGGCGCGACCTGCGTGATGGTGACGCACGACCAGGAAGAAGCCATGACCATGGCCGGTCGTATTGCCATAATGAACCGCGGTAAGTTCGTGCAGATTGGTGAGCCGGAAGAGATCTACGAGCATCCTACCAGCCGCTATAGCGCCGAGTTTATTGGATCGGTCAACGTGTTTGATGGCCTGCTACGCGAGCGTGCTGAAGATGGCGTGGTGATTGATGCGCCGGGCCTGGTGCATCCGCTAAAAGTGCAGACTGATGTCTCCATCATCGATAACGTGCCAGTGCACGTCGCGCTGCGTCCGGAAAAAGTGATGCTGTGCGAAGACGTACCGGCAGATGGCTGCAACTTTGCCGTCGGCGAAGTGGTGCATATCGCTTATCTCGGTGACCTGTCGATTTATCACGTTCGCCTGCGCAGTGGTCAGATGATCAGCGCGCAGCTGCAGAATGCACATCGCTACCGCAAAGGTGCGCCAACATGGGGTGATGAAGTTCGCCTGTGCTGGGATGCCGACAGCTGTGTGGTTCTGACGGTTTAAGGAGGCGTAATGAGCCAGATTTCTCAACGCAGCGAGCCGGAAGTGGTGGGCACACCGCTGCAGCGCTGGGGCACGCGCATTAAAATGCTGCATGGCCGCAAGCTGGTGATCGCACTGCCTTACCTGTGGCTGATCCTGCTGTTTCTGCTGCCGTTCCTGATCGTCCTGAAGATCAGTTTCGCCGACATTGCGCGCGCCATTCCGCCATACACCGATCTGGTGACCTGGGCCGATGATCAGCTCAACCTGGTGCTGAATCTTGGTAACTACATCACGTTGACGGACGACCCGCTGTATGCCGAAGCCTATCTGACCTCGCTCAAGGTGGCGGCGATTTCTACCGTGATCTGTCTGCTGATCGGTTATCCGCTGGCGTGGGCGGTAGCGCACAGCAAGCCTTCAATGCGCACCATCCTGCTGTTGCTGGTGATCTTGCCCTCCTGGACCTCGTTCCTGGTGCGCGTGTACGCGTGGATGGGTTTGCTGAACAACAACGGTATTCTTAACCGCTTCCTGATGTGGTTGGGCGTGATCGATCATCCTCTGGTGATCCTTTACACCAATACCGCGGTGTATATCGGCATTGTTTACTGCTATCTGCCGTTTATGGTGCTGCCGATCTATACCGCGCTGACACGCATCGACTACTCGCTGGTGGAAGCCTCGTTGGACCTTGGCGCGCGTCCGCTAAAAACCTTCTTTAGCGTGATTGTGCCGCTGACCAAAGGCGGGATTATCGCCGGTTCGATGCTGGTGTTTATTCCGGCGGTGGGGGAGTACGTGATCCCGGAACTGCTGGGAGGGCCGGACAGCATCATGATCGGCCGTATCCTGTGGCAGGAGTTCTTTAACAACCGTGACTGGCCGGTGGCTTCGGCGCTGGCGGTGATTATTCTGTTGATTCTGATTCTGCCGATCATCTGGTTCCACAAGCATCAAAACCGTGAGTTAGGAGAGAAGGAATGAATCAGTTACCCACCATTCGCTCTCCATGGCGCACGGCCATTCTGGTGCTGTGTTTCATGTTCCTTTACGCGCCGATGCTGCTGCTGGTGGTTTACTCCTTCAACAGCTCGCAACTGGTCACCGTATGGGAGAGCTTCTCGTTCCACTGGTACAAAGTGCTGTTCCAGGACGATGCGATGCTGGATGCCGTTGGCCTCAGCCTGACCATCGCCGCGCTCTCGGCCACTATGGCGGTGGTGTTGGGCACTATGGCGGCGGTGATCATCGTGCGTTTCGGCCGTTTCCGTGGGCATAGCGGTTTTGCATTTATGCTCACCGCACCGCTGGTCATGCCGGATGTGATCACCGGGTTGTCACTGCTGCTGCTGTTTGTAGCAATGGGCAACACCTTTGGCTGGCCAAGCGATCGCGGCATGCTCACCATCTGGCTGGCGCACGTCACTTTCTGTACCGCTTATGTGGCGGTGGTGATCAACTCACGTCTGCGTGAATTGGATCGTTCCATTGAAGAGGCGGCGATGGATCTCGGGGCAACGCCGCTCAAAGTGTTCTTCGTGATTACTGTGCCAATGATTGCTCCGGCAATTGTCACCGGCTGGCTGCTGGCCTTTACGCTGTCACTCGATGATCTGGTGATTTCCAGCTTCGTTACCGGGCCGGGCGCCACCACGCTGCCGATGGCGATCTTTGCTACCGTGCGACGCGGCGTCAATCCTGAGATCAATGCGTTAGCCTCATTGATTTTGTTTGTCGTCGGCCTGGTCGGTTTCATCGCCTGGCGCTTTATGGCGCACGAAGAAAAGCAACGTTTACGCGATATTCAGAAAGCTAAACGTGGCTGAAAGCCGTAACATTTGCCAATATAAGAACGGGCCGGTTTAATGGCCCGTTTTTTTATGGTTACGGAGTCAAACCATGTCGGAAACCCTCAAAAACGCGATGGCAAATTCTACGCCTGCACCGGTGATGGTGGCGGGGATCGCCATCATTGCCACGCGCTGTCTCAGCGTGCTGATGCTGGCCAATGAACTGGGTTACGACGAAATGGCTAACTTTGTCCACCGCAGCGCGCAGGCGTGGGATTCCACGCTAATTTTTATCGCCAGTCAGCTAATCTTTTTGTTTGAACTGCGCTGTGCCTTTACCCTGCTGCGCGGCAGCAATCGCGGGCGCTGGGGTTATGTGATGGCGCAAATTATCGTGCTCGGTTATATGCTGATGGCGTCCGTTGGATGGATCTACCCGGAAATCTTCAGTATTCCCGGTGAAACTAACGCACAGATCATCCATCACACGCTGATGCAGAAAGTGCCGGATGCGCTGGTGTTACTGCTATTGTTTGTGCCGGCCAGCAGTCGCGCATTTTTCCGCGCCCGGTGATACAATCTGCCCCCGATTTTTCTCCCGATTCTGAATACAGGTCTTTCCATGCATTGCGCGCTTTATGATGCCGGTCGCTGTCGTTCGTGCCAGTGGCTGGAGAAACCCTATCCGCAGCAGCTCAGCGAGAAGCAGTCGCTACTCGAGCAGTTACTGTCGCAGACCGCAGTGGCCGAGTATTTACCGCCGGTGACCTCCGCACTGCAAGGTTTTCGTAATAAAGCCAAAATGGTGGTGAGTGGCAGCGTTGAGCGGCCGATTTTTGGCATGGTGGCGCGTGATGGCGCACCGGTTGATCTGTGCGATTGCCCGCTCTATCCCGCCAGCTTTGCGCCGGTGTTCGATGTGCTGAAACCTTTTATTGCCCGCGCCGGATTAACGCCCTACAACGTGGCGCGAAAACGCGGTGAACTGAAATTCCTGCTGCTGACCGAGAGTTCGCAAGGTGGCATGATGCTGCGGTTTGTGCTGCGATCCACCAGCAAGCTTGAGCAGTTACGCGCGGCTTTACCCTGGCTGCAGCAGCAGTTGCCGCAGTTGAAAGTGATCTCCGCCAACATTCAGCCGGTGCATATGGCGATTCTGGAAGGGGATGAAGAGATTGCGTTGACGCCGGACCAGGCGCTGGCTGAGTGTTTCAATCAGGTGCCGCTGTATATTCGTCCGCAGAGTTTCTTCCAGACTAACCCGCAGGTCGCCGCCGATTTGTATGCCACGGCGCGTGATTGGGTCGCAGAGCTGCCGGTGTCCAGCATGTGGGATCTGTTCTGCGGCGTGGGCGGTTTCGGCTTGCACTGTGCCACGCCCGAGATGCAGCTGACCGGTATTGAGATCAGTGCGGAAGCCATTGCCTGTGCGCAGCAGTCGGCTGAACAGTTAGGACTCGATAAGGTGAGTTTCGCCGCGCTGGATTCGACCCAGTTCGCCACATCGCGTGAGCAGGTGCCACAGTTGGTGTTGGTGAATCCACCGCGTCGCGGGATTGGGGCTGAGCTGTGTGCTTATCTCAGTGAGATGGCGCCAGATTACATTCTCTATTCGAGCTGCAATCCCAGCACGATGGCGCAGGATATTGCGCGTCTGGCGGATTACGCGGTGAGCCGCGTCCAGCTGTTTGATATGTTCCCACACACCGCACACTTTGAAGTGCTGACGTTGCTGATTAAGAAGGGTGGAGCCGCGTAGCTGCCGCCTGAACTGAGGACGTGCAGAACCTGCCAGATGGCACGCCACGCTGCTCCATAATGCTTATTCCGGGAACCACTTCTGATTGATTTGCTGCCAGGTGCCATCGGCTTTCAGCGCCACCAACGCATCATTCATCTCTTTCAGTAGCGTTGCATTGCCTTTGCGCACCGCAATGCCTAAGCCGGTGCCGAAGTATTCGGTATCGGTGATATGTTCACCCACCGCACTGAGATCGTCGTTGGCCTTCAGCCACTGATTCACCACCGCGCTATCGCCAAACACGCCGTTCAGACGACCATTTTTCAGATCGAGAATCGCATTCTGGTAGCTGTCATAGGCTACGGCGATCACTTCAGGATGTTTCTCCAGCAGGTATTTCTGATGCGTAGTGCCATTCTCCACGCCGACACGCTTGCCTTTCAGTTGGCTGAAGTCGGTGTACTGGCCTTTATGTGCAATCACAATCGCGGAATTGGCGTAGTAGGGCTGAGTGAAATCGACCTGTTTGCTGCGCTCGGCGGTAATATCCATACCCGAGATAACCGCATCATAACGACGAAACTTCAGCGAAGGGATCAGACTGTCAAACGCGTTATTGGTGAAGGTGCAATCCGCTTTCATTTGCTGACATAAGGCTTTAGCCAGATCGATATCGAAGCCAACGATTTGGTTGTCGTGGTCGAGGGATTCAAACGGGGGATAGGTCGCAGAAGAGGCGAAGCGGATTTTTTCCGCCGCATAAGCATTCATTGCCAGTGTTGCCAGCGCCGCAGCAATAATCCATTTTTTCATTATGTGACTCCTGTAAACCATGCCAGAGATAGAACGGGTTACACGATGCCAGTAAATGAATTTATATGCAAATATTATGATTAAAAAATTAAATGGCCAGTTGAGGTCCGTAGTAGCGCGAGATATTGAGCGTTTGTCCGCAGCACTTTCACCTCAGACAAACGCGATAAATCGCGCCAATACGGCAATCAATTACGCTGTTCGAATGCCAATGCGCGCTTTTCGATTAAACGCATCATCAGCGTGAGCAAACCGTTGACCACCAGATAGATCAGCCCGGCAGCAGCATATACCGTGATGTCATAAGTGCGGCCATACAGCAATTGCCCATGCCCCATCACTTCCATCAGCGTAATGGTGTACGCCAGTGAAGTGCTCTTAAACACTAAAACGACTTCGTTTGAGTAAGAGGAGAGGGCGCGTTTAAATGCATACGGCAGCAGGATACGCAGCGTGTCTTTACGGTTCATCCCCAGCGCAGCGCAGGATTGCCATTGACCCGAAGGGATGGCGCGTACTGCACCGTAAAATAGCTGAGTGGTATAGGCAGCGCTGTTGAGCGACAACGCAATCAGCGCGCACAGCCAGGGCTGTGACAGCAGATGCCATAACCAGGGCACATTCTGAATACTGGGAAACTGGCCGGGACCGTAATAAATCAGGAAGATTTGCACCAGCAGCGGCGTGCCGGTGAACACCGTGATGTAGCCTTTCACCAGCCAGTTCAGCACCGGGACTTTCAGTGAGAGCACGATGGTACACAGCAGCGACAGCACCAGCGCGGCAATCAGTGATGCCACGGTCAAGGTGAGACTGGTGTGCAGCCCTTTCAGAAGTTCGGGTAAGTAATCCAGCATGCGTCAGGCCCCCCGCTCGAAACGCGTGGTGCGTGATTCAATACGGCGCAGTATCGCCTGACTGAACAGCGTAATAATCAGGTAGACGGCGGCAGCCACCAGATACCAGGTAAAGGGTTCCTGGGTGCGCGTGGCAATGCTTTTGGTTTGCAGCATGATGTCATTCACGCTAATCAGCGACACCAGCGCAGTATCTTTCAGCAGCACCAACCACTGATTGCCGAGACCCGGCAGCGCATGACGCCACATTTGCGGCATGATCAGTCGAAAGAAAATTGCCGACTTCTTCATGCCCAACGCCTGGCCGGATTCCCATTGGCCCACCGGCACGGCTTTCAATGCACCACGCAGCGTTTGGGAGGCGTAGGCCGAATAAAGCATCGCCAGGGCAATGACGCCGCACAGGAACGGGCTGACGTCGAAGTTTTCAATCTGCACCTGCACGGGAATGCTGAACAAGCCCAGATTGATCTGGAAGCCGTCGGACAAGGTCAGTAAGAGCTGCGAAGCGCCAAAATAGACAAACAGCACCACCAGAATTTCGGGTAAGCCACGAATCAGCGTCACCAGTGCTGTGCCAAGCCACGCCAGCGGTTTCCAGCGGACAGTTTCCCAGCCAGCAAAAATCATCGCCAGCACAAGGCCGGCGATCAGTGCACAAACAGCAAGGCCGACAGTCATGCCGGCGGCGCTTGCGAGTGGAATCATTTCATTCATCAGGGATTACTGCTGGAACCATTTGTTGTAGATGGTTTTGTAAGTGCCGTCAGCTTTGATCTTCTCCAGAGCGGTGTTGAATTTGCCCTGCAGATCGGTGTTGCCCTGACGGACGGCGATACCCAGACCGGTACCGAAGTAATCTTTATCCGTCACTTTCTCACCCAGCGGTGCGAGGTTGGCGTTCTGTTTCAGCCATTCGTTCACCACAGCGGTGTCACCGAATACCGCATCAATGCGGCCATTTTTCAGGTCCAGAACCGCGTTCTGGTAGCTGTCGTAAGGCACAACAGTGATGTCGTTGTGTTTATCAGACAGGTATTTCTGGTGCGTGGTGCCGTTCTGAACGCCAACACGTTTTCCTTTCAGCGCATCCACATTTGCCAGCTTGCCTTTCTGGGCAATAAAGATCGCGGAGTTATCGTAATAAGGCTTGGAGAACAGCACCTGCTTTTCACGCTCTGGGGTGATATCCATACCCGCCATCACCGCGTCAAAACGACGGAACTTCAGGCTGGGGATCAGGCTGTCAAATGCCTGGTTGGTGAAAGTACAGGTCGCATCAATCTCTTTACACAGCGCATTGGCCAGATCGACATCGAAGCCCTGAATTTTGTTATCCGAATCCACAAATTCAAACGGAGGATAAGAGGCTTCAGTGGCAAAACGCAGGGTTTGCGCAGCAGAAGCGCTGAGGCTCAAACCGGCAAGCAGTGCAGCAAGTACGACTTTTTTCATTAGATGCATCCTGACTTAGTGCGAAAGATAATGTGCAAACGCTTCGGTTTGCGGCTGTGTAAAGTGGCTGGCATCGCCTTGCTCAACGATATGGCCGTTCTCCATGTACACCACGCGGCTGGCGGTTTTGCGCGCCACCTCGACTTCGTGGGTCACAATCACTTGGGTGATCTGCGTTTGTGCCAGCTCACGAATGATGCTGACGATCTGCGCGGTGATTTCAGGGTCGAGCGCGGCGGTAGGTTCGTCGAACAACAGCACCTGCGGCTCCATCATCAACGCGCGGGCAATCGCCACACGTTGTTGCTGGCCACCAGAAAGATGCAATGGAAAACGATCGGCAAAGGGGGTCAGACGCAGACGTTCCAGCAGTTTGTCGGCACGCGCACGCGCGGCGTCTTTGCTGAGACCGAGCACGCGGCACGGCGCTTCAATTAGATTCTGCACCACGGTGAGGTGAGGCCACAGATTGTATTGCTGGAACACCATGCCCACGTTTTGGCGCAGTTCACGGATTGCGCTGTCTGACGGCGCTTTGCTGAAGTCGAAGTGATTCCCGGCGATCTGCAAGCTGCCGGAACGCGGCTGCTCCAGCAAATTGAGGACGCGCAGGAGCGAACTTTTACCCGCGCCACTCGGCCCGAGCAACACCAGCGTCTCTCCCTGCGGACAAGCCAGGTTGATATCGAACAGTGCCTGATGGGCACCGTAAAAACAGTTTATGGCGTTTAGTTGAATACTCATGCGCAAAAAATGAATAGTAATTAGTGCCGCGAATCTTAACGTCACCAGAATAGTTATGCAATTGTGGTGGGTTAAAATTTATTAAACAGCAGTGAAGTCCCAAAAGCGTAGCACAATATCGCGCAGGTCAACGCAGGGAAGGGCTCGCTGGCTGCAATTTATTGATGAAAAATTAACAAAAAACGCCGCAAAGATGCGGCGCGCTTATGTTTAGAACTGGGTGCTGTAAAATTGAACAGCTATTTCTTCTCTTCCAGCAGCTGGCTGAGCGATCCGCCACCGGCGTGCGGCCAGTCACCGACGTAACGAATATCATCCACCGCCCAGCAGGTTCCTTCGTGAATCATCAATACCTCGTCATGCCAGCTTTTGCCATCACGGCTCAAATCGACTCGCAGTGGGATGTTACGTGCATCACGATTAGGAATGGTTGAGGCACTGGCAACATCGGCGGACGTGGGACCCTGTGCGAGGCTGGAGAACAGATCGCCCTGGCTCCAGGAGGCAGGTTTATTGCTCTGCGTGCTGGCGCTCAGCAGTTTCTGATACAGGCGATCGCTCAGGTAAGGGCGATATTTCACCAGCGCGGTGCTATCGGGCAGACCCTGGCTGGGCTGGCTGATGCGTAAATCGTAAAACTGCTGCGCGACGCTATCTGGGCCACCGTCGACACAGCTGACAGTACGCGGTCCGTTATCTTTGATCACCGGCTCAACGGTGGTACAGGCACTGAGCAGTAACGCAGCGGGAACAAGCAGCGCAAAGGCATTGTTTCTCATCTCGATTTCCTTATTGTTCACTGGCAAAGCGTCATTTTTAGCATAGAGTATAGTCTTGCTTTTACGCCGTACGAGCTGTTCACCCAGGAGAGAAAAATGAAATTTTCCACCACGCCCACCTTAGAAGGGCACAGCATCAGTGAATATTGCGGTGTGGTTACCGGTGAAGCGATTCTCGGGGCCAACATTTTCCGCGACTTCTTTGCCGGGATTCGCGATATCGTCGGTGGTCGTTCCGGTGCTTATGAAAAAGAGCTGCGCAAAGCGCGGCAGATTGCGTTTGAAGAGCTGGAAGAGCAGGCAAAAGCGCTGGGCGCGAATGCGGTCGTCGGCATTGATATCGATTATGAAACCGTGGGCAAAGACAGCAGCATGCTGATGGTCAGTGTGACCGGTACCGCAGTGATTATTCGCTGATGCGTTTTGCTGTTCTGTTGGCGCTGACGTTTTTATTGAGTGCCTGTCAGTCGTCTGTTGAACCGCGCAACGGCTACTGGGTCGATACCGCGCATCCGGCGCAGGGCGCGCGGCCTCGCATTAAGGTGGTGGTGATCCATTATACCGCCGAAGATCTGCCATCCTCGCTGGCCACGCTCACCGATCGTGAAGTCAGTGCCCACTATTTGATCCCGCAGCAGCCGGCGCAAAAAGGCGGTCAGGGCGTCATCTGGCAACTGGTGCCGGAGCGCGAACTGGCGTGGCATGCCGGACCGAGTTTCTGGCGCGGAGCGACCCGTATCAATGACACCTCGATCGGTATTGAGATCGTCAATCGTGGCTACACGCGGACACTGACCGGCGTGGAGTGGCAGCCTTTTACGCCCGCGCAAATCAGCGTGCTGGTGGCGCTGGTGAAAGATATCACGCAGCGTTATGCCATCACGCCTGAAAATCTGGTGGGGCACAGCGATATCGCGCCGCAGCGGAAACAGGATCCTGGCCCGTTGTTCCCGTGGCAGCAGTTGGCGCAGCAGGGGCTGGGCGCATGGCCCGATCGCGCTACCGTGCAGCGCTATCTCAATGGGCACGCAGCGGATGCGCCCATCGATCAGGCCGAACTGCTGGATGCGCTTCAGCGTTATGGTTATGACGTCAATTCAGCGAATACCCCGCCCATGCAGCGTAAGCTGATTGCCGCGTTTCAGATGCACTTCCGTGCGCGGGATTATCGTGGCATCGCCGATGCGGAAACGTTGGCGATAGCTCAGGCGTTGCTGGCGAAATACGGCGCAGCGCAGTGAAGAGACGGTGTATGGCATCGCCAATGCGGAAACGTTGGCGATAGCTCAGGCGCTGCTGGCTAAATACAGCGCGGCGCAGTGAAGAGACGGTGTATGACATCGCCGATGCAGAAACGCTGGCGATAGCTCAGGCTCTACTGGCGAAATACGGTGCGGCTGAAGCAGGGCCTCGCGTTGGTGAGCTTGTGGACGGCCCGAAAGCCGTCCCTGCAAGACACTTTGTGCTCTGTTACGCTAAAAATGCCTGCCAGTGCGCAACCAGACGTTGTAAATCCTGGCGGCTGACATCGAGGTGGGTGGCAATACGCGTGACCGGGCCCACGCTCATCAGCACATCGCCGGAGTGCATCCAGCTCTTGAGTGCGTCAACCTGATCCGCCGGTACTTTCACAAACAACATATTGGTGTGCTGATTCAGTACCTCAACCCCAATGGCGCTGAGCTGTTCAGCCAGCCACGCGGCATTGTCATGATCTTCTTTCAGGCGCGCGACGTTGTGCTTCAGCGCGTACAGACCCGCCGCCGCCAGAATGCCCGCCTGACGCATGCCGCCGCCGGTCATCTTACGCCAGCGACGCGCCTGCTCAATGTAGGCTTCATCGCCGCACAGCAGTGAACCCACTGGCGTGCCGAGTCCTTTGGACAGGCAGATGGTCAGCGTGTCGCAATAACGCGCGATATCCTTTAGCTCAACATTTTGCGCCACCACGGCGTTGAAGATGCGAGCACCATCAATGTGCAGCGCCAGTTTGTGTTCGCGCGTTAACTTCCACGCTTGTTCCAGATAGCTCTGCGACAGTACTTTGCCGTGATGGGTGTTTTCCAGACTCAGCAGGCGCGTGCGCGCAAAATGGATATCATCCGGTTTGATAGCGGCAACAATCTCCGCCAGCGGCAGCGATCCATCTTCGGCGTGCGAGATCGGTTGTGGCTGAATGCTGCCCAGCACTGCTGCGCCGCCCGCTTCGTATTTGTAGTTATGTGCCTGTTGGCCGACGATGTATTCATCGCCGCGCTGGCAGTGACACAGCAGCGCCACCAGATTGGCTTGTGTGCCGGTCGGGAAGAACAGCGCTGCGGCTTTGCCACTCAGGCGGGCGGCCTCGACTTCCAGCGCATTGACGGTGGGATCATCGCGATAGACATCATCGCCAGTTTCGGCGGCCATCATCGCATCCAGCATGGCGGCACTTGGGCGGGTTACGGTATCACTGCGTAAATCGATCACATCGCTCTCCTGAAACAAAAAAGCGGGCTGAGCGCCCGCGTTGTGAGTTATCTGGCCTGATTATCCGTTTTACCTCAGCCAGTTGGTTTTCGCCAGTTCAACGATCTCATCGCCACGCCCATTCAGAATCGCGCGCAGCATATACAGGCTGAATCCTTTGGCCTGCTCGGCTTTGATCTGCGGCGGCATCGACAGTTCTTCCTTGGCGGTGATCGCATCAATCAGTACCGGGCCGTCATGCGCAAACGCCTGTTCTAGCGCGCTGTTGAGTTCAGAGGCTTTCTCGACGCGAATGCCTTTAATACCGCAGGCGGTGGCAATGGCGGCAAAATCAGGATTTTCCAGATCGGTGCCGTCGGTAAGGTAACCGCCTGCTTTCATCTCCATCGCCACAAAGCCCAGCACGCTGTTGTTGAAGATCACCAGCTTCACTGGCAGTTTTAATTGTGCCACCGAAATAAAGTCGCCCATCAACATACTGAATCCGCCATCACCGCACAGCGCCACGACCTGACGCTGCTTATCGATTGCCTGAGCGCCGAGCGCCTGTGGCATCGCGTTAGCCATCGAACCGTGGTTGAACGATCCCAGCAAACGGCGCTTGCCGTTCATCTTCAGGTAACGCGCGGCCCAAACGGTGGGCGTGCCGACATCACAGGTGAAAATGGCATTTTCAGCCGCGTAATGGCTGATTTGCTGCGCCAGGTATTGCGGATGAATCGCCTGTTTATCATTGGCGGTGGCCAGCTCATCCAGACCTTTGCGCGCATCCACATAGTGTTCCAAAGCGCTGTCGAGATGATGACGATCGTTTTTGCTGTTGAGCTGCGGCTGCAGAGCCTGCAATGTGGCTTTGATATCCCCAATCAGCGCCATGTTGACATGGCTGTGTGCGCCAAGGCTGGCGGGATTGATATCAATCTGGATGATATTGGCATCAGCCGGATAAAACGGGCGATAAGGGAACTGTGTACCCAGCAGCACCAGCGTGTCGGCATTCATCATGGCGTGATAACCGGATGAGAAGCCGATTAAGCCGGTCATGCCGACGTCGTAAGGATTATCGTACTCAATGTGCTCTTTGCCGCGCATGGCATGCACTACCGGCGCTTTCAGCGTTTCTGCCAGCTTCACCACTTCTGCATGCGCGCCAGCACAGCCGCTGCCGCACATCAACGTAATATTTTCTGCGCCGTTCAGCGTTTCAGCCAGGCGGGCAATCTCGCTGGCGTTGGGCACAATATGCGGCAACTGCGGTGGATACCATTCACTGCGTGCGCCTTCCGGTGCCGGTTTCAGCGCCACATCGCCGGGAATGACAATCACGGATACGCCACGATTAAGGATGGCTTTGCGCATTGCAATCCCCAACACTTGCGGCAACTGCTCAGGGTTAGAGACTAATTCGCAGTAATGGCTGCATTCGCGGAATAGCTCCTGCGGATGCGTCTCCTGAAAATAGCCGCTGCCGATTTCGCTGGAAGGGATATGTGCGGCAATCGCCAGTACCGGAACGTGATTGCGATGACAATCGAACAGTCCGTTAATCAGATGGAGGTTTCCGGGGCCACAAGAACCGGCACATACTGCCAGTTCGCCGCTGATTTGTGCCTCAGCACCGGCAGCAAAAGCCGCCACTTCTTCATGGCGCGTGGGCATCCATTCGATGGTTCCCATGCGGTTGAGGCTTTCGCTCAGCCCGTTGAGCGAATCGCCCGTCACGCCCCAGATGCGCTTTACGCCTGCGTTCTCCAGGGTTTTGGCCAGCAGTGCCGCCACAGTTTGCTTCATCGTTCGCTCCTTTCTGGTGTTTGGCCATCCATGCTGATGGCGGAAACGTGTCAGTCAGAAAGCGTAGACGATGGAGACGGCGCGCAGCCGTGAAAAAATGCGCTCTACGGTCAGGCGGAGAACAACGCGATAAGAATCGGCGCTAATAAGCTCATGATAAAACCGTGCACAATCGCCGCTGGAACAATCTCCATACCGCCAGTGCGTTGCAGAATCGGCAGGGTGAAATCCATTGAGGTGGCACCACTTAATCCCAGCGTCATGCTGCGCTGGCGGCTGATCAGCAGCGGAATTAACATGATAGTGATCAGCTCACGCAGCAGGTCGTTAAAGAAGGCCGCACTTCCAATCACCGGGCCGAAGGATTCCGTCATCAGAATGCCGGAAAGAGAGTACCAGCCGAAGCCGCTGGCAAGCGCCAGGCCGGTTTTGATCGGCAAATCTAGCCACACTGCCGCCAGTATCCCGCCGATCAAGGCGCTAAAAAGCGACACCAGCGCCACCAGCATGCCGCGACGGTTGAGCGTGATTTGGCGCAAGGTCATGCCGCTGCTGCGCAACTGGATGCCGACCAGGAACAGCATCAGCATCAGGGCATATTCACTGATGGTCGATGCGTGACGCAGAATTGACCACTGGCTTAATCCCAGCAGAAATCCACCCAGTACCGAGCCGCAAAGCTTGAGGGACTCCAGCGCCATGTGTAGACGCGAGGGCAGGGCTTGCTGTTTATGCGGATGATGCCATGGCACGCGCTTCTCCAGAAGCCAGAAAGCCAGCAAAGAACAAGCGAGAATGCACAGCATACTGATCAACGCGGTGTGAAAAATGGTGAGCAAATTGCTACTGAGATTATCGAGGAAGGCCAGGCTGGTGCCCATAAAAAACAGGATGATATACACCAGCGCGCTCAGCATACGGGCGACGCCGCGCAGCAGATTGGCACGGGTCACATGTAGTAAATAGCCAGCAATCAGTGGCAGCAGAATGATGATCAAGCCATACATAGAGCGTTTCCATCCGTGGGAGAGGGCCGCAAGCTAACGGAAAACAGTTGAAGTGTAAACCTTTTACCGGCGCATTAACTTGACCAACTTAACGGGGCGAACCATGCTCAGGCAAAGCACTTAAGGGATGGCATGATGTTTCTGGAACATATCGATATTCGCGGTTTTCGTGGCATCAATCGGCTGTCGTTGCCACTCACTGATACCAATCTGCTGATTGGTGAAAATGCCTGGGGTAAATCCAGCCTGCTGGATGCGCTGACGTTGTTATTGGCACCCGCGGCTGAACCCTATCAGTTTACCGAACACGATTTTCACTTCCCGCCGGGCGATGTTGAGGCGCGTCTGCGCCAGCTGCAACTGGTGTTTCGCTTCCGAGCACAAGCGGGCGATGACGAAGCGGTGTTCCAGCCTTTCTGGCAGCGTGATGAAAACGGGCGCTTTATCAGCTTCAGCACTCGTGCGCGCCTCAATGAGCATGGCGTGAAAACCACCTGGCGCTTTATCGACCACAATGGCGATGTGCTGGCGATGGAAGGCACTGAGGCGGCGCTGGCGCATTTGCGCGCCTTCTATCCAGTCCTAAGACTGCGTGATGCGCGCTTTGGCCGGCGCGGAAGACACAGCAACATCGATGCAGACCGCCGGGCTACGACGCTGAGTGATCTTTCGCAGGAGGTAGAGAAGTTAACCCGGGATTTGGTGGTGCAACCGCAGAATCTGAGCGACGATTTACTGCGTCAGGGCTTGCACACCATGCAGCAATTGCTGGAGCATTACTTCCTTGTGCAGCAACCGGGCAGCAGCGCGGCGCGTGTCGCACCGGAACTGCGCGACGGTTCACAAGGCTGGCGTTCACTCGACAAGCTTAACCATCTGATTGCGGGAACTGAATCACGCAGTCGTCAGGTCATTTTATTGCGCATGTTTTCTTTGCTGATTCAGGCGCACGGCAATGAGGCGCTGCCGCCGGGCGCCCATCCACTGTTGTTGGTGGAGGATCCGGAAACGCGACTTCATCCGATAATGCTGTCGGTGGCGTGGAATCTGCTGGATTTGATGCCGCTGCAAAAAATCACCACCACCAACTCAGGGGAGCTGTTATCGCAGGTGCCGCTGGAGAATATTTGCCGTCTGGTACGTGAACCCACGCGCGTCGCGGCCTGGCGCATCGGCCCTGAAGGATTGAGCGCGGAGGAGAGCCGTCGCATTGGCTTTCATATCCGCGTGAATCGCCCCTCGGCGCTGTTTGCCCGCTGCTGGCTGCTGGTGGAGGGGGAAACGGAAGTGTGGATCATTAACGAACTGGCGCGCCAGCGCGGCTACCATTTTGCTGCCGAAGGGGTCAAAGTCATCGAGTTTGCGCAATCCGGTCTTAAACCGCTATTGAAGTTTGCCCGGCGCATGGGCATTGCCTGGCATGTGTTGACTGACGGCGACGAAGCGGGCAATAAATATGCGGCTAGCGCGCGCAGTCAGCTGCAGGAGCATGAACAGCAAGATGATCACCTGACGCAATTTCCGGCCCTGGATATTGAACATTTTCTCTATAAGCAGGGATTCAGCGATGTTTATCACGACATGGCGCACCTGCCGTTAAACGTGCCGATGAATGCGCGGCGTATTATTACCAAAGCGATTCAACACAGCTCGAAACCCGAGCTGGCAATTGCGGTGGCGATGGCCGCAGCTGAGCGTGGACCGCAGGCGATCCCGCCGCTGTTGGATCAGCTGTTTGCGCGCGTGATGTGGCTGGCACGCGGACGGGCGGATTGAGGTGGGGTAAATCGCAAAATAAAAATGCCAGCATCTGCGGCTGGCATTTTTTTTCGGGAGTGGTCAGAATGAATGAAGAGGCGCGCGTCAGGCGACTTGCGCGGCTTCACAGGGCACAATCAAGCTGGCGTGATTGCCTTTTGGCCCTTCATGGACATCGAACTGAACCTGCTGGCCGGCCTTCAGCGTTCTGTATCCCTCCATCTGAATCGTGGAGTAGTGCGCGAAGATATCCTCGCCGCCGCCGATCGGACAGATAAAGCCGAAGCCTTTGGCGTTGTTGAACCATTTAACAGTACCCGTCTCCATGCTTTTACTTCCCTCGCAAGACATTTTGAACAGTAGGTGAGGTCATTGAAGCTGTGAGTCGAGTTTGTTTAAAACTCAATCAGCTTGTGTAAGTAGAATGTAGAGAAACGGTCCTTATCGTCAAGCAAACGGCCCTGGCGCACGGGGAGAAATTCATCAAAATTTGAGGCAGTTAACGCTATTGCAAATTTTGTGATACAGGTCGCGCATGGGCTTTTAGGGCCGTTTTTTCTTAAGGGGAAGGTGGCTTGACAGACATGTTAAACTTAGGAATGGGCGCAGCAATGCGCGCAATCGTAACGCAGAATTTCGACGGAACATTATGGCAAACACAAACGACTGGCTTAATTTTGAACATCTAGCCGAAGATAAAGTACGCGAAGGGTTAAAGCCGCCTTCGATGTATAAAGTCATTCTGAATAATGACGATTATACACCTATGGAATTTGTTATTGACGTTCTGCAAAAGTTCTTTTCTTATGATGTTGAACGTGCAACGCAACTGATGTTGAAAGTTCACTACCACGGAAAGGCGATTTGTGGTGTATTCACTGCAGAAGTGGCGGAAACCAAAGTCGCCCAGGTGAACAATTACGCACGAGAGAATGAACATCCGTTGCTGTGTACGCTAGAAAAAGCCTGAGCCCGTCTCCATATAGGGGAAAGGTTGTCAGAGCGATAATTGGGGGAGGTGCCAAATGCTCAATCAAGAACTGGAACTCAGTTTAAACATGGCTTTCGCCAGAGCGCGCGAGCACCGTCATGAGTTTATGACCGTCGAGCATCTGTTGCTGGCATTGCTCAGTAACCCGTCGGCCAGAGAGGCACTGGAAGCCTGTACGGTGGATATCGTGGCTCTGCGTCAGGAACTCGAAGCCTTCATCGAACAAACCACTCCGGTGCTGCCGGCCAGTGAAGAGGAGCGCGATACACAACCGACGCTCAGCTTCCAGCGCGTGCTGCAGCGTGCGGTATTCCATGTCCAGTCATCCGGTCGCAGCGAAGT
Organism: Erwinia sp. S63; assembly: GCF_016625195.1. GTDB lineage: Bacteria > Pseudomonadota > Gammaproteobacteria > Enterobacterales > Enterobacteriaceae > Pantoea. The sequence goes on from NZ_JACVUP010000002.1 coordinate 101,244, forward strand.
GGCAGGCGCGAACGTGCTGGTCGCCATTTTCAGCGAGCAGGAGTCGCAAGCGGCTTACCTGCTGCGCAAACACGAAGTCAGCCGCCTTGATGTGGTGAACTTCATCTCCCATGGTACGCGTAAAGATGAGCCGGGCCAGCCGCAGAACAATGCGGAGAATCCGGTTAACGAAGAGCAAGCAGGCGGGGAGGAACGTATGGAAAACTTCACCACCAATCTTAATCAGCTTGCTCGTGTCGGCGGAATCGATCCGCTGATCGGCCGCGATAAAGAGCTGGAGCGTGCCATTCAGGTATTGTGCCGTCGTCGTAAGAACAACCCGCTGCTGGTGGGTGAATCTGGCGTGGGTAAAACCGCTATCGCGGAAGGGCTGGCCTGGCGCATTGTGCAGGGCGATGTCCCGGAAGTGATGAAAGATTGCACCATCTACTCACTGGATATCGGCTCGCTGCTCGCGGGTACCAAGTACCGTGGTGATTTTGAAAAACGTTTCAAAGCGCTGCTGAAACAGCTGGAACAAGACACCAGCAGTATTCTGTTCATCGACGAGATTCACACCATCATTGGTGCGGGTGCCGCGTCCGGTGGCCAGGTGGATGCGGCTAACCTGATTAAGCCGTTGCTCTCCGGCGGTAAAATTCGGGTGATGGGTTCTACCACCTATCAGGAGTTCAGCAATATCTTTGAGAAGGACCGTGCGCTGGCGCGTCGTTTCCAGAAGATCGACATTACCGAACCTTCTGTGGAAGAGACGGTGCAGATTCTTAACGGCCTGAAACCGAAATATGAGGCTCACCATGATGTGCGTTATACCGCGAAAGCGGTGCGTGCGGCGGTGGAGCTGGCGGTTAAATACATCAACGACCGTCATCTGCCGGATAAGGCGATTGACGTGATTGATGAAGCTGGTGCGCGCGCGCGTCTGGTGCCAGTGAGTAAGCGTAAGAAAACGGTCAACGTGTCGGATATTGAGTCTGTGGTGGCGCGTATTGCGCGTATCCCAGAGCAAAGTGTGTCGGCAACCGATCGCGATACGCTGAAGAATCTTGGCGACCGTTTGAAAATGCTGGTGTTCGGACAGGACGATGCGATTGAAGCGTTGACTGAAGCGATCAAAATGAGCCGTGCTGGTCTGGGTCAGGATCGTAAACCTGTGGGTTCATTCCTGTTTGCCGGTCCAACCGGCGTGGGTAAAACCGAGGTAACGGTTCAGCTGGCGAAAGCTCTGGGCATTGAACTGCTGCGTTTTGATATGTCCGAGTATATGGAGCGTCACACCGTCAGTCGTCTGATTGGTGCACCTCCAGGCTATGTGGGCTTCGACCAGGGTGGTCTGCTTACTGATGCGGTCATCAAGCATCCGCATGCGGTGGTACTGCTGGATGAAATCGAGAAAGCGCACCCGGATGTCTTTAACCTGCTGCTGCAGGTGATGGACAACGGTATGCTGACCGATAACAACGGCCGTAAAGCGGACTTCCGCAATGTGGTGGTGGTGATGACCACCAACGCAGGTGTGCGTGAGACAGAACGTAAATCGATTGGTCTGATTCATCAGGACAACAGTACGGATGCGATGGAAGAGATCAAAAAGATCTTTACGCCAGAGTTCCGTAACCGTCTCGACAACATTATCTGGTTCCGTCATCTGGATACCACGGTGATCCATCAGGTTGTCGATAAGTTCATCGTTGAGTTGCAGGCCCAGTTGGATGCGAAAGGTGTGTCACTGGAAGTCAGTGATGATGCCCGTGACTGGCTGGCCGATAAAGGCTATGACAAAGCGATGGGCGCACGTCCTATGGCACGTGCCGTGCAGGAAAATCTGAAGAAACCACTGGCTAACGAACTGCTGTTTGGTTCATTAGTGGATGGCGGCTCAGTTTCGGTGGCGCTGGATAAAGAGAAAAACCAGCTGACTTACCACTTCCTGAGTGCGGAAAAACGTAAAACCGAAGGGACTGTGCACTGATGTGCTGAGTCGTAAATAAGAAAAGGCCGGATGCGAATCCGGCCTTTTTTTTCGCGCTCAGTTACTTGCCACAAACGCGAGATGTGGACAACAACTTAGCGACTACGGAAGACAATGCGGCCTTTGCTCAGGTCGTACGGGGTCAACTCGACAGTCACTTTGTCGCCCGTCAGGATGCGGATGTAGTTTTTGCGCATTTTACCGGAGATATGAGCGGTAACCACGTGCCCGTTTTCAAGTTCTACGCGGAACATGGTGTTAGGTAACGTATCCAGTACGGTACCTTGCATTTCAATATTGTCTTCTTTGGCCATCGAATCCTCTGGGGTGAACTACCAAACTGTTGAACCGGCAAGATAATGCCGAATTCCATGATTTATGTAAAGAACCGTTGGCGATTTTGCCAACGCTTCGCCGTGCGTCGCGCCATTGCGCGTGCATTACGGAAAAATTCGGGTGTTTTTATTGACGTCTGCGGGGGATTAGCGGGCTAAGAAGTTGTCGCAATCGGCATCAAGTGCACAACGGTAACAGCTTCGGGAAATGGATGAGATTCCCAACCTGGCAATTCCGGCTCGCCACAGCGAAGCGCGGACGACATACCAAACTCGCTTATTGTATCACTTTTGTCGGGAATTGTGTGCAAAACATCTGCGAGCAAGGTCAAAAAAGGGTTTGTGTTTGCCAGCAACCGCTTAATACAGGCTGCCACGCCAGTGTTTGCACATACTGTAAATAATCGACACGTGGAATTTCAACGGCGCCTAATGAAGCCGTATGCGGGTTAAGCACCTGGCAATCAATCAAGCGTCCCTGATGAGCGAGGAAATGTTGAGAGAATACCCACAGCGCAGTTTTTGACGCATTTTCCTGACGGCTAAACATCGACTCACCACAAAAAATCTGCCCAAGTGCCAGTCCATACATGCCGCCCACCAGGCGATTATCACTCCAGACTTCAATCGAATGCGCATGACCCAGTTCATACAAGCGCAGCCAGGCGCGCTTCACTTCGAAAGTGATCCAGGTACCTTCTTGTCTGCCGCTGGCACAGCCTTCCAATACCTGCGGAAAGGCATGATTCATGGTGACGCGAAAGGGCGAACGTCGGTGAAAACGCGCCATGCTGCGGCTGAGATGAAAAGATTCAGGTAGCATCACGGCACGCGGATCGGGCGACCACCACAGAATCGGATCGCCGGGCGAAAACCAGGGGAAAATGCCGCGCTGATAGGCGTTCATCAGCCGGGCAGGGGAGAGGTCGCCGCCCATGGCCAGTAATCCATTCGGCTCGCGCAGCGCCATCTCCGGCGGAGGAAAATTTAATGAATCCCGTGAAAGTTGTACCAGTCTCATTGCGTCAATTACCCTTCGGGCTGTTCGCTAAGACTATAGCGCAAAGCGCTGGTGGAAACGCCAATAGCGTCCTGCTTTTGAGATTAATTCGTCGTGCGTGCCCGACTCAATAATCTGCCCCTGATCCATCACACAAATACGATCCATTGTTGTCAGGCCACTGAGACGATGAGTCACCATGATCACGGTCTTGCCGTGGCTTACCTGACGCAGTAACGTCAGTATCTGCTGCTCAGTGGTGGCATCCAGCCCTTCAGTGGGTTCATCCAGCAACCACAGATCGCCGTTGTGCAGCAGCGCGCGAGCGATGGCCAGGCGGCGCAGTTCACCTCCCGACAACGGACGACCACCTTCTCCCATCCACGCGTTGAGCCCTTCATCATGCTCCGCCAAATGGGTGAGACCGACCTGGTGCAGAACCGCATCGAGTTGTTGATCGCTCGCTGCAGGGTTTGCCAGCAGTAAATTATCGCGCAGCGTCTGGCTAAACAGATGAACGCGCTGCGTGACCACGCTGATGCGTTGACGCAGGCTGGCCTCATCCCATTCGGCAAGGGGAATGTTATTCAGCCGAATCTCACCCTGCTGCGCCTGCCAGCCACGGGTGATCAACGCCAGCAAACTGGATTTACCGCAGCCGGTGGGGCCGAGCAGTGCCAGATGTTCGCCGGTTCGCAGCGCAAGTGAGAAGTGGTTAAGTACCGGTTCCGGGCGCTGCGGATAGCTAAAAGTGATATTTTCCAGCGTCAGGCTGATGCCCGAATCAGAAGGTGCAGTCGAAGAGGGAAAACGAATAAGAGGCTTTTGCTCAATGATTTCCCTTACGCGCTGTGCCGCGCCAGTAACCTGCGACAGCGGCAAAAAGGCGCCCGCTACCGGTGCCAGCGCTTCAAAAGCCGCCAGGCCGCAGAACACGAAGAGCGCGATGAATGCGCCTGGTGCACTATCGCCGCCCACGCCCGCCGCTGAAATCCACAGTAGCAAGACCACGGTTAAGCCGCTGATGAGCAGTAACAGACTTTGCGCCAGCGCTTGCAGGCTATGCTGACGCCGCTGCGCTTGCTGCCAGCTGACTTCTTCGGCATCCAGCTTATGACGCCACAACGCCGCTGCGCCATATATTTGCAATTCAGCGAGTCCGGTTACCCATTGCGTCAGTTGCAAACGCCAGCTGGCTTGATGCTGAGCGATGCGATGCCCGGCTGAAATGCCTAATCGCCAGAACAGCGGCGGCATCAGGAGCAAGGTCAGCAGCATCATCGTGCCCAGGAGTAGCGCCAGTGGTACATCTAACATCGCCAGACCGCAAGTGACGACTATAATCACCACCGCGGCACCAACCAATGGTGAAATCACACGCAGATAGAGATGGTCTAACGTGTCGACATCACTCACAAAGCGGTTCAGCAGTTCGCCCTGTCTGAAACGCGCCAGTTGTTCAGGTGCCAGCGCGACCAGCTTGCTAAAGGTAAACACACGCAAATGCTGCAATACCCTGAAGGTGGCATCGTGACTGACTAAGCGCTCAAAGTAACGCGAAGCCGTGCGAGTGATGGCCGCGCCACGCACCCCTGCTGCGGGCAACATATAGTTAAAACTGTACAGGCCGGCGACACCCGCTAACGAGGAGGCCGCCAGGAACCAGCCAGAAAGGGTGAGCAAGCCGATACTGGCGAGCAAAGTCGCAATAGCTAAAATGATGCCCAGGCCTAAACGCCAGGGATGACGACGAAACAGGCGCAGAAACGGCAATAATGAATTCATCAGACAATCTCCTGCTGGCGGTGCTGCACCATGGCGCGCAACGGCCCATCCTGAGCCACCAACTGCTGCCAGTGTCCCCGCTGTATCAGTTGCCCGGATTGCATCACCCAGACTTCATCCCAATGGGCGAGATCGTGAAGCTGATGGGTAATCATCAGGGTGGTTTGCTGGGTGGCTGCCTGGTTTAATGCGCGCAACACATGCTGTTCGCTTTGGCTATCAAGCCCTGAACCGGGCTCATCCAGCAGCAGGAGTTGCGCAGGTTTCAATAGCGCACGCGCAACTGCAACGCGCTGCGCCTGGCCGACAGACAGGCCCATACCGCCATCCCCGAGCGGCGTATCGAGACCCTGCGGTAAACGGGCGAGAAATTCATCCACGCCCGCCTCTTGTAAAACGCTGCGCAGTATTGCTTCATCAATGCTGCTGTTGAGCTGCAGGTTTTCGCGCAGTGTGGGCGCAGGCAAATGGGGATTCTGACCGACCCACGCCAAATGCTGCTGCCAGTTCTCACGGCTGATATCCCGCAGTTCATGTCCATTAACCCGCAGCGATCCCTGATAGGGCAGAAAACCGAGCAACACGTTCATCAGTGCTGATTTACCCGCGCCACTCTGACCCACCAGCGCTACGCGTTGACCCGCTTCAAGCGTAAAATTCAGCGGCTGCGACAACGCTTCACCTTTGGCTGTCATCACCACCAAATCCCGTGCCTCAAGGCTTAAAGGGGTATCGAAAGCGACTGACAGGCTGGAGGCTGATGGTGGGATTTCCGGACTTTCGTTAAGAAAACGCTCCAGTGCATCGGCGCCCCCAACGGCTTGCGCTTTGGCGTGGTAAAAAGTACCGAGATCGCGCAGCGGCTGGAAAAACTCAGGCGCCAGGATCAGCGCCAGGAATCCGGCGAACAAGGTCACGCCAGTGCCGTAATGGCCGAAATTGAGTTCGCCAAGATAGGAGAAGCCAAAATAGACCGCGACCACGGCAATCGCCAGTGAGGCAAAGAATTCCAATACCGCGGAGGAGAGAAACGCAAGACGTAGCACTTCCATGGTGCGCTGACGAAAATCCGTAGTGCTTTCAGCAATCGCCTGCTGTTCAGCTTCAGCGCGATGGAACAGACGCAATGTTTCACGTCCGCGCAGTCGGTCATAAAAATCGCCGCTCAGGCGCGCCAGCGCCAGGAAGTTGCGACGGTTTGCATCAGCGGCACCCATGCCGACCATCGCCATAAAAATTGGAATCAGCGGCGCGGTCGCGAGCAGAATCAATCCCGCCGCCCAGTTGATTGGGAAGATCGCGATCAGGATGGCAAAGGGGATAAACACGGCCAGTGACATTTGGGGCAGATATCGCGCGTAATACTCCTGCATCTCTTCAATTTGCTCAAGCAGCAGCGTTGTCCAGCTTCCCGCCGGTTTGCCCTGAACCCAGGCAGGACCGAGATCGTTCAGCTTATCCAGCACCTGTTGGCGCAGAGCGCGACGGATAGCAACGCCAGCACGGTAACCCGCCATTTCACGCGCATAGTGCAGACCTGCGCGCAGGACAAAGCAAAGCAGTAGCAGGATGAAATCAGTCAGCAGGGCACCGCGCGGTTGTTGCGCCACGATGAGATTTTGCAGTAGCGAGGCCAGCAGCCAGGCCTGAGCAATAATCACCAGCGCGCCGGCAAAACCAAATAACGATGTGGCACGTAAACTGCGTGCGCCGTGAAGGCGTTGCTGACGTAGCCAGCGAAGAAGATGTTGCTGCCGTGATTTTTCCATGCGAAGCCGTTTGATCACTGATGGAGAGAGGCAAAACCGGATAAAGTGTCCGGAAATATTAAGCGCATGAACTTTAGCATGCAGGCAATAAAAAAGGCGACCAAAACAGGTCGCCTCTTAGCAATTATGATCAGCTTATTAACAAGTTACAGATCGGTTTTAACAAGCCCATCCAGATAGCGTTCTGCATCCAGCGCCGCCATACAGCCGGTACCGGCAGAGGTGATCGCCTGGCGATAAATATGGTCCATCACATCACCCGCTGCAAACACGCCAGCAATGCTGGTTTGCGTCGCATTGCCCTGCAGGCCGGACTGCACTTTGATATAGCCGTTTTCCAGTGCCAGCTGGCCATCGAAAATCGCAGTGTTCGGGCTGTGGCCGATAGCGACAAACAGACCTGCCATTTCAAGCAATTCAGGCTCTTCACCCTTGGTTGACAGCAGTTTTACCCCGGTCACGCCCATCTGATCGCCGACCACTTCTTCCAGCGTGCGGTCAGTGTGCAGCACGATATTGCCGTTGCGCACTTTTTCCATCAGCCGATCGATCAGAATTTTTTCAGCACGGAAACTATCGCGACGGTGAATCAAATGCACTTTCGCCGCGATATTTGCCAGGTAAAGTGCTTCTTCCACCGCAGTATTACCGCCACCGATCACCGCGACTTCCTGATTACGATAGAAGAAACCGTCACAGGTCGCACAGGCGGAAACGCCTTTGCCCTTGAATGCTTCCTCAGAAGGCAGGCCGAGATAACGTGCGGAGGCGCCGGTCGCAATGATCAGCGCGTCAGCGGTGTATTCACCACTGTCACCCGTTAAACGGAAGGGGCGATTTTGCAAATCAACCGTATGAATATGGTCGAAAATGATTTCGGTGTTGAATTTCTCGGCATGCTCTTGCATACGTTCCATCAACGCCGGTCCGGTCAGATCGTTCGGATCGCCAGGCCAGTTCTCAACTTCAGTTGTGGTGGTGAGCTGACCGCCTTTTTCCAGCCCGGTAATCAATACCGGATTCAGGTTAGCGCGGGCGGCATAGACTGCCGCGGTATATCCGGCAGGGCCGGAGCCTAAAATGAGCAGCTTACTGTGTTTGGCCGTACTCATGCGTTCCTCAGTTTTTTTCGACAACATAGTTTTTGATTGTAGGGAAATTAGCGCAGCAAAAAAAGGTTTCAGCAATTTTGATAACAATCGCTGCAAGCGGCGTAGTCGATGAGTGTGAAATTTGCACGCCGATTGCGCCAAAAGGGGGCAATGCTCGGCAAATTCTGGTGCAGCAGCATAAAAATTCTCATTTAAAAACAGCAACCCAGAACTCTATCTGGCATCTTGTACTGAATTTGGATGTTTTACTTTGACAATCGCCTGCTGTTTTGCGAAAACATTACCAGAAGCGGAGAATATTTAGCGGTTCAAAACAGAATTTCATTTCTGTTTTGCACATTTTTGCCGGATAAACTCAGTCTGACATTGGTAATGACGCATGATGTGGACAGACAACATGCTTCATACGGATGGATGCGTTACTGCACAGACTTATCGTCTTCACTTCAGTAAGGCCCTGAACAATGAACGTTTTCAGGGTGTGGCAGGTAAAGGGAAGGAATTAAGAGAGACAATAATAATGGTAGACAATAAGAAACGCCCCGGAAAAGACCTGGATCGTATCGACAGAAACATTCTGAATGAATTGCAGAAAGACGGTCGTATTTCCAATGTTGAGCTTTCGAAACGTGTTGGCTTATCACCTACGCCGTGTCTTGAGCGTGTGCGTCGCCTGGAGCGTCAGGGCTTCATCCTGGGCTACACCGCACAGCTGAATCCACATTATCTGGATGCTTCACTGCTGGTATTCGTTGAGATTACTCTGAATCGTGGTGCGCCAGATGTGTTTGAGCAATTTAACGCCGCTGTGCAAAAACTTGAGGAAACTCAAGAGTGTCACCTCGTTTCCGGTGACTTTGACTACCTGTTGAAAACTCGTGTGCCGGACATGTCCGCCTATCGTAAGCTTTTGGGCGAAACCTTGCTGCGCCTGCCGGGTGTAAACGACACCCGTACATACGTGGTAATGGAAGAGGTCAAACAGAGCAATCGTCTGGTGATCAAAACCCGTTAATGCAGGGCAGGTGCATAACTTGCAGGAATTCGGTACACTCCTGTGAATTCATACAGGAACAGCGTCGGGCTTGCCCGGCGCTGTTGCCTTCTTAATTTACAGGCACCTGGAGAGTTCTCTTGAGCCAGGAATATACAGAAGATAAAGACGTTTCGTTACAACCGCTGAGCAGTGGACGCAGGCTGCTGGAAGCGTTGCTCATCCTTGTGGCCCTGTTCGCCATCTATTTGATGGTGTCGCTGGTTAGCTTCAATCCTTCCGATCCCAGCTGGTCTCAGACCGCCTGGCATGAACCGATCCATAATTTGGGCGGCAGTGTCGGCGCATGGCTGGCGGATACGCTCTTATTCATTTTCGGCGTGATGGCGTATGCCATTCCTCCGGTCATCATTGGCTTGTGCTGGATTACGTTCCGTCAGCGCGATCGCCAGGATTACATCGATTACTTTGCGGTGGGCTTACGCCTGATTGGCGTACTGGCGCTGGTGGTGACCACTTGCGGTTTGGCCGCGCTGAACGTCGATGACATCTGGTACTTTGCTTCGGGCGGTGTGATTGGCAGCCTCGTCAGCAATGCCATGGCTCCCTGGTTCAGCTCGGCGGGCGGTACGTTGACGCTGATCTGCGTCTGGGCGGCAGGCATTACCTTGTACACCGGTTGGTCGTGGCTAACCATTGCCGAAAAAATCGGTAGCGTGGTGATGGGCGTACTGACTTTCGCCAGCAATCGCTCACGTCATGACGAACCCTGGCAGGAAGAAGAGGAGTACGAAGAAGAGGAAGAGCATGCCGAACATGCTGCGCCTCCGCTGCGTGCTGCGCAATCGCATGATGAAGATGATGACGTTCTGCTGGCTAAACCGCGTAAAGTGGCCGAGCCCATCGCCGAACAGTTGCCGGATGATCCTCTGTTAGCCAAAGCCAGTGCAGCAACTGCAGCGGCCATTGCGGTAACCGCTGAGGCTGCACACCAGGCTCTCGCTGTACAACCACCGGTGGTCGATACAGTAGCCGAGCCGGATCCCACGTATCACAGCGCTGATGTGGCAGCGCCAGCAGCACCGCCACCTGCGCCTGAACCGGTTATCCAACCCACTCCGCCGCTGTATCGCTTTGAAGTCCCGAGCGAACCTGCGCCTTCCGCGTTCTCACCGGTAGATGATGATGAAGGGCCGCGCATGGGGAACTGGCAGGATGCCGCTCAATCATCCGCTTCGCTGAACACAGCGGCAGCCGCTGCGTTGGGTGCAGCAGCCGCGAAAACGGCTTCAGCGTATACCCCGGTATTCGATGTGGTGCCTGAGCGCGATTACAATCCGCAGGTGAAGCAGGGCATCGGCCCTGAATTGCCGCGTCCGAACAAAGTTAAACTGCCTACGCGTCGTGAGCTGGCTTCTTACGGCATTAAGTTGCCGTCACAGCGTATGGCGGAAGACAAAGCGCGAGAAGAAGCCGAACAGCAACTGCCTGAAATGACCGCGACCTATCATGAACCGTTACAGGATCATGAAGAGGATGCCGCGTTGCAGGAAGCCCAACTGCGTGAAGCGTTTGCGTCTCAGCAACAGCAGCGCTATGCAGAGACCGGACAGCATCAAGTCGAAGATGATGAAGAGGATCTGCATCAGGCTCAGTTGGCCAATCAGTTTGCAGCTCAGCAGCAGCGCTATCAGCAACCTGAAGCCAACGAAGGTCCGGTATTTAACCTCGATACCTCATCAGCCTTCGATTTTTCGCCAATGAAAGACCTGGTCGATGACAGCCCAAGCGAGCCGTTGTTTACCATCGCTGCGACACCTGAGCCGGAAGCGCCTGCACAGTGGCAGCAACCTGCCGCTCCGCAGCAGGAAGCCCCTGCGCAATGGCAGCAACCTACGGCACCACAGCCTCAAGCACCTGCTCAGTGGCAACAACCTGCTGCACCGCAACCAGAAGCCATGCCATCGCTGAATGAGCACAACAGCCCGTGGTCATCAGCTGAGTCAGAGAGTTATGCTGCGCCCGCAGAAGCGCCTCAGCCGGTTGCACCTGCGCAAGATAGCCTGTTCCATCCGTTCCTGGTACGCCATGAACGTCCGCTGGAGAGGCCTTCCACGCCGCTGCCGACACTTGATCTGCTGACCTCACCGCCTTCAGAAGAAGAGCCGGTGGATATGTTCGCGCTGGAGCAAACGGCACGTCTGGTGGAAGCGCGTCTGGCCGATTATCGTGTGAAAGCTGAGGTGGTGGGCATCTCGCCTGGCCCGGTGATCACCCGCTTTGAGCTGGATCTCGCTCCTGGCGTGAAAGCCGCACGTATCTCTAACCTGTCGCGCGATTTGGCTCGTTCGCTTTCAGCTGTCGCGGTGCGTGTGGTGGAAGTGATTCCAGGCAAGCCGTATGTCGGGCTGGAATTACCGAACAAACATCGCCAAACCGTATATCTGCGCGAAGTGCTGGATTGCGACAAATTCCGTGATAATCCGTCACCACTGTCGGTGGTTTTGGGTAAAGACATTTCGGGTCAACCGGTGGTCGCCGATCTGGCGAAAATGCCACACCTGTTGGTTGCCGGTACCACCGGTTCCGGTAAGTCGGTGGGCGTGAACACCATGATCATCAGCATGCTGTATAAAGCCACGCCGGAAGAAGTGCGCTTTATTATGATCGACCCGAAAATGCTGGAGCTGTCAGTCTACGAAGGCATTCCGCATTTGCTGACTGAAGTGGTCACCGACATGAAAGATGCAGCAAACGCGCTGCGCTGGAGTGTGGGTGAGATGGAACGTCGCTACAAGCTGATGTCTGCGCTGGGTGTGCGTAACCTTGCCGGTTACAACGAGAAAATTGAGCAGGCTGCTGCCATGGGTCGCCCAATTCCAGACCCGTTCTGGAAGCCGGGTGACAGTATGGATACCACGCCGCCTGTGCTGGAAAAACTGCCGTATATCGTGGTGTTGGTGGATGAATTCGCCGACCTGATGATGGCGGTAGGTAAGAAAGTCGAAGAGTTGATTGCTCGCCTGGCGCAGAAAGCGCGTGCGGCGGGTATTCACCTGGTGCTGGCGACGCAGCGTCCATCGGTGGATGTGATTACCGGCTTGATCAAAGCTAACATCCCAACCCGTATCGCCTTTACGGTTTCCAGTAAAATTGACTCGCGTACCATTCTTGATCAGGGTGGCGCGGAATCGCTGCTGGGGATGGGTGACATGCTTTACATGCCGCCTAACTCCTCCATGCCGGTGCGTGTCCACGGTGCCTTCGTGCGCGATCAGGAAGTACATGCGGTAGTACAGGACTGGAAAGCGCGTGGACGTCCACAGTACATCGACAGCATAACTGCCGGTGAGGAGAGCGAGAGCGCAGCGGGTGGTCTCGACGGTGATGAAGAGCTTGATCCGCTGTTTGATCAGGCGGTCTCATTTGTGGTCGAGAAACGTCGCGCCTCCATCTCCGGCGTGCAGCGTCAGTTCCGTATTGGTTACAACCGTGCAGCGCGCATCATTGAACAGATGGAAGCGCAGGGTATTGTTTCTGAACCGGGCCATAATGGTAACCGCGAAGTGCTGTCACCGCCGCCGCACGAGATGTAATCTAGCGCACGCCATGACTTACTTCTGGGCCAGTTAACACTGGCCCGTTGTTTATCTGCAGAACGATCCCCATATCGTTGGGAGCTTTCGGCTTTTTCTTCTGTCGAACAGACAGAGCGGCAACTACGTTTAATGCAGTAAGTGTCGGGAAACCATGAATAAGGAATCGAATCAGATGAAATTACGCGTTATTGCCTGCGGCCTGCTGGCCGGTATTGTTTCTTCGTCGGTATTGGCGGATGCGTCGAGCGATTTGCAGCAGCGTCTGAACAAAGTGAATAGCTTCCATGCCAGCTTCAGTCAGAAAGTCACCGATGGCAGCGGCGCGAATGTGCAGGATGGTGAAGGTGAACTGTGGGTTAAGCGCCCAAGCTTGTTCAACTGGCATATGACGGCACCGGACGAAAGCGTAATTATCTCCGACGGCAAAAACCTGTGGTTCTACAATCCGTTTGTGGAACAGGCCAGCGTCAGCCTGCTGCAGAATGCCACCAGCAACACCCCCTTTATGTTGATTGCACGTAATCAGCCAAGTGACTGGCAGCAGTACAACATCAAGCAGCAGGGTGACAATTTCGAGCTGACGCCAAAAAGCAGCGATGGCAACCTTAAGCAATTCACCATTAACGTCTCTGCATCCGGCACCATCAATAAATTCAGTGCGATTGAGCAAGATGGCCAGCACAGTGACTATCAGCTGAAAAGCCAGAAAAACGGTGCGATTAGCCCAGATAAGTTCACCTTTACACCGCCAAAAGGGGTAACGGTGGACGATCAACGTCAGTGAGGTCGCGGTGAGTAACCTGTCCCTGGATTTCGCCTCTTCAAATGAGTTCCAGCCACTGGCCGCGCGCATGCGGCCAGCCACATTGCAGCAGTACATCGGTCAACAGCACTTATTGGCAGCGGGAAAACCGCTGCCTCGTGCGATTGAGGCCGGACATCTGCACTCAATGATTTTGTGGGGGCCGCCAGGAACAGGCAAAACAACGCTGGCAGAGATCATTGCCCACTATGGCAAAGCAGATGTTGAGCGCATTTCTGCCGTGACGTCAGGTGTGAAAGAGATCCGTGAAGCCATCGAGCGCGCACGGCAGAATCGTCAACTGGGTCGTCGTACCATTCTGTTTGTGGACGAGGTGCACCGCTTTAACAAAAGCCAGCAGGATGCCTTTCTGCCCCATATTGAAGATGGCACCATCACCTTCATCGGCGCGACCACCGAAAACCCCTCATTTGAACTCAACTCGGCACTGTTATCCCGTGCGCGCGTCTATTTGCTGAAATCGCTCACCACGGAAGATATCGAACAGGTACTCACTCAGGCGATGGAAGATAGTGCGCGGGGGTACGGTAACAGCGACATTTTGCTACCAGAAAACACCCGACGCATGATTGCTGAGCTGGTAAACGGCGATGCACGTCGTGCGCTGAATACGCTGGAAATGATGGCGGATATGGCAGAGAGCAACGCGCAAGGTCAGCGTGAACTGACGCCTCAGCTGTTAAATGAAGTTTCCGGCGAAAGAGCGGCGCGCTTTGATAACAAAGGCGACCGTTTTTACGATCTGATTTCGGCGTTGCATAAATCCGTGCGCGGTTCAGCACCGGATGCCGCCCTCTATTGGTATGCCCGCATTATTACGGCTGGCGGCGACCCGTTATATGTTGCACGCCGTTTACTGGCGATTGCTTCGGAAGATGTGGGCAATGCCGATCCGCGTGGCATGCAGGTCGCTATCTCGGCGTGGGATTGTTTCACTCGCGTCGGACCTGCAGAAGGTGAGCGCGCCATTGCACAGGCGATCGTTTATCTGGCCTGCGCACCAAAAAGTAATGCGGTTTATACGGCGTTCAAGGCGGCCATGCGCGATGCACGAGAATTCCCGGATTATGATGTACCAGAACACCTGCGCAATGCGCCCACCAAATTGATGAAAGAAATGGGCTTGGGCAAAGAGTATCGCTATGCGCATGACGAACCCAATGCCTATGCGGCTGGAGAGGTGTTCTTCCCACCTGAAATGGCGCAAACGCGCTACTATCAACCCACCAATCGGGGGCTTGAGGGGAAAATAGGCGAAAAACTCGCCTGGTTGGCTGAACAGGATCAAAATAGCCCGATAAAACGCTACCGCTGATAAACGCCTTACGGTAAGGTGAGCAAGTATTTCAATGCATTCCAGTGGGATGCATCCCTTCATTCGTTCAACCAACCTTAATTACACAGGATAAGCATGCTCGATCCCAATCTGCTGCGTAATGAGCCAGACGCAGTCGCTGAAAAACTGGCACGCCGAGGATTCAAACTGGATGTGGAAACGCTGCGTTCGCTCGAAGAGCGTCGTAAAGTACTGCAGGTAGAAACTGAAAATCTGCAGGCAGAGCGTAACTCCCGATCCAAATCCATCGGTCAGGCCAAAGCGCGTGGGGAAGACATCGAGCCACTGCGTCAGGAAGTGAACGTGCTGGGCGAACGCCTGGATGCGGCGAAGGTTGAGCTGGATACACTGCAAAACACCATCCGCGATTTTGCCCTCTCGCTGCCTAACCTGCCGGTCGATGAAGTGCCGCTGGGTAAAGACGATAGCGAGAATCAGGAAGTCAGCCGCTGGGGCCAGCCGCGCCAGTTCGATTTCCCGGTAAAAGACCACGTTGAGCTGGGTGAAGCCGTTAAAGGGCTGGATTTTGCCGCTGCAGTGAAACTGACCGGTTCACGTTTCATCGTGATGCAGGGGCAGATCGCTCGCCTGCATCGTGCGCTCAGCCAGTTCATGATTGATCTGCACACTCAACAGCACGGTTATCTGGAAACCTACGTGCCGTATCTGGTCAACCATGAGACGCTGTTTGGTACGGGCCAATTACCTAAGTTTGGTGAAGACTTGTTCCACACCAAGCCTTTGGGTGAAGAAGCGGGCAGCAGCAACTACGCACTGATCCCGACGGCGGAAGTGCCGCTGACCAACCTGGTGCGTGATGAGATCGTGGAAGAAGAAAATCTGCCGATCAAACTCACCGCGCACACGCCGTGCTTCCGCTCTGAAGCAGGTTCTTACGGACGCGACACGCGTGGTCTGATTCGTATGCACCAGTTCGACAAAGTTGAGATGGTGCACATTGTTGCGCCTGAGACTTCAATGGACGCACTGGAAGAGTTGGTTGGTCACGCTGAGAAAGTCCTGCAGTTGCTGAACCTGCCGTACCGTAAGGTGCTGCTGTGCACTGGTGATATGGGCTTTGGTTCCGCCAAAACCTACGATCTGGAAGTGTGGCTGCCGGCGCAAGATACCTATCGTGAGATCTCCTCTTGTTCCAACATGTGGGATTTCCAGGCGCGTCGTATGCAGGCTCGCTGCCGCAGTAAAACCGACAAGAAACCGCGCCTGGTACACACACTGAACGGTTCGGGACTGGCGGTAGGACGTACGCTGGTTGCGGTGCTGGAAAACTACCAGCAGGCTGACGGCCGTATCGAAGTACCAGAAGTACTGCGTCCTTATATGGGCGGATTGGAAATCATTGGTTAATCTCTGGTTTCCGACAATAAAACCCGGCAATGCCGGGTTTTTTATTTTCAGGATCGAGCGATTATTTTTTAGTAAGAATTAATCAGAAATAAACGTTATCGTCAGCAGACTCCCTCAAAACACTAAAATCCATAAATTCATGAAGATAGCGATGAGTTATGGTGATGATATATCTCCTCTAAGCTGCTGAAGATAAAAATAATAAATTGTTCAGCAGCAAATTGTGCTGTGGTGATTTTTTGCCCGTTGACTTTAAAATAGCGAATGGCAAACTGCGCGCAATTATCTCCATTTCTTTGGTTTTTAATCCCTATGTCTACCTGGTCGCGCCCCGTCGTGTTGCTGCTCTGCGGCTTAATGCTCATGACGGTGTCTATTGCTGTGCTCAATACGCTGGTACCGCTTTGGCTTACTCACGATCAACTGCCGACATGGCAGGTGGGTATGGCCAGCTCAGCCTATTACACCGGGAATCTGCTGGGGACATTGCTGGCGGGCTGGTTAATCAACCGCTATGGCTTTAATCGCTGTTTCTATCTGGCCAGCGCCCTGTTTGCCGTCGCAACCATGGGAATGATGTTGTTAGAAGGCTTCTACAGCTGGACTGCACTGCGTTTTGTCGCGGGTGTCGGCTGTGCGCTGATCTGGGTGGTAGTGGAGAGTGCGTTGCTGTGCAGCGGTACCGTGCGTAATCGCGGTCAACTGTTGGCTGCTTATATGATCATCTACTATCTCGGCACGGTAGCGGGTCAGTTGCTGGTGAGTCGCGTTTCGACTGAGCTCCTGCATGTGATCCCATGGGTTACCGCGCTGATCGTCTGTGCCGTGCTGCCGGTGGTCTTCCTGCGTGTTAATGCCAGCTCCGCGACTGAAGAGGCTTCTACCGGTCGCATCTGGACCATGTTGCGCCGTCGCAGCTCGCGTCTGGGCATTAACGGCTGCATTATTTCCGGTATTGTATTGGGCTCACTGTATGGTCTGATGCCGCTATATCTGTCCCATCGGGGAATGAGTGATGCTAACGTCGGTTACTGGATGGCGTTGCTGGTGAGTTCAGGCATCGTCGGTCAATGGCCGGTGGGACGTCTTGCCGACCGCTTTGGCCGTCTGATGGTGTTGCGCGTTCAGGTGTTTGTGGTGATTTTAGGGGCGATTGCCATGTTGGGCGATACTGCCATGGCGCCTGCACTGTTTGTTCTGGGTCTGGCTGGTTTCACGCTGTATCCGGTGGCGATGTCCTGGGCTTGTGAAACCGTTGCTCATCATGAACTGGTTGCGATGAATCAGGCGCTGCTATTCAGCTACACCATTGGCAGTCTGGTCGGGCCGGGCATGACATCAATGCTGATGCAGAATTACTCTGACCGTTTGCTGTTTGTGATGATTGCGGCCGTCGCGTTAGTGTATCTGGTGATGCTGCTGCGTAAGGCCGATCAGCACGCCACGCCAATTGCACACGCTTAATATCTGATTGCGTGAATAATAAAGGGAGCGACATGCTCCCTTTTTTGTCAGTACATCACTTCGTGACCATAACCCGCCAGGATATTTTTGACCCTTTCCATGGTCTCTTTGCTGGGTGGTTTAACGCCATCCAGTTTGTACTCTTCACCCATGGCAATCCATTTGTGCTTGCCCAGTTCATGGTAGGGCAGTAACTCAATCTTCTCGACGTTCTCCATATCCTTCGTAAATTCGCCGAGGCGATGGGCAGAGTCATCATCATCGGAATAGCCGGGCACCACGACAAAGCGAATCCAGGTACGTTTGCCTTTCTTCTGCAGATAGCGTGCGAAATCGAGGGTGCGATGATTGGAGACGCCAACCAGAATCTGGTGCACATCATCATTAATTTGTTTCAGATCGAGCATCACCAAATCGGTGGCATCCAGCAGTTCATCGATCACCGGATCGTAACGACGAACAAAACCGTTGGTATCCAGACAGGTATGAATGCCCTCCGCTTTGCAGGCACGGAACCAATCGTGTACAAACTCGGCCTGTAAGATCGCTTCCCCTCCTGATGCTGTCACACCGCCGCCAGAGGCATTCATAAAGTGGCGATATGACAGCGCATCCTTCATTAAATCTTCAACCGTAACTTCTTTACCTCCGTGGGTGTCCCAGGTGTCGCGGTTATGGCAGTAGAGGCAGCGCATCAGGCAGCCCTGAAAGAAGGTGATAAAACGGATGCCGGGACCGTCAACGGTGCCGCAGGATTCGAATGAGTGGATACGACCGATGGTTGACATTGCGATGTATTCTCCGGGTTAGCCTTAACAACAGGCGGCACAATCTGTGCTGTGCTCTTGGATTAAAGTCGATTTTGCCAGGCTGCCAGCGAAAGCAAACTGGCAAAACAGACTTGTGGAGAAAAGGCTCCCGCAGGAGCCTTTACATTTCAGGGAAGATTACAGGGACTGAGTGAAAGTACGGGTAATCACATCCTGTTGCTGCTCTTTGGTCAGCGAGTTGAAGCGCACAGCATAACCGGAAACGCGAATGGTTAACTGAGGATATTTCTCAGGGTGTTCCATCGCATCCAGCAGCATCTCACGATTCATCACGTTGACGTTCAGGTGCTGGCCGCCCTCGATATTGGCTTCATGGTGGAAGTAACCATCCATCAGGCCCGCAAGGTTGGTTTTACGCACGTTATCATCTTTACCCAGTGCATTTGGCACGATAGAGAAGGTGTAAGAGATACCATCTTTCGCGTAAGCAAACGGCAGTTTGGCAACCGAGGTCAGTGAGGCAACGGCACCTTTCTGATCGCGACCGTGCATAGGGTTAGCACCTGGGCCAAACGGCGCACCGGCACGACGACCGTCAGGGGTATTACCGGTTTTCTTACCGTACACCACGTTAGAGGTGATGGTCAGTACAGACTGGGTGGCCACCGCGTTGCGGTAAGTTTGCAGTTTCTGAATTTTCTTCATGAAACGTTCAACCAGGTCGCACGCCATGTCATCAACGCGAGAGTCGTTGTTACCGAACTGCGGATATTCACCTTCGATTTCAAAATCAATCGCCAGGCCATCTGCATCACGTACGGTTTTCACTTTGGCGTATTTGATAGCTGAGAGGGAATCCGCCGCCACTGACAAGCCTGCGATACCACAAGCCATGGTGCGATAGACATCACGGTCATGCAGCGCCATCAGCGAGGCTTCGTAGCTGTACTTGTCGTGCATGTAATGGATGATGTTCAGAGAGGTGACATACTGTTTTGCCAGCCAATCCATAAAGTGATCCATGCTGGCCATCACGGTGTCAAAATCCAGAATCTCATCAGTAATTGGCGCTTCTTTCGGGCCAACCTGCATTTTCAGTTTTTCGTCCACGCCACCGTTGATTGCGTACAGCAGAGTTTTCGCCAGGTTGGCGCGTGCGCCAAAGAACTGCATCTGTTTGCCGACAATCATTGGGCTGACACAGCAGGCAATCGCGTAGTCATCATTATCAAAGTCAGGGCGCATCAGGTCATCATTCTCATACTGCAATGAAGACGTATCGATGGAGACTTTGGCCGCATACTTTTTAAAGTTAACCGGCAGTTTTTCTGACCACAGAATGGTCATGTTGGGTTCCGGTGACGGGCCCATGGTGTATAAGGTATTCAGGAAGCGGAAGGTACTTTTAGTGACTAAAGTACGGCCATCGACACCCATACCGGCCAGAGACTCGGTTGCCCAGATTGGGTCACCAGAGAACAGTTCGTCATATTCTGGGGTACGCAGGAAACGCACCATACGCAGTTTCATCACCAGGTGGTCGATTAACTCTTGCGCACCTTCTTCAGTCAGTTTGCCAGCTTTGATATCACGGTCGAGATAGACATCAAGGAAGGTGGATACGCGACCAAATGACATCGCTGCGCCGTTCTGGGATTTCACAGCGGCCAGATAGCCGTAATAGGTCCACTGCACAGCTTCTTGCGCGGTGGTGGCTGGCAGAGAAATGTCAGAGCCATATTTGGCTGCCATTTCTTTGATCTGGCCAAGCGCACGATGTTGCTCAGAGATTTCCTCGCGCAGGCGGATGGTGGCTTCAAGATTGACACCATTTTCCATATCGCTTTGCAGTGAATTGAACTGCGCCACTTTGTCTTTCATCAGAAAATCGATGCCGTATAGCGCAACGCGGCGGTAGTCACCAATGATACGACCACGACCATAAGCATCTGGCAGACCGGTTAAGACACCAGACTTACGGCAGCGCAAAATATCAGGGGTATAGACATCGAATACGCCCTGGTTATGGGTTTTACGATAGTCGGTGAAGACTTTTTTCAGGGCAGGGTCAAGTTCACGGCCATAAACCTTACAAGAACCTTCAACCATTTTGATGCCGCCAAACGGAATGATGGCGCGTTTCAGCGGAGCCTCAGTCTGCAGACCTACAATGGTCTCCAGCGACTTATTGATGTAACCCGCATCGTGTGAGGTGATGGTAGAAGCCAGGTCGGTATCGAAGTCAACCGGTGCATGAGTGCGGTTCTCAATCTTGATACCTTCCAGCACGCTGTCCCACAGTTTAGTGGTGGCTGGCGTTGCGCCCGCGAGGAAAGATTCGTCACCTTCATACGGGGTGTAGTTTTTCTGGATAAAGTCACGCACGTTGACACTGTTCTGCCAATCGCCGGCGCTAAATCCTTCCCAGGCTGACGCCATTTTTTCGTTAAGTTCGGACATGATATACCTGCCTTATTTAGGGAGACTCTGACGATGACGTGCCCTTGAGCACGCCCGTAGCAATTTCTTAGTGCACCGGCTCATCACCGCGAAGATAGATGACCCAGTAGGTCAAACCGACCAACAATCCGCCGCCGATAATGTTGCCGATTGTCACTGGAATGAGGTTGTTAACAATAAAGTCGCCAACGCTGAGAGAAGGGAACTGTGCGGCGCTGGAGCCGGCCATTTGCCAGAATTCCGGGCTGGCAAAGTCACGAATGACGATGGCCATAGGAACCAAAAACATGTTGGCGATGCTGTGCTCAAAACCGCTGGCGACGAACATCCCGACGGGCAAAATCATGGCGAACATTTTGTCGAACAGGCTGCGGCCGGAGTAACTCATCCATACCGCCAGACAAACCATTAAGTTAGCGAGTATGCCGAGGCTGACTGCCTCGATGAAAGTGTGATGCATTTTATGGTCGGCTGTTTGCAGGACATTTAATCCCCACGCGCCATTGGCGACCATATGTTCACCCGCCAGCCAGATCAGTGCGACAAAGAACAGTGCACCAAACAAATTGCCGATATAAACGTATAGCCAGTGACGGCCCAGTTGCATCCAGCTGATGCGTCCACTGGCCTTCGCCACCACAATCAATACTGTTGAGGTGAACAGGTCAGCGCCACATACCACAACCAGCATCAAACCCAGTGAGAAGCAAATACCGCCAATCAGTTTCGCGATACCGTAGGGCATCGCGCCACTACCGGTGGTGGCGGTAATGTAGAAAACAAATGCGATAGAAATAAATACGCCAGCAGTAATGGCTAAGAAGAAGGTGGTTAAAGGATGTTTAGTGGCTTTATAGACGCCGGCATCTTCAGCAACTTTCGCCATGGCCGCGGGTAATAATGCATTAAAAGGGTTGTCAGCTTTCACACTAACGCTCTCCTGAAATTGTCTGTAAAGATACTAACAAAGGAGTATAGGTCAGGAATTGATGTGGATCATAAATGGCGGGAAGGTACGGGTTAAGCGAGGCGTTAAGGTTAGTGATTGTTGATCAACTTATTGAATTTAAAGATATAAATATTTTTTAAATTATACAAAATAAGTTTAATGAGTGGTCTTTTGAAGTGAATGAATGTTAATTCATTTTAACCAATGAAACTGAATTGTTAATTATCAATATTCAATGTTGAATATGACAATTTGAAGCAAAAAAAATGGCACCGGGATTAATCAGTGCCATTTTCAACGTCAGCAAAAATATCGCGCTAAGCGTTCGTGAATATTACTTTGACCAGTAGTTACGTTTTGCTGCCTGCAGTTTTTCGTAGGCGGCCAGCAGGGCCTGATGAGCCGGGAAGGCTTTCAGATCCAAGTCTACCGCTTGCAGGCCGTAGAATGGTGCTTCACCACTGATCGCTGCAGAAGCGGCATCAACGGCGGCTTCGCCATACATCCGCACGAAAGCACGATGATATTGCAGCGGGTCGCGTTCGTCTTCCATGGCCAGCAACAGCAGAGTTTGCAGGCAACGGTAATAGTTAGCGCGTTCGGCGCTGAAGATTGACTGGTTGAACTCCATGGTCCACTCCGTCCAGATCAGAGCCTGATCCAAATCTCCGCCCGCCAATGCCAGCATGGCTTTTAGCTCGCCAATACGCAGGGTATACCAGCCATTGTCTTTACCTGAAGCCAGACCTAACAGCTCACGAACGCGAGTGAAGTCGTCATGACCTTCTTCATCCAACTGCTCAATAAGGTTCAGATACGCTTCCGGTTCCCACTCACTGTCTGGCAGTGCCAGCAGCGTTTCACGCAGCGGTGCGCCCATGCTGTTGTTGGCCAACAGCAGGTCTTCTGCTGGATAAATATCTGACATACCAGGCACGATGATACGGCAAGCGTAAACGCTCAGATGTTCATAATCCGCGATGTAAACTTCCTGATCTTCCGCGCGGAAGATGGCCATCAGCGTATCAAACTCTTCGTGCGTGCTGCCTGAGAAGCTCCAGTCGACGAAAGGATAATCCGCATCGTCTTTGAACATGTCCCAGGAGATTAAACCACTGGAATCGATAAAGTGGGTTTCCAGGTTGGCGTGTTCAGCCACTTCTTCATCATCGAAGGTCGGTGGGGTGAAGACATCCAGATCTTTCAGACCACGGCCCTGAAGAAGCTCAGTAACGGTACGTTCAAGTGCTACGCCAAAGTCCGGATGCGCACCGAATGAAGCGAAGCAGGTGCCGTTGGCCGGGTTGAACAACACTACGCAGATAACCGGATACTTGCCGCCCAGTGAAGCATCGTAAGAGAAGATTGGGAACCCTTCGGCTTCCAGACGTTCAATCGCCTCAATCACGCCCGGATAACGCTGCATCACTTCTGCAGGAATTTCTGGCAGGCTAATTGACTCAGCGATAATGCGGTTTTTAATGTGGCGCTCAAAAACTTCAGACAGCCCCTGAACACGCGCTTCGTTCGCGGTATTACCGGCAGACATGCCGTTAGAAACATACAGGTTGCCGATGATGTTCATCGGAATGTAGACCGTTTGCTGGTCAGACTGACGGGTAAATGGCAGGCCGCAGATGCCACGATCAGCATTACCTGACTGCAGGTCAATCAAATCAGAGGCGTTTAGGCTGTCTTCAGGATCGTAAAACTTCTGCAGACGCGCATCCAGAATGCCTGCTGGCAAGCTGTTATCGTCGGTCAGTGGGAACCACTTCTCATTCGGGTAGTGAACGAAATCGCCGTTAGCGATGGACTGACCCAGCCAGAAATCGGCGAAGAAGTAGTTGGTTGAGAGACGCTCAAAATATTCGCCTAACGCGGAAGCCAGTGCCGCTTTCTTACTGGCACCTTTACCATTGGTAAAGCACAGCGGGCAGTCACGATCGCGGATGTGCACAGACCAGACGTGTGGAACCGGGTTCAGCCAGGAGGCTTCTTCAATATTGAAGCCCAGGTCTTGCAGTTTCTGCTGGAAGCGTGCGATGGAGTCTTCCAGTGCGGCGTCTTTTCCTGGAATAAACGTTTGCGTCATGTTGGCGCTCTCTCAAGTCGATGGGGTGGGCGTAAAGCGCGCAATGATACGGGTTTTGCGCCTGCTTCGCTATTCAGTGGTCTAAATTTATCGCGGTATTGTCACGGCTATTTCATCGGTTGGCAGCATTCTGATTTTACTTCAGGAAACGCCCTCACAAAATTCCGTTGCTTATTGCATTTATGACATAAGCTGCGGTGGAGCCTGCTCTGGAAATGTGATCGCTATCGGATTAATGATTGCAGCCATTCGGAGGCAATGATAAAACCGATACGGTATTCATAACCGTTCGATATGACAGTGGTGAGGGGAAATGACGCAGGTTTATAATTTTAGCTCCGGCCCAGCGATGCTGCCGGTAGAAGTGCTCCGTCGTGCAGAACAAGAACTGACAAACTGGCACGGATTAGGCACCTCTGTAATGGAGATCAGCCATCGCAGTAAAGAGTTTATTGCTGTCGCTGAAGCAGCAGAACAGGATTTTCGCGATCTGCTGAAGATCCCATCGAACTACAAAGTTTTATTCTGCCATGGTGGCGCGCGCGCGCAGTTCGCGGCTATTCCAGGCAACCTGCTGGGTGATGCTAAATCCGCTGACTATATTGATGGCGGCTACTGGGCACACAGCGCGATCAAAGAAGCGGAAAAATATTGCACCCCGAACACCATCGACGTCAAAACCACGCTTGACGGTAAACGTGCTTTGTTACCGATGCGTGAATGGCAGCTCAACGATGATGCTGCTTATGTGCATTTCTGCCCGAATGAAACCATTGATGGCATCGCTATTGATGAAGAGCCTGACTTTGGTGACAAAGTGGTGGTGGCTGACCTGTCTTCAACCATTATGTCTCGCCCAATCGATGTCAGCCGTTACGGTGTGATCTACGCAGGCGCACAGAAAAACATCGGGCCAGCGGGATTAACGCTGGTGGTGGTGCGCGAAGATCTGCTGGGCAAAGCGCAGCGTTATGTGCCGTCTATCCTTGATTACAAGGTACTGGCTGAAAACGAATCCATGTTCAACACGCCGCCGACTTTTGCCTGGTACCTCTCTGGTCTGGTATTCAAATGGCTGAAAGAGAAGGGCGGTGTTGCTGAGATGGATAAGGTCAATCAGGCGAAAGCAGACCTGCTCTATGGCGTCATCGATAACAGCAGCTTCTACCGTAACGATGTTGCTGCTGCGAACCGTTCACGTATGAACGTGCCGTTCCAGCTGGCTGATGCCGCGCTGGATAAAGTGTTTCTGGACGAGTCTCTGCAGGCAGGCCTGCATGCACTGAAAGGACATCGCGTGGTTGGCGGTATGCGTGCATCGATCTACAATGCGATGCCGCTGGAAGGGGTGAAAGCCCTGACTGAGTTCATGATCGACTTCGAACGTCGCCACGGCTAATTACTCATCATAGGCCAGCCTGGCTGGCCACTGGCCCCGTTACATAACGGGGTTTTGTCTTTTCTGGAGATTTGGTTTCACATGCAGGACTCCCTGACTCTACAACCGATTGCTCGCGTTGACGGCACGGTAAACTTACCGGGTTCAAAAAGCGTTTCTAACCGCGCGTTGTTACTGGCCGCGCTGGCAAAGGGCACGACTCGGCTGACCAATTTGCTGGACAGCGATGACGTTAAACACATGCTGAATGCGCTGAAGGCGCTGGGCGTCAATTACACGCTCTCTGCCGATCGTACCGTGTGCGAAGTGGTGGGAAATGCAGGTCCGCTGCACAGTGACCAGGCCCTGGAACTCTTTCTGGGCAACGCCGGCACGGCGATGCGTCCGCTGGCAGCCGCATTATGCTTAGGCCAACAGTCAATTGTGCTGACTGGCGAACCCCGCATGAAAGAGCGTCCAATTGGCCATCTGGTTGATGCGCTGCGTCAGGGCGGAGCCAACATTGAATACCTGGAGCAAACGGATTATCCACCGCTGCGTCTGAACGGCGGGTTTGTGGGTGGTGAAGTCAGTGTGGATGGCAGTGTTTCCAGCCAGTTCCTGACGGCGCTACTGATGACCGCTCCGCTGGCACCGAAAGACACTGTGATTACTATCAAAGGTGATTTGGTCTCCAAGCCGTACATTGATATCACTCTGCACCTGATGCGTTGCTTTGGTGTTGACGTTGATAACCAGAATTACCAGCGCTTCGTGGTAAAAGGCCAGCAACAGTATCAATCTCCAGGCGATTATCTGGTGGAAGGCGATGCCTCTTCTGCCTCTTATTTCCTCGCCGCCGCCGCCATTAAAGGCGGAACGGTTCGCGTAACCGGGATTGGCCGCAACAGCGTTCAGGGCGACATCCGCTTTGCTGATGTGCTGGAAAAAATGGGTGCGGTAATCGAGTGGGGTGATGACTATATTGCCTGCACACGAGGTTCTCTGACCGCGATTGATATGGACATGAACCATATTCCAGATGCGGCGATGACCATTGCCACCACGGCGTTGTTCGCGGAAGGCACCACCTTGATGCGAAATATCTACAACTGGCGTGTGAAAGAGACCGATCGCTTAGCGGCGATGGCGACAGAACTGCGCAAAGTCGGTGCGGAAGTAGAAGAAGGTCATGATTTCATTCGTGTCACCCCACCGGCACAGCTTCAGCATGCGGATATTGGCACTTATAACGATCACCGCATGGCGATGTGCTTTGCGCTAGTGGCGTTATCGGACACGCCTGTCACCATTCTTGATCCCGGCTGCACGGCGAAAACGTTCCCGGATTACTTCCAGCAGTTGGCGAAAATCAGCCAGACCTCTTAATCACGCTACCCGGTACGCTTGTGCCGGGTTTCCTCGCTCTCTTCTGGTCTTGTTGGGCGGAAATTCTTCTGAATCTGTCGAAATTTCTGGCGCTGTCTACGCTAAAGGGTAACTAACCTGACGCAGGCAGCGTATAATGCCGCGCATTCAAACAGCCAAGAAGGCTGATAATAAGCACGCAGCAACAGGAGAGAACAATGACGGCAATCGCCCCGGTAATTACCATTGATGGCCCAAGTGGCGCAGGTAAAGGGACCTTGTGTAAAGCGATGGCGGAGTCATTGCAGTGGCATTTGCTGGATTCTGGTGCCATTTATCGCGTACTCGCATTGGCTGCACTTCACCATCAGGTGGATATTGAATCCGAAGAAGCATTAGTGCCTATGGCGGCTCACCTCGACGTGCGTTTCTTGTCTGTTGAAGGCGAAATGCAGGTCATTTTGGAAGGTGAAGATGTGACCGGTGAAATCCGTACGCAGGAAGTGAGTAATACGGCTTCGCGCGTTGCCGCCTTCCCTCGCGTGCGTGAAGCACTGCTGCGTCGCCAGCGAGCATTCCGTGAAGAGCCGGGCTTGATTGCGGATGGCCGCGATATGGGCACCGTGGTATTCCCCGATGCACCGGTAAAAATCTTCCTGGATGCAAGTTCGGAAGAGCGTGCTCACCGTCGTATGCTACAGTTGCAGGAGAAGGGCTTTAATGTTAACTTTGATCGCCTTTTATCCGAGATAAAGGAACGCGACGACCGCGATCGTAATCGTGCAATTGCGCCTTTAGTGCCTGCCGCTGATGCTCTGGTGCTGGATTCAACCAGTATGTCCATTGAGCAAGTGATTGAAAAGGCACTTGATTATGCCCGCCAAAAGCTGGGCATTTAATCTATTCGGTAACTGAATTGTAGTAACCCTGTACCACGGATCCGGTGCTGGGCATGTGAAACAACCCCATCCGACAATGACGTCAGGTGGACGTTAAATTGAAGAATCCTAAGATTATCAATATGACTGAATCTTTTGCTCAACTATTTGAAGAATCACTGAAAGAAATCGAAACCCGTCCGGGTTCCATCGTTCGTGGCGTTGTTGTCTCAATCGACAAAGACGTAGTCCTGGTTGATGCGGGTCTGAAATCTGAGTCTGCAATTCCTGCAGAGCAGTTCAAGAACGCAGCCGGCGAACTGGAAATCCAGGTTGGCGACGAAGTTGACGTTGCGCTTGACGCAGTTGAAGACGGCTTCGGTGAAACCCTGCTGTCCCGTGAGAAAGCTAAGCGTCACGAAGCTTGGATCACGCTGGAAAAAGCTTACGAAGAAGCTGAAACTGTTACCGGTGTTATCAACGGCAAAGTTAAAGGTGGCTTCACAGTTGAGCTGAACGGTATTCGTGCGTTCCTGCCAGGTTCACTGGTTGACGTTCGTCCGGTTCGCGATACTCTGCACCTGGAAGGCAAAGAGCTTGAGTTCAAAGTTATCAAGCTTGATCAGAAACGTAACAACGTGGTGGTTTCTCGCCGCGCAGTTATCGAATCTGAAAACAGCGCTGAACGCGATCAGCTGCTGGAAAACCTGCAGGAAGGCATGGAAGTTAAAGGTATCGTTAAGAACCTCACTGACTACGGCGCATTCGTGGACTTGGGTGGCGTTGACGGCCTGCTGCACATCACCGATATGGCCTGGAAACGCGTTAAGCATCCAAGCGAAATCGTCAACGTGGGCGACGAAATCACTGTTAAAGTGCTGAAGTTCGACCGCGAGCGTACTCGTGTATCCCTCGGCCTGAAACAGCTGGGCGAAGATCCATGGGTTGCTATCGCTAAGCGTTACCCAGAAGGCACCAAGCTGACTGGCCGTGTAACCAACCTGACCGACTACGGCTGCTTCGTTGAAATCGAAGAAGGCGTTGAAGGCCTGGTACACGTTTCTGAAATGGACTGGACCAACAAAAACATTCACCCATCTAAAGTTGTTAACGTGGGCGACGTTGTTGAAGTTATGGTTCTGGACATCGACGAAGAACGTCGTCGTATCTCCCTGGGTCTGAAGCAGTGCAAAAACAACCCATGGCAGCAGTTCGCTGAGACCCACAACAAAGGCGATCGCGTTGAAGGTAAAATCAAGTCAATCACTGACTTCGGTATCTTCATCGGCCTGGACGGTGGCATCGACGGTCTGGTTCACCTGTCAGACATCTCCTGGAACGCGACTGGCGAAGAAGCCGTTCGTGAGTACAAAAAAGGCGACGAAATCGCTGCTGTTGTACTGCAGGTTGATGCAGAGCGCGAGCGCATCTCTCTGGGCGTGAAGCAGTTGGCTGAAGATCCATTCAACAACTACATCACCCTGAACAAGAAAGGCGCTATCGTTAACGGTAAAGTGACTGCAGTAGACGCTAAAGGTGCTACAGTTGAATTGGCTGATGGCGTTGAAGGTTACCTGCGCGCTTCAGAAGCTTCACTGGACCGTATCGAAGACGCAACTCTGGTTCTGAGTGTTGGTGACGACGTTGAAGCTAAATTCACCGGCGTTGACCGTAAGAACCGCGTTGTAAGCCTGTCTGTTCGTGCTAAAGACCAGGCTGATGAGAAAGAAGCAATCAACACTGTTAACACCAAACAGGAAGAAAGCAACTTCTCTAGCGCTATGGCTGAAGCGTTCAAAGCGGCTAAAGGCGAGTAATCGACCCGAGGCACCGGACGATGAAAATCGTCCGGTTTCGGTAAAAGCTGTCATACCTTTCCCATTAAGGATTAACCGGAGGTTACATGACCAAGTCAGAACTTATTGAAAGACTTGCTGGACAGCATACTCATATTCCGGCGAAAGTCGTTGAGGATGCAGTTAAAGAGATGCTCGAGCACATGGCCACAACGTTGGCACAGGGCGAGCGCATTGAAATCCGGGGATTCGGCAGCTTTTCTTTGCACTACCGCGCACCGCGTACTGGTCGTAACCCGAAAACGGGTGACAAAGTGGATCTGGAAGGTAAATACGTTCCCCACTTCAAGCCGGGCAAAGAATTGCGTGACCGTGCAAATATCTACGGCTAAGCCGTTACCGAACGATAAAAACGACACTTCCGGGTGTCGTTTTTTTTTGCTCTGAATTCGTCGTTGTGAACCCGATTCCAAAACTTTTCTCTGCGATGAAAACCCCTCCGATTATTTGGTATTCGCACTCCAGTCCTCTCTATTCCTGAAGGCAATTATTGCTCGTTACACGCAAACTGGTGCGCATGACGGGAGAGAAGTGATGCATGTAACAGGGATTGCAGTGGCCAGAATAATGATTCTGGCGGCGCTACCATTAGGTTTGCTACCTCAAATACCGACAATTGAAATGATGGCGATAATGGTGCTTTTAGCACTGATTGTGGCATCTCTGCCGTGGACTGCGCTGCGTCTTATCGGCATGTGCATCCTGCTACTGGCGTGGGCGCTGCTGGAGGCGAGACAGATGCTGAATGCGATTGAGCAGCTTTCAATGGCGCCAACAGAAGTGACGCTGCGTATTGTTGAGGTGAAAGAAAAGCAAAAGCAGTTCAAAGCGCAGATTATTCGTGTGGGTGAGCGATATCAGTTCCCTCCGTTGTTTGTCAGTATCAACGCGGAGTCAGGTGAGTCAGGCTATTGTGCAGGGCAGCGCTGGAAAATGACCTTACGACTGCGTGCGGTGCATGGTCGCTTGAATGAGGGCGGGTTTGATGCGCAACGCTTTGCGCTGGCGAACCATACGCCTTTGCAGGGAAAAATCATTAATCAGCAGGCCGAATCAGCAGCTTGCAGTCTGCGAACGCTGATCATGAGCCACCATCAACCTCTTTTCGAACACCTGCAACAGCCTGCCATTTTGCAGGCGCTGGCTTTTGGTGAGCGTGAGAACATGACCAAAACGCAGCGACAACTACTACGTGAGACCGGAACAGCACACTTAATGGCGATTTCCGGTATGCATATTGCGCTAGCGGCCAGTGTCGGCTGGATAATGGTGCGAGGCTTACAGTTGCTGCTGCCTGCGCACGCCATCGGTTATCTATTGCCACTTATTGGTAGCATCATCACTGCAGCCATCTACTGTTGGATATCAGGCAGCCATGCACCGGCACAACGCGCGCTGGCAGCACTACTGATTTGGACGATGTTAAGGATCTCTGGCTGGCAGTTAACAGGCTGGCAGATTTGGACGCTGTGTGTGGGCAGTCTGCTCTGGCTTGATCCCCTCACGGTATTATCAGAAAGCTTTTGGCTCTCTGCATTAGCCGTCGCGATGTTAATCACCTGGTTCCAGTGGTTTGCCTTACCTGCACGATACCGTCAAGCCCGGCGCTGGTTGCCGCTAAGATTGCTGCACTTGCAGGTTGGTATGATGATACTGATGGCTCCCCTGCAGATTTTTTTGTTTCAGGGAATCAGTCTCAGTGCGCTGGTTGCAAATGTCATCGCGGTACCCGTGATATCGCTTATCACCGTACCATTGATATTACTGGCGCTTTTGCTGCCCGTGAAACCCATAGCCACGGCGTTGTGGTGGCTGGCAGATTTTTCCGTCAATCAGGTTATGCAGGGCCTGGCATACTTACCCGCAGGTTGGTGGCCACTCCATGATGCTTTGCCCGCAGTGGCCGTGTTATGGGGAGGCTTGTTTCTATGGCGCAGTGGTTTGCTGAATCACACATTGATACCTTGCTGCGGCTGCGCACTGGCATTTCTGCTATGGCGTCACCAGTCTGAGCAAGACGACTGGCAGATTGACGTGTTGGATGTGGGGCATGGTCTGGCAATCGCTATTACACAGGGCAACGAAGTGGTGTTGTACGATACAGGCCCCCGCTGGAACGAGGATGATGCGGGCGCACGCGTGATTCTGCCATGGTTACTGTACCAGGGAAGACATTTAAACACGGTGATTGTGAGCCATAAACATCTGGATCATCGGGGTGGGCTGAATTCACTGCATCAGGCCAATCCAAATATGGTTATCCGCAGCGCGTTAGGTGAAGCGGGGCATTTACCCTGTCAGCGAGGAGAGCAGTGGCAATGGGGCAAGCTGACCTTCACGGCACTCTGGCCACCTGCAGGAAACACGCAGGGGCAAAATAATGACTCCTGTGTCGTGCGCGTAGATGATGGTGCTGTCAGCCTGCTGCTCACCGGGGATATTGAGTCAGAAGCAGAAAGAAAACTGGTGGCATTAGAGAAAAACCAGCTCACCAGCACGTTAATGCAGGTCCCTCATCATGGTAGCCGAACATCTTCGGGGCCATTACTGTTACGTAGTGTTGCAGGAAAGGGGGCGGTGGCGTCGGTGGCGCGCTATAACGCCTGGCGCATGCCAGCCGTAGCGGTGGTTGAACGCTATCGCCAGCAGGGCTATCTCTGGTATGACACGGCGCAATCCGGACAGATTCACATCGGCATTCGGCAGGGTGAATGGCAGATTAAGGGATTGAGAGAGCAAATAAAACCTCGCTGGTATCATCAGTGGTTTGGCGTCAAACGTGAATCCAGGTAGAATGAGCGGCTATTTCAAACAGCGTGAATAAATAATGCATCAAGACAAAGATCTCTCAACGTGGCAGACGTTCCGCCGACTCTGGCCGATGATTGCGCCGCACAAAGCAGGACTGTTTGTGTCTGCAGTGGCGCTGATTCTCAATGCGGCTGGCGATACCTTAATGCTGTCGCTGTTGAAACCTTTACTGGATGATGGCTTCGGCAAGGCCGATCGCTCCGTCATGCTTTGGATGCCACTGGTGGTGATTGGCCTGATGCTGGTGCGTGGCGTGACCAGCTATATCTCCAGTTACTGCATCTCATGGGTATCGGGCAACGTGGTGATGAATATGCGTCGCCGTTTGTTTGGCCACATGATGGGCATGCCGGTTGCGTTCTTTGACCAGCAATCAACGGGCACATTGCTGTCACGCATCACCTATGATTCTGAGCAGGTTGCCTCGTCCTCCTCCAGTGCACTGGTGACGGTAGTGCGCGAAGGCGCCTCCATCATTGGCCTGTTCATCATGATGTTCTACTACAGCTGGCAGCTGTCGTTGATTCTGATTGTCCTTGCGCCGATTGTTTCCTTTGCGATTCGCACGGTTTCAAAACGTTTCCGCAGCATCAGTAAAAACATGCAGAACACCATGGGACAAGTCACCACCAGTGCTGAACAGATGCTCAAAGGGCATAAAGAAGTGCTGATCTTCGGTGGTCAGGATGTTGAAGCGCAGCGTTTCTCGCAGGTGAGCAATAAAATGCGCCAGCAGGGCATGAAACTGGTATCTGCCTCTTCTATCTCGGACCCGGTGATTCAGCTGATCGCCTCACTGGCTTTGGCATTTGTTCTTTATGCCGCCAGCTTCCCGAGTGTGATGGAAACTCTGACTGCCGGTACCATCACCGTGGTGTTCTCATCAATGATTGCACTGATGCGCCCACTGAAGTCTCTGACCAACGTTAATGCCCAGTTCCAGCGCGGCATGGCGGCTTGTCAGACACTGTTCTCGATTCTGGATAGCGAGCAGGAAATCGATAACGGTAAACGTGAAATCACACGTGCCAAAGGTGATGTGGAATTCCGCAATGTGACCTTTACCTACCCTGGCCGTGAAGTCCCGGCGCTGCGTGATATCAATCTGTCACTGCCCGAGGGCAAAACCGTGGCATTGGTAGGACGCTCAGGATCGGGTAAATCGACCATGGCGAGCCTGTTGACCCGTTTCTACGATATCGACTCCGGTGAAATTCTGCTGGATGGCCACGATCTGCGTGAATACACCCTGCGTTCGCTGCGTAATCAGGTGGCGCTGGTTTCCCAGAATGTCCATCTGTTCAATGACACCATTGCCAATAACATCGCTTATGCACGCAATGGTGAATACACCCGCGAGCAGATTGAACAAGCGGCCACCATGGCGCATGCCATGGACTTCATTAAGAAGATGGATAACGGTCTCGATACTGTGATTGGTGAGAATGGCGTGCTGCTGTCAGGTGGGCAGCGTCAACGTATCGCCATCGCCCGTGCGTTGCTGCGTGATTGCCCGATTCTGATCCTTGATGAAGCGACCTCAGCACTGGATACCGAATCCGAGCGCGCGATTCAGGCTGCACTGGATGAGCTGCAGAAAAACCGTACTTCGCTGGTGATTGCGCACCGCCTGTCGACCATCGAGAAAGCCGATGAAATCGTCGTAGTCGAAGACGGCCGTATCGTTGAGCGCGGGACACACAGCGTGCTGCTGGCTGAGAAGGGCGCCTATGCCCAACTCCACAAACTGCAGTTTGGTCAATGATTGAACGCATCTGGAGCGGGCGCTCGCCACTGTGGCTACTATTGTGGCCACTGAGTTTGCTGTATGGGGCGATCAGCAGTTTGATTCGCCTCAGCTATCAGCATGGCTGGCGTAAAAGCTGGCGTGCGCCTTGCCCGGTAGTTGTGGTGGGTAATCTGACTGCTGGGGGTAATGGTAAAACCCCGGTGGTAATCTGGCTGGTTCAGGCGCTGCAACAGCGTGGCCTGCGCGTTGGCGTAGTGTCACGCGGTTATGGCGGCAAAGCAGAACGTTACCCGCTGCTGGTGACGGCGGAGACTCCAACATCGCAAGCCGGTGACGAACCGGTGCTGATCGCGCAACGCACTCAAGTGCCGGTGGCGGTCGCGCCTCAACGCCGTATGGCGGTAGAGGGCCTGCTGGCTGCACGAGAGCTGGATGTGATCATCACTGATGACGGTCTGCAGCATTACGCGTTGCAGCGCGATCGTGAAATTGTGGTGGTGGATGGCGTGCGTCGCTTCGGCAATGGTTGGTGGCTACCCGCAGGTCCGATGCGTGAGCGGGCTTCTCGCCTGCAAAGCGTCAACGCCATCATCGTCAATGGTGGTGAGCCGCAAGCCGGTGAGATCGCCATGACGTTGCGGCCTGGCAAGGCGGTCAATCTGGTGAGCGGTGAAACGGCGAGCCTTGATCAACTGCCTGAGATGGTGGCGATGGCGGGCATTGGTCATCCGCCGCGTTTCTTCAATACGTTGCAGCAGCAGGGCATCAAGCCAGTGGCAGAAATCGCGTTTGCCGACCACCATGCTTACAGTGAAGAAGAGCTGCAGCGTTTGACACAAGCTCATCAGTGTCTGTTGATGACCGAAAAAGATGCGGTAAAGTGCCGTAGTTTTGCGCGTGAAAACTGGTGGTATCTGCCGGTTGATGCCGATTTGTCGGGTGCATCCCTTGATGCTTTGCTCGACGATGTAACCCAACTCTGTACCACTGCGCGCGACGCCCGTACGCGCTAAACCTGCTCAAAGGGAAGCGAGTCATGACCAAAACATCGTCCCTTTCGCTACAAACTGCTCGTCACTTACATCTGGCTGCTCAGGGGCTGTTACGCCCACCGAGCCGCCGGGCACGCTTTGCCGATATCCATGCCTGCGTGCGCCAAATGTCACTGCTGCAAATTGACACCATCAATGTCGTTGCGCGCAGCCCTTATCTGGTACTGTTCAGCCGCCTTGGCGCCTATCCTACACAGTGGCTGGAAGAGACATTGGCCTCCGGCGCGCTGTTTGAGTACTGGGCGCACGAAGCCTGTTTTATTCCCTTTGAAGATTACCCGCTGTTGCGTCATCGCATGCTGGAACCGCAGCGGCTGGGGTGGAAATACAACGAGCAGTGGGTTGAAGAACATCAGCAAGAAATCGCCGCCTTGCTGAATCATATCGCTGAAAATGGCCCGGTGCGCGCCGCCGATTTTGCCAGTGATAAGCAAACCAAACCCGGTTGGTGGGCCTGGAAGCCACACAAGCGGCATCTGGAAAACCTGTTCAGCGCGGGTGAGTTGATGGTGGTAGAGCGCCGTAACTTCCAGAGGGTGTACGATCTGCGCACGCGAGTGATGCCTGATTGGGATGATGAACAACATGCACTCAATGAAGCGGAAGCGGTACAAGCGATGCTGGGACACAGTGCCCGCAGTCTGGGGATTTTTCGCGCCAGCTGGCTGGCTGATTACTACCGACTGAAGCGTGCGCCATTACAGGCCTGGATTAAGGATGCCGAAGCCCAGGGCGATATCGTGCGCGTTGAAGTGGAGCAGCTCGGGGAGATGTGGCTGCACACCAGCTTATTACTGCTGTTGGAAAAAATGCCTACTGCCACCCACACGACTCTGTTGTCACCGTTCGACCCGGTGGTGTGGGATCGTCGGCGTGCACTCGAGTTGTTCAATTTTGATTACCGCATTGAGTGCTATACCCCGGCGGAGAAACGCGTCTTTGGATACTTTGTTCTACCGGTGTTGCACCGGGGTGCACTCAAGGCGCGTATAGATGCAAAAATGGATCGTCAGGCGCAGCAACTGATCATTCGTGCATTCTGGCTTGAGCCGGGCGTGCGCATCTCGCAAGCCTTCCTGACCGATGTGCAAAAAGCGATCAATCGTTTTGCGCAGTGGCAGGGTGCCAGCGAGGTGATCGTTGAAAATGCGCCTGCCGAACTGCTTGCTGCCTGGACACATCGCTGGGCCATCAACGACTAAGTTCAACACAATAATGCCAGGTTCGGCGCGCTACCCTTTGGATGCGCTATGGTATGCTAAGCGCCTGACAAATCGGTGCTGAAAGGAGAAAATTATGGATCACCGTTTACTTGAGATTGTTGCCTGTCCGGTTTGCAACGGAAAACTGTATTTCAACAAAGAGCAGCAGGAGCTGATTTGTAAACCAGACGGCCTGGCTTACCCGGTGCGCGACGGCATTCCGGTATTGCTGGAAGTGGAAGCGCGTACGCTGTCTGTTGAAGAGATCCATCCATGAGTTTCGTCGCCATCATTCCGGCGCGTTATGCATCAACGCGCCTGCCCGGCAAACCGCTGGTGGATATTCACGGTAAACCGATGGTCGTACACGTGATGGAGCGTGCACGAGAGTCAGGTGCCGATCGCGTGATTGTGGCGACCGATCACCCTGAGGTTGCTGCAGCGGTAACCGCTGCCGGTGGCGAAGTTTGCATGACGCGTGCGGATCACCAGTCGGGCACCGAGCGCCTGGCAGAAGTGATTGAGAAATATCAGTTTGCTGATGACACCATTATCGTCAACGTGCAGGGCGACGAGCCGATGATTCCGGCTGAAATCGTTCGTCAGGTTGCGGATAATCTGGCTCAGGCTGATGCAGGGATGGCGACATTAGCCGTGCCGATTACCGACGCTGAAGAAGCGTTTAACCCCAATGCGGTTAAAGTGGTGATGGACGCGAAAGGCTATGCGCTTTACTTCTCACGCGCCACCATACCGTGGGATCGCGAGCGCTATGCGAAATCGCGCGAAAAGATTGGTGACACTTTGCTACGTCATATTGGTATTTACGCCTATCGCGCCGGCTTTATCCGTCGTTACATTGCGTGGGAACCCTGCCCATTAGAGCACATTGAGCTGCTCGAGCAGTTGCGCGTGCTGTGGTACGGCGAGAAGATCCACGTTGCCGTAGCGCAAACCGTGCCAAGTGTTGGCGTGGACACGCCAGAGGATCTGGTCCGTGTTCGTGCGGCCATGCAGGGTTAACGCCTGACCGGCCAGCCGCTCGCGCTGGCCATAAAGTTTGATCTGGCGCTAAGTTTCGCGCCACCATGACCTCCAGGATAGTGAAGTCAATTGACTGCGGAGGATAACGCATGGAACAGCTCCGTTCAGAACTGGCGTTGATACTGGGTGAAGGTATCAGCCGCCTCGAAACCATTAGCGAACAGGCGCAGTCGCGGCTGTACGCACTCTATGACAACGACGGTAAACCGATGCCGCTGGTGGCGAAGTATTTTCGTCATCAAGGCCGTGCGGCGCTGGAAGCCAAAAAACTCACCATGTTAGGTCATGATGGACTGGTCACAGTACCTGCGGTTTTTGGCCTGGTGCTGAGTCAGCAGCCGCCGGTACATGAAATGCTACTGATGGCGCGCTTCAATGGCGTCTCCGCCGAAGCGCCAGCGCGCACCGCCGGTCGCTGGGAGCAACTGTGTGAGCAAATTGTCGAGGGTGTACTCGGCTGGCACCGTATCGACAGCCACGGATTAGTGGGAAGGGTTGATAGTGTGCAGGAAAACAACTGGCCAGCCTGGTATCGCCAGCGCATCGAGGTGCTGTGGGCCACGTTGGGCTATCTGTCACCGCCATTTTTCACATTGGAAGATAGGCAGATCCTGTACCGCAGCCGACAGCAGTTAACTAATCTCTTCAAAGACTTCGACGATCCCTGCGTGCTGATGCACGGCAACCTGCGTTTATCCAGCATGCTGAAAGATGCGCGCAGTGACCAACTGGTGGCGATGATGCAGCCAGGCAATATTCTCTGGGCTCCGCGTGAGTATGAGTTAATCCGGCTGGCAGATAGCGGGGCTGAAGCCTCACTGCTGCAGCATTACCTGCAACGCGCGCCGGTTTCTGAAGGCTTTATCTGGCGGCGCTGGTTGTATCAGCTATGGGATTGCGTCGATACGTTGGTGAGCAGCGGACAGTTTGACCGTCCGCGCTTTGATCATGCCCGCGAGCAGTTACTTCCCTGGCTCGGATGACAGCAAATCATCACCACGCAGCCGTTGCCAAATCTGGCCGAGGGTTTCATAAATCGCTCGTTCACTGTGTCCCAGCCACATTGGCGATGGCAAACTGCGATCCCAGGCGCTGATTGGCGAGGTAATCGCTAGCTGATTAGCCGGGGCAGCTATCGGGTTCAGGCCCACGCTCTGGAAGAAATGCATCGCACGTGGCAAGTGGTTAGCCGATGAGACCAGCAGGAAGGGGTGATTGCCGATAGTCTGTTTGACGGCCAGTGCCTCTTCACCGGTGTCATGCGGTTGATCCAGCGTAATAATCGCCGATCCCGGCACGCCCAGGCTCTCGGCTACCTCCGCCGCCACGCTGGCGTTGCTGCGAGGATTAAATCCTGCGGCAGCGCCAGTGAAAATCATTTTGGCTTGTGGATTACGGCGCCACTGGCGCACGCCTTCAGTTACTCGGGGAAGGCTATTATTGAGCAAATTGGAACTCGGTGCCCAATTCGGATTGAAGGTGTAGCCACCGCCGAGCACCACGATATAATCCACCGGCTCGCTACCGTTCCAGGTGGAGTAATGCTGTTCTATGGGGCGCAACAGGCGATCGGCCACCGGTTGCAAGCTGAGCAGCAGGAGCAGCAGCCAACTGAGAGAGATCAGGATTTTGCCGCCTTTTTGCCAGCGGCTAAACCAGATTAGCAAAAGTCCCACCGCCATCAGCGTTAACAGCAGTGGCAAAGGGAGTAACATCGCGCCAATCCATTTCTTTAACGCAAAAAACATGGGAATTTGCTCCTTTTGTCCGAAAAAACAGCAGCCAGACAGTTACTGTGGCGTGAAAGGTTCATTCTTGCTGAGCCTGTGACAAAATAGCACAAGTTAAATGCAGCACAGTGGAGCCATCAGCATGCAGGATCGTAACTTTGACGATCTGGCGGACAAATTTTCGCAGAACATTTATGGCACCCGCAAAGGGCTGGTGCGCCAGGCGATCCTATGGGACGAGCTGGATGCACTTTTGCCAACCTTACCGGACGGTCCCCTTAGCATACTGGATGCCGGCGGCGGCGTAGGACAAATCTCCTGCGGCCTGGCCGCGCGTGGGCATCAGGTATTGTTGTGCGACCTCTCCGCTGAGATGCTCAAACTGGCTGAAGCGCATGCACACACTGAGGGTGTGAGCCACAACATGCAATTCAAACAAATTAGCGCGCAGCAGGTTGGCGAACATTTGGATCAGCCAGTTGATCTGGTATTGTTTCACGCTGTGCTGGAGTGGGTAGCTGAACCGGAAGCGGTATTGCGTGCGCTGTGGCAAACACTGAAGCCCGGTGGCGTATTGTCGTTGATGTTTTACAACGCGCATAGCCTGACGTTCCGCACACTTCAGCTCGGTAATTTTGGTTATCTGCGCGCCAATATGATGAAACGTAAAAAGCGCACGCTGTCGCCAGATTTTCCCCGCGATCCGCAGGACGTCAATGGCTGGCTGATTAATGCTGGCTTTGAAATTGAGCAGCGAGCCGGGATCCGCGTGTTTTCTGACTACATGAAACCGCCTCCGCCCGGCGTCGTCAAAAGCGTTGAAGAGATTATTGAGATGGAACGGCGCTACTGTCGTCAGGAGCCCTTTTTAAGTTTAGGGCGTTATATCCACGTGACCGCGCGCAAACCCAGGTAGAAGGATCAACTATGAGCGAATTTTCCCAGACGGTCCCCGAATTGGTGGCATGGGCGCGCAAGAATGACTTTTCACTTGCGTTGCCGGTAGAGCGTCTGGCCTTTTTGCTGGCTATCGCCACCCTGAACGGGGAGCGCATGGACGGTGAGATGAGTGAAGGTGAACTGATCGATGCTTTTCGTCATGTCAGCAAAGCCTTTGAACAAACCCATGAAACCGTTCAGGTACGTGCCAACAACGCTATCAATGACATGGTGCGTCAGCGCCTGCTCAACCGTTTTACCAGCGAGTTAACCGAAGGCCATGCGATTTATCGCCTGACGCCGCTCGCTATCGGCATTACCGATTACTATATCCGTCAGCGTGAATTTTCCACACTGCGCCTGTCGATGCAGCTGTCGATTGTGGCACAGGAGCTGAAGCGCGCTGCGGACGCCGCCGAAGAAGACGGTGACGAATTTCACTGGCATCGTAACGTTTTCGCCCCACTGAAATATTCAGTGGCGGAGATTTTCGACAGTATCGACATGACCCAGCGCCTGATGGATGAGCAGCAGCAAGCGGTGAAAACCGATATTGCCGACCTGCTGAACAAAGACTGGCGTGCAGCCATCTCCAGCTGTGAGCTGCTGCTGTCGGAAACCTCCGGCACGCTGCGTGAACTGCAAGATACGCTGGAAGCGGCAGGCGATAAATTGCAGGCCAATCTGCTACGCATTCAGGACGCCACGCTGAGCAGCCCGGATCTGGGCTTTGTCGATAAGCTGGTGTTTGACCTGCAAAACAAGCTGGATCGCATCATCAGTTGGGGCCAGCAGGCTATCGATTTGTGGATTGGCTACGATCGCCATGTGCACAAATTCATTCGTACCGCCATCGACATGGATAAAAACCGCGTATTTGCGCAGCGTTTACGCCTGTCGGTGCAGAACTACTTCGATCAACCTTGGGCGCTGACCTACGCCAATGCCGACCGTCTTTACGATATGCGCGATGAAGAGATGACGCTGCGTAATGATGAGGTGATGGGCGAACTGCCGCCAGAGATGGAATACGAAGAGTTTAATGAGATTCGTGAGCAGCTCGCGGCGATGATCGAAGAAGCATTGCAGATTTATAAGCTGG
The DNA here is from genome assembly GCF_016625195.1 of Erwinia sp. S63. GTDB lineage: Bacteria > Pseudomonadota > Gammaproteobacteria > Enterobacterales > Enterobacteriaceae > Pantoea. Next base: position 142,185 of record NZ_JACVUP010000002.1, read on the forward strand.
AGCAAAAGCCGCTCCATCTTGCCACGGTGATGCGCGATTACCTGTCGCAATACCCGCGTGCACGACACTTTGATCTGGCGCGTATCGTCATTGATCAAGCCGTGCGACTCGGCGTGGCGGAAGCTGATTTAGCCGGTCTGCCCTCGCAATGGCAGGCCATTAATGATTACGGAGCCAAGGTGCAGGCACATGTCATCGACAAATATTGAACAAGTGATGCCCGTCAAACTGGCGCTGGCACTGGCAAACCCGATTTTCCCGGCGCTGGATAGCCAGTTACGCGCGGGCCGCCACATTGGCATTGAAGAGCTGGACAATCACGCATTTTTGATGGACTACCAGGAGTACCTGGAAGAGTTCTATGCGCGATATAACGTTGAACTGATGCGCGCGCCTGAAGGCTTCTTCTATCTGCGTCCGCGTTCCACCACCTTGATTCCCCGCTCGGTTCTGTCTGAACTGGACATGATGGTTGGCAAAATCCTTTGTTATCTCTATCTCAGTCCGGAACGTCTGGCCAACGAAGGAATTTTCACCCAGCAGGAACTGTACGACGAGCTGCTGTCACTGGCCGATGAGAGCAAACTGCTCAAGCTGGTGAACCAGCGCTCAACCGGTTCTGATCTGGATCGCGCCAAGCTGCAGGAAAAAATGCGTGCTTCACTCAGCCGCCTGCGCCGCCTGGGCATGGTGTGGTACATGGGTAACGACAGCAGCAAATTCCGCATTATGGAATCGGTATTCCGCTTCGGTGCGGATGTGCGGAGCGGTGACGATGCCCGTGAAGCGCAGCTGCGACTGATCCGTGATGGTGAAGCGATGACGCTGGAAAGCAAGCCCGCAGCCAATGAGAGTGACGAGGCGGACAACGAGAATGACATTGACAGCGATGCGAGTGATAACGCGGAGGATGAACAGGAATGATTGAACGCGGTAAATTTCGTTCGCTAACGCTGATCAACTGGAACGGCTTTTTTGCCCGTACCTTTGATCTCGATGAGTTGGTGACCACACTTTCCGGTGGTAACGGTGCCGGTAAATCCACCACCATGGCGGCTTTCGTCACGGCGTTGATCCCCGATTTAACCCTGCTGCACTTCCGTAACACCACGGAAGCGGGGGCGACGTCCGGCTCACGCGACAAAGGCCTGCACGGTAAGCTGCGTGCAGGCGTCTGTTATGCGGTGCTGGATGTGGTCAACTCGCGCCATCAGCGCGTGGTGGTTGGCGTACGTCTGCAACAGGTTGCCGGACGCGATAAGAAAGTCGATATCAAACCCTTCAGTATTCATGGCCTGCCGACCGATTCACTGCCGACGGATATGCTGACCGAAATCCTTAACAGCCGTCAGGCGCGCGTATTGCCGCTGGCGGAAGTGAAAGAACGCGTTGAAGCGCAGGAAGGCGTGCAGTTCCGCCAGTACAACTCGGTCACTGATTATCACGCTGTCTTGTTTGAACTGGGCGTGGTGCCGCGTCGTCTGCGTACCGCCGGCGACCGCAGTAAGTTTTATCGCCTGATTGAAGCCTCACTGTATGGCGGTATCTCCAGCGCGATTACCCGTTCATTGCGCGATTATCTGTTGCCGGAAAACGGCGGCGTGCGTAAAGCCTTCCAGGATATGGAAGCGGCGCTGCGTGAAAACCGCATGACGCTCGAAGCGATTCGCGTCACTCAGTCCGATCGCGATCTGTTCAAGCATTTGATCTCAGAAGCCACCAGCTATGTATCGGCTGATTATATGCGTCACGCCAACGAGCGCCGTATTCATCTCGACGGCGCGCTGCAGCTGCGTAATGAACTGTTCACCAGCCGTAACCAGCTGGCTTCGGAGCAGTATCGTCACATCGAAATGGCGCGTGAACTTTCTGAGCACAACGGTGCTGAGAGCGATCTGGAAACGGATTATCAGGGCGCCAGCGACCACCTGAATCTGGTCCAAACGGCCATGCGTCAGCAGGAGAAGATCGAGCGTTACGATGCCGATCTCGAAGAACTGACCTATCGCCTGGAAGAGCAGAACGAAGTAGTGGCGGAAGCCCGTGAAGTGCACGAAGAGAACGAAGCGCGATCTGAAGCGGCTGAAATTGAAGTTGATGAGCTGAAAAGCCAGTTAGCCGATTTCCAGCAGGCGCTCGATGTGCAGCAAACTCGTGCCATCCAATATCAGCAAGCGCTGCAGGCGCTGGATAAAGCGCGTGCACAATGCCAGTTGCCCGATCTGACCATCGACAATGCGGCAGAATGGCAGGAAACCTTCCAGGCACGCGAAGAAGAAGCCACTGAGCAGCTTTTGCGTCTGGAACAGAAACTGAGTGTGGCCGAAGCGGCGCACAGCCAGTTTGAGCAGGCCTTAGCGCTGGTGACCAGCATTGCCGGAGAAGTCAGCCGCCAGGATGCATGGCAAGTGGGACGCGACTTACTGCGTGATGCGGCTAATCAGCGCCATCATGCCGACCAGCTCTCTTCGCTGCGCCTGCGTCTCAATGAACTGGAAACGCGCCTGCGCGAGCAGCACGATGCCGAACGCCTGTTAGCCGATTTTTGCAAACGTCAGGGGCAGCAGTACGATGCCGACGCGCTGGAAGGCCTGCAGCGTGAGCTGGAAGCGCAGATTGAACAGCTGAACGAAAGCGTGTCCGATGCCGGTGAGCGTCGCATGTTGATGCGCCAGGAACTGGAACAGCTGCGTGAACGTATTACTGCACTGACGGCGCGTGCACCGCATTGGCTGGCCGCGCAGGAAATCCTGACGCAGCTCAGCGAGCAGACTGGGCAAGAACTGACCAATAGCCAGCAGATCACCGAATTCATGCAGCAACTGCTGGAACGTGAACGTGAAACCACCGTTGAACGTGACAATGTGGCCGCGCGCAAACGTGAAGTTGAGCAGCAGATCGAGCGTCTGAGTCAGCCTGGTGGTGCAGAAGATGCCCGCCTGACGCAACTGGCGGAACGATTTGGCGGCGTACTGCTGTCTGAAATTTACGATGACGTCACGCTGGATGACGCACCCTACTTCTCGGCGCTATATGGTCCATCGCGTCATGCGATTGTAGTCCCCGATCTCTCCCTGGTGCGCGAGCTGCTCGATGGGCTGGATGATTGCCCGGAAGATCTCTATCTGATTGAAGGGGATCCGCAGGCATTTGATGACAGCGTCTTCAGCGTTGATGAGCTGGAAAACGCCGTGGTAGTCAAAGTGGCTGAGCGTCAGTGGCGCTACTCCCGCTTCCCGAAAGTGCCGCTGTTTGGCCGTGCCGCGCGTGAAAACCAGTTGGAACTGCTCAACAATGAGCGTGACCAACTGGCTGAACGCTTCGCCACCTTGTCATTTGATGTGCAGAAAACCCAGCGTTTGCATCAATCCTTCAGCCGCTTTATCGGCAGCCATTTAGCCGTGGCCTTTGATGAAGATCCGGAAGCGCTAATCCGTCAGTTGAACAGCCGTCGTGGCGAGCTGGAGCGTGGTCTGGCGCAGCATGAAAACGATAACCAGCAGCAGCGTGCGCAATTTGAACAGGCGAAAGAAGGTGTCAGCCAGCTAAACCGTCTGCTGCCGCGTGTGAACCTGTTACTGGATGATTCACTGGGCGATCGCTGCGAAGAGATCCGCGAACGCGTCGAAGAAGCCCAGGAGGCCGCGCGCTTCCTGCATCAGCATGGCACGAAAATCAGCAAGCTGGAGCCGCTGGTGTCGGTGCTGCAGAGCGATCCACAGCAGCACGATCAGCTGGAACGCGATTACCAGCAAGCGCAGCAGCAACAGCGTGATGCACGTCAGCAGGCCTTTGCGCTGACCGAAGTAGTACAGCGTCGCGCCCACTTCAGCTATGAAGATTCTGCCGGCATGCTGACGGGCAATAGCGATCTCAATGAGAAACTGCGTCAGCGTCTTGAGCAGGCGGAAGGCGAACGCAGCCGTGCGCGTGAACGTCTGCGCGAACATCAGGCCCAGCTGACCCAATATTCACAAGTGCTGGCGTCACTGAAAAGTTCCTATGACGCCAAGCGCGACATGCTGAAAGAGTTGCAGCAGGAGATGCAGGATATCGGCGTGCATGCCGATGCCAGCGCCGAAGAGCGCGCTCGCGCCCGCCGCGATGAACTCTATACCGCATTAAGCCACAATCGTGCCCGTCGTAATCAGCTGGAGAAACAGCTGACGTTCTGCGAAGCCGAAATGGACAGCCTGCAGAAGAAATTGCGCAAGCTGGAGCGGGATTATCATCAGATCCGTGAGCAAGTGGTCAGCGCCAAAGCGGGCTGGTGTACAGTGCTGCGTCTGGTGAAAGAAAATGGCATGGAGCGTCGACTGCATCGTCGTGAGATGGCTTATCTCGGCGGTGACGAGCTGCGTTCAATGTCGGATAAAGCATTAGGTGCATTGCGTCTGGCGGTGGCGGATAACGAACATCTGCGTGATGTGCTGCGCATGTCGGAAGATCCGAAACGTCCTGAGCGCAAAGTACAATTCTTTATCGCGGTATATCAGCATCTGCGCGAGCGTATTCGTCAGGACATCATTCGTACTGACGATCCGGTTGAAGCCATCGAACAGATGGAAATTGAGCTGAATCGTCTGACGGAAGAGCTGACTGCGCGTGAACAAACGCTGGCAATCAGCTCACGCAGTGCGGCGAATATTATTCGCAAAACCATTCAGCGCGAGCAGAACCGTATCCGTCAGCTGAACCAGGGCTTGCAGGCAGTCAGCTTTGGTCAGGTGCGCAGTGTACGTCTTAACGTCAACGTCCGAGAGGCGCACTCCACGCTGCTCGATACCTTGTCGGAACAGCATGAAGCGCATCAGGATCTGTTTACCAGCAATCGCCTGACCTTCTCTGAAGCGCTGGCGAAACTGTATCAGCGTCTGAATCCGCAAATCGATATGGGTCAGCGCACGCCACAGACTATTGGCGAAGAGCTGCTCGACTACCGCAACTATCTTGAGATGGAAGTGGAAGTGAACCGTGGCTCCGATGGCTGGCTGCGCGCAGAGAGTGGCGCGTTGTCGACCGGTGAAGCGATCGGTACTGGTATGTCGATTCTGGTGATGGTGGTGCAGAGCTGGGAAGAGGAATCACGCCGTCTGCGCGGTAAAGATATTTCACCATGCCGACTGCTGTTCCTTGATGAAGCGGCGCGTCTTGATGCCCGCTCGATCGCCACCTTGTTCGAATTATGTGAGCGTCTTGAGATGCAGCTGGTGATCGCCGCGCCAGAAAACATCAGCCCGGAAAAAGGCACCACTTACAAACTGGTACGTAAAGTGTTCAATAACACGGAACACGTGCATGTGGTCGGCTTACGTGGATTCTCGGCAGACCCTGCGCCAGCGAAACGCGAGACCAGCGATATCGATTTAGAAACAGAAAATACCTGACGCTGAATCTGGTTAAAAAACAGCGCACCGTTTAATCTGTAAGCGGCATCTGCACTCTGAGGCAGATGCCGTTTTTTATTTGTATACTCAACAATAAGAGTAAGGCTGTACACGGCGATAACAGGGCGCTGTGTCTTAGGTGAGAAGGGGGCAGGGATGTGGCTGAATAAAAGAAGCAGTATCAATCGTGCGATATTAGCACTCAGTGTTTCACTGGTATTGTCGCCGCTGGCCACCAGCCATGCCGCGATTATTGCCGCATTACCCGGAACGTCGCATAGCACCATGTCAGTGGCGGCGAGCCAGCATCAGATTCAGCAGGCTTTTGGCCCCAGTCAGCAACCTTTCTATTTATCCGGATTGGCCGGCATCTACGCTGCGCGCAACATGGCGCCACTTTGGCAGGATCAGCAAGCAGTGCAGGCTTTCCAGCAGCAGCTGGCGGAAGTTGCGCTCTCCGGTGTCCAGCCACAGTTTACCCGCTGGGTCGAATTACTCACCAATCCCAATGTTACCGGCATGGCGCGCGACATTGTGCTGAGCGATGCTATGTTGGGTTATTTGCAGTTTGTCGCCAATGTACCGACTCAGGGCGAAACCTGGTTGTACAGTAATGTGCCTTACAAACTGACGATGCCGGGCGTTGCGGCAATTAACCAGTGGCAGAATGCGGTCAACGGAGGCGGCAGCCGCGCGTTCGTCATCTCGCTGGCACCGCAGCATCCGCAATATGCGCCGATGCACAGTGCGCTCAAAGCGCTGCTAACCGATAACCGTCCGTGGCCGCAGCTGCGCGACAGCGGTACGCTGCGACCAGGCCAGATCAGCAACGATGTGCCCGCGCTAAGAGAAATTTTGCAGCGCACCGGCATGCTGACTGCTGCAACCCACAGCAGCACACCGACTCCAGCCGATGATGCCGTACCGACCGCACCTGTGCCGGTCAGCCAGAGCAATCAGCCCATTGCGGTGAGCCCATCGGCCGCCAGCGTCAATGATTTGTCTGCACAGGCACCTGCTGCGACCGGCAACGTGGTGGCGAATACCACGCCTGCTGGTGACAATGTGTATGACGCCGCGCTGGTGGAAGGGGTAAAACGCTTCCAGCACTGGCAAGGCTTAGAGGATGATGGCGCGATAGGACCTCGCACGCGTGAGTGGCTGAATGTGTCACCGCAGATGCGCGCGTCGTTACTGGCGCTCAACATCCAGCGCCTGCGTTTGCTGCCGGACGATATGCACAACGGCATTATGGTAAATATCCCCAACTATTCACTCACCTATTACAACAACGGCGCCACCATTCTCTCATCGCGGGTGATTGTCGGGCGTCCCGATCGTAAAACGCCGTTGATGCGCAGTGCGCTCAATAACGTGGTGCTCAATCCACCGTGGAATGTGCCGACCACGCTGGTGCGCCAGGATATCGTGCCGAAGGTCAAACAAGATCCTGCTTATCTTTATAAGCACGGTTATACGCTGCTGTCGGGCTGGAGTGCAGATGCGGAAGTGATCGATCCTTCGATGATTGATTGGCACATGGTCTCGGCGGCGAGTTTCCCCTATCGCATTCGCCAGGCGCCGGGCGCGATGAACTCGCTGGGGCGTTATAAGTTTAATATGCCAAGTTCCGATGCTATCTATCTGCACGACACGCCGAACCACGGCTTGTTCCAGCGGGACATTCGCGCACTGAGTTCAGGTTGTGTACGCGTGAACAAGGCTTCTGAATTGGCCGACCTGCTATTACAGGATGTGGGCTGGAATGACAGCCGCATTTCCGACACGTTGAAACAGGGGGATACACGCTATGTGCCGATTCGTCATCGTATCCCCGTTAACCTCTACTACCTGACGGCATGGGTAGCAGCGGATGGTCAGCCGCAGTATCGTACAGATATTTACAATTATGATAACCCTGCGCGTTCCGGTAGCCAGGTATTGTCAAAAGCGGGAAAACTGCTGCTCTAGTTATTGATTTCCCTGTTATCACCTCCTTCCGAAAATACCAAGACCAGTCGCAAAATTTCGATTTTGCGCTGGTTTTGGCCATTCTGTGACATGTTGCGGGTTGACTGGCTCTAAGGCTGCGGTTACTGTTCGGCCTTGTGTACTTTTTACACATTTTTTTATCGCTTTAGATTAGGTAACCCCGCTACATGGCTAATTTTGATTCTCAACGTCGTCGATTGCTCCTGATTGGAGGCGCAGCGGCAGGTTTGTCTCTGCTTCCTGGTTCAGCGCTGGCTTCGCTTTCCACCTCGCGCCCCCGAGTATTGACGCTTAATAACCTTCACACCGGTGAAACCCTTAAAACGGAGTTTTTTAACGGCAAGAGTTATGACAAGGATGAGTTAGCCCGCTTAAATCACTTCTTCCGCGATTATCGCGCCAATCAGGTGAAACATATTGACCCACACCTGTTTGATCAGCTCTATCGCTTACAGATGGTGCTGAACACCCGCAAACCGGTGCAGCTGATCTCAGGCTACCGCACGCTGGCAACCAATAACATGCTGCGCGAATCGGGTCCTGGCGTGGCAAAACACAGTTATCACACCAAAGGGCAGGCGATGGATTTCCATATCGAGGGGATTTCATTAAGCAATGTTCGCAAAGCGGCGTTATCTATGCGCGCCGGTGGTGTAGGATATTACCCGCGCAGCAACTTCGTACACATAGATACCGGGCCTGCAAGGCACTGGTCCTGATACCGGCAGCGCTGCGTGTGTCGGTCATGGAGCGCTATGAATTACCACATTATTCCGGTTACGGCCTTTTCTCAAAACTGCTCGGTCATCTGGGATGACGAAACCCAGCAGGCGGCGCTGGTGGATCCCGGCGGCGATGCCGAGACGATTATTGCCGTATTGGCTGAGCGGGGATTAACCCCCGCGCAAATTCTGCTGACGCATGGTCATCTTGATCATGTGGGGGCCGCCGCTGAACTCGCCGCACACTATCAAATTCCTATTGTTGGCCCACACAAGCTGGATGCGTTCTGGCTGGATAATTTGCCAACGCAAAGCCGTATGTTTGGCCTGCCGGAATGCGCGCCACTGGCGCCGGATCGTTGGCTGGAAGAGGGCGAAACGGTTCAGGTTGGTAATGTCACCCTGGAAGTACTGCTTTGCCCTGGCCATACACCGGGACACATTGTGTTCTTCGATCGTGCTGGACGTTTATTGATATCGGGCGATGTGATCTTCAATGGCGGTGTCGGACGTACTGATTTTCCGCAGGGGAGCCACAGCGATTTGATCGCTGCGATCAACACCAAGCTGTTGCCGCTGGGTGATGATGTGACCTTTGTGCCTGGCCACGGCCCGATTTCCACCTTGGGTCGGGAGCGGATCAGTAATCCTTTCCTGCAATAAAAAATGGGCCATTAAGGCCCATTTCTCATTCTGCTGACTTATTTAAAGTACAGCGACAATCGCTTCACACAGCGCGGACATATTGTCTGGCGTCATCCCAGCCACGTTCACACGACCAGAATTCACCGCATACACGCCAAACTCGTCACGAAGACGGACAACCTGATCTTTAGTCAGACCGCTAAACGAGAACATGCCATTCTGTTTAATGATAAAGCTGAAGTCCTGTTTCGCGCCTTTCTCCGCCAGGGTATTCACAAACAGCTGACGCATGCGCTGGATGCGCTGACGCATGTCTGTCAGCTCTTGCACCCAGATAGTACGCAGCGCGTCGTTACCGAGGATGGTGGCCACCACAGAGGCACCATGTGACGGTGGGTTAGAGTAGTTAGCGCGGATGCTGTACTTCACCTGACTAAAGGCGGTTTTCGCGACATCGCTATTGGCAGCAACCAGCGTCAGTGCACCGACACGTTCGTTGTACAGGCCAAAGTTTTTCGAGTACGAGCTGGCAACAATCAATTCCTGATGAGAGGCGGCGAAAATACGCAGGCCCTCGGCATCTTCATCCAGACCGCGTGCAAAGCCCTGGTAAGCGAAGTCGAACAGCGGCAGCCAACCTTTTTCCTGGGACAGCTTCGCCAGCTGTTGCCATTGGTCCGCTGAAGGATCGACGCCAGTCGGGTTGTGGCAGCAGCCGTGGAACAGAACCACGTCGCCGGCTTTGGCTTCCTGCAACGAAGCGACCATGCCTGCGAAATCGAGGCTATGGTTGGCCGCGTCGTAGTACTGGTAATCACAAACTTCCAGACCCGCAGCGTTGAATACATTTTTGTGGTTCGGCCAGCTAGGGTTGCTCACCCATACGCGCTTCACATTGGTCTGAGTCGCGAGGAAATCCGCAGCGACGCGCAGCGCACCGGTGCCGCCTGGGGTTTGTGCTGTGCAGGCGCGGCCCGCTGAAATCAGCGCGCTCTCTTTGCCGAACAACAATTCCTGAGTGCAGCGAGCAAAGTCGGCCAGGCCATCAATGCTTAGATAATTTTTAGTGGTTTCATTTTCCAGCAGATACTGCTCAGCTTTTTTAACACTGGTGAGTACCGGTGTTTTACCGGTTTCGTCTTTATAGACACCAATGCCAAGGTTGATTTTATTCGGGCGGTCGTCGGCGCGAAACAGGTCAGCCAGTCCCAGAATAGGATCGGCGGGTGCGGCAGAGATCGATTCAAACATGAGTCAGTTCCGTTTGGGTGAACTTTAGCAAAATGAGCTATCAGGTTAGCGTCAGATGATACGCTTGCCAACCGCTGACATAAAAAAGAAATAAGCCGCGTGTATAAAGTAGTGGCGCTAATTGAGAAGCAGATCACTGAAAAGCAAAACGGAGCCCGAAGGCTCCGCTTTTAGGCGATACGCATATCTAATCGAAAGATTAGAACTGGTATACCAGACCTACAGCAACGATATCGTCGGTAGCCAGACCCAGTGGGTTGTTGTCATTCAACTGGTTGATTTTGTAATCAACGTAGGTAGCCATGTTTTTGTTGAAGTAGTAGGTTGCGCCCACATCGATGTATTTAACCAAGTCAGCATCGCCGATACCTTCGATGTCTTTGCCCTTAGACTGGACATAAGCGATGGACGGACGCAGACCGAAGTCGAACTGGTACTGAGCTACAACTTCGAAGTTCTGTGCTTTGTTAGCAAAGCCAGATACTGAATATGAGCTGCCGTTTAACAGAGTGCCAGTTGCTGTAATTGGGGTAGAGTTACGGGTTTCACCGTACATTGCTGCCAGGTACACGTTGTTAGCATCGTACTTGATTGCAGTTGCCCAGTTTTCAGCGCGTTTGCCTTGGCCTTCGCCAGTAACAGTCGTCACGCCAGTGGTGCTACCAGCTGGAGTAATGGTAGTGCTAGCGCCAGCTGCCTGTGCGTTAGTACGGTCGCTGCTGCTATATGCTGCAGCAAAACCTAAACCGATTGGCGAGGTGTAAGAGGTTGACAGGCCATAGCCGTCACCATTGGCACGACGAGTATCAGTACGGTCATTTTTGCCCTGGTACTGTACTGCAAAGTTCCAACCATCAACCAAACCGAAGAAGTTGGTGTTACGGTAGGTCAGCAGGCCGGTGCTACGACCGTTCATGAAGTTATCTGAGTAACCAGAGTCACCACCGAATTCTGGCAGAACGTCAGTCCAGCCAATTGCGTCGTATACAACGCCGTAGTTACGGCCGTAGTCGATTGAACCGGCATCGCCGAATTTCAGACCCGCGAAGCCCAGACGGGTTTTGTTGCCGTTTTGAGCATCAGAACCTTCAGAGTTGTTTGCCTGAACGTTGTATTCCCACTGGCCGTAACCGGTCAGCTGGTCGTTAATCTGGGTTTCACCCTTGAAGCCGAAGCGAACATAAGTCTGGTCGCCGTCATCACCAGAGTTATCAGAGAAGTAGTGCAGACCAACAGCTTTACCGTACAGATCCAGTTTGTTGCCGTCTTTGTTATAGATTTCTGCTGCGTTTGCTGCGCCTGCAGCTAACAGAGCAGGGATAACCACTGCAAGAATGTTGCGCTTCATCATTTTTTATTACCCTCATTGGAGTTATTTGGACATCTGCCACTGCCGTCAAGAAACCTTTACGGGAACCTTGAAAGAAGTTTGATGTCTCCTGTGTCTGCACGCATCTTTCCATCACAGGGTTGCTATTTCTAGCCCGAAAATGATTCAAATCTCGCAATTGAGTATCAAAAAGCAATTTTGTATTACAATTTGTAAAATATCGGGAACTTTGTGAGAGAACTCTAAATTTACAAAAATAAAAAAAGGCCGGCTATGCCGACCTCGTTATATATATGAATTACTTATATTTAATCGCGAATTTTAGAAATTAGCGTTACGTGGAGTACGTGGGAAGGGGATAACATCCCTTACATTTTGTACGCCGGTGACATAGGCGATTAATCGTTCGAAACCTAATCCGAAGCCAGCATGTGGCACGGTGCCGTAACGACGCAGGTCACGATACCACCAGTAATCTTCTTTATTCAGACCCATTTCAGCCAGACGCGCATCCAGTACATCCAGACGCTCTTCACGCTGTGAACCACCAATGATCTCACCAATGCCCGGTGCCAGGACATCCATCGCCGCCACGGTTTTGCCATCTTCATTCATGCGCATATAGAACGCTTTGATGTCTTTCGGATAGTTCTTCACCACCACCGGCGCTTTGAAGTGTTTCTCCGCCAGATAACGTTCGTGCTCGGAGGAGAGATCCACACCCCATGACACTGGGTTCTCAAACGTCTGACCGCTTTTCAGCAGAATATCGACGGCATCGGTATAGTCCACCTGCGCGAAATCGGTAGTGACAAAACGTTCTAAGCGCGCAATCGCATCTTTGTCTACGCGTTCAGCAAAGAACGCCATGTCGTCAGCACGCTCTTCGAGCACGGCTTTGAACACATACTTCAGCATCGCCTCAGCCAGTGCAGCAGCGTCGTCAAGGTTGGCGAAAGCGACTTCCGGCTCCAGCATCCAGAATTCCGCTAAGTGACGGCTGGTGTTAGAGTTTTCTGCGCGGAAGGTCGGGCCAAAGGTATAGACTTTTGACAATGCACAGGCATAAGTCTCGGCATTCAGCTGGCCAGAAACGGTCAGGAAGGCTTCTTTACCAAAGAAATCTTTGTCGTAATCAACTTTGCCCTGCGGATCGCGCGGCAGGTTTTCCATATCCAGCGTAGAGACGCGGAACATCTCGCCCGCACCTTCAGTATCGGAAGCGGTGATCAGCGGGGTGGAAACCCAGAAGTAACCATTCTCGTGGAAGAAGCGATGCAGTGCCTGCGCCAGAGTATGACGTGTACGGGCCACGGCGCCGACCAGGTTGGTGCGTGGACGCAGGTGTGCGACTTCACGCAGGTATTCGATGCTGTGGCGTTTAGCCGCCATCGGATAGGTATCCGGATCGTCTACCCAGCCGGTGACTTCTACGTTGGTCGCCTGCAGTTCAAAGGCCTGGCCTTCTCCCGGTGATTCCACCACTTTACCAGTGACAATCACAGAACAGCCCGTGGTCAGACGCAGCACTTCATCCTGATAATTATTCAGAGAATTATTGACGACGGCCTGAACGGGATTAAAGCAGGAACCGTCATAAACGGCGATAAAGGAAAGACCGGCTTTGGAATCTCTTCGGGTACGCACCCAACCACGTACGGTGACTTCACTGTCAACCGCGACACGGCCGTGCAGTACATCCGCTACAGGCACTACGCTCATAAATATCTCTCTATATATAGAAGTGGATAAAAGCCCCATTTCGGGGTTTTGCTATGTTACTTGCGAGCCATCAGGAAACAAGCAATTTTGCAGGGGGAAAGGGGAGATTTGTTGCGAAAGGGCAGGGTGCGGGCACCCTGCATCCATGATTAGCTGGCTCTTTTCACCAGCGGCAGGTCGAATGCTTTACGCAGGGCGCGCACAAAGGCTTTGTCCTGGCAGATGGTTTTACCCGGGCTGTCAGAGAGTTTCGCTACCGGTTTGCCATTACAGCTCACCAGTTTAATCACGATGTTCAGTGGTGTGACGCCAGTAATATCGCAGGTCAGGCGCGTACCAATGCCAAATACCACGTTGGCGCGTTGACCAAAGTGACGATATAACGCCAGCGCTTTATCCAGATTGAGGTTATCTGAGAACACCAACGTTTTACTCTTCGGATCGATATCCAGACGCTGATAATGCGCAATGGCTTTTTCACCCCACTCCACGGGATCTCCCGAGTCATGGCGCAAACCCTGATAGCGATGAGCAAAGCCCGGGCCGAAATCACGCAGGAAGGCATCCATGGTGATGCAGTCTGTCAACGCGATACCGAGTTGGTCATCATACTCATCCAGCCAGGATTGCAGTGCCGCGCGTTGGCTATTCGCCAGCACCGGGCTGATCTGTTGATGTGCCTGGAACCACTCATGGGCCTGAGTGCCCACCGGATTGAGCTGTAAGCGCCGGGCGAGATCGTAATTGCTGGTGCCCACTAACCACGGGAACTCAGCTTTTAGCGTACTGACGATCGCTTCCTGAACCGCTTTGGAGTAGCGGCGACGGGTACCAAAATCCATCAGCTGGAAGCGAGACATATCGAGATCGCCCACCTGCTGACGGAAATCGACCAGCTTCTGCTGCAACTGAGTGACCGCTTGTTCCACACCGATCTCCGGTGTGCGATGGCGATGCACCACTTCACTGATCAGCGCCAGCAGCGGCACTTCCCAAAGAATGACTTCGCGCCATGGCCCGCTAATCTGAATAGACAGACGGCCATTCTCATTGCGCACCCTGACCTGAGAGGGATCAAAGCGGAATTGGCGCAGCCAGTTGAGGTAATCGGATTCAAAGAAAGGTAAGCCGCTGAGATAGTGATATTCGTTGTCGCTCAGGGCAAGGGAAGGCAGCGTATCGAGTTGCGCACGAATCTCATCGGCATACTGGCCGAGCAATTCATCGCCGCGACAGCGAAATTCTGCCGTAACCGGGACATCGTAGTAACGATGATAAACGGCCTGCTGCATGTGAAGCTTATACGCATCGGTATCAAGCAGCGTGGTCAAAATCGGGGAAGCATGTCCAGTCATGGTGCGTTTCAGCATCCTCTTCCGCGGAGCAGAGCCCGGTGTCAACAAAGTCATAAAGACGCAGGAGTATAAAACAGTAATGACCGCGATCACACCATAATTGCGGGTGGCAGGTCGAGGGTCATTTGTGCCATTGTTAATGAATTGTAGCCTTTTGCACGAAGGCACGCATTGTGCGTGGCAACGAAGGCACAACCCGCTTAGACTTTGACGGGTCAACATATTAACGATGCGAGAAGGACTTATGACGCAACAGCCGCAAATCAAATATCGCCACGATTACCGTGCGCCGGATTACACCATCACCGATATCGACCTGACTTTTGACCTCGATGCCGCCAGCACGCGCGTGACGGCGGTGAGCCAGGTGAAGCGTCTCGGTGCTGCGGATGCCGAACTGCGTCTGGATGGCGAAGACCTCACGCTGGTGTCGCTGGCGGTGGATGGCCATCCCTGGTCACATTATCGTGAAGAAGAGGGTGCGCTGGTCATTAGCCAACTGCCCGAGAACTTTACCCTGACCATAATTAATGACATCCATCCGGATACCAACACCGCGCTGGAAGGGTTGTACAAATCGGGAGATGCGCTCTGTACGCAGTGTGAAGCTGAAGGCTTCCGCCATATCACCTGGTATCTGGATCGCCCGGACGTGCTGGCGCGCTTTACCACCACCATCATTGCCGATGCGGCAAAATATCCCTTCCTGCTCTCCAACGGCAATAAGTTAGAGAGCGGTCGTCATGAAGATGGTCGCCATTGGGTGAAGTGGCAGGATCCGTTCCCGAAACCCTGCTACCTGTTTGCGCTGGTGGCGGGCGATTTCGACGTGCTGCGCGACAGCTTTACCACGCGTTCCGGCCGTGATGTGGCCCTGGAGATCTTCGTCGATCGTGGCAATCTCGATCGTGCCGACTGGGCGATGACCTCTTTGAAAGCCAGCATGAAATGGGATGAAGAGCGCTTTAACCTCGAATATGACCTCGACATCTTTATGATCGTTGCGGTGGATTTCTTCAACATGGGCGCGATGGAGAACAAAGGCCTCAACGTCTTCAACTCCAAATATGTGCTGGCGAAAGCTGAAACCGCCACGGATAAAGATTATCTCGGTATTGAGGCGGTGATTGGTCACGAATACTTCCATAACTGGACCGGTAACCGCGTCACCTGCCGTGACTGGTTCCAGCTCAGCCTGAAAGAGGGCTTAACCGTGTTCCGCGACCAGGAGTTCAGCTCAGATCTCGGTTCGCGTGCGGTTAACCGCATCGACAACGTACGCGTGATGCGCGGCGCACAGTTTGCCGAAGATGCCAGCCCAATGGCGCACCCGATCCGCCCGGATCAGGTCATTGAGATGAACAACTTTTATACCCTGACAGTGTATGAGAAGGGCTCTGAAGTGATTCGCATGCTGCATACCCTGCTCGGCGAAGCCAATTTCCAGAAAGGCATGCAGCTCTACTTTGAACGTCACGATGGCAGCGCAGCCACCTGCGACGATTTTGTGCAGGCGATGGAAGATGCCTCTAACGTTGATCTGTCACAGTTCCGCCGCTGGTACAGCCAGGCGGGTACGCCAGTGTTGACGGTACGTGACGACTACAATCCTGAGCTGGAGCAGTACACGCTGCACGTGACACAACACACGCCACCGACGGCTGAACAGAAAGAGAAGTTACCGCTGCATATCCCGCTAGACATCGAATTGTACGATAACGAAGGCAAGGTGATTCCGCTGCAGCATAACGGCCATCCGGTGCATCACGTGTTGAATGTCACCGAAGAGTTCCAGACTTTTATCTTCGATAACGTGCATTTCCAGCCGGTGCCTTCGCTGCTGCGTGAATTCTCGGCGCCGGTGAAGCTCGATTATAAATGGAGCGATGCGCAGCTCACCTTCCTGATGCGCCACGCCCGCAACGATTTCTCCCGCTGGGATGCGGCGCAAAGTTTGCTGGCGACTTATATCCGTCTGAATGTCGCGCGCCATCAGCAGGGACAACCGCTGTCGCTGCCATTGCACGTGGCGGATGCCTTCCGCGCGGTGTTACTGGAAGAGCAGGGCGATCCGGCGTTAACCGCGTTGATTTTGTCACTGCCTACCGAGAATGAAATCGCCGAGCTGTTTGAAGTGATCGATCCGCTGGCGATTTCTGCGGTGCGTGCGGCGCTGGTGCATGCGCTGGCAACCGAGCTGAGCGATGAACTGTATGCGGTGTATCTGGCGAATCAGAGTCACGAATACAAGGTTGAGCATGCGGAAATCGGCAAGCGTGCATTGAAAAATGTCTGCCTGAGCTATCTGGCGTTCGCCGATGTGGAGCAAGCGGATAAGCTGGTACAGGCGCAGTATCATCATGCCAACAACATGACGGATGCGCTGGCCGCGCTCTCGGCAGCGGTGTCAGCGCAGTTGCCGTGCCGTGAAGCCTTGCTGGCCGCCTACGACGAGCGCTGGCATCAGGATGGTCTGGTGATGGACAAATGGTTTGTGCTGCAGGCCACCAGCCCGGCGGACAACGTGTTAAGCAAGGTGCGTGAACTGCTGAACCACCGTTCCTTTACCATGGGTAACCCGAACCGCATCCGCTCGCTGATTGGGGCTTTTGCCGCCGGTAATCCTGCGGCGTTCCACGCCAAAGACGGCAGCGGCTATAAGTTCCTCGTGGAGATGCTGACCGATCTCAACACGCGTAATCCGCAGGTGGCGGCACGCATGATCGAGCCACTGATTCGTCTGAAACGTTATGATGCCGATCGTCAGGCGTTGATGCGCAAGGCGCTGGAAACCCTGAAAGGGCTGGATAAGCTGTCGGGCGATCTGTACGAGAAGATCACCAAAGCGTTGAATGCCTGATAAGGTAAAAGCCGCATCACGATGATGCGGCTTTTTTTGCTGAACTCGCTGTCACTTCCCTTCGCTGTCCGGATTGGCAGTGGCAGTATCGACTTCGACTAACGCTGCTGGGCGAATTTCAGCGGCTGCTCTGCCGCACTGCGCTTCATCACGCGATCCAGCACTTCCGCTTCCAGCTCCGCCAGACGCGCCGATCCGCGGCGACGTGGTCGCGCGAGATCCACGGTTAAATCCAGCCCAATCTGTCCCTCTTCAATCAGCAATACGCGATCGGCCATCACCACCGCTTCACTGACATCGTGGGTGACCAGCAGCACGGTAAAGTTATGCTGTTGCCATAACGATTCGATTAATCCCTGCATTTCAATTCGCGTCAGTGCATCCAATGCACCCAGAGGTTCATCCAGCAGCAACAAACCGGGACGATGAATAAGCGCGCGAGCCAGGGCCACACGCTGCTTTTGCCCGCCCGATAGCGCCGCGGGCCACTCATTGGCGCGATCTGCTAAACCGACCGCCTCCAGAGCTTCCAGCGCGGCAGCCCGCCATTCGCGACCTTTCAAGCCCAGGCCAACGTTATCAATAACTTTCTTCCACGGCAGCAGACGCGCATCCTGGAACATTAAACGGGTATCTTCGCGTGCTTGGGCTAAGGGCGCAGTGCCTGCCAGCAGCTCGCCACGCGAGGTGGATTCCAGTCCTGCCAGCAGGCGCAGCAGGGTACTTTTTCCGCATCCGCTGCGGCCCACCACGGCAACAAACTGCCCGGCAGGGATATGTAGATTGATATTGTTGAGGATGGTGCGGTCGCCATATTGCTTACTGACGCCGTTAACGCCAACCGGGGTGCCGCTGTTCAGACGCGACGGGCTCAAAGTTGCGTTGCTCATGCGTTCTCCTTCAATTGATAAGCTGGATGCCAGCGCAGCCATACGCGCTCCAGCAGTTGAGCGGCGACATCGGCCAGTTTGCCGAGCAGCGCATAGAGAATGATGGCGACCACCACCACATCGGTTTGCAGGAATTCGCGTGCGTTCATCGCCAGATAGCCAATGCCAGAGTTGGCCGAGATAGTTTCAGCCACAATCAGCGTCAGCCACATCAGGCCGAGGGCAAAGCGCACACCCACCATGATCGAGGGCAGCGCACCTGGCAGAATCACCTGAATAAACAGACTCCAGCCAGACAGGCCATAGCTTCGCGCCATCTCCACCAATCCACGGTCAATATTGCGGATGCCGTGATAGGTGTTGAGGTAAATCGGGAATAAGGTGCCGAGTGCTACCAGGAAAATCTTGGCTGACTCATCAATGCCGAACCACAAAATCACCAGCGGAATCAGTGCCAGGTGCGGCACGTTGCGCAGCATCTGTACCGAAGTATCCAGCAAGCGCTCACCCACGCGTGAGGTGCCAGTGATCAAGCCGAGCACCAGACCGATCGATCCGCCAATGGCAAAACCAATCGCCGCGCGCCAGCCACTGATGGCAAGGTTTTGCCACAGTTCGCCACTGACCGTCAGTTTCCAAAAGGTAATGATGATGTTTTCGGGTGACGGCAGGATACGCGTTGAAAGCCAACCCACCTGTGAAGCCAGCTGCCATACCGCGACCAGTAGCACTGGTAATGCCCAGGGCAGCAGGGCATTACTCAGCTGTTTTTGAAACTTTGCCATCCTGAACTCCTTAACTCTGTGACACTTTTTGCGGCGTGAAATCGTTCGCCACTGCTTCACCGTGCGCTTGCACCACGCGAGGCTTGGGGACTTCCGGAATCGCCAAATCGAGATGCGGGAACAGCAGCTCACCCACACGATAGGCTTCTTCAAGATGCGGGTAGCCTGAAAGAATAAAGGTCTCGATGCCGAGGTCGCTGTACTCCTGCATACGCGCCGCTACGGTTGGGCCATCGCCCACCAGTGCCGTACCGGCACCGCCACGCACCAGACCCACGCCTGCCCACAGGTTCGGGCTGATCTCCAGCTTGTCACGACGGCCACCGTGCAGCGCGGCCATGCGTTGCTGTCCAACGGAATCGGTACGGGCAAAGGCTGCCTGCGCTTTGGCTATGGTGGCATCATCGAGGTGGGCAATAAGACGATCGGCTGCCTGCCATGCCTCAGTATTGGTTTCACGTACAATTACGTGCAGACGAATACCGAAGCGGACTTTACGGCCCTGCGCAGCCGCTTTGGCGCGCACCTGCTCAATCTTCTCTTTAACTAACGCTGGCGGTTCGCCCCAGGTGAGATAAACATCAACCTGTTCAGCAGCGAGATCCTGCGCTGCATCGGATGAACCACCAAACCACAGCGGTGGGCGTGGCTGTTGTACCGGCTTGAACATCAGACGCGCACCACGCACTCTGACGTGCTTACCTTCGTAGTCCACGGTTTCGCCTTCAGTGACGCGACGCCACACGCGGGTAAATTCCGCTGATTCTTCATAGCGCTCGCGATGATCGAGGAACACGCCATCGCCTGCCAGCTCTTCTGGATCGCCACCGGTCACCAGGTTAAACAGGGCACGACCGTTCGACAGACGATCCAGCGTTGCCGCCTGACGCGCTGCCTGTGTGGGCGAAATGACGCCCGGGCGCAGCGCCACCAAAAAGCGCAAACGCTGTGTCACCGGAATCAGGGACGCCGCCACCAGCCACGCGTCCTCACAAGAACGACCGGTTGGAATGAGTACACCACCAAAACCAAGACGATCGGCGGCTTGTGCAATCTGCTGCAGATAACCGTGATCGACCGGGCGCGAGCCTTCAGCGGTGCCAAGATAGTGACCATCGCCGTGGGTCGGGAGAAACCAGAATACGGATACGCTCATGATTAAATTCCTTATGGCTGGGCGGACTGTGGATGCCAGATGCGGTCAGCGATGTTCACTTTTACCGGCATCAGATGATTGGCATAAAACAGATCGGCCGTTTGCTGTTGGGCCTGCGCGGTATGCGCGCTGACCGGCGTAATGGTGGTGGGTGGGCGGTGGTCGAGATAGCTGGCAATCACCGGCTTAGGTAAGCCCATCGCTTGTGCCAGCAGATCGATGCTTTGATCGCGTTGGCTGCGGGTGAGTGCGTCAGCATCGCTAAAGGTTTGCAGCACTTGCTGGACAAATGGACCATTGGCTTCGGCATACTTTCGGGTGGCTAAATAGAAGGACCCGGTCTGATTGAGTTTGCTGCCATCCACCAGCACACGCACGTTGCCTTGCAACAGTGCGGCAGAGTAATAGGGATCCCAAATTGCCCAGGCATCGACATCGCCCTGCTGGAAAGCAGCTCGCGCATCAGCAGGGGTCAGATAAGTGGGTTGGATATCTTTAAAGCTCAGACCTGCCTGTTCGAGCGCGCGCAGCAGCAAGTTGTGTGAACTGGAGCCTTTCTGGAAGGCGACTTTATGGCCTTTCAAATCGGCCACACTGTGAATCGGGCTATCTTTGGGTACCAGAATCACCTCAGCTTGAGGTTTCGGTGGTTCGGAACCGACATACAGCAGATCCGCACCTGCTGCCTGGGCAAACAGCGGCGGGATATCGCCGGTGCTGCCCAAATCAATGCTATCGACATTCAGCGCTTCCAGCATTTGCGGGCCCGCGGGGAATTCAATCCATTTGATCTGAGTATGGGGAAAACGCTGTTCCAGCATCTGGTGAGATTTCGCTAACACCATGCTGACCGAACCTTTTTGATAACCCACACGCAATTGCGCCGGAGCATCAGCGGCAACGGCGTTGGCACTCAGGGCAAATAGCGCAGCAAAGGCTGGCAGCAGTAAACCCGTAAACATCCTTTTCATGATTCTTCCTTTATACCGCTTGCGCGTAGGGTTGATGGCGACGATGCAGTGCGTGCCAGAAGGTGTCGAGCGCATCATCGATGCGATCGGCCAGTTGTTGGTCCAGCTCTGGCTGGCGGTCGTAATTCAGTATTTGCGTGTCGGTAGCAAACACGCCATGCAGGACTTCCTGTGCTTTCAGCGCGTTAAGCACCGGTTTGAGGGCGTAATCCACAGCCAGTAAGTGCGAGGCACTGCCGCCGCTAGCTAAAGGCAGAACCACTTTGTGCTCCAGTGCGCGTTCTGGCAGCA
This sequence comes from Erwinia sp. S63, assembly GCF_016625195.1. GTDB lineage: Bacteria > Pseudomonadota > Gammaproteobacteria > Enterobacterales > Enterobacteriaceae > Pantoea. Next base: position 163,542 of record NZ_JACVUP010000002.1, read on the forward strand.
GGTCCAGCAGCGTTTTCAACGCGCCAGAAAACGAAGCTTTATAGATTGGCGTGGCGACAATCAATCCGTCCGCCAGCGCCAGGTCGGCTTTCAATGCGTTGAGTGCGGGGGAGTCAAAGCGTGCGTAGAGCAGATCGTCCGGCTGAAAGTTGTGAATATTCCACGGAATGACTTCAACACCGCGTGCTTCCAGCGCGTGCTGGCACAGGCTCAGCAGTGCAGTAGAGCGTGATGGGAAGCGAGGGCTGCCCGCCAGCGTAATAACTCGCATGGTCACTCCTTATAACTTAAAGTTATTGATTATCTGATATTGAGAACTGATGTGTTCAATACTGGCAGAGCGAGGAGATGGGCTTAAATGATTTATCTGGCAATCAAAAGGCGGAAAATGCAAAAGGGTTTATGAGACTAAAATAGAGGTGGCAGAGTTGGCGCTAACGAATTGCGAATAGTCCTAAAAGGGCACCTTAGTACCATTGGGAATGATTACTAACAATGAATGAAACGACAACTCATCGTTGCATGAGCAAGTTTATTTTCTGTGCGGATATCTGTAACGACAGTTACGTTTCGAAAAACTCGGACTGATGGACAAGCGGAAATAATGAAGTGAACTCGCACAGTTAAGAAAGTGAAAAAAAGTGAGCTAAATCAATTGAGCGTTAAGATCTGTTTACTCTTCATTTAACTTATCAGGCGTTGCGGGAGGAGTTTATCTATCTGTTTATATTTTATAGATAAGTATTCCCTGACATCTTTTCGCACTTAAAATGTGTAACTTTCCCTCTTCAGATGCGACAAAAGTTAAAGGCATTAATGTGAGGGATGCATAATTCCATGAAGAAGTTAGCAGGAGTGATGTATTGCTAATGGTTCAAGTCGCTTAATTATTTTTTGGCCCTGTGAAATAAAAATTCTATCTGCTTAACTGATCCCGAAATAACAATCTGGCCGTTTACATTGCGTTTAACTCTTTAGCGCAATGCTTTTACACAGGCACCTCTTGCCAGTGGCATTTCATTTCTTTCAACCGTTTTCGGGAAAGGTTTATGTCTAAAATCCTGTTATCTATTATCATTCCTACCTATAACGTAGAGAATTATATTGTCGAATGTGTTGACGCATTGCTTAAGCAAATTGATTCGCCCAATGAGATTATTATTGTTAATGATGGCTCTACCGATGGCACGCTGGCGTTGGTCGAGCGGCATTACGCGCATTTGCCGCAGGTGAAAATCATCACCACGACAAATGGCGGCGCTGGACAGGCGCGTGATACAGGAATGGCGGCTGCCCAAGGGGAGTTCCTATTTTTCTGCGATCCCGATGATATTGTTGCAGATGGCTTGGTGGCTGAACTGCAGCAGGTGTATCAGGCGCACCCCGAGACCGAACTGTTTTGCTTCAATTCGCAGATGTTTGAGGATCACCAACGCCACGTTAAACGCCCTAAAGTGCGGCATGAGATGTTCGGGAAACAACCGTCCTCACAGGTGTTCTCGCGTCTGCTGCGCAACGGTAGTTACACATCTGCTGCATGGAATTATGCAGTGAAAAAAAGTCTGGTGCAGCAGCATGGTTTGCGCTTTCGTGACCGGGTTCATGAAGATCACCAATTCACCCTTTCGGCTTTCGTTCTCTCAAATCATGCGTGGGTAAGTCAGAAAGTGTATTACCACCAACGCGTGCGCAACGGGTCACTGACTAACAGCCGTAAGAATCAGGAGTACTTCCAGCAACGTTACAATGCCTTTATGCAGGCCTACAGTACCCTGAAAATGGCTTTAAAGGACTCGCCATTAAAAAAGGAAATTGAGAAAGCCTATTTAATGCACTCTTTCCGCTTGATGATTTATCTCTCGCTGTACAATGGTACAGCCGTACCGGAATATGTGATTAATGCCATTCGATTTTTAGGTGGGCAATATGAGCCAGCCAATATCAAAGAGTGGTTGCTTATTCAGCGCCCGCATATGTTTATCCTGTTGCAGAATTTTAAAGTCGGAAGAGAGTTAAAACGAGCAGCATGATTCCTGTTTATTCCACTGCGGTGAAATAATTCTGTGGCAACAGTAGCAAGCGAAATGTAATAATTCGCTTCCGCTGCGATAAAAATGTTACCGATGATGAGCCATTCATGAAATTGTCATCCTTTCTTTTGCCTTGTGCGAGAAGGGCAGGATGTTTATTTATTCCTGTGTGGAATTCATTCATCGGTCTTCCCTGATGTGGGAAAAAACGCATTTTAGCACCAGTGCTGAAATTAAGAATAAGTCCGGTAGGCAGTTATGCTGTTCTGTGTCAGGCTCTATTTTTAGCGAATTTTCCCAGACGCCTCGATACTTATGTCAATTAAACGAAACGCCATCGCCAACTATGTTGGTCAGATTTACCTGACACTGTCGGGTATTCTGGTAGTACCGCTTTATATTCATCATTTGGGGATGGAAGCGTATGGTTTAGTCGGATTCTTTTCGATTCTGTTAACCTGGCTGCAATTGCTGGATGCCGGTGTATCCACCACCTTGATGCGTGAAGCGGCCCGCTATCGCGCTAATCAAGCTGAGTTTATCTGGTTCCCCTCGTTATTTGCTGCGCTGTCGAAATTCTTCCTGATTTCAACTGTGGTGCTGGTGGTCATCGGTTGGGTGGCAACGCCATGGATTGCCCATCACTGGCTGGACGCCCAGCATCTGCCGTCCTCGGATGTGGTTATCGCAGTAGCAATTATGGTGATTACCGCGGCCATTCGCTGGCGGACCAGCCCTTATCGCAGCGTTATCGTTGGCTTTGAACATCAGGTTTGGCTGAATGGCGTCAATCTGGTGATCGTCACACTGCGCACCTTTGGCGCCGTACTGGTTATCCAGCTGTTCTCTAATCCAGTGTTGAGTTTCTTTATCTGGCAACTGTTGGTCTCGATTGCCGAAGCGGTGTGCCTGATTTACAAATGCTTCCAACTGGTGCCGGCATCGGCGCGCAGGCAGAAGCATGAAAATCTTAAAGAAGTATTGAAGCCTTTTATTCGCTTTGCCCTTAGCGCGGCTTACGCCAGTGCAGTCTGGACCTTTATTTCCCAGATCGACCGTCTGGTGCTGTCAAAAACATTGCCGCTGAGTGAATACGGCTCCTTTACCGTGGTGGCCACGGCCGCAACTGGCATTATTTTGCTGAGCAGCCCGATTATGCAGGCCATCGTGCCGCGCATGACCGGGATGAAAACCAAAAAAGAGGGTGATGACCAGTCGCTCGTGCTGTATCGCTATACCACCCAAGCGGTCGCTATCTTCATGGCCCCGCTCAGTATTACGATTGCCTGTTTCTCCGCGCCGCTGCTGTGGGCATGGACACAGAACCAGCAGGTGGTGAATGAGATGTCATTCGTGCTCAGTTTGTATGCGCTGGGTAGCGGGGTGCAGGCCATCTGCGGTTTGCTTTATCATCTGCAATACATCAACGGCAACCTTAAGCTCCACGTTAAAGGTTTCTCCTGTTTCGCCATTGTGCTGGTGCCACTCAACATCTTTGCCGCTCTCCATTTCGGTGCCCGCGGCACGGGCTGGCTGTGGTTAGGGCAAAATGTCTTCTATCTCTTCGGTTGGGCGTGGTTGGTGCATCGCCGTTTCGCGCCAGGCATCCATTTTACGTGGTTGACGCGTGACGTAATGTTGGTGTGGGTGGTGGCTGGCGTGATGGCCTGGCTCTGCTCGCTGTTGCCGATTAGCTGGGATCAAAATCGCTGGCTTAATATGCTGTGGCTTGGATTGTTTGGCATGGTGAATTTGGGCGTATGTTGTCTGCTACACAGTCTGGTGATTAAACGTCTGCATCTGCCGTTCAATAAAGGCTTTAATGTTGAGGAGAGAGAATGAGCGATCAGCGTACAAAAACGACCATCACGGTGATCATTCCAAACTGGAACTGTGCCCCCTGGCTGGAAGAAGCCATTGATTCGCTGGTGGGGCAATCTTCGCCGCCCGACCAGATTATTGTGATTGATGACGGATCTACCGATAACAGCGTGGAACTACTCCAGCAGCTGGCGAAACGCTATCCGCAAATGACATTGTTACAATCTCAGCGCGGTGGCGTAAGTGCTGCGCGTACGCGCGGACTGGAGATCGCCACGGGGGACTTCATCTACTTTATGGATGCAGATGATTTCGTCGGTAAAACGCTGTTTGCTGATTTTCAACGGGCCAAAACGCAGCATCCAGAAATGGAATTATTCTGCTTTGGCGCCAAAATGTTTACTGATTTGCCGCTCGCCCAACGCCAGTATCAGCCGTTTCATCAGCGGAAGATGCAGGGGGCCTTCCCGGGGGGCAGCACAACGCTGCGCCACATGATGACCCATCAGTCAGCGCACCGCGTGTTATGGAGCAGCATCGTTTCACGCCATCTTATCGAACGCGTAGGCGTGACGTTTTTACCGATTCAAAACCATGAAGACGCTCCTTTTATGTTCGCGCTCTACATGCAGGCACAGGAAGTGGTGTTCTCTCACGAAAGCTATTACTACAAGCGGTTCATGGTGACCTCGCTCTCACAACGAAAAGCGACGTTTTCATGGGTGGAAAACTACTTTATTGCGCGAGGTAACAGCGAGAGCTTTATGCAGGCGTGGGGATTGGCTGCGGATGAGTGGTTACTCGATCGTTATTACGAACCCGTGATGTACGGTTGTTTGATCGAGATGCGTAAAAATGACATTGATGTCCCGCAGGAGTGGCATGTCACCATTGACCAACTGATACGCAAAGTGACGGGCGAAAGTAAACGCATGAAACTGCAGTGGTACTATCCCACGCTCTATAACGGCCTGAAGGCGAGTCGCAGCCTGCTGGCGCGTTATACCGGTAAGCGCTGATTTCGATCAACTCCGCATCACCTGATTAAATTTACTTTTGCGCCAGAGGCCTTTACCATTCTGGCGCACAAATTTTCGTGCACCCGACGTCTTCGCTTCCGCCATTCAGGAGAGTGCATGTTATATCCTATCGTCCGGCCGGCGCTGTTTAAGCTCGATCCAGAGCGTGCGCACGAACTCACCTTTCAACAATTACGTTTTATCAGCGGAACGCCGCTGGAAGGACTGATTCGCCAGTCGCTGCCGTCACGTCCGGTGACTTGCATGGGATTAACCTTCCCGAATGCACTTGGTCTTGCTGCGGGACTTGATAAAAACGCCGAATGCATTGACGCCTTTGGTGCAATGGGCTTTGGTTTTGTCGAAGTCGGTACCGTCACGCCTCGCCCACAACCAGGCAATGATAAGCCGCGCATGTTCCGTCTGGTGGAAGCGGAAGGTATTATTAATCGCATGGGCTTTAATAATCACGGCGTCGATCACTTAGTCGAGAACGTTAAAAAAGCGCGCTTCAAAGGTGTCCTCGGTATCAATATTGGCAAAAATAAAGATACGCCAGTGGAGCAAGGCAAAGACGATTATCTGATCTGCATGGAAAAGGTGTATGCCCATGCCGGTTATATCGCCATCAATATTTCATCGCCAAACACGCCTGGATTACGCACGCTGCAATATGGCGAAGCGCTGGACGATCTGCTTTCGGCGATCAAAATAAAACAAAAAGAGCTGCAAGAACGGCACCTTAAATATGTGCCGGTGGCGGTGAAGATCGCGCCGGATCTTTCTGAAGAGGAATTGATCCAGGTTGCTGACAGTTTAGTTAGGCATGAAATTGATGGTGTCATTGCCACCAATACCACGCTTGATCGTGCTTTAGTCGCCGGGCTTAAATATGCCGACGAGATGGGAGGATTAAGTGGTCGGCCGGTGCAGTCACGCAGCACCGAAGTGATTCGCCGCTTGTCGCAAGAGCTACAGGGCCGCTTACCAATTATTGGCGTCGGTGGCATTGATTCACTGGTTTCCGCTCGTGAAAAAATGGCCGCAGGGGCAACATTGGTGCAGATATACTCCGGCTTTATTTATAAAGGCCCAGGTTTAATTAAAGATATCGTGACCCACCTCTAAGACATTTCTCACTTTCCCGTGCCGGGGGGTTTATTTATCCCTTCGGCTCGTTTATATTTTGTCCTGCTGATGTTTTTTTCAGCTTTTCCTTAGAGCTTTATTTTTTCATTGAGCGCCATTTAGCGCAGCGATTAACCACAGGGCACATCATGAAAATCAAACCTGATGATAACTGGCGTTGGTATTTTGACGCAGAGCACGATCGTATGATGCTGGATTTGGCCGATGGCATGCTATTTCGTTCGCGCTTCTCGCGTAAAATGCTGACACCGGATGCCTTTAATGTCAGCGGGTTTTGTGTCGATGATGCCGCGCTTTATTTTACCTTTGAAGAGCGTTGCCGACAGAGTGGATTAAAAGGCGACCAGCGCGCGGAATTAGTATTAAATGCATTAGTGGCGAGTCGTTTTTTAAAGCCGCTGATGCCAAAAAGCTGGCATTTCACCAGCCATGCCCAGAACTGGCAACCCACATCAGGCGATATGGTGGCCGTGACGCTGGCCGATAGCGGCGAACAGGCGCAATTGCTGGTGGTTGAGAGCGGTGAAAATGCGGCGTTATGTTTACTGGCGCAAAATGCACTTTCAGTCGCGGGTAAAGGCATGCAGTTAGGTGATGCGATCAAGATCATGAACGATCGTTTACGACCGCATCAGCAGGAACAAAACGCCCACTTTGCGCGGGCGGTTTAAGCGTTTAAGCCAGAACAATATCGCCTGCGGGAATACAGCTACAGCTGAGAATGGTGCCATCCGCACGGACTGCGCTTTTTTTCAACGCTTTCACTTCGCCCGATACCAGCGTCATCTTACAGCTACCGCATATCCCGGCACGACATGAATAGGGAATGCGAAAGCCCTGCATTTCCAGTTGTTCCAGCAGCACATTCTGGTTGTCGCCGGTGAATTCACTGCCCTGATAGCCGATGGTCACTTCGGCCTGTTGGCTGGCTGCCGGTTTGAGAGTTTCCACCACCACGCCCGCTCCGTAAGCGCGTGGTGTCTGACGAGCCAAAACTTTTAGCTCATCACCGACGCGGATCACGCCGCTGTTGCGGGCAATCAAATTCAAACCGAAATCAATATCTCCGCTACCGTCCTGACCGCTGCGGAAACGTTGTAATGTGGCCAGTGGTTCACCTTCGGGATGTTTGCGACCGCTTTCGGTGCCAACGGTGGTGAATACGCAGCGGCTGCAGGGCTTGGGCATATCAAAAACAATCTCGCCGATTTTAACCTGTTTCCAGCTATCTTCATCCCATGCCGGCGCGCCGCTGACCACCAGGTTGGGGCGGAATTGCTCAACGCGTACGCTGGCCGGGCAGCGCTGCTGCAGATCCTGCAGTGACGACATATTGACCAGCAGGAAGGGAAAGCCGTCAGCGAAACTCAGTGAGACCTTATCAAATTTTTTCACCCGTCGCGTGGGCGCGACCCCGGTCCAGCGTAATTGCACCGGACGCGGAAAGAATTCACTCAGCCAATCATTTATTTCTGCCGGAGCAATATGCGAGGTGAAATGATTTCCCCACACTTCAGTGGGTGACAATTGTGCCGTGAAATCGCTGAAGCGAATTAACGCCTGACTGCCATCAGGGGCATTTAAAAATAAGCCATCAGGTAACAGCGCAGGAGTGAAACGCACCATGTCCGGGTACTGTCGCGCAGTAATAAAAGTGCCGTCCAGTTCGGTCACCATGAAGATGCGATCAAACGCCAGACCACTCTCCAGCACCTGTGCATGAGACAGTTGCAAACCGCGCATAGATTTGACCGGATGAATATAGAGGCGAGAAAGCGTAATCATCGAAACTCCAACAGGACAAAAAGAAGCTAACTTTATGACATAGGACGCTGATTCGCTATAATGCGCAACAATTTTAGCAAGAGTAAAAAGTGACGATATGAATTCTCTGTTTGCCAGTACGGCGCGTGGGCTCGAAGAGCTGTTAAAAACTGAGCTGGACGCGCTGGGTGCGCAGGATTTGCAGGTGGTGCAGGGCGGCGTCCACTTCCGAGCCGACGACCGTGTGATGTACCAAAGCCTGCTGTGGAGCCGACTGGCTTCGCGTATTTTGCTGCCGCTGGGAGAATTTGGCGTCTGGAGCGATCTCGATCTCTATGTGGGTGCGCAGAGCATTCCCTGGACTGAGATGTTCGACAGCAATACCAGCTTTGCCATCCACTTTAGCGGCACCAATGAGGTGATCCGTAACAGCCAGTTCGGCGCGTTGCGTATTAAAGATGCGATCGTTGACAGCTTTACGCGCCAGAACCTGGAGCGTCCGAGCGTGGATCGTGAACAACCGGGCATTCGTATTAATGCGTGGCTGAATAAAGATCGTGTCAGCATCGCGCTGGATCTGAGCGGCGATGCGCTGCATCAGCGTGGCTACCGCCAGCAAACGGGACAGGCGCCGCTGAAGGAAACGCTGGCGGCGGCGATTGTGATGCGTTCTGGCTGGGAGAGCAGCACACCGCTGATCGATCCTATGTGTGGTTCCGGTACGCTGTTGCTGGAAGCGGCGTTGATCGCCACCGATCGTGCGCCTGGCCTGTTACGTACCCATTGGGGCTTCAATCGCTGGAAAAACCATAATCAGGCGGTGTGGCAAGAAGTACATGGCGAAGCAAAAGAGCGTGCGCGTGTGGGTACCGCTGCCGCAACGGCGCGCTTCTATGGATACGATAATGACAGCCGCGTGCTGGAATCGGCGCGTGCTAATGCGCGTCGTGCCGGGGTGTTCGAACTGTTCACCTTTGCGCAGCAGGATGTGATTAAGCTGAAGAATCCGCTGGCGGGCCAGGAGATCACCGGCACCGTGCTGAGCAACCCGCCTTACGGCGAACGTCTGGAAAGCGAACCGGCGTTGATTGCGTTGCACAGCCTGCTGGGACGCATCATGAAGCAGCAGTTCGGCGGCTGGAATCTTTCGCTGTTCAGTGCTTCACCGGAACTGCTGAGCTGTTTGCAGCTGCGTGCCGATCGCCAGTTCAAAGCCAAAAACGGCCCACTGGAATGTGTGCAGAAAAACTATCAGCTGGCCGCGACCAGCGGTGAAGGCAGTGCGCAGATTGCCGAAGACTTTGCCAACCGTCTGCGTAAGAACATCAAGAAGCTGGAAAAGTGGGCGAAGCAGTCCAACATTGAATGCTATCGCCTGTATGATGCCGACCTGCCAGAATACAACGTCGCGGTAGACCGTTACGGCGACTGGGTGGTGATTCAGGAGTATGCACCACCGAAAACCGTGGATGCCAATAAAGCGCGTCAGCGTCTGTTCGATGTGATCAGCGCCACCCTGAGCGTGCTGGAGATCCCGGCCAATCGGCTGGTGATGAAAACTCGCGAGCGCCAGAAAGGCAAAAACCAATATCAAAAACTGGGCGAGAAGGGCGACTTCTTCGAAGTGCAGGAGTTTGACGCGCGTCTGCTGGTGAATCTGACCGATTATCTCGACACCGGTTTGTTCCTTGATCACCGTCTGGCGCGTCAGATGCTGGGCAAAATGAGCGCGGGTAAAGATTTCCTGAACCTTTTTGCTTACACCGGTACCGCCAGTGTGCACGCGGGATTAGGCGGCGCGAAAACCACCACCACCGTGGATATGTCGCGTACCTATCTGGAATGGGCCGAGCGCAACCTGCGTCTTAATGGTCTGACCGGACGTCAGCATCGACTGATGCACGCCGATTGCCTGAGCTGGCTGCGTGACAGTGACGAACAATTTGATTTGATCTTCATCGATCCGCCGACGTTCTCGAACTCCAAACGGATGGAAGACGATTTTGACGTGCAGCGTGACCACATGATGCTGATGCAGAATCTGAAACGTCTGCTGCGTCGCGGTGGCACCATTATGTTCTCGAATAACAAGCGCGGCTTCAAAATGGACCTCGACGGCTTAGCCGGTCTCGGTCTGCAGGCGCAGGAAATTACCCAAAAAACGTTGTCGCAAGATTTCGCACGCAACCGTCAAATTCACAACTGCTGGCTGGTTAGCCACGCCGGTAAGGAATAAGTTTTATGTCACTGATCAGTATCCATGGCGCTTACCTCTCATTCAGCGATGCGCCGCTGTTGGATAACACCGAACTGCACATCGAAGAGGGCGAACGCGTCTGTCTGGTGGGCCGTAACGGTGCCGGTAAATCCACATTAATGAAAATCATCAACGGCGAACAACCGCTGGATGATGGACGCATTATTTACGAACAAGATTTGGTTGTGGCACGTCTGCAACAGGATCCACCGCGCAATATCACCGGTTCAGTCTACGATTTCGTGGCGGAAGGCGTTGCAGAGCAGGCTGAGCATCTGAAAGCCTATCACGCGATTTCCCATCTGGTGATGGAAGATCCAAGCGAGAAAAACCTCAACGAGATGGGCCGTCTGCAAACCATTCTGGACCATCAGAATTTGTGGCAGCTGGACAGCCGTATCAATGACGTGTTGCAGCAGATTGGTCTGGAAGCCGATACCGAGCTTTCCTCGCTTTCCGGCGGCTGGCTGCGTAAAGCCGCGCTGGGCCGTGCGCTGGTAAGCAACCCACGCGTGTTGATGCTTGATGAACCGACTAACCACCTCGATATCGAAACCATCGACTGGCTGGAAACCTTCCTCAAAACCTTCACCGGCAGCATCGTGTTTATCTCGCACGATCGTTCGTTTATCCGCAACATGGCGACGCGTATCGTCGATCTTGACCGCGGTAAGCTGGTCTCCTGGCCGGGCAACTACGACCTGTATCTCACCGGTAAAGAAGAAGCGTTGCGCGTGGAAGAGATGCAGAACGCTGAGTTTGACCGCAAATTAGCGCAGGAAGAAGTCTGGATCCGCCAAGGCATCAAAGCGCGCCGTACGCGTAATGAAGGCCGTGTGCGTGCGCTGAAAGCCTTACGTAACGAGCGTTCAGAACGCCGCGAAGTGATGGGCAAAGCCAACATGCAGGTCGGCGAAGCGGCTCGCTCAGGCAAGATTGTGTTTGAGATGGAAAACGTCAACTACAGCGTTGATGGCAAAACGCTGGTGCGTGATTTCTCCACTCAGGTGCAGCGCGGCGATAAAATCGCTCTGATTGGTCCGAACGGCTGTGGTAAAACCACCTTACTGCGTCTGATGCTGGATGAGTTAAAAGCGGACAGCGGCCGTGTGCATTGCGGGACTAAGCTGGAGATCGCTTATTTCGATCAGCACCGTGCTGAGTTGGATCCGGATCGCACCGTGATGGATAACCTCGCGGAAGGTAAGCAGGAAGTGATGGTCAACGGTAAACCACGCCATGTGCTGGGTTATCTGCAGGACTTCCTGTTCCATCCAAAACGTGCGATGACGCCTGTACGTGCATTATCCGGTGGTGAGCGTAACCGCCTGCTGCTGGCACGTCTGTTCCTGAAACCCAGCAACCTGTTGATTCTCGATGAACCGACCAACGACCTCGACGTGGAAACGCTGGAGCTGCTGGAAGAGCTGGTGGATGGTTATCAGGGCACCGTCATGCTGGTGAGCCACGACCGTCAATTCGTCGATAACACCGTGACCGAATGCTGGATCTTTGAAGGCAACGGTGAGATTGGTGCCTTTGTGGGCGGCTATCACGATGCGCAGTTGCAGCGTAGCGCCTATAAGCAAACCAAGTCCGCTACGGTGAAAACCGCATCCGCAGCGCCTAAGGCAGCTGATAAAAGTAATGAGCCAAAACGTAGCGCGAACAAACTCAGCTATAACCTGACGCGTGAACTGGAACAGCTGCCGCAAAAACTGGAGCAACTGGAAACACGTATCGGCGAACTGCAGGCGAAAATGAGCCATCCAGACTTTTTCAGCCAGCCGCACGACAAAACTCAACCGGTTCTGGATGCGTTAGCGCAGACTGAAAAAGAGCTGGAAGTGGCGTTTGAGCGCTGGGAAGAGTTGGAAGCGCTGAAAAACGGCGCGTAACACAGAGGAAGTCAGTATGTGTGCAACGGATCAGGCGCATCAGTGGATTCTCTGTCCACAGTGTGATTTAACCGTGAAACTGCCTGCCGTGCCGGTGGGGAGTCGCGCGCGCTGCCCACGTTGTCATACCACGCTGACCGCTAACTGGCATGAGCCGCGAAAACGTCCTACCGGGTACGCTGTCGCGGCACTGTTTATGCTGGTGCTGGCGAATCTTTTTCCCTTCATTAATATGCATGTTGCCGGGCTGAGCAGCCAAATCTCGCTGCTCGAAATTCCCGCGGTGATGGATCGTGAAGATTACCGAAGCCTGGCGACACTGTTTCTGCTGTTTGTGCAGGGGATTCCCGCATTCTGCATGATCACCATTCTGCTGTTGGTGAATCGCGTGCGTATGCCGCACAGCCTGCGCCTTGGGCTGGCGCGTATTTTATTCCAGCTACGCAGTTGGGGCATGGCCGAAATCTTTATGGCAGGCGTGCTGGTGAGCTTTGTGAAGCTGATGGCCTACGGCGAAATTGGCCTTGGCAGCAGTTTCTGGCCGTGGTGTCTATTCTGTGTATTACAGCTGCGCGCCTTCCAGTGTGTGGATCGGCGCTGGGTGTGGCAGTGCATTCAGCCACTGCCGCCTTTGCCGATGGTGCCGCAAGCCGGAATCAGTGGGTTGAAACAGGAACTGCGCAGTTGCCCTTGCTGTACCGCTATCTTATCTGCCGCGCAGGCCGAGTGTCCCCGTTGTGGCGTGGTGGCAGCAGCGCGACGTAAGCACAGCTTGCAATGGACGCTGGCGCTGTTGATCACTTCGGTGATGCTCTACATTCCCTCGAACATTATGCCGATTATGGTCACCGAGACGCTCGGCTCGCAGTATCCCTCGAACATTATGGCCGGGGTGATTCTGCTGTGGAGCGATGGTTCCTGGCCAGTGGCACTGGTGATCTTTATCGCCAGCATCATGGTGCCATCGCTCAAGATGCTGGCGATTGCCTGGCTTTGCTGGCACGCCAGTGGTCGCGGTCGGCGTGATGATGAGAAAATGCACGTGGTGTATGAGGTGGTGGAATTTGTTGGCCGCTGGTCAATGATTGATGTGTTTGTAATCGCTGTGTTGTCCGCCCTGGTGCGGATGGGGCAGCTGATGAGTGTTTATCCTGCGCCAGGCGCGCTGCTGTTTGCCATGGTGGTGATTCTCACCATGTTTGCAGCCATGACGTTTGATCCGCGCCTGATTTGGGATCGACTACGGGAAACTGAAAGAAAGGAGCCGCGTCTTGACGGACAACCATCACGGGACTGCTAAGGTCGACCAGATTAAACGCTGGTCACCGGTCTGGATCGTACCCATCGTCACGCTACTGATTGGTGGCTGGATCTTGTTTTATCATTTCAGCCATCAGGGCCCGGAGGTGACACTGATCACCGAAAGCGCTGAAGGCATTGAAGCCGGCAAAACCACCATCAAAAGCCGCAGCGTTAATGTTGGTGTGGTGGAAAGCGCGGTACTGACCGACGATCTGCACCATGTGGAGATCAAAGCGCGCCTCAATTCTGGCATGGAGAAACTCCTGCACGGCGACAGCGTGTTTTGGGTGGTGAAACCGCAGATCGGGCGTGAAGGGATTACCGGTCTCGGCACTTTACTTTCTGGCGCCTATATCGAATTGCAGCCGGGAGCGAAGGGCGATCAGCCTGAGCACTATCAGCTGCTGGATGCGCCGCCGCTGGCACCACCTGATGCCAAAGGCATTCGCGTCACACTCGACAGTAAAAAGGCCGGGCAGCTGAATGCAGGCGATCCGGTGCTGTTCCGTGGCTATCGTGTGGGCACCGTTGAATCCAGCACCTTTGATACCGATAAACGCATGATGACCTATCAGCTGTTCATCGCCGCACCTTACGACAGACTGATTACCACCAATGTCCGTTTCTGGAAAGACAGCGGTATCGCCGTCGATATGTCTGCCTCCGGCATGCGTGTAGAAATGGGTTCACTGACCACGCTGTTTAGCGGTGGCGTGAGTTTTGATGTGCCAGATGGCGCAGATTTGGGGCAAATAGCCGAGAACAAAGCGGAATACCATCTGTTTGACGATCAGCGCAGCATTCAGGATTCGCTGTATACCGCACACACCGATTTCCTGCTGTTCTTTACCGATTCGATTCGTGGCTTGCAAGTCGGCGCACCGGTTGAGTTCCGCGGTATTCGCCTGGGAACCGTCTCGCAAGTGCCTTACACCATTCCGGGTGTCAATCAGGCATTGAATAACGATTATCGGGTTCCGGTGCTGATTCGAATCGAACCGGATCGCTTCGTAAATCGACTGGGTGGCGACTTTAACCTTGAGCAACATTTGCAGGAAGGCAAGAAACGCGGCCTGCGTGCCACCCTCAAGACGGGCAATCTGCTGTCTGGCGCGCTGTATATCGATCTCGACTTCTATGACAATGCCCCGACGTTCAAAGGTCCAAATGAAGTGGCCGGTCTGGAAGTGATTCCGACCGTCAGCGGCGGATTAAGTCAGATTCAGCAGAAGCTCACAGCAGCGCTGGATAAGATCAACGGTCTGCCATTGAACCCGATGATCACCGAAGCGACAGGCACCCTGAAAGAGAGCCAGCGTACGATGCAGCAGCTGCAGAAAACCCTGGATAACCTCAATCACATCACTGCCAGCCCAGCGATGAAAACGCTGCCGGAAGATATGCAGCAGACTTTGCGCGAACTGAATCGCAGCATGAAAGGCTTGCAGCCGGGGTCTCCGGCTTATAACAAACTGGTGGGTGACATGCAGCGACTTGATCAGGTGTTACGCGAGTTGCAGCCGGTGCTGAAAACGCTCAATACCAAGAGCAATGCACTGGTGTTTGAAGCCAAACCGGGCCAGGATCCCCAGCCAAAGAGGGCGAAACAGTGAAAAAAGGACTGATTATCGGTGCGATGCTGCTATTGGCAGGTTGTAGCAGCACCATTGAGAACACGTATTATCAGCTGCCCGCCGGCAGCAATGTCGCGCGCGTGGACAGCGCATCCAGCGGCAACCAGCCGATGATTTGGGTTGAACAAGTCTCGGTGCCGGATTACATGGCCGGGAACGGTTTGGTGTATCAAACCAGCGATGTGAAGTATGTGATTGCTGCTAATAATCTGTGGGCCAGTCCGCTGGATCAGCAACTGCAACAGACGTTGATCACCAATCTCAGTAAAGCGCTGCCAGGCCGGATCGTTGCCAGCGCTCCGCTGGGCGAGAGTCATGATACTTTGACGGTGAGCGTCACCGGCTTCCAGGGGCGTTATGACGGACAGGTGGTGGTTAGCGGAGAATGGCTGCTGCAACATCAAGGGCGCCTAATCAAACATGGCTTTAATCTGACCCTGCCGCAAAATGAAGATGGCTATGATGCGCTGGTGCGCACTCTGGCTATCGGCTGGCAGCAAACGGCACAACAAATCGCAAAAAGTGTCATTTCGCTAAATTAAGATTTGTTCGGTGCTTATGCTAAGTCCCTGATTTGCCGTTGTGTGACGGACATCAAATCAGGGGCTTTTTTTATCGTCTAATCAGCCAGATATACACGGAATTGACAATTCTAGATGTCGATTTAACGTCAAATTGATGACATTGGCGTGAATTTTGCGCATTGACCTTTCTTCTGCTTGGGGTTAGAACATTACTGTGGTTGAACATTATATCGCCACTCTTTCTTTCCACCCAGAATCCACCAGACCTGAAATGAGGGAATCGAGGCATGAAGAGACAGAAGAGAGACCGCCTGGAACGAGCACATTCACGAGGCTATCAAGCCGGTATTACGGGCCGCTCAAAAGAGATATGCCCTTATCAAATGATCGATGCGCGGTCTTACTGGTTGGGAGGTTGGCGTCAAGCCATGGAGGACAGGTCGGCGGTGGCCTAGCACTGTCGAATGTCTATCAATAGGGAAGAAACCTCCGCTGCGTGCGGAGGTTTTCGTTTGGGGGATTAGAAAGCGGAAGTGTCTTTAAACAGGCCTACTTTCAAATCGGTCGCGGAGTAAATCAGGTTTCCGTCGACAAACACTTCACCGTCAGCCACGCCCATCACCAGTTTACGGTTGATTACGCGCTTGAAGTGAATTTTATAGGTCACTTTCTTCGCGGTTGGCAGTACCTGGCCGGTAAATTTCACTTCGCCCACACCCAGTGCGCGGCCTTTACCTTCTGCGCCCAGCCAGCCGAGGTAGAAACCTACCAGCTGCCACATGGCATCAAGGCCAAGGCAACCTGGCATCACCGGATCGCCTTTGAAGTGGCAAGCGAAGAACCACAGGTCAGGGCTGATATCCAGTTCGGCTTCCACATAACCTTTGTCAAATTTGCCACCGTCTTCGGTCATCATGACCACGCGGTCCATCATTAACATGTTATCTGAAGGAAGCGGCGGTCCATTCTCGCCAAACAGTTCGCCGCGACCTGAGGCAACCAGGTCTTCTTTGCTATAGGATTCGCGTTTATCTACCATGTTCTCAATATGCCTTCTTTTAGTGAAGCCCGAATATTAGCGAACAGTTGTACGCTGGGCAAATCAATCAGCTGTGGTTGAACCAGTTGAGCCAGCGGAATGGCCACGGACGATGACGGATCTCTTGCTGGTTCAACTGTGCAATGCGTTCCTGAATGGTATTAAGCAGTGATTCGCCGCTTTCACTTTGCCACGCGATACCGGTCAATAACGGTAGTGCTTCATCCACGCTCTCAATCGCCCAGATGTGGAATTGTTCCTGTTTTACCGCATCAACCACCGCTTCACTCAGGCTCAAGTGGCGCACGTTGCTGGCAGGCAGGATAACGCCTTGTTTACCTGTCAACTCGCGTGACTGACAGATGTTGAAGAAGCCTTCAATCTTTTCGTTCAGACCGCCAACGGGCTGCACATTACCAAATTGGTCCACTGAACCGGTCACCGCAATGTGCTGACTCAATGGCTGGTTTGCCAGTGCACTGATCAGCGCGCAGAGTTCGGCCAGGGAGGCGCTATCGCCATCCACTTCGGAATAGGACTGTTCAAACACCAACGAGGCAGAGAAAGGCAGTTGCTGTTCAAGTTCGAGTTCAGCGATCAGATAGGCCTGCATAATCATCATGCCTTTCGCATGAATATTGCCGCCCAGTTCCGCTTTACGCTCAACGTCAGTGAATTCGCCATCACCCGGATGGACAACGCAAGTGATACGTGACGGCTCGCCCCACGGACGTGGATGGCCAGGGAACTCCACGACGGACAGACCATTAATCTGTCCCACCACTTCACCTTCAGTTTCAATCATGATCTGATTGAGCAGAATTTCGTCACGCATGCGGTCAGCAAGGTAGCTTTCACGCCACTCGCGCGCTTCCAGCGCTTCTTTCAATGCTTCGGCATTAATGGCGTCACCGTGGAGTGCTGTTTCCTGCAGCTGGCGGCGTAACCAGCGTGGGCAAAGCGGCAAGGTTTCCTGATCGCCGGTGAAACGCACGGCTTCGGTCATCAACAATGGCCAAAAATCAGCTTCGGGCTGTTCCAGACCGGCTTGCTCTGCTTGTGTGAGTGTCCACTGACACCAGAAGGTCATGTCCTCTTCATCGGTGATCTGCAGGTTCTCTTCAAACTCGCTGTACAGAGCCATTTCATGCACTTCGGCATCCAGTTCCTGGAAGCTGGCTAATGCATCACGATCGCCACAGAGTACCAGGCGCAGTTGCAGCGGCAGGGAAGGGATGGCCACGGGTAACGGCTGACGCTCGTCCTGCGAATACCAGTCAAAGCGACCTTGTTCGATGCACTTGCGCAGACGCAGCCACAGCAGTGGTTGCGCCAGTAACGTGTTGACGGCGAGGATCAGGGTGCCGCCATTGGCTTGATGAATCAGGCCAGGTTCAGGCTGGATGCGATCTTTATACTGACGTACACAACCAAACAGCTGTTCTGCTTCAATCCAGTCAGCAAAATGAACTCCGCCCTGGCTGGTGAATGGCCGATTAGCATCGCTGGGCGGCATCAGGCTCACCGTGTCACCCATCACATGGTAATCACCACCATACAGGGCAATCTCTTCAGGCTGGAAGCGCTGTGCGGCTTCAGCGATGCAAGCGAGATAATCACTATTTTCCTGGCTGCGCAGCAGCAGCAGGGGAAAACCTAAGGTTTGATGATGCAAATGCGCCAGCGCATTCAGCAGACGCGGCTGAACCGCGGCAAGACTATCGCTATCTTCCAGTGAGATGCTCGAGAAAATGGATTGGTAGCGGGTGCTATCCGGCTGCAGGGCTTGCCACGTAATTTGAGTGCTGGTCAAAATATTCGCATTAGTCTTATTTAGGAAAAGCGCGATTATACAGGAATCGATTTGGTTAAGCACTGCGGAGTTCCAGCCCGAAATGTGATGACCGCAACATGTTTTTCCTTGCTGCATCCGGGAAAAAAGCTGTTATTCTTAGTTTGTTACGTGATCACGATGAGATTCCGATGAAATACCAGCAACTCGAAAATCTTGAAAGTGGATGGAAGTGGAAATACCTGGTGAAAAAGCATCGGGAGGGTGAATTGATCACCCGTCATCTTGAGCTCAGCGCCGCGCAGGTCGCGGTGGACTCCCTGCTGGCGATGGAAAACAGCCCGGTAGAGGTAGCGGAATGGATTGCTCAGCATATTCATCCCGATCTCGAGAACCGTCTCAAGCAGACTATTCGTGCACGCCGTAAGCGCCACTTCAATGCGGAACATCAGCACACGCGTAAGAAGTCGATCGATCTGGAATATCTGGTGTGGCAGCGTCTGGCAGGATTAGCGCAGCGTCGCAGCAATACGCTGTCAGAAACTATCGTGCAGTTGATTGAAGATGCCGAGCGCAAAGAGAAGTATGCCAGCCAGATGTCGACGCTTAAGCAGGACCTGCAGGCGATTTTGGGTAAAGGCAGTTCTGAGAACGAATAGCGTGGGTGTTTACACGATGATGGCGTTTTTACCCAGTTGAAAAGAGATAAAAAAAACCCCGCCGGAGCGGGGTTTTTTATTGCGTGATAACTTAAGCCTGTGGCTGAGTTACAACGTCTTTGATACCTTTCACGTCGATTTCAACGCGACGGTCTGGCGCCAGGCAGTCGATCAGGGCATTACGGCCTTTCACGCTGTCACAGGTGTTGCCAGTCACTGGGTTAGATTTGCCCATACCGCGTGCAGAGATCTTGTTAGAAGGGATACCTTTAGATACTAGGTAATCAACTACAGACTGTGCGCGTTTCTCAGACAGTTTCTGGTTGTACTGCTCTGAACCGATACGGTCAGTGAAGCCCAGAACTACAACAGAACCGTCTTTAGGATCCATTGAGCTCAGCTGGCTGTACAGCTGATCCAGAGCCTGCTGGCCTTCTGGTTTCAGAGTGGCTTTGTTGAAGTTGAACAGCACGTCAGACTTCAGAGTGAAACGCTTGGTTTCTACAACTGGAGCTGGAGCCGGAGCAGGTGCTGGAGCAACTACTGGAGCAACATCGTCCTGACCGAAACGGTAAGACACGCCGACGCTCAGCATGCTGTTGTCTGGACGCGCACCAACGGTACCTGCGTCACCGATGTTGTTAACCCACTGATAGTCCAGGCGAGTCGCCCAGTTTTTGGTCAGTGCGTATTCAACACCAACAGCAGCCAGCGGAGAAACGCCGGTGTCATGGTTGCTGATGCGACCATTGTCTGGGTTGGTCTGAGTAGAGTCTGCGCGCCATACCATGCCACCCAGACGGGTGTACACGTCGAAGTCTTCGGTGATTGGGTAGCTCAGTTTAGCAGCCAGCTGAACGCCTTGTGCTTTGAACGCGCCATTGGTCACGCTGCCTTTGTTAGGCATACGGCCTAACCAGTCATAGCCCAGCTCGAAGCCCAGGTATGGGTTAGCCTGGTAGCCCATGAATGCACCAGCACCAAGCTGAGATTCGTGAGTTGGACCGTTGTTGTTCTCGTAACCGTTACCGTAGTAACCAGTATCGTGATACTGAGACCAGCCCAGTTTAGCACCGGTGTACCAGGTGTTATCTTTAGGAGCGGCCTGCGCTACGGTAGCGAAGCCAGCCAGTGCCACTGCAATTGCGATAGCTGTCTTTTTCATTTTTGCGCCTCGTTATCATCCAAATAGGCAATGAGCAAAAAGGTTGCTCTTTGTGTTAATCCTTCGCCGGGTCTAAACGCTCGCTTTTGACTCTACCGAAAAAACGGAGGTTATTGAGCACCCTGGCGAGATAAAGTCTACAACGAGATTGGAAAGTTACAAGTATGATGTGAGGCCAGTCTGCAAAAAAACAGGGATTTATACACACATTTTAACAAATCGCATGGCAAAATCTTCGCTAGTGAATTGAGAAAATGCGGCTAAACCATTGTCAAAGCTGGCGGGAAAAGAATCAGTGGCTTAGCGGCATCCTTAAGAAAAAAAAGCGTGAGAAAATTCCTGGTTTTACTTAATGAAACAAATCTGAGGGAATTTTTGGCGTATTTGGTTGTCTGGACAAGACGCGATCGTGACCTTGCGGACGCATAATCAAACCCAGCGCTTCACCTTCTGCCGCTGCCATTTCGAGTTCAAACCGCTCTTCATCATTCAATTCGTATGGAATCCAGGCCAAAACCACACTGTAATTCCCGGTGCGCAGAGCCTTCACCATACTTTCAACTGTACTGAGTCGTTCAGACTCGGTGATATGCATACTTTTCTCCAGCGGCAATCCTGACTGCTGCATCCAGCTGCGATTCAGCTTATGCGCTGGTGTTAACCACAGCTGCCAGCGTGACTGCTCGCTGAGTTGCTTTAACACAGGCAACAGCAGCAACTGCATCATGCCTGGTTGTTCGCTATAACGCAGTTCAGTAATTCCACCCAGAGAAGGCTGCGTCAAGCTTGAAGAAGCAAAACGTTGAGAACGATCAGCAAGGCCAGAGAAATGAGTACGCATTTTTTAATCACTCAGTAATGAACTGTATGGATGTACAGTAAAGTCTTCCTGGATAAAGATCAACCTCAATTTCTGAAAATACCTCGCAAATTGTGCACAACGCAGGCAGCAAATGCTTTTATTCATTGAACAGCTAATGGGTTTTTTCTATCTTCTAACCAGATGAAAATCCAGGGTTTTAAGGAATTTTCTCGAATGAGAATTCACGGAAAGGAGCTGTAATGAAAACCAACAATCCACTCGTTAAACAATCGAAAGCACAGTTAGCGCCGCTGGGAAAGATCGAATCCCGAACCCAATTTGGGGGCTACGCACTCACAGTAGAAAAGGTGATTTTTGCCTACATCAATGAAGATGCGCTCTACCTGCGTGCCAGTGAAGAGCTGCAGACTTATCACACTCAACGCGCCCTTGAGCCGCTGGTGTATCGCAAACGTGGCATGCCGGTGCAGCTGAACTATTTCAAGGTGGATGCGAAGCTCTGGCAGGACCCTGATCAGTTGTTGCGGCTTTCAGCCAGTGCGCTGCATGCGGCTCAGCATGAATTAGCGAACCGTATCGTGACCTTGCGATTGAAGGATCTGCCTAATCTCAGTCTGCGCATGGAGATGATGCTGCATAAAGTCGGCATCAGTTCAGTGAAAGTGCTGCATGAAATGGGATCGCGCCAGAGTTGGCTCAAATTGCGTGCCGTCAACAAGCATATCGGGCTGAAAACCTTAATGGCGCTGGAAGGGGCGATCTCCGGACATCACCAGGCTGCATTGCCTGCGGCGATCAGAGAAGAACTGCATGCGTGGTATGTCAAAACGCTCCACCAAAAAAACACGGTGGAGCCGAGTTAACTTAATGACTGGATAGTGTGCGGCGCAGGCGGGCAATTTCCGGCAGCAGGGCAATCAGTAATCCTAGCTGCTGCATCACCAGTGGCGCCTGCACGTCAGAACTGTTTTTAACATCACTTAATTGTTGTATCACCTGCTGCTGCATGGCTAATGCCTGCTGGTCGTTAACGCGTTCAATCTGCAGCACATCCTCAACAAAACATACTGCATCATCTAAAACATTGAGCAGTGCGGGGTCAGAGAGGCGTTCGCGATGAGCGCCCAGCGCCGAGATGTAGCTCAGGAAGGAGTGATTCAGGCACAGCAACCGGAACGCGTTTTCACGCATCGGTTGCTGAAGCTTGAGTTCGCTGCTCATATTCGAGACCACAGATGCTAATTCAGCATCGGCATTGTGAGCATCGCGGCGTGCCACGCGATAGGCCAGACGATTATCTTTACCCTGATGATATTGCTCCAGAATGGCATCGAGATAGCGACAATTGGCATTTAGTGTGCGATCCGCCACGGCGCTAATCTTGCGGAATTGCCAGTCGGGCCAGACAAATGCCACGGCCAGCCAGGCCAGACCGCAACCTAGCAACGTATCAACAATGCGCGGTAGCGCCACCTCAAAGCCTTCGCCCAGCAGGTTAAAGCAGAGCAGTACCAGTAAGGTGATAAACAGTGTGGCTTGCGCATACTGAATCTGGCGAAAGGCAAAAAACAGCACGCCGCTTAGCACGATTAAAATCAGCTGCCCTTCGATGGAGGGCACCAACCACAGCACCGGCAAGCCGATGGCGATACCGGCCAGCGTACCGCCAATACGTAAGGCGAGTCGGCGGCGCGTGGCGTTGTAATTAGGCTGGCAGACAAACAGGCTGGTGAGCAAAATCCAGTAGCCGCGATGAAGACCGGTAATCTGAATGAAAGCGTATCCGACACAAAGTACCAGAGACATACGCACAGCATGACGGAACAGCGCCGATCCGGGGCTCAGATGACGGCTAAGCCGTAGCCGAATGTCCGCCCATCCACTCAGCCCTTCACGAGAAAGATGGTTATCTGCGGAGGAAGGCGGTTCGGCCAGCGCTTGTTCAGACTCGATCGAGGCCAGTTGCGCATCAATCGCACGCAAATTGCGTAGCAGCCAAAACAGCGCGCGATTGTGAGGATCCTGCGGGTCATTCTGCTGCACTCTCTCCAAAGCCGTTTCCAGCCGGGAAAAAGTGCGTTCAAAGCTGCTG
This sequence comes from Erwinia sp. S63, assembly GCF_016625195.1. GTDB lineage: Bacteria > Pseudomonadota > Gammaproteobacteria > Enterobacterales > Enterobacteriaceae > Pantoea. Next base: position 186,510 of record NZ_JACVUP010000002.1, read on the forward strand.
TCATGATGCCACGGCTGTCTTAACAAGATGCTCTCAGCCAGCTTGCGACAGGCTTGAGCTTGCATATTCAACAGACGCTGGAAGCGAAACAACACTTCGTTATAGCGCCAGTCATCGCGCAGCAGATGATATTGCAGATGGGATGAACTGGCGCGTTCGTGAATATCCTGCGCGACGAAATAGTAGTGCAGGCTACGGCGAGTGCTGCGCGAGCCACGGTCGCCGCGCAAGCGACTCTGAATGGTGGTTTTCGTCAGATTGAGTTGCGCTACTAACTGGCTGTTAACCATCGCCGTGGCAATGGTACTGGCATCATCCTGTTCACCGGCATCCGGATCGAACAGATTCGCCTTGGCCTCCAGATAACTTGCCAGCTGAGAGAAACTGGCTGCCAGTTGCTCCTGCACCGGTCGCACCGGGAAGATCAAATGCCCGATAAATGTCAGCAGGTTGTACCACAGAGCACCAATCAGCAGCAGGGCGGGTTGCATCCACCATTCAGGGAACAGGCCAATCCCCAACATGGTATAAACCGCAATCAGCAGCGCGCCAAACGCGATGGTGGCATAACGCTGTCCCAGGGCGCCAAGCAGAATGAAGCCCCAGCTGGAGAGCGCCAAACCGATGGCAAATGCCCATGGGTAGGGAAATAACAATTCAACCGATACCGAAGCGATGCAAAAGCAGACCAGCGTAATCATCAGATTGCGCAAGCGCCCGGTCCATCGGTCATCCAGGTCGGCCAGCGCAGCCGCCACCACGCCGAGCGTTAAAGGTATGGTCCATTCTATCTGCTGCAACCACCACGGAACGGCGGCGCAGCCTGCCAGCGCGAAGAAGATGCGCAGTAAATAACGCAGACTGCTATTAAACAGATAACGTCGCCATCCCGACATCGCGTTGAGAAGCATCAATCGTCCGCCTTAGTAACGACGGCGCGCATTCGCTTCACGCGCGGCCTGAGCCTCTTCCACCGAAACAACACGGCGACCCACTGGCCAGAGTGCAATAGCGGCAATTTTAAAGTTTGCGATACCGACGGGGATGCCGATGATGGTCAGGCATTGGAGAATGCCGGCTGAAATATGCATCAGACACAGCCACCAGCCGAAAAACACCAGCCAGAAAATGTTGAGGAAGGTTCCGCCAGCGTTAAGCACGTGACTTTTGCTATCAGGGCGTAGCACATCGACATGTACCGCTTCATTGCCGAAGGGCAATAGTGAAAGTTTAGTGATTTCCCAGCAGGATCGCGTCAAAGGCAGGGTAAAGATCAGCACGATGCTGACAAGTGTGGCAAACAGCCAGCTCAGGGTGGTGAACACGCCACCCAAAACGAAGTTAAGAATATTCAGTACGGTGCGCATAACACGATTTTCCTTTTGCAATCCGCAATATGTGTCGCCCAGTTTAGCTTGTTTTAAGGCTGGAGCGTCAAGAGTCTGACAGGTAAACTGCGCGATAATCGAATTCCACAAGACGGTGCAGACATGGAACTGAAAGCAACATCAATGGGCAAACGTCTGGCTCAGCATCCCTACAATCGGGTGCGTCTGCTGGCCGCTGGCGTTGAAGTCAGTGGCGATCGTCACGAATATCTTATTCCGTTTAACCAGTTAATCAGCATTGCCTGCAAACGTGGCATGGTCTGGGGAGAACTGGAGTTCCATTTGCCAGACGATAAGGTCGTGCGCCTGCACGGCACAGAATGGCAGGAGACGCAGCGCTTTTTCCACTATTTACAGCATGCCTGGCAGCAGTGGAGCCAGGAAATGAGCGAAGTCAGTGCACAAGTCCTGATCGCGCTGGAACAGGAGATCATCGCTTTCACGCAACAGGATCGCTGGTTAAAGCGCAGCGAACTGGCTGCGGTTAAAGAAAGCATAACACGCCAGTTTTCCGCCTTACCGTTGCCGCTCTCACGCATGAATGAGTTCGAAAATTGCCGTGCGCGCTGGCAGTTTTGTCAGCAGTGGCTGGAACAGGGTGAAACCGCCATTCGCCAGCGCAACCGTGAATGGACCACGAAGGTCATCAAGGATTACCAGGAATTCTTTTCTACCGTCGAAACCACGCCGCTCAACGCCTCCCAGTGTGAAGCGGTGGTCAACGGTGAAGATGCGTTGCTGGTACTGGCGGGTGCGGGGAGTGGTAAAACCTCGGTGCTGGTGGCACGCGCGGGTTGGTTGTTGAAACGCAAACTGGCACAGCCGGAGCAAATCCTGCTGCTGGCATTTGGTCGCCAGGCAGCCGAAGAGATGAACGATCGTATTCAACAACGCTTGGGTGAAAGTGCGATTCAGGCGCGAACGTTTCATGCCCTGGCGTTGCATATCATCCGCGAAGGCAGCAACAAGCAACCGGTGATCAGCAAGCTGGAGAGTGACAGTAAGGCGCGGCGGCAGCTGCTGATCGACACCTGGCGCGAACAGTGCAACAGCAAAAAAGCGCAGGCTAGCGGCTGGCGCCAGTGGTTGCAGGAAGAACTGGAGTGGGAGGTGGCTGATGGCCCATTCTGGCAGGATGACAAACTGGCGCAACGGCTGGCCTCACGAATGGAGCGCTGGCTGGGATTGATGCGCATGCACGGCGGTGCACAGGCGGCGATGATTGCCGATGTACCAGAAGATTTCCGCGATAACTTTAGCAAACGCGTCAAACTGATGGCGCCGCTATTAAAAGCCTGGAAGAGTGCGTTGAAAGAAGAGGGCGCAGTCGATTTCTCCGGGCTGATTCATCAGGCCATTGCCATCCTCGAAAAAGGACGCTTTATCAGTCCGTGGAAGCATATCCTGGTGGATGAATTTCAGGATATCTCGCCACAGCGTGCTGCTTTACTGACCGCATTGCGCCAGCAGAACAAGCGCACCAGTTTGTTCGCGGTAGGCGATGACTGGCAGGCAATCTATCGCTTTAGCGGTGCCGAAATGAGTCTGACCACCGCTTTCCATCACTATTTTGGTGATGGCGATCGCTGCGTGCTGGACACCACTTATCGTTTCAACGACCGCATCGGTGAAATTGCCAACCGCTTTGTGCAGCAGAATCCTCACCAATTGCGCAAGCCGCTCAACAGTCTGAGCAAAGGTAACAAGAAGTCGGTCACGCTACTGCCGCAGGAGCAGCTTGAGCCGTTACTGGATAAATTGAGTGGCTATGCGAAGCCAGAAGAGCGCGTATTGTTGTTGGCGCGCTATCACCATCTGCGTCCTGCCATCCTTGAGAAAGCCAAAACGCGCTGGCCGAAATTAACGCTCGATTTTATGACCATTCATGCCAGCAAAGGGCAACAGGCTGATTTTGTCATTATGCTGGGCCTGCATGAGGGGCGTGATGGCTTCCCGGCTGAGGCGCGTGAATCGATTATGGAAGAGGGATTATTACCCCAGCCGGAAGATTTCCCAGACGCTGAAGAGCGACGGTTGGCCTATGTGGCGATTACCCGCGCACGTCAGCAGGTGTGGATGTTGTTTGATAAGGATCGGCCTTCCGTATTTGTCGAACACTTCCGTGAATTGGGCGTGCCGCAGAGCCGGAAGGCCTGACTATTACGCTTTCAGGCGATCGGCAAGATAGCGCTGATAATCGGGAATTTGGATCTCAAATTGCTGGGCAAACATCGGTGCCTGAATGATGAAATCTGCGGTGGCGCGATTGGTCGCCACCGGGATATTCCACACGGTGGCCAGACGCAGCAGAGCTTTAACATCGGGATCGTGTGGCACCGCATTTAACGGATCCCAAAAGAAGAACAGTACATCTATTTTCCCTTCGGAAATCAAAGCCCCCACTTGCTGATCGCCACCCATCGGGCCGCTCAGCATGGCATTTACGTCTAAACCGGTGTGGCGATTGATCAGATTACCGGTGGTGCCGGTGGCATACAGGACATGAGGTTGCAGCGCGCTCTGGTTGGCTTTGACCCACTCCAGTAGTGTTGCTTTGCAGTGATCATGGGCGACGAGGGCAATATGTTTCTGAACTTCAAGGGTACGAACGGTCTGCTCCATAGGGCTTCCTGTTTCTTCTCATGCATTAATTTTAAGGCATGAGTTTACCCCTGACATTTCAACACTATCAACTTGCGCGTAAGGTTTTCATCCAACTGATAAAACGCAGGCGCGTGGCGGCATCGAAACGCTGGAACCACTGTTGTAAGTAAGGCAGATCCCCCGCATCCTGCCAGGCAAAATCGAGACTCATCTGGGCATCCGGTGCACTAGCTGATTGCAACGCAAAGCGAGGAACCGATGCCGCCTGGGCAGTGCGGTTATAATTCAGCATGGCTTTTTCCAGGTCGCTATCGCTACCCTGCGGCAAGTGGTCGCGCACGCTGGCAATTTCATTACCGCGTTCATCAATCAGCTGGAAATTAAGCGCTTTATCGAACGCGCTACGCTCCCGACGATTAGCCAGTGCGGGTAAACGAATCGCGACTGAGGTGACGCTGGCATTGAACGTGACGATCATCGGCACCGACTGAAAATGCGTGGCATCGGCACCGGGTTTCTCAACGCGAAACAGGAATTGATGCTGTCCACGCTCCAGCTCAAGGCTGTCCGCGCCTTTCAGCAGCGAGCCTGAGATTTTGCGGCCATCAAGCACCAGCAGATCGATGTCAGGATCGAGCTTGAGGGTGATGGCATGGCAGGATGCCGATACGAGTAACACGAGTAAACTCGTAACAGCCAAAGACAGCTTCATTTCAACTCCCGGAGGATGGGGATTAAGGGTGATGTGTAGCAAATTATTACATTATGGCAGTAAATTTACATTTTTACATATTTATTCGTGCTCGTGCGCAAGGTTTTCGCTTGAAGAACTTGCGTTACTCAAGTGAAAGCCATCTACACTCAGGCGAGTGAATAAGGAGAAAATGCATGAATGATCAAACAATTCGAGATGTGTTGAGCCGAACCAAACGCATTGCGCTGGTCGGCGCCAGCGATCGCGCCGATCGCCCAAGCTACGGTGTGATGAAGTTTTTGCTCGATCAGGGTTATGAAGTCATTCCGGTGAGTCCTAAACTGGCGGGACAGCAGTTACTGGGGCAGACGGCTTACGCCACGCTGGCTGACATTCCTGGAAAAGTGGATATGGTGGATGTATTTCGCAATGCTGAGGCGGCTTGGGGTGTGGCGCAGGAAGCGATTGCCATTGGTGCCGATACGCTGTGGCTGCAATTGGGTGTGATCAATGAGCAGGCGGCAGTATTAGCGCAAGATGCCGGCATGACGGTGGTGATGGATCGTTGCCCGAAAATTGAAATTCCGCGTCTGGGTATTGCGCCCGTAGCGTCGTAATGCTGAAACGGCGACCGAGGTCGCCGTTGGCATTAATGGCGCAGGCTAGGTGCCTGCAACTGCTGCCGGATGGAAGCAGCAAGTTCATCCATCGAAGGTTGCTCAGGATGCTCATACGACGTTTCACCGGCGAGCTGAATTTCAGCAACATAGGTGTGCACCTGTTCGCCTTCTTCATCTTCCATCACCACGTGATACCACGGTGCGGCGCGCAGTGTTTCACTGGCCGCCACATCATCCTGCTCGGGTTCATCGAGCGAAAACTCCGGATCGACATCCACAATAACGCCGAGCACCCCGGAGAGACGGTGACGGACCTGCTGTCCAATGCCAAATTTACTGGTAATCATAGTGCCTCCCAAAACTGTGCCCTGTCTCTGATATGGAGGCAGGGTACAGATTTTCAAGTCACAGCACGCGGCAGGCAAAACCTTTCAGATAAAGACCTTCAGGATAGCTGGCGATCACTGGGTGATCGGCTGCCTGACGGAACTGCTCTACAAATTGTACATCACGACCCGCATCAACTGCGGCATCGGCAATAATTTTCTGGAACAGATCGGTCGCCATCAGTCCCGAGCAAGAGAACGTCAGCAGAATACCGTTAGGGTTGAGCAACTGCATCGCCAGCATATTAATATCTTTATATCCGCGGCAGGCGCCCATCAGCTGATTCTTGTTCTCAACAAACTTCGGCGGATCCATCACGATCACGTCAAACTTTTCGCCGCTGTCACGATAGCGACGCAGCAGTTTGAACACGTCATCACGCACGAACTGTGCACGTGACAGGTCGAGGCCATTAAGCTCAACGTTCTGTTTCGCCACATCCAGCGCATCCTGTGACGTATCCACGCTAATCACTTCGCGGCAGCCACCCATCAGGGCCGACACGGCAAATCCACCGGTGTAAGAGAAGCAGTTCAGCACGCGCGCGTTTTCAGCATAGCGGCGCGTGGCAAAACGGCTGTCACGTTGATCAAGGTAGTAACCGGTTTTATGGCCGCCCTGAATATCGACCAGCAATTTCATACCGTGTTCGGTAATCGGCAGTAACGGCGGCGGCAACTCACCGGTCACCGGACCTTGTGTCATTTCCAGTCCTTCTTTTTTGCGCACGGCAACATCAGAACGATCGTAAATCGCGCAAGTCGGGAAGCACTGCTGTAAGGCAGAAAGAATCGCCGGGCGTTGATATTCAGCACCGGCTGACAGGAGCTGCAGCACCATAAAGTTGCCGAAACGGTCGATGGTCACGCCAGGCATACCATCCGACTCACCGGCAATCAGACGATAGCTATCAAGGCCATCGCGCTGCGCCAGCCATTCACGCCACTGCTGTGCTTTTTCAAAAGCGCGTACAAAGAAGGCGATGTCGATTGACTCATCCTGCTGCCAGCTCCAGACGCGCGCGCGAATTTGTGACTGCGGAGAATAAGCGGCACGGGCCAGCCATTTACCATTGCTGTCGCAGACATCAATAGTTTCACCAGACTGGGCTTTACCTTCCATACGGGCAACGGCACCTGAGAACACCCACGGATGGCGGCGGAGCAGGGATTTTTCACGTCCCTTTGCGAGAATCAATCGAACGGTCATGTTTGCTATGCTTACCTGAAAAAATGAGGCGCCATTTTCCGGTGGATGGCGGCAAATTGCAACGCACAATGGGGAGATAGCCATGGCGAACACGTGCTACAAAATCTGGGTGCACGGCATAGTGCAAGGGGTAGGCTTTCGTTATTACACCCAGTCACAGGCCAATAAACTGGGCATTACAGGTTATGCGCACAACCTGCGCGACGGCAGTGTTGAAGTGCTGGCCGCTGGCGAGGAACAGAAAGTGGATGCGCTCATCACCTGGCTGAAAGCAGGCGGGCCAACCAGTGCACGGGTTGATAAGGTGCTGGTGGAACCTCATCAACCCACGCCGATACCTACGCGATTTACCACTGGCTGATTACAGACACTTGGCGGGTTTTGGCAAACCAGCGATTTTAGTGGCTTGTTTTGCCGGACCTTCAGGGAACAGTCGGAACAGATAACGGCTATTCCCTTTTTCCTCGCCATATTTTTGCGCCATGGCTTTCACCAGCATACGCACCGCAGGGGAAGTATTGAACTCCTGATAAAAGGCACGCACAAAGTGCACCACTTCCCAGTGTGCCTCAGTCAGGGCAATGGCTTCATTCTCGGCAATCAGCGCAGCGAGTGCTTCGCTCCAGTCCGCACTATTTTTTAAGTAGCCTTCCGCATCGGTGGCAAACTCTTTACCGGCAAAAATCACAGTCATTCCTCACAGCATCAATCGGCATATTGTAAGTTGGCCGACTATTAAAAAGCAAAAACCCCGCCGAAGCGGGGTTTTAGACATTTATGTCTGCAGCTTAATCTTTGCTGGCGAAGCCTAACAGGCTCAGCAGGCTGACAAAAATGTTATACAGCGACACATACAGGCTCACGGTGGCGCGGATGTAGTTGGTTTCGCCGCCATGAATGATGTTGCTGGTTTCCCACAGAATCGCACCCGCAGAGAACAGGATAAACAGCGCACTGATCGCCAGATGCAGCGCTGGCAGTTGCAGGAAGATATTCGCTACTACTGCAACCAGTAACACCACGAAGCCAGCCATCATCATGCCGCCAAGGAACGACATGTCACGACGCGTGGTCAGGACGTATGCCGAACAGCAGAAGAACACCAGCGCCGTACCGCCCAGCGCCATGGCAATCACATCGCCCATGCCCGCAGCGAGGAAAGAGCTGAGAATCGGACCGAGGCAGTAACCGAGAAAACCGGTAAAGGCGAAGGCAGCCAGAATACCTGCCGGGCTATTCGCCAGACGGTAGGTCAGGAACATCAGACCGTAAAAACCGACCAGCATCAAAATTAATCCGGGAGAGGGTAGAGCAAAAACGGTGCTGAGCGTGGCAGTGACTGCGGAGAACGCCAGCGTCAGGCCAAGTAAGAAGTAGGTATTGCGCAGCACTTTGTGGGTGCTGATCAGCGATTGCTGCTGTGACGAGCTAATTATTCTATCCATCATGCGCTCCATTATAGAGAGAGAACACCAAATATGGCCTGAGGATACGCAACGGCTACCAGACAGCAAAGTCGTTTTACCCATCTTTACGCGATAAATTGCTGTTTCACTGAGCAGAATGGTGATTTTGACAGCGAAAAAATGGATTTTGGCTGTTTTTCAGGCGAACGATTCAATCCACGCTTTACATCGTTCGGGGGGATGTTTATAGTGCGCCTCATTGCGGAGGGGTGGCCGAGTGGCTTAAGGCAACGGTCTTGAAAACCGTCGATGGGAAACCATCCCAGAGTTCGAATCTCTGTTCCTCCGCCATATTAAAGAAGCCCGCAGAAATGCGGGCTTTTTGCTTTTCTGCGTTCCGGAATTCCGAAAAACATCCCGTTGCTTTTCAATCTGCTGCCGTAACCCGACGGCACGCGCGTTTACTGCTATATTCCATTCACGGTTTTTGTAAACATCTGGCGATTTTCCGAGGCAAGCTGGGTTACACTGTGCGGTAATTCGCTCAATGGCGAGCTAATCGTTTGAATGCCAGAGTGTTTCACTGATGAATTATGGAATAGGCACAATGATCAAGAAACTGAGTCTTTGCGCGTTGTCAGTTATCGCTGCGCTCCCGATCGGTATGTCTGCTTACGCGGCAGATGGAGATATGCAGTTACAGCAAGTGCTGATGCTGAGCCGTCACAATCTGCGCGCACCGTTAGCCAACAACGGCAGCGTGCTGGAACAATCCACCAAGAAGAATTGGCCGCAGTGGGATGTGCCCGGCGGCGAGTTAACCACCAAAGGCGGCGTGCTGGAAGTCTACATGGGTAACTATACCCGTCAGTGGCTGGCACAGCAGGGTCTGGTGGAAAGCGGCACCTGCCCGGACAGCAGCAACATCTTTGTCTATGCCAACAGCCTGCAACGTACGGTCGCCACCGCGCAATACTTCATTACTGGCGCTTTCCCTGGCTGTGATATTTCCGTGACGCATCAGGATGCGATGGGCACCATGGATCCTATCTTTAACCCGGTGATCACGGACGGCAGCGACGAATTCAATAAGAAAGCACTGGCGGCGATGACGGCTGCTAATGAGAAGCTGGCGCTGAAACCGGCTTTCCAGCAGTTAGAAAAAATTGTTGATTACAAATCGGCACCGGCCTGTAACGGCAAAAAACAGTGTGATCTGAGCGGCGGTGACAACACCTTCAGTGCAGAAAATGGCAAAGAGCCGAACGTGAATGGACCGTTGAAAATTGGCAATTCGCTGGTCGATGCCTTCACGCTGCAATATTACGAAGGTTTCCCGGCCGATCAGGTGGCCTGGGGCCAGATTAAAACCCCTGAGCAGTGGAAATCCCTCGCGGCAATCAAAAATGGTTATCAGGATGCGCTGTTCACTTCTCCCGATGTCGCGCGTGAAGTGGCCGCACCGCTGGTGGATTACATCCGCAGCCAGCTAGTGGACCAGGACAAAGCGAACGCACCGAAAGTCACGGTGATGGTGGGGCACGATTCGAATATTGCCTCACTGCTGAGCGCATTGCAGGTTAAGCCATACGAGCTGCCGGGTAACGATGAGAAAACGCCAATCGGTGGCCAGGTGGTGTTTGAGCGCTGGCACGATGCTAAAAACAACAAAGATCTGCTGAAAGTGGAATACGTTTATCAGACAGCGGAACAACTGCGCAATGCTGATGTGCTGAGCCTGAAAAACCCGCCGAAGCGTGTCACGCTGCAACTGGCAGGCTGTGATGCCGATGCCAACGGCTACTGCAGCTGGGATCAGTTTGCTACCGCGTTGAATACTGCACTGCAGGGTACCCCGCTGCAGCCAGCTGCTCCGGCTCCAGCAGCACAGCCAGCGGCACAACCTGCGCCTGCTGCTGCCAATGACGACGCTAAAGCGAAAGCGGATCAAGCCGCTGCAGATAAAGCGGCCGCAGATAAAGCCGCAGCGGACAAAGCAGCTGCGCAGAAAGCGGCTGATGCTAAAGCTGCTGAAGAGAAAGTGAAGGCGGATAAAGCGGCTGCCCAAAAAGCAGCAGAGGATAAAGCGAAAGCTGAGAAAACCACTGCACAGAAAGCGGCGGATGACAAAGCGAAAGCCGATGCCGCCGCAGCGCAGAAAGCGCAGTCAGATGCTACGCCAGCCAAGCCGGAAGGTGAGGCGACAAAAGCAGCTCCTGCCAGTAACTAACTTCGCTGTAATGAAAAAACCCCGTCTCGACGGGGTTTTTTATTTCCGTTAACCGGCGACGACCACCAGTTTTTGATTAGCGAACTCCTTCAGGCCAAGATCGGACAACTCGCGTCCATAGCCTGAGCGTTTCACGCCACCAAACGGCAACTCCGCGGCGGTATCGCTCTGAGAGTTGATAAACACCATACCGGTCTCGATCTGCGATGCCATGTTGCGCCCACGCAAAATATCGCGCGTCCACACTGAACCGCCCAGACCGTAGTGCGAATCATTGGCCAGTGCGATGGCGGTGCGATCGTCAGCCACCACATAAACCTGTGCCACCGGTCCAAAGAACTCCTGATAATAGGCAGGATTTTGCGGTGTGAGGCCAGTCAGTATCGTCGGCTGATAATAACAACCCACGCCTTCTATCACTTTTCCGCCCAGTTCAACGCGCGCCCCCTGTTTGATCGCATCATCAACCTGCTTCACCAAACGATCGCGTGCCTCCCTGGATGAAAGCGGACCGAGCGTAGTGCTCTCATCCAGTGGATCGCCCGGTTTGGCTGATTGCAAGGCCACACTAAACTTCGCCATAAAATCAGTGGCTATTTTTTCGTGCAGGATAAAGCGCTTCGCTGCGGTACATACCTGACCACAGTTACTTAATCGCGCCTGCGCGCCCTGGCGCACGGCTTCGTCAATATCGGCATCGTCCAGCACCACGAATACGTCGTTGCCGCCTAACTCCAGCGTGGACTTTTTCAGATGCTTTCCGGCCTGCTCCGCCACGGCGCTACCGGCACGTTCAGAGCCTGTCAGCGCAACGCCTTGTACACGTGGATCGGCAATCAGATCGGCGACTTGTTGATTAGAGATAAACAGATTGGTCCACGCGCCTTTAGGCGCACCCGCTTCTTCAACCAGTTTTTCGAAGACATCGGCACAGTGCGGCACAATGTTGGCATGTTTCGCCAGCACCGGATTTCCAAGTGCCAGATTCGGTGCCAGCACGCGCATAAGCTGGTAATAAGGGAAGTTCCAGGGCTCGACGGCGACCACTACGCCTATTGGGTGATACTCAAGCCAGGCATCGCCCACCGTGCTGGGGTAGGGTTGTGCCTCTAATAAGTGCGCCGCATGCTCAGCATAATATCTTGCGATTTGCGCACAGATTTTCACTTCACCTCGACTCTGTCCGATTAATTTGCCCATTTCACGGCTGGCAATCTCAGCCAATTCGTCAACGCGCTGATCGATCAAATCGGCCAGTCGATGCAGCACCTGCAGGCGTGGCTGCATATCGCCTTTGCACCACGCAGAGTGGTAGAGATCGTCAGCCGCACTGAGCGCCTGCTGCATGAAGGTGTCATCGTGATTAGGCCAGGATTTCAGCAACTGATTATTGGCCGGGTTGATGCTTTGATAGGCTGACATAAAGGGCTCCTTGGCAGTAAAAATGACAAAGGCGGGACATGCCCGCCTGCGTGTTAAACGTTTTTACGCTCGACCGTCTTATCGTCCCACGTCAGAACGTCCTGGTCGGTCTTATCAAAGGCGCGGAGCAGCACATCGTCGCTACCTTGCTGACGCCAGATTTCTTCCGCGAGTCGTTCATCGTAATTTGCCACCTCAAATATGGCTTCAGCAATTTCAGGTGAGGTGTGGCGCAGCGTGGCCCATTCGCCCACGTGGTGAGCTTTCGACTGTTCTGTGGCCATAAAGGTCTCCTGTTGTGGATTTATCCTTGCAGTTTTACCGCCAGTCCGGCGACGTATTGGCCCTGATAGCGGGCAATTCCCAGTTCTTCTGCTGACGGTTGGCGTGAGCCGTCACCGCCCGCAATGGTGGTGGCGCCATAAGGCGTGCCGCCGCGTACCTGAGAAATAGCGAAAAGTTCTTTGGTGCCATAACCAATAGGCACGATAACCATGCCGTGATGGGCGAGGGTGGTCCACACAGAGGTGATGGTTTGTTCCTGACCGCCACCGGTGCCGGTAGAGGCGAATACACTGGCGAGTTTGCCGTACAGCGCGCCTGAGGCCCACAATCCGCCGGTGCGATCCCAAAAATTACGCATCTGACCGGCCATATTGCCAAAGCGGGTTGGCGTACCCACGATGATGGCGTCGTACTGGGTTAAATCTTCAGGTTTTGCTTCAGCCGCCGCCTGATTCACCTTACCGCCCACCTGCGCAAATCTCTCCGCATCCATGCTTTCCGGTACACGAAGAATGGTGACCTCCGCACCGCTCACACTCTTTGCGCCTTCAGCCACGGCTTGCGCCATGGTTTCGATATGTCCATACATTGAGTAATAAAGCACCAAAACTTTTGCCATGGTTTTCTATCCTGCTGAGGGTGATGAGTATTCAGAAGTATAGAAGAGACTGCGTAAGGTGCCGGAAGGGAGGTAGATGGATACGTTTAGCGCTGCGCTTTTTACCGGGCTAACCGCTTGTAAGCTGGATGTTAATCTGGTTTATGATGGAAAAATAAGTGAATTATATGTTTCAAAGTATGAATATTAGCCGAATATCAGACTGGCCTGGCTATCCTTTTATCAGGTGGCGCGAATACTCCGCCGCCTTGCTTTTCACCACATTGGATGAAAAGGCCTAACCACAGATGCTCAATCCCTGGAGGAAATGATGGCACAACATCGTGGAGGATCAGGCAATTTCGCGGAAGATCGCGAGAGAGCCGCGGAAGCCGGTCGTAAAGGCGGAAAAAATAGCGGCGGTAATTTCAGGAACGACCCGCAACGCGCTTCCGAAGCAGGTGAAAAAGGGGGACGCAGTCGCAGCAAGAAGTAATGTGATTGTGTTTGATTCCCCCCTCCGCCGGGTTCGCCCGGCGGTAACAAAGATTGCTTTTCCCCTCCTGACCAGGCAAAAATGATCGCCAATCGATTATTTTGGTGCGTTATGTCTGCTTCAAACTCCCGTCTCAGCCTGCGTATTACGCGTCAGGAACTCGTTCTCATCTTCATTACCATGGTTTGGGGTGGGACCTTTTTGGTGGTACACCGGGCGATGGCACATTCCGGTCCCTTTTTCTTTGTGGGGCTGCGCTTTGCCACGGCATCGTTATTGCTGGCCTTTTTCTTCCGCCGTTATCTGAGGCACATGACATGGCTCGAAGTGAAAGCCGGTGCGCTGATTGGCCTGTCGATTGCGGGTGGCTACGGCTTACAAACCTGGGGGATGCAAACCATCTCCAGCAGCCAGTCGGCGTTTCTGACCGCGCTGTATGTGCCGGTGGTGCCGCTGCTGCAGTGGTTGTTCCTGCGTCGTCCTCCAGGATTGATGGCATGGATTGGCATTATGCTGGCGTTTACCGGTCTGGTGCTGGTGGCCGGGCCACAGGACGGCAGCCTGACGTTAAACGCAGGCGAGATTGCGACATTACTCAGCACGCTGGCGATTGCAGCTGAAATTATTCTTATCAGTCGTTTTGCGGGTCAGGTTGATGTGCGCCGTGTGACGCTGGTTCAGTTGATGGTGGCATCGGCCTGTGCCTTTGTCTTTATGATCCCTAACGGCGAGTCAGTCCCAACGATCTCTACGCCATTGCTGTTGAGTGCGCTGGGACTAGGCGCGGCCAGTGCACTGATTCAGGTGACAATGAATTGGGCGCAGCGCAGTGTGTCACCGACGCGGGCTACGGTGATTTACGCCGGTGAACCGGTTTGGGCAGGGGTGGTAGGACGGATTGCGGGTGAACGTTTACCGGCCGCTGCTTTGTTGGGCGGTGTGCTGATCGTTTGTGGGGTGATCGTCAGCGAGTTACGACTTCGCCGCAAGAAAGCGGTGCCTGAGCAGGCACCGCTGGAGCCTTAAGGATGCTGTCGTGCCGCCTGGTTTGCCAGCGCGGCACCACGACGTTTAAGAATTGCATTAAGAATAATGGCACCGAAGGTCGCGGTGCCAATTCCGCCAAGGGTAAAACTGCCGATCTTTAAAGCAAAATCGCCCGCGCCCAGCACTAACGTGGTGGCCACCATGATCAAATTACCGTTCTGACTGAAATCAACGTTGTTTTGCACCCAGATCCGCGCACCTGCCACGGCGATTAAGCCGAATACCACAATTGACGCACCGCCAATCACTGGGCCGGGAATGGTATGAATCAAGGCACCAAACTTCGGTGAGAAGCCGAGTATCAGCGCAATCACCGCTGCCGCCACAAACGCCAGAGTCGAATAGACTTTGGTCACCGCCATCACGCCAATATTCTCGGCGTACGTCGTTACACCGCTGCCACCCATCGATCCTGACAACATGGTGGCAAGGCCATCACCGACAAACGCGCGCCCCATCCAGGGATCAAGATTGCGGCCCGTCATACCTGCAACGGCTTTGATATGACCCAGGTTTTCAGCGACCAGAATGATAGCCACAGGGGCAATCATCACTATCGCCTGCATATCAAACACCGGTGCGGTGGTGTGCGGTAACCCAAACCAGGGCGCACTGGCGACACCGCTAAAATCGACCGGCTTGCCGAGGCCAAACACGTTGGTGAGCAAGGCGTAGATCGCCCAGGCGACAATCAGGCCAACCAGAATCAGTAAGCGCTGAACCAGGCCGCGAGTGAAGACCGCGACCACGCCAATGCATAGCACTGTCATCACCGCCATCCAGCTGTCGAACATAGATGCAGATACACCGTGCACGGCGATTGGAGCCAGATTCAGGCCAATCGCCATCACCACTGCACCGGTGACGACGGGCGGCATCAGGCGTTCAATCCAACCCGTACCGACTTTCATCACGATCAGGCCAATCAGTGTATAGAGTGCGCCACACGCGATGACTCCGCCCAGCGCGAGGGCCAGATTGGGGTTCAGTCCCTGGCCGTTGAATCCGGTCACCGCGATAATCACCCCGACAAAGGCGGCGCTAGAACCGAGATAACTCGGCACACGGCCGCCAGTGACGACAAAGAACAGCAGCGTACCGATACCAGAAACCAGAATCGCCAGGTTGGGGTCCAGTCCCATCAGCAACGGCATCAGCACCGTCGCGCCAAACATTGCTACAGCATGCTGCAGGCCCATGACAAACGTCTGCCCGAGAGGCAGAGTTTCATCCGGAGCAATCAGCCCATCTTCGGTCATGGCTGACTTTTTCTGCCAGCGGGGGAACCAGGAACTCGCCATCGTCTTCTCCAGGGTAGCGGTGGAACCGGGCCGCGCAGTGCGGCGTTAGCGGGCGTCCTGCCGTAAAAGGTGATGATATCCACGGTCAAACCACGCCAGGCCATGCGAATCATCGTTACGCACTAGCGCTAGCGCTTCACAAATTAGAATGTCGTGAGTGCCAACACTGACCACCTGCGTGATTTTGCAATCAAACGACACGGTGGCGCCCACCAGCAGAGGGGATCCGCTGGCCAGGGTGTGCCAGTCCGCAGCGGCAAAACGCTGTTCCATCGGCGTCTTCCCGCCAAACAGTGTCGAAAGATCTTCATGACCGGCCGCCAGGGTGTTGACGCACAGATAGCCATTGTCATGGAAAGTCGGCCAGACCGAGGCGGAACGATTCAGACACACCAGCAAAGTGGGCGGCGCATCCGTCACGCTGCAGACGGCTGAGGCAGTGAATCCGGCGCGACCGGCAGGACCGTCGGTGGTGATAATATTGACCGCCGCACCCAATCGCGCCATGGCATGGCGAAAAGCATCGCGATCTACATTCGGCAGCAGCGGCAGTTCATGCACACTCATGGTTTCACTCCTTTGTTCAACTCGCGGCGCGCTGTGCAGGTGCCGCCGTTTCGGCCAGCCATCCCAGCAGCAGAGCGTTAAACTTATCGGCATCGGTCACGCTCATCGCATGCCCGCCCCACGGCATCTCAATCAGACTGCCATTCGGCAGCGCCTGGACCAGTTGTGGAGAGCAGCTCCACGGCACCAGCAGATCGTCCTGGCTACAAATGGCTAACACAGGCTGATGAATCCGCGCCGCATGCGGACGGAAATCACTGTTCATCAGTGCATGCAAGCGGCGCAGCAGATTTTCCATGCCCTGAAAATGGGCTACGTGATGAGCATCCTCAGCTGTGATGCGCGCCTGATGTCGAGCCAGCCATTCGGCCGGATAGAGGAACAATGGCTGCGCGCGCACAAAGGCCTCTACGCCCACGTTGAGCAGTAAATCCTGCCGCACCTGGAAGCAGCGCTGCGTATGCGGATCCAGCGACAGCCAGCCATTAATCACCACGACGCGGCCGACACGGTCGGGATAATCCAGCGCCAGCTGCAGGCCGATCAGGCCACCCAGCGCGTGGCCAACAATGTCGTAATGTTGAATGTCACGCTGCGCCAGTAGCTCAGCCAGTTCAGCAGCCATCATCGCCATGTTGTAGCCTTCAGGCAGCGTATCGGCACTGCGACCGGTGCCGCGTTGGTCATAAGTCACCACGCGATAATGGGGCGTCAGTGCCGCCAGCTGAGGTTGCCAGAAGCTCGCCACGCCACCAAGACCGGACGACAGCACCAGCGTTGGCGCATCGGCAGCGGTTAATCCATGAATCTCAAGGTGCATTACGCCTCCTGCGGCCCGATGTGCGCGACGCTGGCAATTTCAATCAGCGCGTCTGGTTTAACCAATCCGCACTGAATGCAGAAGCGCGCGGGTTTGTCGCCGGGGAAATACTCGGCGTAGACCTGGTTAATCGCGGCGTAATTGCTCCAGTCGGTGAGGAAAATAGAGTTGAAAGTGACGTCGCTCATGCTGCCACCGGCGGTCTCGATCACCTTTTTGATGGTTTCCAGTACGTGACGGGTTTGAGCCGCCGCATCGCCAACGTGGACCACATTGTTACTGGCATCAAACGGAAGCGTGCCTGACACGTAAACCACGCCGTCGGCCAGGGTGCCCGGCACAAAGGGCGCAATCGGGGTGCCGCTTCCGGCAGGAATAATCACACTTTTAGGCATCGTCGCAGTTCCTTATCGTTATGGTTTTGCAGGTGAGATGGACCCTAAGCTTTCAGGGCTTCACAAAAAGTGTCCGTGTCGCTTACCCAGCCAAAGAAAGTTTCGATGTTGAAAATCGCCGCCTGTTGGGCGAACGCCGGTCCGGCCTGATGTGTGGCGTCTTCCAGCACCACGCCAAAATATTCGAGGAAGAAGCCATCGCGCAGTGTCGACTCGACACACACGTTGGTGGCAATACCGGTAAACACCAGATGACGGATGCCGCGACTGCGCAGCATGCTATCGAGAGGGGTATTAAAGAAGCCGCTGTAGCGCGGTTTGGGCAACACGATGTCCCCCGCCTGCGGCACCAGTTCATCGACAAGGGCATAATCCCAGCCGCCTTTTGACAACAGCGTGCCCTGTAACTCCGGTCGCTTGCGCATGGTTTTCAGCGCATTCGATTTATGGAAGTTAGGTGAGCCAGCATCACCCGCTTCGACGTACTGATCGTCCCAGCCGTTCTGGAACCAAATAATCTGCATGCCAGCGGCTCGCGCCGCGGTCACCGCCTGATGAATTTTGGCAATAACCGGTTTGGTGGCGGAGACGTCAAAGCCGGCAAGATCGAGATAGCCGCCCTCGGTGGCATAGGCGTTTTGCATATCCACCACGATCAAAGCACTTTGCGCTGGCGGCAGTGCGATCGCTTCTGGCCGGGCGGGCAGGGTGATATTCGGCAAGCTCGACGTATGAGCGCAAGTCACGGTACTCATCATGCAACCTCCTTCTGCGAAGTGATAACGTTTTGACGACACTGCATTAATGGCTGGATACGTTCCCCGAAATCTTCAATGCCTTGCAGGAAGTCATCAAAGGTCAGTAATACGCCTTGAGCGCCATCAACCTCTGCCACTTCATCCAACATTCGTGCCACATTGGCGTAAGACCCCACTAAGGTGCCCATATTGATGTTCACGGCTGAGGTCGGATCGGCCATCTGACGCACGTTGGTATCGCTGCCGGACTTGGTGTCCTGCTGGCTTTGCGTGGTGAGCCATGCAAGGGCTTCTTCATCGGCGCCCGCTTTGTAATGCTCCCATTTGGCGCGTGCGGCCTCGTCGCTTTCGGCGGCAATGATCATAAACAGCACATAGGACCCGACATCGCGTCCGGCGTTATCCGCTGCGACTTTCATGCGGCTGGCGGTCGGAGCAAAGGCAGTAGGCGTATTGACCCCTTTACCAAAGCAGAAGTTGTAATCGGCATGCTGCGCGGAGAACGCCATACCGGCATCGCTCTGACCGGCACAGATCACCTTCATCGGTTTCTGCGGTTGCGGGCTGACGCGGCAGTCGTTCATGGTGAAGAATTCACCTTTAAAATCACTCTGACCGGTGCCCCACAAATCGCGCAGCACGGTGACGTACTCAGTGAGGTATTGGTAACGGCTGGAGAAGTACTCATCACCCGGCCACAATCCCATCTGTTCGTACTCCGGTTTCTGCCAGCCGGTGACCAGATTGACGCCGAAACGGCCATTGGAAATCGAATCAATAGTGGCGGCCATGCGCGCCACAATCGCCGGAGGCAGCGTCAGGGTCGCTGCTGTGGCATAAATTTCAATCCGTGAGGTCACCGCCGCGAGCCCCGCCATTAGCGTGAAGGATTCGAGGTTGTGATCCCAGAATTCAGTTTTGCCGCCAAAGCCGCGCAACTTAATCATCGAGAGCGCAAAGTCGAAGTGATAGTGCTCGGCTTTCAGCACAATCTCTTTATTCAGTTCAAAAGTCGGTTTGTACTGCGGCGCATGGGTGGAGATGAGCCAGCCATTGTTGCCAATCGGGATAAAGACGCCAATTTTCATGTGAAACCTCTCTGCATTGAACGGGCATTGCTCTACGCGCTGCGTTGCTTCCTGCACGCATCCTGCGAGCGGCGCTCCGTCACAAAATTGCAAAGCCTGTGCCACATTTTTAAAAGCCTTGCACAACAATGTGTTAAAAAACGTCCGATAGTAAAAGTGGAGTGGTTGGTCTAAATCAGACCGTTTGGTCAAAATGTTTTGCACGTTTTTCATGCGCACCGTGGTCAAAAAAGGTGCAGGGAGCGCGATTAGGCAGGACAGAGGGGCTTTGTTATGATGCGGATAGGCAGGATTGAAGAGGTAACAGTGTGAAAAGCGATGAAAAAAAACTGGGCAGACGTTCACGAGCCGTTGCCGCAAAACGGGCCGCGATACTGGAAGCGGCGCTAACCTTCTTCTCACAATACGGAATTCACGGTACCAGCCTCGATAAAGTGGCGGAGCGTGCCGACGTCTCAAAGACCAATTTGCTCTACTACTATCCCTCGAAAGAGGTGCTGTATATCGCGGTGCTGAAAGAGATCCTTGATGTCTGGCTGGCACCACTGCGCGCACTGCGCCACGATCAGGATCCACTGACCGCCATCCGGAAATATATTCGTCTTAAGCTGGAAGTGTCACGCGATCACCCGCAGGCCTCGCGCTTGTTCTGTCTGGAAATGCTCCAGGGTGCGCCGTTACTCAAAGGTGAACTGGCCGGGGATTTAAAAGCGCTGGTGGATGAGAAGGCGGCGATCATCGAGCAGTGGATTGCGGAAGGGCGCTTAGCCGGGGTGCAGCCGCAGCATCTGTTTTTCCTGCTGTGGGCTACCACGCAACATTACGCGGATTTTGCGTCGCAGGTTGAAGCGATCACCGGCCAGACTCTGAGTGACCCGGAATTTTTCGAGCAAACGCTGGAGAATGTTCAGCGGATGATTATTGAAGGGATCCGCGTGCGTTGATCCCGCTTTAGCCAGGAGAATGCATGGATTCGCTATCACAACTGACGTTGGGCGCGGCGGTCACCGTCGCAGTGATGGGCAAGCGCGTGCCGCTATGGCAATCGGCGCTGGTGGGCGCGATTGCCGGTACCTTGCCCGATCTGGATGTGTTTATCGATCACGGCGATGCCATTCGCAATATGACGCTGCACCGCACCGAGAGCCATGCGCTGTTGTGGCTGACGTTGGTTGCGCCCCTATTGGCCTGGCTGGTTGCGGTTGTAACACGCAGTCGTCCCCACTGGCGCGGCTGGTGTATGGCGATTTGGCTGGCCCTGATTACGCATCCGTTGCTTGATCTGACAACTGTATACGGCACACAGCTGGGTTTACCGTTTACCAATTTCCCTTATGCAATCGGCAGCATGTACATTATCGACCCGTTGTATACCTTACCGCTGCTGATCGCGCTGGCGGTGGCGCTATGGCGGCGTGACGGGGTGGGATTGCGCTGGAATCAGGCGGGTTTACTGATCAGTACGCTGTATCTCGGCTGGAGTATGGTGGTGCAGGGTATCGCGACGCAGCATATTGATCGTGATTTAACCCAGCAATCCATCATGCCGCAGCAAGTGCTGGTGACGCCAACGGCATTTAATACTCTGGTGTGGCGAACCGTGATTATGACCCCCGATCGTTACGGTGAAGCCTATTGGTCACTGTTGTCACCCGATCGGGCACTGGACATTCATTGGCACCCGCGCAACCCGCAACTGTTCGATGCGTTTAAAGGTGACTGGTATGCCGAGCGAGTGGCGTGGTTCAGCCACGGTTTTTATGCCATGCGGTTGCAGGGTGATGATACTTTGATATCGGATTTAAGGATGGGGGAAGCGCCAAACTACACCTTTACCTTCAATCTGGGATCGGCACATACCCCGGATCCGGCACCAGAAAGAGAGCCTTCGGTGCGGCCTTCACTGGCGCAGGCATGGCATAAACTACGCGAAAGGTTATAAAAAAAGCCCCGAATTTTCGGGGCTTTTTGTTGGCAGGGTTATCAGGCTTTACGACGACGTAACAACCAGCCCATGGTAAGGATCACGAACCACAGCGGCGTGACCATCAGCGCCTGGCGAGTGTCGTCCTGCAAGGTCAGCAGGACAATCACAAAGGCGAAGAACGCCATGCACACCCAGCACATCAGCTTACCCAGCGGCATCTTGAACTTCGACTCAGCGTGACGCTGCGGATGCTGTTTGCGGTAAGCCAGGTAGCTGCACAGGATGATAGTCCAGACGAACATAAACAGAATCGCCGATACCGTGGTGACCATGGTGAATACCGTCATCACATCAGGGATCAGGTAAATCAGTGCAACGCCACACAGCAGGCAGAAGCAGGAGAAGAACAGTCCGGTAGTGGGAACCGCGCGAGCCGACAGACGACCAAACGCTTTGTGCGCCACACCTTGTTCCGCCAGGCCGTAAAGCATACGGCTGGTAGAGAAAATGCCACTGTTGGCGGATGACGCAGCAGAAGTCAGCACCACGAAGTTCACGATGCTGGCGGCTGCAGGTAAGCCAATCAGCACAAACATCTCAACGAACGGGCTGCGGTCAGGCATCACCTGATTCCACGGCGTCACCGCCATGATCACCAGCAGTGCCAGAACGTAAAACATAATGATACGCACCGGAATAGCGTTAATCGCAC
This sequence comes from Erwinia sp. S63, assembly GCF_016625195.1. Taxonomy (GTDB): domain Bacteria; phylum Pseudomonadota; class Gammaproteobacteria; order Enterobacterales; family Enterobacteriaceae; genus Pantoea. The sequence continues at coordinate 208,464 of NZ_JACVUP010000002.1, forward strand.
GTGGCAGCACCTTGTGCGGATCTTTGGTTTCCGCTGCGGCCGTTCCGACTAACTCAATACCGACGAAGGCAAACACCGCAATCTGGAAGCCAGCAAAGAAGCCGCTCAATCCTTTCGGGAACATACCACCATGATCCCAGATATTGCTCAGGGCTGCCGCGCTGCCGCTAGGCGAAGGATAATGCATGCTCACCAGCACGATGCCAGTCACGATCAGGGCAACAATCGCCACGATTTTAATAATCGCGAACCAGAACTCCATCTCACCAAACAATTTCACCGTCGCAATATTGAGTGCCAGGAACACAAATATACACAGCAGTGCACTCATCCAGATGGAAAAGTCGGGGAACCAGAGTTGGAAGTAGGCACTAATGGCCACTACATCGGCAATGCCCGTCACCACCCAACAGAACCAGTAAGTCCAGCCGGTAAAATAGCCCGCCCACGGGCCGAGTAAATCGGCAGCAAAATCGCTGAAGGATTTATATTCGAGATTAGAGAGCAGCAATTCGCCCATTGCGCGCATCACGAAGAACAGCATAAAGCCGATGATCATATAAACGAAAATGATCGAGGGGCCGGCCAGGCTGATAGTTTTACCTGAGCCCATAAACAACCCGGTGCCGATTGCGCCACCGATGGCAATCAGTTGGATATGGCGGTTATGCAGATTACGCTGGAGCTTATCCGGCTGTTCGGCCTCAACAAGCGCCTCTTTGGATTGATCAACCATAAATATATCTTTCCTGTTTTGATGTTGTGTCAGCTCTACTGGCTGTTAGATAACGTGCCGTTTAATAGGGCAAGTGGCATAAGATAGTGGAAAGCTTGCAACTCTCGGTAATTGTTTTTTTACAATTGTGACCTTTTACGGGGTTTCGTCTGTCAGTAAATATTTACATGGCATAATCCACGGTGAGTTTGCGTAAATCTTCAGCAATTAAGCCTTTTCTGCGTCATTTCCTCGTTTTGCCACCTACACTTACGTCTTCATTTTATGAGTAAACGTGAGGTGTGGTGCGCGCATTATTAGCAATTGTCTTGTTGGCATTATGCGGCTGGTGGAGTTTACCCTGGCTGAAAACGCATTTGCCGCCACAGTGGAATCCATTTACACCGCTATCGGTGACTGACCCACCAGGATGGATGATGCGCTACAAATTGCAGCGGCTCAGCCACGATCCCGCGGCCTGTATGGCGGTGATGCAGCGTGCCAGCCAGCAGGGGTGGGTACAATTTCGCCCCGTGCCTGCAATGCAAGGTGATTGCCCCATAGAACAACCTTTACGCGTGAGTGGATTTGGTGAAGTCACATTAAGCAGCAGTTTTCTTGCCAGTTGCCCGATGGCGGTGAGTAGCACAATGTTTGTCGTCAACAGCACGCACGCCTTGCAGCAGGCCGGAATCAATAGTCCCTTACGGCGAATAAGCCACGTCGGCAGTTACGCCTGTCGTAATATCTATCATCGCCAACAGGGACGATTAAGTGAGCATGCAACGGCAGATGCCTGGGATATTACGGGATTTCAGCTGGCCAACGGGCGCTGGTTGCAGGTGGGGAAAAACTGGCAGCAACCTGACGATGCATCCGCAGGGCTTCACGCATTGTGGCGCAACGGTTGTACGACCTTTGGCAATGCGTTAGGCCCGGACTATAACGCTGCGCATGCCGGGCATTTTCACCTCGGTATGCGTGGCGCGGGATACTGTCGTTAACTAAACGGCGGGGTTAAGCCCACGTTTTATCAGGAAATGATTAGCTGGCCAGGAGAATAAGAAGCCGATGATCATCGCCAGCTGCAACATAAACCAGAAAGCCACCAGCAATGGATTGATTTGATGGTTGAGGACAAATTTTAGTGCCAGCGCCATAAAGATAAAAATACCTAATTGATAAATCAGCAGCGGAAAAGTTTCGGTTTTAAATGCTAATAATAACGCCCGGCCAAATGAACGTTTTTCACGTTGGCGAATGGCCAGAAACTGGAAAAATAAACCCACCACTAAGGAAACTATCACGCAAATAATCGCCTGCATCCAGAGAGCTGGCATAATGGCGAATTGATTTAGCAAGGTGATTATTGGTAGGGTCATTATGTCGCCAAATATACAGGCCGCTGCGGATAATGAGGTGGAAATAAATATTGTTTGCCAGCTGGCGTTACTCTGAATTTTTTGCGGAACCAGTAGCGCAAGTTTAACCTGACGTGAAGGTTTACGCCCCAGATACCACCAGGCTAACCATCCGATGAAGGGCATATAGAGGCCGGTAAGAGGCCAGATGATATTCATGATGGCCACAGGATGCGGGTGACGGAAAAGATCTTTTAAAATCATCAGTGCTGTGCAACCGCCCAGAACAAGGAAAGGTAATGCCAGTTGGTTCATCATAGTCAGCCCCGTTATGATGCTCGAATACGCATGACGATGCGCCAGTAAGGATGATGGCGCTACGTCTTCCCCTGGAAAAATCCACGTCGTGATCCCCCGCACATCTTCTAAGCGTAGCTGGAAAAGAAGGTGGCGGAAATCACGACATACCGCTCACCACAGAAATAACTGGGATTAAGAATCAGCCAAATGCCAGTCGTCCCACAAATACAACGAATACCTTCAGTAACCGCTTTGAGAGTGAGTGATTTTAGTTAATGACGATGCTAAAAATTTATCAATCTAATGATGATTTTCGATGAATCCGGTGATTGAAACTCCTTCGGAAAAATCCTATTCTAATCACGAAAGAGGATTAAAGTTGTGAAGCTGTTGGCAAAATGTATCTGCTTCCAGTTCCCCATAATGGTAACGCATTGACAACAGGATAGTTATGATTGTTACCCTGCGGGCTGCTCTCATTTCAATCAATATTTTTTCTCAAGTTAATTTATTTTTTGTGTTAATCAGATCGAATAACAAGTTAAAGCGTGAAACAACGCTGAGGCAATAATGACTACCGATAATTATTTCGTCTGGCGTGGCGAAACTGAAAATGAATTTCAGGCGCTGACGGAAGTGATTCAAGTAAAAACGCTATTACAAAAACACATTGAAGCGATGGGTTTTGATTCATTCGCTTTTCTGGTTCAGCATCCCGTGCCTTTTACCCGGCCGCGCGTGTTTTTGTTCAGTACTTACCCGGAAAGCTGGGTTAAGCGCTATGAAAGCGAAAATTATTATGCTGTCGATCCGGTGCTGTTACTTTGTCAGCGGCCGGGACGTGGCGTGGAATGGACGAGGGATCTATTCACCGGCGCCGGTAATTTATGGGATGAAGCGAATGCGGCCGGCCTGAACAGTGGCTTTTCTTGTTCGGCCATGGCGCCAAATCGTGCCATTGGTATATTATCTATAGCATCATCGCTTCACAGTCAGACTCAACACTTACGCATTCAGCTAGAGGTGAAACTGCACTTTCTGGCGGAACTGAGTTTGCGTGTGCTGGAGCGGCTCAATGATAGTTCAATGGCAGTTTTATCTAACGATTTTAGCCAACGCGAACTGGAAATATTGAAATGGACGGCAGAAGGAAAAACTTCTGCGGAAATTTCACTGATTTTAGCGATTTCAGAACACACGGTGAATTTTCACCAAAAAAATATGCAAAAGCGTTTTAATGTTTCCAATAAAACGCAGATTGCGTGTTATGCGGCGGCAATTGGCCTGATATAGCAAAAAGGCAACTACTAATTTTAGTAGTTCCCACTCTTTAGTCAGTTGTCTACCCTGCGCCGGAACTTTGCCAGGCTGGCGCAAAGAAATCATTGCAAACATGGGGATGTCAGGGGCGCATGATGAAAGTAATTCAAACACAGCTTAAGGATATGCCGTCCTCTCTGTTGGCAGAATTGGGAACCTATCGCTATAGCGTTTTTGCACGGGGTGAAGGATGGTCAATCCCGCCGCGCTTAAGTACGCCTGGCCAGGAGTACGATCGTTTTGATCGCTCCGATGTCACCTGGATCATCGCCTGGAATGCGCGTCAGGGGATCTGCGGCTGTGCACGCTTGTTGCCCTGGCATGAACCCGAAGTGCCTGAAGGCATGGTACTGCCGTTCGATCAGGATAAAGTCTGGGAAATGTCGCGTTTTTCGGCTCGTCTTGAAGTGGATGCGGAACTGCCGCTGACGATTTTATGGCATTCGGTGCAGCTGGCGGAACTCAGCGGTATGGATTACCTGATCAGCTCTGCGACACCCATGCTGGAAAAAATGTTCGAGCAGCATGGCGTGGTGTACGAACCGTTATCGCCGGGTTTGATTCAATCTGAAGATAACCTGTTTGCCATTCGTATTCCGGTTCATCAGCCGGCATTGGCGGATAAATATCGCGGTACACGTCGATTCAGTCCAGAAGAGGTGCTGCCATCACTGGGTGTTTCTGTGAACTGGCAGTCGCACAGTTGATCACCCCGCGCGCTGCGCGGGGCTTGGCCGCTTACTGACGGTAGGCGGTTTTAATCTGACGAATCGTGTTACTGAACACTTCCGCCTGCGGTTTATCCACTAATGCGCTCTGCACATAGCGCTCCATATTAATGATCACCTTACCGGCATCCGCCTGACCCATTCCTTTCAGAATCAGCGTCACCATCATTTTCAGGCAAGCCACTTCGTCGGCCAGCGCCTGGGTATCCTGCGATGTTGAAAAGTCTTCATCACTCATCATTGACTCCTTGGTGGTGTTACTGAATGTTGACACAATACCTGTGTGTAAAAAACAGAGTATATCATATGGTTGGCGGATGAATTTATCCCAGGCGAAGCGGTGAAGATTAAACCAACATTAAATGGATGTTTGCGCTATTTCCAGGCAGGAAAAAACAGCTGATGAAGTTATTTTTATTACCGAAAACCTGACGGTCGACAAAAAGATTATAAATTATAACATAATGATATTAGTCACAATTTCACATTTTAATTCTTGCATGCTATTGCATTTTACTCAAAAAATAGCTGGGATTAACCGCTATTTGATATGCGTCATTTCATTTGGGATTTATCTGCGTAACCAGATGTTTTTTCCCCGGTAAACCCGGTAAGATGGCCCTCCTGAAATATATTTTTCCCCTCACTAACCTGCGGAGTATGTCCCGTTGATCAGTCTGCTTCTTGTTGATGACCATGAACTGGTACGCGCCGGTATTCGCCGCATACTGGAAGATATGAAGGGATTGGTAATTGCCGGGGAAGTGGCTTGTGGTGAAGATGCGGTGAAATGGTGCCGTAGCAATCCGGTTGACGTAGTACTGATGGACATGAATATGCCTGGCATCGGTGGTCTGGAAGCGACGCGCAAAATTGTGCGCTTCAATCCTGACATCCGCATCATTATGCTGACCATCCATACCGAAAATCCGCTGCCAGCAAAAGTGATGCAAGCCGGTGCGGCGGGTTATCTGAGTAAGGGGGCGGCCCCGCAGGAAGTGGTGAGTGCGATTCGTTCAGTGCACTCTGGACAGCGCTATATCGCATCCGATATCGCGCAGCAAATGGCTCTCAGCCAAATCGAGCCGCAAAAAGCCGAATCGCCGTTTAGCTGTTTGTCGGAAAGGGAATTGCAGATTATGCTGATGATCACCCGAGGGCAAAAGGTGACGGAAATTTCCGAGCAGCTTAATCTCAGCCCGAAAACCGTTAACAGCTACCGCTACCGTATGTTCAGCAAGCTGAATATCAGTGGCGACGTAGAGTTAACGCATCTGGCCATTCGACATGGTCTGTATAATGCGGAGCCGTTAATCAGTAGTGAGTGACGTTTTCAATTCCAAAGCCTTTCTCAGCACCGTGACCAGTCAGCCCGGCGTCTACCGTATGTATGACGCGACAGGCACGGTGATCTATGTAGGTAAAGCGAAAGACCTCAAAAAACGCCTGACCAGCTATTTCCGCACTCAGGTAGGCAGCCGAAAAACCGAGGTGCTGGTCAGTAACATTCAAAACATCGACGTGACGGTGACCCATACCGAAACCGAAGCTTTGCTGCTAGAGCACAACTACATCAAGCTCTATCAGCCTCGCTATAACGTGCTGTTGCGCGATGATAAATCCTATCCTTATATTTTCCTGAGTGCTGACGCGCATCCACGTCTGGCGATGCATCGTGGTGCCAAACACGCGAAAGGGGAATACTTTGGGCCTTTCCCCAATGGCTATGCGGTGCGAGAAACCCTGGCGCTGTTGCAGAAAGTGTTCCCGATTCGGCAGTGTGAGAACAGTGTTTACCGCAACCGCTCTCGCCCCTGTTTGCAATATCAGATTGGCCGTTGCCTTGGGCCGTGCGTGGCCGGGCTGGTCAGCGAAGAAGAGTATGCACAGCAGACAGATTACGTGCGGTTGTTTCTTGCCGGTAAAGATGATCAAGTGATTAATCAGCTGGTAAAACGCATGGAAGAAGCCAGTTATGGATTGCGCTTCGAAGAGGCGGCGCGTCTGCGCGATCAGATTCAGGCGGTACGACGCGTCACCGAGAAGCAGTTTGTCTCCAATCAGGGCGATGACCTTGATGTGATGGGTGTGGCATTCGATGCCGGTATGGCCTGCCTGCATGTGCTGTTTATTCGACAAGGTAAAGTGCTGGGCAGCCGCAGCTACTTCCCGAAAGTGCCTGCTGATACCGATCTTACTGAAGTGGTGCAAACCTTCGTCGGTCAGTTTTACCTGCAGGGCAGCGAAGCACGCACCTTGCCGGCCGATATTCTGCTGGACTTCAGCCTTCCCGAACGTGAGCTCCTGGCGGATTCATTGAGTGAACTCGCCGGGCGCAAGGTTAATATTCAAAGCAAGCCACGTGGCGACCGTGCGCGTTACCTTAAACTGGCGCGCACCAATGCTGCCACCGCCCTGACCACGAAACTGTCTCAGCACTCCACCATTCAGCAACGCCTGGCGGCGCTGGCAGTGTTTCTCGAACTCGACATCATCAAACGCATGGAGTGCTTTGACATCAGTCACACCATGGGTGAGCAGACGATTGCCTCATGTGTGGTGTTCAATCGCGATGGTCCGCTGCGTTCCGATTATCGTCGCTACAACATTGAAGGCATCACGCCAGGCGATGATTACGCCGCGATGAATCAGGTCTTGCGCCGTCGCTATGGCAAAGCGCTGGAAGAGGACAAAATCCCTGATGTCATTATCATCGATGGTGGCAAAGGTCAGCTGGCGCAGGCGAAACAGGTGTTCGCGGAGCTGGATGTGCCCTGGGATAAAGATCGTCCCATCTTGCTGGGCGTGGCGAAAGGCACCGACCGTAAAGCGGGCCTGGAAACGCTGTTTTTTGAGGCGGAAGGAGAGGGCGTTTCGTTGCCGCCGGACTCACCTGCACTGCATGTGATTCAACATATTCGTGATGACTCTCACAATCATGCAATTTCGGGCCACCGGAAAAAACGCGCCAAAGTGAAGAACACTAGCGCGCTGGAAAGCATTGAAGGGGTAGGGCCAAAACGGCGTCAACAGCTGCTTAAGTATATGGGGGGCCTGCAACCCCTGATGAATGCCAGCGTGGATGAGATTGCTAAAGTGCCCGGGATTTCCTTCGCGCTGGCGGAAAAAATCTACTACTCGCTGAAACACTAGCATTGAAACAGGGGGGGCAATGTAGGAACATACGTTAAATTCTACTCACACCAGACAGTTACTGGCATATGCAATTTAACATTCCGACGTGTCTTACCCTGTTTCGAGTTGTACTGATTCCATTCTTTGTGCTGGCATTTTATCTGCCTTTCTACTGGGCACCTTTTGCCACCGCATTGATCTTTGTGGTTGCCGCCGTAACTGACTGGTTTGATGGTTTTCTTGCCCGCCGCTGGAAGCAAACCACACGTTTTGGCGCCTTTCTCGATCCCGTAGCCGACAAAGTGATGGTCGCGATTGCGCTGGTTCTGGTTGCCGAGTATTTCCACGCCTGGTGGATTACCTTACCGGCAGCGACCATGATTGCGCGCGAAATTATCATCTCAGCCTTACGTGAGTGGATGGCGGAGATTGGTAAGCGCAGCAGCGTGGCCGTTTCCTGGATTGGCAAAGTGAAAACCACGGCGCAGATGTTCTCACTGTTCGCCTTGCTGTGGCGCCCAGACGCAACCGTAGTGGGAGTGGGCGTGGTGGCACTGTATATCGCCGCGGTGCTGACCTTCTGGTCAATGTTCCAGTATTTAAGCGCCGCACGCGGTGATTTGCTCGATAGCTGATCGATACGATTTAAAAAGCAGCAAACGGACGCACTGTGTGGATAATTCTATTGACTCATTGCGTCAGATAAGTAGAATGCATCGCATCGAACGGCAGCGAGTCTGCAAGAAGCTGAATAAAATCAGCGAGTTCGGTGAATTGCGGGAATAGCTCAGTTGGTAGAGCACGACCTTGCCAAGGTCGGGGTCGCGAGTTCGAGTCTCGTTTCCCGCTCCAAATTTAGTCCTCCGTTGTTAACGGATGACACATCAGAATAAAGGCGCGTTGGCAGAGTGGCCATGCAACGGATTGCAAATCCGTCTACCTCGGTTCGACTCCGGGACGCGCCTCCAATTTACACCCTGCCCGGGTGGTGAAATCGGTAGACACAAGGGATTTAAAATCCCTCGGCTTATGGCTGTGCGGGTTCAAGTCCCGCCCCGGGTACCATATTTAGTCGTCTCTAAAACCAAATAAAATCAAAGCAATATAAGCAATGTCGTGACCGCCCAAGGGCGGTTTTTTGTTACCCGAAATTTATTTCCTAATATCACTTCCTAATATCAGACGCTCTTTTTCTGCCCACCTACTACAGGAACGACTACGATCTTGCGGTCATAGGCTGCAGTTTGCTCGACGTTCTTATGCCCAGTGATTGCCATTTTTTCATAAAGATCACCTTCAAGGTCAGATACTCCTTTTGCCTTTAAATCATGGAAGGTGAAATCAAAAAGCAGTTCTGGGAATTTCGTGCGCGCTTCTTCACGGGCTGCGCGCCAGCGACTGTTAAATCCATCGCGGGTATATCCCGAACCGTTAGGCTGGTGGATGATGAAAATACTGCTCATGCCAGGCTTTAAATGTAAGCCAGCAGCCATGCCGATAACTGAGGCAAGGCGAGGGGACCACCCTTTAATTTGCGGCACACTGGTTTTGCTCTGCTTAATCAAAATACCTTCTTCAATAATCTGGCTCTTTTTCATAGAAAGTACGTCAGACTGTCGTGCACAGCATAAATACGCCAGCTCCATTGCAACCTTCACGATATCGGCTGCGCAGGAGTATACCGCCTGATATTCAGCATCAGTAACGTAACGGTCTCTCGCTTCCTCCTTGTACTTCCTCACCCCTTTAGTGGGATTGCTCTTCACCATGCCTCTCTCGTAACCCCAGCGATACATACGGGACATGAATGCCTTCTCACGGTTAGCCTGGACGCGGCTTTTCAATCCTCGCTTGTCCATGTACTTCCTGACGTGCTCAGGCTTGATCGCATCAGAAGGCATGGCACCAAAGACAGACAAAACATTTTTGGAATACTTGAGGTAGTCCTTCTGTGTTTCCCGCGCCAACTCAAAGAAATCTGCCGACTTAAAGAAACGGTCAGCCAGCGATGCCAAAAGCTTGTCGTCGGGTATTTCGTTGATCAGCGCTTCATACGCTGCCCAAACCTTAGACTGCACAGCATCAAGACTGCAAAGGCGAATAGCGCCGCCATTCTTAGGGTGGAACTCGTAAGCTGAACGACCGCGATAAACTCGCGGCGGCATCCATGCGTCTTCAGTGTTTTTTCTTGTTCTTGCCATTAATCCAGCGCGCCAAAGTTTGGTTCATGGGTTTCCTGCTCAGCCACTTTGCGATGGGTAATCGGATCGTTAAAGTGCTGCCAGGTTGTTCTTGGACGGCCATCACGTCTCACAACGAAGAAGATGCCAGCCTGCTTTAGGCAATTGCACTGCTTTGAAGGAATCTTGTAGCCGGTTAATTTTTCGATGTCAGCATCGGAAATAATGTCGTTCTGCATAGCCATCTCCACGCTTTACCTGCTGCAACAGGCGTTGATTGCTGTGACATGTCACAGTGATAATTTCGTTTCGTGCCAACCAAGGTTGACCCAACAGGCCGCTTCGCCCTTACACGGGCAATCCTGCACAGGAAGTTGATCGCCACACTTCCCGCACTGCCGACCACTCAACTGTTCCTGCGTAGCCAGTAGCTCTGCGTGATACTTGCGAATCATGAGTGACACCAGTTCTTCCCGGCTGTATGGCTCACGACCTGGACGGCGTTGAGAGCAATCGTAATCGAGCATTTGCAGCTCTTCGGCATCAAGTACCAGTTCAACCTTTGTTTCACCGGCAGCGGCCTGACGTGCCCGTTGCGCTGCTTTGCGTTCTGCTGGTGACATCGACATCAGCCAGCCTCCGACCGCTTAGCTTCGGTGGTGGCAGGCTTGTATGACCGGCCATAAATAATCGACTCAATGGTAGATGTGCTCACATGGAAATCAGCGGCTAAATCCTTCACCTTTTCACCACAACGCCTGCGACGGCGAATTTGAGCAGCCTGACCACCAGTTAACTTAGCGCCAGGGTGATTGCTACCACCAAGATAAGTGCCATGATTCATGCGATCAGCTGCATTCTCCCTGGCTGTGCCGTACCTTAAATTTGATGGGCGGTTATCTTTCGGATTTCCATTCAGGTGGCGCACCTGACATCCATGAGGGCATGGCCCGTGAAAAGCGTCCGCAACTAACTGATGAACACCTACAGGTCGCGATTTCCCTGATTCAAATGAAACGCTGACAGTCAAATAACCTTTGGGTGAGGCAGCTTGTTTCAGTTCAAACTGGAACTCAGAATCTATCGAAGATACAGACCCGCGCTGCTTGCCTTTTCCACGCCTGCGATGTGAGATTACACGGCAATCATCAGTTGCTGAGTATCCCGTAAAAGAAGGGCATGATTTATTCATTGGACTCTCCTGAAGTTGATCACCCAAACATACGGGTTATCAGACCAACTTTCCTCTCCGTATAGTTCACTCCATAGCCCACGAAACCATGTACGTGCCTGATGTTCGTCTTCAGGGTTATCCGGTAATTGAGCAGGGCAACCTTCATTGCGAGCGTCATCGTCAGACAAAGCAGTCAACCGCTCCACACGAACACCGGTAATCTCCAGCGTTATGCGGGAAGCCCAGCGCGGCATGTGGATGGATGGACGCGAACGCCAGAAGTCTTCCCGTGCGCGCTGTGCAGGACGCTTTACGCCATCAGCTGGATAAAGCACCTGTTTGTCGCTGACGAAATAAGAATCTTCACGGTCATAACCACCACCTTGCCAGTGACCATGCTCGAAGAAGTTCTCACGCACCCACAGGCGCTCACCTACTGCACCGAGCGGACACTTAGCCAGAAACTGCTCTTTGGTGTAGTCGCACCATGTGCCGCTCTGATTACGCATTGAGAAAACGTGTTCGCCATACCACTTGTCGCCAGGCTCTCGATAATCGATAGCCAGTTCTGTGACCATCTTGGCGATCACGATGATTGGCGTATCCATGCTCATAGCAGCTGCGAATGCGTGACCTGCTTTCACCAGCTCTTTGTTTGATTGTTGGTTAGTCATGCTGGTGGCCTCAGTGAACTGTACGGTGAGCGCTGTTGAGACGTTCAGCTGCGTTCTGTGCTGCAACAGGGTTATGGATTATTGAGCCGTCAGGCATGATCCAACCCGCCAAAATGATGCTGTAGGGCAGGGTGATGATGCCCACTGTTATATGGTCTTTAGGGTGTTCCATACTTCCTCCACGCTGTTTTTTGTTTGCACGAATCCCTTGCCGTTGATGGCAATAAATCACTGAGGGATTCATAAAATTGGCTGGCAGGTTCTGCAAAACCTGCAGCCGGTTAACTCCACGCTATGAAAGGTATTGCGGTGCCGGGTGCCTCCCGGTGCTCTGGCCGAACTGACAAGGTCCAGAGCGGTGACTTTAGACTTCTAGCCCCAACTGACCGCATGAAAGTTGGTATCAGTTCTCCGCGAGCGCATAGCCACATTCACCACAACGTTGAGAGCACTTAGCGCTCTAATGGCGCGCCAGAGTACGCCCACCAAATGCTCTCATCGTTGTGCTTATTTAGATCGGCGCTTAAACAAGACCTGCGCATCGTCACGTGTCATGTTTTTATCAACATAACGCCAACTTACTGCGATTCCTCCCTTTGCGTGCCGGCAGTAGTTTTCGCACTTACGCCAGACAGAGAAGGTGTTGTTGCTGATGTCCCTAGCCAACTGATAATCGACGCCACGGCTATTGGTTTTTTTCTCAACCTGACGGTAATTGCTCATAATCAGCACCTTTCGTTTCCTAAAAAGCGGCGGTTACCCGGTCGAACACTATCTTCCCTCTCCTACAAAGGGTGAAAGCCCCGGAGCAGCCGCCTAACTGGTTCAATAACTCGACACAACACAGCTTTCAACATCACTCGGCGTCCATCCGATGACTTGATTAAACTATATGTTTATAAACACGTCAACCAAAGGTTGATAAATATTTTGTTTATAGCGAATAGTTTCTACCCTTCCGGATTTCAGGCACAAAAAAACCGGCTTTAGCCGGCTTAATTTTTATGAGGATTTTTCACTCTTTAGCGACATCATCAGCAGAGATGAAGCGCGTTGCTTTGATTATTCCTGAAACGAAATGAATCCTATCCACCTGGTCAGCTGTAAGGGTGAATGGCTTGTGATCGTTATTGATGCTGGTGAACTGATAATCGCCTGTTCTGTTGAAGTTCAGGATTTTTATCATGTTGTGGCCATCTTTGGTTCTGATGAACACTTCATCGCCCGGAGCCACTTTTGTTCCTGGCTCGATAACAACAAACTCACCAGACTGGATGCGCGGCCACATGCTATCGCCGCGAACTCTCACGCCATAAGCTGACTTGTCATCGCTGTAGATGCGAAGCCAGCCCGCATGAAACTCCATCATATCTATCAAACCGTCCATTCCCAAAACGGCATCTCCTATCACAGGGATCAGTCCGTCACGCATTTCTCCGACCACATCAGCCTCAGAAGGCATAGGAGACATGGCGCTTCCCTGATCTGGATGGTAGTCGGGTGGCATAACGTCTAATTCTTCATCCTCGCCAAGCAACCATGAGAGAGGGAGCTGCGTGGCGGCAGAAATTTTAATAGCAGAATCTTTACCCATCTCACCGCGCTTGAACCAGTTGTTCACCGCCTGTGGGGATACCTCTGCAATCCTTGCGAGATGCGCCTTGCTAAAACCTGTCACCTGGAGAAGTTCATCCAGTCTATTTGCCTTGCTCATAAACATCATCGCACCGTTCATTTACCAGCTCAGATTGTAAACGTTATGTTTATACGAATCTATAAACCAAAAGTTGACTGACATATAAACTTATTGTTTAATGTCTGTGTCGAATATAAACCGGAGATGAACGATGGAAGCATTAACCAAAGCTATTGAAGCTGCAGGCTCAGCCCGCGCATTGGCTTTAAAGCTTGGCGTTTCTCCAATGACCGTAAGTTACTGGCAAAGCCGTTCTGCGGGGATGGTTCCAGCAGAGCGAGTAATCAGCATCTTTCAGGTTACTGGGGTAACACCTCATGAATTGAGGCCAGACATCTACCCAAGCCCATCTGATGGCATGGCAGATCTTAAGCAAGTTTAACAACCACCATAACTACCTTAGGGAAAACAAAATGGTAGACACCATCAACATAGCAATACGCCTGATGTGTAAAGCACACCCTTACGGTCGCCTGGGTATGGCTTCAGACATGGGAATGACCATCGATCAGTTCCATAACCACCTGTACCGCAAGTGTGGCAGCCGCTTCTTCACCTTGGATGAGTTGCAGCAGATGGAAGACCTGTCCAAATGCAACCATCTGGCTGAGTACTTTGCTAATCGCCGCGGATTAACGCTGGTGGATATCTCTTCAGTGCAGGGCGTGGACAAAGTCGATCTGTTCGACATCGAAATGCGTTCTCACGCAGCGGCTGGCCAACTGGCTATTGCCAAGCAGGAAGCTGCTGCAGATGGCGTGATCGATAATCAAGAGCTGAAAAAACTCTCCGGTTTATTCCAACAGAAGATTCGTCACCAGATGCACGGTTTCTTTGGCTTCCTCGCGCTCTATGGCGCAAGCGTCTCAGAACACAACATGGATATGTTTATGGCAAACCGCAAGGTGGAAGTCGCGGGAATGCAGGTTCAGTCGGGTGAGGTGTGAATTGAGTAGAGCAGAAAAGTTGAACGCCCCGGTTTGCAGACCAGAGCGTTCGGCATCGTCAAATCGTCCAGCGTGGAGAAACAACGATATGTCCAGCATAAATCATACAAGACAAGTCTTGCAATTCCGGTGTCGCGTGGAGGGTAGCGGCATTCGGTATGAGCAGATCATACCTGTGGCTGGTGGAGCGAACAACTACCAGCCAGCTGAGCCGATGGTAGTGCAGACGGCGTGGAATGACTTTTACCGTAAACCGGAGGCCAAGCAATGCGAATCATTGACCGCTGGTTCACTGATGGAAGAGGCATACCAGTGCGCGTTGTCCGCTGGGAGCCTGAATCAAACCGCGTTATCTACCTTCGCGAAAATTACGAACATGGCGAGTGCTTCTGCCCTCTGCATCAGTTCAAGCGCGACTTTCGGGAAATAGAGGCACCACATGAGTAAAACATTCGAGGTCGTCCAGGCCATGTCTGGGCCAAAGAACGTGTTAGTCATACCTCGCCCATACCTCAACTTCTTCCGTGGAGAGCAACAGGCTCACGCGCTTGCTGCGGTGCTGAATAACCTGGTGTTCTGGTCTGCCTTTGGCAATGAGAAAGGCTGGTTCTACAAGACCTATGAAGAGCTGGGAGAGGATGCGGGCGGGCTGAGTAAGGATCAAACCGAGCGCCTGGTTAAAAAGCTGGTTAAGACGCACCTGGCTACTGCAATCCAGACTTCGGTCCGAAAAGTTAACGGCACCCCGACCATGCATTACAAAGTGGATGGTGATGCGATTATTTCCTTAATTTTCAACACTGATTCAGAAACCGCGAAGTCACGACTTCCAAACCGCGAAGCTACGACTTCCAAACCGCGAAGTCACGATATGGAAAGCGCAGCATCGCGGATTCCTGGAAACCGCGAAGTCGCGGAATCTTTTCTCTATACAGACGTTAATACAGACATAGACATACAGACTAATAAACCTCTTAGTCCGGTTTCTGCGAAACCAGACGAGTCGAGTGATCCTTATCCAGATGCGGCAGTTAAAAACACTTCTAAGCGCCAGTGGGGATCGGAAGAAGACCTGACCTGCGCCAAGTGGATTTGGTCTCGCATCTCCAGCATGTACGAGAAAGCCGCTGAAGCTGATGGTGAAGTCAGTAAGCCTAAAGAGCCGAACTGGGCTGACTGGTCAAACGAAGTTCGCCTGATGTGCAGTCGTGACGGCCGCACTCACCGTCAAATTTGCGAATTGTTCAGCCGCGTCCAGCGCGACCCATTCTGGTGCCGTAACGTCCTGAGCCCATCAAAGCTGCGTGAGAAGTGGGATGAACTCTCAATCAAGCTCAGCCCTGCTGGTGGGCAGCGCAACGTCAACGATACGGCAAGCACTGACTATGAAATTCCTGACGGCTGGAAGGGGGCTTAACCATGAGTAATGTAATCAACACTGAATCTCTGATCCTCAGCCACCTGACCAACCACGAAGGGCAAACACCTGGCGAGATTGCTGACGCGATTGGTCGCACTAGCGGCATGGTGAGAAGAACACTGCAGACCATGACTGAACTTGGTCAGGTATGGCGCGATGAGTACACCCGTTACTTCACATCGATCCCTGACGCTTGCAAAGACCTGAAGTTCATAGAGATGAGCCACAAAGCATACGGCTATCAGGACAGCGGCATGTGGAATTGTGCGGCTGACGCATGGCTTAAGGCTTTCGACTGCACAAAGAACCCTGGACTGCGTGAGAAGGCGATTAACTGCCGCAAGGCATGCATCGCTGAGGCTAACCGCCGCATTCCCAAGCCAGAGCCGGACCCACTTCTTGGCAGGAGTTACAGCCGATGAGCGCCATCAAAGCGCACTTCAGGCGCAACTCAGATTTTTACCTCGGTGCACGTATTTCGATTCTGATGACCATCAGTCTGACTATTTATCTGGCGTGGGAGTTTCACAAAGCATGAGCAATTTACTTCAGGTCTACAAAAACAAAGAAGACAGCAACACCAACATTACGGTGCGTAAAACCTACCTGCTGGGCGTTGATGAGCTTTATATCGAGCCGGGCTATAACGTTCGCGATATCGATCCGACCCACGTCGAAGAATTCCGCGATGCGTTCATTGCCGGTGAACACGTCCCGCCACTGACCGTGCAGGTGACAGAGCAGGGCGTGAAGATTATCGACGGACACCACCGCTGGCATGGCGCGAAGCTGGCACAGGAAGCTGGTCACGACATCCGCCTGGAGTGCAAAGACTTCGTTGGCAATGAAGGCGAGCGCATTGCTTTCATGGTGACCAGCAGTCAGGGCCGCGCACTTGAGCCACTGGAGCGCGCAGCAGCTTACCAGCGCATGAGCAATCAGGGATGGGAGCCATCAGAAATCGCGAAGAAGGTGAAGCGCTCAGTTGCAGACGTCGATCAGCACCTCGCATTACTGGCTAGCGGTGATGAGCTGATTGGCATGGTGAAGCGTAATGAAGTCGCCGCCACCACCGCCGTTGCACTTTCCCGCGAGCATGGAGCCAAAGCCGGAACCATTGCTGCAGAGGGACTGGCAAAGGCTAAGGCCAGCGGCAAGAAGAAACTGACCCGCTCTGCAGCCATCGCCAGCCCGGCACAGGTACGCGAAACCATCCGTAAGAAACACGCCGCTTGGTCACAGCAAACGTTCGGTGATGTCGGTCCAATTGGCCCACTGAAGCACTTGGCCAAAGAAGCGATGGAGGCCGCAGAAGCGATATACGACCTGTCCGAGTGGGCTGACCTGCAGTTCCTTCTGTGGGATGCGATGCGCCGCGCTGGCATTACCGACGATGAACTAAACACCGCCATGGATATCAAGCTGGCTGTGAACATGTCCCGCAAGTGGCCTGAGCCGAAAGATGGCGAGCCGCGCGAGCATATCAAGGAGGATGCGTAATGATTACTGACAAACAAATTCTTGATGCCTTCTGGCTTGGCACCGTTAAACGCATCTGCGAGGGCTGCATCAACAACTACATCGGCGGTGACAAAGGTCTTAACCGAGACGATGAGTTCAACATGAAGCATTCCACCTACATCAGCACCCCGTGGATGTCCAATTACGTAGTGGTCGATATCGGCAATAGCCAGCTAAAGCGCCGGGTAAATAAACTTGTCGAAAACGGCGTGCTCACAACGCTGGGCAGTCGTCACAGCAGTGGTTCGTATAGCGCCCGCCTGCCTGATGAAATTTGCTGGCCTCCGTACCGCTTTGCTCTGGAATTTATGGCTGCGAAAGGTTTGACAGAAAAGCCATCACCGCAGCCGGACATTGAAAAGTTTAAGTCAGAGCTTGAGGCCGCGCTTCTAGACAAATTTGGTAATGCCTTGCCGCAGGTCAACAACATGGAGGGAGCGTAATGCCATACCAACTCATCTACGCCGATCCTCCATGGCCATACAACAACAGCATCAGCAATGGTGCTGCCACTGACCACTATCAGACCATGACAATGGCTGACCTTAAGCGCCTGCCAGTATGGGATTTAGGTACTGAAAATTCGGTACTGGCTATGTGGTACACCGGCACACACAACCAGGAGGCCCGCGAACTGGCTGAAGCATGGGGCTATCGCGTGCGCACCATGAAGGGCTTTACCTGGGTGAAGCTGAACCAGCTGGCAGAGCAGCGCGTAAACCGCGCGCTGGAGAACCAGACCATTCACGACTTCACCGATCTGCTGGACATGCTTAATGCAGAGACCCGCATGAACGGCGGCAACCACACCCGCAGCAACACTGAGGATGTGCTGATAGCGACACGCGGCACCGGACTGGAACGCGCCAGCGCATCGGTTAAGCAGGTTGTTTACTCCTGCCTTGGAGAGCACAGCGCTAAGCCGTGGGAAGTGAGAAACCGTCTTGAGCAACTTTATGGTGACGTGTCGCGCATTGAGCTGTTTGCGAGAACCGCCGCCGAGGGATGGGATTGCTGGGGCAACCAGTGTGACAGCAGCGTGCAACTGATCGCCGGGAGGGTGGCATGATTCCATTTGTCTATGTTGCGGCTATTTGCGCCGCCAATTTGCTGGTGGCCCACTTCGGGCCATCTGTAACGCCGATCAACGCTTTCTTTCTGGTTGGTCTGGATATGGTGCTGCGCGACATATTGCACGAACGCTATGGCCTGATGTGCTCACTGTTCCTATCAGCACTCGCAGGCGTCATCAGCTACGCGATTAACCCGGCATCGGGGATCATCGCCATTGCATCAATGATCGCCTTCGTTGCAGCTGCACTGGTTAACGCGCTGGTCTATCAGTGGCTGATTGATAAGCCGTGGCTGAAGAAGTCCAACGCCGGGAACGTAGCCGCCGCTACCGTTGATTCTGTCATCTTTCCACTGATTGCGTTTGGCGCATTCCTGCCGGTGATTATCGCTGCGCAGTTCATTTGCAAAACTGCTGGTGGAGCAATCTGGAGTTGGCTGCTGAAGGGAGTGAAGAAATGATCCATTACCATGGTGGTCCTATCACGCCTGATACGTGCGCCATTCGCGCATGGAAAGCCCGTCACGCGTTTATTTCTTTTGCCCACGCGAGCCAGATTAATCTCGCCGCTGAGTACTGCCAGTCGTTTGCTTTGGACAATGGCGCGTTCACGGCGTGGAAAGCAGCCGGTCGGAACAAAATCGACTGGGCTGATTATTACGACTTCGTAGCGCGCTGGAAGAATCACCCCGGCTTTGATTTCGCAATCATCCCTGACGTTATCGACGGCGGTGAGGCAGAGAACGAGGCATTGCTTGATGAATGGCCACACGGCGATTTCTACGGCGTTCCTGTATGGCACATGAATGAGAGTGATGATCGCTTTATCCGCCTCTGCAATGAATATCCACGCGTTGCTATTGGTAGTTGTGGTGAATATGACGTGAAGACGCCTACTCGCGCCGTGACCCGCATGAAAGACCTGATCCGCCACGTTACCGACAACAATGGCCAGCCTATTGCGAAACTGCATGGGCTTCGCATGCTCAATCCGGAAATTTTCACGAAGCTACCTCTCTCCAGCGCCGACAGCACAAACGTTGCAAGAAACATTGGCATCGACAAAGCGTGGAAGGGTGCATATGCGCCTGCCTCTAAAGAGACCCGCGCAGCGCTGATGGTGGAGCGCATCGAATCACATAATAGCCCCGGTTCTCTCGACTATTGCGAGCAGCGTGACCGGTTCAGCATTCAATTGCCGTTAGCAGTGTAAGAGAGGAATAAGTGAACATGAAAACCAACAATATGGTGCCTTCGCGTCAACTTAACTCAGGCGCTGCTATGACCAATCAGGTCACTCAACAACTTCAAGCCGGGTGGCTTGATAAAGTCGAGAGCGACAGAATCGCTGAGGTCAGGAAGAGAGCAAACAAATTCGCCAGCGGATATGTCAGTTCAAAAGCGGTATTTCATGATTTCAAAGTGGAGTATCAAACCGATGGTATTGCCCGACTGTATTCCGATCACTATGACCTTAGCGGAATGACAGACCTTCGTGCATTCAAGCAAACAGGCTGGACATACTACGAACATTATTCCGGGAAGATGGGCATCTATCTGCGCTCGGTTCCACATGAGAAATCATATCTAAAAATTAATCTGCCAGCGTTGATGGCCGGGAGTGTTGCATGAGCAATGGATATCAACCAGTCAAACAACCCGCTCGCTGGCGAGTGGTAAGGGACCTCAACGGCAAGTTTATTGTTCAGGAGCGCCAGCCATTTTGGTTGGCTCTTGTTCTCGGCCGTTATTACCAGATTAGTCAGCCACTGAAAGACATTGCCGAATGTGATGAGTTCGTAGCGCGCCAGAGGCATGAAGCAGCTGCGCAGTCCTCCATCAAGTTTGTGGTGAAGGAGTACCCATGAAACAGTTCAGCAAACTTAAAACCAACGGCGATGATTGCCGTGAAAGTGGAATGGAGCAAACCAACAACGGGAGTGCTGAGTGATGGCTGAATTAAAAGCTGGTGGGCTGGCGATACTGATTAAGTCTTACAACCCAGGCAATACCGGAAAGTCTGTTACGACAGAGTTTATTGTTCAGCCTATGGAATACGTTGATACCCCTAGTGGAGCGGTATTCACGAATCATTCAGGCAGACTTTGTTGGTTTATTACGGGCGATGTATCGACTGAGTTAAATGGTGTGGTCGTAAAAGGCTGTGCTTTTGCTCACCCTGAACAACTGTTGCCAATTGATGGCGAAGACTTTAAGCATGAAGGCGAGCGGAAGAAGGAGTTGACCATTTGAAACTAACTCTGCCATTCCCTCCATCCGTAAACACCTACTGGAGAAATACCAGGAAGGGAGTATTAATCAGCGCCTCCGGGCGCTCTTTCCGATCCAACGCTATTGGCGCGGTGTATGAGCAACTGAAGCGCAGGCCACAGCCAATTACAGTGAACGTTGCTGTAACAGTGATTCTGTACCCGCCAGATAAGCGTGAGCGTGATTTGGATAACTACCTCAAGGCTGCATTCGACAGCCTGACACACGCTGGCGTATGGCTGGACGATAAGCAGATTAAACGCGTATTCGTGGAGTGGGGGCCAATAACCAAAAAGGGCAAGACCGAGATTACGATCACTGAGTATCAGGCGGTGGCCGCATGAGGGCAATACTCACACCTGACGTTGCCAACAAAACCGGCATTGTCCTGTTCAAGCCGGGAAGCGACCTGATACCGATGTTCCGTGAGCGCGTGCTCGTCTGCACACTTCCCCGTGACATGTCACACCTACCAGCGGGGCTGGTTAATTCGAGCAGCCAGCCACTGCTGGACGATGCCAACCTGAAAACATTCTTTACCGATGACAGGGTGATCAAAGCTGCTGGTGGATGGGAAATTCATGACGCCTGGGTGCAAAAAATCAGAACCTGTCAGTACCGGGAAAAAGATTCTTTTCACCACCACGATTACACTACCCTGCGGACCGACTCTGGATCACTTTGCCTCTGTTATTCCTGCGACAATTCCTGTCGTTTGAACGGCGCACCTGGTATCCTGGAAAATGTCGCAGCGGTCAACCTCGCTCAGTGGATTATCGACTCTGCTTGCATTCAGATGGGGTTAGGAACGGACCACCAGATGACGTTGCCGGAACTGTGCTGGTGGGCCTGCCTGAATGACGTTATCGACCTGATACCGGAATCGCATGCCCGCCGCGTTCTGCGCATGCCAAAGCCATTGGCTGCTACAGGTCCAATGCCGGAAGCGTGGATAGACCCGGCACCATCAGCGCAGCAGATGATTCAGGAAACGGCAGAGGTGGTTAAGCAGGTGCTGACCATCGACATTGACCCGGAATCACCACAGTCATACATGGCACGTCCAAAGCGTATTCGCTGGAGCAATGAGAAGTACACGCGGTGGGTTAAGGCACAGGCCTGTGCATGCTGTGGAAAGCCAGCAGACGACCCGCATCACATCATCGGACACGGTCAGGGGGGAATGGGAACGAAGGCGCATGATTTATTTGTGATACCGCTTTGCAGGGCGCATCACGATGAACTGCACCGGGACATGAGGGCATTTGAAGAAAAATATGGCAGTCAGTTAGAGCTGCTGGTCAGGTTCCTCGATCACTCGATTGCAGTCGGCGTGGTCGGGTAAAGTTAAAGCGTGGAGGAATAGATATGCGTGATATTCAGGTTGTACTTGAGCGCTGGGGCGCTTGGGTATCGAGCAACAAAGAAGAAGTCTACTGGTATACCGTCGCTGCCGGATTCAGCGGTCTTATTCCATCAAAGGTTAAATCCCGTCAGTCATGCTGTGATGATGACGCCATGGTGCTGTGCAGCTGCATCGCTAAGCTGCGTAAAAATAACGAAGACCTTCACGACCTGCTATTCGATTATTACGTTTTCGGTAAAACCTTCATGGAACTGGCGCGTATGCACAAGTGCTCAGACGGGCATATTGGCAAAAAGTTGCAGAAGGCTGAAGGCGTGGTTGATGGCATGCTGATGATGCTGGATATACCTCTCCAGATGGACAGATACGTGCAGCGCGAAGATTTCAAAGCGACCGCATAAAATTATTTACGTACGTAAAAATACTGATAATGTGATAAGCCTCGGTACTACGTTGTACTGCTTATCATCAAGAATCAGTTGCAAAACATGTGAGTGACTCAAGCGCCCGAAGCCTTACCAGCTGCCGGGCGTTTTTATTTGTGCCATTAGCTCAACGGATAGAGCATCGGAGTTCTAATCCGCTGGTTCGGGGTTCGAATCCCCGATGGCGCGCCAAATCTCAAAATTACGCAGTTTTGCGATTGCGTGAGATCAGCTTAACCCTGTGCTCGACGGGGCAAGAAACTATCGCGTAATGCGTCAGGGTTTTATTTACAGATGGTCGCCATAGAGCGGCCTTCTTTCGTTTTTGCGCCCGCCAATCACATTGACTCTCACCCTTTCACGCTGTGGCGGCGCGCATTTTTAATCCAAGACTACCGACGGCACCGACCTATTCCATTGGGAGGTGAGGATGAAACGCATGCCAGAAAAAGATCCGGGCTTCTGGGCAAGCCTGCTTGCCTGGTTATATGCCCATAAAAACGATGCAGGGTTGGCCGGAATATCCGGCGTAATCGCCATCTTGCGCGCTTCGTATTACGCCAAAGACTCCTGGCCTAAACGAGTAATCGACGCCGCGCTGTGTGCAACGTTTTCATTCTTCCTGAAGCCAACGCTTCAGGTTGTCGGTCAGGTTTGCAATGTGACTGTTCCAGACGATACCGCGTGGCCTGTTGCTATTTTTATCGGGGCAGTCGGTACCGATTACATCCTGACAAAAATGCGCGCTTTCGCTGACAAGAAATTAGGGAGTACCAATGCTGACACCCAGTAATTTTCAGAAGGCCACTGGCGTATCTGATGCGCTGCGCGACACATGGTTTCCCCGCATTTCTGCCAGCATGGCTGCATTCGGCATTACCACCGGATTGCGTCAGGCGCACTTTCTGGCGCAGGCAGGGCATGAGTCACTTGGTTTCACTAAAACCGAGGAAGGTCTGAACTACAGCGAGAACGCACTCACCGCGATGTTTGGTAAGCGAATCACTGGCGCACAGGCTAATGCCTACGGGCGAAACACCTCACATGCGGCGAATCAGAAGATGATCGCCAACATCATTTACGCAAACCGTAACGGTAATGATGATGTGTCATCAGGTGATGGTTACCGCTATCGCGGTCGGGGACTTATTCAGGTTACTGGCAAAGCGAACTACGCCGCGCTGAACGGGCAACTGAGCGCTGACCTGGTGGCTAATCCTGATTTACTGAAAGAGCCACTTCAGGCCGCGATGTCAGCTGCGGCATGGTGGAAGAATCACGGCTTAAACGAACTGGCTGACACTGATGATGTTAACCGCATCACCAAAGTCATTAACGGTGGCACAAACGGTCTGGAAGACAGGATCGCCCGCTTAAACAAAGCTAAGGGGATTCTATGCGCAACGTAATCGGCTTTATCCGAAACGCTTCACCAGTAATATTCATCATTCTCATTTGCTTCTGTCTGTGGGCGCTCAATGCCCGTAACGGTCAGTTTGAAGCAACCAACGACCGACTGAACGAAACGGTAAAAATACTGCGTGAGCGTAATGTCGCACTGTATGACCGTAACGATACCTTGGCTCACACCATGAACAACCTCACTAACCGGGTTGGTGAGCTGGGTAATCTGCTGTCAGTTGAAACAAAGCGCCGCGCTGATGCTGAAGTCAGAGGCAATCAGTTGCAGCGTGAGAATGAATTTCTTAAAAGCCTCAAGCAGTGCCGTATTGCTATCGACCCCAACTCAGCAGAGAAGGGCAAGAAAGACGCCAATACGGTAGTGATACAGGCAGCGCCAGCAGGTGAGTAATGAAATGGTTGGCTGATAACTGGAAATTGTTTGCCGTCATCGCATTAATCGCCGCCACCATTGGGTACGGAGAGATTCGTTACCGCAATGGCTGGTATGCCCACAGCGCCAAAGTTAACGCTGACTATGCACTGAAGAAACAGAAGGCTGAAACCAAACTGGTTCCGATTGAGCAGAAGGCGGCAGCTGCTAATGCTGATGGCAAAATCATTTACCGGACCATTACCCGCGATGTGGTGAAATATGTTCAAAATCCGAATCGCACTGTGTGCCGCTTTGATGATGACGCTGTCAGCATGCGGCAGCGAGCAATCGACGCGACCAACAATATCGCAGGATTTGATGAGCCCGCCGTGCAAATTCAGTCCGGCAGGAAAGGACAGTGATGCCGATCTCCAATCCGATACTGAGAGTGCGGAGTGCGGAAGAACTCTTCGGCTTAATACTTACCGCTGGCAAGCGTGGTATCGCGCTTCGCAATGAATCCACCGACAAGGGATAACGGTTAGCCACGCTGTGAAGCGTTGCGAATCCGCTCGCTTAAGTACAGGTAAAGAAGCCTGCAGACCAACGCAACAATACAATTAACAGAGTCTGAGTAAGCAATAGCTAAATCGAATAGCATTTACACCACCTTTTAATCAATTCAGCCGCCGGTTGGGAGCTGTTCGATTTTAGTGGTTAATGTGATTCGATTTTATTTTGTGCTGAAAACTGCATTCACTGAGTCCACTTTTCAGCATAAACACACTGAATCATCGGATGGTGGTCTCACCATTGCCGAGGGTTTTACACAACAAGCCAGCAGGAAATTCCAAATGGGTCAGAAAGTGAAACCACCAAGCTTGAAAGTTACTGTCCGCTTGAAAGATTCTCCAACGGAAAAATACGCGGCGATCTGTGCGCCCGCGTTGATTGAAGGCTGGCTGCTTATCGAAACGGCTAGTTCTTCGGAGCGAATCCCTGAAAACCAAATTCTTCGTTACTCAGTGGCTGAAATAAAGAATTCAATATCGCTCGACAGCGAACCTAGCAATGGGCAATACAATGGCATTACCCCTGAACTAGCAAGTTACAAGGCATTCCAGTTGACGGGAATAGCGGCAGACACTGGCCAGACACTGCAACTGTTTAAGCATCTGTCGGTACTGTTGCCAATTATCCAGTCAGCTGAAAGAAATGGCTGAGCCGCGGATTTATAACAGCCGCTGGGATAAGGCCAGGCTTTCATTTCTTAGGTCTCACCCTCTATGCGTAATGTGTCATCGGCAGGGCCGCGCGGTCACCGCCACTGTGGTCGACCACATTACACCTCACCGGCTGAAAGAAGCACTCAACGGTGGCAAACAGGAGGAGGTAACCAAGGCTCAAAAGCTCTTTTGGGACAAGTCCAACTGGCAGCCATTGTGCAAGCAGCATCATGACTCAACGAAGCAGCGTGAAGAGAAGCGGGGCCATATCATCGGATGCGACGAAAATGGAATGCCTCTCGACCCGTCATCCCACTGGCGTAATCGATAATCATTATCATTTGAAAGATTTCAGCACGGGAATGGTGCAAAAAATTAACATCATGTGGGGGAGGGGCGGGGCAAATCTTCAGGGCTCGTTGCCTTCCTGACCGCCCGCCCCCCTTTTTATGCACAACCGCGAAATGAAAAGTTTTTTTCTGGGAGGTTTTTATGGCCGGAAGACGACCAAAACCTACCCATCTGAAAGTTGTTACTGGGAATCCCGGCAAGCGCGCGCTCAATAAAAAAGAGCCGAAGCCAGCACGGGAAATTCCAAGCCCTCCATCACATCTGACCGACTGGGGTAAAACAGCCTGGGGAAAGCTCACCGTTCTTCTGGACGGGATGGGCGTGCTCACGGTTGCGGACACATTTGCGCTCGAACGGCTCTGCGATCTGTATGCAGAAATTCTGCAATTGCGCCAGATAGTCGATATCGAAGGGCGCACCTATACGACTAAAACCCAGATGGGTGATTTTCTTATTAAAGCTAACCCGGCTGTCGCCATGCTGGCGGATGTGGATCGTCGGTTCAAAAGTTATCTGGTGGAGTTCGGCCTTACACCGGCTGCCCGGTCAAAGGTAAATGCTGATGGTGGAGAAAAGGAAGAAGACCCGCTCAACCAGTTCTTCGGTTGATCCGGCAACGCAGTATGCAATGGACGTTACCAACGGCACGGTTATTGCCGGACCAGACATCCGCGCTGCATGCGCCCGGCACCTTCGCGATCTGGAAGAGGGTCCGAAGCGTGGCCTGTTCTGGGATGTTGAAGCTGTAACTCGTGTCGTTAACTTCTTTGCACAGGTTCTGAAGCTGAACGGCGGTGAGCATGAGGGTAAGCCCTTTATTCTGCTGCCGTGGCAGTGTTTCATTGTTGGATCGCTATTCGGCTGGAAGGCCGAAGATGGCACTCGCCGTTTTCGCATGAGCTATATCGAGTCGGGAAAAGGTTCCGGAAAGTCGCCCCTGGCAGGTGGTGTTGGTCTTTATCTGCTGATGGCGGACAAAGAGCCACGTGCCGAGGTTTATGCAGCTGCAACCAAAAAAGACCAGGCGATGATTTTGTTTCGTGATGCGGTCACTATGGTCGATCAGTCTCCCGCACTGGCTCAACGCATTACCAAATCAGGAACGGGGCTGAACGTTTGGAACCTTGCATTCTTGCAGACAGGTTCTTTCTTCAAGCCGATCAGCTCCGATGATGGTCAGTCAGGTCCGCGCCCTCACGGCGCTCTGATTGATGAAGTCCATGAGCATAAAACAAACGCCGTAGTTGAGATGATGCGTGCAGGGACTAAGGGCCGTCGTCAGGCGCTGATGTTCCTCATCACCAACAGCGGCCACGATAAAACCAGCGTCTGTTATGAGTATCACGAGTACGGTCGCAAAGTTGCAGCCGGTGACCTCGTTGATGACAGCTTTTTCAGCTTTATCTGTTCGCTGGATGAGGGCGACGACCCGTTCAAAGATGAATCCTGCTGGGGAAAAGCTAACCCCTCACTGGGGCAAACATTCACGGATAAATATCTGCGTGAGCAGGTGACGCAGGCTCGCGGGATGCCCTCAAAAGAGAGCATCGTGCGCCGTCTTAACTTCTGCCAGTGGGTGGAAGCGTCCGATCCGTGGATTGACAGTGACACCTGGATGAACTGTGAACAGGACTTTGACCCGGAGGATTTGGCAGGCGAAGAGTGCTATGGCGGTTTGGACCTGTCCGGCTCCCGTGACCTGACGGCGCTGGCGCTTTACTTCCCCAAAACCAAAAAGCTTTTGGTTGAGTTCTGGACCCCGAAAGATTCTCTGCTTGAGCGCGCCAAAACTGACCACGTTCCCTATGACGCCTGGTTGCGTAACGGATTCATTCACGCACCACCGGGTAAGGCGGTTAACTACGGCTTTGTGGCGGTACGAATTGGTGAGTTGGCTGCCAGATATGACATTAAGTGCATCGCGTTTGACCAGTATCGCATTAAGTATCTGGAGCCCGAACTCGAAAGCGAATCTGTGAGCGTTGACCTTGTTCCGCATGGTCAGGGCTTTTATAAGGCGCAGGAATCCGGACTCTGGATGCCGCGCTCTATCGAGTTGTTTGAGGAACATCTCAATAACCGGGTTCTTGTTATCCGGCCTAATCCCTGCCTGCGCTGGAACGCTGCCTCTGCCGTACTGGAGGCAGATCAGAAGGACAACCGTATTTTTGCCAAAAAGAAAAGCACTGGCCGTATTGATGGCGTGGTGGCGTCAGCTATGGCAATCGGTGCGGCTGAGGATGCAGTGCTGGTAGACAGTGGCGACCCCGATGACTTTTTTGACGACCCGATTATGGTAGGTATCTGATGAAGGAAAAGAAACAGCCGGGCCGCATCAAGAGCGCGATTGTTAACTGGCTTGGCGAGTCCATTGGGCTTAACGATGCTGCTTTCTGGCAGGATTGGTACGGCACCAGTAGCAGTGGAAAAGTAGTGACAGCTGAGAAAGCGCTGGCGCTGGCTTCGGTCTGGGCATGTGTTCGACTACTCAGTGAGTCGGTTTCAACTCTGCCCATGAAGGTTTACGAGCGCGCTGCCGACGGTTCCCGCAAGCTTGCTCTGAATCATCCAGCCTATCAGCTGCTCTGCCGCCGCCCGAACAGTGAAATGACACCGTCAAGATTCATGCTGATGGTGGTTGCCAGTATCTGTCTGCGGGGCAATGCCTACGTTGAGAAAAAGATGATCGGCACTAAGCTTGTTTCGCTTGTCCCACTTCTCCCACAGAGTATGAAGGTAGAACGCCTCGACAGCGGTGAACTGCAATATACCTACACCGAAAAGGGCATACCCCGCATCATTCCTGTGAAGAACATGATGCATATTCGTGGTTTCGGCCTTGATGGCGTCTGCGGGATGATGCCGATGCGCACCGGGCGGGATGTGTTCGGGGCGGCAATGGCGGTAGAAGAATCTGCCGCCAAGATTTTCGAAAACGGTATTCAGACTTCAGGCTTCTTCCTGTCGAAGAATCTGCTGACAAAAGAGCAGCGCCAGAAGAACCGGGAAAACCTTAACCGTTTTGTTGGTTCAAAAAATGCCGGCAAGGTAATGGTGCTGGAAGGCGACATGTCTTATCAGGGCATTACGCTTAACCCTGAAGACGCTCAGATGCTGGAGTCGCGCTCGTTCAGCATTGAAGAAATCTGCCGCTGGTTCCGTGTTCCGCCATTCATGGTGGGACACGTTGATAAACAAAGCAGCTGGGCTTCGAGTGTAGAGGGTATGAACCTGCTGTTCCTGACCAATACGCTGCGCCCGATGCTGGTTAATATTGAGCAGGAAATTTCACGCTGCCTGCTTAACGGTGATGAAGATTTATTTGCTGAGTTCTCCGTTGAGGGACTGCTTCGCGCCGACAGCGCTGGACGTTCCGCCTACTACACAACAGCGCTGCAAAATGGCTGGATGTCACGTAATGACGTTCGTCGTCTGGAGAATCTGCCGCCAATTGAAGGCGGTGATATCTACACAGTTCAGCTAAACCTTACCCCGCTTGAGGACTTGCGAAAAAACAGCATCGAAGCAAGGGCTACGTTGTTGCGCGAAGTTCACAATGCCGTTTTCCCTGACATTCCTTTAGATCAGTCACCGCTTAAACAAGCGGCTTAGGAGCAACCCCCATGACATTGAAAAGTCTTCCGGCAGCGCCGGAGGGGCGGCCTTTTGCGCGCGAAAATCGCGATCTGCCGTCCTCCGCAATGGAACGCTGGAACGGCGGCATTAAAGCCGCCAAGCGGGCAGAAAACAGCATTTCAGTATTTGATGTGATAGGTGCTGACTGGTATGGCGATGGCGTTACCGCCAGCCGAATCGCTGCCGCGCTCCGTTCAATCGGTGGCGCTGACGTCACCGTAAACATTAATTCGCCTGGCGGCGATATGTTTGAAGGCCTGGCGATTTACAACCTGCTTCGCGAGTACGAGGGGAAGGTCACCGTTAAGGTGCTTGGACTCGCTGCCTCAGCTGCTTCGATTATCGCTATGGCCGGTGATGAGGTCCAGATTGGTCGCGGTGCCTTCCTGATGATCCATAACTGCTGGGTGTATGCGATGGGCAACCGTCACGACCTGCAGCAGATTGCTACGGAAATGGTGCCTTTTGATAAGGCCATGAACGATATCTACGGCGCTCGCACGGGGCTGGATACCGCCACTATCGACGCAATGATGGATGCTGAAACCTACATAGGCGGCAGTGATGCCGTTGATAAGGGATTTGCGGATCGTCTGCTTTCTGCAGATGAAATTGCGGACGACGACGACAGCCCCGCCGCTGCATTACGCAAACTGGACGCGATGCTGGCTAAAACCGATGCACCACGTTCCGAACGTCGAAAACTTCTCAAAGCACTAACCGGTAGCAAGCCAGGCGCTGCTGCCACCCCTGAAGGTATGCCGGGCGCTACCGACGAAATAAACCCTGAAAGTATTGAACAACTTAATAACGCGCTGGCCGCGTTCGGCAAATGAGGATTATCCATGTCTGAAGTAAATGAGATTCTGAAAAAGGTCACGGCAAGCATTGAAGAAGCTAATGGCAAATTCAGTGCTAAGGCAGAAGACGCCCTGAAAGAGGCAAAAAAGGCGGGTTCACTCTCAGCTGAAACGAAAGACGCAGTTGATAAAATGGCTTCTGAATTAAATGCCATGCGTGAAGCCGAAAAAGTTCTCAAAGCCTCACTTGGGGAGTTGGAGCAGCACGTTGCTCAGATGCCTTTAAACAACGCCGCTAAAGTTGTTGAGACCGTGGGGCGTCAGGTTGTTTCCTCTGAAGCGCTTAAGGCATTCGCTGCTGGCGTTGAAGGGAACAAGCGCATCAGTATTCCGGTGAGCGCAGCATTGCTTACCGTGAATGTCCCTGGTCAAATCGTTGCGCCTGATCGCCTTCCAGGAATCGACACCCAGCCAAAGCAGCGCCTGTTTATTCGTGATTTGATTGCGCCTGGCCGCACGGCTTCTAACACCATTTACTGGGTGCAGCAGACTGGTTTCACCAACAGAGCCGCTGCCGTTGCTGAAAACACGACCAAGCCGTACAGCGACATTGCCTTCGCGGAGAAGATCACGCCAGTCCGTACGATCGCTCACCTGTTTAAGGCGGCCAAGCAGATTCTGGATGATATGCCGCAACTGCAGTCCACTATCGATGCAGAGCTTCGCTATGGGCTGAAGTATGTTGAAGAACAGGAAATTCTGTTCGGCGATGGCACTGGTGCACATCTCGACGGTATTGTTCCGCAGGCTTCAGCTTTTGCCGCTGCCTTTGAAGTTGAAAGTCAGAACGGCATCGACGACCTGCGCTTAGCCATGCTTCAGGCTCAGCTGGCGCGATTCCCGGCTTCTGGTCACGTCCTGCACTTCATCGACTGGGCCAAGATCGAACTGACCAAAGACACGCTGGGTCGCTATATCCTGGCGAATCCTGCGGCGCTGACTGGGCCAACCCTCTGGGGTCTTCCGGTCGTGGCTACCGAAGCGGCCGCATTCCAGGGCAAATTCCTGACAGGCGCATTTAATGCCGGTGCACAAATCTTCGATCGTGAAGATGCCAACGTTGTGATCTCCACCGAAAACGCCGACGACTTTGAGAAAAACATGATCTCAATCCGTTGTGAAGAGCGTCTGGCTCTGGCGGTTAAACGTCCTGAAGCATTTATCTACGGTACATTCACCGTTCCTGCAGCCAGCTAACTAATCAGGCGGCCTGAGTGCCGCCCTTATCAGGGGTACGTTCATGAAACTGGTTCTGTTAAAGCCGAATTATTTCAAGGGTGTGGTTGTTACTGAGGGCCAAACCATTGAAACGGATGAGCAACACGGTCGAGAACTCATCAAGCTTAAGTATGCCCGCTCAGTCGATGGTGACGGCGGTGAAGATGCAAAGGCTAAAGCCGCTGCTGAAGCACAAGCCAAAGCAGAAGCCGAAGCGCAAGCCGAGGCTGAAGCCAAAGCCAAAGCAGAAGAAGAAGAAGCCCAGGCTAAAGCCGCTGCTGAAGCACAAGCCAAAGCAGATGCCGAAGCAAAGGAAAAAGCTAAAAAATAAGGCGTGGTCATGCTGCTGACGCTCGAAGAAATCAAATTGCAGTGCCGTCTGGAAAGCGATTTCACTGCAGAGGATCAGCTGCTTGAGCTTTTTGCTCTGGCGGCTGAGGCGAAGGCGGTGACCTACCTTAACCGCAATCTCTATAAAACGGTTGCGGACATTGCCCCGCTTGATACTGACGGCATGGTGATCACAGAAGATATCCGGCTTGCTCTCCTGATGCTGGTCAGTCACTGGTACGAACACCGTAGTTCTGTGTCTGAACTGGAGATGACAGAGACGCCGCAGGCGTTTGAGTTCCTTCTTTATTCACGCCGCCTACCTGTGTCGGGGTACTGATATGCAGTTACGGTCATCAAATACCAGCGCTGTATTTACACTGCCCGATCCCGGTGAACTAAATAAGCGTATCCACATGCGGCAGCGTATAGATCAGGCTGCGGCGGATTATGGAGTGGAGCCGGTTTATCAGAATGAAAATGATGTGTGGGCAAAGGTCAGGCAGGTAGGCGCCACTACCTATCACGAATCCGTTCAGGCTGATGACATTATTACCCATTACATCACGATCCGTTTTCGTCAGGGCATCACTTCCGATTTTGAAGTGGTTTATGGCGGCAATATTTACCGGGTTAAGCGTCTTCGTGATCTTAACTCCGCTGGCCGTTACCTGCTGATGGAGTGCGAGGAACTGGGTGCGGTAGATCGCGATGGAGGTATGTATGGCTAAGCCTCTACTGCACGTTGATTTCGATCAGCCAAAAGAACTCGTTTTTAACCGAGCAAAAATGCGTAAGGCCTTTGTGAAAATTGGCCAAGTACATATGCGTGATGCACGCCGGATGGTGATGCGTCGCGGTCGTTCCTCTCCAGGGGAAAGTCCGGGATATCGTACTGGCAGGCTGGCGCGATCAATCGGTTATTACGTACCACGGGCATCTAAAAACCGTGCTGGTCTGATGGTGCGCATTGCGCCTAACCAGAAGCGGGGCGAAGGCAACCGTCTTATTGAAGGTGATTTCTATCCTGCCTTCCTGTTTTACGGTGTCCGGCGCGGGGCTAAACGAGGAAAAAGCCACCACAAAGGCAAGTCAGGTGGTAACGGCTGGCGTATTGCACCGCGCAAGAACTATATGGCGGAAGTGCTTGAATCCCGCAAGAGTTGGACGCGCTATGTCCTTAGCAGGGCGCTTCGCACCTCCCTCAAGCCTGAAAGGAAAAAGAAATGAAGCTGTCTCTTGTGATAGCTGCGCTTCGTGCGCGGTGCCCGAGATTTGAGGGCAACGTGGCAGGTGCAGCGGAATTCAAAGCCATCCCAGAAACCGGAAAAATGAAACTTCCGGCAGCCTACGTGGTGCCAACGGAAGACATCACTGCCGAACAAAAGTCTCTGACCGATTACTGGCAGAACGTCACTGAAGGGTTTGCAGTTGTCGTTGTGCTGGATAATACCCGCGACGAGCGCGGACAGGCATCTGGCTATGACGCTGTGCACGATGTCCGGGGTGAAATCTGGAAAGCTCTGCTGGGCTGGCAACCGGATGAAGACGCAGGTCCGGTGGCGTATTCCGGCGGTCAGCTTCTCGATATGGATCGGGGCCGTCTCTATTACCAGTTTGAGTTCATGCTGACACGTGAAATCACAGAAGACATGACGCGCCAGCATGACGATCTCAATTCTCTGGATGATTTCAGAGAAATTGATATCGACGTGGACTTCATCGGCAAAGACCAGAAACCAGACGGCATCATCGAACACAAACTTCAGGTCAACCTCAGCGAGTAACCAATGAAACTAAAACCTGTAGCCGGGCGATCAGTTCCTGATCCTGCCCGTGGCGACCTATTGCCCAAAGAAGGGCGAAACGTCGAAATGAGTACTTACTGGCTCCGCCGCATTAAGGCTGGGGATGTTACGGAAGTCAAAGCAGAAACCAAGGCTTCTGCTAAAGACGCAACTAAACAAGGTGGCGAGTAATGACTGTCAGCTTTAGTCAGGTGCCTTCTGATATCCGCGTGCCGCTGTTCTGGGCAGAGATGGATGCCAGCCAGGCAAACAGCGCGAGTTCAAGCAGCCCGGCATTGCTAATCGGGACCGTGGCAACCACGGCAACGGTTGTTAAAAACACGCTCACTATCATGCCCTCTGCTGATCTTGCCGGGAAAATTTGTGGCTTCGGTAGCCAGTTGCACCGTATGGTCAAGCGCTATCGCGCCATCGATCCATTCGGTGAGTTGTGGATTCTGGCTGTGGGTGAATCTACAGGTGCGCTGGCGGCAGGCTCAGTTGTCATTGCAGGCACAGCTCAGGCATCAGGTACGCTCAGCCTTTATATTGGAGTTGAGCGCGTGCAGGCCGCCGTGGTGATTGGCGACGAGGCTGCTGATGTTGCCACCACGCTGGCAGCTGCCATCAACGCGAATGCCAGCCTGCCTGTTACTGCAGCAGTCACTGACGGTTCAGTGGCAGTGAAAGCGCGCCACAAAGGCCTGACCGGGAATGACATCCCGCTCATGCTTAACTACTACGGCACGGTGGGCGGTGAAACTACACCAGACGGCATTACCGTGACCATTACCGCATTGTCTGGTGGCACCGGTTCACCGGACCTCACCGATACCATTGCTGCTATGGGAGATGAACCGTTCGATTTTATCGGGCTTCCATTTAGTGATTCAGCTTCTCTCGCCACTATGGCGCTGGAAATGAATGATGGAACGGGACGCTGGAGCTATTCGCGTCAGCTTTATGGCCACGTCTACACGGCCAAAACTGGCACATTGTCAGACCTGGTTGCTTTTGGCGATACCATGAATAACCAGCACACCACTGTTGCTGGTTATGAAGTGGAGACGCAAACCTGCTGCGATGAGCTGGTGGCGATGCGAACTGCGCGTAATGCGGTATTTATCCGTAACGATCCGGCGCGCCCAACGCAAACTGGTGAGTTGACCGGGGCATTACCCGCTCCAAAAGGTAGCCGCTTTATTCTTTCAGAGCAGCAGTCTCTGCTGACGCACGGCATTGCAACGGCCTATGTAGAAAGCGGCGTACTGCGTATTCAGCGCGATATCACAACCTATCAGCAGAACAGCTACGGCGTGGCTGATGACAGCTATCTGGACAGTGAAACGCTGCATACCAGTGCTTATGTTCTGCGTGAACTGAAGAGCGTGATCACCTCCAAGTACCCGCGCCATAAACTAGCTAATGATGGTACCCGTTTCGGTGATGGTCAGGCCGTAGTGACGCCAGCGGTTATCAAAGGTGAGATGTGCTCGGTCTACAAACAGATGGAGCGTTCAGCCATCGTTGAAAACTTTGACCTGTTCAAAACCTATCTGGTGGTGGAGCGCAACGCGGATAATCCAAACCGCGTTGATGTGCTGTTCCCGCCTGACTACGTTAATCAGCTGCGCGTGTTTGCTCTGGTTAATCAGTTCCGTCTGCAATACAGCGAGGAGAGCGAATAATGTCCCGTATTGCTGGTACAACGTATTTTAAACTCGACGGGCTTCAGCTGTCGCTGACGGGCGGCATTGAAGTGCCGATGAACACCAAGGTTAATGATGATGTGATCGGCCTTGATGGTTCTGTTGACCGTAAAGAAACGCACCGCGCGCCTTACATTAAAGGCACCTTTAAAGTGCCTAAGGGCTTCCCGCTCAGCAAAATCACCGAGTCCGACAGCATGACCGGTACTGCTGAACTGGCGAATGGGCAGGTTTACGTCCTGACCGAAGCCTGGCTGTTTGGTGAGGCTAACCACAATGCCGAAGAAGGTACGGTTGACCTTGAATTCCATGGTTCAGAAGGATTCTACCAGTGAAAGAATTGGTACTAACTAAACCCATTGTGGCGGCAAATGAGACGCTTCATGTGCTGGAAATCCGCGAGCCAACTTATGACGAAGTTGAGCAATTCGGCATCCCTTTCAGCTACAACGAGTCTGGTGAAATGAAACTGGACTCCCGCGTAACGCTGAAATATATCCCGGTTCTCGCCGCTATCCCGCGTTCTTCAGCAGCAAAAATGACGCTCAAAGATGTCTTTATGGCGTCAATGACGATCGTTGGTTTTTTTACGGGGTCGGAAGCGGCGGAGAGTTCAGAAAACGACTCTACAACACCGCCCACTTCTGGCGCATAAATCCGCTTGAGTTAAAAAATGTCAGCCTCAGCAAGTTTCTTGAAATGGAAGCTGAGGCTGTCCGCATCTCTGAGGAAATAAACCGTGTCAGATAGTTTTCAGCTGAAGGCGATCATCACGGCAGTGGATCATTTGTCTGGTCCATTGAAGGGGATGAGCAAAAACCTCAAAGGCTTCCAGAAAGAAGCCAAAAATATCATGGTCAATGCGGCGGCTATGGGCGTCGCGCTGACCTCTGCCTTTGCAGTGCCAATCAGCCAGGCGATGGATTTTGAATCGCAGATGGCAGACGTTCGCAAGGTCGTTAACTTCGACACCCCGCAGCAGTTTAAAGAGATGAGTGAGGACGTACTCAAGCTCTCGACTCAGTTGCCAATGGCTGCAAACGGCATTGCTCAGATCGTTGCGGCTGGTGGTCAGTCAGGTATAGCGCGTAAAGACCTGATGCAGTTCGCCAGTGATGCGGTGAAAATGGGTG
Organism: Erwinia sp. S63; assembly: GCF_016625195.1. Taxonomy (GTDB): domain Bacteria; phylum Pseudomonadota; class Gammaproteobacteria; order Enterobacterales; family Enterobacteriaceae; genus Pantoea. The sequence goes on from NZ_JACVUP010000002.1 coordinate 244,796, forward strand.
TGGCATTTGACCAGACCGCAGAAGAGTCAGGCCAGATGATGGCGCAATGGCGAACCGCGTTCAAAATGACTCAGGCTGGCGTGGTGGTTCTCGCCGATAAAATTAACTACCTGGGCAACACTGGCCCTGCTAACGCACAAAAGATTTCCGATATTGTCACCCGTATTGGTCCTCTGGGTGGTGTAGCGGGCGTGGCTTCTGGTGAGATTGCTGCGATGGGTGCAACCATTGCGGGTATGGGCGTGGAGTCTGAGATAGCCGCAACGGGCATCAAAAACTTCATGCTTTCTCTTACCTCCGGCAAGTCAGCCACGGCATCACAAAAGAAAGCGCTGAAGTTCATCAAGATTGATCCTGGCCAGTTAGCGGCTGACATGCAGAAGGATTCACGCGCCGCGATGCTAAAGGTGCTGGACTCTCTGGCTAAGGTGCCAAAAGACAAACAGGCAGCGGTGATGAATGCGCTGTTTGGTAAGGAGTCGCTTGGTGCTATCGCGCCTCTGCTGACCAACCTCGACTTACTGCGCACCAACTTCAATCGCGTTGCAGATGCTCAGCAGTATGCAGGGTCGATGCAGAAGGAATATGAGTCGCGCGCGGCTACGACGGCCAACTCTGTTCAGTTGCTTAAGAATCAGTTCAATGCGGCCAGCATTACCATTGGGGATATGTTCCTGCCCGATATCGTCAGGCTGACTCAGAAGGTTCAGCCGATGGTCGAGCAGTTCAGGCAGTTCACCAAGGCTAATCCTGAGATGGTTCGTGGCACCTTTAAGTTTGGTCTGACGCTGCTTGGCACAGCCTCTGCTGTAGGTATTGCCGTCAAGGCGGTGAAGATGTTTGAAACCGTGCTGAAGATGTCCACCATGGGCAAACTGGTTTCGCTGCTGGTGCTGGGTGGGAGCCTTATTGTCAGCAACTGGGATCAGGTTGGTCCGGTTGTTAAAGCAGTATGGCAAGACGTGAATGATGTCGTTGAAGCGATGGGCGGATGGCAGAGCACAATTGAAGGTGTCAGCGCCGTTATGGCTGGCGTATTCACCATCCGAACCGTCGGCACTCTGAAAACCGCGCTCACAACGGCTACTTCGCTTTCCGGTGTCCTGGCGCAGATAGCTTCACTCGGTGCTTTGACGGTTTCCATTGGCGTTGCGATTTACATCTTCAAAAAACTGAATGATATCGCTGATGCAGTTACTGAAAAGGACGGCACAACATCCTTCTGGCAATCCCTGAAGAACCGCTGGAATGCAGGAGGCTGGTACAACAATCAGCAGGGCGGCGCAGGCTATCAGTCAGCGGTTCCGCTTTCTCGCCCACAGCAGGGCGAATTGAAGGTGACATTCGATAATGCGCCACCGGGAATGCGCGTTGCGCCAGCGGGTAACTCGCTGCCCTGGCTTAACTATGATGTCGGATATAACCGTTTTAGCGGTAATAACTGATCAATAAATGATTGGTATGTAAACTCACCTTTCCTCTGGACTTTAATTTAAGGTGATGGAACATGAATAGATTATTTCTGTTAGTGATAGTTTCACTTTTATCATTTTCAACTAATGCTAATACATCCAAGCCAGCAGAGTCTTTTGTATCTGAAGTTAAAAAGGCCATCGAATCAGATGGTAAAATTCAGCAATCAATCGAGGTTTCCTGTCCGGCCCCATCTGCAAGTGGGACTTTTTTGCTAACTAAGGCTACCTATGATTTTGGAAAAAGTTTAGGCGTTTATGTTTTCAAAGAGGGTAAGGGGCCTGATGCCAAATTGGATTGGATAGGGGCTAAAACGAAGGGTGATGATTTTTCATCTGATGAGATAGAAGGCTTTGAGTTTGGTTTTACTATGCCAAATGGTCAGTTTTTTCTAAATGTTAACAAATTTGGGAAAGTTAAGGCTGGACTTAATGTAAATGGAACTTCAGGTGTGAAAGAAATTAGCTGTAAATTGATTACCAACAGTTAGCTCCTGAAATAACCTCTGACCCGCTTCGGCGGGTTTTTTATTGCCCGGAGATCGCATGAGCTGGATTGATAATCTGCAGGATGCTTCATTGCGCGGCGTGCCTTTCAAAGTCGATGAGGATGAAGCTACTTTCGGTCGCCGTGTTCAGGTTCATGAATACCCTAACCGCGATAAGCCATGGGCAGAAGATATGGGGCGTGCAACGCGGCGCTTCAGCGTTCAGGCGTATCTGGTCGCCGATGACTATTTTGAACAGCGAAACAGGCTGATCGAGGCGGTTGAAAAGCCCGGTAGTTGCACGCTCGTTCATCCGTTCTACGGCGAAATGACCGTCACTGTTACGGATGAAGTGCGTGTGAGTCACACCAAAGACGAAGGCCGCATGTGCCGAGTCAGCTTCAGCTTCATCGAGTCGGGCGAGCTGTCATTCCCTAAAGCCGGTATTGCAACAGGGATGAAGCTTACTGGCGCTGCAGCATTGATGGACGATTTTTTGTCATCGGCATTCGAAGCGTTTGGGCTTGATGGTCTGCCCGACTTCACGCAAAACGGCCTGCTGGATGATGCAACGGAGATGTTCAATACCGTGACTGACGCCATGCAGTACGTAGATTCCGGTATCAGCGCAGCATCCCGTCTGTTGCAGGGGGATTTGTCGGTGCTTCTGATGCCGCCATCCAGTGGTATGAACTTCGTGAATCAGCTTCAGACTATGTGGCGAGCCGGTACAAAGCTGACTGGTAATGTCACAGACCTGATCTCAATGGTCAAAGGTCTCAGCGGTATTACTCTCGATACAGGACTTGCCCCGCGTGGAGTCTGGAAAACAGACAGTGCCAGTACTCAGGCCAGAACGCAGCAGCGCAATTACGTTGCGCAGGCCATACGCACATCAGCGCTAAGTGAGGCGGTGAATACGGTAACGAGCCTTCCCAAATCCTCATCATCAACCACGAACTCAGCCGAACAACCATCCGAAACAGTCATTGTTTCGCACCCTGCGGTGAATGACGTGCTGGAAGATGATACAGCCGTGGGGGTAATTACCTCTACGGCGAATGACACGGTTCCGTCCTGGGATGATTTAACCGAAGTGCGCGACACGCTTAATACCGCAATCGATCAGGAGATGACCCGCGTAACCGATGATGGATTGTTCCTCGCCCTGCGACAGGTGCGCACTGCGCTGAATGAAGATATCACTGCTCGCCTGGAGCAAACCTCCAGAACGGTTGAACGCATCCCGCCCGAAGTTTTACCTGCAGTAGTGCTTGCTGCTGACTGGTATGACGATGCCGGGCGTGAATATGACATCACCGCGCGCAACGCCATCCGGCACCCCGGATTTGTTCCGGTTAAATCTCTTAGAGTGCCCGTCCAGTGAATACAACCGTACTTCTTCGCGTCAATGGCCGTGAGTGGGGCGGGTGGACATCCGTCCGCATTGCCGCTGGCATTGAGCGCATCGCAAGGGATTTCAACGTACAGATTACCCGCTCATGGCCGGGTGATGAATCACAGGTCAGTCGCCGCAGCCGCATCAAAAAAACCGATAAGGTTGAAGTGCTAATCGGTGACGACCTTGTCATCACCGGATGGGTGGAGGCAACGCCTGTGCGGTATGACGCAAACACCATTTCGATGGGTATCGTTGGCCGCAGCAAAACAGCAGACCTCGTTGATTGTTCGGCTACACCCTCACAGTACAACGGGCGCTCAATCGTTCAGGTTGCCGCAGACCTCGCCAGACCTTTCAGCATTAACGTTGTGGATGCTGGCGGTGTGTCTGGTGTGCTGCAGGGCGTGCAGGCTGACCAGGGTGAATCCGTTATGGATGTGCTGAATAAGATGCTGGGGCTGCAGCAAGCGCTGGCCTATGACAACGCAGCCGGTGATTTAGTCATTGGTGGTATCGGTATCGTCAAGGCCACTACAGCGCTGGTGCTGGGTGAAAACATCCTGACCTGTGACAGCGAGCAGAGCATTAAAGACCGCTTCAGTTCTTATCAGGTTTCAGGGATGCGCGCCGGGAACAATAATGATTTTGGCGAAGCAACCACAACGGCTATTCGTGGCACGACAACAGATACAGGTATTGCCCGTTACAGGCCGCTACTGGTCAGGCAAACCGGTAATGCCACGTCAGCAACCTGTGCAGAGCGCAGCGAGTTCGAAATGCGCCAGCGTGCCGCTAAAACTGATGAAGTGACCTACACCGTACAGGGTTGGCATCAGGGGGATGGCAAGTTATGGCAGCCCAACATGCTGGTGAACGTATTCGATCCTGTCCTGGGATTTGATAATCGTGAAATGGTAATCGCCGAGGTGACCTATCAGCAGGATGAAAACGGCACTATCAGTGAGCTGCGAGTTGGCCCTGCAGATGCTTATCTTCCAGAACCTGCTAAGCCCGGCAAGCGTAAGAAAAATGCAGCAGCGGAGGATGATTTCTGATGGCTGGTCCACTTGATGCGATTAATCGCGCTATTTCAAATGTTCTCGCCAGAGCGGTTCTTCGTGGTATCGACACCGCTAGTAAATGCCAGATGCTGGAAATCAGCATGCCGGGTGGCGAGGGTAAAAGCGATATTGAACACCTTGAACCCTATGGTTTCACATCAGCTGCACTGGAAGGTGCAGAATCTGTCGCGGCTTATTTTGATGGTGATCGATCTCACGGCGTCGTGCTGGTGGTCGCGGATCGCCGGTACCGCCTGAAAGGTTTAAAGAGCGGTGAAGTTGCCATTTATGACGACGAGGCCAAGTCGGTGACACTTACCCGAACAGGAATTGTTGTTGATGGTGGCGGGAAACTCATCACCCTCAAAAATGCCCCAAAAGCCCGTTTTGAGATGGACATCGAAGCAACCGGAAACATCACCGACAACTGTGACTCTGGCGGCGTGTCCATGGCTCAGATGCGCGTGACTTACAACGGTCATAAGCACAAGGAAAACGGTGATGGTGGAGGTACAACCGACGCAACCTTGCAACAAATGGGTGGATCATGATCCTCACGATAAATGGTAAGCAGCAGGCGGTATACGAGTTGACCGACCCGCTAACCCGCGCGGTGGTCATCTCACTCTTCACCTGGAGAAAAGCAGGCAAAGACGATGCGCCTGAAGAGGTTAATGGCTGGTGGGGTGACACGTTCCCGACCGTTCAGAATGACCGAATCGGCTCACGCCTGTATTTGCTAAAGCGCTCAAAACTGACCAACCAGACGCCGCTGAAAGCCCGTGAGTACATAGCAGAAGCCCTGCAGTGGCTCACGGCTGATGGAGTGGCCGCGCGCGTGGATGTCACCGCACAAAGGTTCGGCATCAATGCACTGTCAGCTTCTACGGTTATTCAGAAACAGGACGGCTCAACCCTGACGCTTTCCTTTGATGATTTATGGAGTCAACTCAATGGTTGATAGCGGATTTTCCCGCCCGACACTCCCACAGCTTATTACGGCCGTACGGAGCGACATTCTTACCCGACTCGCGGCTGATTCAACGCTGGCCGAATTGCGCAGAACTGACGCCGAAGTATACAGCCGTGTTCTGGCAGCATCGGTTCATACTGTATATGGCTATATCGACTATCTCGCCCGTAATCTTCTTGCCGACCTTGCGGATGAAGACTGGCTCATCCGCCACGGAAATATGAAGCGTGCCCCTCGCAAGGCAGCAACTTATGCGAGCGGCTATGTTCGCTGGGATGGCGTTACGGGCACTGCCGGAATTTCTGCTGGTGTGACCATACAGCGTGACGATCTGGTGTCATTCACCACGACTGCCAGTGCTACGCCTTCTGGTGGCGTGCTTCGTGTGCCTGTCACCTGCGATACGGCAGGCGTCACCGGCAACACTGATGATGGTATCACCATGCGTCTAACCAGTCCGGTGACGGGGCTGCCTTCGGCTGGAGTCGCAGACACCATTCAGGGCGGTACCGACATCGAAGACATTGAAGTGTGGCGCGCCAGAATTATTGAACGATGGTATTACACTCCACAGGGTGGAGCAGACCCTGATTATGAGGTCTGGGCAAAAGAGGTGCCAGGCGTAACCCGTGCATGGGTCTACCGGCACTGGTCAGGTCGTGGAACAGTAGGTGTAATGCTGGCAAACAGCGACCTTTATGACCCGATCCCCGATGCAACTGTTGTAGCCGCCGTTCAGGCACATATCGAACCGCTTGCCCCGATAGCAGGATCGGACGTTTACACATTCGCTGCCACGCCGCATGTTGTCGATTATCACATCCGCCTGACACCAGACACCGAAGAAATCAGGCTGGCCGTCCAAGCGGAGATCAGAGCGATGAATCTCCGAGATGGCGTTCCAGAAGGTGCCCTTGAGCCTTCGCGAATAAGTGAAGCCATCAGTCTTGCGACCGGTGAGTATAGCCATGTTCTGGTCAGCCCGACTGATGAGGTGCCAATCGCAAAAGGTGAAGTTGGTGTAGTGGGAGATTTCACATGGACCTGACAGCGCAGTACGAGCAGATGCTGGGTGCGCTATTGCCGCGTGGACCCGCGTGGGATGGTGAAGACCCTTTGTTACTGGGCTTTGCTCCTGTGATGTCCCGCGCGCACCAACGCGCTGACGCACTGATGCTTGAGACGGACCCTCGTTCCGTTAACGAACTCATAGATCGCTATGAAAGCATTACTGGCTTGCCAGATAGTTGCACGCCAGCAGGAACGCAGACGCTACAGCAGCGCCGACAGCGGCTGGATGCGAAGATTAATCTGGCTGGTGGAATTAATGAAGCTTTTTACCGGGCACAGCTGGATGCGCTTGGTTATACCGACGCGACTATAACCCGTTATCCCAAGAGTAATTTTACCTGTTTATCAGACTGCACAGAGTCCCTTTACAGTGATGAGTGGCGATATTACTGGCGCGTGAATATTCCTGCAGCCGCGCAAATCAGTCCTATGACATGCATCAGCAACTGCACTGACTCTATCCGAACATGGGGTGAAACCGTGGTCGAATGCGTGCTGAATAAGCTAGCCCCATCGCATACCTACGTAATCTTTTTATACACGGAGTAATCCATGCATCGTATTGATACGTCTACCGCTCAGGTGGATAAATTTGGCTCGGGTAAAAACGGCTTCACTGGCGGTAACCCCCAGACAGGCGAACTACCAACTGCATTAGATGCAGATTATTTTGACTCATTACAGGAAGAGCTTGCTGCTGTTATTGAAGCCGCTGGAATCACTCTAGATAAAAATAAAAACAATCAACTTTACACGGCCATCAAATCCCAGTTTAACGCGGGCCGCCTAATTGGAATAAAAGTCATCACCTCATCTGGATTATATATACCTTCTGTAGGCGCTAAAAAGGGTAAAGCTCGCGCGGTAGGAGGAGGTGCTGGTGGAGGCGGTGGTCCAGCAGCTGGATCAAGCCAACAATCTTGTGCACAAGGTGGGCAGTGTGGTTCTTACGCTGAAGTTTTATTTGATATTTCAGCCGCATCATATGCAGTAACAATTGGCGCTGCAGGTGTAGCAGGCACCGCGTCCGCAGCAGGGACAGCGGGAGGTGCAACAACACTTGCTGGTATCTTTAGTTGCCCGGGTGGTTCTCCTGGCTCTCAGGGTATCGCATCAAGCGCAACAATCACTGTTTCAAACAATGCAGCTAACAGCACATATGCAACCATATCATCTGGTACAGCATTGATTAATTTACCAGCATCACCGGGCGAGCCTTTTATTGTACTTGGTGTCTTATCTGGTCAATTAAGAGGTGGCAGAGGCGGCTCTAATCCTTTTGGCATCGGTGGATCACCCGGGGCGTTTGGTCCGGGTACTGTTGGGCGAGGCTTTGGGTCAGGTGGTGGTGGGTGCTCGCAAGGTCAGGGTGGAGCGGGTGATGTTGGCGGTGCTGGCTTGCCGGGAATAATGGTCATCGAGGAGTACGCATAATGACTGGAACTTACGCGCTAATTCAGGATGGTGTGGTTATCAACACAATATTATGGGATGGCCCAGAAGCCTCTCCTATGGAATTTGCAGATGGGGTTACTTACCTAGAGTTTCCTGATGGTGAGGGGGTTTGCCCTGCGATTGGATGGTTTTATGATGGGGAAACTTTTACCTCACCCCCTCTTACAGAAGAAGAAATTGCCGCACTGAAACAGCAAAAAATCGACAACAATGTCGCTGCTAAAGTTAGCCTGATTGCGCAGGCAACTGTTTCAATTGCACCGCTTCAGGATGCTGTTGATTTGGATGAGGCTACTGATGCAGAAACAGCATCTCTTAAGGCATGGAAACAGTATCGAATTGCCGTGAACCGCATTGATGCTATTACATCAGGTGACATTGCGTGGCCAGAGCAACCTGCACAATAATAAAACCCCGGCGACGGGGCAGAAATGTCCCGCGCCCGTCTTAATTCAGACTTCGTGGTAGGTGATTATAAGTTAGTCGCACCCTCCGTTCCCCTCCAACAAAATTCCTATATCAGCCAAAGGCTTTACAAAAACTCATCCTCAGCATCTTGATCAGTTTCTCCTCACAAATAATACTGTACGAATATACAGTGAAATTAGGGAGGACTGGCTATGCCCCGCGACTACGAAATAATGATGGCTTTCAGGCAGGCGATTAAACGTGATGCCGAAGGCCGCTTCACTATCAGCACCCTCGATTTTGTGAAAGAGCTCGACCGGATGAACTGGCAACACACACTGCGAGCTGCCAACAAGTGGATAGAGACGCACACGACCACTTTCCGGGATATATCGTCGAATGAGGGAGAGGAGCGCGTTTTTCAGGTATTCAATCCAAATGGCTGAATCAATGAATAAAAAACGCGTACTGAAGTGCTGCTATTGAGACCACAGCCATGAAATTTTTCAAACCTGCGGAAATCCGCGCCATTTTAGAGTTGCCATTATTCATTGACCGAGTTCCGTGTGGTTTTCCATCACCGGCACAGGATTATGTTGAGCAACGTATTGACCTGAACAGCCTGCTTATCAGTCATCCCAGCTCGACCTATTTTATCAAGGTAAGTGGAGACTCGATGATTGACGGTGGAATCAGTGATGGAGACATGCTTGTTGTGGACAGCTCAGTCAAGGCTGAGCACGGCGACATTATCGTTGCTTCATTGGGTGGTGAGTTCACGGTAAAGCAGTTAATAACAAAACCATTCCTGCACCTGAAACCAATGAACGCTGCTCACACGATTATTCCAATTACCGACCCTGACCAGTTTGAAATCTTTGGCGTAGTGAAACACTCCATTAAAACGATGAGCCGATAATGTTTGCCCTGGTTGATGTGAACTCGTTCTATGCCAGTTGTGAGACGGTTTTCCGTCCTGACCTGCGCGGCAAACCGGTGGTCGTCCTATCAAATAATGATGGCTGCGTCATCGCGCGTTCGGCAGAGGCCAAGAAGTTGCAGGTGCCCATGGGCGCGCCTTACTTCAAGCTGAAGGACGAATTCAGAAGACATGGTGTCCACATCTTCAGTTCCAACTATGCGCTTTACGCCGACATGTCTAACCGGGTAATGACCACGCTTGAAGAAATGGCGCCAGCTGTTGAAATCTACTCCATAGACGAAGCTTTTATGCTGCTTGAGGGAATGAGCAGGATTGAGCCACTGGAAGATTTCGGGCGCAGGGTAAGGGCGCGAATAAAGCAGGAAACGCATCTCACAGTGGGTGTGGGCATCGCACCAACCAAGACGCTGGCTAAGCTGGCAAACCATGCTGCCAAAAAGTGGAGCAAGACCGGCGGTGTGCTTGACCTTTCCAACATCGATCGGCAGAAGAAACTCATGGCTTTGGTGCCAGTTGAGGACGTCTGGGGCGTTGGCCGGCGAATCAGTAAGAAGCTAAATTCGATGGGCATAGTGACCGCTAAAGACCTGTCAGAGCAAAGCACATACATCATCCGCAAGCACTTCAATGTGGTACTGGAGAGAACCGTGCGCGAGCTGCGTGGCGAGCAATGCCTTGAGATTGAAGAGTTCGCACCGACCAAACAGCAAATAGTTTGCTCACGCTCTTTTGGCTCACGCATAACCGATTACATGGAGATGCGCCAGGCGATATGTGCCTACGCCGAACGTGCATCAGAAAAACTGCGCGGTGAACGCCAGTTTTGCCGTGAGGTAGCCGTGTTCATTCGAACCAGTCCGCACGCTGAAAACGAAATCTATTACGGCAATCAGGCCATGGGTAAGTTATTAACTCCATCCAACGACACCCGCGACATTATCCGGGTTGCTATGGAGATGCTTGATCGCATCTGGCTCGATAACCGGCGTTATATGAAGGCAGGCGTTATGCTGGGCGATTTCTTCAGTCAGGGCGTTTCACAACTCAATCTCTTTGACGAACACAAACCACGGGCCAACAGTGAGGCGCTGATGCGCGTTGTAGACGGCCTTAACCAGAGCGGGAAGGGGAAACTATGGTTCGCAGGACAGGGTACTCAGAAAGCGTGGGCAATGAAGCGGGAAATGCTCTCACCGGCGTACACCACTCGCTATTCGGACTTGCCAGTGGCGAGATGACACTACCGATTCAAAAGGTGATGGCAACCAGCACAACCTGTTACCTGGTGGAGTGGAAAGGACGGAGTTGCATAGTTGATGAGAAGCGGCGGCCACAGAACGGCGATCCTGTTCTGCTGGATATGTCAGGCCTTTATGAATGGGGTCACGCTTATCTGCACCCTAGCCGGATTATCACGGATGACGGCCTGACGCTGGAAGATGACTTGCTTGAGGACGTGGCAGTTGTGGGAGTGGTCACGCATGAAGTGACTGCGATACATGAACAGGACGGCTCACCAATTTAATGCTAAAAATAAAAAGCCCGGGAAACAACAGTCACCCGGGCGGCAACAATTGCATGCCTGATACATCAATGGAGTGTTGGTAGTCCCGAGGAAAACTGGAACTTTTTGATAATAACGCTTTCTGAATAATTTACTAGTTAGAGCCCACAAAAAAGCCCGCACAGAGGCGGGCCAAAATTCGTTCAATGGTAAAATTCTCTTCTCGTAAAACAACACGTTTGCTGTGTGTATCACGGGGCTATAGTAGCATCACTTTCCGAAACGCTCCGAAAATGATCGATGATAAGAATTATCCGGCAGGATTTTATTTTCTAATGGATGCACTCAGGTCAGTAAATCACCAGTGATTCTCTGCTTCATCTCACGTTTATGCTTGTGATAATCCTCACCGCATTCAGCCGAACAGAAAGCTGTTGCTGCAACGATTGGCTCGTCCGCACACCAGATGCAGTTGCCGTTTCGGCTCACCAATCGTGGAGTACGCGCTGACATCGAAGCCGCCAAGTGAGCCTCTTCGCGTTCTTGCGCCAAATCTACATCATCCATAATTTATTCCTAATGAACTGTTGTCAAAATTTAAGCAATGATAGCTCATATCTAAGGTTTAGATTCAGACAATAAAAAATTAGCTCCGGTCTAAGTAAAAGCATTCGGTTGGTAGAGGGTGAGCAACGATAAGATGTGATTGTGGTGGTCGAGGTATCACTATGGATGAGAACCTGCGTCATACCTTCTTGAAAAATAAAAGCCCGGTACTGGTGGCAGGCCGGGCTGGCACAATCCAATGCCAAACATTTCCAATGAGAGTTGGCCAACATCACAGGTAAGTAGAAGTGACACATTGATAATAGGATGGCACTGAGGAAAAGCTAGCGAAGCGGCATTTGATACTAACGGCTCAGACCAAAGCGGGAAGTGGTAGCCATGGTTCGCAGGTCAGGGTACTCAGAAATCGTGGACAATGAAGCGGAAATGTTGTCTCCGGCATACACCACTCGATATTCGGACCTGCCAGTGGCGAGGTGACTCTCCCGGCTCAGAAATTGACGACAACCAGCAGTACCTGTTACTTAGTGGAGTGGGAAGGGCGCATTTGCGCCCTTTTTCATGTCTTGCTAAACACTGTGATTGATTAAATAATCGTTCAGAATATTCTCAAATAAGGATGTAGGAATGAGTGTTTACAGAGACGAAAACGGGAAATATAGAACCTACGCGGACAATACGCAGGAATTTGACTACGCGGATGCAGCTTACCGCCATGAGAGGGATTTACAGGCTGCATTACATCCACAAACTGATCATGCATCTGGAGGCGGAGGCGCTGGTGGTATCGATGTCAGTTGGGATGAGTTCAAAACGCTGATAGCATTCATTGGGCCGGTATTAGTGTTGTACTGGTTAGTTGCATTTCCGGCACTAAACGCCTCATGGCTCCTTATGAACACCCCTGCGCCTTTCAGCTGGATAGGTTCATTGCTTTACACGGCATGGGATTTAGCCGTTAAGGTGGCTGGAGCGCCTTACTACTTGGCATATTTTTTTGGCACTACCGGCGTTTATTTTGCGATGCCGATTATCGCATTTATCTGGCTTTTTGTACTTTCCTCCATTATCAACCGTCTTCGTAGCGCGTATCCTAAGTTAATGAGGAAATCCTTTTACTTTCTGGCTATGGCTGCTGCCGTCCCAGTAGTTCTAGTTTTAATTGCTTATCTGTTTGGTTCATTAAGAGGTGATTCAATCGCGTATTTTTGGTACGGGCACGACCCATACACCTCACACATTTGGGCATACGCCCACAGCGGTTCGTCGCGTTTACTTTTTTAAGTAATGATTGATAATAGGGCGCCTAGTGCGCCTTTTTTTGTGAAAAGTTCGAAATTTTATAACTTCCACTCAACGCTTCAAAAACTCCAAATATATCTTCATAATAAGCGAATGAGTGAATCACTAACTATATGATTTATATAAGTCATGTGATTTCATTATATTATGAATATATTGGTTAAATTGTTGTTTAAAGTGATTAAAAAGACTGATTTAAAATCCCTCGGCTTATGGCTGTGCGGGTTCAAGTCCCGCCCCGGGTACCATATTTAGTAGTCGCTAAAACCAAATAAAATCAAAGCAATATGCAGTAATGTCGTGACCGCCCAAGGGCGGTTTTTTTGTGCCTGCTCAACGGCACAATTCCCATCAGGCTTGTGGTTGTCCAACAGGCCCTTTGCTCATCGGCCCGCCCGGAATCGGCTGCTCAGTGGGAACATTTGGACGTCCATCTGGCCCAATTGGCCTGTCGGATTGCTGGCAGCCTATTAACGTTGCCAGACAAGTGATCATCATCATCCCAGCGATAAAATGCTTCATCAATCACGTCCTTTCTTCGGGCAACCCAGCGTTGCCTCCTAAGCGTAGTTGATCTCTCGCTGACTCAAGCACATAAAAAAGCTGTCAGCTCGTTGGAGATGACAGCTCAGAGAACAATCCATTCTGGATGAAGTGATTTAAACGCACTTCACGAAAATCATCACCCCAGATTACCGCTCAGGCGGTCGCGGAAATCGCTGCTGCGGTTATCCAGCCCGATAACCGTGACCATTGCACCATGGCGTTGATAGCGGTATTCAATGGCATCCAGTGCCGCAACGCTGGATGCATCCCAGATTTGTGCATGCGTCAGGTCAATGGTGACGGTTTTCGGATCGTGAGCGTAATCGAAATGCTCGAATAAATCGTTACTGCTGCCAAAGAACAGCGGTCCGCGCACCGTGTAATAGACCTGTTCACCGTCATCGCTTAACTTGCGTTCAGCATGGATGACATGGGCAATACGGCGTGCAAACAGCATCATGGCGAGGATCACGCCAATCAATACGCCCAGCGCCAGGTTGCCTGTCCAAACGGTGACCACCACCGTCAGCACCATCACCGAGGTTTCTGACCATGGCATGCGCTTCAGCGTGGCCGGTTGCAGGCTGTGCCAGTTAACGGTTTTCACCGCCACCACCATCATGATGGCCGCGAGCACCACCATCGGAATCTGCGCCATAATTTGACTCAGTCCGGTGACCAATAGCAGCAGCACAATACCCGCCGCAATAGTGGAGATGCGCGTGCGTGCTTTGCCTAGCTCAACGTTAACGATGGTCTGACCGATCATGGCGCAGCCAGCGATGCCGCCATAAAAGCCGGCCAAAATATTACCGACGCCCAGTGCCCAGGACTCGCGGCGCTTGCCGGAAGGCGTGTCGGTGATATCGTCCACCAGTTTGGCGGTGAGTAAAGATTCCATCAAACCGACAAAGGCGATGCTCAGAGCAGTGGGCCAGACAATCTGCAACGTCTGTAAATTAAACGGCACCAGCAGCGTGGTGAATCCAGGCAAGCCGGAACTCATCGGCCCCTCATCGCCCACGTTAGGTACGCGATAACCCATCAACAGCGCCACTGCGGTGACGACGACAATGGCCACCAGCGGTGACGGGACACTTTTCAGGATTTTAGGTAACAGCAGCACGATTGCCAGCGTCACGGCGAACAGCACCCACACCAACCCAGATTGCCCCCAAACGTGTGGAACCTGCGCGAAGAAAATCAGGATGCCCAGTGCATTCACAAAGCCCAGCATCACCGAACGCGGAATGTAGCGCATCATGCGGGACAGCCCGGCGAGGCCAAAAATAATCTGAATGATACCGCCGAGGATCACCGCAGGAAGAATGTATTCCACGCCGTGCACGTGCACCATCGGCCCAATCACCAGCGCCACCGATCCCGCGGCTGCCGTGACCATGGCAGGGCGACCACCGAGGATCGACAAGGTCAGACATAACACCACCGAAGCGACCAGACTCACTTTGGGATCGACGCCCGCAATAACAGAGAAGGAGATGACTTCTGGAATCAGCGCCAGGGCAGTAATTACCCCCGCCAGACACTCACGGGTAAGCAGCGCAGGCGAGCGTAATACGCTGCCCACGGTAATATCGTTCGCCGCAGGGGCGTGTTCTGAAGATGGGCTCATAAATGTGCAGGCTCTTTTATTATTTTGCGCATGCCGTCACGGCACGGCAGTAACCAGTTGGACACTAAACGCGGATGATGTTAGCGGGCATTGAGAGATGAAGCTAGCGGGAGAGCGCAGAAGAGAGTGATTCCGTCCGTGGAATCCGGTATTACACCGAGAGATCGTCAGGTGTTTTGTTAACCACCAGTTCGAGCAGGTGACGATAAATATCCAGCTGAATCACATCGCTTTCCATCTCAAGGCGATTAATCAGCGAAGCGATAATAGCTTTATTGGTGACTGGCATGCCGGCTTGCAGGATTTCAGCAATGATCTGCCCGAAAACTTCCATCTCGGTGCTATCACTGTTTCCGGCGAGTTTGAAATAGTCAGCGATAGCGTCACTGCTGGTGGCGGCGTTTTGCATGTATGAAGCCCTTCAGATCGGTCTGATGGCAACCTGGCCTTCAGTTCCATGATGAAAAAACTTACGCGCGGACAGGCGCGTAAGACCCAAACTCATCAACCAACGCAAAAAAGACACCTCTGAAGGTGGAAATCCAAAAAACACCTTCAGAGGCGACGCAAAGTGCATCATTCGTTACGGAGCCGTTAGCTGGCTCACGGGAAGTAAACTTATACAATGATGGGTAACTTGTACAATGATATTTTTTAGGGATTTGTGCTAATCGTTATTTATCAATATTTTATTGTGTTTGGTGTAGGATAAACTTATACAAAATAACTGTACAGGGATGGATTCAAGGCAGGCTGTATCAATTCGAGAACAAAGTGGAAGGGCAGCAGGGCGCAAACTACATTGCTATTGTAAGCAAACTTTTCTTCGGGCCCGCGCTTTGTTTATAATAACGCACTTGTTTAGTTAGCTATCTAACCATTAGGCTACTACGTTTTGAGTGATTATCCACAACCTTTTTCGCGTTTATTACATCTTACGGCACATGCATGGCGGCTGGCGGTCGATCGTCGCCTGAAAGAGAGTGGCTTAAGTATGAGTAGCTGGATGGCCATCGCGACAGTGGCAACAGCCACGGAGCCGCCGACGCAGAAAGCCCTGGCTCAGCTACTGGGGTTAGAGGAAGCGAGCGTGGTGCCACTGGTAGATCGTCTGGTGAAACAGCAATTGCTGGCGCGTGTTCAGCCGAAAGAGGATCGCCGCAAACGTCTGTTGGTGCTCACCGAGCAGGGCAGCGTGGCGTTTGCGGAAGTGAAAACACAGGCGGACGCTTTGCGTGCGCAGCTGCTGGCAGATATCGATCCCGAAGCGTTGGCGGTGACCGAGAAGGTGCTGCAACAATTGTTGGCGCGATTAGGAAGCATGTAATCGTGGCAAAACGCAATCCCTATGCGCAACGTGAATGGCTGCCGCATGAAAAACCGATGCTGCCGGGTTCACCCTCCACTCCAATCCACTCGCCTTCGAAGCGTGTGGCGTTTGGCATTATCGGACTGCTGATCTCCATCACCGGTGCGCTGAGCAATGCGCTGGTCACCGCCAACCTGACCAATCTTCAGGGCACCTTTGGTGCTTACAGCAATGAGATCGCCTGGCTGCCTGCGGTCTATGTGATGGGCAATATCTCCATCAACCTGCTGCTGGTCAAATTCCGTCAGCAGTTTGGTCTGCGGTTGTTTACCGAAGCGTTCCTGGTGCTTTATGTCATCGTGGCGTTCTTCCATATCCTGGCCAACGATCTCAGCTCGGCCATTATTGTGCGTACTGCACACGGGATGGTCGGCGCGGCTCTCAGCTCGCTCGGCATCTATTACCAAATACAGGCCTGGCCGGCGAAACACCGACTCAAAGCACTGGTGATCGGTATTACCGCTTCGCAATTGGCGATTCCGCTGGCGCGTTTGTTCTCAACAGAATTGTTGCAGCTGGAAGAGTGGCGCGGCCTGTATTTGTTTGAGCTGGGGCTGGCGATGATCGCGCTCGGCTGTGTCTTAGTGGTGAAGTTGCCGCCGGGCGATCGCATCAAAGCCTTTGAAAAGATGGATTTTGTTACCTTTATCCTGCTGGCGCCGGGCATGGCACTGCTGTGCGGCGTACTGTCGCTGGGCCGCATCGAATGGTGGTTTACCACGCCGTGGTTGGGCATTTCATTAGCCATCTCGTTGGTGCTGATTGTCGCGGCGGTGGTGGTAGAACATAACCGTGCCAATCCACTGATCAACACGCGATGGCTAAGCAACGGCATGATTGTACGACTGGGCATTGTGATGATCATGATGCGTATCGTGCTGGCCGAGCAGAACACCGGCGCGGTGGGCTTTCTGCAACAGCTTGGGCTGCTGAATGACCAGATGCGGGGATTGGCGTTTGCGATTATTGCCGGCGTCATTTTTGGCATGATCGCCAGTGCATTGACCATCAAACCAACGCATCTTAGTTGGCCGATAGTCACCTCGCTGGTGGTGATGATCATCGCCTCGTACATGGACGCACAATCCAGCCCGCTAACGCGCGGCAACAATCTGTACGTAAGTCAATTTTTGCTCGGCTTCAGCAGCGCCTTTTTCCTTGCGCCCGCGATGCTGTTAGGGATTGGCGGAGTGGTGACGCAACCGAAAAATCTGGTGAGTTTTGTGGTGCTGTTTGGCATGAGCCAAAATCTGGGCGGGCTGATTGGATCGGCGATTCTCGGCACCTTTCAGACCTGGCGAGAGAAGTACCACTCCAGCCTGCTGGGCGACCAGCTGTCTCAGCTCGATCCCAATGTCACCGAACGCCTCAGTCAATACAGTTCACTGTTTAGCAGTCAGTTGCCTGATAACGTTCTGCTCAGTGCACAAAGCAGCAGTCAGCTGCAAGCGGTAGCTACGCTGCAGGCTAACGTGCTGGCCTATAACGATACGTATTTACTTACCGCCGCGATGGCGCTGGTCACCCTGATGTGGGTGCTGTGGCGACTGACGCGGCTGCGTTACATCAACTGGCGTCAGGCACGCCGTACTTTGACGGAACAGCGTCAGCAAGTTTCAAACCCGACGGAGAATTCATGAGCCAACAGGACGATATTCAGGCTGCGGAACGCGAACGCGCCAACCGCCGACGCATTCTATCCATCGCTTTCGGCAGCGGCATTGTGATTGTTGGTGTACTGGTGATTTTATACGCCTGGCAGCTGTGGCCGTTTACCAGCACCATTCAGTCTACGGAAAACGCCTACGTGCGCGGTCAGGTGACCTTTATCAGCCCGCAGGTCAGCGGCTATCTGACTGACGTCAACGTGGTGGATTTGCAGCCGGTCACCAAAGGGCAGTTGCTGATGACCATTGACGATCGTATCTATCGCCAGCGTGTACATCAGGCGCAGGCGCAGCTGGATATGAAAATTGCCGCGCAAAATAATAACCAGCAGCAGCGCCGCAGCGCGGAGGCGAATATTCTCAGTAATAAAGCCGCGCTGGAGAATGCCAAAGCGCAGGCGCTGAAAAGCAGCCTTGATCTCAAGCGTGTGGAAAACCTGGCAGCAGATGGATCGCTTTCCGTGCGCGAGCGTGATGCATCGCGCGCGGCCAATGCACAGGCTCAGGCGCAACTGCGTCAGGCCGATGCGCAGGTTGCGGTGTCGCAGCAGAGTTTACAAACGGTGATTGTAAATCGCGGTTCACTGGAAGGTGATGTCGCCAGCGCCAAAGCCGCACTGGAACTGGCCAATATCGATCTGGCCAACACGCGCATCATCGCGCCGGATAGTGGACAGCTGGGGCAATTGTCGGTGCGTAAAGGCACCTATGTTACGGCGGGCACGCGACTGACTTCGGTGGTGCCGGATAACAAGTGGGTGATCGCCAATCTGAAAGAGACACAGCTGGCACGCGTGCGCCCAGGTTTGCCAGTGACCATTCGGGTTGATGCGCTGGACGGCAAGCGTTTTAACGGTCGGGTGGAGTTTATCTCACCTGCTGCGGGCTCTGAATTCAGTGCCATTTCACCAGACAATGCCACCGGTAACTTTGTCAAAATCGCCCAGCGCATTCCGGTGCGTATCCGTATTCTTGATGACACCGAAGGATTGCGTCCCGGCATGTCGGTTGAAGTCAACATTGATACCGCAGCAGAGCCGCACAAGGATGCGCCATGAAGCGGTTATTCCTTGCCTCATTGATGGCATTGATGGTCAGCGGTTGTGCGACAGAAGTGGAAAAGGCCCCAACCTCTTTACCGATCCCGGAAAGCTGGCGCCAGCAGGTAGGCCCTTCAGCGGCACCTGAAGCGCAGTGGTGGCAACGCTTTGGCGACGATAACCTTAATCGTTTAGTCAATCAGGCGTTGCAACATAACAGCGATATCCTGATTGCCCGCTCACGGGTCGATCAGTACCGTGCGCAATTGCGTGCCGCGCAGGGCGACAATTTCCCCACGCTATCAGCGGGCGTGGCAGCCACCCATCAGCGCGCGTTGTCGGCTGTAACCGGGCAACCGTATGAAAACGCGGTATTCCAGGGGCTGTTACAGGCTAATTATGAAGTGGACCTCTGGGGCAGCCGCAGCAACAGCATTCGTGCCTCGCAAGCGTCACTGGATGCCCAGCGTGCCGCGGCTTCAGCCGCGGAATTGACCGTCGCCAGCTCGGTGGCCTCCGGCTACCTCAGCCTGTGCGCGCTCGACGAACAATTGCGCGTCACCGAAGCCACGCTGGCCACGCGTGAAAACTCGTTAAATCTGGCGCAGCGCCAGTTTGAAACCGGCTATACCTCACGACTGGAGTGGATGCAGGCGGCATCGGAATATCAGACCGCCAAAGCGCAGGTGCCGCAGTTGCAGCATCAGATCGAACAACAAGAGAATGCACTCAGCGTGCTGGTGGGGATGAATCCGCGAGAGATTGCGCGTACTCGCAACTTTGACCACGTCAAACCGCAAACGCTGCCATCGCTGTTGCCGTCTCAGCTGCTTAACCGTCGTCCGGATATTGTGCAGGCACAGCGCCAGCTGATTGCAGCGGATGCTTCGCTGGCCTCGGCGCAGGCGGATCTATTGCCATCGCTCAATCTGACGGCTACCGGCACGCTGCAAAGTTACCAGCTCCATCAGCTGCTGGATAATCCGTTCCGCCTGTGGAGTATTGGTGGCAGCATTCTCGCACCACTGCTAAACCGCGAAGCGCTGACGGCGCAGGTGGATGTGGCGATGGCCGCCCGCAACCAGGCGCTTTATGGTTATGAAAAAGTAGTACGCAGTGCCTTTTCAGATGTGGATAACGCGCTGGATGCCATTCGTTGCAGCCAGGAACAGCTAGCGGAATTGCAGAAGCAGGAAGGGTATGTAACAGAAGCGTACCGCATTGCACGTAATCGCTATCAAAACGGCTATGCCTCGTATCTGGATGAACTGGACGCTCAGCGCACCTTGTTTAGCACTCAGCTCAATATCGTTTCAGTGAAAAACACTCTGCTGCTCGCACAAATCGATCTTTACCGATCGCTTGGCGGCGGCTGGCAGGGGTAAACATCATGCTGCAAAGCGATTTTGCGGCAGATTTTTCGCTGTAAACCCGGCTAATTCTGCTTTTGCCATGATATGCGTCGGTTCTTAAGTCATTCGTGCTTTTTTTTACTTGTCTTTACATATAGTGGTATTATTCGCGCGCTTTACAAAGTCTAAACGGATCAGTGCAAGTTAATCACGCACACGGTTGCCATCTGTGGCGATTGGCTACGACAGGGGAAACAAGGGAAATGATGAATAAAAAAGCGGCGCTTGCCTTAATCGTAACAGCGGCATTAATGACCGGTTGCGCACCGCGTACCGCACCGATTCAGAACGTGAACCAGACCGTTGGGCAGAGCTACACGGATAGCCAAATGCAGCGTGCCATCATTGAAGCCGGTGCGGCCAGTCACTGGGTGATTTCTCCAGCAGGTCCAGGCTTGATGAACGGTCAATTGTTCGAGCGCGGCCGTACGGCCGATATTCGCATCACTTACACCGCAAACAGCTACCGCATTGATTACGTGAGCAGCACTAATCTGAGAGCGGGGAGCGGTAAGATCCATCGTAACTACAACCGCTGGATTCAGAATTTAAACGAGGGTATCCAGACGCGTCTTGCGCTTCAGGCCGTAAAATAAGCGCCATGCATCATCGCTGAGATAATGTTTTAAAGAAAACGCTAACGCTGCCGAAAGAGAAAACAGGCGGGCCACGTGCCCGCCTTGTTAATCGGTGACATCCGCACGAGACGGATGACGGACTCGAACGCAAGCAGGGAAGGGATGCCGCACAGCGAAAATCTGACCATCCCTGAGGCTGAAGAAAGAATACAGGTATGAAACTCGCTTACACCCTGGTTGACTGGCATGCGATTGCACCGGGTCACAGTACCGCCGATGAGTGGCAGAGCTGGGCCGGGCAGCCATCTGCGCTGGATGTCACCTTACCGATCGCCAAACCCCAATTTTTGCCGATGATGACCGCGCGTCGCCTGAGTGCGGGCAGCCGTGCGGCTGTGGAGTGCGGACTGGCGCTTCTCGCGCGTCAATCAGTGGGTGCCATTGTGTTTACCAGCCGCCACGGTGAGCTGGAACGTAATCTGCGCATACTGACGGCGCTAAAAGATCAGCAGGCGCTGTCGCCGACCGATTTCGCCATGTCGGTGCATAACTCTGCAGTGGGCAGCTTAACCATAGCGTCGAAACAACCGCTGGTCTCTTCATCGATTTCAGCGGGCATGGACAGTTTTCAACAGGGGTTACTTGAAGTCACGGCTTTGCATCAGGCGGGTTATGCGCAGGTGCTGCTGGTGGATTTCGATGGCGTCGTACCCGCCTTTTATCAGACCTGGCTGCCTGAAATTGACCGTTTCAACGCCCCTTACGCAGTGGCACTGGTGCTGCAATCCGGCGATGCGTGGCGCTGTACAGCAGAATCTGCACGATCCGAGCCCGAAGCCTTACCGCAAAGTCTGCAATTCCTGCAGGCGATGTTGCGTGATGATGCGAAAATAACAATTGCCGGTGAACGTCACCTGTGGCACTGGGAACGTCATGATGGCGAATAATTCGCGTGCCCAGCGCTGGCGTGCTGGCTGCAACTTTTACTGGCGGTTGGTGATGACCGCGGTGAGTTTTACGTTGTTCAGCGTGGGCGGTCTGCTGCTGTCTGTGACCTGGTTTAACCTGCTACTGCTGATTCAGCGCGATGGCCTGCGTCGTCGTCAGATTGCACGCAGCAGCATTGCGTGGAGCTTCCGCTGTTTCCTGCGCTTCTGTCGCTTTGTCGGTGTCTACGATTATCAGATCATTGGTGCCGAGTTACTGCGCCAGGATCGCGGCTGCCTGATTGTCGCCAATCATCCTTCATTAATTGATTACGTGATGATTGCTTCGGTACTGCCGGAAATGGATTGTCTGGTGAAGGCCGAACTGCAGCACAACATTTTTTTTAATGGCGTGATCAAATCTGCCGATTATCTGATTAACAGCGAAGCCGATACCTTGCTGCCGGATAGCCAGCAACGTTTAGCACGCGGCGATACCATCCTGATTTTTCCTGAAGGAACGCGCACCCGTTACGGTGAACCGCTGAAACTGCAGCGCGGAGCCGCCAATATTGCGGTGCGTGCCGGATGCGATCTGCGCGTGGTACACATTAGCTGCACCCAGCGTATGCTCGATAAGCAAAGTCGCTGGTATCAGATTCCGCTGGTTAAACCAATTTTTACTGTACGCGTACAATCGCGTATTGATAGCCAGGCCTTCAGTGAAGCCGATGAGGATGTGCAGCCGCTCGCTGCGCGTCGACTGACGCGTCACCTGCAACAGGCACTGGTCCCTGAAGAGACAAAGTAAGTTATGCAAGCACTGATTGACGACATCAAACTGATGATTATCGACACGCTGAATCTGGAAGATATCAGCCCGGACGATATAGAAACCGACGCACCTTTGTTTGGTGAAGGGCTGGGGCTCGATTCTATCGATGCTCTGGAACTGGGACTGGCGGTGAAAAATCGCTTCGGCGTACAGCTTTCCGCAGAAAGCGAAACCTTACGCGCGCACTTTTTTTCCGTGGCCACGCTGGCCGCGTTTGTTGAACAACAGCAAGCCTGAGAACAGTCAAGATGATGAATAAAGACGAAATTTACCAGGAAGTGGCCTCGCTGCTCACCTCGCTGTTTGAAATTGATGCCGATGATATCCGCCCGGATGCCCGCCTGTATGAAGACCTCGAACTCGACAGCATCGATGCGGTCGACATGGTGGTGCACCTGCAAAAACGTACCGGCCGTAAAATCAAACCCGAAGCCTTCCGTGCCGTACGCACCGTGCAGGATGTGGTGGACGCTGTCGATCAACTGATGCGCGACGAAGCCTGATTTCCGGCATGACAGCATTTCTGCGCCTGTTAAATGGTCTGGCCCTGCTGGCCTGGCCGTTTCTGGTGTGGCTTGCCGTCACCCATCCGCAATGGCGCGGCGTGATTGCTGTGTTAGCCCTGCTGTTTGGCTGGCGCATCTGGCAGTTACGTCATGCGCAGGGCGCGATGGGGCGGGTGATGCTGTCGCTGGCGCTGGTGGGGACCTTACTGTGCCTCGCCAGCATGCTGTTGCGCAGTCAGCATTTGTTACTGTGGTATCCGGTAGTCGTGAATGGGCTGATGTTGCTGCTGTTTGGCACATCTTTGTGGAGCCCGATGCCGCTGGTCGAGCGTTTAGCGCGGCTGCGTGAACCGGATTTGCCCGCGCGGGCCGTGCGCTATACGCGCCGCGTGACACAGGTATGGTGTGGGTTTTTCATTATTAATGGCAGCGTGGCGTTGGTCACTTGTCTGCTCAATGATCTCTCGCTGTGGACACTCTGGAATGGGTGCATCAGCTATCTGCTGATGGGCACGCTGATGGGCGGCGAATGGTTGCTGCGTCAGCGTATGAGGAACAAGGCATGAAGGTGGTGAGTATCCGCGACTGGCTGGCTGCGCCGGATCGTGTGGTGGCCTGGCAAGGGCAGCAACAGCATTGGTTATCGGAGATGCGTCAGCAGGTGCTGGCGTTAATGGAAACATTGCAACGGCTGCCGGGCCAGCACTGGGCGTTGTGCTTCGATAACAGTTATCACTTCACGGCGGCGCTGCTGGCGCTATGGCACGCCGGTAAAACGCCGGTGATCCCCGGACATTGTCGCGCCGCGCAGCTGGAAGAGATGGCCGATCAGCTGGATGGTGTGATTAGTGATATGCCACTGGCGGTCTCTCTGCCGCAGTTGCGCTGGGATGGCGCTCTGGCATTGGGCGAACTGCCTGCCATCGCCGAAGATGCCGCGCTGGTGTTGTTCACCTCTGGTTCCACCGGCACGCCGCGTCGCGTGGTGAAATCACTGCGTGCACTCGATCTTGAAGCGCAGTGGCTGGCGGAGTTATGGGCCGATCGTCTGCAGCAGTGCTACGTGATTGCGTCAGTGAGCCATCAACATCTGTATGGCCTGACGTTTCGCATTGTGTTGCCGATGGCGCTGAGCTTGCCACTTGCCGCCCAGCAAATTTTTTATGGTGAGCAGTTGGCCGATCAGCGTCGCGATCGTCGCTATGCCTTTATCAGTAGCCCGGCCTTTTTACGTCGCCTGGATCCTGCCCTGGATGCACCGTCATGTGCGCTGATTGTTTCGGCTGGCGGGGCATTGCCTTGGGCTGATGCACAGCACGCTCAGCACGCCTTTGAGTGTGCGGTGGATGAGATTTATGGCAGCACCGAAACCGGCGTGATTGGCTGGCGCTGTGCGCAGGCGGAAAACGCCCCATGGCACTGTTTCCCACCCGTTAAGCTGGTACAGCAGGAAGCCGGCTGGCGGGTGTTTTCAGCGCTGCTGGATACCCCTGAAGGTTGGCCGCTCGACGATCGGATTGTACAACAGCCCTCCGGCACGTTTCAGCTGGCGGGCCGTCAGGACCGGGTGGTGAAGATTGAAGATAAGCGCGTCTCACTGAGCGAGATTGAACGGCGTCTGCTAACCTTGCCCGGCGTAGAAGACGCAGCCGCTCTGGCGATTCAGCGTCATGGCCGTCAGGCGATTGGCGTGGTGCTGGCCTTGCCGGACACGCTGGATGCGGCAACGCTGACCCAACGTAAGAAACAATGGAAAATCGCGCTGCAACCCTGGCTGGAGCCGGTTGCCATGCCGCGCTACTGGCGCGTGGTCAACGCGATTCCGGTTACGGCGCAAAGCAAACGCGCCTGGCCCCAAATTGAGGAACTGTTTGATGTTGCCGGTTGAACTCAACGCCCAGCAGCAGGGCACGACGCTGACGTTGCGCCTGCACGCTGCCGCGGATCTGTTTTGGTTCCGCGGCCATTTCCCGACCTTACCGATTCTACCCGGCGTGGCGCAGCTTGACTGGGCATTGCACTACGGTCTGTCACGTCTGGCGATCGGTAAACACTTTCGTTCTATCGAGAACATCAAATTTCAGCAACCGGTGCCACCAGATGCGGAGCTGGAGTTGCAGCTGAACTGGCAGGAAGAAAAATCACTGCTGAGCTTCAGCTACAGCCTGATGCGCGCGGACAGCGCTGAGATTGCCAGCAGCGGGAAGATTCGCCTGTGCTGAGTGCGTCTTTCAAACCCTGTGTGCTGATTCCCTGCTACAACCACGGCGCCATGCTGGCCTCGGTGCTGGCGCGGCTGGCTCCCTTTAATCTGCCGGTGATCATTGTCGATGACGGCAGTGATGCGCAGACTCAGCAGCAGATCGCCGCGCTCGACGCCCCACAGCTGGATATCCTCACCTTGCCGGAGAATCAGGGTAAGGGTGCGGCAGTGATCGCCGGCATGCGCAGAGCCGCTGCGGCAGGATACAGCCATGCGCTGCAACTCGACGCAGACGGCCAGCATCAGGTGGAAGACACGCCGCGTATGCTGGCGGAAGCGGAGAGCTATCCCGATTGCCTGATCTCCGGCCAACCTGTTTACGATGATTCCATTCCTAAATCCCGCTTGTACGGCCGCTACATCACCCATTTTTGGGTGTGGATCGAAACGCTGTCATTCTCGCTGAAAGACAGCATGTGCGGATTCCGCGTCTATCCGCTGCAACCGTCACTGCAACTGTGTGACCGTCGTCCGATTGGCCAGCGCATGGATTTCGATACCGAAATCATGGTGCGACTTTACTGGCAGGGCACGCCGAGCCGCTTTATCAGCACGCGTGTCACCTATCCGGAAAGTGGTCTGTCGCATTTTGATGCGCTGTACGACAACCTGCGTATCTCATGGATGCATACGCGCCTGTTCTTCGGCATGTTGCCGCGTATCCCACAACTACTGAGCCGTCGTAAAACAGCACAGCACTGGTCCGCCACGCCAGAGCGCCGTGGCCAGAGCGGATTGCGTTTTATGCTGTGGCTGTATCGTCGCGCCGGGCGGCTGCCGTTTGTGCTGTTGCTGTGGCCAGTGGTGGCGGTGTATTGGCTGAGCGGACGTGAAGCGCGTGCCGCTTCTCAGCAGTGGCTCACGCGGGTACAGGCCGAAGCCAGCAAACAGCAGATTGCGCTGCCAACGCCAATCAATAGCTATCGCCACTTTCTGCGCTTTGGTTACAGCATGCTGGACAAAGTCGCCAGCTGGCGCGGGGATGTGCAGTGGGGGCGCGATATTGATTTTGCGCCGGGTGCCGAAGCGGTTATTCGTGCAGCGGATGGCAAAGGACATTTGATCCTCGCGTCGCATTTGGGTGATATCGAGGCCTGCCGCGCCATGGCAAAGCAGGTCAGCGGGCTGGTTATCAACGCGCTGGTGTTCACCGACAACGCCCAGCGCTTTCGCGAGGTGCTGGAGAGCATCGCACCGCAGGCTGGGGTGAATCTGATGCCGGTCACCGACATCGGCCCGGATACCGCCATCCTACTGCAGCAAAAACTGGATGCCGGTGAATGGGTGGCGATTGTTGGCGATCGTACCGCCGTGCATCGCCAGCGCGGGGGCGAACGCCGCGTGGTGTGGAGTGAATTTATGGGCCGTCCGGCACCGTTTCCGCAGGGGCCTTTTGTGCTGGCGGCCGCGTTGCGCTGTCCGGTGCTGTTGATGTTTGCCTTGCGTGAACAGGGCCGACTGCGCGTGCACTGTGAACCGTTCGCCGATCCGATCCTGCTGACGCGCGCCCAACGACAGGCGGCGCTGCAGGCCACGGTGGATCGCTACGCCGAACGACTGCAACAGCATGCGCTGATGGCGCCGCTGGACTGGTTTAACTTTTATGATTTCTGGACCTTACCAGAGGAGAAGAGCCGCGATGAGTGAACGGATCTGGCGCGCTGAGGTTGAATTAACCGTGTCTTTCCACGACTGCGATCCGATGGGCGTGGTGTGGCACGGCAACTATTTCCGCTTTTTTGAAGTGGCGCGTGAAGCGCTATTGCGCAGCATCAACTACAGCTACGGTGAGATGACCGCCAGCGGTTTTGTCTGGCCGGTGGTGGACACGCGTGTTAAATACCGCCAGCCGCTGCGTTGCGAAGAGGTGATCCGCGTCGAAGCCAGCATTACAGAATACGAAAATCGCCTGCGTATTGATTATGTGATCCGCAATGCCGCGGACCAGATCACCACCAAAGCGCACACGCTGCAGGTGGCGGTGGATGCGGCGAGTCAGGAGATGAATTTCGTTTCGCCGGACATTTTGTTTGAGCGCCTGGGAGTTAAACCGTGATCAGACTATTTTGCTTACTGTTAACACTGATCTGTGCCAGCGCGCATGCCGTGACGCTGGATCAGCTGCAGCAGCGTTTTGCCAGCCAGCCAGTGATCCGTGCCAATTTCGAACAGGTGCGCACCATTGCTGGTATGTCGCAGCCGCTGGTGTCGCGCGGCCAGTTATTAATCGCCCAACAGCAAGGTTTATGGTGGCATCAGGCCACGCCGTTTGTCATGACCCTGATTCTCGATGATAAGCGTATGGTGCAGAGCATGAGCGGTCAGCCTCCTCAGGTGATCACTGCCGACAGCAATCCGCAGATGTTCCAGTTCAATCATCTGCTGCGCGCTTTGTTCCAGGCCGACGAAAAGGTGCTGCGCGAGAATTTCGAACTGGATTTCCGCGATCAAGGCAATGACCAGTGGCAGCTGAGCCTGACACCGAAAGCGGCACCGCTGAATAAAATCTTCAACCGCATCGACCTGCAAGGCGCAGCCTTCCTTAACCGCATTACGCTGGATGATAAGCAGGGCGATAAAACCGCCATCACCCTGAGTGATACCCGCATCGAACCAAAACAACTGACTGATGAAGAGCGAGCGCGTTTTGCCCCAGCGCAGTGAGAAAACCGTTGCGCTGCTGTGGCTGGCGGTGTGTCTGGTGCTGGCGGTGGCTCTTGCCATCCTGTTGCCGCGCAGCCAGCTGAATAGCAGCGTGCTGGCTTTACTGCCGCAACAAAATCTCGGGCAGGCACCGGCAGAGATTCAGCAAGGCTTTATGCAGCGGTTGGATCGTCAGCTGGTGTGGCTGGTGAGCGCCGATAACGATCACGGCGATGAAGCGGCGGAGTGGTGGCAAGCGCAGCTGCAGGCGCTGCCGATGCTGAAACAGGTCAGCGGTGCGCTGGATGAGGATCAGATGCAGCGTTGGGGCACTTACGCTTTCCAGCATCGCAATGGCCTGATCGATCCGTTAACGCGGGCACGTCTGCAAAGTGGCGGCACAGCTCAAGCCGACTGGATTCTGGCGCAGCTTTTCTCCGCGTTTGCCGGTGTCGGCAGTAAAGAGATCCAAAACGATCCGTTGATGCTGGTGCGTGGCGCACAGCTGGCACTGCAGCAGAATGCCAGCAAAATGGTGCTGCATAACGGCTGGTTAACCGTGAATGATGCCCCGCAGCGCCGCTGGTATTTCCTGCACGGTGAACTGGCCAGCAATGCCTTTAGCATTCAGCAGAGCCATCAGTTGGTGACCGCACTTAACCAGCTTGAACAGCAGTTAAAAACGCGCTGGCCGGATGCGCAGCTGTTAACGCGTGGCACGGTGCTGTTCAGCGATGATGCCAGCCAGCGCGCGCAGCATGATGTCGAAACGCTCGGCAGCGTAACGCTGGCAGGCTTGTTGCTGCTGGTGTGGCTGGTGTTCCGCTCACTGCGGCCGCTGGCGCTGTGTGCGCTCTCAGTGGCGATAGGCGCAATGGCGGGCACGGTGCTGACTTTGCTCTGCTTTGGCGAGCTACATCTCACGACTTTAGTGATGAGCCTCAGCATTGTCGGCATCTCTGCCGATTACACCTTGTATTACCTGACGGAACGCATGGTGCACGGCGAGCAGTCCTCGCCGTGGCAAAGCCTGCATAAAGTGCGCGCCACGTTACTGCTGGCACTGGGCACCACGGCGATTGCCTGGTTGCTGATGCTGCTGGCACCGTTCCCCGGTTTACGCCAACTGGCGGTGTTCGCCGCCAGCGGGTTAAGTGCCTCTTGCCTGACGGTGATCTGTTTTTATCCATGGCTGGTGCGAGGCCTGCCGGTGCGACCGATTCCCGGCATAGTGTGGCTGGCGCGCTGGTTAGCGGCATGGCGTCGCAACAAGCTGTTGAAAGTTGGATTGCCGCTACTGGTGGCGATCTATGCATTGAGCGGCATGATTCAGCTGCGCGTCGATGATGATATTGCTCATCTGCAGAGCGCTCCGGCTAAATTACTGGCTCAGGATCGGCAACTGGCACAGCTGACGGGACAACAGGCCGACCAAACCTGGTTTGTGGTATGGGGCGATAACGAGCAGCAAGCATTGCAGCGTCTCAGTGAATTAACCCCCAAGCTGCAACTGGCGCAGCAGCAGGGCTGGATGGCAGGTTATCGTGTCTTGCCGCTTAATTCTCTGGATCAGCAACAGCAGGATCTGCAGCTGTTGCAGCAGGCTGCGCCAACTATCCTGGCGCGGTTAACACAGGCGGGCATCACGATAACTCATGCCGACTTAACGGCGATGCCAGTCAAAGCCGATGACTGGCTGGCAAGTCCGCTGAGTGAGGGCTGGCGTTTGCTGTGGCTCTCGCTGCCGGATGGACGCAGCAGCGTGCTGGTGCCGGTCAATGGCGTGAAAAACAGTGCGGCGTTACTCGACTTAGCAACGCAGCAGGCGGGCGTGAGCTGGGTCGATCGCAAAGCCAGCTACGATGAGCTGTTCCGTTTCTGGCGTACGCTGCTGAGTGGCCTGTTGGCACTGGCGTTATTGCTGATCACCGTAAGTTACATCGTGCGCCTTGGCCTGCAAGCGGGTTTACGCAGCGCCTTGCCTTCCTGGCTGTCGCTGGCGGCGGCGCTGGCGACGTTAGGCTGGATTGGCGCCAGCCTGAACTTATTCGCCTTGCTGGCGCTGATTCTGGTGCTCGGCATCGGCATCAATTACACGCTGTTCTTTAGTAATCCGCGCGGTACGCCGTTGACCTCGATGCTGGCGGTTACGCTGGCGATGATGACCACTCTGCTGACGTTGGGCATGCTGGTGTTCAGTAGCACAGCGGCGATCAGTGGTTTTGGCACCGTGCTGTGCAGCGGGATTTTTTGTGCATTCTTGTTAGCGCCGCTGGCGCTGGCACCAGGGAAAAGGAAGCAACGATGAAAACAGGTGCTTTGTTGTTGATGCTGAGCCTGCTGTTAAGCGGTTGTGCGCAGCATGACAGCCCATCCGATCGGCCCACCGCGTGGCTGAAACCGGGCGTGCGCGTGACTTTGCCTGCGCCGGGCATTTCACCCGCGTTTCAGCAGCAGCAACTGCTGACCGGCCACGCCAAAGGTAAAACCCAGTCACTGCTGGTGCTGCTGAGCGCCGATTCACAGCAAATCAGCCTGGCGGGTTTGTCCTCGCTGGGCATTCGCTTATTCCGTGTGACCTATGATAAAAACGGGATTCATACTCAGCAGATGATGGCGCTGCCCGAAATGCCGCCCGCCAGCCAGGTGCTGGCGGATGTGATGCTGAGCCACTGGCCGCTCAGCGCATGGCAGCCGCAGTTGCCGCCAGGCTGGCAGCTGGTCGACGAGGGTGATCGTCGTGAGTTGCGCGACCCTGCCGGTAACGTGGTGACGTTGATTCGCTATCTGCAACGGGGAACCGTGCGTGAACCGATCAGCATCGACCAGCGCGCATTTGGTTATCAAATTCAAATCCAGCATCTGGACGCATCGTCATGATCTACATTTCGGCGTTTGGCATGGTCAATGCGCTCGGTAATACGCTGGAGCAGATTGCCGCGCAGTTAACCTTAGGCCATGCACCCGGCATGCAGCCGCGTGAAGGCTGGTTGCAGCAAGGTAAAACCTGCTGGCTCGGCGAGGTGCCGGGCGAACTGCCAGCAGTGCCCGCCGCCCTTGCCGCGCATAGCACACGCAATAATCAACTGCTGCTGGCGGCACTGGCGCAGATCCGCCCGGCTGTCGATGCGGCGATTGCCCGCTTTGGTCGTGAACGTGTCGCAGTGGTGCTGGGCACCAGCACGTCGGGCGTGGACGAAGGCGATCGTCAGGTTGACGGAGGCTTGCCGGGTTACGATTACCGCATGCAGGAGTTGGGCGATCCATCGCGTTTCCTGGCGCACTACCTTGAACTGGATGGCCCGGCGTACACGATTTCTACTGCCTGTTCCTCCAGTGCACGCGCGTTGATCAGTGGACAGCGCTTGATTGAGGCTGGTCTGGTGGATGTGGCGCTGGTGGGCGGCGCGGATTCACTGAGCCGCATGCCCATTAATGGTTTTGCCAGCCTGGATTCATTATCTGAACGCCAGTGTGCGCCGTTTAGCGCCGAGCGTGACGGTATCTCGATTGGCGAAGCGGGGGCGCTGCTGTTACTGACGCGAGAACCGCAGCCGCTGGCGCTGCTTGGTGCGGGGGAATCATCGGATGCCTGGCATATGTCGGCTCCGCATCCGCAAGGCATTGGTGCTGAGCAGGCGATGAAGATGGCGCTAAAGCAGGCCGAATTAGAGCCGCAGGATATTGGCTACATTAATCTGCACGGCACCGCGACGCCGCTCAACGATCAGGTCGAATCAGGCGTGATTCATCGCCTGTTTGGCGATCGCGTGCCGTGCAGCTCAACCAAACATCTGACGGGCCACACGCTGGGTGCGGCGGGTGCGACCGAGGCGGCGCTGGCGGCACTTATCGTGCAACAAAATCTGGCGTTACCGGCGCAGGATTTTAGCGCTACCACATTGGATAGCACGCTGCCCGCCTGTGGGCTGCTGACGTCACCGCAGCCGCTCGCGCGTCCGATCATTGCTTCAAACTCTTTTGCTTTTGGCGGGAACAACACCTGCCTGATTGTAGGAAAGCCTCATGACTGATTTTCTGCCGGTGGGTGATTATCTGCCGCACCGTGCACCGATGCTGCTGCTGGATCGCGTGATTCAGGTCAGCGACGAGCGCGTAGTGTGTGAAGTGACAATCAACCACCATGGCGTACTCGCTCCGTTTCTCAATACGCAGGGTGAACTGCCCGCGTGGTTTGGCGTCGAGATCATGGCGCAGACCGTCGGCGTCTGGTCTGGGTTTCATGCCCGCCAGCGCGGAGATCGGGATATCCGACCCGGTATGTTATTAGGCGGGCGCGGCTATCGTGCCACTGCCGCCACCTTTGCCTCAGACAGCACGCTGCGGGTGGAAATGCATCTGCTGATGCGTGACGATAAGCTCGGCAGCTTCGAAGGCGAGATCCGCAGCCAGGACACGGTCCTTGCCAGCGGTCGGCTGAATACCTATCAGCCGGATGAACAGGAACTTAATCAATTACAACAAGGGATGCAGCCATGACACGCAGCGTATTAGTGACCGGCGCCAGTAAAGGGATTGGCCGCGCCATCGCGCTTCGTCTGGCGCAGGACGGTTTCAACGTGGTGGTGCATTACCACCGTGATGCGGCGGGCGCACAACAGACGCTGGCGGAGATCACTGACGCGGGTGGCCAGGGGCGCATCCTGCAGTTTGACGTGGCCGAACGCGAGGCCACGCGCACCGCGATTGAAAGCGACATTGCCGATCACGGCGCCTATTACGGTGTGGTGAACAATGCCGGTATCACGCGCGACGGCGCTTTCCCGGCCTTGACTGAGGACGAGTGGGACAGTGTAATCCACACTAACCTCGACAGCTTCTACAATGTGATTCATCCCTGTGTGATGCCGATGATTGGTCTGCGCAAAGGCGGCCGTATCATCACCTTATCCTCGGTGTCTGGCATCATGGGCAACCGTGGTCAGGTCAACTACAGCGCGGCCAAAGCCGGGATTATCGGTGCCACCAAAGCGCTGGCCATCGAGTTGGCAAAACGCAAAATCACGGTGAACTGTATCGCGCCGGGTTTAATCGACACCGGCATGACCGATCTGGAGCCGATGGTGATCGACGAAGCGCTGAAGATCATTCCTATGAAGCGCATGGGAGCGGCTGAGGAAGTCGCCGGACTCGCCAGCTATCTGATGTCGGATATTGCGGGCTACGTGACGCGTCAGGTGATTTCAATCAATGGAGGTATGCTGTGATGCAGCGGGTCGTGGTAACCGGAATGGGGGGCGTCACCGCCTTTGGCGAAAACTGGCCAGCGGTGGCTGCGCGCATCAAACAGGGGCAAAATGCGGTGCGTAAAATGCCGGAATGGCAGATTTACGACGGCTTGCATACCTTGCTCGGTGCCCCGGTCGATAACTTCGAGCTGCCCGCTCACTACACGCGTAAACGCATTCGTTCGATGGGTCGTGTGTCGTTAATGGCGACGCGCGCCACCGAGTTGGCGCTGGAACAGGCGGGCTTGATCGATCATCCGGTGCTGACCAGCGGTGAAACCGGCATTGCCTATGGCTCTTCCACCGGCAGTACCGGCCCGGTCAGCGAATTTGCCACCATGCTAACGGAAAAGCACACCAATAACATTACCGGTACTACCTATGTGCAGATGATGCCGCACACCACCGCGGTGAATGCCGGGTTGTTCTTTGGCTTGCGTGGCCGGGTGATCCCCACCTCCAGCGCCTGTACGTCGGGCAGCCAGGCGATTGGCTATGCGTGGGAAGCGATCCGCCATGGTTACCAAACGGTGATGGTGGCGGGCGGGGCGGAAGAACTCTGCCCCTCCGAAGCGGCGGTGTTTGACACGCTGTTTGCCACCAGCCAACGCAACGATGCACCGCATTCTTCACCGTCACCTTTTGATCAGCAACGCGATGGGTTGGTGATTGGCGAAGGCGCAGGAACTTTGATCCTCGAATCACTGGAGCATGCTCAGGCACGCGGCGCGACTATTTACGCCGAACTGGTGGGTTTCCACACCAACTGTGATGCGGCGCATATCACTCAGCCGCAGCGAGAAACCATGCAGATCTGCATCGAACGTGCGCTGAAAACGGCAGGGGTGACGCCGGAGCAGATTGGCTACATCAATGCCCATGGCACGGCCACCGATCGCGGTGATATTGCTGAAAGTCAGGCCACGGCAGCGATATTTGGCAATAACACGCCAATTTCGTCGCTGAAAAGCTACTTTGGCCACACGCTCGGTGCCTGTGGTGCGCTGGAAGCCTGGATGAGCATTGAGATGATGCGAGAAGGGTGGTTTGCGCCCACGTTGAATCTGACGCAGCCCGCCGCAGAGTGCGGCGATCTGGACTATATCATCGGCGAATCACGACCAATCGATACCGATTATATTCAATCCAACAACTTTGCCTTCGGGGGTATCAACACCTCGCTGGTGTTTAAACGCTGGCGCGACGCCTAACTGTTCCCGACTGTCAGCGGTTTCAATAAGTGAAGCCGCGTCGCCTAAATTCTCCGACTGGCAGCGGTTTCAATCAACGAAACCACATCGCCTGAATCCTCCAGAATGTCAGCGGTTTCAATAAACGAAGCCGCTGTACTCTTATTTTTACCGGCCTTAAATCCCCACAATTTCTGAGTGAAATCACGGTGCTAAGTGCAATTATCGCAGGGAGTTTTCGCATTCTTAACAAATAAGCGCTTCTGACCACGCTTAGTTGAGTAAGTTCAGCGATTTTACTTGCTTTCGTATTAGCACTCCGCATAATCGCAAACCGTAATAAAAATGATTATCAATATATTTCGTATCAGGGGATATCCATGCGTACTTCGCCTTTCAATCCCGGACTGAAACCGACGCTGCTTGCCGTTCTGGTCAGTGCCGGTTGTTTGCCAGTGATGGCTGCTACCACCAACACCACAAGTTCTTCAACCGCGGCCAAAAACGAGCAGCAGACGCTGACCGTTACCGCGACGCCACAAGCTGAGTTCAAATCCGGCGGCAATGATTTAGTACCCGCATACCTCGACGGGCAAATCGCCCACGGCGGCCGCCTCGGCATGCTAGGTGAGCAGAATGCGATGGACGTGCCGTTTAACGTCATCGGCTTCACCTCGAAGATGATTCAGGATCAGCAGGCAAAAACCATCGCTGACGTTGTACGCAACGATGCCAGCGTGCAGAACGTTCAGGGCTACGGCAACTACGCTGAAACCTATCGCATTCGTGGGTTTGAGCTGGATGGCGATGACATGACCTATGGCGGGCTGCCAGGCGTCGTGCCGCGTCAGGTGATCGATACTCAATTGATTGATCGCGTGGAAGTGTTTAAAGGTGCTAACTCACTGGTTAACGGTGCGGCAACATCAGGCGTTGGTGGCATGATCAACCTTGAGCCAAAACACGCGGAAGATACGCCAATGGCGCGTGTCGGCCTGGATTACACCTCCTCTTCTCAGGTGGGCGGATCGGTTGATGCCGGACGTCGTTTTGGTGATAACAACCAGTTTGGCGTGCGCGTCAATGTGCTGGATCGTGAAGGGGATACCGCTGTGCATGGCGCTAAACGCCGCACCACTGCTGCCTCCCTCGGTCTGGATTACCGTGGCGATCGTCTGCGTACCTCACTGGACGTGGGCTACCAGAAGCAGACCTTCCACGGTGACCGCATTGGCGTTAACGTCAGTGGACTGGACTTCATTCCCGCACCGACAGCCGCCACGCATAACACCAGCCAGCCCTGGGTTTACAGCAATATCGAAAGTGAATTCGGTATGGCGAAGGCCGAGTATGATTTAACCGATAGCTGGACCTGGTACGGTGCGGTAGGTGCTCAGCATTCGCATGAAATTGGCCTGTATGCCAGCCCGGCGGTATCTGATGCGAGCGGCGATGCGAAGTATGGCCGTTTAGATACCAACCGTATCAACGATGCTTTCAGCGGCATGACGGGTATTCGCGGTAACTTCACCACCGGATTTGTCACCCACAAAGTTAACTTTGGTTATTCTGCGGTGACTCAGGCGGTTAAAACGGCGTGGCGTTATGGCGCAGGGTCTGTAGACACCAATATTTATAACACCCCGACCACCGCTGTTCCGGTCAACACTTTGAGCAGTGGGGATTATCACGATCCGCTGACCACCGGCCGTACGCGCACCCAGGGTTATCTGTTGAGCGATACGCTGGGCTTCTTCGATGACACCGTGCTGTTCACCGCCGGTGCACGTCATCAGAAAGTGGTGGTGCGCAGTTACGATAACAACACGGGTGCGGAAGATACCGATTCTCGCTTTGACGCCAGCCGCTGGATGCCAACCTACGGTGTGGTGTACAAGCCATGGAAAGAGGTCTCTTTCTATGCCAACCACACCGAAGCACTGCAGCCGGGTAGCGCGGCGCCAAATACCGCAGCCAACTATGGTAAAACCACCGGCATCGCGCACTCTAAGCAGAATGAAGTGGGCGTGAAAGTCGACTTCGATCGTGTTGGTGGCGCGCTGTCACTGTTTGATATCCGCAAACCTAACGCTATCACCAACAGCGATAACGTTTATGCGTTGAATGGTGAGCAGCGTAACCGTGGTGTAGAGCTGAATCTGTTTGGCGAACCGGTACTCGGTTTCCGTCTGAATGGCAGCGCCACCTGGCTGGATGCGCAGATCACCGAATCTGCCAACGGCACGTTAAATGGTAAGCAGGCGATTGGTGTTCCTCGCTACTACTTCGTACTGGGTGCTGAATACGACATCAAACCGGTGGAGGGTTTAACAGCCACGGCTTATGTGAATCATTCAGGTTCGCAGTATGCCGATGCGCAGAATACCAAGTCGCTGGATAGCTACACCACATTGGATCTTGGCGTGCGTTACCGCACCAAGCTGAACGATCATGATATGGTCTGGCGCGTTGGCGTTGATAACGTCACCAATGAGAAGTACTGGTCAAGCGTAGAAAGCTACGGCACCTACATTTACCAGGGCGATCCTCGCACCTTGAAAGTCTCCATGAGCTACGATTTCTAATCCGCTCTTAACAGGGACGCCATTGCGTCCCTGTTGTCATTTCATACTGAAATAATTCTGTACCTTGCCACGCATTCCATTACACTCAGTGCGGCAATCCCGCGCATAAAAGTCCTTTGTTATTGAGTCGACATGAGTTCACCCGCGCCACCTGACGATCACGACGAGCCTTTACGACAATCTCTGGATGATGCGCACTTCGCTATTGTGGTACTTGCAGTGACCTCTGTTACCCTTATAATCTTCGTCCTGATGGTGACGTTATGGATGAGCTAAGGTCAGCAACAGTTCATGGAAGCCTGCAAGGAGATGTCGATGGAAGCCCGAGATGACAAACTGATCGCCATAATTGGCCTGCTCTCCGCCTGTTTAATCGGCGTGGTGTTCCTGTTCACCATGACATGGCTGACCGATGTGCGCCATCCCGCCGATCCCACGCTTGATGTACAAACCTGTCCGCCAAAAGTTCATCCGACGCAACACTCTTAATCCTGCTTTTCCCGGTTGTGCCACTTAATTTGCTGACTGCGCAGCTCTAACGCCAGCGCTTCGTGTAGCGTGCGATTGCCATTAGGATCGCCCAGGCCAAACAGCGCGCCAGGTGAACGTCGATCGTCTGCCCAGGCCGGATATTCCACCACCGGATAGAGTGAAATCCCTTCCAGCGCCACCCCTTCGTCCAGGGCTAACAGCGCTTCTTCCGTGACATGCCGCAGCCAGGGCGCGCGCGCGTCGCCTTCCGCACCAGTCTCTGCCAGCAATAATGGGCGTCGATAGCGCTGCCAGCATTGCAGCATCAGGCGATGCAGCGGTTGATAAGTCGCGTGTTCAGCGGGGATGGTGTCGCCGGAAAAGAACCAGTGGTTATCGGGATAGTAATTCAGGCCGAGTATATCGAGAAAATCCTCACGTCCGCCCAGTTCCGGCGCATCACGCCCGGCAATCCAGTCCCAGGCTTCAAACTGGGCCTGATGCTGTGCATCTGCGCAGGGTTTGCTGTCGGGATTGGCGGGATCGGCGGCGATTTGCACCAGCGGATCGGTGAGTACAAAGCGCGCATCAGGATAAACGTCGCGAATCGCATGCATCGCCGCCAGCGAAGCGCGCACCAGCTGACGTTTTAGCTCGCGGCCGCGCTCGCTGGCATAGGGATCAAGCCAGGAAACATCCGCCCCGGCCCATGACCAAAACGAGATTTGGTTGATTGGGGTGAAAAAAGGGTTCTCAACGCCTTCATCACGCATCAACTTCGCCATGGCACGTGCGAAACGCTCAAAATGATCGACAAAGGCGCTACGCCAGATATCGAGGTGTTCTGGGTAGCCAAAATGCGCTAATTCCCAGATGATCTGCATATCGTGACGTGCGGCGGCATGGACCATCGGTAAAAAGCTGCGCCAGTCATATTCGTTTGGCGTAGCTTCGATAAGGTGCCAGCGTGCACCGTCGCGAGCAGTATGTAATCCTTCCTGCGCCAGCGCGGCGTAATCTTTCTCTAGTAACATGTCGTGACCGCTACTGATCACCATATCCATACGACGACCGCCGCTGCGACAGGCGGTAGAGCAGGGGAAGCTACCCTGGAAGAAACTGCGGAAAAGCTGCGGGTGATGGCGCGGGGATTGCTGAGTCATCATCCTCTCCTCACGGTAAACGTCGGATGCAGAACGCAAGCCTAAGTCTAGACTGTAAACTAAAGACGCGTCAGCGAGGGGTAGCAGATGTCTCTGATTGCCATCCGACGCGGTAAGACCAACAATAATAGATCCAGTGAATTCAGGGATTCGGTATGAGTGAAGCAGCATCCGTTCAGCAACCGCCAGCGGGCGAAGGGTTACGAGAGATTGTTGATGCACGTTGTGCGCTGCATCCCGAGATGAGTGGCATCCATCCCCTCAACGATGGTTTAGACGCCTTTGCCGCGCGCTATCTGCTGATGGGCATGGCGCAACACACCATTGATGTGCAGTACTACATCTGGCACAACGACATGTCTGGCCGTTTGTTGTTTAGCGCGTTGCTGGATGCCGCCGAACGGGGCGTCAAAGTTCGCTTGCTATTAGATGACAATAATACGCCGGGCCTGGATGACACGCTGGCCGAACTCGATCGTCATCCCAATATTGCGGTGCGCTTATTCAATCCCTTTTCCTTTCGCACCCTGCGAGCGCTCGGTTATCTGACTGATTTCGCTCGCCTCAATCGACGCATGCACAACAAGAGCCTGACGGTGGATGGGGCGGTGACGCTGGTCGGTGGGCGCAATATCGGCGACGAATATTTCGGAACCGGCGATGAGCCGCTGTTTACCGATTTGGATGTGCTGGCGATTGGGCCGGTGGTGCAACAAGTGGCGCACGATTTTGAGCGCTACTGGCACAGCAAAGCGGTTTCACCTTTGCGCGCGGTGGTGGATGTCTCAGGCGATGCCCATCAGGCGGTGCGTTTACCGGCGGAGTGGCAGCAGAGCGAAGCCGTTCAGCGCTATCTGGCACGGCTGGAACACTCATCCTTTGTCAGTCAAATGGAACAGGGAACGATGCAGATGACGTGGGCCGAGTCCCGTCTGTTGAGTGACGACCCGCGTAAGGGATTGGGTAAAGCTAAACGTTCCAGCCTGTTGCCGCAGCGCATGCTGGAGGTGATCGGCACGCCGCAACAGCAGTTCGATATTATCTCAGCCTATTTTGTACCGACGCGCGCTGGCGTAGCCCAGCTGGTGGCGCTTAAGCGGCGGGGAGTAAAAATTGCGATCCTCACCAATTCACTGGCGGCCAATGATGTATCAGTGGTGCATGCCGGCTATGCACGCTGGCGCAAAAAGTTGCTGCGTCATGGTATTGCGCTGTATGAGATGAAGCCGCAAGCCAACGCCAGTGACGCCCCGCATGACCGCGGGTTGACCGGTAATTCCGGTTCGAGCTTGCATGCCAAAACGTTCACCGTCGATAACCGGAAAGTGTTTATCGGCTCCTTCAATTTTGATCCCCGCTCTGCGGTGCTTAACACCGAAATGGGGCTGGTGATTGAGAGTGAAACCTTGGCGCAGCAAACTCATCAGCGTTTTATTGCCGGGATGCGCGATCGCGCATGGACACTGCGTCTGGACAACTGGGGGCGGGTGAACTGGATCGAATATGCCGGGGAGTCAGGTGAAAAGGTACACAAGCATGAGCCACAGTGTACCTGGATACAACGGTTGCTGGTGCGATTGGTGTGGCGCTTACCGGTGGAGTGGTTACTGTAGCCGCAATTTAACCTGATTCACTGTCGCGACGCATAAACTCACGCCGCGACAGTGCACGCTTTACGCCTTTTGCGACGTTTGACGTTGTGGTTTACCTGAGAACAGGAAACGCAACAGCGGAATGCGCAGATGCATTTCGTACAGCGTAAAAGCAATCCCAAACACCATCAGCAAGCCCACAAAAAAGCCCAGCGTATTGCTGCTAATGTGTGGGGTGACGTAAATGCCATACAAAATGGTCAGTGGATGGTGCACCAGATAGATAAACAGTGAGGCATTCACTAAATACATGATGCGCGGTGAGTGGCTGTTCAGCAGCTTGTGGCCAAAGCTAAAGCAGACATTCAGCATACAAAGTCCCATCAAGGTTGAGATCACCTCATCGATTTCATACAGCCAGCCATCGCCGCTGCTGTAGCGTTGATTCAGGCTATAGGCGATAAACACCGCAATGGCGCCAAAGCACATCACCGGATTGAAGCGCACAAACAAGGCTTTCAGCGCCTGATGTTTCCATGCCAGGGCACCAAGCATAAAGAATGGCAGGAACGTCAGGGTTTGCATCACGGCCACGCTAAACAGACCATCGGCGAACACATTCGGCACGGCATAAAACAGCACGCGGCGGAACAGGCACCAGATCAATGCATAAGCCAGAAACGCCAGCGTCAGTTTCCCCCAGCCAACCTGCTGATAATCAATTTTCCGTTTCTGGGTGCGCAGCCAGCGGAAGGTCAGCATGCCGAGTGCCGTCAGAATCACTAAGACCAGTAAAAACCACAGGTGAGAAATCAGTTCCCACGCCAGCGTGTTGTACTTGTCATACAGAGAAAAGCTGTCCCAATTACCCACTTTATCGGTCAGATTTTTTAGCATAAAAAACTGCGGCAGGGTAATGAGTGGAATCGCCGTTAACAGCGGGATTCCCACACGCTCCATGCGGACCTTCAGCCAGCGTTGTGGCTGATAGCGCAGGTACAGCATGTAGGAAAAATAACCGGAAATGACAAAAAACACCTGCATGCGGAAGGCGTGGATGAAGTCATTCAAAACGGTTAACCACATTGAAGCATCGTGGCTATTCACGGCCCAACGCTGCGTGGAGTAGATCAACGAGACGTGAAAGGGCACGCCTAATAACATTAAATACGCTCGAATGGAGTCGAGAAAATATTCGCGTTCGGGTTTGGCTGAACTCATAAGCTTCCAATTTGTCAGTTTACTTGCCGGTTTCGCCCTGAAACCGGATTATGCTGGTTTAAAATTCTACCGCCTGTAAACAGCGTATACTATCAGGTGATTCTGTATCTTAACCTGAAGGGTTTAATTATCTGAAAAGCACACTTTCAGCTTACAAATCAGCGCAACAATATTGTGCATAAGCTGTCGGAATACCGAATAATCCTTTAAGATAAACGGGTTTGATCTGTGCACACGAAAGGGGGGGATGTGCTAAATAAAGTGAATAAAAAAGTAGGACTGGTAAAAATGCGCTGGGTAGGCGCGGCAGTTCTGCTGGCGTTGTACGCCAACAATAGCTGGGCGTTCAACATTGATGATGTAGCAAAACAAGCCAAGGCGCTGGCAGGGAAGGGTTACGAAGCGCCGAAGAGCAATTTACCCTCTCAGTTTCGTGATATGAAATTTGCGGATTATCAGCAGATCCAGTTTAACCACGACAAAGCATACTGGGGCAAACTGCGCACGCCGTTTAAGCTCGAGTTCTATCATCAGGGCATGTATTTCGATACGCCGGTGAAAATTAATGAAGTCACCGCCTCATCGGTACGTGAAATCAAATATAACCCTGACTATTTCAACTTCGGCAACGTAAAACACGATGC
The DNA here is from genome assembly GCF_016625195.1 of Erwinia sp. S63. GTDB lineage: Bacteria > Pseudomonadota > Gammaproteobacteria > Enterobacterales > Enterobacteriaceae > Pantoea. The sequence continues at coordinate 286,975 of NZ_JACVUP010000002.1, forward strand.
TGATTCGGTCAAAAACCTCGGATTTGCCGGATTCAAAGTACTGTATCCTTTAAATAAAAAGGGTAAAGACGACGAAATCTCCAGCTTCCTGGGTGCCAGCTATTTCCGTGTGATTGGTGAAGGCCAGGTTTATGGTCTGTCAGCACGTGGTTTAGCGATTGATACCGCACTGCCATCAGGTGAAGAGTTCCCGCGCTTTAAAGAGTTCTGGATTGAACGTCCAAAACCTCAGGACAAGCAGCTGGTGATCTACGCACTGCTGGATTCACCACGTGCGTCCGGTGCTTATCGCTTCATTATCAAGCCGGGCAAAGAGTCGACGGTGGATGTGCAGTCTAAGGTTTACCTGCGTGATAACGTCGGCAAACTGGGTGTGGCGCCACTGACCAGCATGTTCCTGTTTGGTGCTAACCAGCCTTCACCGGTGACTAATTTCCGCAATGAGCTGCACGATTCTAACGGATTGTCGATTCATGCTGGCAACGGTGAATGGATCTGGCGTCCGCTGAACAACCCGAAACATCTGGCGGTGAGCACGTTCACCGTGGAAAACCCTAAAGGGTTCGGTTTGCTGCAGCGTGGCCGCGATTTCAGCCATTATCAGGATCTCGACGATCGCTACGATCTGCGTCCAAGCGGCTGGGTTGAGCCACAGGGTAACTGGGGTAAAGGCCGTGTCGAACTGGTCGAAATCCCAACGGCCGATGAAACCAACGACAACATCGTGGCTTTCTGGACACCAGAGTCATTGCCTGAGCCGGGCAAAGAGATGAACTTCCAGTATCGTCTGCACTTCACGCGTGATGAAAACCAACTGCATCAGGACGATGTAGCATGGGTGAAAAACACGCTGCGTTCTGCGGGTGATGTGAAGCAGTCTAACCTGGTACGTCAGCCGGATGGCTCCATTGCCTTTACCATCGACTTCGTCGGTAAAGCGATGAGCAAATTGCCGGATAATACTCAGGTCGCGCCTCAGGTCAGTGTGGGCAACAATGCCGATGTGGTTGAGCAGAGTGTACGCTACAACCCGGTGACCAAAGGCTGGCGTTTGGTATTGCGTCTGCGCGTGAAAGATAACAAGCAGCCGACCGAAATGCGTGCGGCGCTGGTGAGCGGCGACAAGACATTGACGGAAACCTGGAGCTATCAGCTACCTGCCAATGAATAATTCGACTTATTTACCTCAATCTTACGTGGAGGCCCTGCCGCTAGATGCGGCGGGGCGCGCTCGTCTGAGTGATTCGTTACAGAATGCGCAGGCGTTCCACGCTATTCATACGGCGCTGGGGCAAGATGTTGCCGCCAGCGATCGCCCGGATGATGCTCCGCTAAAATCGGTGTCATCACGCGTGCAGATGGCCTGGCCGGATTCACTGGCCGAGGGTCAACAACTCAGTAAAGACTACCTCGATCGCACCACGCTGAAGGCGATGCCTAAAGTGAAGCGCTCGTTGATGTTCCCTGAGATCTGGCGCACCAACCCGATCGCGCGTGCATGGGATTCCGTGCGTGGAAAAAAATCCACGCCGCGTTATGCCACAGCGGAAGAGCAAAAGACCGAAGATAAGTGGCGTCATGTCGGTTCCATGCGCCGTTATGTGCTGCTGATTCTGACGATTTTGCAGACGGTAGTCGCGACCTGGTACATGAAAACCATTCTGCCGTATCAGGGCTGGACGCTGCTCGATCCGATCGAGCTGTTTAACCAGAACTGGCTGCAGTCGGTGGAACTGATTCTGCCGTACATTTTGCAAACCGGGATACTGTTCCTGTTTGCCATCTTGTTCTGCTGGGTGTCCGCAGGTTTCTGGACCGCGTTGATGGGCTTCCTGCAGTTGCTGATTGGTCGCGACAAATACAGCATTTCGTATTCGACCACCGGCGACGAACCGCTTAATCAGGAACACCGTACCGCGCTGATCATGCCGATCTGTAACGAAGACGTTGAACGCGTATTCGCCGGTCTGCGTGCCACCTGGGAATCGGTGCAGCGCACCGGTAACGCAGAGCACTTCGATGTCTATATCCTGAGCGACAGCTACGATGCCGATATCGCCATCGCCGAGCAGAAAGCCTGGATGGAGCTGGTACGTGATGTCGGAGGCGCTGGCAAGATTTTCTATCGCCGTCGTCGCCGTCGTGTGAAGCGTAAAAGCGGTAACATCGATGACTTCTGCCGTCGCTGGGGTAGTAACTACAGCTACATGGTAGTGCTGGATGCCGACAGCGTGATGAGCGGTGAGTGCCTCACTGGCTTAGTGCGCATGATGGAAGCCAATCCGAACGCTGGTATTATTCAGTCTTCGCCAAAAGCATCAGGCATGGACACGCTGTATGCACGTTGTCAGCAGTTTGCCACCCGTGTTTACGGTCCGCTGTTTACCGCCGGTCTGCACTTCTGGCAGCTGGGTGAATCGCACTACTGGGGCCATAACGCCATCATCCGTGTTCAGCCGTTCATCGAGCACTGTGCGTTAGCACCGCTGCCTGGTGAAGGTTCTTTTGCCGGTTCAATTTTGTCGCATGACTTCGTTGAAGCCGCGCTGATGCGCCGTGCCGGTTGGGGTGTATGGATCGCCTATGATCTGCCGGGCTCCTATGAAGAACTGCCGCCGAACCTGCTGGATGAACTGAAGCGTGACCGTCGCTGGTGCCACGGTAACCTGATGAACTTCCGCCTGTTCCTGGTGAAAGGCATGCACCCGGTTCACCGTGCGGTGTTCCTGACCGGTGTGATGTCTTATCTGTCAGCGCCGTTGTGGTTTATGTTCCTCGCCTTGTCCACTGCATTGCAGGTGGTGCATACGCTGATGGAACCGACCTACTTCCTGCAACCCCGCCAGCTATTCCCGGTGTGGCCGCAGTGGCGTCCTGATTTGGCGATTGCACTGTTCTCCACTACCTTGGTGCTGCTGTTCCTGCCGAAGCTGCTGAGTGTAGTGTTAATCTGGTTCAAAGGTGCCAAGCCGTACGGCGGTGCTATTCGCCTGTTCTGCTCTCTGATTCTGGAAATGCTGTTCTCGGTGCTGCTCGCGCCGGTGCGTATGCTGTTCCACACCGTGTTCGTGGTCAGTGCCTTCCTCGGTTGGGAAGTGGTATGGAATTCACCGCAGCGTGATGATGATGCGACACCCTGGAGCGAAGCCTTCCGTCGTCATGGTTCTCAGATGCTGTTAGGTATCGTTTGGGCAGGCGGTATGGGTCTGCTCGATCTGAACTTCCTGTGGTGGCTGGCACCGATTGTGTTCTCACTGATTCTGTCGCCGTTTGTGTCGGTGATGTCGAGCCGTGCAACGGTGGGGCAGAAGAGTAAGAATGCCAAGTTGTTCCTGATCCCGGAAGAGTATGAACCACCGAAAGAGCTGGTTGATACCGACCACTACCTGCAGTTGAACCGCGAGCGTGCGTTGAAAAATGGCTTTATGCATGCCTTGTTTAACCCGGCATTCAACGCCCTGGCCACAGCGATGGCGACTTCACGTCATAAGCAGAGTGTGTTGCTGGATCATGCGCGCGATCGTCGTGTCGATCAGGCTCTGAGCGATGCGCCAGAAAAACTCAATCGCGAACAGCGTTTGCAGTTGATCAGTGATCCCGTGGTGCTGGCGCGCGTGCACTCACGTCTGTGGGAAAGTGCAGAGAAATATCATCAATGGGTGGAGAGTTATCAGAAATTGAAACTCAACCCTGCAGCGCTTCCACAGCGCTAACATTGAAAATCTGAAAGCGGCAGCGATGCCGCTTTTTTTTTGCCAACATTCTGACTAACACAATCTTTACGCGCTCAGGTGTAGTTATTCCACCCGTTACCCGGTTAAACTAACGCCAGTTCATTGTGAGTAAATGTTGTGAATTATTTCCTGAAATTAACGGTCGTTTGCGCTGCCACGTTTTTGCTCAGCGGCTGCGGCAGCATTATCAGTCGAACCATTCCGGGGCAGGGACATGGCAGCCAGTATTACCCGGGCGTGCAATGGGATGTTCGTGACGGTCCCTGGCGCGTGCTAACCATCCTTGATCTGCCACTCTCACTGGTGATGGATACGTTGTTGCTGCCCGTTGATGCCAGCCACGGCCCTTACGAATAACGCTTACGCCCATTTGTCCGATGGGCTATCGTCATCTTCCCACTCCTCTGCGGCAGCTTCACCCTCTTCGAGGTCGCGCGGTGGCTCCAGCTGGAATTCACCTTCATCCCATTCGTGCAGGGTGTTTTCCGACTGCCACTCCTGACGTAACTCCACCTCATCAAAATCACCGTCAAATACCGCCTGAGCGGCTTCACCGCTGCAGATCGGCAGGCATTCACCTTGCTCATCTTCACCGGCAAAGAACTCTGCCTGCCACATAATATCGCCATCCTGCATCACGTACTTTTGGAGTGAAAACTGGCTGACGCTGGCATCGTCTTCATGCAGATCGGGCTGACTGGCCAGAAATTCTTCGCGTGCGGCGTCGATGGCTTCTTCAAGGGTGCTGTACAAGCTCATGATGAACTCCTTGTCTATTGAAAGGGATTTCTCAGAAGAATAGACGAAAAATGAGAGTGTGCAGGACGAGAAGGAAATAACGGTGGGCGGATGAATGATATTCAACCGCCCAAACCGTTTAGATCATCTTTTGCGGGAAATGCAGTACAGGACGTACTGACTCGCGAATAATAGGAGCAGAGTAACGAATGCAGCATTTAATACAGGGTTTCACCTTTTTGAAATTAATACGAGCAGTAGATAAAGCCTGATTTAAATTATAGAGCGTACCAATAAAAACCATATCCTCCTTAACGGGTAGGCGTTTACACTCTTTCCGATGCAAGAGGTGATATCCCTCTTGATCGGTACTGATTGTCACGTAGTAATAGATGCCTTTATTCATATTATAGGTTCCTGCTATATATTTGCTGTGTGTAATCTTTTTATATTTTTAGAAGGGCAGTTAATTGGCTAACTGTCACGGTTGAAATTAACTGGAATCGATTTCGCTAACAAATTCCAGAAAGGAATAAGCATAGTACTTCTTCTTTAGAAACAGAATATGCGCACCAGGTACTAAGACAAAACCTTGTTAAGTAAGTTAATTTTACTGGATTGATAAGCGAAGCCAAAGCATTCAGCAATATTAAATAGGAATAGGCCTGGAATGCGCGGAAATTAGATCCGTGAGCAGATATTTCAATGGATAAAGTATTTTTATACAGTTAAATGTAAATTCAATAAGATGCGCAGTTTACTGTTCACATTTCGTTAACAAAGATTAATATTCTGCATTTCTACAGGTTATTCTGCCATACGGATAAAGCTAAAGCTGGATCGACAAATGCCATCAGCCTGAATTCAGGCTGGTCCGAATTTACTAAAATTGACAGAGTATGATCGGGAAATAACACAAATTGGCTCAGAAAAGCGTGGAGCACGAACCGTGCTCCACATCACATTAATAAAGGGATGGTTGACCTTCAGGGCGGGTTTTGAAGCGGCGATGCAACCACATGTACTGCTCTGGTGCCAACAGAACCGTCTCTTCAACCACTTTATTCATCACGATAGCGGTATCGAGTTCATTCTCCAGCGAGAACTTATGGCGAATGTCAGGCATCATCTTGAGCTCGTAGCCGCGTCCATTGGGCAGGCGGCGTGCAAGAAAAGGAATGACGCTGGGATTGCCCAGGCGAATCAACATATGCGTGCCTGTGGTGGTTGCGGCATCCTGTACGGCAAAGAAAGGGGCAAACACGCTGCTGCGTGGGCCATAATCATGATCGGGAGCGTACCAGATGATGTCGTTGTTCTTCATGGCGCGAATCATGCCCTTGAGATCTTTACGATCCAGCATGCTCTTATTTGAGCGCATGCGTCCCCAGGTTTGCAGCCAGTCGATGAGTTTATTGTCATTAGGGCGGTAAACACCAATGCCGGGGTTGTGCATACCAAATACACGCGCACCTAACTCCAGCGTCAGAAAATGCATGCCAATCAACAGAATGCCGCGTTTCTCCGCCAGCGCATGGCTGACATGCTCCAGACCGGAAGTGGCAACCCATTTCTGAATGCGCCAATCAGGCCAAAACCACGCCATACCGGTTTCAATTAGCCCCATGCCAACCGATTCAAAATTGTGCTTCACCATGGCTTCACGTTCGCTGGTGGGCATATCCGGAAAACAGAGTTCCAGGTTACGTTGTGCCACCTCCACACGGCGTTTCAGGAAACGCATGGCTATGCGGCCCAGTCCACAACCAACCGCATGCAACACCGGGTAAGGGAGCAATACCAGCAGATAAAGAAATCCAATACCCATCCAGGTCAGCCAGTAGCGAGGATGAAGAAGTTCACGGGAAAATTGGGGAAGTTGAGTCATGGAAATGTCAGTATCCTGCGTCTTATGCCAGAGAGTCCGGTTTCTGTTATTTGTCGTGATTATGCCATTTTTTCGAGCTGACTGAAATCAAGCATAGCTTGCTGGCTGATGTAAGGCAGTCAGTTTGCGCATTAATCTACAATTGGGGCGGAGAATTGCGCCGGTAATCACGGCATTCAGGATTATCCGACCAGGGGCTTTGCATTGAGCTGAATTCAGGTATCATGTGCGCGCTAAATTTCTCTGATTGCTAACAGGATCGAACACCATGCCAGTGTTACATAACCTTGTTTCCAATAAAGAGCTGAAAGAACGCATGCTGGCTGAAAGCGAGCCGCGTACCACAGTCTCTTTTTATAAGTATTTCCAGATTGCCGACCCGAAAGCCTTCCGTGATGCCCTCTACGTTGCGCTAACCAAGCTCAAGGTATTTGGACGCGTTTACGTGGCCAAAGAGGGGATCAACGCGCAAATCAGCGTCCCTGCCAGCCAGTACGAAGCCATGAAAACCGCGCTGTATGCGTTTGATCCGGCGTTAAATCATCTGCGTATGAACATTGCGCTGGATGATGATGGCAAATCCTTCTGGGTGCTGCGTTTGAAAGTCCGCGAGCGTATCGTGGCGGATGGCATTGAAGATGAAAGCTTTGATGCCAGCGATGTCGGTGCGTATTTAAAAGCCGCAGACGTCAATGCGATGCTCGACGACCCCGATGCGGTGTTTGTCGACATGCGTAACCATTACGAATTCGAAGTGGGCCATTTCGATCAGGCGATGGAAGTTCCCGCCGACACCTTCCGCGATCAACTGCCGATGGCCGTCGATATGCTGCAGGAGCATAAAGACAAGAAGATTGTCATGTACTGCACCGGCGGGATTCGCTGTGAAAAAGCCAGCGCCTGGATGAAACACAAAGGCTTCAATGATGTTTACCACATTGAAGGCGGTATCATTGAGTACACCCGACGTGCACGTGAGCAGGGTTTACCGGTGCGTTTTAAAGGCAAAAACTTTGTCTTTGATGAGCGTATGGGCGAGCGCATCTCTGACGATATTCTCTCCAGCTGCCATCAGTGCGGTGTGCCATGCGACAGTCACACCAACTGCGTTAATGACGGTTGCCATTTGCTATTCATCCAGTGCCCAAGCTGTGCGGAGAAATATCAAAACTGTTGCAGCCCGCTGTGTATGGAAGAGGCGACATTAGCACCGGAAGAGCAGCGTTCACGCCGCGCAGGTCGTGAAAACGGTAATAAGGTGTTCAATAAGTCACGCGGTTTACTCAACATGACGATGGCGATTCCCGCGCCAGAGAAGAAGTAAAGGGTCTCCAGCCTGAAGTCGCATGACCTCAGGCTGGTTGTGCCTTACTGCCGCACGCCTTCCACTGAGATAATCAGCTCAGCTTTCTGCGATGCCGGTCCAAGATCTTTAGTGATATTAAAATCCTTCAGCACGATCTCACCGTTAGCTTCAAATCCGGCTCGATAGCCGCCCCAGGGATCCTTACCTTCGCCCAGTAGTCGTGCGTCCAGCGTGATCGGCTTTGTCACGCCATTGAGCGTCAGGTCACCCGTGATCTTGTACTCTTTACCCTCTTTTTTCACTGCGGTTGAGGCAAAGGTAGCTTGTGGGAATTTGGCGGTGTTAAGAAAATCCGCGCTGCGAATATGCTTGTCGCGTTCAGCATGGTTAGTATCGAGGCTGGCAGTGTTCAGGGTCACGTTAACCTTATCGGCCGCTGGGTTGGCTTCGTCAAAAGTAAAAGTGCCGTCAAAGTCTTTGAACGTCCCGTAAAGCCAGCTGTAACCCAGGTGCTGAATGCGGAACTGTACAAAGGCGTGCTGGCCTTCTTTATCAAATTTATAGTCTGCTGCGCTGGCCAGCAAACTGGTGCCTAACAAGCTGGCGGCGCTCAGTGTCAGTAACGTCTTCTTTAGCATATTACTTCTCCTTTTCAGAGGTTAACGGGATGCGGTAACCCAACATCCTTTTCAGTGTTACGTCTCGATCAACAAAATGGTGTTTCAATGCCGCCAGCGCATGCAGAGCGGAAAGCAGCACCAATCCCCAGGCGAGCCACAAATGCAGATCGCCGGCTAAATCGGCCTGTTCACCGGCTCCACTCACCAGGGCTGGTACTTCGAACCAACCAAAAACAGAGATAGCTTTGCCATCGGCGGTGGAGATCAGGTAGCCACTGACCAGGAGCAGAAGTAACACGCCATACAACAGCCCATGCGCAACGGTGGCGGAACGGCGGATCAAAGGGGAGTAGTGCGACAAAGGAGCGGGGGGAGGCGAGATGACACGCCAGCCCAGGCGCAGCAGTAAAGTGGCAAACAGCAGGATGCCAATGCCTTTGTGGATTTCAGGCGCGCTGTGATACCAACCATCGTAATATCCCAACCCGACCATCCACAAACCGAGTGCGAACATGCCGTAAATAGCCAGCGCCATTAGCCAGTGAATCATAATGGTCAGTAGCCCGAAATGTTGTTTGGAGTTACGCCACATAAGAGTGAGCCAATATCTGGAAATAGGTGGTAATAAGCATCCATATTTTGAAATATGAAAGCAATCGAGCTTACCTTTCTATAAAGTTAAAAAAGATATTCGGAAATCGTGCGTTTATATCGGCAATTAAGTCAATAATATTGACCATGATGGCGCTGACTGGAGGGAAATGAAATTAGATTGAATATTGCTACACCTAATGCGGCAATCTTAAGAATTCAACGTCAGAAAATAACTATTATTGTCAGCTTGAGTCAATATTGCTGGCGCACTTAGTGCGCCAGCGTGACCACATCAAGCAAAGCGCGAAAGTGAAAATGGCTTCAGGTCGAAGGAGAAGGGTTTGCCCTGGGCATATTCACTGGCGAGTTCGCCTAATACGCTGGCAAACTTAAATCCGTGCCCACTCAGACCGGTAATAATCAATCGATTTGGCTCGCCGGGCAGGGTATCAATAATAAAGTCTTCGTCAGGTGTGTTGTCATAACTGCAAGCCTCACCGTGTAAGCAAACGCCCACACCTGGTAAGAACTGACGCAGGAAACTGAAGGCTTCACTACCATCCGCAGCGATACTGCCGAAAGGTTTACGATCTTCGGGTCTCTGCATCAGCTGCCCACCATCATGACGTCCCACTTTCAGTGCATTGTTGTCCGCGGGAAAACCATAAAAGTGGCTGCCGTCAGGCATCTCCACCGTGAAACCCGGAAATTGGTTGTTCTCGCTGTAACGTCCGTCTGCCTGATACCAGGCGAAGACTTTACGCACCGGTTGTACCGGCAAATCTTTGACCAGTTCACTCACCCATGTGCCGGCGCTGACTAATAACTTACGCGCGCGGAACACGCCATCATGCGTGGTAACCTGCTGCAAGTCGCCATCGCGCGCAATCTCAGTCACCGGGCAATTAAACAACTGCGCGCAGCCCGCCTGTTCAGCCAGCTGTATCCAACTGCGTACCGCTTGCTCACACTTGAGGAAGCCGGAGTGTGGCTCGAATACGCCAATGTAGCCGTCGGGCACGGAGATCTGCGGCCAGCGCTTACGCACTTCATCTGCCTGCAGGATTTTGACGTCCAGTTGATAAGCTTTGGCGCTGTCGATAACATTCTGAATAAATGAGGAGGTGAGGGGAGCGAGGTTGAGGATGCCGCTTCGATGCATGATGCGTTCACCGCTCTGACGTTCCAGCTCATCCCACAGGGATTGTGCGCGCAGCACCAGCGGGACATAGCGTTCGCCTTCGCCGTAGGCATGGCGGATCAGGCGGGTTTCACCGTGATGAGTGCCATGGCTGTGCGGAGGATGCGCACTATCAATCATCAATACTGATAAGCCAGCTTGGGTTGCGTAAAACCCGGCGGCGGCACCCACCGAACCGCTGCCCACCACAATCAGATCATAAACCATAACCACATCACTCCTGCCAAACGACGAAATTTTTCAACAGCATAGCAAAAAAATCGCGCCCATGAAAAAGGCACCCTATTGGGTGCCCTTTCACGCGAAGTAAGAAATTAGTGCTTTTGATTATCGCGTAGGTATTGCTCTGTGGACTCAATCTTTGCAATGCCAGCTTCGAGTATCGAGATGAACTGTCTGGCTACGTCAGTAGTCAGCCAGTAGGTAGGACCCACGTCAGCTTCTTCTTCTTTCTGATCCTGCGATGATAGCGAGTGCAGGCGGATCATCATGGCGTCATAACTGTCTACAGTACTGATATCCCATCCCACCAGCGGATGAGTCTGAATGACGTCTTTATTTCTGTCCATTATAACCTCCATATTACTCGTTAAACGAAGTGCTTCTTGAGGTTCAATGCGGCTTTTCTTGCACTAGCGGAACAATTATAACATGAAACAGACGGTACAATAGTTAAAACGTGTGGCGATTAAAAAGACAACGGTAATAAATCCCTTCAGAATGCGACTTATGTCGAATAATAAAGTGCCCGGTGGGCTGGGCATTTATTCAATAGCCTGGACAGTGGCTATAGTGTCGTTATCGGCGGCGTTAAGGGAAAACTTTACGCCGCCGCGATCGTTAAAAAAGGGCAAACTTCAGGCCTGTGCTTCCGGAGGAACCTGACCATTGCGCCGCTGAATCTCTTCCGCCAGCCGGGTAAAATGCTGCTGTAACTGTGCGTCGTGGTTCTGGTTTTGCGCTTCCAGGGACAGGTTGTGCACCAGTAACTGACTGGCACGATCGTCAAGACAGAACGTCAAACTGGCAAAGGCATTCTCCAGCACCGTTAAACGTCGCTGCTGTTCAGCAATTAATGCCAGCAATTCACCGAAGGTCATCGCCTCTTCTGGTTTTTCAGTAGTCATGTAAAACACCTCCTGTAAGCATGACGAGGCAAGAATAGGGGATCGTTAAACATGAGTCTAGATGCAGCGACTTTATCTGGCGAGAGGGAAATAAAAACAAAAAAACCGGGTGGCGAAACCCGGCAAAAACGGCACAGTGGCAGTTAATCAGTAATAAACCAGTCGTCTGCGCTTTCCCACGTTTCTTGTAAAATATCGCTAATGCGTTCGCGTGACTCTTTACAGCCACCAAATACGCTCAATTGATTGCCGCCCGCATAACGGACTTTGACATGGTGATTATCTTCGGGAAAATCACGGGAAATACGACGGGTGAGTTCGGCACTGAGTGCATCCAGTGCACCTGCGGGAAGGGGCTGAGTTTTCGCTACGGTAATTTCAACACGCATAAAAGCCTCCGGGATAATATACTGGTTATTTGTACAGTAAAATTATCCCAAAGGCAAGCCATGCATTATTATTCTTTGATGCGCCAGTTCAGCGTTTCACCTGCAAGGAACGGTACCAGTGTGTCATCGGTCACCTTGATGGTGTCCTGTACTGTCCATGACTCGCGGACCAGCGTCAGCGTGCCTTCATTCAGTGGCAGGCCGTAGAAGTTCGGGCCGTTTTCTGAACAGAACGCTTCAAAATGTTCCAGCGCATTCAACTCTTCGAATACCGTGGCGTAGGCAGGCAGCGAGGTCGGTGCGTTAAACACGCCGGCACAGCCGCAGCTTGCTTCTTTCAGATGACGCAGATGCGGTGCCGTATCCGTGCCGAGGAACACGCGACGATTGCCGCTCGCCACCAGGGCGCGCAGCGCTTCCTGATGAATATTGCGTTTCAGGATCGGCAGGCAATAGAGATGAGGGCGAACACCGCCCACCAGCATGTGGTTACGGTTAAACATCAAATGCTGTGGTGTAATGGTGGCACCCAGCAGGTCATTGCCCGCAGCCAGATATTCTGCCGCTTCTTTAGTGGTGATGTGTTCCATCACCACTTTCAGGGCTGGGAAGCGCTGACGCAGCGGTTCCAGCACGGTTTCGATAAAGCGTGCTTCACGGTCAAAGATATCGATGTGCGAATCCGTGACTTCACCGTGTACCAGCATCGGCATACCGATCTGCTGCATACGATCCAACACGCTGGCAATGGAATCAATATTGGTGACGCCGTGGCTGGAGTTAGTGGTGGCATGCGCGGGATAGAGTTTTGCTGCCGTGAAGGTCCCGTCGCGGAAGCCACGCTCAATTTCATCCGCATCTAATGAATCGGTGAGGTAGCAGGTCATCAGTGGCGTAAAAGCGTGTTCAGCGGGCAGCGCAGCCATAATGCGCTCGCGATAGGCAATGGCGGCCTCGACGCTGGTCACCGGTGGAACCAGGTTTGGCATGACAATCGCACGACCATTGACCGCACTGGTATAAGGCAGAACTGCATTGAGCATTGCGCCATCGCGCAGATGGATATGCCAATCGTCAGGGCGGCGAATCGTGAGTTGCTGGGGTTGGGCTGTCATTCAAAAAGGCTCCGGCTGTGAAAAAACGAATGGGCACGTTTAGGCCGGGGAGTAATCATAAGGGTGTGAGCAACCGTTTGCACGGGATTTTATTGCGGCAAACAAAAACCGCACCCGAAGGTGCGGTGATGGCGGTTAATCCGTAAACGGAATCACCAGTTGCCCCGGCTTCACTTCAATGCCTTTGGCAAATTTCTTCGCCAGCGCTTCGCCTTTGCTGCGATCTTCGCTCAGCACATAGGCGGGCTTCTCATTGAAGTAGCGTTTGAGTGATTCATTCAGATAAGGCGTCAGCGTTTTCATGATGGACGCCATCTTTTCTGGCTGAACCTGCGCATCGACAATTTCAATATCATGCAAATAAATCGCGCCTTCCTGAGCATTGAAAATCGGCTGCGCTTTCATCTTCAACTGCATTTCAGCCTGCTGTGGGCCAAACAGCGAACTGACATTGATGTTCGCTTTGCCGGACAAAGTAATCTTGCCGGGCTCCTCACGACCAATCTGGCTGTTGAGATCGCTCAGCACAATATGTGCATTCACTAACCCGGACACGCCGATGTCTTTTTCGAAGTTATTACGCTTCTGCAGCGCCTGATTCACTTCCTGTTCGCTGATGGTGTATTGCGTCAATTGGTTGCAGCCGCTCAATAGCACGGCTAAAAACAGGGCCAGCAGCCCAGACATCGCCTTTTTCATAGTTCCTCATCCTGAACGATACGGCAAAACAGCCATAGCCTGCCTGAAACCGGGCCAGGTGTCACCAGGAGAGGGATGAGAAACGCCGCAGCGTTTCTCATCAGACGGGGCTAAGCTGCGATGGAAGAGAGCAGATTGATTTGGGTTTGCTTCGCCATATTGTCGCGGTAATCCGCAACGCGGCTCGGCCATTCGATGCCTGCCACTAAGGTGAGCGAACGCAGCAGCGGAAACAGATTGATATCGTCTTCTGACAGTTCGCCGTTCACGGCATTGGGTTTGACGATGAGCTTGTCGAGCTGGCGCAGATCATCACTGATGTTTTTGATCAGTCCCGGCGCATGTTTACGCAGTTCCGTAAAATCACCGATGCTGGCCTGCTTTTTCTCCCGGAAATAGCTGCGCGCTTCTGGCGTGGCAAATTCCGCAAACGAGGCATCAGCGATGCGCGGAATCAGCAACTTATTAATATAACCATTCACGCGGCGTAGCCATTCGCTGATGGCGGGGTTGTTTTTACCGTTCAGCAATGGCTCGCGATCCTGCTTATCCACCAGGCGCACAATGTCCATACTTTCCGGCATCGCACTGCCATCGGCTTTTTGCAGAATCGGCGCCATCTTCTGACCTATCAGCTTTTTAGGCACTTGCTCATCGTCATTCAGCATAACGATCAGTTCAACCGGCAGGTTCTTTAAGCCGAAAATCATGCGGGCTTTGACGCAGAAAGGGCAGTGATCGTAGATGTAGAGTTTCATCCCGTTTCTCCTGTGTAAATCTAAGGGTGACGGAGGTCACCCTTTTTTCGGACGTGCGGGAAGTATGGAAGAGATCATCCGAAGGGGCAAACTAGCTGCTGAAGATGGCAGGTGCCACCGGGCGTGGCTGGAACTGCCACCACAGGGCCATCAGGGTGATGACGCCAACGCTGCTTAGCAGCATCCACGGCAGTTCGGGCACGGCCAGTTGTTGACCCATGTCGAACATCCAGCCGCCACCGGAGTAACCAATCAGACCGCCAATCGCCAGTCCTAACCGGCTGAAACCCATATAACTGCCACGAGCGCGTGAACTGGCCAGCGACGCGCTAAGGGTTTCACGCGCCGGTTCGGCGATGATGGAACCGAGGTAAAACACGCCGATTAACAGGAACAGCGAAGGCAGAGATTGGGTCATTCCAACAGGTAACAAGCTAAAGGTCATCAGGAACAAGCCGGCCATTAAGCGGGTTTCCAGGCGGAAGCGTTTTTCGCTCCAGCGTGCCAGCGGATAGAGCAGGCTGAGCGACAGCATGGCTTCGATGGCATACATCCATTTCACCGCGGCGGGGGCGCCAGCCACCTGATTCACCATCACCGGCAGCATCAGCATGACCTGCACGGCCAGAATGTAGTAGCCGGTCAACGTCAGCACATAGAGGCGAAAACGTTTATCCTGCCAGACGCGCTGCATGCCTTCGCGCATCGCAATACGCTCGGTAGAGATGCGCCACGCCGGTAGCCACACGGCGTTAAATATTGCCGCAGCGACAAACACCGCCGCGCCCACCCAGCATACCAGGCGGAAATCCCACGCCAGCAGCCAACTGCCAATCAGGGCACCCAGCACTGCCCCCGCGCTGTCCTGCATCATCAGTAGTGAGAAGAAGCGACCGCGCTCACGTGCGCGCACCAGTTTCACCACCATGGCGCTGCGGGGTGGGTCAAACAAGGTGCCACCTAGGCCGGAAAGTAAACAGGCCAGCCACAGCATCCAGGGTTGATGCGCCAGCGCCATGCAGGCAAATCCAGCTGCGCGCATCAGCATGCCCGTCACGATTAGCGGACGTGCGCCAAAACGGTCCGCAATCGCGCCACCAAAAATGCCCAGCCCCTGCTGCACGAACTGGCGCAAACCCAGCGCGATACCCACCATTAACGCCGCCCAGCCAAGCTGTTCAACGAAATGGATGGAAATCAGCGGGAATACCACGAAAAAGCCTAACACCACCAACATGTTATCGACTAAGAGGAATGTTTTACCGAGGCGTCGTGCCCGCGCTACCCGAGACATGCTTAATCCTGAGCAAGAGATGAAAAAGGGACCAGTTGGTCTATTTTCCGCCTGCGCTGACGGGAAAGACAGCGTATCGAGGATGATATTTTTTCATCGAATCCGCAGAAAAATTAATCCTGGATAAGGATGAATTGCGTGGCAGGGTCTTGAGGGTTTTACCGTAGTGAAAGTGGCGGTTATAGTGAGAAGTATCGCCCCAGGCGTACATCTTTCTTAAAGTTATGGATTTCAGGAGTCATGATGTTTGGCTATCGTTCTGCTGGACCCCGCGTGCGCCTGACTACCGATCGTTTGGTGGTCCGTTTAGTTCACGAGCGCGATGCCTGGCGATTGGCGGATTATTATGCGGAGAACCGCGTCTTTCTTAAACCCTGGGAGCCGGTGCGCGACGAGAGCCACTGCTATCCCTCGGGCTGGCAGGCACGCCTTGGACTGATCGCGGATATGCACAAACAGGGCTCAGCCTACTATTTTGTGCTGATGGACCCGGAAGAGCATGAAGTGCGCGGTGTCGCCAATTTCAGCAACGTGCTGCGCGGTTCATTTCACGCCTGTTACCTCGGTTATTCATTGGGCGAAAAGTGGCAGGGGCAAGGAATGATGTTTGAAGCGTTGCAGTCAGCGATTCGCTACATGCAGCGGCAGCAACGCATTCACCGCATCATGGCTAACTATATGCCGCACAATCAGCGCAGCGGTGATTTGCTGGCACGTCTCGGATTCGAGAAAGAGGGTTATGCCAAAGATTACCTGCTGATTGATGGACGCTGGCAGGATCACGTGCTGACCGCGCTGACGTGGCAGGAGTGGACCGCGGATCGCCGTGGACAATAAAAGGAAAACTGCATGAAGATGGCTTTATCCGCGCAGGCGCTGCGTGTGATCGGTTGCCTGTTAGAGAAACAGGTCACTACTCCGGATCAATATCCGCTTTCCCTCAACGGCGTGGTCACCGCCTGTAATCAAAAATCCAACCGTGAACCGGTGATGAACCTGAGTGAAATGGAGGTGCAATCTCAGCTTGATGAGCTGGTGAAAAAGCATCTGGCCACCTCCAATAACGGGTTCGGTCAACGCGTCAGTAAGTATGAACAGCGCTTCTGTAACTCTGCATTCGGGAATCTGCAGCTTAACAGCGCAGAAGTGGCGGTGCTGACGTTACTGTTCTTGCGTGGTGCACAGACGCCGGGTGAGCTGCGAACCCGCAGTGGACGCTTGCATGAGTTCAGCGATATGAACGAGGTTGAGCAAACGCTGAACGGCTTAATCACCCGTGATGACGGCCCGATGGTGGTGCGTCTGGCACGTGAGCCGGGTAAACGCGAAAGTCGTTATATGCATCTGTTCGGCGGCGATGTGGCTGAAGCACCCGCCGCGAGTGCGGATGAGATGGACAGCGAGGATTTGGTCAGCCGGGTTGCGCATTTGGAACAGCAGGTGGCTCAACTGCAATCCCTGCTGGAACAACTGCTGCAGAAGGAGCAATAACATGACGCTACGTATCGGTATTGTTGGATTAGGCGGCATCGCGCAAAAAGCCTGGTTGCCCGTGTTGTCGCACGCCACCGACTGGCAGCTGGCAGGGGCGTTTTCGCCGAATCAGGCCAAAGCCCAGCCGATTTGTGACAGCTACCGCATGCCTTATTTCAGTCAGTTGGACGCGCTGGCGGCCGCCAGTGATGCAGTATTTGTGCATAGCAGCACCGCCAGTCATTTTGAAGTGGTGCAGGCGCTGCTGCTGGCGGGCAAAGATGTTTGTGTGGATAAACCTTTAGCCGAAACCCTGCAGCAGGCGGAAGCGCTGGTGGCACTGGCAGAGAAGCGCAAACGTAAACTGATGGTGGCGTTCAATCGTCGCTTTGCGCCACGCTACCAACAGTTAAAAGCGGAAATGCCGCGAGCGGCTTCTCTGCGTATTGAGAAACATCGTGCGGATAGCGTGGGTCCACAGGATCTGCGTTTCACTCTGCTGGATGACTACCTGCACGTGGTGGATACGGCGCTGTGGCTGGCGGGCGGCAAGTTGTCGCGTGAACAGGGCTTTATTGAAACCAACGAGGAGGGGGCGATGCTGTATGCCGAGCATCACTTTTCGGCGGGGGCACTGCAAATCACCACCAGCATGCATCGTCGCGCGGGCACGCAGCGCGAGGTGGTGAACGCCATCTGCGACGGTGATTACATCGAAATTAATGAGATGCGTGACTGGCAGCAGGAGAACCTCAGTGGATTGCGTACCGATCCATCACCCTCCTGGCAAAGCCATCTCACTCAGCGCGGTTTCAGCGGTGCGGCACAGCATTTTATCCAGTGCGTACAAAATCAGACGATGCCTGAAACCAGCGGTGAACAGGCGCTGGCGGCGCAGCGTCTGGTGGAAAAACTGTGGCGCGATGCCGAACAGGAATAACCCCTTGTAACACTCAATGCTGGTCATTTCCCGCCGTGGCAGTAGACTATCGCCGGACATCAACAGATGTCCGCGCTAAGTTGCTCATTTATCCGACACTTTTCAGGATGCGCCACTCAAAATGAATTTGTTGAAATCGCTGGCTGCGGTCAGTTCGATGACCCTTTTTTCCCGCGTGCTGGGCTTTGCCCGTGATGCCATTGTGGCACGCGTTTTCGGTGCCGGGATGGCTACCGATGCCTTCTTCGTGGCCTTTAAACTGCCCAATCTGCTGCGCCGTATCTTTGCGGAAGGCGCCTTTTCTCAGGCGTTTGTGCCGATTCTTGCCGAGTACAAAAGCAAGCAGGGCGAAGATGCCACGCGCGTCTTCGTCGCTTACGTCTCCGGTTTACTGACACTGGTGCTGGCGGTGGTGACGGTGCTCGGCATGATTGCCGCGCCTTGGGTGATCGTGGTTACCGCGCCCGGATTTGCCGATACCGCCGATAAATTCGCGCTCACCAGTTCGCTGCTGCGCGTCACCTTTCCTTATATTCTGCTGATCTCTCTGGCGTCGCTGGCCGGTGCGATACTCAATACCTGGAATCGCTTCTCCGTTCCGGCGTTTGCGCCCACATTATTAAACATCAGCATGATTGGCTTTGCGGTGTTTGCTGCCCCGCATTTCCATCCGCCGGTAATGGCGCTGGCGTGGGCGGTAGTGGTCGGGGGTGTGCTGCAGTTGTTCTATCAACTGCCGCATTTGAAAAAGATTGGCATGCTGGTGCTGCCGCGTCTCAATCTGCGCGACGCTGGCGTGTGGCGCGTGATGCGTCAAATGGGACCCGCAATTCTTGGCGTGTCGGTGAGCCAAATATCTTTGATTATCAACACCATTTTCGCCTCGTTCCTCGTCTCGGGATCGGTGTCGTGGATGTATTACGCCGACCGTCTGATGGAGTTCCCGTCGGGCGTGCTGGGTGTAGCGCTGGGCACGATTTTGTTGCCATCTTTAGCGAAGAGTTTTGCCAGCGGCAATCATGATGAGTATTCCCGTCTGATGGACTGGGGGCTGCGCCTCTGTTTCCTGCTGGCGCTGCCGAGTGCCGTTGCCCTCGGGATCCTCTCCGGCCCGCTGACGGTGGCGCTGTTCCAGTACGGTAAATTCACTGCGTTTGATGCCGCCATGACGCAGCGTGCGCTGTTAGCCTATTCGGTAGGGTTGATGGGTCTGATCGTGGTCAAGGTGCTGGCGCCCGGTTTCTATTCACGGCAGGACATTAAAACCCCGGTGAAAATTGCGATTGTGACGCTGATTATGACGCAGGTGATGAACCTGGCGTTTATCGGCCCACTCAAACATGCCGGATTGTCGTTGTCGATTGGACTCGCGGCCTGTCTTAACGCTGCGCTGCTGTACTGGCAACTGCGCAAACAGGATATCTTCCAGCCGCAGCCGGGTTGGTTTAGCTTCCTAATACGTCTGTTGATTGCGGTTGTAGTGATGGCGGCAGCGCTGCTGGGCATTCTGCATGTGATGCCGGCCTGGGAAGAAGGGCAGATGTGGTGGCGATTACTGCGTCTGGCTGCTGTCTGTGCGATTGGCGGCGGTGCCTACTTTGTGATGCTGGGCCTGTTGGGCTTCCGGCCGAGAGATTTTGCCCGCCGTACGCTGGCATAAAAAAATCCCGCCTCGGCGGGATTTTTCTTTATTAGCCTTTGCGGCTGAGTGTCGACTGACCTTTGCCTAATCCATCGGGCCCGTAAAACGCCTGAGTCTGGTGCGGTTTCAGTACCGAGAGCGCATCATTGGTGAAGCTGATCTGATGCTGCAGCAGAATACCATTATGAGTATTCGTATCGCGCAAACGGCGGGTATGCTGCTGAATGCTCTGCCAGCGGCGTTCACGATCGCTGTGACCACCATAGGGCGCCTGCGTACCGAGTGATTTTTCGGTATTGCGGCGCATTTCGTCCAGGTAATTCAACGTCGTCAGCAGCGCGCTTTTGTCTTCTGATATGCGCTGCAACAGGTTGCCATTAACCTGGCCGGCAGACAGTTGCTGTTGCTCTTCATCCATCACCACGGTGAGTGAAGTCAGCACGTCCTGCATTTTATCTAAGGTGGTCAGCAGATTGTCCATTGGGATTAGTTACCCTCTAAATACGCCTTGGTATCGGCGATCAGCGCATCGGCGATCTTACCGGTATCCATTTTCAGTTCGCCATTACGAATAGCGGTTTTCAGTTGTTCAACACGCGCGGTGTTGATGTCTTTGCTGCCCGGCTGCATCAACTGCGCCTGAGCGGTGCTCAACTTAACTTCAGCACCACTTTCGTTGGTGCTGGCGTTGGTTGCAGCGGTAACGTTTTGGCGCACCTTGCCGTTGTTATCGTTGGTGTCGCGTGATTGTACAGTGCTCACCGGAATTAAAGGCTGCGTTCTGTCGATGCTCATGGTCGTGCTCCTGTAAGGTCAGCTGAGGGTCAGTCAACTGAGTCAGCATAGGGTAATGTCTTTGTTGATATCTCTATCGGCAGAACAGCAGGGTTCTTTAACGCTTTATAGCGATATCAGAATATTCCCATCCGCGCCGACGCGCCCACTGACAACCTGACCATTTCCCATGCGTACGCGCACCATTTGTGCCGCGCTGGCGTTGTTCAGCGCACGTCCTTCGCTGCTGGCATTAAACCCGTTTCCACTCGCCACTACCATCACATTTTGACCGGCTTTAACTCGCCACGGCTGGCGCAGCATGGATGCGGTCACTGGCTGTCCCGGCGGGATATCTCGCAGGGCAATGGCATCGGTCACGCTGTTGTTATCGAATAGCGCGCGCGGCGGTAATTCATCCAGACGACCGGTTTCCATGCGGAAGTCATTGGGATCCAGTGCTGTACCACGTGACACCTGACGACTGGCAACCAGATACTGGCCCGTGACCTGAACCTGTACCTGTAAAAAGCGACGATTCTGCGCACAGTTAGCGGAAATACTGAGATTACCCCACTGGCGGCTGTTGCCTGGCAGTTGTAATTCCGGCGTCTCGCAGGTCGGCCATTGCTCTTTGGGTGTGCGCACTACCACGGTCATACCTGCGGCATGTTGCGGATCGCGCGCTTTAAAAAACTGCGTTAACTGGGCGGTCAGATCCGCCGCATGGCCGGGCAGCGCGAAGGCCAACAACAGCGTGGCCAGCAAAGGTGAAAAACTGCGCATAAACGCCTCCTGTCGAGAAGATGGCCTGAGTCTACTCTTCGCGCGAAAAATTCAATGTCAAAAATAGCCGTGATTTTTGCTGCTATTCAGACGATCACCCTTGCATTTGTCCACTTAAGCTGTCAGCTCAAAATTCTCATTCGCGGAGGAAGCATGCTCGACAAACTCGATGCCGCGCTGCGATTTGGTACAGAAGCGATAAACCTACGAGCTCAGCGTCAGGAAATCCTGGCGTCAAATATTGCCAACGCCGATACCCCGGGCTACCAGGCGCGGGATATCGACTTTGCCAGCCAACTGAGCAAGGTGATGGAAAACGGTCGCGCGGAGGGCAGCAGCATGTCGCTGAAAGTCACCTCTTCACGCCACATCGCCGCTGAAACCAATTCTCAGCCATCCATGGACCTGATGTACCGCATTCCCGATCAACCTGCCGCGGATGGCAACACCGTGGATATGGATCGTGAACGTACACAGTTTGCTGATAACAGCCTGAAATACCAAACCGATCTCACCCTCATCAGTAGCCAGATCAAAGGCATGATGAGCGTTCTGCAGGGGCAATAACCATGGCATTGCTGAATATATTTGATATCGCCGGTTCTGCGATGACCGCGCAATCACAGCGCCTCAACGTCAGCGCCAGTAACCTGGCCAACGCCGACAGTGTCACCGGGCCGGATGGTCAGCCTTACGTGGCAAAACAGGTGATTTTCCAGACCGATGCCGCCCCTGGCGCGGCCACCGGTGGCGTTAAAGTCGCGGGCGTGGTGAACGATCCTACCCCAGCCAAATTGGTGTATGACCCAGGTAATCCGATGGCGGATGACAAGGGTTACGTCAAGATGCCTAACGTCGATGTCGTATCAGAAACCGTTAACACCATGTCAGCGTCTCGCAGCTATCAGGCCAACGTCGAAGTGTTGAACACGGTGAAGTCAATGATGATGAAAACCCTGACGATGGGTCAATAACGGAGCACGAACATGAGCGTAGCAGTCGGCGTTAATGCCAATCTTGACCCAACGGTACTGAGTTCCTCCAGTTCAACCGGCACCGGAAACAGTGCGCAGGATTTGCAGAACCAATTCCTGACCATGCTGGTGACGCAGTTACAGAACCAGGATCCGACCAATCCAATGGACAACAGCCAGCTCACCACCCAGCTGGCACAGATCAACACCCTGAGCGGCATTGAGAAGCTGAACACCACCCTGGGTTCTATCTCTGGTCAGCTCACCACCAGCCAGTCACTGCAGAGCACCACGCTGATCGGCCACGGTGTGATGATCGATGGCAGCCAGATTTTGGTTGGCAGTGGTACCACGACGCCATTCGGTGTGGAGTTGAGCACGGCCTCTACCGCCACCACCGCCACCATCAAAGATTCGAACGGCACTGTGGTTCGCACTGTCGATTTGGGCGCATTAACGTCTGGCGTGCATGCCTTCTCCTGGGATGGCAAAGATGCGAACGGTACGACAGTTGCTGATGGGAAATATTCTGTATCGATTGCCGCCAGTAACGGCAGCACCCAACTGGTGGCACAACCGCTTAATTACGCTTACGTGAATGGCGTGAGTACGGTGGATAGCACCTCAAAACTGGATCTCGGCACCATGGGCTCCGCCACTCTTGATGAAGTTCGTCAGATTCTCTAATTCAATTTTAGCAGGAGACACGCTATGTCTTTTTCTCAAGCTGTAAGTGGTATGAATGCGGCCTCCAGTAACCTGGATGTCATTGGTAACAACATCGCCAACTCCGCAACGGCGGGTTTCAAATCCAGCACCATCTCATTCGCCGATATGTTTGCCGGTTCGAATGTGGGTATGGGTACCAAGGTCGCTGCGGTTATTCAGAACTTTAACGACGGTACCACTACTACTACCAGTCGTGGCCTCGACGTGGCACTGAGCGGTAACGGCTTCTTCCGTATGACCGACGCCGCAGGCAGCGTGTACTACTCACGTAATGGTCAGTTCACGCTGGATGAAAACCGTAACCTGGTGAATACCCAGGGCATGAGCGTGACCGGTTACCCGGCTACAGGTACACCGCCAACGATTCAGACGGGTGCAAACCCAGTGGCGTTGAGCGTGCCGACTACGCAGATGTCAGCGCGCGCGACAACCACAGCAGGTTTGGTTTCTAACCTGAACTCAACCGATAGTATTCCAACGGTTACCCCGTTCGATGCCTCTAATGTTGATAGCCGTAACGCCAAAAGCACCATCACTGTGTATGACTCACAGGGTAACGATCATGCTCTCGACCTCTATTATGTGAAAACCAGTGATAATAACTGGGATGTGCACGCGATTGATTCCACGACTGGAGCGTCGGCAGGTGATTTCTCCATGACCTTCGACTCCAACGGTAAGCTGCAATCAATCACAAGCGGCGGGACAACTACCGCAGGCGCAACCACTGTTGGCTTGACTATTCAGGGAGCTAATGGTGCTGCAGCTAATCAGGCCATCACGCTGAGCGTACTTGGAAGCCAGCAACAAAACACCGGCACCACCTCATTCGGTAACCCAACTCAAGACGGTTATGCACCGGGCGACCTGACTAGCTACGCCATCAACGATGACGGCACCATCACTGGTACTTACTCCAACCAGAAAACCCAGCTGCTGGGTCAGGTTGTGCTGGCCAGCTTCTCTAACCCGGAAGGTTTGAAGTCCGAAGGCGATAACGTCTGGTCAGCGACCAACTCTTCAGGTCAGGCAGCCATCGGTCTGGCCAACACCGGCACTTACGGTTCACTGACCTCAGGTGCGCTGGAAGCGTCTAACGTCGATCTGAGTAAAGAGCTGGTCAACATGATCGTTGCACAACGTAACTATCAGGCGAACAGCCAGACCATCAAAACGCAGGATCAGATCCTCAACACACTGATTAACTTACGTTAATACGCTAACGGGATTGCACTATGGATCACGCAATATATACCGCGATGGGCGCCGCCAGTCAGACGATGGAACAACAATCGGTGACCGCCAGCAACCTCGCCAACGCCTCAACGCCGGGCTTTCGCGCCCAGCTCAACGCGTTGCGTGCGGTGCCGGTCAACGGCTGGTCGCTGCCGACGCGCACCTTAGTGGCTGCATCAACGCCGGGTGCCGATATGACGCCCGGCGCGATGGACAACACCGGCCGCCCGCTCGATGTGGCAGTACAGCAAGATGGCTGGCTGGCGGTGCGTACCGCTGACGGCTCTGAAGCTTACACCCGCAACGGCAACATGCAGATCAGCTCCACCGGTATTTTGACCATTCAGGGCAATCCCGTGATGGGCGATGGCGGTCCAATCGCCATTCCACAAGGCTCCGAACTGACCATCGCTGCTGACGGTACCATCACTTCGCGTAATGCAGGTGATGCGCCCAACGCCACAGTGCAGATTGGCAAGCTGAAGCTGGTCAAGGCCACGGGCAAAGAGTTGCAGCGCGGTGATGATGGTATGTTCCGTCCAACGCAAGCGACGCAGGCCACACGTGGCGCGGCATTAGCTCCCGACGCAACGGTTGCTGTCATGCCGGGCGTGCTGGAGGGCAGCAACGTCAAGCCAGTGGAAACCATGGTCGACATGATCGCCAACGCCCGACGTTTTGAGATGCAGATGAAAGTCATCACCAACGTCGATGAAAACGAACAAAAAGCCAATCAACTGCTCAACATGAGCAGCTAAGGCGTAAGGAAAACAACATGATTCGTTCTTTATGGATCGCTAAAACCGGCCTTGACGCCCAGCAAACTAACATGGACGTCATTTCGAACAACCTCGCGAACGTTTCTACCAACGGGTTTAAACGTTCGCGTGCGGTGTTTGAAGATCTGATGTATCAGACACTGCGTCAGCCGGGTACGCAGTCATCGGAACAGACCACATTACCTTCAGGCTTGCAGATCGGTACCGGTGTGCGTCCTGTGACCACCGAACGTCTGCACACCCAGGGCAACCTGTCGCAGACCAGCAACTCAAAAGACGTGGCAATCAACGGTCAGGGTTATTTTGAAGTGCAGATGCCAGATGGTACCTCTTCGTATACCCGTGACGGTTCATTCCAGGTGGATCAGAACGGTCAGCTGGTGACCAATGCCGGTTATCCGGTGCAGCCTGGGATCACTATCCCAGCAAACGCCACCAGCATCACCATCTCGCGTGATGGTGTGGTGAGCGTGACGCAGCAGGGTCAGACCAACCCCGCGCAGGTGGGACAGCTGACGCTGAGCACCTTTATGAACGATGCCGGCCTCGATAGCCTGGGTGAAAACCTCTATCAGGAAACGCAGGCATCCGGTGCGGCCACGCAGAGTACGCCTGGTCAGAACGGTGCTGGCTTGCTCTATCAGGGTTATGTTGAAACCTCTAACGTCAACGTGGCGGAAGAACTGGTAACGATGATCCAGACGCAGCGTGCTTACGAGATCAACAGCAAAGCGATCACCACCTCTGATCAGATGCTGCAGAAGTTAACCCAGGTTTAATCTGGGATCGTTGGGCCAGCTTGGGGCTGGCCTGATTAAGAACATGAAAAAAGGTCAGAACTCCGTGGCGAAGCAAGTGATTCTCAAGCCTGGGCATTGGTTAGTAGCCACGCTACTACTGACACTTAACGGTTGTGCGCTGGTTCCGCGCACGCCACTGGTGCAGGGCGCAACAACGGCAGAACCCACGCCGTCCGCACCGCCAGTGGTGAACGGTTCCATTTTTCAGGGTGTGGCACCTTTGAACTACGGTTATCAGCCGCTGTTTGAGGATCGCCGTCCACGTAACATTGGTGACACTCTGACCATTACGCTGCAAGAAAACGTCAGCGCCAGCAAAAGCTCTTCCGCCAACGCCAGCCGCGATGGCAGCAACAGCTTTGGCGTGAGCACTGTGCCAACCGGCCTGAGCGGTCTGGTCGGCGCCGCCGGTGAGAAAGCCGGACTGGATGCCAATGGCAAAAATGACTTCGCAGGTAAAGGTGGCGCTACGGCTAATAACACCTTTACCGGCACCATCACCGTCACCGTGAATCAGGTGTTGTCCAACGGCAACCTGCGCGTGGTCGGTGAGAAACAGATCGAAATTAACCAGGGAACCGAATTCATTCGCTTCTCCGGTGTGGTTAACCCACGCACCATCAGCGCCAGCAACGCCGTGTTGTCAACGCAGGTGGCCGATGCACGTATTGAGTACGTCGGAAATGGCTATATCAATGAGGCGCAGACCATGGGCTGGTTCCAGCGTTTCTTCCTGAACGTCTCGCCGATGTAATTGAGGTAATGATGAAAATGAACACTCTGCTGCGTCTGAGCCTGAGCTTGCTGCTCGGTGTCAGCCTGATGGCCCATGCGGATCGCATCCGCGATCTGACATCCGTGCAGGGCGTGCGCGACAACCAGTTGATTGGTTATGGCTTAGTGGTCGGTCTGGATGGCACCGGTGACCAGACCACACAAACGCCGTTTACCACCCAGACTGTCAGCAACATGCTGTCACAGCTCGGCATCACCGTGCCGACCGGCACTAATATGCAGCTGAAAAACGTCGCTGCGGTCATGGTCACCGCCAAACTGCCGACTTTCGCCCGTCAGGGACAAAACATCGACGTGGTGGTTTCTTCGCTCGGTAATGCCAAAAGTCTGCGTGGCGGTACGCTGTTAATGACGCCGATGAAAGGGGTCGATAACCAGGTGTACGCGCTGGCGCAGGGTAACATCCTCGTCGGTGGTGCGGGTGCATCAGCCGGCGGCAGCAGTGTGCAGGTGAACCAGCTTAACGGGGGTCGTATTACCGACGGTGCAACGGTGGAGCGTGAACTGCAAAGTAACTTTGGCAGCCAGAACACCATCAACCTGCAGCTGAATAATGAAGATTTCACCATGGCTCAGCGCATCGCTGATGCGATTAACAGCCGTGGCATGGGATCCGCTCAACCGCTGGATGCACGTACCGTGCAGATTCGTGTTTCGCCGAACAACAGTTCGCAGGTGCGCTTGCTGGCCGAAATCCAGAACATTGACGTTTCCGTGCCTATCGAAGATGCCAAGGTCATCATCAACTCGCGTACCGGTTCTGTGGTCATGAACCGCGAAGTCACACTGAACACTTGTGCTGTGGCACAGGGCAACCTGTCGGTGACGGTTAACCAACAGCAGAACGTCAGCCAGCCGAACACGCCTTTTGCTGGTGGACAGACGGTCGCTACCACCCAGACGTCAATCGATTTACGTCAGAGCGGTGGCGCATTGCAGCATGTTAACTCCAGCGCCAATCTGAATAACGTCGTTCGTGCGCTGAATGCCCTGGGTGCGACACCAATTGAGCTGATGTCGATCTTACAATCGATGCAAACTGCAGGCTGCCTGCGTGCCAAACTGGAAATCATCTGATGACCGATACGCAATCGCTGATGAATGCGGCCTATGACAGCCGCTCGTTGAACAACCTGAAGCGCGAAGCGGCGGCCGATCCAAAAGGGAAGGCGCTGCAGGTAGCAAAACAGGTTGAGGGGATGTTCGTACAGATGATGTTGAAAAGCATGCGTGAAGCCCTGCCGCAGGATGGCATCTTCAGTAGCGACTCAACGAAGATGTACACCTCGATGTACGATCAGCAAATTGCGCAGGAAATCGGTAAACGCGGGCTGGGGATGGCGGATCTGATCGTCAAGCAGATGCAGCCCGCGCAGGAACCGGATGAAACCGCGGGCACTGTGCCGATGAAGCTGGATAACAGCTTCATCTATAGCAATCTGCCTTCCAACCAGCTGGAGCAGATGGTGCGCAAGGCCGTACCGCGCCTGCCGGTGTCGCCATCAAGTTTCCCAACGGATAGTAACGACTTTATTGCCCAGCTGTCCCAACCCGCGCAGGCCGCGAGTCAGCAGAGTGGTATTCCTCATCACCTGATTCTTGCTCAGGCTGCGCTGGAATCGGGCTGGGGTCAGCGCCAGATCCTGACGCGCGACGGCAAACCGAGCTTCAACGTGTTTGGCATTAAGGCGGGTGGAGACTGGAAAGGTGCAACCACCGACATCATGACCACCGAATATGAAGGTGGCGTGGCGAAGAAAGTGCGTGCCACTTTCCGCGTTTATGGTTCCTACATGGAAGCCCTCAGCGACTACGTCAAACTTCTGTCCAATAACCCGCGCTATGCCGCGGTCGCCAATGCCGCGACGCCGGAGCAGGGCGCACGTGCTTTGCAGGCGGCGGGTTATGCGACCGATCCGAAATATGCGCAGAAGTTAGTAGGAATGATCCAGCAATTCAAAAACATGGGCGAAAAAGTGGTGAAGGCGTACAGCCAGGATATCACTGATTTGTTCTGATTTTTTACCTCAAGTTTCACTTAAGCACGCCGATAACCATCATAAGCTGCGGGCGCTTTAGCCCGCACAATCGCACTGATGACTGCCAGCCCGGTTAACGGGAAATAAAGGAACCGAGATGTCCAGCATAATTAACTCAGCGATGAGTGGGCTGAGCGCCGCACAGGCCGCATTAAGCACCACCAGTAACAACATCAGCAACTACACGGTAGCGGGTTACTCGCGTCAGACCATCTTGCTGAACCAGGCAAACAGTACCTTATCGGGCAACAGCTATTACGGTAATGGTGTGAACGTTACTGGCGTGCAGCGCGAATATGATGAGTTCATCACTGCCCAGTTGCGTGGCTCCAGCGCGAACTACAGCGCGGTAAACACGCAGTATAACCAGATTTCTAATATCGATGACCTGCTGTCTACGTCGACCACCAGCCTGTCGAGCTCGATTCAGAGCTTCTTCACTAACGTGTCGAACGTGGTGAGC
This sequence comes from Erwinia sp. S63, assembly GCF_016625195.1. GTDB lineage: Bacteria > Pseudomonadota > Gammaproteobacteria > Enterobacterales > Enterobacteriaceae > Pantoea. Next base: position 315,868 of record NZ_JACVUP010000002.1, read on the forward strand.
AATGCGGACGATCCGTCAGCACGTCAGTCGATGCTGAGTTATGCGCAAGGGCTGGTCAATCAGTTCCAGACTACCGCGCAATATCTCACTAACATGCAAAACAGCGTCAATACGGATGTTTCATCCAACGTTGATCAGATTAATACTTACACCAGTCAGATTGCCGACCTCAACACGCAAATTGCCAAGCTCACCACGGCTGGCAGCGCGCCAAATGATCTTCTGGATAAACGCGATCAGTTAGTCAACAACCTGAACAATATTGTGGGCGTTAGCGTGTCACAGCAAGATGGCAGCTATATCGTGACCATGGGAAGCACGACACTGGTAAACGGTAAAAACACCACGCAGCTGGTGGCGATGCCATCAAGCAGCGATCCTTCGCGCACCACGGTAGGATATGTAGATAAGACTGCGGGCAACGTTGAAATCCCGGAGAAAACCTTAACCACCGGCTCGTTAGGCGGCTTACTGGCTTTCCGTACGCAAGATCTGGATACCGCTCAGAACCAGCTGGGTCAGCTGGCTGCCGCATTCACCACCAGTTTCAACGCCGTGCAAACTACGGGCTATGACAGCAATGGCGATCTGGGCTCGAAATTCTTTAATATCGGCAGCCCGACGGTATTGAGCAATACCAAAAACACCGGCACGGCGGAAGTCACTGCAGCATGGTCCGACAGCAGTGCGTTGAAAGCGTCGAATTACACTGTGAGCTACGACGGCACCAACTGGTCGGTCACACGCATGTCTGACAATGTAAAAGTCACGCCGACGAAAGGTACTGATGCCGATGGCAATACCACCTTGAGCTTCGATGGCCTTGACCTGACCGTTAGCGGTACAGCCCAGGCTAAAGACAGCTTCCTGGTGAAACCGGTGCAGAACGTCATCGGCGGGATGTCCGTCGCGATCACGGATGAGTCGCAGATTGCGGCTGCATCGTCTGCCACCAGCGGCGAAAGTGATAACACCAACGCGCAAAAAATGCTGGCGCTGCAGGATGCGAATCTGGTTAACGGCAATGCCACACTGGCACAAGCCTACGCCACTATCGTCAGCACCGTGGGCAACAAAACTAGCTCATTAGAGACGGCCAGCACCACTCAGGAAAATGTGGTCACGCAGCTTACGGACCGTCAGCAATCGGTTTCCGGCGTCAACCTCGATGAAGAGTACGCCAACCTGACCAAGTATCAGCAATTTTACATGGCCAATGCGCAGGTACTGCAAACCGCAAGTACCATTTTTAATGCGCTGATGGATATCCGCGGCTAAGTCATCATAGGATAAAAAACCATGCGTTTAAGTACTAACATGATTTTCGACCAGCAGGTGCGCGGCATTACCGGCTCGCAATCTTCCTGGTTAAAAGTAGGGCAGCAACTGTCGAGTGGCCTGCGTGTGAATAACCCTTCCGATGACCCTATCGCGGCGGCGAGTTCGGTTGTGCTGGCACAGTCGCAGGCAAAAAGCAGCCAATATGCCACCGCGCGTACATTTGCTAACCAGAGTTTGTCGTTAGAAGAAAATACCCTGAAGGGCGTGACGTCAGCCATTCAGGATGCACAGACCACCATCGTCAATGCTTCAACCGGTACGCTCAGTGACGATGACCGAGCTTCATTAGCGACACAGTTGCAGGGCTTGCGCGATCAGTTGCTCGGATTGGCAAACAGCCAGGATGCTAATGGCCGCTATATCTTTGCGGGCTACAAAACCGAAGCTGAACCATTCAGTGATACTGGAACGGGTGTCACCTACGTCGGTGGCAGCGATGCTATTAGCCAGAAAGTCAGTGACAGCCGTACCATGACGGTGGGTAACACCGGCGATTCAGTGTTTATGTCGATCACCAGCAATGCGAAAGCTGAGCCGAATGGCGGCACCAGTGAAAAAAATCTGTTTAATATGCTGGATAGCGCCATCGCTGCACTGAAAGTACCGCAAGATGATGCTGATGATGCCACTAAACAGACATTCCAGGATGCGATGGATAAGACCAACCGTGGTTTGAGCAACTCCCTCAATAACGTGTTGTCAGTGCGTTCTGCAGTCGGCATCAAAATGGATGAAGTGGATACGCTGGATGCACAAGGCGATACCAATGACACCATTATGGCTACCCAGATGAGTAACCTGGTCGAGGTTGATTACACCTCTGCTATCTCAAGCTACACCATGCAGCAGACTGCGCTGCAAGCGTCTTACAAGACCTTCACTGATATGTCGAAGATGTCGCTGTTCCAGCTGAATTCATAATATCTGACCTGAAAATTTGAGCGTGCTTAAACCGGGCGCGCTTAGTTTCTCCCACTGCCTTTCGGGGCCGTGGGATTTTTTTTGCCCGCTCGATGGCGATGTCATTTCTTGACCGCGCCATCCTTGATGGCTATGCCAGAACAATCCATCAATCCATCAATCCATCAATCCATCAATCCATCAATCCATCAACCCATCAACCCTTATGCGACTTTGCAGAGAGATGAGCGGGTAAATCGCAGGCAATAAAAAACCCCGAACCAGTCGGGGTTTTGTTAGCGCTAATTAGCGACTAGGGCTTAAACGCTTTCCGGGCGCGTTGCCGGTGCGGTTGCCTGATGAGTGGCACTATGGCCGCCCGCAGAACCACGACCTTCGAAGTCAAACGGTGGGCGAACCCAATCGCTATGACGAACGGCTTCTGGCTCCCATGCCGGGGCAGGTGCTTTGGTCATCGGCGCAGTCGCGTGATGCTTCCAGCGGGTCTCAACATTGCTCACTGAGGTATCACGTGCAGCAACAGGGGCATGCGGTTCAGTGACTGGTGCAGCAGGCGCTTCAGCAGCCACTGGCGCAGTCAGCACTTCTTCCACTTGCGCTGCAACAGCAGGTTCAACTTCAGCGGGTGCTTGCTCAGCCGCAGCGACTGCTTCACTGACCTGCGGCGCAGCAGGCTCAACGGCAGCTTCCACTGCAGCAGCAGGTGCCGCTTCAGCCGATGCCTCTGCAATAGCTGGAACAGATGCCTCTGCAATAGCTGGAACAGATGCCTCTTCAACCGCTGGAACGACTTGAGCCACTGCATCAGTAGCGGCAGGAACTGATTCAGCCGGAACATCTGCAGCTTCAGTTGCGGTTACGATTTCAGCCGGCGCAGTTGTCACTTCATCAGCCGGTACGGCTTCAGCAGCGGTTTCTTGCGCAGTCTGCTCAACAGCAGCAGAAATCACAGCAGGCTCTTCGTTGACCGGTGCAGCGACAGGCGTCAGATCATCGGTGTTCACCACTGGCACTTCAGTGTGTGCCTGCGGCTCAGAATGATGAACCGCTTCTTGCGCAGTTGGCTGAGCAACGTATTCTGCTGCTGCCGCAACCGGCAGTGCATCCGCTTCATCGGTATGTTGATAGCTATAATCAGGCATTTCGTTCAGCGCTTCCTGAGAGGAGAACTGATCGTGGGTCTGGGCAACCGGGTAGGTAATCCAGACTTTACCTGAAGCCATCTCTGGCGAAGCTGCAGCCGATTCCAGTGGCATCGCAGATTGCGTTGGGTAACGCTCATCACGATAGCGACGACGACGTTGACCGCTGACGCGCAGATGACGAGGTGAACGACGTGAACGGCGCGGCATATTGGCGCTATCACGGTTCTCGTTATCATCCTGTTCGTCCTGAGCAACGTCAGATTGCTCATTGAACGCAGTGCGCTGTGCGTTTTCCAACACCGCTTCAGTGGCTGCAGGCGTTGGTATTGCCGCTGCAACTTCAGTCGTGTCACCGACACGTACACGTTGGTTAAGCTGACGCGGTTTGCGACGCGGCATAACCTGCACACGTTCTTCTTCCTGCGCAACATTTTCATCAACGATATCGGTCTGAACTACGGTCTCAGCGACTTTTTGATCCTGCTGCTGATTGCGTTTCTCATCCTGACGACGACGCTGGCGTTCAGCACGCTGTTCGCGACGTTGTTGCTGTTGTTCATCACGCTGCTGCAGTTGCTCATCGGTCAGCGCTGGACGTTCACCGCGAGGTTCGTTCTGACGCTTGTTACGACGATTGTCCTGATTGTCACGCGGTTCGCGGGCTTCACGTGGTTCACGCGATTCGCGTGGCTCACGCGCTTCACGAGATTCACGTGGTTCACGGCCTTCGCGACCCTGAGCATTTTCACCATTGCGAGGAGTGCGATCGCGACGATTATTGCTGCGGCGGTTATTACGGCGATCACCACGTTGCTGATTGTTTTCACTTTCAGCAGCTTTCTCTTCTGGCTTAGCTTCAACCGGTGCAGCAGCAGGCGCGTCGCCAGCAAACAGTTTCTTCAATCCACCTAACAGGCGAGCAACAAAGCCAGTGCTGGCAACCGCAGGCGCGGCGGCAGCGGCTGGTTTCGCATCAGCTTTAACCACAGAAGGAATGTCTTTTTCCACTTCAACCGGTGCAGGCGGCGCATCCGGCATCACAAAGGCGGCCAGTGCTGGCTGCTCAGGGCGACGACGTTCAGCGTGCTCTTCTTCAGAAGGCAGCGCCATTTCGGCTTCGTGCAGCTTCGGCAGGTGATAAGACAGGGTCTGCGTTTCTTCGCCTTTGCGCACGCGCAGTACGGAGTAGTGCGGGGTTTCCATCTGATCGTTTGGCACGATGATGGCACGCACGCCACCCTGGCGTTTCTCGATCGCGCTCACTGCATCACGTTTTTCGTTCAGCAGGTAAGAGGCGACAGGCACAGGCACAATGGCATGCACTTCTTTGGTGTTGTCTTTCAGCGCTTCTTCTTCAATCAGACGCAAGATAGACAGGGACAGCGATTCGTTATCACGGATGGTGCCGGTACCGCTACAGCGTGGGCACACGTGATGGCTGGATTCACCCAATGATGGGCTAAGACGCTGACGCGACATTTCCAGCAGGCCGAAGCGCGAAATGTGGCTGATTTGAATGCGTGCACGATCCTGACGTACCGCTTCACGCAGACGGTTTTCTACCGCGCGCTGGTGACGAACAGGAGTCATGTCGATGAAGTCGATAACGATCAAGCCGCCGAGGTCACGCAGGCGTAACTGACGGGCGATTTCATCAGCCGCTTCGAGGTTGGTATTAAATGCCGTTTCTTCGATGTCACCACCGCGTGTTGCACGGGCGGAGTTGATATCGATCGCGGTCAGCGCTTCGGTGCTGTCAATTACAATCGAACCACCGGAAGGCAAGCGCACTTCACGCTGGAAAGCGGATTCAATTTGCGATTCGATTTGGTAGTGGCTGAACAGCGGAATTTCACCGGTGTACAGTTTGATTTTGCTGCTGAAGTCCGGACGACCGAGTGCAGCAATGTGCTGACGCGCCAGTTCCAAAACTTTTGGGTTATCGATAAGAATCTCACCGATATCCTGACGCAGGTAGTCGCGGAAGGCACGCACAATCACGTTACTTTCCTGATGGATCAGGAACGGGGCTGGGCGGTTTTCAGCGGCTTTTTTGATCGCTTCCCAGTGCTTCAAGCGGAAGCTCAGGTCCCACTGCAGGGATTCGGCAGATTTGCCAACGCCTGCGGTGCGCACGATCAAACCCATACCGTCTGGCAGTTCCAGCGCGGACAGGGCTTCTTTCAGCTCGGTACGATCGTCACCTTCAATACGGCGAGAGATGCCGCCCGCACGCGGGTTGTTCGGCATCAGAACTAAATAGCTACCGGCTAGCGAAATGAAGGTGGTGAGTGCAGCACCTTTATTTCCGCGTTCCTCTTTATCGATTTGAACGATAACTTCCTGACCTTCACGCAACACCTCTTTGATGTTTGGACGGCCGTGTGCGTTGTAATTAGCAGGGAAGTATTCGCGGGAAATTTCTTTCAGAGGGAGGAAACCGTGACGTTCAGCACCGTAATCGACAAATGCCGCTTCGAGGCTGGGTTCAACACGGGTGATTTTACCTTTGTAGATATTGGCTTTTTTCTGCTCGTGTCCTGGGCTTTCGATATCCAGATCGTACAGACGTTGGCCGTCAACTAGGGCAACGCGCAACTCTTCCTGCTGAGATGCGTTAATTAACATTCTTTTCATCGTGACTTACTCGTTATTCTCACATGAGTGATGTAGCTGCGGGCATCGTTACCCTGGACGAGAATCAACCGATGGCCCCGTGTCTTAATGCACTGACGTCAACCTCACGGCTGTCGGCGGCTAAAGGGGCGCAAATCTTGTCGGTGGCCTGTTTTTCATAAGGAAAAACAGCGCCTGAAGGTGGAATAGCTATAGAAAATTCAGAAATCCACACATCCTAGTCTGTCGTCCAGGCTGCAACCCGCAGCCCGCTAAGTGCCTGATTTAACATTACGTCTTACGCCATTGCTGCGTGTCCGTTCAATCCGGCAAAATGACTTATTTCGCTCTTTTTTCCTGCCTGAATTTTTCCAGGGCAGAAACCCCTGCATTATTCCATTGCTCACTCACATATAGCAAGGCGACTTTTGCCGAGCTGTGAAGTTTGTGCATCCTTAACCTGTTCATTTGCAGGGCTAAACATCGCATCGGTGAAAAAGTCATCATTATGACCTTTTGCCGGCGCGACAAAGAGAGAGTTAAGCACAGAAAAAGGGGTGGCGCTATCCAGGGACACTATTTAGAATCGCCGCCATGAAAACAGAGAATCCCGGCGTACTTTATGTCGCCATTACGGCTGAAAATGCCGAACAACGCATTGATAACTTTTTGCGCACCCAACTCAAGGGCGTGCCGAAAAGCATGATTTATCGCATCTTGCGTAAAGGCGAGGTGCGCGTGAATAAAGGACGCGTGAAACCCGAGTATAAGCTGCAGGCGGGGGATGAAGTGCGCATTCCGCCAGTTCGTGTGGCCGAGCGTGAAGAGCAGGCGGTATCACCGAAACTCGATAAGGTTGCCGCGCTGGCGAATGCCATCCTGTATGAGGACGATCATCTGCTGGTGCTGAACAAGCCATCGGGCACCGCGGTGCATGGTGGTAGTGGTCTCAGCTTTGGTGTGATTGAAGGGCTGCGCGCGCTGCGTCCTGAAGCCCGTTTCCTCGAGTTGGTGCATCGTCTTGACCGTGATACCTCCGGAATTCTGCTGGTGGCAAAAAAACGTTCTGCGCTGCGTTCGCTGCACGAGCAGTTACGTGAAAAAGGCATGCAGAAAGATTATCTGGCGCTGGTACGCGGTGACTGGCCTTCACATCTGAAAGTGGTGCAGGCGCCACTGCTGAAAAACATTCTGCAAAGCGGTGAGCGTGTCGTGCGCGTAAGTGCAGAAGGCAAGCCCTCCGAAACCCGATTCAAAGTGGAAGAGCGTTTTGGTTTCGCCACTCTGGTAAAAGCCAGCCCGGTGACCGGCCGCACGCACCAGATTCGTGTGCACACGCTGCATGGCGGCCATCCGATCGCCTTTGACGATCGCTATGGCGATCGGGACTTTGACCGTCAGCTGGCCTCAACCGGCCTGGCGCGATTGTTCCTGCATGCTGCAGCACTGACGTTTACCCATCCGAATACCGGCGAAGTCCTGCGAATGGAAGCGCCACTGGATAACGCGCTGAAACACTGCCTGGCGCAGTTGCGTCAGAAAAAAGCTTAATCTGGCGGGCATCAACCCAATGCGTTGATGCCCACTTTTATTAGCATCTCATTTAAAGCTATCAGCGGTAATCCAATCAGCGTATTGGGATCGCGCCCCTCCAGCCGCTCAAACAAACAGATTCCCATGCCTTCGCTTTTGAAGCTGCCCGCACAATGCAACGGCTGTTCTTTTTCGACATAGTGTCGGATTTCTACTGGGCTCAAATGGCGAAAATGCACGTTGAACGGTTCGAAAATCACCTGTTGTTGTGCCGTTTGCGGCTGAATCAGTGCCAGCCCGGTATAAAACGTGATCACTTTGCCACTGGCAGCAGCCAACTGCTGACAGGCATTCTCCACCGTATGCGGTTTTCCGGTGATATTGCCGTCGAGTACGCAGACCTGATCGGAACCAATAATCCAGCTCTGTGGATGCTGCGCGGCAAGCGCCTGTGCTTTCGCCAGTGCTAAGCGTTGCACCAACTGCGGTGCGGTTTCATCCGGTTGCGGTGTTTCATCGCAATCGGGCGCAACGGCGATAAAAGGCAGGCCAAGATTGCTCAGCAATGCCTGACGGAACGGGGAGGTTGAGGCCAGAATTAACGGTGTCATGATTTTTTTTCAGAATAGATAGCGTAAAGATGACAGGCATTTTAAACTATGCGCCGCACTGGATGCGACTAACGGGTGAAAGATGCTGTAAACCGGCCTTTTTCTTTGACTCTATGACGTTACAAAGTTAATATGCGCGCCCTATGCAAAAGGTAAAATTACCCCTGACGATCGATGTGGCCCGCGCCGCGCAAAAGCGCCTTGATTACCAAGGTGTGTATGCACCTGAATTGGTGGCGCGCCTGGCCGACACGGTCGTGAGTGTGGACAGTGATGTGGAATGCACCATGTCGTTTGCGATTGACAACCAGCGCTTAGCGGTTCTGCAAGGAACAGCTGATGTGCAGGTGACTTTGTCTTGTCAACGCTGCAACCAGTCTTTCCCACATGCTGTTCACGTAAGCTATTGCTTCAGTCCTGTCTCTTCTGATGAGCAGGCCGAGGCACTGCCGGAAGCTTACGAGCCAGTTGATATCAATGATTTCGGCGAAATCGACTTGCTGGCAGTTATCGAAGATGAACTCATCCTCGCGCTGCCTGTAGTTCCGGTGCATGATTCTGAACACTGTGAAGTGTCCGACGCGGACATGGTATTTGGGAAGTTGCCTGAAGAGGCAGAAAAACCAAATCCGTTTGCCGTATTAGCCAGTTTAAAGCGTAAGTAATAGGAGTAAGGTCCATGGCCGTACAACAGAATAAACCAACCCGTTCTAAGCGTGGTATGCGTCGTTCACACGATGCGCTGACCACCGCAGCTCTGTCAGTAGATAAAGTTTCTGGTGAAACTCATCTGCGTCACCATATCACTGCGGATGGTTACTACCGCGGTCGCAAGGTTATCACCAAGTAATTCTTTGCGGTTACGCAAGGCGATACCTTGACACGTTTGACCCTGGCAGTTGATGCCATGGGCGGGGATTTCGGTCCCTGCGTGACAGTGCCTGCATCCTTGCAGGCACTGGCCTCTCACACGAATCTGGTTCTTCTTCTGGTCGGTGATCCCGACATCATCTCGTCATTCCTTGCCAAAGCGGATTCCTCGTTACTGGGGCGTGTGCAGGTTATTCCTGCCGAATCGGTTATTGCAAGTGATGCGAAGCCTTCTCAAGCCATTCGAAACAGTCGCGGCAGTTCAATGCGCGTGGCGTTAGAACAGGTGAAAGAGGGGCATGCGCAAGCCTGTGTCAGTGCCGGTAACACCGGCGCGCTGATGGGGCTGGCCAAAATGTTATTAAAGCCGCTGGATGGTATTGAGCGTCCGGCGTTGATGACCGTTCTGCCGCATCAGCAGCAGGGCAAAACGGTGGTGCTGGATCTCGGCGCAAATGTGGAATCAGATAGCGATATGCTGGTGCAGTTTGCCATCATGGGCGCTGTCATGGCCGAGGAAGTGCTGGAAATCGACAGACCGCGCGTCGCGCTGCTCAACATCGGGCAGGAAGAGACTAAGGGCCTGGAAACGATTCGCACAGCATCTGCGGTTCTGCGAGACACGCCGCAAATCAACTATATTGGTTATCTTGAGGGGAACGATCTCCTCACCGGCAAGACGGATGTGCTGGTTTGTGATGGCTTCGTGGGAAACGTCACGCTTAAAACCATGGAAGGCGTGGTAAGAATGTTTCTTTCTCTGCTCAAGTCGTCAGAGGATGGAAAAAAACGGGCCTGGTGGCTGAAATGGGTAGGGCGCTGGTTGCAAAAGCGTCTGGCCAAACGTTTCGGTCATCTCAACCCCGACCAGTACAATGGCGCTTGTCTGTTAGGATTGCGCGGAACAGTGATCAAAAGCCACGGTGCGGCGAATCAACGTGCGTTTGCCGTGGCGATAGAGCAGGCAGAGCAGGCGGTGCGCAGGCAAGTCCCAGAGAGGATTGCGGCGCGCCTTGACGCTGTATTAGCCAGGAGTGACAAAGCGTAGATGTTTACCAAAATTATCGGTACGGGCAGCTATTTGCCTGAGCAGATTCGCTCCAATGCGGATCTGGAAAAAATGGTGGAGACTTCGGACGAGTGGATTGTCAGCCGTACCGGCATCCGTGAGCGTCGCATTGCTGCGCCGGATGAAACTGTTGCCACTATGGGCTTCACCGCCGCTCAGCGCGCGCTGGAGATGGCAGGCGTTGCGGCCAGCGATGTTGGCCTGATTATCGTGGCGACCACCTCTTCCAGCCACGCCTTCCCAAGTTCAGCTTGCATGATCCAGCAGATGCTGGAAATTGACGACTGTGCGGCTTTCGATTTGGCTGCTGCTTGTGCGGGCTTCACCTATGCGTTAAGCGTGGCCGATCAATACATCAAAAACGGTGTGGTGAAACACGCGCTGGTGATCGGTGCAGACGTATTGGCGCGCACGCTGGATCCTAACGATCGTGGCACCATCATTCTGTTTGGCGATGGTGCGGGTGCGGTTGTTCTCGGCCAGAGCGAAGAGCCAGGTATTCTGTCTACTCACCTGCATGCCGATGGCCGTTACAGTAAGCTGTTGACACTGCCGTATCAGGATCGCGAGCATCAGGATCAACCTGCCTATCTCACCATGGCCGGTAACGAAGTGTTCAAGGTTGCGGTTACGGAACTGGCGCACATCGTTGATGAAACGCTGCAAGCCAATAATCTTGATCGTGAGATGCTTGACTGGCTGGTACCGCATCAGGCCAACTTGCGCATTATCAGTGCCACCGCCAAAAAGCTCGGCATGGGCATGGATAAAGTGGTGGTGACCCTTGACCGTCACGGCAATACGTCGGCGGCATCGGTTCCTAGCGCACTGGATGAAGCGGTGCGAGATGGCCGTATTAAGCCTGGCCAACTGATTTTGCTGGAAGCCTTTGGTGGTGGTTTCACCTGGGGTTCTGCGCTGGTTCGCTTTTGATTGACAGGAACGACAGATGACACAATTTGCTTTTGTTTTCCCAGGACAGGGCTCACAGACCGTTGGCATGCTGGCCGATCTGGCTGTGGAAAACCCGCAGGTAGAAGCCACTTTCCGTGAAGCTTCTGATGTATTGGGATACGACTTATGGCAGTTGGTGCAACAAGGTCCAGCTGAAGAACTGAATAAGACCTGGCAGACGCAACCTGCGTTGCTGGCAGCTTCCGTCGCGATTTATCGCGTCTGGCAGAGCAAAAATGGCCCGCAGCCAACGTTGATGGCTGGCCACAGCCTGGGTGAATATTCTGCGCTGGTGTGTGCGGGCGTCCTGAACTTCGCTGATGCGATCAAGTTAGTCGAATTACGCGGCAAACTGATGCAGGAAGCGGTACCAGAGGGTACCGGTGCCATGCAGGCGATCATTGGACTTGATGATGAATCAATCCGTAAAGCCTGTGAAGAGAGCGCGCAAGGTCAGGTGGTTTCACCGGTGAACTTTAACTCGCCAGGCCAGGTGGTTATCGCGGGTAACAAAGAAGCGGTGGAGCGTGCTGGCGCAGCCTGTAAAGCAGCGGGTGCCAAACGCGCACTGCCGTTGCCTGTGAGCGTGCCTTCGCATTGCGCGTTGATGAAGCCTGCAGCAGATAAACTGGCTGTGGCACTGGAAAGCATCACTTTCAACGCACCATCTGTGCCTGTCGTCAATAACGTTGACGTCAAGTGTGAAACCGATGCCGCGGCGATACGCAGTGCACTGGTTCGCCAGCTGTATAGCCCGGTGCGTTGGACCGAAGCTGTTGAATTTATTGCCACCCAAGGCGTTGGCCAGTTGCTGGAGATCGGTCCAGGTAAAGTCCTGACCGGTCTGACCAAACGTATTGTGGATAGCCTGACCGCTGCAGCCGTGAACGATTCTGCTTCACTCTCTGCGGCGCTTACACAGGAATAAGAGGAAAAACATGAGCTTTGAAGGTAAAGTAGCGCTGGTAACTGGCGCAAGCCGCGGCATTGGCCGTGCAATTGCGGAAACGCTGGTTGCGCGCGGTGCGAAAGTGGTGGGAACTGCTACCAGCGAAAGCGGTGCGGAAGCAATCAGTGCTTACCTCGGCAATAACGGCAAAGGTCTGCTGTTGAACGTTACCGATGCTGCCTCTATTGAGAGCGTGCTCGAGAAAGTTCGCGCTGAATTTGGCGAAGTGGACATTTTAGTCAATAATGCAGGCATTACGCGTGACAATCTGTTGATGCGCATGAAGGACGATGAGTGGGCGGATATCCTCGATACCAACCTCACATCTGTCTTCCGTCTTTCTAAGGCGGTATTGCGTGCCATGATGAAAAAACGCGTGGGCCGTATCATTACCATCGGTTCTGTTGTTGGAACCATGGGTAACGCGGGTCAGGCAAACTATGCGGCAGCAAAAGCAGGTTTGATTGGCTTTAGCAAATCACTGGCGCGAGAAATTGCGTCACGTGGCATTACCGTAAACGTCGTGGCTCCGGGCTTTATTGAGACGGACATGACGCGTGCACTGAACGAAGATCAGCGCTCGGGTATTTTGGCAGAAGTGCCAGCAGGTCGTTTAGGCGACCCGCAGGAGATTGCCAATGCTGTTGCATTCTTAGCCTCTGACGAAGCCTCTTACATCACGGGTGAGACGCTCCACGTCAATGGCGGCATGTACATGGTCTGATAATCACGAAAACATTTGCATTATCTGCGGTAAACACCGCAGAATAGCGCAAAATCGTGGTTCGACCAGCCGGGATTTTGTTGCATCTTTTTCAACATTTTATACACTACGAAAACCATCGCGAAAGCGAGTTTTGATAGGAAATTAAATAGTATGAGCGATATCGAACAACGCGTTAAGAAAATCGTAGCTGAGCAGCTGGGTGTTAAAGAAGACGAAGTGATTAACACTGCTTCTTTCGTTGAAGACCTGGGTGCAGATTCTCTTGACACCGTTGAGCTGGTAATGGCTCTGGAAGAAGAGTTTGATACTGAAATTCCAGACGAAGAAGCTGAGAAAATCACTACCGTTCAGGCAGCGATCGATTACATCAATAGCCACCAAGGCTAATGAATATCTTCAGGCGGTCACCTCGACCGCCTGAGTTTTATGTTTGCCCCACATAGCGTTATTTTTCCCTCCCTGGAGGACGTACGTGTCTAAGCGTCGTGTAGTTGTGACTGGTCTTGGCATGTTGTCTCCTGTCGGCAATACCGTAGAGTCTACCTGGAGTGCTCTCCTTGCCGGTCAGAGCGGCATCAGCCTGATCGACCATTTTGATACTAGTGCCTACGCAACACGCTTTGCGGGCTTAGTAAGAGATTTTAATTGCGATGAATTCATCTCGCGCAAAGATCAGCGCAAGATGGATGACTTCATCCAATACGGCATTGTTGCCGGTATTCAGGCTATGGCGGACTCCGGTCTGGTCGTAACTGACGAAAATGCCGGTCGCATCGGCGCAGCTATCGGTTCCGGCATCGGCGGACTGGGTTTGATTGAAGATAACCACAGTTCACTGGTCAACGGCGGTCCGCGCAAAATCAGCCCGTTCTTCGTTCCCTCTACCATTGTTAACATGGTGGCAGGTCACCTGACGATTATGTATGGCCTGAAAGGTCCAAGCATCTCGATTGCGACGGCTTGTACTTCTGGCGTGCATAATATTGGCCATGCAGCACGTATCATTGCGTATAACGATGCTGACGTGATGCTGGCAGGTGGTGCAGAGAAAGCCAGTACCCCGCTGGGTGTTGGTGGCTTCGGTGCAGCACGTGCGCTCTCTACCAATAACGATAACCCGCAGGCGGCAAGCCGTCCGTGGGATAAAGATCGTGATGGTTTCGTGTTGGGCGACGGTGCGGGCATTGTGGTGCTGGAAGAGTACGAGCATGCTAAAAAGCGCGGTGCGAAAATCTATGCGGAAATCATCGGTTTCGGCATGAGCAGCGATGCTTACCACATGACGTCTCCACCGGAAGATGGTTCAGGTGCGGCAGCCGCGATGGTAAATGCACTGCGTGATGCGCAGCTGAATGCTGAGCAGATTGGTTACGTTAACGCGCATGGCACATCAACGCCAGCCGGTGACAAAGCTGAAGCTCAGGCGGTTAAGTCTGTGTTTGGTGCTGCTGCTCACAATGTGATGGTCAGTTCGACCAAATCCATGACTGGCCACCTGCTGGGCGCTGCGGGCGCGGTAGAAGCGATTTATTCGATTCTGGCGCTGCGCGACCAGGCGGTTCCGCCAACCATCAACCTGGATAATCCAGATGAAGGTTGTGACCTCGACTTTGTGCCGCATACGGCACGTCAGGTGAGCGGACTGGAGTACACGTTGTGTAACTCCTTCGGATTTGGCGGCACCAACGGCTCGCTGATCTTCCGCAAGGTATAAGTCTTACCCAGCCATACAGAGGCCCGCAATGCGGGCCTTTTTTATATTTTGACACGCAGTGGCGTGGATTCTTACCGCTGTCAGTGATATTCAGATTGGCAAGGTAGCCAGAGGTGATGAGTATGTGGATAAACGGCGTTGAACAAATCGAACTTTCTGCACGCGATCGCGCGGTGCAGTTTGGCGATGGCTGTTTTACCACGGCTGCGGTAGTGGCAGGCAAAATACTCCTGCTGAACGCTCATTTGCAGCGGCTGCAGGAAAGCTGTGAGCGTTTATACATCCCCTTACCGGATATGGCGCAGTTGGCTGCGGAGATGCAGTTTGCCGCTAATGGTCAAGCAAGGGCGGTTTTGAAAGTGATTCTGACGCCTGGCGCCGGTGGTCGGGGATATAGCCGAGCCGGTTGCACAACACCAACGCGCATCCTTTCACTTTCCCCGTGGCCACAACACTACGATACCTTGCAGCAGCAGGGTGCAACGCTGGTGACCAGTCCCGCGAGACTGGCGCGCAATCCACTGCTCGCCGGCCTCAAACATCTCAACCGCCTGGAGCAAGTGCTGATTCGTCAGCATCTCGATCAAACCGGTGCTGACGAAGCGCTGGTGCTTGACACTGCAGGGACGGTGGTGGAATGCTGTGCGGCCAATTTATTCTGGCGCAAAGGCGATCAGGTTTTCACACCGCGTCTTGAGCAAGCGGGTGTCGATGGCATTATGCGCCGTTATCTGATGGCGCAGATGGCGTCGGAAGGCCAGGCTTGTCAGTTGATTGAAGGAATCAGGGGGGATGTGCTGAACGCCGACGAAGTGGTGATCTGCAACGCCCTGATGCCGGTTTTACCTGTGCGGAAAATTGACGACATTTCGTTCACCGCACGCACGCTGTACCAGCAGCTGTATGCCAGTTGCCAAAAGATGGAAGCATCATGACCCGAATGAAAAAAATACTCGCCAGCGCGGTGGCGATTGCTGGCCTCGCGGCTGCATTGAGTTATTGGCAGATTGAACGTTTAGCCGATACACCTTTGACCATTAATCAGGAAACCATCTACACATTGCCCGCCGGCAGCGGCCGGGTCGTGCTGGAAGCACAGCTGAAAAGCCAGCACATCATTCCTGAAAGTATCTGGTTTGGAGCGCTGTTGAAACTTGAGCCCGAGCTCGCGAAGTTCAAAGCCGGCACCTACCGACTGGAAAGCAATATGACGGTAAGGCAACTGCTGCAGCTGCTGGCCAGCGGTAAGGAAGCGCAGTTCCCGGTGCGTTTTGTTGAGGGCTCGCGCCTGAAGGAGTGGTTGGCAGAATTGCGTCAAGCGCCCTACATCAAACACACGCTGACTGATGATCAGTTTACGACGGTCGCCGCTGCGCTGAAGATGGATGCAAATCAGCTTGAGGGCGCTTTCTATCCCGACACCTATTTGTATACGGCTAACACCAGTGATGTATCGCTGCTGGAACGGGCACACACGCGCATGAATAAACTGGTGGATGAGATCTGGCAGGGGCGGATGGATAATCTGCCTTATAAAAAAGAGCAGGATCTGGTGACCATGGCGTCGATTATCGAAAAAGAGACCGGCGTGACGGAAGAGCGCGCACGTGTCGCCTCGGTATTTATCAATCGCCTGCGCACCGGCATGAAATTGCAAACCGATCCCACGGTGATTTACGGTATGGGCGATAACTACACCGGTACGATTACGCGTAAAGACCTCGAAACGCCGACCGATTACAATACCTACACGATTAGCGGTTTGCCGCCTGGTCCTATCGCGATGCCAGGTCGTGCCTCGCTGGAAGCGGCGGCACACCCGGAAAAAACCAACTATCTCTATTTTGTCGCGGATGGCAAAGGCGGACACACCTTTACCACCAATCTCGCCAGCCACAATAAAGCGGTGCAGGTCTATCGGCTGGCTATGAAGGAAAAAAATGAAAAGTAAGTTTATCGTCATTGAAGGCCTTGAAGGCGCGGGCAAAACCACTGCGCGTGATGCCATCGTGGCGGTGCTGCATGAGCAGGGTATCGACGATGTGGTGTTCACCCGTGAGCCCGGTGGCACGCCGCTGGCAGAACAGTTGCGCGTGCTGGTGAAGCAGGGGATTGATGGCGAACAGGTGACAGACAAAGCCGAACTGCTGATGCTGTATGCTGCCCGTGTTCAGTTGGTAGAAAACGTGATTAAACCTGCTTTAGCGCGTGGCGCGTGGGTGATTGGCGATCGTCACGATCTCTCATCCCAGGCCTATCAGGGCGGTGGCCGTGGCCTGGATGCGCAGTTGATGACCACACTGCGTGATGCGGTACTCGGCGACTTCCGTCCGGACTTGACCCTTTATCTGGATGTCACGCCGGAAATCGGTTTGCAGCGCGCGCGTGCTCGTGGCGAACTTGACCGTATTGAGCAGGAGTCACTGCGCTTCTTTGAACGTACACGCGAACGTTATCTGGCGCTGGCGGCCTCCGATGACAGCATTTTAACCATTGATGCCACACAAAATATTGAGGAAGTGACATCGTCACTTAAATCAGCGTTGCAGAAATGGCTGGCAGGTCAGGCGGCATGAACTGGTATCCGTGGCTGAATCAGCCTTATCGGCAGATCATCACCCGTCATCAAAGCGGTCAGGCACATCATGCCTTGCTGATCCAGGCCATTAATGGCATGGGCGACGATGCATTGGTGTGGGGCGTGAGCCGCTGGTTGATGTGCCAACATCCGGAAGGACTAAAAAGCTGCGGCCACTGCCACGGCTGTCAGTTGATGCAGGCGCAGACTCATCCCGACTGGTATAGCCTGGAAGCAGAAAAGGGCAAATCTTCACTGGGTATTGATGCAGTACGTGACGTCACCGAGAAACTTTACCATTTTGCTCAGCAGGGTGGAGCGAAGATTGTCTGGTTGCCGGATGCGGCGCAGCTCACTGAAGCCGCCGCCAATGCGTTGCTGAAAACCCTGGAAGAGCCTCCGGCCAACTGCTGGTTTTTCCTGAGCGTTCGTGAGCCATCGCGTTTGCTGGCAACATTGCGCAGCCGTTGCATGACGTGGCATCTTTCCCCACCGGAAGAGTTGCCCAGTTTGCAGTGGCTGCAGAAACAGTCGCCGCAATCCGAGGCGGTTCTGCGTGCTGCTCTGCGCTTGAGCAACGGCGCGCCTGCCGCGGCCTTAACGCTGTTGCAACCTGAGCGCTGGCAGACTCGTGAGAAGCTGTGTGAAACCTTGCTCGGCGCGTTAAACAGCGATGTGCTGCAACTGCTGCCCGCCCTGAACAGCGATGATGTCGCAGAACGCTTAAGCTGGCTGATTTCACTGCTGGTGGATGCCATGAAAGTGCAGCAGGGCGCCAGCAACTGGTTAAGCAATGGCGATCATCCTGAGGTGGTTTCACAACTGGCTCAGCAGCTTAACAGCAGCGCGCTCAACGCCAGCGTCCAGCAATGGATGCAGTGTCGTGAGCAACTGCTGCATGTCGCCGCACTAAACCGTGAACTTATCCTGACCGATCGCCTGTTAGCCTGGGGACGCTTAATGTCGCCCACGGCGGTCGGCTAAGCGTAAAAGAGAGAAGTATGTTTATTGTTGATTCGCACTGCCACCTTGATGGCCTGGATTATGAGAAGCAGCACCGCGATCTGGATGATGTGATCGCTAAAGCCGCCGCGCGTGACGTGAAATTTATGCTGGCGATTGCCACCACGCTGCCGGATTACTACAAAATCAAACAGCTGGTTGGCGACAGGGAAAATATCGCGCTGGCGTGTGGCGTGCATCCTTTGAATCAGGAAGCGCCGTATGATGTTGAAGAGTTCCGTCGGCTGGCAGCCGAAGATCAGGTGATTGCGCTGGGTGAAACCGGGCTGGATTACTTCTATCAGCAGGAAACTAAAGCGCAGCAGCAAGCCTCGTTCCGTGAACACATCCGCACCGGCATTGCGCTGAATAAGCCGATAATCGTGCACACCCGTGACGCGCGTGAAGATACGCTGGCGATTCTGCGTGAAGAGCAGGTGGAAAAATGCGGCGGCGTGTTGCACTGCTTTACTGAAGATAAAGAGACTGCAGCGCAGTTGCTGGATATGGGCTTTTATATCTCTTTCTCCGGCATTTTGACCTTCCGCAATGCCGAACAGATCCGTGATGCCGCGCGCTACGTGCCGCTGGATCGCATGCTGGTCGAGACCGACTCACCGTATCTGGCACCGGTCCCGCATCGTGGCAAAGAAAACCAGCCCGCCTTTACGCGCGATGTCGCGGATTATATGGCGGTGCTGAAAGGTGTGGATATCGAAACGCTGGCTGCAGCGACCACAGAAAACTTCTCGCGTCTTTTCCATGTCCCTATGAGCCGTCTCGGCGGCTAATCCGCTTTATTTTAAACTCTGTAATAATTCCATAATCATTGACCTGTGCGGCGTTTAACGCGGCACGGGCAGTGATTTGTTGCTGTTTATCCAGGCAAGTCAGTCAAAAATAACAGAAAGCAAGCACTTGTCATGAGCGAAACGTGATAGCCGTCAAAGTAACAAATATCGATTTATTTTACCCTTCGTAATAAATCAAAAGACGCTCAGCGTCACCCCGGTGAAGGATCCTCCCCCTTTTCCAGCGCACTGCGCAAATATGCACTCATACTCAGGAGTTTCTATGTTCAAGAACGCATTTGCGAACCTGCAAAAAGTAGGTAAATCGCTGATGTTGCCGGTATCGGTATTGCCGATTGCCGGTATTTTGTTAGGTGTTGGTTCGGCTAACTTCAGCTGGTTGCCGGCTGTAGTTTCTCATGTGATGGCGGAGGCGGGCGGTTCCGTGTTTGCCAATATGCCGCTGATCTTTGCGATTGGCGTGGCACTCGGTTTTACCAATAACGATGGCGTATCGGCGCTGGCTTCCGTGGTGGCTTACGGCATCATGGTGAAAACCATGGCGGTGGTTGCACCACTGGTGTTGCACTTACCGGCAGCTGAAATTGAGGCGAAACACCTTGCCGATACCGGGGTATTAGGCGGGATCATTGCCGGCTCCATCGCCGCGTATATGTTTAACCGTTTCTACCGTATCAAGCTGCCTGAATATCTTGGCTTCTTCGCCGGCAAGCGTTTTGTGCCGATCATTTCCGGTCTGACTGCGATTTTCACTGGCATCGTGTTGTCCTTTATCTGGCCACCGATTGGTACCGCGATTCAGGATTTCTCCCAGTGGGCAGCCTATCAGAACCCGGTGGTGGCATTCGGTATCTACGGTGTGGTTGAGCGTTCATTGGTGCCGTTTGGTCTGCACCATATCTGGAACGTGCCTTTCCAGATGCAGATTGGTGAGTTTACCAACGCTGCAGGCCAGGTGTTCCACGGTGATATTCCACGCTATATGGCGGGCGATCCAACCGCAGGTAAACTTTCTGGCGGCTTCCTGTTCAAAATGTACGGTCTGCCAGCTGCTGCGATTGCTATCTGGCACTCGGCTAAACCGGAAAACCGCGCCAAAGTGGGCGGCATCATGATTTCCGCCGCGCTGACCTCGTTCCTGACTGGTATTACTGAACCGATCGAGTTTTCGTTCATGTTTGTGGCGCCGATTTTGTATGTGATCCATGCCATTCTGGCGGGTCTGGCGTTCCCAATCTGTATTCTGCTGGGTATGCGCGACGGCACTAGCTTCTCACACGGTTTGATCGACTTTGTGGTTCTGAGCGGTAACAGCAGCAAGATTTGGTTGTTCCCGATTGTCGGTATTATTTACGGTCTGATTTATTACACAGTTTTCCGTGTGTTGATTGTGAAGCTGAATCTGAAAACACCTGGACGTGAGGACACTGCAATGGAGCAGAGCAGCGCTACCGGTAGCGAGATGGCAGGCAAACTGGTTACTGCATTTGGTGGTAAAGAGAACATTACCAATCTAGATGCCTGTATTACGCGTCTGCGTGTGAGTGTCGCGGATGTGGCAAAAGTGAATCAAACTGAACTGAAAAACCTCGGCGCGCGTGGCGTGGTGGTGGCCGGTTCCGGTGTTCAGGCGATTTTCGGTACCAAGTCCGATAACCTGAAAACTGAGATGGATGATTATATTCGTAATATGTAAAGGATTGGGCTTGGGGTTGAGCTCGGTCTGAGGCTGAGGTCAAGGTCAAGGTCAAGGCAGAGGCCGAGCCTGTGCGATGAAGCGGCGGCAGATCGTAAAGACGCCATAAACCATCCCTGGGGCTCGGCCCGCGACATCCCTGTCGCGGGACGCTTTACTCCTCTGCCGCCGCTTCCTCGCACCTCACTTTTGGTGCTGTATTGGAAAAAACCTCGTTGTTTACTCAACTTAACAGACTCATCGCCAGAAATTAGGGTATCGGTGTTAGCGGTATTGGGTGGTCACGCTATGTTTCACTGCCCATGGTTGCTGACTCGGAATGCTTTATACGTCTGCCGCCGTTTTCTCCCACTTCAACGTGAATACGATTACAGATAAACCCGCAAATACTCTGTCAGACATAGCAATGCCATTGCCTGGCCATAAGGCATCGACGTCAGCGGCACCTGGCGGTAATAATCCAGATCGCTGCCCATTGCGGTGCCAAACGACACCTGTTTTAACTCTCCATCCTCATCAATATTGGCGATCACGCCGCGCAGGGCTTTCTCTGCCATCGGGCGATATTCATCGGACAAATAACGCTTACGCACCGCTTTGAGAATCCCATAAGCGAACCCTGCAGTCGCGGACGCTTCCGGATAGCTTTGTGGATCGTCAAGTAGGGTATGCCAGAGACCGCTGCTATGCTGGCAAGCGGCTAATGCCTTTACCTGACTGGCCAATACCTGCTGCAGGAAACGGCGTGTGGCGTGTTGTTCCGGCCAGTTCATCATTTCAAGGAAATCCGGGATCACGATGGTGAGCCAGCTGTTGCCGCGAGCCCAGCGGGCGTTGGCAAAATTGTGTCGGCCATCAAAGGTCCAGCCGTGGAACCACAAACCGGTTTGACGATCCATCAGGTATTGAGTGTGGATCAGGAACTGAAAGCTGGCCTCCTCGACAAATTCCGGGCGATCCAGTAACTGGCCGATCTTCGCCAGTGCCATCACGCTCATCATTAGGGTGTCGTCCCACAGTTGCTGGGTGTTCTCGTTGTTGTAGACGATGTGCTGTAGACCGCCTTGCTCGGTGCGCGGCATTTCATACATTACCCATTCTGCCCAGCGTTCCAGCACCGGGCGCCATGCTGCGTTACCGGTTTCTTCATAGCGATAAGCCAGTGTCAGGAAAGGGCATACGGTGTTCACGTTTTTTGTCGGTGTGCCTTCTGCTAAGCGCGCGCTAAACCAGTCATCGATAATCTTCAGTGTCGCCTGATCGCCGGTTTGCTGGGTGTAATGCAGCATGCCGTACAACCCGATACCGTGCGTCCACTCCCAGCCAGCCCAGCCTTTGGTATCAATGACGCGGCCATCGTCCAGCCGCAGCAAAAACTCACCGCTGTGGTCGGTGATGTTGACCAGATTGTCAGTGAGTTTGTGGATCAGCTGCACTAACTCACTGCGTGGCAACAGGTATTCAGGCTGGCGCAACAAGGCGCTGTGTTTTACAGGAAATACAGTCATGGTTCATTCCTATCGTTAATCAGGGTAGGGAGAGAGTGAAGCGTGCCGCGATGCGTGGATAGCGCGGGCGCTGCGGGCTTATTACGGTTGAGGTAACCGACGTTGTTGTTGCCCCATAAGTTTTCATACGGCATACCCGCCAGGGTTTCGACGATGGTGCGTGCCTGTGGTGTAATACGTTCCGGGACCACACGGCCCGCTTCACGCATCTTCAGCGTCTCTTCGCGCAGAACAGTGTGGGTATGCAGATTAAGTTTGAAGCGCAGCGACACAATAAATCCGCAGATCAGCACGCCGACGGTGCCGACGCTGAGGATCAGCAGAATGGTATGGCCCACCGCAGGAACCTGTTCAGCTTTACCGGAGGTGAAACCGGCCAGCTGCAACATGATGCCAACGATCATCACGGCACCGGCCTGCGAAGCTTTGCGCGTCAACGTCATGATCCCGGCGAATATGCCTTCACGGCGTTGTCCGGTGATTACTTCATCGACATCGGCGATATAGGTGTAGGTATTCCACGGCACGTAGTTGATGCCGCCACGTCCTAATCCGGCGAAGGCAGAGATCAGCACCAACAGCGCGAAGTTATCGTTCATCCCGCTGTACCACAGTCCGGCGAAGGAGAGAGCGCTCAGGCCAAACAGCATTACCACCATACGATAGGCCGGCGCCGGTCCGATGCGAATGCACAGCGGGATCATTGCCATTACCGCAATAAATTGCAGCACCGCCATCGTGCCCATCAGATTGGATGCGATTTGCGCGCTTTGCATCAGCACAAACACCACATACCAGGTAAACACCGCATTAAACACGTCCTGAGCGATGTAACCGCCAAGATACATGCCGAGGTGTTGACGGAAGATACGAATGCGCAACGTGGAGGCCAGCTCGATATACAGGCGTTTCAGGCTTTGGAACAGCGTGAGTTGCACCTTCTCCTCTTCGGCCCGACGCGACTCGGCGGAAAAATCCTCTGGTGCGCGTTCCCAGGTAAAGCGCCATACCAGAGTCAGCACCAGCGCACAGATTACCGAGAACACCAGGCTGGCATAGAAGAAGGAGATGGGATTTTCTTTGCCAAACCAGCCAATCAGGATGCCTGGCAGGAAGGCGGCGAGAATCGATGACAGTTGTGCCAGCGCGATACGCGCGCCGGAGAAGCGGGTCTTTTGTTTAAAGTCGTCGGTCATCTCCGGCACCAGCGTTTCGTAAGGCACCAGAATCATGGTGTAGACCATATCGAACAGCAGATAGGTCAGCAGATACCACCAGAAACTCATATCACCGATCCACATCAGGCTATAACTGAACACGCACGGGATACCGAGCAGGACAAAGAACTTGCGGCGACCGAAGCGCTTGCCGAGCCAGGTGGATCCGAAGTTATCGGTGAGAAAGCCCATCAGCGGGCTGACGACCGCATCCAGCACGCGTGCAGCGGCAAAAATAAAGGTGGCTTCAATCGGCGAAAGCCCACAGAAGGTGGTGTAGAAATAGAGCAACCAGGCGGCGGTGAGCGCCGTGGTGCCGGCGCCGAGGAAATCCCCGGAACCGTAAGCCAGATAATGGCCCAGACCAATCTTACGAGACTGCATGGCAGGTTCTCCTTGAAATCGACGGATGACACATCCCTCATTGCTCCGTACTGCTTGCCCGGATTGGATAGAAAGTAGAGCGCCGCGCAGCGGCAAACCTTCGCGATTTGGCAAGGGTTGTCGGTTGTGTGGCAAAAACACAAAGAAACTGGCGTGATATTTCTAATTTATAAAACAGCGTTTCATTTTTGTGTTGATTGAGAGTTGAGAAATGCGAGGTGCCGCACACGGATGCGACGAAGGCGATAAATGGCGCAAAGGCAGCCATTTAATACAAGAAAAGCTGTCCTGAGGTTGAAAGGAATCGAATTCCTCACGCATACTGCCTGACTGAACTCAGGCTTAAGGAAATGCACCATGGCTGAAGAAACGATTTTCAGTAAAATCATTCGTCGCGAAATCCCCGCCGACGTGGTTTATCAGGACGAACTGGTCACCGCCTTCCGCGATATTGCGCCTAAAGCGCCGACGCACATTCTGATTATCCCTAATGTATTGATTCCGACAGCGAATGACGTGCAAGAAGCGCACGAGCATGCGTTGGGCCGTATGATTACCGTGGCGGCGAAAATCGCGAAACAGGAAGGGATTGCCGAGGATGGCTATCGTCTGATCATGAACTGTAATCAGCATGGTGGTCAGGAGGTTTATCATATTCATATGCACCTGGTCGGCGGTCAGCCGCTGGGTCCGATGCTGTCTATTTAACCTCAGGCGGACCTTGTGATGCGTCAATGGCTGAGTGGCCTGCTGTTGCTGACCCTTGTCGGGTGTAGCAGTGACAAACCGATGATCAACACCTCGCAATCGCTGGTAATGGAATCTTCCGTGCTCTCTGCGGGCATCATTACCGACGAACCTGCGCTGGCCAGCCGTGATGGGCAGATGCGCGCCTCAAGTGTGCTCTATAATCAGCGGGAAACGCCGGTGACCGTTCACTATCGTTTCTATTGGTACGACGAGAAGGGGCTGGAGATTACGCCGGAAGAGCCGGCTCAGACCCAAATCGTCCCGGCGCATGGCAGCACAGAAGTTGTCTCGCAAATCGGTAACCTGACCGCCAGTAAGGTGCGTCTCTATCTTTATCTCTGAGGAGTAACCTGTGATTCGCAGTGTAAAACGTTCCAGCGCGCTGTTATTTGCGTTGATGCTCACCGGTTGTGTGGTGAAACAGCAAACCCCAGCGCCGGTTGAACCGACCCAGCCGACGACGCCAACTCAACCGGAGCAGCCTCCTGTGCAGCCGGTACCGCCGCCGGAAACGGTGCCGCAGCCGCCAAAACTGAAAACTATTAACTGGAATGCCAGCGTGCAGCCGTTAGTGGGGAACATGGTGCAGTCTGCCGGTGTGAATCCAGGCAGCGTGCTGCTGGTGGATCGCATCAAGAACAGCACCAACGGATCGTTGCAGAGTGATAAAGCTACCGATGCGATTCAGAATGCGCTGGCGAACAACGGAAAATTCACTTTGGTGACGCCAGAACAGCTGGCACAGGCGAAACAGACTTTAGGCTTGTCAGCCGATGACAGCCTCAATTCGCGCAGCAAAGCGATTGGCCTGGCACGCAACGTCAACGCGCAGTATGTGTTGTACAGCAGCGCGCAGGGCGATGTGAAAGCGCCGACGTTACAGATGCAGCTGATGCTGGTACAAACCGGTGAAATTATCTGGTCAGGCAATGGTATTGCTCAACCCTGATCCGCACCTGCAACAACGGATTCAGCAACAATGGCCGACGGCGCAAGCTGCCGGTCATTTTTTCGCGCTGCCGGGACTGAGTGGCAACAGCGTGCGGGTGAAAACCGAGCAGGGCGAACTGCTGGCCCGTCGTGCGCCGTTGCAAGCGATTCCGTTTGTTGATCGTCAGCGCGAATACCGGATATTAGGCAAAATGCGCGCGGTGCCTCTCGGGCCGACACCGCTGGATTGGCAACATCCCTGGCTTTTACAGAGCTGGTTGCCCGGTGATGTGTTGACGCCCTCGCAGTTCAATCAACAGCGCGACGCGGTGCTTGCCTTACTGCATCGTTTACATCAGCAGCCGCTGACAGGCTATCGCCTGCGCCTGACGCCGCTGTTACAACATTACTGGCAGCTGTGTCAGCAACGCCACTGGCGCTGGCAGCACGCTCTACAGCGCTTGCTCAACCAGGGTGAACCCCGGCCGTTGCGCCTCGTACCGATTCATATGGATGTTCACGCCGGCAATGTGATTGCCACGCCAGATGGATTGCGTCTCATCGACTGGGAATATGCTGCTGATGGCGATGTGGCGCTGGAACTCGCGGCATTGTGTGCGGTCGATGGAGAACACCAAAGCGACTGGACTGCCGGATACGCGCAGCGCAGCCAGCTTGACGAAGCGACATTGAAGCGGCATATGCGGCGCTGGCAGCCGTGGCTGCATCTGCTGATGGCGAGCTGGTATCAGCTGCGTGCTGAGCAGAGCGGTGACCCTCATTTGCAACAGCTAGCGCAGGCCAGCTGGCAGGATCTCTAACTCAGGATTGAAACCATGACCATGAATACCCCCGGCCCATTGATGCTGGATGTAGAAAGCTACGAACTCGACGCCGAAGAGCGCGAGATTCTAAAGCATCCGCTGGTGGGCGGACTGATTCTGTTTGCCCGCAACTTCCACGATGTCGATCAGCTGGCGGAACTGGTGCGCCAGATTCGCGCCGCCTCGCGCAATCGCTTAGTGGTTGCGGTGGATCAGGAAGGCGGACGGGTGCAGCGCTTCCGTGATGGCTTTACCAAACTCCCGGCGATGCAATCTTTTGCCGCCTTGCACGATATCGCCACCGCGGGTGAAGTAGCGCAGCAAGCGGGCTGGCAGATGGCCGCGGAAATGATTGCCATGGATATCGACATCAGCTTTGCGCCGGTGCTGGATATCGGCCACATCAGCGCGGCGATTGGCGACCGTTCCTTCCACGAAGATCCGGCGATTGCATTGCAAATCGCCCGTCGCTTTATCAACGGCATGCACGAAGCGGGTATGAAAACCACCGGCAAACATTTCCCCGGCCACGGTGCAGTGAGTGCTGACTCCCACAAAGAGACCCCGCGCGACCCGCGTGATGCCGCCACACTGCGCCAGCAAGATATGGCGATCTTTAAGCAGTTGATTGATGAGCAACTGCTGGATGCCGTGATGCCTGCGCATGTTATCTATACTGAGATCGATCCGTTACCTGCCAGCGGCTCGCCTTATTGGCTGCAAACCGTGCTGCGTAAAGAACTCGGTTTTAACGGGGTGATTTTCTCCGACGATCTGTCGATGGAAGGCGCCGCGGTAATGGGCAGTTATGCTGAGCGTGCGCAGCAATCGCTCAATGCGGGCTGCGATATGATCCTGGTGTGTAATCAGCGTGCTGGTGCGGTAAGTGTGCTGGATAACTTGACGCCGATCCAGGCGGAGCGTGTCACGCAGTTATACCATCAGGGACGTTACACTCGAGAATCACTGCAATCCAGTGAACGCTGGAAGCAGAATCATCACCAGCTGAGCGCGTTACAGGATCGCTGGCTGGAGCATAAAGCGTCGGGCAGATAAGCGTCACTGCCCGGATGTCATTCCACGCTGAGGATAATCATGATCATTTATCTGCACGGTTTTGATTCCAACAGTCCGGGCAACCACGAAAAGGTGCTGCAGCTGCAGTTTATTGACCCGGACGTCAGACTCATCAGTTACAGCACGCTGCATCCTAAACATGACATGCAGTTTCTGTTGAAAGAGTGCGATAAATTGCTGCAGCAGGGCGGTGATGCGCATCCGCTGATTTGTGGGGTAGGTCTTGGCGGTTACTGGGCCGAGCGCATCGGTTTTCTCTGCGGTATGCGCCAGGTGATCTTCAATCCCAACCTGTTTCCGTTTGAGAACATGGAAGGCAAGATTGATCGCCCGGAAGAGTATCTGGATATCGCCACTAAGTGCGTCAGTGATTTCCGCGAAAAAAATCGCGACCGCTGCCTGACCATTTTGTCCCGTCACGACGAAGCGCTGGATAATCAGCGCACGGCCGCGCAGTTGCATCCCTTTTATGAAATCGTTTGGGATGAACAGGCCAGCCACAAATTCAAGAACATCTCGCCGCATTTGCAACGCATTAAAGCCTTCAAATCCCTTGCCTGAGCCACCCCGCGCCGTGTGATGCGGCGCACAAAACGTTTAACATTCTGATAATGCTGTTGAAAGATTGATGTACATCAATTTTCTTATGATATGTCGTTAGCGCCGTGATATTCTGCCCTCAGCTCGCGATTTAACGTCGCCAACCCTATGTTTATTAAGGTTTTTAGTAACCATTAATTAACTATTGGTTTACAACTTTGAGGGGGTCTTTGTTGACTACATCTATGGAAAAAATCGTCATTATTGGCGGTGGTGCCGGCGGCTTAGAGCTGGCAACACAGCTCGGTCATAAGCTGGGTCGGAATAAGAAAGCCGAGATTATTCTCGTCGATCGTAACCACAGCCATCTGTGGAAGCCGTTGTTGCATGAAGTGGCCACCGGTTCGATGGACGAAGGAATTGATGCGCTGAGCTATCTGGCGCACGCGCGTAATCACGGTTTCCAGTTCCAGCTGGGATCGCTGACGCAAATCAATCGTGAAACTAAAACCATCGAGCTGGCGGAAATCCGCGATGCGAACGGTGAGTTGCTGGTGCCGCAGCGCGAGATGGCGTATGACCGTCTGGTGATGGCGCTGGGCAGTACCTCCAATGACTTCGGTACACCGGGCGTGAAAGATCACTGCATCTTCCTCGATAACCCGCATCAGGCTCGTCGTTTCCACAACGAAATGCTGAACCTGTTCCTGCGCTTCTCGGCCAGTGAAGGCAGCCTGGAAAAAGTGAACATTGCGATTGTCGGCGGCGGCGCCACCGGCGTTGAATTGTCGGCTGAGCTGTATAATGCGGTGAAGCAACTGCACAGCTATGGCTACAAAGGCCTTGATAGCTCATCACTGAACGTGACGCTGGTAGAAGCCGGTGAGCGTATTCTGCCTGCCTTACCTCCGCGTATCTCTGCGGCCGCGCATCAGGAACTGACCAAGTTGGGTGTGCGTGTGCTGACGCAAACCATGGTCACCAGCGCGACAGAAGAAGGGCTGAACACCAAAGGCGGCGAATTCATCAATGCCGACCTGATGGTGTGGGCTGCCGGTATCAAAGCACCGGACTTCATGAAAGAGATTGGTGGGCTGGAAACCAACCGTATCAATCAGCTGGTGGTGAAAGACACTCTGCAAACCACGCTGGATGATGACATCTACGCGATTGGTGACTGCGCTTCCTGCGCACTGCCGGGCGGCGGTTTTGTGCCACCGCGTGCGCAGTCTGCACACCAGATGGCTTCACGCGCGCTGGAAAACATTCTGGCGCAACGCAAAGGCAAGCCGCTGAAAGCCTATGTCTATAAAGATCACGGTTCACTGGTGTCGCTGTCCCGCTTCACCACCGTGGGTAGCCTGATGGGTAATCTGATGCGCGGGTCGATGATGGTAGAAGGGCGCATTGCGCGTTTCGTCTACATCTCTCTATATCGCATGCACCAGATTGCGCTCCATGGATACTTCAAAACTGGCCTGATGATGCTGGTCGGTAGCCTGAACCGCGTGCTGCGTCCTCGCCTCAAGCTGCACTGATGATTTCCGGGCGGTTAACGGCCGCCCGATGCCGCTCTGCCTGCCGTAACCCGCTGAAAAACGACAGTTCAGCTTAAGGTTACGGTGTTATTTCAGCTTCTCTCAGAACTCTCCGAAAAACTGGCCCTGACGGGTTTCCGCTGCGTTTCCTCCATTAATCTGATGTTGCAATTACGGACCATCTGTAAAACTTATATCCACAAACACGGCGCGGCGCGCACGCCGGTTATGCCTCGGCTACACAGGATTTCGTAGCGGCAGGAATGCGCGGTAACAACATTCAGGAGGACATTCCTGTGAATAAATCAATGTTAGCGGGTATCGGTATCGGCGTAGCAGCAGCGTTAGGGGTTGCCGCAGTCGCCAGCATGGATGTCTTTGATCGCGGCCCGCAGTATGCACAGGTTCTCTCGGCTACGCCGATTAAAGAGAGCATTAAACAACCGCGACAGGAGTGTCGCAATGTGACGCTAACGCATCGTCGTCCAGTACAGGATGAGAACCGCATCGCTGGTTCAGTGCTGGGTGCAGTGGCGGGCGGCGTGCTCGGTCACCAGTTTGGTGGCGGTCGTGGGCGCGATGTCGCAACGGTAGCGGGCGCGCTGGCGGGCGGTTACGGTGGTAACCAGGTGCAGGGTGCAATGCAGGATCGTGATACCTACACCACCAACGAGCAGCGTTGCAAAACCGTTTATGACAAACAGGAAAAAATGCTGGGTTATGATGTGACCTATAAAATAGGCGACCAGCAGGGCAAAATCCGCATGGAAAATGACCCTGGCACCCGCATTCCGCTCGACCGTAATGGTCAGCTGATCCTGAATTCGAATCAGGCCTGATTGGGTAAAGACACGTCACAGCAGCAGTAACGAAAAAAGCGCCGTAAGGCGCTTTTTTTATGGCTCAAACACCGTCACGGCGTGAAGTGTGGCGCGCAGCGCAAGCCATGCTCATTGCCGCGCAATCTAGTCCACAATGCCGTGACGCAAGGGCGGGTTAAATCCGGTTCTTCGCCAGCTCGGCAATAAAGCCCTGCACCCACTCCATACGAACTTTACGCTCCTCCAAATCGCGGGTGAACTTCAGACGCGTTGGGCCATCCAGTTTCCACTGTTTGGGATCTTTCTGTAGCAGGCCAATCAACCAGCCGGGATCAACCTGATTCTGTGGCGCGAACTCGAAGAATCCACCTTTATCACTGGCTTCGATTTTACGCACCCCAAGCGCCCGCGCCACCAGGCGTAGTCCGGCGACATCCAGCAGGTTACGCGCCGCATCTGGCAATTTGCCGAAACGGTCAATCATCTCCACTTTTAGTTCAGCCAGCTCTTGTTCATCGCTCGCCGACGCCACGCGTTTATACAGTGACAGGCGAGTGTTCACATCCGGGATAAAATCATCCGGTAGCAGGGCAGGCATGCGCAGTTCGATTTCGGTCTGATTGCTGGTGAGATCTTCCAGCGACGGCTCGCGCCCGGCTTTCAGTGCATCCACGGCGTTTTCCAGCAGCTCCATATACAGCGTGAAGCCGATGGTTTCCATCTGTCCGCTCTGATCTTCACCCAACAGCTCACCAGCGCCGCGAATCTCGAGATCGTGGGTGGCCAGCGCAAAGCCGGCGCCCAAATCTTCCAGCGAGGCAATCGCTTCCAGACGCTTCTGCGCATCGGTGGTCATGGCTTTTGGATGCGGTGTTAACAGCCAGGCATAGGCCTGATGATGTGAACGACCGACGCGGCCACGCAGCTGATGCAACTGCGCCAGGCCAAAGTGGTCAGCACGCTCAATGATGATGGTGTTGGCGCTTGGCACATCAATACCGGTTTCGATGATGGTGGTACACACCAGCACGTTAAAGCGCTGGTGGTGGAAATCATTCATCACCCGTTCCAGATCGCGCTCGCGCATCTGGCCGTGACCGATGGCGATGCGGGCCTCCGGTACCAACTCCGCTAAACGCTGCGCGGCCTTTTCGATGTTCTCAACATCGTTGTACAGGTAGTAAACCTGACCGCCACGCAGGATTTCACGCAGCAGCGCTTCACGCACCACCAGGCTATCGTATTCGCGCACAAAGGTTTTCACCGCCAGACGACGCGCCGGTGGTGTGGCAATGATCGACAGATCGCGCATGCCGCTCATTGCCATATTTAGCGTACGTGGAATTGGCGTGGCGGTCAGCGTCAGGATATCAACATCAGCGCGCATCGCTTTGATGCGCTCTTTGTGACGCACACCGAAGCGGTGCTCTTCATCGACAATCAGCAGGCCAAGGTCATGCCATTTCAGGTCGTTTGACAGCAGCTTGTGCGTGCCGATCAAAATATCCACTTTGCCTTCGCGGGCCTGTTCCAGCACCTGGCTCTGCTCTTTGGCGCTACGGAAGCGTGACAGCATCTCAATGCGCACTGGCCAGTTGGCAAAACGGTCACGGAAGTTGTCGTAATGTTGCTGCGCCAGCAGCGTAGTGGGTACCAGCACGGCGATTTGTTTGGCATTCTCCACCGCGAGGAAGGCAGCACGCATCGCAACTTCGGTCTTACCAAAGCCCACGTCACCGCACACCAGACGGTCCATCGCCAGCGGCTGGCACATATCGCTCAGCACGGCATTGATCGCCTGTCCCTGATCCGGCGTGGTCTCAAACGGGAAACCTTCGCAGAACAGCTGATACTGATCGCGATCGTGCTTAAAGGCGAAGCCGGTTTTGGCTGCACGCTGGGCGTAGATATCCAGCAGTTCGGCCGCCACATCGCGCACTTTCTCCGCCGCTTTTTGGCGCGCGCGTGACCAGGCATCGCTGCCGAGTTTGTGCAGCGGTGCATTCTCATCGGCACCCCCCGCATAGCGGCTAATCAGATGCAGCGACGAAACCGGCACGTACAGCTTGGCATCGCCCGCGTAAGAGAGCATCAGATATTCCGCGACAATGCCGCCGGCTTCCAGCGTGGTCAGGCCAATATAACGGCCCACGCCATGTTCCAGATGCACCACAGGCTGGCCGGGATGCAGTTCAGCAAGGTTGCGAATCAGTACGTCGGGATTGATGGTGCGGCGATTGTCCTGGCGACGACGGCTAACGCGTTCGCCCAGCAGATCGCTTTCACAAATCAGCGCACGATGGCCTGCGCTATCAATGAATCCGCGCTCGCTGGCACCGATCATCAAACTGTGTGGCTGTTTGGCGGCTTCTTCAAAGCGCTCAATCGGCTGTGGGCGCAGTTTGATGCGCGCCAGCAGCTCTTGCAGGCTTTCACGGCGACCTTCACTTTCTACCGAGAAAATGATTTGGCCATCGAACTGCTCCATGAACTGGCGCAGCAGATCGAGTGGCGCTTTAGCCTGTGCCTGCACCGTCAGTTCCGGCAGCGGTTGATAGCCGAGGTTGGTATTGGCGGCTTTTTCAGGCAGCGTTTCGCTGCTGAGCTGCATGCGCGGCCAGGCTTTCAGTTCTCCCAGCAACGCATCCGGGCGCAGCCACAACGTTGCGGGGTCCAGCAGCGGACGCATGGGGTCGATGCGGCGATTTTCGAAACGGGCGTTAGCATCCTGCCAGAAGCGATCGGCGCTGCCGTGCAGATCGCCACTGTTGAGCACCAGCGTGTTGGCGGGCAGATAGCTGAACAGCGTGGGCAACTCCTGCTCAAAGAACAGCGGCTGCCAGTACTCGATCCCGGCAGGTAACGTGCCTTTGCTCACTTGCTGATAGACGTGTTCCGGCTCGCGGCGCACATCAAACAACTCGCGCCAGCGGCTGCGGAACAGCTCGATAGCGGCTTTATCCGTCGGGAATTCATGGGCAGGCAGCAGATTGATCGCCTCAACCGCTTCCAGCGTGCGCTGGCTGTCCACATCGAACAGGCGCAGGCTGTCAATTTCGTCATCAAAGAAGTCGATGCGATAGGGCTGATCGCTGCCCATCGGGAACAGATCCAGCAGCGCGCCGCGCGTGGCGTACTCTCCATGTTCCATCACCTGATCGACATGGCGATAGCCAGCCTGCTCCAGCTGGTCGCGCAGGGCATCGCGCGAGAGTTTTTGCCCCTGCTTCATCACC
This sequence comes from Erwinia sp. S63, assembly GCF_016625195.1. Classification (GTDB taxonomy): domain Bacteria; phylum Pseudomonadota; class Gammaproteobacteria; order Enterobacterales; family Enterobacteriaceae; genus Pantoea. The sequence goes on from NZ_JACVUP010000002.1 coordinate 349,231, forward strand.
AGCGCATGGCCATGCAGGAAACTGTGCGGACAGACGCGCTGCATCAGCGTGTTGACCGGCATAATCAGCATACCGCGGGTCATATTGGGCAGTTGGTATAAGGTGGAAAGACGGGCGGAGATAATATCCTGATGTGGCGAGAAGCTGTCGTAAGGCAGCGTTTCCCAGTCGGCGAGATTGGTGACCGGCAGATCGGTGAACTGGCGAATCTCCTCCTGCAGACGCAGGGCAGATTGCATATCCGGCGTAATCATCAGCACCGGACCCGGGTGGCGTTCGGTGATACTGGCGCACTCAACCGCCTGCGCGGCACCTATCAGTTCGCCGAGCTGACGATGATCGCCTGCTTTCGCAGGCAGGGTATAACGACTCTGTTCCGACATAAGGACTCGACATTCTCTCCTTGGATTCCAGGGCGTCATCATTCCATAATCCGCCCCCAGGATCATCTGTCGCAGTGCTATTTCTCGGTATAGCTACTTACTTGATTGCTGTGTGTAGTGCATGCGCGGACGATCGACGTTAGCCCAGGACAGCTCTTTTTCCAGATGATAGCTGTGGTTGCCGTCGTCCCACTTCACGTAATAGCCGGTTGCCGCATCTCCCTGTTCAAAGACGTTGACGATCTCGCCTCTGATTTCTCCCGATTTGTGCTTAACAATACTGCCCTTCGGAAATCTGAACATGGGTATACTCCTTTTCGCCCGGCATCTTTCGCACCGTGGCGGCGTTGGCTGCGCCTACTAACCCCAGTCACTTACTGATGTAAGCTCCTGGGGATTAGCAGGCTTGCCGCCTTGCCACAGCACGAAATCTTTGGGCTGACTGCGGTGCTGATTAAATGGGCATACTGCGGTGCCGGCTGGACATAAATTTGTGCTACATGGAGAAGTCTACCGCAGGGCGTGCCTAATAAACGCACAATGAGTATCATTATTTTGTCGCAATTTTATGCATTGACGCAGATTGCGACGTATTTGGATGCAACTTTGCCACAGACTCAGAGGGTTAGAGGTTTCATAAACAGGACGGCTCCTTTATCATCCCACTACTTATTTTCAGGCAACTGCCAAGACGGATCTCATGTATCAACCAGTCGCGTTATTCATCGGTTTGCGCTACATGCGTGGACGTGCCTCAGACCGCTTCGGTCGCTTCGTCTCCTGGCTTTCTACCATCGGTATCACGCTGGGCGTGCTGGCGCTGGTCACTGTGCTGTCAGTGATGAACGGCTTCGAGCGTGAGCTGGAAGGCAATATCCTCGGCCTGATGCCGCAAGCGCTGGTCACCAGCGACAAAGGCAGCATTAATCCACAGCAGGTGACGGCGGAGAGCCTCAAACTGCAGGGTGTCACGCGTGTGGCACCGCTGACCACCGCGGATGTGGTGCTGCAAAGCGCGCGCAATGTCTCGGTAGGCGTGATGCTGGGCATCAATCCTGACGAACAGGATCCGCTGACGCCGTACCTCGTCAATACCCAACAAAGCGTGCTGCAGCCGGGCCAATACAACGTGATTCTTGGCGAGCAGCTGGCGTCACAGCTGGGTGTCAAACGCGGCGATCAGCTGCGTCTGATGGTGCCGACGGTGAGTCAGTTCACGCCGGTCGGGCGTTTGCCCAGCCAGCGTATCTTCACGGTTGCAGGCACCTATGCCGCCAACAGTGAAGTCGATGCCTATCAGATTTTGGTCAATCAGCAGGATGCCTCGCGCGTGATGCGCTATCCGCTGGGGAACATTACCGGCTGGCGTTTGTGGCTGGAGAAACCGTTGAATGTTGATGCGTTCAGCGAACAGAAACTGCCGGATGGCCTGACGCTGAAAGACTGGCGCGAGCGCAAAGGCGATCTGTTCCAGGCGGTGCGCATGGAAAAAAATATGATGGGGCTGCTGCTGAGCCTGATCATCGCGGTGGCGGCGTTTAACATCATTACTTCACTCGGCCTGCTGATCATGGAGAAGCAGGGCGAAGTGGCGATTCTGCAAACGCAGGGCTTAACTCGTCGACAGATTGTCGCGGTGTTTATGGTGCAGGGCGCCAGTGCCGGCATTATCGGTACCTTGCTCGGCACGCTGCTTGGCGTGCTGCTCGCCAGCCAGCTTAACAATCTGATGCCAGTGATTGGCCTGTTCCTTGATGGCGCGGCGCTGCCGGTCGATATCAATGCGTGGCAGGTGGTCACGATTGCGCTGGTCTCAATGATCGTTGCGCTGCTCTCTACCCTTTATCCGTCATGGCGCGCTGCCGCCGTTCAACCCGCTGAGGCTTTACGTTATGAGTAATACCCCTTTGTTGCAGTGTCGTGACCTGTGCAAACGCTATCAGGAAGGCAGCGTGCAGACCGATGTGCTGCGCAATGTGGCTTTTAGCCTACAGCCAGGCGAACTGACGGCCATCGTTGGTAGCTCCGGTTCGGGTAAAAGTACCTTACTGCATCTGCTGGGTGGCCTTGATGCGCCCACTTCGGGTGATGTGGTGTTTGATGGCAAATCACTGAATGCCATGTCTTCTGCCGCTAAAGCCGAACTGCGCAACCGCGAACTGGGATTTATCTATCAGTTCCACCATTTATTGCCCGACTTCACGGCGTTAGAGAATGTGGCGATGCCGTTGCTGATTGGCAAAACTGCGAAAGCTGAAGCTTCCGCGCGCGCGCTGGAAATGCTGGCAGCGGTAGGACTGGAAAAACGTGCTGCACATCGTCCTTCAGAGCTGTCTGGCGGTGAACGTCAGCGTGTGGCAATTGCGCGTGCGCTGGTGAACCGTCCGCGCCTGGTGATGGCCGATGAACCGACCGGTAACCTGGATGCGCGTAACGCCGATGCGATTTTCAAACTGCTGGGTGAACTCAATCAGCAGCAGGGCACCGCATTTCTGGTGGTGACGCACGATCTGAATCTGGCTAAACGCCTGAATCGCCAAATGGAGATGCGTGACGGCCAACTGAGCGAGCATCTGACGCTGGGAGCCATCTAATGGGTTCGTCATTATCCCTGCTGCTTGGCCTGCGCTTTAGTCGCGGTCGTCGGCGCGGTGGCATGGTCTCACTGATCTCCATCATCTCGACCATCGGCATCGCCCTCGGTGTCGCCGTGTTGATTATTGGCCTGAGCGCGATGAACGGTTTTGAGCGCGAGCTGAACAAGCGCATTCTGGCCGTGGTACCACACGGTGAAATCGAACCGGTGAATCAGCCTTTCCGCAACTGGCAGCCGATGATCGCACCGATTGAAAAGGTGCCGGGCATCGCTGCAGCGGCGCCTTATGTTAACTTCACCGGCTTGATTGAAAGTGGCGCAAAGATGCAGGCGCTGCAGGTAAAAGGTGTCGATCCGCAACAGGAATCACGTCTGAGCGCTTTGCCGAGCTTTGTCGATGGCGATGCGTGGCAGCAGTTCGGCGCAGATAAACAGCAGATCATCCTCGGTGGTGGCATTGCCAAATCGCTCAACGTGAAACAGGGCGATTGGATCACCATCATGATCCCGAATAACGACGGTGAAAATAAGCTGCTGCAGCCGAAGCGTATTCGCCTGCAGGTGTCGGGCATTCTGCAACTCAGCGGCATGCTGGACCACAGCCTGGCATTGGTGCCCCTGGCGGATGCACAGAAATATCTCGATATGGGCGACAGCGTCAGTGGCATCGCGCTGAAGATGAGCGATCCGTTCCAGGCACAGAAACTGGTGCGCGATGCCGGTGAAGCCACCCACTCCTACGTCTATATTAAGAGCTGGATTGGCACTTACGGTTACATGTACCGCGATATCCAGATGATCCGCGCGATTATGTATCTGGCGATGGTGCTGGTGATCGGCGTGGCCTGTTTCAATATCGTCTCCACGTTGGTGATGGCGGTGAAAGACAAGAGCAGTGATATTGCGGTGCTGCGCACGCTGGGAGCCAAAGATGGCCTGATCCGCGCCATCTTTATCTGGTATGGCTTGCTGGCCGGATTGCTCGGTAGCATCAGCGGCGTAGTGGTGGGCGTGCTGGTGGCGCTCAACCTGACGCCGATCATCCGTGGACTTGAGCATCTTACCGGCCATCAGCTGCTGGCGGGGGATATCTACTTTATCGATTTCCTGCCGTCGGAGCTGCACTGGATTGATGTGATTTCGGTGTTGGTGACTGCCATTCTGCTCAGTCTGATTGCCAGTTGGTATCCGGCGCGGCGTGCCAGTCGAATCGATCCCGCTCGCGTACTCAGCGGGCAATAAGGATATAAAACGCAGCCGCCTTCGCGGCTGCGCACATTTTCAGCGTCTGTGGCATGCAGCCGTCATGCGCAGCCGCTATTATCGGGAACCATTATCCCGAGCTAAACACCCGACATGCGGTGATAACCACCGCAGCATAAGGAGCCTTTATGCGCATACCGCGCCGCCGCCTACGACTCGCCCGCGACAAGAAAAATCGCCGCAAAGTGCATCAGCGCTTTCGCCAGCGCATCTTTGAACGCGATCGCAAAGCTGAACTGGCTGCGCATCCGCTACCGCGCGTAGTGGTATTGACCGGCGCTGGCATCTCCGCCGAGTCGGGCATTCAAACCTTCCGCGCTGCCGACGGACTATGGGAAGAGCATCGGGTTGAAGATGTCGCCACGCCAGAAGGTTTTCATCGCAATCCCGATCTGGTGCAGGGTTTCTATAATGCGCGTCGCCGTCAGTTACAACAGCCGGAGATTCAGCCGAACGCTGCGCACAAAGCGCTGGCCGAGCTGGAGCAGGTGTTGGGCGACAACTTTCTGCTGGTGACGCAAAACATCGACAATCTGCATGAGCGTGCCGGGAGTCAGCGCGTGTTGCATATGCACGGTGAATTGCTGAAAGTGCGCTGTGAAAGCAGTGGTCAGGTGCTGGACTGGACGGAAGATGTGAAGCCAGACGATCGCTGCACCTGCTGCCAGTTCCCGGCACGACTGCGTCCGCATGTGGTGTGGTTTGGTGAAATGCCGCTGGGCATGGAAGAAATTTATCAGGCGATCGAGAAAGCAAATCTGTTTATCGCCATTGGCACATCGGGCCACGTTTATCCAGCCGCCGGCTTTGTCCATGAAGCAAAACTGCAGGGCGCGCATACCGTTGAACTTAATCTGGAGCCGAGCCAGGTCGGGAATGAGTTCGCGGAGAGCCAGTATGGTTTAGCCAGTGAAGTGGTGCCGGATTATGTGCACACCTTTTTGCGCGGTCTGTATAAGTAAGACGATATCTGGTTAAGCACTTTGCGCTGAGAACGCTAACCTGAAGGATAATGATTTGACGCAACATGGCGCGCCTCACGCGCCATGATAATAACGCAGGTTCTTTAGAGGGATGACAAATGGATCAATTACTTGAGCGTTTTCTCAGTTATGTGGCAGTAGAAACTCAGTCAAAACCGCAGGCGCGCCAGGTGCCCAGCAGTGAAGGGCAGTGGACGCTGGCGCGTCAGTTACAGGAAGAGCTGATTGCACTGGGATTTGTGGATGTGTCCCTGAGCGATCATTGCTGCGTGATGGGCACATTGCCCGCTAACGTTGATTGGCCAACCCCGGTGATTGGCTTTATCTCGCATATGGATACGTCACCGGATTTCACCGCCAAAAACGTTAATCCGCAGATTATCGAAAATTACCGTGGCGGCGATATTGCGCTGGGCAACGGTGACGAAATTCTCTCGCCGGTGATGTTCCCGATCCTGCACAAGCTGATTGGCCATACGCTGATCACCACCGATGGCAAAACCTTGCTGGGCGCAGATGATAAAGCGGGAATCGCTGAGATCATGACGGCGATGGCGCGTCTGGTGAAAGAGGATATTCCGCACGGTGCGATTCGTGTGGCGTTTACCCCTGATGAAGAGATTGGTCGCGGCACTTCTCATTTCGACGTTGAAGGTTTTGCTGCGGACTGGGCGTATACCATCGATGGCAGCGACCTCGGCGAATTTGAATTTGAAAACTTCAATGCGGCTACCGCGATGGTGAAAATCACCGGCAATAACGTGCACCCTGGCAGTGCGAAAAACGTCATGGTGAACGCGCTGGATCTGGCCATGCGTTTCCACGCCGAGCTGCCAGCCAAAGAGAAACCGCAGTTCACTGACGGTTATGAAGGCTTTTTCCATCTGCACACCATCAAAGGCACGGTTGAGCACGCCGAGCTGATGTATCTGATTCGTGATTTCGACGCCGACAGCTATGAACAGCGTAAACAGCTGCTGGAAGAGATTGCTGAGCGCGTCGGTAAAGGACTGCAGGCCGAATGCTCAATAAAAGTGGAGATCAGCGACAGCTACCGCAATATGCGTGAGAAAGTTGAGCCGCATCCGCAGATCATTGAGCTGGCGCTGCAGGCGATTCGCGATTGCGGGATTGAACCGGTGGTGAAGCCGATTCGCGGCGGCACCGACGGTTCCGCGTTATCGTGGAAAGGTTTGCCATGCCCGAACCTGTTCACCGGCGGCTATAACTATCACGGTAAACACGAGTTCGCGTCACTGAATGTAATGTCGCAAGCGGTGGATGTGATTGTGCGCCTGTCTGCGCTAGCGGCCGAGAAGAAATAGCATGAAAAAGGCCTGCTAAGCAGGCCTTTCATCAACATCGCTCGTTGTGCAGTCTTTAAGGGCAGGACGTTTGAAAATCGCGCGGCGATAACGAAGCGCGATTTTAGCGCAACAAATTACTCGCCAAAGAACCAGTAGCCGCTGTTCACCAGCGCCGCAAGCTGTGCCAGCAGCGACGGATCGTCCAGCGCATCGCCGAAATCTTCCAGCGTGAACACCTGATTGTGTGCCAGTGCCGCCAGCACTTCCGGGTGGCTGCACGCCACGCGCTCGCCATTCACAAACACCGCATCGCCCAGCGTTAACACGCGCAGGCCACCAAGACGCGTCAGCGCATCGCCTTGTTGCAGCGCATCGTAAATCTCATCAGGCTGATACGGCGGCTCCGGAGGCGCGATATCCAGTTCGTGACGTGTCTGTGAGATAAACTCACCAAACCACTGATTAAATTGTTCTGGCTGATTAATGACATCCAGCATCACCTGACGAATTCCTTCCACTTCAGAAGGCAAAATCTGTGACGGGCAATCGCGCGATGGCACATCCGGATCGCTGAAGCGATAGCTGCCTAATTCGTGCGCCAGCATGAAATCAGCGAAACCGCTGATTAGCTCGCGGCCATTGGGTGCGCGGAAACCGACCGAATAGTTGATGGCATTTTCCAGCGAATAGCCTTCATGCGGGAATCCCGGTGGGATATACAGAATGTCACCCGGCTCCATCTCTTCATCGATGATGGCGTCAAACGGCTCAACCTGCAGCAGATCGGGATGCGGGCAGTGCTGTTTCATCGGCACTTTTTCGCCTACGCGCCAGCGACGACGACCGGTGCCCTGAATGATAAACACATCATACTGGTCGAAGTGTGGGCCTACGCCGCCGCCCGGTACGGCAAAGGAGATCATCAGATCGTCCATGCGCCAGTCTGGCAGGAAGCGGAACGGGCGCATCAGCGCGGCAGAAGGTTCATGCCAGTGGTTGACGGCCTGTACCAGCAGCGACCAGTTGCTCTCACCGAGATGATCATAGCTTTCAAACGGACCATGACTCACCTGCCATTTGCCGTTGTTATGGCTCACCAGGCGGCTATCCACCTCGTTTTCCATTGCCAGACCCGCCAGCTCATCAGGAGAAATGGGATCAATAAAGTTTTTAAAACCACGCTTGAGCACCACCGGGCGTTTTTGCCAGTAGCGCTGAATAAAGTCGGGCCAGTTAATATCGAGCTGATAGTCCATATGAGTGTTCCGGTTAGGGCCATGAATGCAGGCAAGTATAACAGCCCGCAGGCCTTTCTACTCGCGGTGATGTTCAACTTCCTGACGCTGGAAAATCACTTCCATGCGGGCACCGCCCAGCGGGCTGGTGGAGGCGATCACCTGACCGGCGTATTGTTCGAGGATGTCACGTACTACGGCTAAGCCAAGGCCCTGTCCGGGACGCAACGTATCGGCACGCTGACCGCGCACGAAGATCAGGTCGCGTTTGCTTTCAGGAATGCCGGGACCGTCATCATCTATGAAAAGATGCAGTGCCTTGTCGGTTTGTCGTGCGCTGACCTCAATAAATTCCAGGCAGTATTTGCAGGCGTTATCCAGCACGTTGCCCAGCACTTCCATAAAGTCATTTTGATCGCCAATAAAGGTCAGCTCAGGGGAGATATCCAGCGTGATTTCGACACCTTTACGCTGATAAACCTTATTCAGCGCCGAGCACAGGCTATCCAATAGTGCCGACACCGAATGCAGATCGCGCTGCAGCGGATTATGGTCGGCCTGCATACTGGCACGATGCAGGTAATAGCCGATTTGTTGTGAAATACGGCTGATTTGCTCCAGCATCACCGGTTCGGCCTGTTCCACGGTGAGATCCTTGCCGCTGCGCAATGAGCGTAAGGTGCTCTGCAGCACCGCCAGCGGCGTTTTCAGGCTGTGAGTTAAATCAGACAGGGTAGTGCGATAGCGCGTGTAGCGCTGGCGCTCATTGGTCAGCAGCAGATTGAGATTGCGCACCAGGCTGCGTAACTCCTGCGGTGGATGGTCGTCGAGATTCTCGCGATGACCCGTCTCCAGTTCGCGCACCTGCGCGGTTAAATGCCCAATCGGGCGCAGGCTCCAGTGCGCAGCCAGCCACAGCAGCGGAATCACCAACAGCAGATTCGCGGCCAGCACATAGCTAAACCATGACCACACCACATCTGAGTGCTGCAGTTCCTGAGGGATGGAATCTACCACCACGATGGTCAGTGCCGGTAAGTTGGTGGTGGCATCGTAACGGTTGACGGCGACCGAGTGCGTAAAGGTGTCGTTGCTGTCGCTATCCAGTTGATGTAGCCGCTCTTTGACCTCGGAGTTGTTGCCGATGGCGGCGAGGCTGGTGCGATTTGTGGTGTCGATTTCATAAAAATCGGGCTTGAGCAGCCATTCCCGGCGAATGTTTTTGCGGATATCCGGCACATCGCGCTGTTGCCACAGCAACTTGCCGTGTTCATCGTAAATAAACACCAGCGTTGGGAAATTGAGCGTCATACGTTCTGGCTGGGCAATGGTCAGTTTATTGTTTTGCCACTGCGCCAGGGTGAAGAACAGATTGCTCTCGCCACGCATCACGCGATAGGTGTTTTTATCGAAGCTCACCACATAGCCCACTACGGCCACCATGCCGTAGGAGAGCGACAGAAACAGGACAATAGCGGCGGTCGCCAGTAAAAACCTGGCGCGTAACGAGAAAGGACGTAAGCGATTCAGCCAATTCATAAATCAGAGATCAAAGCGATAGCCCTGGCCGCGCACGGTGTTAATCACTTCGGTCGGATGGAGCGCAAGAATTTTTTTACGCAGGCGACCCATCAAAACGTCAATGGTGTGGCTCTCGCGCAGTTCGGCATCGGGGTAGAGCTGCAGCATCAGCGAATCTTTGCTGACCACTTTTCCGGCGTTACGGATCAGTGTTTCCACGATGGTGTACTCAAATGCGGTGAGTTTGACCGGCGCATCATTAACGGTGACTTCGCGACGCGACAGATCAACCTGGAACGGCGGCATAGCAATAATTTGCGAAGCGTGTCCACTGTTGCGACGCATCAGCGCCTGCAAACGTGCGGCGACTTCTTCGATATGGAAAGGTTTGGTGACGTAGTCATCGGCGCCGGCTTCCAGTGCTTCCACTTTAGCCTGCCAGCCTTCACGTGCCGTCAGCACCAGAATCGGCTGACGCACAGCATCACCGCGCCAGCGGCGGATCAGCGACATGCCATCTTCATCGGGCAAGCCTAAATCGACCAGCGCAATGTCGGGAATGTGTTCCTGCAGGAAATAGTCGGCTTCTTTGGCATCTTCGGCAGCATCCACCTGATGACCCATTTCACGTAACTGCACGGCGAGGTGATGACGCAGCAGTGCATTATCTTCCACAACCAGAACACGCATAGAATTTCCTTACCTTCAAACTCAGTGATGATGGCAAGAGTATATGTTAAGCGAGCTAAACAAGAGAACAACACTTACCTGTCATCGTTTTAACGACGGCGGCAAAAATCTGTGTGAATGCATTCCGGTCGCTGACGGCTACTGGCGACTCAGGAGGAATGCACTTGCCAATTTGCTGTTGCTTGGATGCCTGAGGGGAAGAATAGGGTGTGCCCGCAGGCACACCGTTAATGATTATTTTAAATCATCAACCATCTGAATCGCGCGACCAAGATAATTGGCCGGTGTCATCTGCTTCAGACGCACTTTCTCTTCTTCCGGCAGTTCGAGGCTGTCGATAAAGGCCTGCATACCGGCAGCATCCACACGTTTGCCGCGCGTTAACTCTTTCAGCTTCTCGTAAGGTTTTTCAATGCCGTAACGGCGCATCACGGTCTGGATCGGCTCAGCCAGCACTTCCCAGTTGTGATCCAGTTCGTCCAGCAGACGATCGCGGTTCACTTCCAGCTTGGAGATACCTTTCAGCGTCGCCTGATAAGCGATCAGTGCATAGCCCACGCCCACGCCGAGGTTACGCAGCACGGTAGAGTCGGTGAGATCGCGCTGCCAGCGTGAAACCGGCAGTTTGCTCGCCAGGTGCTGCATTACCGCATTGGCCAGACCGAGGTTGCCTTCAGAGTTTTCGAAGTCAATCGGGTTCACTTTATGCGGCATGGTGGAAGAGCCGATTTCGCCCGCGATAGTTTTCTGCTTGAAGTGATTCAGGGCAACGTAGCCCCAGATATCACGGTCAAAGTCGATCAGAATGGTGTTGAAACGCGCGATGCAATCGAACAGTTCCGCAATGTAATCATGCGGTTCGATCTGAGTGGTGTACGGGTTCCAGGTGACGCCCAGTGAGGTGACAAACTGCTCGCTCAGCTGATGCCAGTCCACTTCCGGATACGCAGCGATGTGGGCGTTGTAGTTGCCGACCGCGCCGTTGATTTTGCCCAGCACTTCGATTTTGCTTAACTGGCGCAGCTGACGTTCCATACGGTAAGCGACGTTAGCCATCTCTTTACCCATGGTGGATGGCGTAGCAGGCTGGCCGTGAGTACGCGAAAGCAGCGGAATATCACGATACTCCTGCGCCAGACCTTTCACCGCATCGATGATTTTGTTCCAGAAAGGCACGATGACATCACGGCGAGCGGTTTCCAGCATCAGCGCGTGAGAAAGGTTGTTAATATCTTCAGAAGTACAGGCGAAGTGGATGAACTCGGATACCGCATGCAGCGCAGGGATATCGGCCACTTTCTCTTTCAGGAAGTACTCAACCGCTTTAACGTCGTGGTTGGTGGTGCGTTCGATAGTTTTAATGCGCGCCGCGTCTTCTTCGCTGAAATTGGCGACAATTGCATCAAGGAAAGCGTTTGCGTCAGCATCAAATGCAGGAACTTCCTTGATCTCTGCGGTCGTAGCCAGTTTCTGTAACCAGCGAACTTCAACCTCAACGCGGAATTTCAGCAAACCGTATTCGCTGAAAATGGCGCGCAGCGGGCTGACTTTATCGCCATAACGGCCATCGACAGGTGAGACGGCGGTCAGAGAGGATAATTCCATCAGTGCAACTCCTGAATCGTTAACAAATTAGGGCAGGGCGGCGCTTAATACGCCGGGCCCAGCCGGGATAAAATGGTTTTGGCTTCACGCAGCAGACGCTGGCGCGAGAACATTAGCTGCAGGCGGCCACCGCCAACCTGCTGCCACAACACAGCGGCACGAATGCCTGCCAGCAAGGTAGCGCGTACTTTGCTTTGTACCTGAGAATTCTGTAATACCTGCGGCGAACCGGTGACCTGAATGCGCGGACCCAGCGGGCTAATCACATCGACATAAATCCCCGCCATGGCACTGGTGATGGTTTCTGATTCCAGCTCGTAATGCGCGAGTTGGCGATCAAGCTGTGCAATGCGCTGAGAGAGCGTGTTCAGTGCCGCGTTGTTGCCGTGCAGTTTGCGTTCCAGCACCATCATACTCAGGGTGTAACGTGTCAGTTCGGCCCCGGCACCCTGGCGGCTGCCGCTGTTCAACACCGCCATCAGCGATTCCAGGCCGAGGTGCAGATTCGCTTCATCATTGCCAAATACCGCCAGCGTCGAGCCGGGGTTCAGATCCAGCAGGCTGCGCAGCGACACGGTTAATGCGGCATTGTTGCAGCTGCCCTGGTGCGCTAGTTGCTGCACCAGATGCGCGGACTGACAAATACCCGCCAGCGCGAGCGTTATCTCATAATAGTTCTTAGCCACGCTTAACTCCTGTCATCGCGTCGGCAGCGCCGACCTCAGGCTTCTGCCAATGGCAGGCGCTGTTCAATAATGCCGCCGCCGAGGCAAACATCACCCAGATAAAATACGGCCGACTGGCCAGGCGTGACGGCCGCAACCGGCTCGTCAAAACGCACTTCAATACGCTCGGCATCGAGCGGGATAATTTCGCATGGAATATCGGTCTGGCGATAACGGGTTTTCACCGTGCAGCGCAGCGGTGCCGTCATCGTTTGGCGATCGACCCAATCCAGTTGCTGAGCAATCAAACCGACGGACATCAGGCGTGGATGTTCCGCACCCTGAGCCACCACCAGACGATTGCGCGCCACGTCTTTATCCACCACATACCAGGGATCGTCGTTGCTCTCTTTGCGACCACCAATACCCAATCCTTTGCGTTGGCCCAGCGTGTGATACATCAGACCCTGATGCTCACCGACAATCTCACCGTCAACGGTTTCGATTTCGCCCGGCTGCGCAGGTAAGTAACGGCCAAGGAAGTCGCGGAATTTACGCTCACCGATAAAACAGATACCGGTCGAGTCTTTTTTCTTCGCGGTGATCAAATCCAGTTCTTCAGCGATACGACGGACTTCGGGTTTCTCCAACTCACCTACCGGGAACAGGCTTTGCGCAATCTGCTCATGGCTCAGGGTGTAGAGGAAGTAACTCTGATCTTTATTGCCGTCGAGGCCGCGCAGTAACTGGCTGGTGCCATTCACATCGGCACGGCGCACATAGTGCCCGGTAGCGATAAAGTCTGCGCCGAGATCTTCAGCCGCGAATTCAAGAAAGGCTTTAAATTTGATCTCTTTGTTGCACAGAATATCGGGGTTTGGCGTGCGGCCCGCTTTGTACTCTTCCAGGAAGTGTTCGAACACGTTATCCCAGTACTCAGCCGCGAAGTTGATTTTATGCAGTTTCATGCCGAGTTTGTCACACACGGCTTGTGCGTCAGCCAGATCATCAGCGGCGGTACAATACTCCTCGCCGTCGTCTTCCTCCCAGTTCTTCATGAACAGGCCTTCAACCTGATAGCCCTGCTGTTGCAGTAACCAGGCGGATACGGAAGAATCGACGCCGCCGGACATCCCGACGATCACTTTTTTCTGGCTGTTGTCAGACATGACGCACTCTTAATTACGATAAAAACAGGCGGCGCATTCTATCATGCCGAAGCCGGGCGCGCACCTTCGTGAAACGGCCATTGGAACGGCGCCACCAGTTGCAGCGGATAACGCGCGCCTTGTTGCCACAATCGCACGCTTTCGGCGACCAGCGGTGAACGCAGGCGATTCGCAGTGAGAATCTGCTCTGGCGGCAGCCACCAGCAGCAATCGATGTCGCGATCGTGTGGTGAGGTCTCGCATTTTTCCGGTAGATCGAGACCAAACAGGAAACGCACAAAAGGTGTATCGTCAGGCGCGATCCACTGTTGAACGCCGAGGAAATACTCGGGTTGGGCGTCAATACCGGTCTCTTCAAACAACTCACGCTGTGCGGCTTCGACGATCGTTTCGTCGGCTTCCAGGTGTCCGGCGGGCTGATTCCAGGTAATGCGGCCGTGAACACGCTCTTCAACCACCAGCAATTCGCCTTGTGCCTGCACAATACAGGCTACGGTTACATGAGGTTTAAACATCCTTCCTCCGAAATTGTTAACTAAAAGTTATTGAAAAAACCTGTTTTAAGCTTCTGCATTCACTTCGCGCCACTCACCTAGGGCTAAATCGTCGAGCTGATAATGGCCCATAGCAAAGCGAATCAGGCGCAAGGTGGGAAACCCAATATGCGCTGTCATGCGGCGCACCTGACGGTTACGTCCTTCGTACAAGGTAATTTTCAACCAACTGGTGGGAATCGCTTTTCGCTCGCGAATCGGCGGCTGGCGCGGCCACAGCCACGCTGGCTCGGTCACTAATTCCACGCCTGCGGGCAGCGTTGGCCCATCGTTGAGGGTGACACCGCTGCGTAACAGGGATAAATCTGATTCCTGCGGTGCGCCTTCCACCTGAACGTAATAAATTTTTCCGGTGCGTTTACCGGGCTGAGTCAGTTGCGCCTGCAGCGCGCCATCGTTGGTCAGAATCATCAAACCTTCGCTGTCGCGATCGAGGCGGCCGGCGGCATAAACGTCGCTAATCGGCACGAAATCCTTGAGCGTGCGGCGTCCCGCCTCGTCGCTGAACTGCGGTAAAACATCGAAAGGTTTGTTAAAGAGTATGACGCGTCGCGGTCCTTTTGGACGTGTGTCACGGCGCACGGGCTGGCGTGCTGCGGTGTTTGGACGCTTATCCTGGTGAATTCGTTGAGAAGTTTTTCGCATGGGCTTTGCAGTCAGAAACAATCGGCGCATTATAACGCGAAACTGCGGTGATTGGCGTAGCGGAAATATTCAAGTAGTATTGACCCGCATCTTACAAATCATTAACAAAAAATCGCTCGAAGGAGAGGTTGATGGAAAGCAAAGTAGTTGTTCCGGCGGAAGGTCAAAAAATCACCCTGGTTCAGGGCAAACTCACTGTTCCGAATAACCCAGTCATTCCTTACATCGAAGGTGATGGCATCGGCGTTGATGTTTCCCCTGTTATGCTGAAAGTGGTTGATGCCGCTGTGAAGAAAGCCTACAACGGTGAGCGTAAAATTTCCTGGATGGAAATTTATACTGGTGAGAAATCAGTAGAACTTTACGGTCAGGACGTCTGGCTGCCGCAAGAAACCCTCGATTTAATCAAAGAGTACCGCGTAGCCATCAAAGGCCCACTGACCACCCCAGTCGGTGGCGGTATTCGTTCTCTGAACGTTGCGCTGCGTCAGGAGCTGGATCTGTACGTGTGTCTGCGTCCGGTTCGCTACTACACCGGCACCCCAAGCCCGGTTAAACGCCCAGAAGATACCGACATGGTGATCTTCCGTGAGAACTCAGAAGATATCTATGCGGGTATCGAGTGGAAAGCGGGCACGCCAGAAGCAGATAAAGTGATCAAGTTCCTGCGTGAAGAGATGGGCGTGAAGAAAATTCGCTTCCCAGAACAGTGTGGTATTGGCGTGAAGCCGTGCTCTGAAGCGGGCACCAAGCGTCTGGTACGCGCAGCGGTTGAGTACACGATCACCAACGATCGTGATTCTCTGACCCTGGTTCACAAAGGCAACATCATGAAGTTCACCGAAGGCTCTTTCAAAGACTGGGGCTACCAGTTGGTGAAAGAAGAGTTCGGCGGCGAGCTGATCGATGGTGGCCCGTGGATGAAGTTCAAAAACCCGAACACCGGCAAAGAGATCATCGTGAAAGACGTGATCGCTGACGCCTTCCTGCAGCAGATCCTGTTGCGTCCAGCTGAATACGACGTTATCGCCTGTATGAACCTGAACGGTGACTACATCTCTGATGCCCTGGCGGCTCAGGTTGGCGGTATCGGTATCGCACCTGGCGCGAACATCGGTGACGAGTGCGCACTGTTCGAAGCAACCCACGGTACTGCACCTAAGTACGCTGGTCAGGATAAAGTGAACCCAGGTTCCGTTATCCTGTCCGCAGAAATGATGCTGCGCCACATGGAGTGGTTCGAAGCCGCAGACCTGATTGTTAAAGGCATGGAAGGCGCAATCGCCGCTAAGACCGTGACCTATGACTTCGAGCGTCTGATGGATGGCGCTAAACTGCTGAAATGCTCAGAGTTTGGTGACGCGATCATCGCGAATATGTAATTTCTGCCAGCCAGAAATTGAGACGGGAGCCTATGGCTCCCGTTTTTTTATGCGCTAAATTAATCGGCTTGCTGTTCAATGGATTTGGAGGCTGACGCATGCTGCTGCGACAAGCGCCAAAAATCATTGCCGCCTGGATGCTGATACATGCGCAGCCCAAACTGCCCGACAATCGCATAAATATATTCGAAGATCGCTGACTGCGAATTCTCATACTCGACCCAAAATATCGACGAGGTGAAGCAATAGACTTCTACCGGCAAACCTTCCGGCGAAGGCTTCATGGCGCGCACCACGATATACATATCCTGCTTAATGTCATCACGCTGTGACAGCCACGCGGTGAGATATTTGCGGAACACCGTCAAGTTAGTCATGCCGTTTTCGGCAAACCAGCGATCACCCACGGCATTGCTGTCTCGTCCATCCATTAACGATGAAAGCTGCTCGCTGACGCCGCGAATCTGACTCATCTGCTGAATGAGTTCGTGATCGAGAAAGCGAATCGACATTTGGTCGAGGTGAAAGCTACGCATGATTCGGCGCGCGCCGGAGGAGAACATTGCCTGCCAGTTGGTATAGGTTTCGGTCAGGAAATTTTTTGTCGGGATGCGCGACAAAGTGTTATCCCAGTTGCGCAGCGTAATGGTGTGCAATGCAATATCGATCACTTCACCGCTAATGCCTTTATCCGGCATCTCAATCCAGTCGCCGAGCTGTAGCACATCGTTGGATGACACCTGGATGTTCGCCACCAGCGACATTAAGGTGTGCTGGAAGACCAGCATTAATACCGCGGCAACCGCACCCAAACTCGAAATAATAATGACTGGTGATTTATTAGACATAATCGCCAGGATCATAATCGCCGAAATGATGTGCACCAGAATTTTGCCGACCTGAATATAGCCTTTGATCGAGTGATTCTTGCGCTTGGATTTGCGGGAGTAGGAGTTATTAACGATCTCCAGCACTTCGGTAAAGAACAGCGACAGATAGACAAAGAACAAAATGCCGCAGATGGTCTTAATTGCGATCAGCAAGTGCTCGGGCAAGTCCGGCATAAACTGCAGCAGGAAATAGACCGTGATCAGCGGGATAAAGTTCGAGAGCTTCTCTGAAAGCCGCACATCTTTATCGAGTGGCACCTGATTCTTATGTGTACTAAAGAAGACTTTACGCACCACCTTCACCACAAAGAATTTGCAGATCAGGTGCGTCACCATCCCGGCAATCACCAGCAGTAGCAGGCTGAAAGTGGTGGATAACAGGGTATTACTCTCGATAAATTTCTGGATATTGCTTAAATAATTCATATTCACAACATGCCTGACAACGTTGGCGGGGATTCAATCACAAACTACCATCATACTGTAAGCGACAAGTGCGCAATTTTTTAATTGAGGTTCGCGCTTGGCAATACCTTTCGCAAAACTTTGAAACAGATAGCATCTGTGAATCCCTCGCCGTGCCTTTTCTGGCAAAACCCGCTATGTTCTGCGCTTCAGATTCAGGAGGTGGTATGCAGGGTGTAATCAAATTCGTTAAAGGCTGGCTGCTGTTTTCTCTGTTGTGGGGCATCTTCATGTGGTTTATGTCGTGGCAGGGGCAAGGCGAGGCGATCCCAATGGTAATAGTGAAAAGCTTGTACGCCGGGTTGATTTATCAGGCGCTGATGACCATGGTCGCACGTTACAAAGCGCGTCGTTCACAAGCCTGATTGCTCACAACTAACCACACAGCTTTGCGCAGTGCTGACGCTAATTTGCACTCTCTCAGGCAATCTGAGCCGACTTAAATCAGTGTGGATGGGCGTAGGGATGGGGAAGAAGACAATCGCGGCGTGGTTTTTCCTGCTGGTTTCATTTGGCAGTTGTGCGCAGTTACCTGATCAGCCGCAGAATATGTCGATGCACCATGGTCGACATCTTGATGTGAACAACAGTACGGCAGATGTGGCAGAAACGCCGGATGAACATATTCAGGAGCGGTTAGATGAGGCAGGCCACCATCAGTAAATGTTGGGGCCGCAAAGGCCCCCGAAGACAGCTTATTTCCTGCCCAATAAGAAACCGACAATAATGCCGATACTGGCGGCAACCGCCAGTCCCGTAGCGGGATTCTCACGCACCGATTTCACCACGCAGTCTGCGGCATCCTGCACAGCATAACTGGCTTGCGCGGGATAACGACGCGCGGCGCCTTTCGCCTGATGCTTACGTGAGCCGGTCCACTCACCGATTTTTTCTTCAACCGCACCTGCTGCTTCATTCAATTTTGCTTCCGCTTTATCGGCCATGATGGCTCCCTGATGGTTGTGAATGTTACGTTCAGCGTAGTCACAGATTTTCAGACCAGCAACCCAACCAGCATTCAGGTTGTAACAGCTGTTTGCAGGAACAGGGAATTATGTCCAGGCTTGAAGGTGGCAGGGTGCGTGATGCATCAAGCTGAATTGGCCCAACGGTAGCGGGAGGAAGTATGAAACGTGATGTGCTGAACGACGACGATTACGATGAAGTATGCCGGGTGATTGGCGACGCGGTGATCGTCCTTTCCGAATGTGGCCATGAAACCAAAAGGGCAGAGATTACCGAGTTACTGCAACGCACCCGACACCATCGCGCCCATGATGAACGCGATGAACAGCGGATGCTGGAGCATGCGATTCGGCTGGTGAAGCCTTGAGTACAGCGTTCGCGCGTAAAACTTCATGCATTACCGCGGTAAGCCGGATACCAGGTCACCAAAAAATGGCGCAGATGATCAAAACACCATTCGGCATCTGCCGCCTGCTGACAGTAATAGCGCACCGTGACTTTCTCGTAGCGCATATGCCGCTGATGTAACGGTGACCAACCCCAGTCCAACACGGCACGCGCATAATTCACCAGCGTGCCCGTCTGCATGTCGTGTTGCTTCTCCTGACGGCCCAGATAAAGTTCAAAGGCTTGATCGAGGCTTTGCGTCTCATCACTGCTGTTACTGGACAGCGCCGGGCGCAATGCCACATCGATAAATCCACACACGCCATCGTCACGCTGCTGCCAGTCACAGGCCAGGGTCATGAACACTCCATCCTGCAGATTCACCTCTTCCAGCAAACGCCGTAAATTTTCGGAATGTTTACCCGCCGAGATTTCGTCGATGCGATTGGTCTCTAACGTGAGGTCAAATCCACAGGGATTTACCGAGCCATCCGCGTTGGTGGAAGCGGGGAAGGGGAAATCGATGTAGCCGTTATTATCCAGACTCTTTTCCATAATGCAGGTCCGCAGCGTGAGGAAGCCTGACAATAAACCATCTTGCCCGGCTAAGCACGTTTAAGGGCACGTCCAGGTAATCATGGTGTTTTGATAAGGGTTAATCAGACGAAACTGCTTATCCGACAGCCGCTGAGCGGTAAAGCCCTCAGGCGTTACGGCAGAAGGCACATACTGGAAACGATCGCTGGAGTGCAAGGTGCCACTTTTTACCGCCACGCCATCACGCGTAACCGTAAAAGCATTCACTAAATCGAAAATGCGCGCCTGAGTCTGCCCCATCGATTGTCCATAAATGGTCGCGACTTCGCCCGGGCAGTCGACACCTTTGGGCGTGGAGCTGCAGCCAGCCAGTAAGAAGAGGGTGAGTACTACCGTGATTCGCAACATGATCCTGTCCTGGTTCGTTTCCTTGTTTGCAGTGGCACGTAAACGCTCACTGATATGCTGATCATAGCAGGTCTGGCACCGCTTCCCATTTGCCATTTGCTTAATCGTTAAGCGGTAAGAATGTAAAGGGGTGACTTTGGTAGCAGATAAACGTTATTCTTGCCAGCGTTGCGCATCAGGTAAGCAAAACAAGGGCAAATCTATGAAAGAAGAAGAAGCCAGTTTAATGATTCTTCAGCACGCGATTGACAAATTAGAAGCCGACAAAAAAAAGCAGGTAATGAACTGTGTAGCGGCCATACAAGAAGTGATGCAAGGCTTCGATCCGGAAGATGCGGGTCTGGCGTTAATGTTAGTAGCCGCCCAGGTTGCAGCAGAGTAATTCCCTTCAGTAAGTGCCTTTTCCCATCCGTTTGCGATGGAAATCCATGCAATATAGCTGCTGCTCAGTCGTTACCGGCTGATGCGCAGCGATTGTACTTCACAGATTAATCTTTCTCCTGGTTCACATTACTGAACGCTGTGCTAAACCTGACAGTGAATCCAAAAGGAGGATGAGATGAAAAAGACACTGCTTTTAATTGGTACTTTTAGCCTTGGCCTGCTGCTGGCGGGCTGCGCATCCGATCACGTCCTGCACACCACCGATGGACAAACCATTGTGGTGCAGGGTAAACCCAAAGTGGATGAAGATACCGGCATGATTACTTACAAAGATATTGATGGTAAAGAACAGCAGATAAACCGTAATCAAATCAAAGATATGAACTCGGTTAATTAACGCTTTCCTCACTATTCTATCCTTGCAGGCCCGCCATCAGCGGGCCATTACACATCATCCTGCTTTTTTCTGTGTTACGCTTCCCAGCATAAATTCCAACGAAATCATCATCTAACCTCAGCGGAGAATCCAATGAAGGCGATAGCTATTGCCGTTGGCCTGGTGGCGTGCCAAATCGCGCCAGCCTGGAGCGATACTGAATTTCAAATTACCTGCCCGGGACGCCCGACCATGACCGTGTCGCGTGCGGAGTACGGTTTGAGCACCCTGATGTGGCCAACGCGACATTTTCAAATAGCGGCAGGGCAACAGCGCACCCGTTTGCAAGGCGGTGACAAAGTGGCGATCACCCGTTTCCGTAATGGCGATCAGCTGATTGTGAACAAAAATAATGACGATACGTTCTTTGTCTTTGCCAATAGCGATAAACTGATTCCCTGCAATCGCACCGAAAAACGCGATACAGAAATTCTTTCGCTGGAACGTTACGACGACAGCCAGCGCCCCAATTCATAGTTGCCAGTCAAAGGAGAAGACGATGCAATTAAGCGTAACCGACACCGTCACCGCACAAGATCTGGATGACGTCCGTCTTGGCCTCACCGAATATAACAGCCGCTTTATCGATCCCAGTGAGATGCAGGCGATTGGCGTCTTCATCAAGGATGCTGCGGGCCGCAAACTGGCCGGGTTGACGGGTTCCACCTTCGGTAACTGGCTGCGGATTGATCTGCTGTGGGTAGGGGATGCGTTACGCGGGCAGGGTGCCGGCACACAGTTGATTCAGGCCGCCGAAACAGAAGCCCGCGCCCGTGGTTGCCATTATGCGCAGGTTGATACGGCGAGTTTCCAGGCGCGCCCTTTCTATGAAAAAATGGGTTACAGCTTACGCTTCAGCCTCGATAACTATCCGCGTCATCATCAGCGTCACTACCTCAGTAAATCGCTGTAACTACATCAGTGGCTGCTGGCGCAAATCCAGCGGCGACTGTTCTGCTTCATCGATTGCCGCCAGCCAACTCTGCAAGTCAACTTTCGCCCATGACAGGTGACCGCGCGTGGTGCTCATTAGCACCACATCCGGGCGCAGTGCGCGATACAGTTCCAGCGACTGCTGCAATTCTTGCGGATTACTCTCGGGCACCAGTACGCTGATCCAGCGGTTGTAATCACAGGTCAAGGTATCGCCAACGAACAGATAGGTCTGGCCCAGCGGGGAGTGATAAAGATAACTGCAACTGCCTGGTGTGTGGCCGGGGGTGGGCAGCAGATGGAAATCACCAAAATGGGTTTCCTGCTGGATGAAGGTCTCATCAGGTTCGACGATCAAACTGACAGGCCCTAGCGAGCGACTGTGACAGTAAAGCGCACTGTTAAAACGCTGCTGGATCGTCACGGCTCCGGGCGCGGCTTCATGCCAGTGGGTGAGGTAGTGGCGAATCACGCCGCCCGCATCATTGAGAAATTCATGATCGAGCGGATGTTCGATGCGTCCGATGACCAGATTGCCGCGTGGATGACGCAGCATAAAGCCATGCATCATTAAATCATTCGCCGTTTCTTCGGCGGGAAATTCCGGCGTGGAGATCCACAAATCTTCGTACAGTGGCTTCAATGTCGGTCTCCTGCGGCAAAACGTTAGCGCAATGTCGGGTGGCCGGTGAAAACAAGCTGTGCTTCGCCCTGTTCAAGCTGTAAGGTCGCGCTGGCGCCGAGCGGCAGCGTAACGGTATCGGCATCGTGGCCAAACGCCAGATCGCTGATCACCGGAATCTGGTATTCATCGCGGATGCGTTGCCATACGCTGGCAAAATCGAAACCATTGTCATAGGCAGACAGTGAAGTGCTGGTAAAACTGCCGGTGATGATCGCCCGCTGGCGCGCCAGAATACCGCTCTGTTGCAGCTGAATCAGCATGCGTTCAATGCGGAAAGGATGCTCATTCACATCCTCGATCACCAAAATGCCGTTTTCAATCTGTGGCATCCACGGCGTACCGATCAGTGAACAGATCATCGCCAGATTGCCGCCCCACAACGTCCCTTGCCAGCGTCCCGTATCCGGGCTGTGAGTTTGCCAGCCTATATTGACTGTAGGAGAAGAGAGCGCCTGCCAAAAGTGCGACAGGGTAAATTCGGATAATGTCTCTGCACCGAAGTTGCCGGCCAGCATCGGGCCGCTGAAGGTCACCAGTCCGGTTTGCGCCAGCAGGGCCAGCTGAATTGCAGTGAAATCACTGTGTCCGCAAAGCGCGATGGGCTGATTGAGCAATCGGCGCTGCAGACCCACATAATCAATCTGATCCAGCAATCGCGAGGCTCCGTAACCGCCGCGCACCGCCAGCACGATATCGGGCAGCGTGCTAAGGGTCGCCAGCTGATTCACATCATTCAACCGTTCCCCGTCTTCGCCCGCAAAACGCTGGAAGCGGCGGGTAATCGCTGATAAGTTGTCCAGCTGATGTCCCTGTGCCTGTAAACGACTCACAGCACGTTGGGCCGCATCCTGATTATGGCAATAGCCGGAGGGGGCGATCAGACGAATGGAGCGAGGGGAAAGCATAGCGTTCATCCTGATTTAAAGTGGCCTGCCGATGATGGCGAAATCCGTTATTGATGTCACGGTAGCACAAGGTTTTTTACGTATTTAGGATAAACGGTAATTTTGCATTGCGCTGCGCCAGGTATGATAGCTTGCGCCAACTCTATTGCGGAACCAAAAATCAGTGAAAATTCGACTACTTATGCTATCTGCGCTGTTGCTCGCGGGCTGTGCCAGCGAGCCAGAAAAAACGGTCGTGCCAGAGAA
This sequence comes from Erwinia sp. S63, assembly GCF_016625195.1. Taxonomy (GTDB): domain Bacteria; phylum Pseudomonadota; class Gammaproteobacteria; order Enterobacterales; family Enterobacteriaceae; genus Pantoea. The sequence goes on from NZ_JACVUP010000002.1 coordinate 372,471, forward strand.
GAATACGCCATTAACCCAGGCACCGCCGTCGAAAGTGAATGATGCATGGTCACTGTTTACCGAAGATGCCGCCAGTCATTATGGCGTTGATGAGAAGTTAATCAGCGCCATTATTAGTGTCGAATCCGGAGGCAATCCCACCGTTACCAGCCGTTCAAACGCGGTAGGGTTGATGCAAATTAAAGCCTCGACGGCGGGTCGTGCGGTGTATCGCACTCAGGGTCGCCACGGTCAGCCGACGTCATCCGAATTGCGCGATCCGGCGAAAAACATCGATATCGGTGCGGCGTATCTCAAGCTGCTGCAGGATTCTGAGTTGGCCGGTATTCGAAATCCACTGACGCTGCGCTATGCGACGATCGTTTCCTACGCCAACGGCGCCGGCGCGCTGCTGCGCACCTTCTCACGTAATCGCGATCGAGCGATTGCGATGATCAATTCCATGACGCCAGACGAGTTTTATCAGCACGTGCAGGACAAACATCCAGCGGCACAGGCGCCACGTTATTTATGGAAGGTCACCACGGCTTATCGCACCATTGGCTGATATTGCACGGTGCGCTTCACGGCGCACTCGTCTCCGATAGAGGCGCCATTCATGGCGCCAGCTTCAATGACATCATTCCATCAGCAACCGTGCCGTTGGATAATCCACAATCAGCACCTTCACATATCCGCCACGTAATGCCCCACGAATTGCTTGTGCTTTTTCTTTGCCGCCCGCCAGCGCCACCACTTGCGCGCACTGCTTGACCTGCGCCAGCTCCATGCCAATCACCGGATCTTCTTCCGCGCTCAGCACCGGCTTGCCCTCGGCATCAAAGTAATGCAGACAGATATCGCCCACCGCACCGCGTTCTGCCAGCGTGCGCAGCATCTCGCCGTCATAGTAGTTACCCGAGTTGCGCAGCAGCGCCGAAGGCTCAAGATCGCCGATGCCGACAATCGCCAGATCCACCTGGTCGAACTTCTCCAGCACCACCGCCACGTCTGGATTCACTGATAAGCGTTGGCGATCCTGCACCGAATGCTCAATGGACTGCGACGGCAGCAGCCAGGCCGGACAATCCAGCAGTGCCGCCAGATTCTGCGTCAGGATAGTCGCCTGTACGTTGCCGTTGGCGCCCACGCCGCCGAGCAGTTGGATCACGCCTTTGCAGGGCGCAGTGAGCGGATGTAATGCATCCACCATCGCGCGAATGGTGCCGCTCCATGATGAAATACCGATCAGTTCATCGGCGCGCAAACGAGTTTCCAGATAGTGCGCTGCCGCTGAGCCAATCGCCTGTTTAATTTGCAGCGCGGAAGCCTGATCCGGCACATCCACCACAATCACCTGCGGCAGCTGATACTGCTGCTCAATCGCCTTCTCCAGTTCAGGATAGACATTGGCAGGCGGCACCACGCTAATCTTCACCACGCCTTCTTTCACGCTGCGATTGAGAATGCGTGACACAAAGGATTGCGACAGCTTCAGCAGCTGCGCAATGTCGGACTGCTTCATGCCTTCCACATAATAAAGCGTGGCGATTTTCACCATCAGCCGCTGTTCGTCCTGTTTTGCCATGGTTTTTTCTCTCTCTTAACCTGCCTGGTATTGTTAATCAGGCTGTCATAAATAACAACGCAGAACATTTTGTGATCGTTTTCGCTTTTTCAGGATCGCGCGATGGACGAGTTCAGCAAGCCAGCGCATAGTCATTATGCATATAAAATCGCAATTGAATATATATTCAAGCGGAGAAAAATCAATGAAAGCTTCTGTCCTCAAAATGACCCTACTGGCTTCACTGATGTTGGCCTCAGCGGCAACGCTGGCGGCAGAGAAAGGCTTGATAGCGATTATCACGCCTTCTCACGATAACCCGTTCTTTAAAGCCGAAGCGGATGGTGCGCAAGAGAAGGCCAAAGCGCTCGGTTACACCACGCTGGTGGCCTCGCACGATGATGACGTGAATAAGCAAAACCAGCTGATCGAAACCGCCATTGCGCGTAAAGCCAAAGCGATCATTCTCGATAATGCCGGCGCAGACGCCACCGTCGGCCCGGTGCAAAAAGCCAAAGATGCTGGAATCCCCACCTTTCTGATTGACCGTGAGATCAACAAAACCGGTATCGCCGTGGCGCAGATTGTCTCCAATAACTATCAGGGCGCGCAGCTGGGTGCAGAGAAGTTCGCCAAACTGCTGAACGGCAAAGGTGACTACGTCGAGCTGCTGGGCAAAGAGTCGGATACCAATGCGGGCGTGCGCTCGCAGGGCTATCACGACGTGCTGGATGACTATCCCGATATGAAGATGGTGGCGCAGCAGAGTGCCAACTGGAGCCAGACCGAAGCCTTTAGCCGCATGGAAACCATTCTGCAGAAAAATCCCAACATCGTCGGGGTGATCTCGGGGAATGACACCATGGCGCTGGGTGCGGAAGCCGCGCTGAAAGCCGCCGGTAAAACCAATGTGATTGTGGTCGGTTTTGACGGCAGCGACTACACCCGTGACTCCATCATCAATAAAGGCAACATCAAAGCCACGGTGCTGCAGCCGGGTTGGGATCAGGCACAGATGGCGGTTGAGCAGGTGGATTACTACCTGAAAAACGGCAAAGCGCAAAAAGAAGAGAAGCAGCTGATGGATTGCGTGCTGATCGACGACAGCAACGCTGCGAAGCTGAAAAACTTCAACCTGGCGAAATAAGACGGAGGTCGGCATGAAGGGACAAACAGCAGCCGGGCTGATAGTTGGGCTCCTATCGCTGATGTTAACCGCCTGCACCGTGGTGGATCTCGATGCAAACGGCAATCCCATCATGCCGAAAGATCCCAATGCCAAACCCGGTTACAGCAACCAGACGCCGCAGCAGATTGCGGAATCAAGCTGGGCAAGCCGGGTGCAGCAACCGGCCGAGAAGCAGGCGCTGAGCTGGGCTGATATGGAAACCAAAAGTCATACCGTCAAGGCCGGGGGCAGCGAAAGCGTATTTGTGCGTGCCGCTGGAACCGTCACCGCCTTTGATAACAGCAACGAACGCGAACGCAGCCTGACCGTCACCATCAATGGTAAACCGGTCAAGGTGTTGATTGGGCCAGTGCTGCGCAGTAATGCGATTCGTGATGCGGCGGGCTATCGCTTTGAAGAGTTCACCAATCAGGTGCAATACGCACAGCTGACTAAGGCGTTGAACCGTCATGCGGTACAGCAGCTGCCGCCGGTGGATGCCAGTTGGGTCGGCAAATCGGTACAGGCGCTGTTAGCCGTCAGCATGGAGCCGAATCAGGTGGATGACGTGGTGGCGATTCAGTTGCAGCAGGGGAATCCATGATGAGTGATGAAATCATCCTGCAGGCCAGTCAAATGTCGATGTTGTTCCCGGGTACTTTGGCGCTGGATCGTGTCGATTATCGCGTGTGGCGCGGCAAAGTGAACGTCATCATCGGTGAAAATGGGGCAGGTAAATCCACGCTGATGAAGATCCTCGCCGGGGTGCAGCAGCCCACTAGCGGCGAAATGTTCCTTAACGGCGAAAAAGTGGTGTTGAGCAGTACGCGAGACGCCGCCCGCCACGGTATCGGCATGGTGCATCAGGAACTCAACCTGTTCGAAAACCTCAGCGTGGCGGAGAACATCTTTCTGGGACGGGAAATCCAGCGCGGAATCAGCCCGATTAACGAAGCAGAACAGAAGCGACGCACGGCTGCGTTATTGCAACGTCTCGACCAGCCAATTTCACCGGACGAGATGGTCGGCAACCTGAAAGTGGGTCAGCAGCAGTTGGTTGAAATTGCCAAAGCGCTGGCAGAAAACGCCGACATCTTAATTCTGGATGAGCCGACTTCGGCGTTGAGCAAAACCGAAGTGGAGATTCTGTTCCGGGTGATCCGCGAACTGACGCGGCAGGGAGTTTCCATCATTTATATCTCACATCGGCTGGAAGAGCTGATGGCGATAGGTGATGTGATTACCATCCTGCGTGACGGACGTTTTCAGGCGGAAGCGAAGGTCAGCGAAATCGATGTGCCGTGGATCGTGCGTGAAATGCTCGGCAGTGAACCGGTGAGTAACTTTCTGCCGCCTAATCGCCAGTTCGGGGCGGCGGTGCTGGAAGCCGAGCACATCACCTGTGTCAGTGCCCATGGCAATACGCTGGTGGACGATGTCAGTTTCAATGTGCGCGCCGGGGAGATCGTCGGCATTTATGGCCTGATGGGCGCGGGGCGCACCGAGTTGTTTGAGTGCCTGCTCGGCAGCCAGCGCAACTATCTCGGCAAACTGTGGCTGGACAGCAAACCGTTACCCACACGCTTGCCAACGGCCGAGCGTATTCGTATGGGCATGAGCCTGGTGCCGGAAGATCGCAAACGGGCCGGTATTTTCCCGGTCTCCTCCGTGGCCAGCAACCTCACCATTGCCAGCCTGTGGCGACGTTTATCGCATCGCACCGTGATCGCCGAACAAGCTGAACGCGAAGCGGTAAACAGTACGGTAGGCAATCTGGCCATCAAAATCTCGTCACCCGACGTGGCGATCAGTGCGCTGAGTGGCGGCAACCAGCAGAAAGTGGTGATTGGCCGTTCATTGCTCACCAATCCACGTTTACTGCTGCTGGATGAGCCCAGTCGGGGCATTGATGTGGGTGCCAAAGCGGAAGTGTTTCGCATGATGGTGAAACTGTCAGAGCAGGGCATTGCCGTGGTGTTCTCCACCTCTGATTTAAAAGAAATTATGGCCGTCGCCGATCGCATTCTTGTGATGTCTGGCGGCAAGTTGACAGCTGACCTGCCGCGCGCGGAAGCGGAAGAGGCAGCGCTGGTTAAAGCAAGTGCACAGGGGTTCTGAGCATGAAAAACAATGGCGCAATGGCGCTCGCTTCGCCAGGTAAGGTCTTTAACTCGCGGGAAGGCATGATTCTGCTGCTGCTGAAGCTGCGCACCTTTATCGCGTTGTTCCTCATTGTTGGCTTCTTCGCCATCACCGTGCCGGATTTCCTCGCGGTAGGCAGCATGGTGATCATGGTCAAACACATCGCCATCAATGCATTTCTGGCGCTCGGCATCACCTTTGTCATCATCACGGCGGGCATTGATCTCTCCATCGGCGCCACGCTTGGCCTGTGCGGCATGATTGCCGGTTGGCTGATCACCAAAGGCATTGTATTGCCGATGTTTGGCATCGCCATTTTTCCCAGCGTCTGGGTGATTGTGCCTGTGGTGTTAGTGGTGGGCGGACTGATTGGTGCAGTGAATGGCTGGATCATCACCAAATACAATGTGGCCCCGTTTATCTGCACGCTGGGCACCATGTACATCCTGCGCGGAGCGGCGATGCTGACCTCCGGCGGCGAAACCTTCCCCGGCTTGCAGGGCAATCCGTTGTTGGGTAACACCGGTTTCGACAAAATCGGCGCGGGGTATTTCCTCGGCTTGCCATGGGCGATCTGGATGATGGTGGTGCTGGCGCTGGTGATTGCCTATGTGGCGCGCCGCCTGCCGTTTGGTCGTCAGGTGTATGCGATTGGTGATAATGAGCGTGCGGCAGAACTTTCCGGCGTCAAAGTGAAGTCGGTGAAAATCTGGGTGTACACCATTTCAGGTTTCTGTGCAGCGATTGCCGGCATTGTGGTTTCCTCGCAGCTGGTGGCCAGCCATCCGGCCAACGGCACGTCATTTGAGATGAACGCGATTGCGGCGGTGGTGCTGGGTGGTACTTCACTGGCCGGTGGGCGCGGCACCATTCTCGGCACGCTGGTGGGGGCCTTTGTTATCGGTTTCCTCGCGGATGGCCTAATCATGATGGGTGTCAGCGAGTTCTGGCAAATGGTGATCAAAGGCATCGTGATTATCGTGGCGGTAATCATCGATCAGATGCAGAGCCGCATGCAGCAGAAAGCCGCAGTGGTGGCGCAGAAGGCAATGATTCAGGAAGGCGAGGCCAAAGGTTAATCGGTTGGGTGCCGGCGGAAATTGTCTGCGCCCCTTTTTTTATACGCAATGAATATATATTCAATAACGCTTTAAAATGCAGAGGTGTCTATGAATCCTTTCAAATACTCGGTGGCGGATCTAACCGCGAAAGCGCGCGCCGTGCGTCGCCGCATCATCCAGCTCAATGCCGGTAGCCCGGCAGGTGGACACACCGGTGCCGACCTTTCACAGGTTGAAATTCTGACGGCGCTCTATTTCCGCATCCTCAATTGCGCACCGGATCGTACCAACGATCCGCAGCGTGACATCTACATCCAGTCGAAAGGGCACGCGGTCGGCGGCTATTACTGTGTGCTGGCAGAGGCGGGCTACTTCCCAACAGAGTGGCTGCCGACATATCAGCATTCGGATTCGCATCTGCCGGGTCATCCGGTGCGGCAGAAAACGCCGGGAGTGGAACTCAACACTGGTGCTTTGGGTCACGGCTTGCCGGTGGCGGTGGGTATTGCGCTGGCGGCGAAGAAAGACAACAGCGACCGCCGCATCTTTGTGGTCACCGGCGACGGTGAACTGGCCGAGGGCAGTAACTGGGAGGCCGCGCTGGTAGCGGCGCATTACAAACTCGATAACCTGGTGATCATCAACGACAAGAACAAGCTGCAGCTGGCGGGGCATACGCGCGACATCATGAACACCGACCCGCTGCCGGATAAATGGCGCGCCTTCGGTCTGGAAGTCACCGAGTGTAATGGCAATGACATGGCTTCCGTGGTGGAAACCATTGAAAACCTGCCGCGCAACGGCAAGCCGCAGGTGATTGTGGCGCATACCGAGAAAGGCTTTGGCATCTCCTTTATTCAGGGCAAACCAGAGTGGCATCACCGCGTGCCGAAAGGGGAAGAGATCGAACTGGCACTGGAGGAACTGAAAGATGAGTAATGCAAAACACCTGGCCACGGTAATGGTGGAAGCGTTTATTGATGCCGTGAATCGCGGTGTGGATCTGGTGCCGGTGGTGGCGGATTCGACCTCCACCGCCAAAATATCGCCCTTTATCAAAGCATTTCCCGATCGCCTGATTAACGTCGGCATCGCGGAACAAACGCTGGTGGGCACGGCGGCCGGTCTGGCGATTGGTGGAAAAGTGGCGGTGACCTGTAATGCCGCACCGTTCCTGATTTCGCGTGCCAACGAGCAGGTAAAAGTGGACGTCTGCTACAACAACACCAACGTCAAACTGTTTGGCCTTAATGCCGGTGCCAGCTACGGGCCACTGGCCAGCACCCATCACAGTATTGATGATATTGCGGTGATGCGTGGCTTCGGCAATATCGAGATTTACGCGCCATCCTGTCCGCTGGAGTGTCGTCAGATCATTGATTATGCCCTTGCACATGTGGGGCCGGTTTACATCCGTCTGGATGGCAAAGATCTGCCCCAGCTGCATGATGAAAACTACCAGTTCCGTCCCGGCCAGATCGACGTGTTGCGTGAAGGCAACGACATCGTGCTGGTGGCAATGGGTTCCACCGTGCATGAGGTGGTGAGCGCGGCTGAGCAATTACACGAACAGGGAATCAGCGCAGGTGTGATCGCCATTCCATCAATTCGTCCCTGTGATACCCAACGGCTGCAAGAGCTGTTAAAGCATTATCCGGCGGTGATCACCGTAGAAGAACACAACGTCAACGGCGGGGTTGGCAGCCTGGTGGCAGAAGTGCTGGCTGAAGGCGGCTGCGGTATTCCGCTGTTGCGTCTGGGCATCCCGGATGGGCAATACGCGATTGCTGGCGATCGTGCCTCCACGCGCGCGCATCATGGTATTGACGCCGCCAGCGTGGTGAAGAGTGCAGTGCGCATGTGTGCAGGAGCGTAAACATGGCGGGTCCATTAATACTGGCAATTGATGAAGGTACGACCAACGCGAAAGCTATAGCGGTGGACCGCGCTGGCAACGTGGTGGCACGCGGCAGTCAACCTCTGACGCTGGCCCATCCGCAGCCGGGATTGGCCGAGCAGGATCCATTGGCGATCTGGCAGGCAGTGGAACAGGCGATAGAAAGCTGTCTGGCGCAGTGCGGCGGAGCCGAGGTGGCTGCTGTTGCGATCAGCAACCAGCGCGAGTCGGTGCTGATCTGGCAGCGCCGCGACGGGCAACCACTGACACCGCTGGTGAGCTGGCAGGATCGTCGTTCGGAAGCCTTTTGTCGCGATTTACGCATGGCGGGCAAAGCGCCACGCATCACCGGTTTAACCGGCCTGGCGGTGGACCCGATGTTTCCGGCGGGCAAACTCACCGGGATGCTGGCGACGATTCCGGATGGACTGGCGCGTGCGCAGGCCGGTGAACTCTGCATCGGTACGGTGGATAGCTGGCTCAGCTGGCAATTAAGCGGCGGCGAAAGTTTTGTCACCGATCACGCTAATGCGGCCCGCACCCAACTCTACAATTTGCACAGCGGTGACTGGGATGACGAGCTGCTGGCACTGTTCCATATCCCGCGCGCGGCGCTGCCGCACATTGTGCCCTCCGCCAGCGCCCAGGGTGTCGTCACGCTACAGGACATTGCCGGATTGAAGGCGGGCACGCCGATTTTGTCGCGCATTGGCGATTCTCATGCGGCATTACAGGCGCAACGCAGTGCGGGCGAAGAGGTGGTAAAAGCCACTTACGGCACCGGTTCATCACTGATGATGTCGATGGCCACACCTTTGCTGACCGAGAACGGCCTCAGCACCACGGTGGCGTGGCACGATGGCACGCTGCGTTTTGCTTTCGAGGGCAATATCACGCATACCGGTTCGGGCGCGGCCTGGCTGGGACGCATGCTGGGCATCAGCGATCCCCGTGAACTGACGGCAATGGCGCAGCGCAGCGAGCATAATCAGGGCATCTATTTCGTGCCTGCGCTATCGGGTCTGGGCGCGCCCTGGTGGGATTTAAAAGCGCGCGGCATGGTGTGTGGCCTTACCGATGCCGCCACGCCAGAGGTGCTGGCGCGCGTGGCGCTGGAATCGATCACCTTCCAGATTGCCGACGTGTTCTTCGCCATGGAGCAGGCCAGTGGCGTGCAACTGCCCGCGCTCTGTGTCGATGGCACGGCAACCGAAAACAGTTGGCTGATGCAGCTGCAGGCAGATGTGTTGCAGAGGCCGTTAAAACGAGCCCCCACCGCCGAAGTCTCCGCATTGGGTGCCGCGTTGCTGGCGGGACGTTTATTAGGCTGGTGGCAGCAGGGCAGTGATATGCAGGCGCTGCAGGGGGGCAGCGTGATTGAGCCGCGTAACGATCGTACGGTCATGATGCAGGAGAATTATCGCGGCTGGCTGGAAGCGGTGGCGCGTTGTCGTTATCAACCACACGCCTAACCTCTGCAACTGACGCTCCTGCACCGGTTCGATGGCGCGCTGTTGCTATCAACCGCGTGGCTAGCCTCTGCAACTGATGCACCAGCACTGGTTCGATGGCACGTTGTCGCTACCAACCGCACGCCTAACCTCTGCAACACCCGTAGCGGCGCAATTTATTGCGCTTATGACAGCGACTTAGCTGAGCAAAGATGCGCAATAAATTGTGCCGCTACGGTATGTAAGAGGTTCGATAATATCCCGTCTAAGATCGCTTACTGAAAGCGATTGGCCTTATCACGCGCCAGACGTTCCAAAGCGAAAATGACCTGTTGCAACTGACGCTCCTGCACCGGTTCGATGGCGGTAAAACGGAAGCTGAGACGAGGAGTTGTGCGGGTTTCATTCTTGCTGGTGACCGTGCTGCGCTCGCCAATGTGTAGCAATTGCGCGGTGACTTCAAAATGACCGTATTCGCCCAATTCAACGCGCAAATTTTTAAAGGTGTCACCGCGATTCAGGCCCTCTGGCAAGCTCTCATCCAGCAATACGCCCGCACCACCGAGAGAGAGATCCTGCAAACGAAAACGCGCTTTACTGCCATCCGGCCACTGCGTATGGCAGTAAAATACCGGCTCCATCGGAGCTGAAACGCGGAAAAACTCACGACGCTGGATCTGCCACAGCAACTCAGGCAGTGGGGCAGTAAACGCCGGTAAGCCCTCAAACTCGGTGCGCTCCAGTTTGATTAAGCCAAATTCCACTTTTGCACCCTGGGTTTCTGCAGCGATATTCACTTCACCGCCCTGCAGCGCTAAATCGTTATCCAGTGCATTACTGCCGAGATCGAAGATCACACGATCCTCATCGGCATCCAGCATGCGGCTGATAAATTGACCGCGCGAAAAACTGACCATTAATGGGGTCTGGAAACGCAACAAATCCTTCATTACGTTTAAAACAGCAAGGGTGCCTCGTTTGAGATATTGTTCGTTATCGGCGTCTTTCACATCCTGCTCCACTTATCCGATTGTTATTATCACGGGTGACACGGCTATCGAACTGTTATCGACGGCCTGACAAAAAGCTTTAGCCTGCTAACTAATTTTTACTGTGATGTTCATCAAGCAGATTAAAAATATCCGACTATACTAATCGCAGTGAACACCTTGATTCATAACGTAAGGAGCAGTAAATGGGTATTCTTTCATGGATTATTTTTGGTTTGATTGCCGGGATCATCGCTAAATGGATCATGCCAGGTAAAGATGGCGGCGGATTCATCATCACTGTGGTATTAGGGATTGTCGGCGCGGTGGTTGGCGGCTGGATCAGTACCCTGTTTGGCTTCGGCAAGGTTGACGGTTTCAACTTTGGCAGCTTCGTGGTGGCGGTAATTGGTGCCATTGTGGTGCTGTGGATCTACCGTAAAGTGCGTACCTAGCAGTACACCCTGATTTAATGAAATCCGCATCCCCAACGGGATGCGGATTTTTTTATGGCAGTTAGAAATCGTAACCCACGGTAGCGGTAATGGTCCGCTCCGCACCGCGATAGCAATAACCGGTACCATAACAGGCGGCAAGATACTTTTTGTCGGTCAGGTTATTGGCATTCACCTGCAGCCACGCCCCTTTCAATTGTGAATCCCACGCGCCGAGATCGGCACGTACGGAAGCATCAAATAGCGTCACTGACGGCAAACGTGTGGTGTTTTCATTATCGGCCCACTGCTTACCGATATAACGCACACCTGCGCCCGCGCTCAGTCCGTAATCAAACTGATAGTGACCCCAGAATGACGCCATGCTGTTCGGCGTGACGTATGGCGTGTGGCCATCATTGCCGTCTACCGAATCCTTGTAGCGCAGATGGTTGAGGGTATAACCAGCGATGGTGCTGAGGCGCGGCGTCAGCTGGTTGCGTGCTTCCAGCTCAATCCCCTGCGAATGCACTTTGCCGGAAGGCGTGTAGGTGCTGTCTACCACGTTGCGGTTCGCCACGTCGTTCTGCGTCAAATCATACAGCGCGATGGAGTACATATCGCGCGTGCCCACCGGCTGGTATTTCACACCAGCTTCGTACTGCTCGGAAGTGGTCGGCTTCAACTGATTGCCGTACGGGTCGGTCAGAGAGGCTGGCGTGATTGCCTGGCTCCAGCTGGCGTAAGGCGAAATGCCATTGTCGAAAGCATACAGCAGCGCAGCGCGGCCGCTGATATGGTCGTCCTGACGACGGCTGGTGCCATTATTTGAGACGATACGATCGTAACGACCGGAGAGATCCAGATGCCAGCGGTCGAGTTGCATTTCATCCTGCAAGTAGAGCCCGGTTTGATAGTAACGGCGGGTTTGTTCGGTCCAGCTGTAATCCGGCATATTGCCGACCGCTTCACCGGTCCAGGGGTTTAATGAACTCGCATAGCCACCGGCTTTGCTTATATCGTTCTTATAACGATGGTACTCGGCACCCAGGATTACCCGGTGCTGCAGCGCACCAGTGGCAAAATCGGCCTGCAGGCGGTTGTCGTTAGCCCATGCGCTGAGGGAAGAGCGCTCACCGGAGTAATATCGCGTCAGCAGGTCCGGATTGGTGGCATTCCAGCCAATCTGATACACCTGATCGAGATCGACATTGGAATGGCTATAGCTGGCGGTGGAGTAGACGGACCACACTTCATTAAAGCGGTGCGAAAAGTCGTAGCTGTAGATCTGCTCGTGGCGCTTGAACTGATCCAATGCGCTGTCGCCCTCATAGAATCCGTCACTCAGCTTGCGGCCATTGTGGCTGTAAAGCGTGCCTTCAGCAGGCACGGAACCGTGATAACCACCGGACGGATCTTTTTGCAGATAGGCACGCAGTACCAGACTGGTGTCTTCACTTGGCTGCCACAGTAACTGGGGCGAAATCGCATATTTCTCTTCGCGAGTGTGATCGTATTGCGTGTCGCTGTTACGCGTGATGCCGGTGAGACGGAAGGCCCACTGATCGTTAATCGCATTAGTGTAATCAAAGGCAGCGCTGTTGCTGGCGTTTGTGCCGGTCGACAGGCGGAAATGGCCCTCTTCAGCGAACTGCGGCCGCTTGCTGACCTGATTGACTAATCCGCCCGGCACGGTCTGGCCATAAAGTGCGGAGGAGGGGCCTTTGATCACATCAACGCGATCGAGGAACCAGTTGTCCACCTGCAGGATGTTGAAGCTGCCGCCATCACTCATGATGCGTAAGCCATCCAGGAAGGTGTTATCGACATCACCGCCATGGAAACCACGCAGCGCAATGGTGTCATAACGGGTGGCGGCACCGCCGAAGTTGGTGAATACGCCCGGCGTGTAGTTCAGCACCTGATTGAGATCCTGCGCACCCTGATCTTCCATCTGCTGACGTGTCACCACCGAGATGGACTGCGGCGTGGTAATCAGTGGCTGATCGGTTTTGCTGCCGCCGCTGCTGCGGGTGGCGAGATAGCCTTGCGTCGGTGAGTTGGCGCTCTCTTGCGGTTGCGCGGTGACCACGATGGATTCTTCCGCAAAGGTTGCGGCAGGTAGGGCCAGAGCCAGTGTACACAGTACACGACCACGATTGAGGGTAAAAAGCGTCATCGGAAATCCTTTAACGGGAAGCAAATCAAAAGCAGCACACAACCAGCACTGCTGGAATATTGAGAATGCGATTAAAATTAAGAGTGAGAATTATTATCTTTTAGTGGGGTGTGTTTCAAGTTGTTAATGTGAGTGAAAGAGATTGTGAGGAAATGAACAGGAGGGGGGGCGTAGCGAGCACGGCTTTAAGTGAGAAAAGGTTTCATGATGCAGTCATACAATCTGTCGCGGTGCGCGGTGGTGTGTAAACCTGAGGTGATGACTTCGCTGCGTTAAATGGTGACATCGCCCGCCTGAGATGATGGCATTGAGCACCTTAGCTTTGACAGCGCGAACTGATTGCGCTGCTACCGTTTGACAAACAAAGCAGTAGCAGCGGCTATTGGCGTTTTATCTCTTGAAGAGTAGGAGAGTTATTTCCCCGCACTCAGCGCGGGCATATTCGGAATATCCCGCGCGTTATTGCAGGTTTTGTCTTTCGGGCAGTATTTATCGAGCAATTTGAGCGTCACGCCATTGGTCCAGCCGAAGCCGTCCTGCAGTGGATATTCACCGCCACCACCGCCGCCCAGTTGCGCGCCTTCCACCACATACTTCTCAACCAGCTTGTGCTCTTTGTCGTAAGTGGCCTGCACGTTCTGCAGGAAGCGCTGACCAATCTCCTGCGCCAGCTTGGGTTGTTTGTAATGCTCCAGACCTTCCACCGCCACCCATTGCAGCGGTGCCCAGCCATTTGGTGCATCCCATTGCTGACCATTGTTCACGGTGGTGGTCACCAAACCGCCGGGTTTCAACAGCTGTTTCTCCACCGCTTTAGCAGTGCGATCCGCCTGTTTCTCACTCGCCACCTGCATATACAGTGGGAATAGCGTGGCGGCGGTCAGTTGCGGGTGAATATGTTTTTTCTGCCAGTCGTAGTCGGCATACCAGCCCTGTTTCTCATCCCACAGGTAACGATTGATGGCTGCCTGGCGTTTCTCAGCATCTGCCGCAAACTGTTTGGCTTTGTCATCCTGATTCGCCAGTTTCGAGGCTTTGGACAACACCTGCTCCAGATGGAACATCAGGCTATTGAGATCGACCGGTGCCAACTGCGTAGTGCGGATTGAGGCCAGATTGTGGGCATCGGTAAACCAGCGAGAGCTGAAGTCCCAACCCGAGGCCGCACCGGCACGCAGATCGCGATACACCTGCTGTTTATTGCGATCCGGCGCCTTGTTGGCGGTATTCACATCGTCGAGCCAGGATTCGGTGCGCGGCGCATCGCGGTCATCCCAGTAGCGGTTAAGCAGAGTGCCGTCGCCGAGTTTGATCACGCGCTTACTGGCCTGACCGGCAGCGACCTTATCGCTGTCCGCCATCCAGTAGTCATACTCTTTCTGCAACTGCGGCAAATACTGGCGATAGACATCATCACCTTTATGCGTCGCCAGCAGGTCCAACATCAGGCTAAAGAACGGTGGCTGTGAGCGGCTAAGATAGTAACTGCGGTTGCCGTTCGGGATGTGGCCGTATCTATCCAGTTCGGTGGCGAAGTTGTCCACCATATCCTGCACGCGATCCCAGTGCCCGCTTTCGGCGAGGCCCAGCATGGTGAAGTAGCTGTCCCAGTAATAGACTTCGCGGAAGCGGCCGCCCGGCACCACATAGGGTTTCGGCAGCGGCAGCAGGGAATCATACTGGCTGGCGGTTGGCGTGGAGCGGGTCAGTACTGGCCACAAGCCGTTGATGTGTTCTCGTAAGCTTTGCCCCGCAGGCGGAACATATTTGTCCTGCTCTTTGGGCAGGGTGAAATTGGCGTCAACGAAGTGCTTCAGGTCGAAATTGCGCTGGCTCTTTTGCATCTGCCAGTCTGCCAGTATCGAGGAAGGATTGTACTTCGGTACGGCATCGGCAAAGGTTTTCTGATCCGGATAAAATTTTGCCTGCTGCACGGCGTTGAACAGGGGCCCCAACCGAATGTCGGGTGGCTGCGGCTGACTGCTGATCATACGGCTGTTATCTTCAGCCTGGGCCACGTTGGCACTGGCCAGCAGCGCTGCGCTCAGCAAGAAAGTCAGTCGCGCGGGCGTGAATTTGACATTTTTTATCATCGGTTTTTTCTCCTTGTCCGAAAAGGTGGTGCGCTAACACATTGACCACTCGAACAACTTTAGTCGCTAACGCGCCGCTTAGCC
Organism: Erwinia sp. S63; assembly: GCF_016625195.1. Taxonomy (GTDB): domain Bacteria; phylum Pseudomonadota; class Gammaproteobacteria; order Enterobacterales; family Enterobacteriaceae; genus Pantoea. The sequence goes on from NZ_JACVUP010000002.1 coordinate 387,515, forward strand.
GCCTCAGGCCATGGAAATGTGAAGCCGCGGGAATTAATCACGCAAGAAATTGCATTAACCCTAAGGTTTTTGCTTGCCCTGAAGCCCTATTTGCCTGAGGCTGAAGGAAAAAAAGGAGAGCTGTATGGAGATCATCTGGTATCACCCGTCGCAAGCCCCCGATCGCTGGCTTGCTGGACTACGTGAGCGTTTACCGCAAGCCAACGTGCGCTACTGGCAGCCGGGTGACACGGCACCAGCAGATTACGCTGTTGTGCGCTCGCCGCCCACCGAGATGCTGGCTGGCCGCTCGTTAAAAGGTGTGTTTGCCATGGGTGCGGGCGTAGACGAAATTCTCAGGCAACTGCGCGCCCATCCGGAAATGTTAGCCGATGATGTGCCGCTGTTTCGCCTCGAAGACACCGGCATGGCGCGGCAGATGCAGGAATACGCTAACTGGTGCGTGCTGGGTTGGTTCCGCCGCTTTGCCGACTATCGTCAGCAGCAGCAGCAGGCAAACTGGCAGCCACTCGACACAGCAGGCCGCGCCAACTTCACCATCGGCGTGCTTGGTGCGGGCGTACTGGGCAGTAGCGTGCTCGAAAGCTTGCGGCAGTGGGGCTTCCCGCTGCGCTGCTGGAGCCGCTCGGCTAAGCAGATTGAGGGCGTGCAAACCTTCCACGGTCGCGATCAGCTGGATGCGTTTCTGGATGGCACTCAGGTGCTAATCGATCTGCTGCCCACCACGCCGGAAACCACCAACCTGATCGATGAAAAGTTGCTGCGCGTGTTACCGCTCGGGGCCTTTTTCCTCAATCTGGCGCGTGGCGCGCATGTGGTGGAAGCCGATCTGCTGGCGGCGCTGAACAGCGGGCAACTGGCGGGCGCGGCGCTGGACGTGTTCCAGACCGAGCCATTGCCGGCGGATCACCCGCTGTGGTCTCATCCACATGTCACATTGACGCCACATACTGCGGCTATCACGTTGCCCGGCGAGGCGATGGATTTCATTACTGGTGCCATACTTGCTCTGGAGCAGGGGGATCAACCGGGTGGTTTAGTCGATCGCCAGCGCGGTTATTAATTCACATTTGGTCAGGAGAAGAGGATGTATCCCGTCGATTTGCATATGCACACCGTTGCCAGTACCCACGCTTACAGCACGCTGCATGACTATGTGGTGCAGGCGAAGCAGAATGGCCTGAAGCTGTTTGCCATCACCGATCACGGCCCGGATATGGCGGATGCGCCACACTACTGGCACTTCGTTAATATGCGTATCTGGCCGCGCGTGATTGATGGCGTAGGCGTGCTGCGTGGTATTGAAGCCAACATCAAAAACCAGCAGGGTGAGATTGACTGTAGCGGTCCAATGCTCGATGCACTGGATCTGATCGTGGCCGGTTTCCATGAGCCGGTGTATGCGCCGCGTGATAAAGCACATCACACGGAAGCGATGATTGCGGCGATGGCGGGCGGGCTGGTGCATATTATTTCGCATCCGGGCAACCCGAAATTCCCTATCGACATCCGCGCGATTGCCGAAGCCGCCGCGCATTATGATGTGGCGCTGGAGATCAATAACTCCTCCTTTACCCATTCACGTCCGGGCAGTGAACCCAACTGTCGCGCCATCGCTGAAGCAGTGCGTGATGCGGGCGGGCGTCTGGCGTTTGGTTCAGACTCTCACACCGCGTTTACCCTCGGTCATTTCGAACACTGCATCCGCATCACACGCGAAGTGGATTTTCCCGAGGATCGCGTGTTAAATGTCACGCCGCGCCGCCTGCTCGATTTCCTCGAACAGCGTACCGGTAAGCATATTGCTGAATTTGCGGACTTTTAACTTTTAGCCTCAAGGAATTCTGTTGCATGAATGAGTTTTCCATTCTCTGCCGCGTCATCGGCTCGCTGTTCAACCGCCAGCCACAAGATCCGTTGCTGGTGCCGCTCTTCACCATGTTACGTGAAGGCAAACTGAAAGCTCAGTGGCCGCTGGAGCAGGATGAACTGTTAACACGTCTGCAGCAGAACAGCGATCCGCAGGCGCTGGCGGCCGATTACAATGCGCTATTTGTCGGCAGTGAATGCAGCGTACCACCTTATGCGTCACAGTGGCCCAACGGCCCGCAGGAAGCGGATGTGCGCGCGTTTCTCTCTTCACGTGGCATGCCGTTAAGCGACGCGCCAGCCGACCATTTTGGCGTGCTGCTGCTGGCAGCGTCGTGGCTGGAAGATCAGTCTGCGGAAGATGAGTTCGCTGCACAGCTGGCGCTGTTCGACGACTATCTGCTGCCATGGTGCGGCGCGTTCCTCGGCAAAGTCGAAGCCCACGCGACCAGCGCGTTTTACCGCACGCTGGCCGCGCTGAGCCGTGAAGCCATTCAGGCAATGTACGACGAGCTGAACGAAGGCAACGGCGAAGAAGCCTGATTACCAGCTGGCTGCGCTGCTGCCGAGCTTAACGCCCGGCGTGGCGCAGATCATCGGCGTGCCGGGCAGATACGCAGCGGCACGCAACCTTTCGGCAATCCCCCACGCATTGATCTCAACTGTCGGCAGGGCATCGTCGTGCTGCGCGGTAATGCAATGCTGCGGCTGTTGCGGGGACGCGCCAAACTGTTGCAATAGCCTGGCGGTGCGCGCCAGCGATAACTGTGCCTGCCAGCCAACATGATTTTCCCGACGCTGACGCATCCCTTCCAGCGCGGCGGCGGCCATCATATAGCCGGTGGCGTGATCGAGCGCCTGCACTGGCAGCGGTGTCGGTTGGGCGTTGCCACTCCAGCTCATGCCCTGTTCGGCAATGCCGCATCCCATCTGCACCAGACTGTCAAAGCCGCGCCGATTGCGCCACGGTCCGCTCCAGCCCCACGCATTGAGACTGACATCCACCAATCCGGGCGCCAGTTTGCGCCGTGACTCAGCATCCAGCCCCAGTTTCTCCAGCGCATCTGCACGATAGCCATGCACCATTACATCGGCGTGTTTGATCAAATCGCGCAGCTGCTCAACGCCCGCTTTGGATTTAAGATCGAGCCGCGCACAGCGCTTGCCGCAGGTGATCTCTTCTTCCAGCGTCGGCTCTTGCCAACCGTAAGGATCGATACGTAAAACCTGCGCGCCAAGGCTGGCGAGAAAACGCGTGGCGACCGGCCCGGCGATAATGCGCGTTAGATCCAGCACACGCACGCCGAGCAAGGGACGTGCCGTCGGCAGTTGCCAGCCAGGCGTGGGCGCATCCCCCGTGGCCTGTTGGGCGATCAGTGCTTCGTTACTGACGGCCATTCCTTGTGGATGCTGCAACCACTGTTGCTCACTGCGCATTTGCGCGGCACAACCGCCTGCCTCGATCACGGCCTGCTCCAGCGCGGCGGCTTGCCACTGGGACACCCTCTGCGCTAACGCGGCGCGGTCGGCGTGTTGGCCGAGCACCTGCTCCATGGCGGCACGATGATGCGGGGCGTTGGTGTGTAAACGGATCCAGCCATCGGCGGTGGCGTAATCGCCTGCAAAGGGATCCCAGAGCGCGGCAGGTGGACGATTTAATGGCGTGAGGCTGTGCTGAAACCAGCGAGAGGCGAGCCTTACATTGACGCTGACCGGGGCCGATTGCCCGAGCAAATCGCTCACTGCCTGGCTTGCCAACCCGATGCTGGTAGCGGCCAGTTCACTGACGGCAAACGCGGAAGAAAAGGTATCGGGCTGGAGAAAGCTGAGCGCGGGAAGGGGTTCCGCGCCACGCAATCCTTGCCACAGTTGCTGCCATAACGCGGCAGCAGATTGAGTATCCATATTGAGTCTCCGGAAAACGCGCGAGACTCAAGCATAGCAGAGAGAATTTAACGGCGGCGCAGGCGAGGAAAGCGCGCGTGCATGCGCAGATTACGCAGGTTGATCACCGCAATGGCGGTACCGAGCACCACCAGAGACGCCCCGAGAATTTTGAAGCTGTTCATGCTATCGCCCAGCACAAATACGCCCATCAACACGGCCAGCACGGGCGTGAGCAGCGAGTAAGGCATGATTAAGTTGACGTTGTACTTTTTCAGCAACGAATACCACAAGGTATAAGCCACAATCGAGGAAGCCAGCGCGCTATACAGAATACCAAACCAGCCGCGCCAGCCCGCGTGACTTAAGGCGTAAAACTGGTGCGATTCGGTGAGCCAGGAAGCGGCACCGACAATCGGCACAGCGAGGAAGGAGATCCAGCCTGTGAGCGTCAGCGGTTTTATCGGCGGCGATTTCTTCACGATCATATTGCTGATGGCCCAGCCAAAGGCGCTGCACAACAAGATGCATAAGACCCACCACGCTGGAATCGTTGGGCTGCCGGAGAGCACCGCCACGCCACTTAACGAGATCGCAATACCAAACAGCTGTACCAGCGTTAGCTTCTCTTTTAGCACCAGCATTGCCAGCAACATGGCAATTGGCGTACCGAGCTGCACCACAATCGCGCCGGTGCCGGCATCGGTGAAGCGCATGCCGACAAACAGCAGCGAGAAGTGCATAAAGCCAAAGGTGAAGGCGAGGGTGAGCAGCCATGGCAGCTGTTCGCGCGTAATGCGGCAGAACGGCACCAGTACAATCGCCACCACCACAAAGCGCATCCAGGTGAGGAACAGCGGCGGAAGTTCCAGCAATCCCCACTTCACCGCCACGTTATTGAAAGCCCAGATGGAGACCACCATCAGAACCATAAAGAAATGCCGCACTGCCACAATGTCATCCTTCACATGAAAGAGGGTAATCACCGGCTAATCATGGCACGAAGCCGTGCATTTCTGTGACATTGTGCAAAAATATTTTTCGTTATGGCATGAGCTTATGCAGGAAAAAAATAAGACAGGTCACTGATTTCCTGTCAAAGTGGATGTCCGAAAGCTGACTCCGTTAAGGAATGAATTCGGAATGACACACACCCGCGCGTTACCCCTTGCTCTGATTCAACTCGAAGTCCCGCCACCGCAGGTTGTGGCGCAAATTGGTGAACAACCCGTCTGGTTTATTGATGCGCTGCAACTGCAGCCTGAAGACTATGTGATTGTCCGTCCGCATCTTGGCGAAGAGTTGCCGGCGTTTGATCGCGTCAGCGGCGCGATTCTCAGCGGCTCCTGGGCGATGGTCACCGATCACGCTGACTGGAGCGAACGCACTGCGGCATGGATTCGTGGCGCGCTGGAAGCGGAGCTGCCGCTGCTGGGCGTCTGTTACGGTCATCAGCTGATGGCGTATGCGCTGGGCGGCAAAGTGGGTGATAACCCGAACGGCTGGGAGCGTGGCTTGAAAACTCTAACCCACACCGCCAGTGATGATCCCTGGTTAGCGACGTTGCCATGTGAGTTCCAGGCGTGGTTGTCACATCGTCAGTCGGTGATTACGCCACCGTCGCAGGCTGAGGTATTGGCACGTTCCGAGCTGGATGGCTGCCAGATTTTGCGATATTCCCCGCAGGCGCTGTCGGTGCAGTTCCATCCTGAGTTTACCCGCGAAATCATGACCACCTGCTTGCCGGCGGGCGTGAGTGATGATGGCGCGCAGGTCGCCGGTGAAGATTGGTCACGTGAGTTGCTACAAAGATTCTGGCAGCAAACGCGGCCGCAGCCGCGCGTGCAGGCTCAGGGCGCGTAATGCCGTGTGCAGCGATAAACCCAAGCGGGCGGCATGTTTTTCAGCACCCGCTGGCGCTGCCATGTGAAGTAACGTGACAGAGTAGGTTGGGTCAATGAGGTGTATTGAAACTGGATAAATACACCGCGCGGGCCCAATACATCGTGCACGGCGCTGAGAATCGCTTCACGGGTTTCCGGTGGCAGCGATAAAAGCGGCAGGCCGGAAAAGATCACATCGTATTCACCCGACAAGTATTCGGCCGAGCAGGCACGTACCTGCATGCGCGGATCGGTCCACTCGCGCAAGCTCTCGACTAAATCCGGGCTGATCTCAAACACATCCAGCTGCGCTTGCGGCGACATTCTGTTCAGAATATGTCGGGTTAACACACCGTCACCGGCACCCAATTCGGCGATACGCAGGCTGTGATCCCAGTTGGCGGCATCGCACATGGTGCGGCACAGCGCAGCAGAGGAGGGCGTGATGCTGCCCATCTTGCGCGGGTTTCGAATAAATTGCTGAACAAAGTTCGCTTTGGCGCGCATTAACGTCAGGGCTGAAGCCAACATCTCTTTCTCCTGATGAGTATCCTGTTTCATATTGACCAAATTCATTGCGTTTGTTTCGCTTTTCGCTGCATCTGCGCCAAAACTCGGAATTATCCGCAACGAAGCGGGGGAGATATTGTAGGGATGTAAAGCTGATAACCGGGCTGTGAAGTGGCGCAATAGACTCCCGCCATCTGCGGCGGGCAAGAGCGTAACGTTAAATGAATGCTAAGAATGGCGTGAAGGATCATCACGCCTAAATCTCAAACCCTTACTGCCGGAATTTTCCTTCGGTGCGGTCACAGTTTCCCGCTCTGCGATCTGACAGGCTGACATTGATCGATCAATGTTAATAACAGGTTTCATAGTTGTTATTCGCCACTCTGTCCGCAAGGAGAAACACCATGCGTTACGCTGCTCCGGGAGAACAAGGTTCTCTCATCACTCTGCAATCGCGTTATGGCAACTTTATCAACGGCGAATTCGTTGCGCCGGTGAACGGTAATTACTTCGTCAACACCACCCCGATTAACGGTTCTACCATCGGCGAGTTCCCGCGTTCGGATAAGGCCGATATCGATAACGCGGTGGCGGCAGCACAGGCCGCTGCGGATGCCTGGGGCAAAACCTCCCCGCAGGCACGTTCGCTGGTGCTGCTGAAAATCGCCGATCGACTGGAAGAGAAGCTGGAATACATCGCGGTCAACGAAACCTGGGATAACGGCAAGCCGGTGCGTGAAACCCTGGCCGCTGACCTACCGCTGGCGGTAGACCACTTCCGCTACTTCGCGGGCTGCGTGCGTGCGCAAGAAGGTACAGCAGCCGAGATCGATGAATTCACTGCTGCTTATCACTTCCACGAACCGCTGGGCGTGGTCGGGCAAATCATCCCGTGGAACTTCCCGCTGTTAATGGCGGCGTGGAAACTGGCTCCGGCGCTCGGAGCGGGTAACTGCGTGGTGTTAAAACCGGCTGAGCAGACGCCCTTGTCGATCACCCTGTTTATGGAAGTGATCAAAGATCTGGTACCGCCGGGTGTTATCAACGTGGTGCACGGTTACGGTAAAGAAGCCGGTGAAGCGCTGGCGTCACATCCGGGCATCGCCAAAATCGCCTTTACCGGTTCCACCGCTACCGGTGGGCATATCCTCGAACTGGCGGCGAAAAGCCTGATCCCGTCCACCGTTGAGCTGGGTGGTAAATCGCCGAACATCTTCTTTGAAGACATCATGGATGCGGAAGAGAGCTTTATCGAGAAAGCGGCAGAAGGCGTGGTGCTTGGCTTCCTCAATCAGGGCGAAGTCTGTACTTGCCCGTCGCGTGCGCTGGTGCAGGAGTCGATCTTTGAGCCGTTTATGGCGGCCGTCATGAAACGTATCAAAACCATCAAGCGCGGAGATCCGCTGGATACTGAAACCATGATTGGCGCGCAGGCGTCGCAGCAGCAGTTCGACAAAATCCTCTCTTATCTGGAAATCGCGCAGAAAGAGGGCGCACAGGTGCTGCACGGTGGCGGTGTAGAGAAGATTGGTGAAGCGTTCGATAGCGGCTACTACATCCAGCCAACGCTGCTGAAAGGCGACAACAGCATGCGCGTGTTCCAGGAGGAGATCTTTGGGCCAGTGGTCGGTGTGCTGACCTTCAAAGATGAAGCGGAAGCGCTCGCCATCGCCAATGACTCGATCTACGGACTGGGCGCAGGTGTCTGGACCCGCGATATCAACCGCGCCTATCGCATGGGCCGCGCGATTAAAGCGGGTCGTGTCTGGACCAACTGCTATCACCTCTATCCGGCACATGCGGCGTTCGGTGGCTATAAAAAATCCGGTATTGGTCGCGAGACCCATAAAATGATGCTCGATCACTACCAGCAAACCAAAAACCTGCTGGTGAGCTACAGCACCCAACCGCTGGGCTTCTTCTAAGCACTCAGGCAGCGGATCACACCGCTGCCTTTTCTTCTGCATGCCTCATTCGGACTAATCCTGCCGCGATTCACATCTACGCTATAAGGGCTTCTCCTCTCCCTTACTCAGGATGGTTAACCATGCGTATTGCGGCAACGTTGTCTGTCTGCCTGTTGTCCCTCTCATTTGGCGCGTCGGCCATTCCCAGTGCGTTTCCCACGGGCGTGACGTATTACGATCCCGCGCGTGCCTGGAACGGTTATGTGGTGATCCCCGGCAGCGATAACCAAACCCATTTAATTGATATGACCGGGCAGGAAGTGCATCGCTGGGCCTATGAAGGATTCCCGAGCTGGCCAATTCCCACTGACCGCGTCAACGGCCAGAGGGGGCATCTGCTGGTACAGCTGGAGCGTCAGAAAGATCTTGATAAGGAAGCCAGCCCCGGCAACGGCATGGTGAATGCCAGCGTGGCGGAAGTGGACTGGAACGGTGCGGTGCAGTGGCAATACGGCAGTCAGCAGCAGCCGGTGCACCAACACCATGAAATCCAGCGCCTGGCAGATGGCAACACCCTGGTGCTGGGCGCGGCACTACGGCAGCTGCCCGGCTACAACTATCGCATTATTGATAATACGCTGGAGGAAGTGTCGCCGCAGGGGGAAAAGCTGTGGAGCTGGTCGGTGGCCGATCACCTCAATGAGCTGGGCTTTTCTGATGCGCAACTGGCGATGATCCGTGACAGCCAGGACGCTGACTTTTTGCATATGAACACGGCGGCACCGCTGGGGCCAAATCCGTGGTTTGATAAAGGCGATCAGCGCTTTGCCCCTGACAACATCCTGTTTAACTCGCGCAACGGCAACGTGGCCGTGATTGTCGATCGGCAGACGGGCAAAGTGGTGTGGCGCATCGGGCCTGATTATCCAGCGCTGAAGCTGGATACACCGCTGCCGCGTCCACTGGATCAACTGATTGGCGAGCACGATGTGCACATGATCGGACCGGGCTTGCCGGGTGCTGGCAATATTCTGATTTTTGATAATCAGGGCAACGCTGGATTCCCACCCACGCGGCAAGGATTCTTCTCCGCTTCACGCGTCATTGAAGTGAACCCGCAAACCAAACAAATCGTCTGGGAGTACACTGGCGAGAAATCGGGACAAGCGATCTCCACCTTCTACAGTGCCTATATCAGCAACGCGCAGCGCCTGCCGAATGGCAACACCTTGATCAACGAAGGGCAGAGCGGCCGCCTGTTCCAGGTGACACCGCAGGGCGCGATTGTCTGGGAGTACGTCAGCCCGTTTTACGGCAAAGCGATGCCGCGCGATCACTACAGTGGCAACACGGTGTATCGCGCCTACATGGTGGATTACCGCTGGGCACCGGATGGGACACCGCACAGTGAAAAGGCGGTGACAGCGGATTGCATCCGTTATCCGGCGCTACCGGGTTGTCCGGCGCTGACATCCTCACAGTAAGAAATGTGCGTTACTTCTTTAATCAGACTGTCATTTGGCCGTGACACAGTGCCTGCATCACGAAAGCAGAATATTCCGCTACATTTGAGCCGGGTCTTTTCGATATAAGAGTGTAGGGAAAGTAAAGTCGCGCACCATTTTTAAGGAAAAACATGAACACATTGCACAAGTTTCAGGAACAGCACGACGACGTGCTGGATGCCGATGATCAGCACATCATCACGGTGAATCTGCCGGGACGTCAGGCGATCTACGTGATTGGTCAAAACGATGATGATGCCGATATGCTGTTAGACGTACAACTCGGTGCGATGTAAGCATCGCGCAGTGCTCACCCCATAAAAAAATCCGCAGCCATAAGCCGCGGATTTTTAGTTTTAGCACTGCTTAACGTATTACTTCACGCAGGCAGAACACTGATTGTGGATCTGCTGGAAGAAGTCATTCCCTTTGTCATCCACCAGGATAAACGCCGGGAAGTTCTCCACTTCAATTTTCCAGATGGCTTCCATTCCCAGTTCTGCATACTCCACGCATTCCAGACTCTTAATACTCTGCTGCGCCAGTACCGCTGCCGGGCCGCCGATGCTGCCGAGGTAGAAGCCGCCGTGTTTATGGCAGGCATCAGTCACCTGTTTGCTGCGGTTGCCTTTCGCCAGCATCACCATGCTGCCGCCGTGTTCCTGCAGCAGGTCAACGTAGGAGTCCATACGACCGGCGGTGGTTGGGCCGAGTGAGCCAGATGCATAACCCTCCGGAGTTTTCGCCGGACCCGCGTAATACACTGGGTGATCCTTGATGTACTGCGGCAAACCTTCGCCGTTATCAATACGCTCTTTCAGCTTGGCGTGGGCAATATCACGCGCCACGATGATGGTGCCGTTCAGCGACAGACGAGTCGAGACCGGATACGCCGACAGCAGCGCCAGAATTTCACTCATTGGCTGGTTAAGATCAACATTCACCACTTCGCCTTCGCCCTGCTGACGCAGTTCTTCTGGGATATAGCGACCTGGGTTGTCTTCCATCTTCTCAATCCAGATGCCTTCGCGGTTGATCTTGGCTTTGATATTACGGTCAGCCGAGCAGGACACACCCATGCCCACCGGGCAAGACGCACCATGACGCGGCAGACGCACCACGCGAATATCGTGGGCGAAGTATTTACCGCCGAACTGTGCGCCGAGGCCCAGCTCTTGTGAGGCTTTCAGCAGCTCCTGCTCCAGCGCCACGTCACGGAACGCCTGGCCGTGTTCGTTACCTTCGGTCGGCAGCGAGTCGTAGTAGTGGGTGGACGCCAGCTTGACGGTTTTCAGCGTGCTCTCTGCTGAGGTGCCGCCAATCACAAACGCGATATGGTACGGCGGGCAAGCAGCGGTGCCGAGCGACATCATTTTATCGACCAGATAATTCTTCAGCTTGGCCGGGGTAATCAGCGCTTTGGTTTCCTGATACAGGTAAGTTTTGTTGGCAGAACCGCCGCCTTTAGCGATGCACAGGAACTTGTATTCGTCACCATCCACGCTGTAGAGATCGATCTGCGCCGGCAGGTTGGTGCCGGTATTGACCTCTTTGTACATATCCAGCGCGGCGTTCTGGGAATAGCGCAGGTTGTCTTCGATAAAGGTGTTGTAAACACCTTGCGATAGCGCGGCTTCATCGCCACCGCCAGTCCAGACGCGCTGGCCTTTTTTGCCCATGATGATCGCCGTGCCGGTGTCCTGGCAGGTCGGCAGCACGCCTTTGGCGGCGATTTCCGAGTTACGCAGGAACTGCAGGGCAACGTATTTGTCGTTCTTGCTGGCTTCGTCATCCGCCAGAATCGCGGCAACCTGTGCCTGATGCGAGGCACGCAGCATAAACGAAGCATCATGGAAGGCCTGCTTCGCCAGCAGCGTCAGGGCTTTCGGATCGACTTTCAGCACCTCTTCACCATCGAAGTTGGCTACTGAGACGTAATCGCGGCTCAGCAGATAGTATTCGGTATCATCTTTGGCGAGAGGAAAGGGATTCTGATAATAGAAGGGTTTGTTCGACATGTTGGCTCACTTAGCTTCGTGTCGCCTGTCAGAGTGGCAGGTGACAAATTAGGCGATCTGTTTTTAGATTTTCTCTCGCCAGCCCTCCGCAAGGGCTGACTGGCGAGCATCATAACACTTTCACGGTACTGCGCGGCTCCGTTTTTAACATCGGAGCAACATCATCAGAACATCATCACCATCCATGGGTAGGCGATAACCATCAGAGCAATCAGGAAGATGGCACCAAAGATGGTACCGAGACGCCAGTAATCTTTGGTTGGCAGGTAGCCGCTACCGTAATAAATCGGGCTTGGGCCGGTGCCGTACGGGGTGATAATACCCATCACACCCAGGGACACACACATCATCAGGCAGAACACTGGCATGTTGATGCCCGGAATCGAGGCGGCAATGGTCAGCATCGCTGGCAACAGTGCCGTGGTGTGCGCAGTGGTACTGGCGAACAGGTAGTGCAGTAAGTAGAAGGCAACCAGCAACACCACTGCCGAAACTTGTGGGTCATAACCTTGCAGCAGTTGCGCACCTTCTTTACCCAGCCAGGCGATAAAGCCAACACGCGCCAGACCGTCTGCCAGGGCTACCAGTGTGGCGAACCAGGCAAAGGTATTCCATGCCGCTTTGTTGCTGGTGATATCGTTCCAGTTTAGTACACCGGTCCACAGCATCAACACGATAACCAGCAGGGCGGCCATCGCCGGTTCAATCCATGCGGCAGCGAAGATCCACATCATCAGTGCTGAGACCACAAACACCAGCAGCAGGATTTCGTTGCGTGACAGCTTGCCAAGCTTCGCCAGTTCAGCGGTCGCCCAACGTGGCACTTCGTCATTAACCTTCACTTCCGGCGGATAGAGCCAGTACGCCAGCAGCGGCATGGTGAGAATCAACAGCACACCGAGCGGCAGGAAGGCGAGGAACCACATGCCCCAGGAGATTTCGAAGCCCACCACGCTTTTTACCAGCGCCAGCGCCAGCAGGTTCGGTGCCAGTGCAGAGAGGAACATTGAACTGGTGATACAGGCGGCGGTGATCGCCACCCACATCAGGTAAGAACCAATCTTACGTGCGCTCGGGTCATTTGGTTTTGAACCGTACAGCGGCGGCAGGTTGGCGATGATCGGGTAGATGGTACCGCCACTGCGCGCAGTGTTAGAGGGCGTAAACGGTGCCAGTAACAGGTCAGCGAAGGTGATGGCGTAACCGAGCGTCAGGCTGCGACGACCAAGATACTTCACCAGAATCAGCGCCAGGCGGCGACCAAACTGGGTTTTATCGTAGCCGGCGGCAAACATAAAGGCACCGAAGATCAGCCAGACGGTGGAGTTGCCGAAGCCACTCACTGCCCATTTAAACGACTGCGCCGCCGTTTTAAACTTGGGATCCGCCAGTTCGGCCGGGCTAAACAGCACCCACTGGCTGAACAGCGCAATCACCACCACGCCGGTCAGGCCGATAACGGCGCCTGGCAGTGGTTCAAAGATCAGTCCGACAATCACCCCGACGAAGATAGCGAAGAAGTGCCATGCATAAGGTTCCAGCCCGGCAGGGGTCGGCACCAGCAGCAACAGCACCGCCACAATGATCGGCAGGCACAACATAATCAGGCGATTCTTTTTCCCCGGCGCCGCAGGAGGCACTACGGGGGAGGCACTCTGGGTTGTTTGTGTGTTCATAGTTTTGTCTGCAAGTTAGGAAGAATGCGATTGATCGTCACGAACACACTGTTCTTTTGGTTTCAACATGCGTGCAGCAGATGAGTCGTGACAATTTAAATTTTGTTCTTTAGTGAAACTTTGCTTTGCAAATTCGATACGCGAATTATCAATTGAATGAAGCTAAGATGCGATTAATTAAAATATCTCTTTTGATCTAGATCAATAAAAAATATGCACTGTTTTTTAATTTTTATCTTTTGCTTTTTATTTAACTTTCTGTCTGCTGTGGATTAAACGCTACAAACTATCGAAACGCGAAAAATCGAGCAAAATGAGGCGGGTTGGAGGATTTTATCTTTATGATAGTACTACATTTGTTTTAAATGTAAGGAAAAGGTTGATTTTTGTCAAGTCTTGGTTAAAACTTATCGGAGCGCTAATTCCAGCAATGAGCATCAAATATCATTTCTAAACGTAAAACTTATATAACTAACAATCTTGGTTATGTAACTAAATAAAATGGTATATTTACGCCATGATATCGGACCACTTAAATAATTATAAACCGCTCCGAACCGCCAAAGAATTGAATACACAATTTCTTAATTCTGGAGTTGCTCATTATGAATAAGCTCACCCCAATTCTTAACCCGCTAACGCTGCCGAAAGGTGCGGTGCTGAAAAACCGTCTGGTGATGGCCCCGATGACCACCTGCACCGGCTACTTTGATGGCGGTGTCACCAGCGATTTGGTCGAGTATTACCGCGTACGTGCGGGCAGTATCGGTACGGTGATTGTTGAATGCTGCTTTATTGATAACCGTGGCCCGGCTTTCCCTGGCGCGTTGGGTATCGACAGCGACAACAAAATTGCCGGGCTGGCGAAAATCGCTCATGCGATCAAATCTGAAGGCTCAAAAGCCATTCTGCAGATTTACCACGGCGGCCGCATGGTGGAACCGGCGCTGATTGGCGGTAAAACCCCTGTTGCACCGAGCGCCATTGCCGCACCGCGTGAAGGTGCCACCAAGCCGCAAGCGCTGACCGCCGAAGAAGTCGATGTGATGATCACCAAGTTTGGTGATGCGGTGAACCGCGCCATCAAAGCCGGTTTTGATGGCGTTGAGATCCACGGCGCGAACACCTATCTGATTCAGCAGTTCTACTCACCTAACTCCAACCAGCGTGACGACAAATGGGGCGGCAGCCGTGATAACCGCGCACGCTTCCCAATGGAAGTGCTGGAGATCACCCATAAAATGGCCGATCGCTTTGCGGCGGCAGACTTCATCATCGGTTATCGCTTCTCACCGGAAGAGCTGGAAGTTCCCGGCATCCGTTGGGATGACACCATGTATCTGCTGGAAAAACTGGCGGCGCGCGGTCTGGACTACGTGCACTTTTCCGTCGGACAGCTGCTGCGTCCATCGATTGTCGATACCAAAGATCCCACGCCACTGATCACCAAATACCTGGCCGAACGCTCTGCCACGCTGGCGAAAGTGCCGGTGATTGGCGTCGGCGGCGTGGTGAATAAAGAAGATGCCGAGAACGCGCTGGAGCACGGCTTTGATCTGGTGGCGGTCGGTAAAGCCTGCATCGCCTATCCGGATTGGGCCGATCGCATCATCAAAAACGAGCACATGGAACTCTACATCGACAGCACCAAACGTGAGGCGCTGACGATTCCAGAACCGCTGTGGCGCTTCTCGCTGGTGGATGCGATGATCCGCGACGTTAGCGATGGCCATCGTAAATACAAAGCCGGGGTTTACCAGGCGAAAGTGGAAGCCGAAGCGCTGAAGCTGAAAATCAACGTCACCCTCGACACCGACCGTATCACCGATATCTCACTGGTGCCGGATCCCAGCCTGGATGTCGATTTCACCAGCACCTTTGAAAGCCTGCGTGAACGCATTCTGGTGGCGAACAGCCCACACGTCGATGCCATCACCGGTGCGACCACACAGAGTGAGGCGCTGAAAAAAGCGGTATCCCGCGCACTGACCACGTCAAGCAAAGAGTATGTGATTGAAGAGGGCGGTAACCCGAACGCACCGGTCAATTATGACGTGGTAGTGGTGGGCACGGGCGGTGCCGGTCTGGCGGCGGCGATTCAGGCGCACGATGACGGCGCACGCGTGGTGATCATCGAGAAGATGCCGACCATTGGCGGTAACACCATCAAAGCCTCGGTGGGCATGAACGCCGCCGAAACCCGCTATCAGAAACTGAAAGGCATCGAAGACAGCAAAGAGCTGTTCTACGAGGAGACGCTGAAGGGCGGCAAGTTCAAAAACAACCCGGTGCTGCTGCGCGAGTTTGTTGAGCAGGCGCCAGAAGCGATTGAGTGGCTGGCGGCGAAAAATATCGAGCTGTGCGACATCACCATCACTGGCGGCATGAGCATCGACCGTACGCACCGCCCGGAAGACCGTTCAGCGGTAGGTGGTTTCCTGATCAGCGGCCTGGTGAAAAACGTCAACCAGCGTGAAATCGAAGTGCTGCTGGAGACCTCAGTTTCAGAGATCCTGGTGGAAAACGGTGCCGTTACCGGCGTCAAAGTGGTAGATGAATACAACGACAGCCGCATTCTTAATGCGAAAAGCGTGATTGTCGCCACCGGTGGTTTCAGTGCTAACCGCGAGATGGTGGTCAAATACCGTCCGGAGCTGGATGGCTTCGTGACCACCAACCACAAAGGTGCCACCGGTAGCGGTATCGCCATGCTGCAAAAAATCGGTGCGGATACCGTTGATATGGGCGAGATCCAGATTCACCCAACGGTTGAGCAGACTACCTCTTATCTGATCTCCGAAGCGATGCGTGGCGGCGGGGCGATTCTGGTCAGCCAGGCGGGCCATCGTTTCTACAATGAGATGGAAACCCGTGACAAAGTCTCTGCTGAGATCATCGCACTGCCAGAGAAAAGCGCATGGATCGTGTTTGATGAGCAGGTGCGTGCCAATAACAAAGCGGCCGACGAGTATATCGCCAAAGGCTTTGTGATTAGCGCACCAACCCCGCACGAGCTGGCGGTGAAACTCAACATGGATCAGGAAGCGCTGCAAACCACACTCGGCCGTTACAACGAGTTCGTGGCGAAGCAAGATGATGAAGACTTCGGTCGTAAGACGGCGCTGCGTCACCCGCTGAATAAAGGCCCGTACTTCGCCATCCGTATCGCCCCGGGGGTGCACCACACCATGGGCGGCGTCACCATCAACACCGATACTGCGGTGCTGGATGCGCAGAAACAGGTGATTCCGGGTGCCTGGGCTGCTGGTGAAGTGGTCGGCGGTATCCACGGTGCGAACCGTATCGGTGGTAACGCGGTAGCGGATATCATCATCTTCGGTATCAAGGCCGGTCACAATGCGGCTAAACTGGCGTTAGGAAACTAATTAACGTTAATTACCCAAAATATTGCGTACCAGAGTAAAGCGTTAAGGGTGAATCCCAATGACTGGCAGCGGTCGGTCATTGGGTTATCGACACAACCCACTGGCGCGCAGTATGGCGGGTAAACGAGGCTCTATGACCGAAGGCGTCTACTCTTACTCCGCTGTTCTGATGGGTTCGCCCATTCTGCTCAAACTGTTCGACGATAACCCCACCTTAGCCCGTCAGGTCTTTCAACTTATCAAGCAGCAGGAAAACCTGTTCACGGTCAATCGCGCGGAATCCGAAGTGATGTCGATCAACCAGGCAGCGGGTCGCCATGCAGTGCGCGTCAGTGAGGCGGTGTTCCGACTGATCAGCGTGGCACACGCCGTCAGTATGTCACCCGGCAGCGCTTTTAACTTCACCATCGGTCCGGTGGTCAAACGCTGGAAGATCGGTTTTCAGGGCCGTGCCGTGCCACCCGCTAGTGAGATTGCCGCACTGTTGCCGCTGACCGATCCGCATCAGGTGATCCTCAACGAGGAAGACCGTTCGGTGTTCCTGCAACAGCCGGGCATGGAGATCGATCTCGGTGCCATTGCCAAAGGCTATATCGCGGATGTGGTGCAGGCGTTTTTACGCCAGCAGGGCGTGCCGCAGGCGCTGATCAATCTCGGGGGCAATGTGCAAACCCTCGGCGCGCCACCGCACGATCCACAAGGCTGGAGCATTGGCCTGAAAAAGCCGTTTGGGCGTGAGGATCAACTGCTGGGCGTGCTGCAGGTGCAGGGCAAATCGGTGGTGACATCGGGGATTTATGAGCGCTATTTCGAACTGGACGGCAAATGCTGGCACCATATCTTTGATCCACATACCGGCTATCCGCTGGATAACGAGTTACTGAGCGTGACGGTAATTTCCGATCGCTCATTGGATGGCGACATCTACACCACGCTGCTGTACGGCATGGGTGTGGAGCAGGGGCTGGACTATCTGGCCGACCAGCCCGATCTGGATGCGGTGTTCGTCACCCGCGATCGGCAAATCATCTGCTCTTCACCGCGCCACTTCCAGTTCCAACAGCGCGATTTCGCCTGGCAACTGCGTTACTGACAGTATTGCTGCAACAGCGAATGGTATTCCGGCTGTAAACGATAGCGGTACACCGGACGGCCAGTTGCGCCGTAGTGAATGCTGGTGAACAGGATATTAATCTGCGCCAGCCAGATCAGATATTTACGACACGACACGCGCGAAATATTCACTTCCGCCGCCAGCTCATCGGTCGAGAACTCATGACCAGGATGGGCATCAATCCACTGACACAAGGTACGCAGCGTTTGCGGGGTTAAGCCCTTCGGCAGGCGCTTGTTGTCATGCTGCGTGGCCGGGTTACCGTGGATCAACAGATCGACATCAGACTGCTGATAGTAGTGCTGATTATCCATCAACGACTTCTTCTGCCGCCAGCTGGTGAGCGCTTCTTCAAAACGCGGGAACTGGAACGGCTTGATCAGATAATCCACCACGCCGTAGTGCAGTGAAGTTTTGATGTTTTCGGCATCGGCAGCGGATGAAATGATGATCACTTCCACCGAACTCTGGGCTTTGCGCAGTTCCGGCAACAGATCGAGGCCATTCTCTTGCTGCATGTAGATATCCAGCAGCACCAAATCGATCGGGGTGTCGCTGTTGAACAAAATCTCTTTGGCCTGCTTCAGGGTCGAAGCGGTTCCACAGCAGTGGAAGCCCTGAACCTGACCGATAAAAGAGCGGTTCAGCTCGGCGACCATGGCGTCATCATCGACCACTAACACATTGATCATGCGGATTGGTTTCCTCCATCCCAGGGAAGTTGTACTAAAAATTGGGTAAATACGCCGGGTTCTGACTCAACGGTCACGCCGCCACCGAGGTTTTCCGTTTGCTGTTTCAGCAGGAACAGGCCCACGCCACGGTTCTCTCCTTTGGTGGAGAACCCTTTATCAAAAATTGTCGCCAGATTGGCCGGCTCAATGCCGGGACCATCATCACTCACTTCACATGCCAGCCAGCCGTTTTGATAGTGCAGCATCACGTGGATCTCGCCTTCGGTCTGCTCGCTGAGCGCATCAATGGCGTTCTCCACCAGATTACCGACTACGGTGATCAGGGCCGCCATCTGGTCTTCGTTACCGCTGTCGGGCACAAAGCTGGCATCGCTGATGGTCAGGCGATGACCGCAATCCGAGGCGCGATTGATCTTGCTCAGCAGAAAACCGGCAATCACCGGTGACTTGATGCGATCCAGCAAATAGCCAATCTCAGTCTGGTAATTATTGGCGGTTTTCAAAATATACGCTTCCACCTGCGCATAGTTTTTCATGTGCAGCAGGCCGAGGATCACGTGCAGCTTGTTCATGAACTCGTGCGAGCGCTCTCGCAGCGCATCGACGTAGTTTACCATGCCCGTCAGACGCTGCATCAGTCGGCTGATTTCGGTCTTGTCCCTGAAAGTACAGACCGCGCCAATAATGCGTCCCTGGCTGCGCACTGGCACCGTATTGCACAACAACAAGCGACCATTCACATTCAGCTCTTCATCACGACGTGCGCGGCCGCTGTGCAGCACATCTCGCAGGTGTTGGTTGATCACCGAGGCATCATCAATGCCCTCGTTATCAATCATACCGCTGGACGACGGCTCATTAAGCAGGGTGCGCGCCGCCTGATTCACCAGCGTCACCTGTGCCTGATCGTCCATCGCCACCACGCCCTCTTTGACCGAGTTGAGAATCGCCTGGCGCTGCTCAAACAGGGTGGAAATCTCGTAGGGTTCGAGGCCGAACAAGATGCGCTTCAGCACGCGCACCAGCACCAAAGTGCCAATCGCCCCCGCTAGCGAACCAATCAGGATGGTCCAGATAATGCTCCAGCGGCTTTCGTTGATCTGATCGGTCACGGCATCGAGGGAAATACCAATCGCCACCACCCCGATCTGGCGATCCTCCGCGTTATATACCGGCGTGAAGACGCGCAGCGCTTTTGCCAGCGAACCTTTGTTCACCGAGACGTTTTCATGGCCGCGCAGGGCAGGCCCAATGTCCTCGCCGATAAAGTGCTTACCGACCAGTTCCGGATTGCGATGAGAATAGCGGATACCGTCCATATTGGTGACGGTAATAAACAGCAGATTGTTGCTCTCTTCCACGGCTTTCGCGATGGGTTGAATATTGGCGTTGGCCACCGGTTGCGTCAGCGCCTGCTGAATCTCCGGCGATCGTGCCAGCGTGCGGGCCACCGCCATGGCTTTATCTTCCAGCTGGGCGCGGGTTGAGGCACCAATCTGGAAGAAATAGAACATGTGCACACTCAGCAGCACCAGCACGATCACCGCGCTGAGCATCAGCGTCACCAGCGTGTTGAGTTTCATGGGCCGCTTGCGCGCGGGGATTGCGGGTTGAGGCGTGGTCATCATCGCTCCCTGAAGAGAAGAGGGCGCTATTATGACGGCTAAATGCAAAAAGGTCGTCATAAATGACGACCTTTGATGGTGATAAGCAGACTGGATGCGGCGTGCAGAGACCGCATCCCAGGGCTGGATTAGCCCTGCTTCACGCGGTTGGCAAAGCTCTTACGCAGTTTCTGCAGTTTTGGTGGGATCACCGCCATGCAGTAACCGTTACGCTGACCGGCACCATCCCAGTAATCCTGATGATAATCTTCTGCCGGATACCACTCCTTCAGCGGCTCGATGGTGGTCACCACCGGCACGTTGAGATCGGCTTGCGCACGCGCAATGGCGGCAATTGCTTCGGCTTCCTGCTCTGGATTCGCCGGGAAGATCGCTGAACGATACTGAGTACCGACGTCGTTGCCCTGACGGTTCAGCTGCGTTGGATCGTGCGTCGCAAAGCTGATATCCAGCAGATCGCCGTATTTCACCTGCTCGGGATCGAAGCCGACGCGGATCGCTTCGGCGTGACCGGTGGCACCGCTGCACACCTGCTCATAGGTTGGATTCGGGCGCTCCCCGCCGGTATACCCACTTTCGACTGACTCCACGCCAATCACATCTTTGAACACTGCTTCGGTACACCAGAAACAGCCACCGGCGATCACCGCATATTCGGTTGCCATTGTTATTACTCCTGTCAGGTCGAAAGCGTTACTGTGAGGGCGCTCGAAGGCGAATTCAAGCCGCTTAAATTAACATTTCTGGCTTAAAATCATGGTGCTTGTCGAGCACGCTATTGCTCATTACGGTAAAACGTCCTTCGCCAGTGTAGTGCAGCGTCGGCGGAAATTCCGGTTTATCGGCCACGTGCGCTTTGACGATTTCGAAAATAAAGAAGCCGTAGTTATTCACCATCGAATCGTCATACAGCTGACACTCAAAGCTGGCGAAGCACTCATCGATCAGCGGCGCATTCACCACTTTTGCCGGTTCTGGCGTGAGGTGAAAGGCATCGAACTTATCGAGGCGATCGCCATGGCAGTTACCAATCGCCACCACGCTATCCACCAAATCCGCCGAGGGGATGTTCATCACGCACTGTCCGCTTTGCCGAATCAGCTCATGGCTGTAGTTGCCGTTGGCGATCATGCAGCCGACCAGTGACGGCGAGAACTCCAGAATGGTGTGCCAGCCGAGCGTCATGATGTCGTGGTGATCTTCAAATTGCGAACTCAGCAACACCACCGGACCGGGTTCCAGATACTTCCGCGCCTTGCTGACCGGAAAGTCGATTTTATGCAGGCGTTGACTCATCATGCGTCTCCTTATTTTTTGCAGAGATAGCGTAAGTGTAGATGCCAGGCTTTACTGGACCGGCATTTAACGGCATGGTAGAGCGTCATTTTATCTGGAGCTGGCTAATGGAATCTGCGTCTGTGTCCACATCTCGTCCTGTTTTGCATCTGCTGTGCGGCAAAATCGCTGCCGGAAAATCAACGCTGGCGCACCAGCTGGCCCAACAAACCGGCGCGGTGATTATTAGCGAAGACGCCTGGCTGGCGCATCTGTTCGCCGAAGAGATGCAGGATGTCGCGGACTACGTGCGTTGTGCGGGCAAGTTACGCAATGCGATGACGCCGCACCTGATATCGCTGCTGCAGTGCGGTGTGTCAGTGGTGCTGGATTTCCCGGCGAACACTGTGGGCCAACGTCAGTGGATGAAGGCGGTGATCCAGAGTGCTCAGGCGGAACATCAACTGCACTTTATCGATGTACCTGATGCGGTGTGCAAAAGCCGTCTGCATGCGCGCAACGCAGAAGGTGAGCATGACTTCGCGGCCACCGATGCGCAGTTCGAGGTGATCAGCAGCTACTTCGTCGCACCGGATGCGGATGAAGGGTTTAATGTGGTGATGCACGGTTAAGACTGAAGATGACTGGATTGATATTTGTTTCAGTCATCTAATATTGGCCCCTCAAAGTTTCCGGCTATTTATTGAGATGATTGATGATTCTTTTGAGGGTGTTGTAGGGGCCTTCAAGCGTGATGTCATTACCATCGTTACTTATATAAATACGCTGAGATTTGAATCTTCGGTATTTCGCTATCTGCAGCTCATAATAACCTTGCTCAGTTTGCTGGTAATGGTATTTCTCCAGTACTGAATCCAGGTCGCTTTGGCGAATGGGTGTCTTAAATGTAAGCCACGCAATATTAGTAAGCCAAAAGCTTGCTGCAAGCCCGCATAGCATACCGGTAAAGCCACCGGTGATATTACCATGAGTTAATTGGGGTAATAGCCATTTGATCACGGCTGAAAAGAATAGGCCGATGAGAATAAAAAATGCAATTCTGAATCGGTCCTTTTGCCATTGTTTTGCCAAACTAAGGCGATGAAGCGAGTAGTGAAATTTCAATTTTTGACTCCGTTCAAAATGTTAATCCGATATTGATTGTAGCGTTATTTATTGCTGACTGGCGAATCGTTATCCCGCGTTTTCCAATATCTGTTTTGCCTGCGTATATTCCCAGGACGTTATTTCAATCTTGTTGCCACTGAGATCGTTAAAGTAAAGGGACATTGAGATATCGTGGTCACTGACGGTATAGGCGATTTTTTTGGACTTGAGGATAGGTATGAGTTCGAGAAACACGGATGCCTGCACGGCAAAAGCCATGGTATGGCCTGGGTGCTGGGATTTTCTCAGGAAGAGGGAAAGTGATGCACCATTATTCCTGATGACCAGCGGCCCTCCTTGTTCAAACCAGAAGTACAGGGAGCTATCGCGGGTGAAGCCAAGGATTTCTTGATACCAGTGCTCTGCTTTCTCGATATCGTCAACGTAGACGTGGATATGGTCGATTTTGGTTATGTTCATTTGGCTCGATCCTGATTTGTGCTTTGGGGATGTTTGCTTAAGTAGTTTCGAGATACAACTGCCTGAGCACAGCACAAAACGGGATTTACCATAATGTTTTGGGGTGTATTTATGTTGGTAAGCTGGCGGCTGGCGGCTGGCGGCTGGCGGCTGGCGGCTGGCTTGGTGGTGAAGGTCCGCTGTGAGCGAGGAGCGGACATTTGCTTTACTAGATTACATTCAGGCTGCCGGGCCATATCTAAAACCCGACGCGTTACACCTCCTGGATGTAAATTTTTGACTTTGCTTTACCTTCTGACTTACGCCATACCCTGAATCCGGTCAACTCGTTGGTGTTTGATAAATGCGTTCCACCACAGGGAATAACAATATCCTTATATTTCCAGTAAAAAACCTCGTTATTGCTTTTTTCCGGTGCCATAGTAATAGGAGTATCTGTTTCAAACACGAGATTAATAATAGATGTGATGGACTCCACATCTTCTGCGGTAATCTTGTTATTAAGTGAAAAGCCACCTTTTTCAGGAACAATGGAGCATCCTTTCTGGAACAGGTCGATTCCCTTTTGTCTGAAATGCTCTGTCATCCCATAAAATAAAAAGTGAGACAAGGTGTGGTGTTTCATCACGTTGTATCTCCTGTCCCAGTCTATTTCCATGGTGACATCATCACCCACCTTCAGTTTAACTGGTTTAAGAAACTCATGGATAATCCTTGTGTTGACTTTAACGGAAGGAACGGCGATGTCATTATTGACAACACGGCTTAATTCACCAAGCACTTTCTGGACGTTAACTACCTGCTCACCATCAATTGTTCCAGTATCGAAGATCTGACCACCAGATTCAGCATAGAAGATAGTCCGGTCAAAGACTGCGATATTGTCTTCGACATACAAGACCTTTGCATGCCCTGATTTTTTATAAGGTTCAGTATTGTATACCCTGAGTGTTGGCGGGATGTTGTAAATGGCATCTAAGTTCATTATGAAAGCCCTAAATTTAAAAAGGTTGACTCAATTGCTCGGGTGTTAATCATTTTAGTTCAATAGCTTCCGTCATAACCTCGCATGGCGTAGGATTTGGCTTTTGAAGCTATTTTATGTTTAAGGAATCCTGTAATGATAACTTAATATATTTCGACGGTATCGTCTGCATACTGAAATAAATGCTATGCGATTAATCTCTCACTTCATGAAGGAAGATATTATGAGATATAAATAAACAACCGAGAATATAAAAATAGTGGTTATGACAATCTGATAACCTTCCTTCAATTTTTTTCGCATGTTTATCCCCTGAAGTGGTCTTAATCCTTGGCAACGATAACACTTTTTTCAGTTCCCAAGCGCCCGGTCTACAGCGGCAAGAGCATGAATTTCTGTCGTGTCGAAAATGGGGACGCTACTGTCCTGTTGAGAAACCAGTAGCATGATCTCAGTACAACCAAGGATTATCCCCTGCGCGCCATTATCAACAAGTTTCTGAATTATCTTACGATACTTATCACGTGACTCATCAAGAATGACCCCTGAGACTAATTCATGATAAATAACGTCATGTACAATTTTCCTGTCTTCATCGTCCGGGATAATGACATCAAGACCAAATTTTTCTGACAGCCTGCCTTTGTAAAAATCTTGCTCCATCGTAAACGCGGTTCCCAGCAACCCAATTCTGGAAATTCCAGCGTCTTTAATTTTTTGTGCAGTGGGATCGGCAATATGCAGAAGTGGTATCGCTATGTTCGCTTCGATAGTTTCTGCCATCCGGTGCATGGTATTGGTACATATAATGATAAAATCAGCACCACCTTTTTCCAGATTAACAGCGGCTTCACACATCTTTTGAGTAAGAACACCCCATTCACCCTGATGCTGGAGTGACTCTATCTCGCCAAAGTCCATTGACCACATGAGGCTTTTAGCTGAATGCGCGCCACCTAAACGAGTCCTGATCTGCTCATTTATAAATCGATAGTATTCAGCAGAGCTTTCCCAGCTCATTCCTCCAATTAATCCAATGACCTTCATGACAACCTCCAGGATGAAAATGATTATGTACCCGACTTCCGCCCCTTTGTTACGTTAGCATCCGAGCTGAGAACCGACTGAATTAACGGTTATACGGCCTGGCTTATGGTCCCTGAAGCCTCAGGAACGCCTGCTGTCGTAACATTGACGAACGTTCTATTCTAGGTAGAGTGAAACAGTACGATAGGAAAATCCTGCTCTTGTTTCTCTTTTCTTTTCCACCTCACATGAGCGTTGTCTATGAGTAATTCGAAAGAAAGCATCACCCTTTGGAAAGATTCCGGATTATTTAATGGAACTGAATTACTGATGGCGTCATGTTATGAACATAGCTATCCCCCACATTTCCATGACGAATTTGTCATCGCAGCATTTTCGCGCGGGGCGCAGAAAAACAGTGTTTGCCGGAAAACCGGAGTGGCCACTGCCGGTTCGGTTATGGTTATCCATCCCGGCGAAGTTCATACCGGAGAGGCAATGGAGCGTAATGAGGGGTGGGACTATTGTGCGTTGTACCCTTCGGAACAGTTGCTTCTTGATATTACATACGATTCCGGGAACAAAAACCGTTCACTGAATTTTGGCGTTGAGTGTATTCGCAAGGACGTTGCGTTAGCCAGTGCGCTGGTTGGTGCATCCAAAATTCTTCTTTCTAGTCATGACCCGTTGGAAAAAGAGTGCACATTGTATGATGTGTTAAGCCGTCTTGTGTCGCGGTATGGAGAGTTCACTAAAAAAAATGCATTCACCGCATATCAGAGGCAGGATGTGCTGCGTGGTATTGAATATCTTCAGGATCTTTACAGCCACAGTATAAATATTAAAGACGTTGCGCACGCGGCAGGCATGAGTGAGTACTATTTTATGCGGGTATTCCGTGCAAGCACCGGCATGTCTGTGCACCAGTATCTGAATCAAATCAGATTGAATAGAGCTAAACAATCACTTTCAGAAGGGATGTCGGCTTCACAGGTCGCACAAAGTGTTGGTTTTTTTGACCAGAGCCACTTAATAAAAGCTTTTAAAGTGCAGTTTGGTTTAACTCCACGGAAATATTCAGAATTTTGCAGATGATCTTCTTGTCGAGTTTGGTTTAACACTGAGTTTCTGAAATCGTTAACTAGCCACTTTAACGTTTAATGCCACCATCAACGTCCGCTCCTGGCACAGGGCTGCTATTACAGCCCTGACAACCTTAGACTTCAATCGATTCAGAGATCTCCAACGCATCATCGACTTCAATACCCAGATAACGGACTGTGCTTTCCAGTTTCTTATGACCCAACAGAAGTTGGATCACCCGGAGATTCTTAGTTTTTTTGTAGATTAGGTAAGGTTTTGTTCTTCGCATGGAGTGTGTGCTGTAAAGCGAATCTTCGAGACCAAGCTTTTCTACCCACCCATGAAAAATTCGATTGTATTGCCGGGTTGATATGTGCTGGTTAGTTCCAACCCGGGACCGGAACAAGAAATCTTTACTGTGCAAATTGCCATGCTTTATCAATGCAGCAACAGCTTCTCTTGTCCCTTTGGTTATCTCAAATTGCACAGGGCTACCGGTTTTCTGTTGCAACACCGTTGCTCTGCTTGAAACAGAGTTACCATATGCAACATCAGACACTTTGAGTTTGACCAGATCACAGCCTCGAAGCTTACTGTCCAGGGCCATATTGAACAGAGCTAAATCGCGTGTTTTACCTTCAAGTTCAAGACGGATGCGGATCCCCCAGATATGAGATATCTGAAGTGGCCTTTTTTGGCCGATGATACGGTCTTTGTTCCACGGTGACGTGTTCATACTCAAATCTCCTGCAATATGGGAAATTTGAGTATGGTTGTGCCTTATGAGCGAAAAGCGGAACTGTGCAAGGTATCAGTGACAAGGCAGCATCTTGTTCAAACATGACCAGCTCTGTGAATCAGTTAAGTGCTAAACTATAAAAGATCACTTCATTCATTCTTTTACGTGTAATTAATTTGAAATGGAATTAATTAGGGCTGTTAATGATGCAAGTTAAGGCTATTAGTAATATTACTATATCTGCATTTATGTTTGCGTTGGCGGGGATGCTTGTCAAATATATTTCTTACAAAATGGATGTTTTATCATTGGTCTTTTGGCGCAATGTTTTCAGTTTTATTATTGTGTCTTTTATAGGTCTGGTGTCAGGGAAGCTAAGCTTTAAATCGGAAAGGAAAGGTCTCCATGCACTTCGTTCATTTTTTACCTTTTGCGCACTCATTACCTACTTCTATGCTGTTAAAAATACTGAGTTGAGCACTGCAGTATTGCTTCAGCAAACATCACCAATATTTGTTCCGGTTATTGCATTGCTGGTGCTGAGGAGATTGTCAGACCGCTATGTTTGGATAGGAACTATCATCGGATTTATTGGTGTGGCGATGACCAGTGGCGTCGCCACTCATAGCATCAATGGTGGCGACTTATCAGGCATACTTTCGGGTGTAATGGGCGCCGCCGCAACGATTACCATATGGATGATGTCAGATACAGAAACCCCTTATAGTCAAATGTTCTTCTTTTCTCTCTATACCTTAATATATTCGCTCGTATTTGTACCATGGGTATGGGAATCATTTAGTCTTTCACTACTCCCATTGCTAATTATGCTTGGGATAGTTACCACTCTCGCACAATATTTTCTTTCTGCTGCATGTTCGTATGCGTCAACTGATAAAATTGTGTCCTGGACCTACCTATCAGTAATATTTGCTGCTTTATTTGGGTACGTTGGATGGGGCGAGAAATTATCTTTCAGCATGTTGTCTGGGATGGCATTGATCATCATTGGAGCGCAAATAACCTTAAGAAGAAACTAGTGAAAACATCTTTATGAATGTAAAAACACGCATTTTGGGCCTATCTAGCTTTTTTGACGTCCGCTTCTGGCTGTGAGTTCAACTGATGGACGCAACACACTTATTGAACCGTTCTGCGGGTGATTCATATTCTAGCGTTTTTCTCGGTCTTTCGTTGAGCTGTCTGGCAACGCTGTTTAGTCTCTGCTGACTGTGAACCGATAAGTCAGTTCCCTTTGGAAAATATTGTCTTAGCAACCTGTTCGTATTTTCATTTGAGCCACGTTGCCAGGGAGATTGAGGATCACAGAAGTAAATCTGGATGTCTGTTGCTACAGTAAACCGGGTGTGGCTGGTCATTTCAGCTCCCCGATCCCAGGTTAATGTTTTATATAGCTCAACAGGTAATTCCCGAGCTTGTCTGATGAGTGCAGATATAACCGTTATGGTCTTGTTGTCCCTGATTTTGGCTAACATAACAAAGCGGGAATGGCGTTCTACGAGGGTGACGATATAGGAGTTTTTCGAGCCCTGGATCAGATCACCTTCCCAGTGACCAGGGATGGCTCTGTCTGAGGCTTCCGGTGGCCTTTCGCTGATAGGTATCGCATTCGGGATTTTCCCTAATCCTTTCCCTTTAAGTGATGACGTTCGGGATCTACGAACCGCTCTTCCGCTTCTGAGGCATTGCTGCAGCTCTTTTTTTAATGCCCCCCGGGTTTATATAAAAAGCGTTTTATAAATCGTTTCGTGTGACACATGCATTTCCTGATTATCCGGATAACAGCGTTTCAGCCAACCGGCGATCTGTTCCGGCGACCAGTCCTGATGCATCTTCTCTGCGATGATTTTACACAATGTGGGGCTTTCAATTAGCTTGCAAGGTTTTGGTCTCAGAGCATTTTCCCACGCAGCAGTATCGGCTTTTGCTGCACGGTATTGCTTGGCACCTCCGTGCCTCCTGACCTCGCGGCTAATCGTTGAGGGTGCTCTTGATAAGTTGGCAGCAATGTCCCTGATACTGAGTTTTGCTACCAGTCCTCTGGAAATCTCCTCTCTTTCATCAAGCGTAAGCGCTAATCGATGCCGCTTTCGAACGGGAGGACGGTAGCCACCTGTCTGGTGGATTGTGGGCATGATGGAAGAATGAAATCTGTCGAACATTCTGGCGATATCATGCAGAGAATCACCTTGCTTATATCTGTCCCAGATAATCGCCTTCTGCTCTGGCGTGTAGTTAATCCGAGTTCTTCGTTTCATGGCAACGTCCCCCCTTGATTAAGGATAGCGTTGCATCGAGCCATTGAACTCACAGCACGGAGCGGACATCTACAACAGCCAAGATCCACTGTGAGCGAACAGCAGACTTTATTGAATCTATTCGACAGATTTCATAACCCCTTATAGACACATCAGTAATGTACCAGCCCACCGTCTACAGCATACTGGCTGCCAGTAACATAGGATGCATCATCGGACAGGAGGAAGAGTGCAACCGCAGCGGCTTCTTCTGCTGTGCCTGCGCGACCTAAAGGAACCTGGCTTACCACGAAATCTTCAAACTGCTGACGCGACTCCTCTGGCATAAAGTGCCTGAAGTTAGTTTCAATTGGGCCTGGCACCAAAGTGTTGGCGCGAATGCCACGTTCCGCCAGCGCAGATGCCCAGCTTTTGACCATAGCGATAACGGCGCCTTTCGTCGCTGCATACAGGCTTGTCATAGCTGCACCTTCGTAAGTTGAAGAGGACGAAGTAACCAGAACGGATGCACCTGAATTAAGTGATTTTGATAGGGCGGCAAGCTGTAGCATCGGGCCGCGCACATTTGCGTTCATCATGCGATTAAAAGAATCCGCCGTTACAGATTCCGGAGAGCTGACTTCCGCGAAGCCAGCATTGAGCCATAATCCATCAAGTGAACCCCAATCGCTAATAGCTTCCTTTAGCGCATTGATGTCAACTTCGCTCGCAGAGTCACTTTTCAAAATAAGCGATGTTTTAGGCAGTAGAGTACGGGCGCGTTCGAGTCTTTCTTCACTCAGTCCTGTAATAGCTACATCACCACCTTCAGTGATAATGCGCTGCGCGCCTGCCAGCCCCATACCACTTGTACCACCAGTGATCAGTATACGTTTACCCTGAAACCTGCCCATGCTTAGTCCTTTTGTTGGCTGAGGAATGAGCATTTACCTTACGTAAACAAAACACTGCTCGTCATCTATTTCATTACGCAACTAAGGCATTGCTGATTGCACTAGAGCTTCTGGTACGGAATGGACCCACTGGCGAGATGTCAGGTCGGCTTTGAGCGTGAAGCAGATCTTGTCTTTCGGCGCTAACAGCGTCGAAATTTGCAGGCGCCTAATATGACCTCACTAAATAAGGTGACAGAAAATCCTCCACTTCGTGTTTGCCGATACCTAGCGTATAGCTGATACCTGCATTTTTTAAAATATTGAGTCCTTCCCCTCTGTTTCCTGGATGTGGGTCTTCTATAGCAACATAGATATGTTGTGGCTTCAGCTCAGCGAGTGTTAGAGCACAGGAGGGGGTTCTGCCTTCAAAAGAGCAGGGTTCAAGTGTGACAAAAATTTCGCATTCACCGATTGGAAAGGTGAGTTTTGAAATGGCGTCTATCTCAGCGTGATGGTGGCCCGGAGATTGTGTGAAACCTTTGGAAACCACATTACCTTCATGGACAATCACGCATCCTACAGGTGGATTTGGTCTGCATAATGGTAATGCCTGATGGGAGTATTCAAGCGCCAGCAACATGAATTCCAGCTGTTTGCTCATACACTTATTCTGCCTCAGTAGGTAGGTCATAGGTTTCTGATTTTTAAGGTATCATGCATGAATGTCCACAATTTAGATTAATTAAATAACAGCTATGGGCAAACTCCGTCGATTAACAAGGATTGATGGCAGGAATATCCTCTATTTATCGAGAAGCGTGAGCGGGAAATAGCGCAGGATCAACCGCCGAAGGTTTGCTGTGGTTATCAGTTTCTGCCGGGGTTCGCTTATGGGCATGGGCTGCGAATGATCGTTGATGCTGAGACATTGAGCCAGCAGGTTATTGAAGCTGCGGTTACGGATTTTTTGCAATGGGTGAAAGAGGAGTCGCGGGTGCAACTCAATGGGGTAACTCGGTGACTGCCAAAGCCTGAGCGCGGCATGAGCACTGACCATCAATACCCCATTGAAATAACAGGAATGTCGAAAACGTTTTCGTTCAGTTTGTTAACCTGGACGTTATTTTAACCTTCAATATCAATGGTCACGATGTGCTTAGTTTTCATAAACACTTTTACCAGTTGAAGTATGCCCAGCGTTCCGCTTCACCGGGTGTCATCCCGACCACAATTTTTAGGGCGTTGAGTAACAGATCGATTTTCACGGGATCAGAGGCCTTCTGCACTTCAGTGATCAATTGCAAAATAACGGCGCCGTTGGTGACTCTCACGCCACGTTGGGTGATTTCACCCGCGGCTGCTTCAATCACAACGGTTTCAGCAGTGGCTTTGTCGCGAAGCGCATCTAAGTGAAGGAAAGACTTCGCGCTATTGGTTGACTGTTGTGCGCTCTGATACATGATTTTATCCCTTATGTCCGCTACTCAAACGTCATTATGGTCAGGCTGTAACGTATAAAAATCGCAATCTATTAGTAGAGTGCGGAATTTGTACGGGGTGGAATTTCGACTTATATCGAAACCACATATGAAATAAATTTAGCGTATTTTGTCAAAATTGGGAGGGCGGTTATCACCAAAAACCGTTCTGGCATCGTCCATAAATCTTATTAGACCAATTTATGCTCAAAGGCATCTTCGATGTTTGCGGTTTTTATGCGGGGATGTTTTACGTGGAGCGTGTTATCAGCTTCTGCCGGGGGGCGCTTATGGGCATGGAGTGCGGATGATTGTTGATGCTGAGGCGTTGAGCCAAGAGGTTATAGAAGCGGTAACTGCGGATTCTCTTGGGATGAGGTTATAGTCATCCCCAATCGCATTATCGGATACTTAATGTAATTGCATACAGACGCAGATAATTCCCTATTCAAAACTAACGCTTCAGCCATATTTACGACTTTCAAGATGCAGTCGGGTCGTCAGAGTTCGAACTATTTATATCCGCAAAATAGTTGAGAATATTGGAATTTTCTTTTCGCTTATCACGCATGTAAGCGGGGATTTTCTTTTCCCAGCTATCACCGAAAAGGGTAGAGTGATCGCTGATTGCGTGGATAACAGCTAACTTGAAACCTTTATCATACCCTGTAGGGGTTGGAATGATTTCATCACGGAAAGATATTACGATTAGGGGATCATTTTTCCATGCTTCAACGCGACCATGAAAAAAACCAAGATACCAGTTTATGCCTGCATCATCCTTCGAATCAGAGGCCTTTACCCTGCTCCATAATCTATCGTCATCATGATCATAGACGACGATACAATTATCATCGTTCCATCTCTGTTGGAGGCGGACTGCGTAATGCAGAATTGACTGACCAGTTTTGACATTAACTTTAGAGATAACGTCATACCCATATTCAAAGTCTTCACTGGCTCTTACAAAATCTTCGCTAAACTCAGCCTTCGTAATATACCTTTTCTCGATCCCCACGGAGCTTCCTGTCATCCTTAGTACGTTTTGAACTCTGAGCAAACATGTTGCGCAACTGCTCAACCTTTTCGTCAACAGTACCATTTATCTGCATGGTTCGAGCATGAAGATTGAGAATGTCAGCATTACTTTGTGGAGTGTGTTTCATTAAGAGCCTCCGTTGATCAATCCGTACAGTATAAACTGTGAGCAATAACAAATATAGCTGAAACTACTGTTGTGCAGGTAGTTAGCAGTTCTAAGCTTAC
The DNA here is from genome assembly GCF_016625195.1 of Erwinia sp. S63. GTDB lineage: Bacteria > Pseudomonadota > Gammaproteobacteria > Enterobacterales > Enterobacteriaceae > Pantoea. Next base: position 420,180 of record NZ_JACVUP010000002.1, read on the forward strand.
CTGACATTTTACAGCTTAGGGCTGTCTGCCTGTCAGATTTGCAGCTGAAGTCCGTTTTGTTGGCTGACAGCATAAGGATATCCCTTTGACAGTAGATAACAGATTGCTGTAGCTGACGATATCAATGTGATGGATCGACATTTGGCGAACCTCAGCAGAATGACAACAGTAGGAAAGCAGAATAAGTAACGTTATGTGATTATTGAGTGTTCGATCTTCAGGATTCAGGGTCTGGTTGCAACTTAAATTCAGAGGAGCTTCAACGGCTTTCAGAAATCCTCCTCCAGGGATCTTGATCGATCAGAATAATCATGGATACTGTATATAAACACAGTATCAAGGTGCCCGTTATGCAATTGATTATCCCCTCTCAGTCCGATACAACGAGCCCGCTTCCGTTCTTTATGGAACGTGTGCCTTGCGGCTTTCCCAGCCCCGCTCAGGATTATATTGAGGACAGTCTCGATCTGAATAAGCTTGTCATCAGACATCCTAGCGCAACCTACTTTATCAAAGTCAGTGGCGATTCAATGTTAGGAGCAGGTATCAGTCACGGAGACTTACTGGTTGTTGACCGGTCATTATCTGCAGTTCATGGCGATATCGTCATTGCTGCCGTCGCGGGAGAATTCACGGTGAAAGAACTTCAAACTTCCCCACGCCTTCAGCTCATGCCCCGTAATACAAACTATTCTCCTATCGTTTTCGAGGCAGAAGAGGAACTGGAAATTTTTGGTGTAGTGACGTTTACCCTGAAAAGCCACAGATATGTTCGCGCTTGTTGATGTAAACAGTTTTTACACTTCCTGCGAAACTGTTTTTCGACCGGACCTGCAAGGTAAGCCTGTGGTTGTTGTTTCCAATAACGACGGATGCATAATTTCACGATCAGCGGAAGCGAAGGCATTGGGTATCGGTATGGCTGAGCCCTATTTCAAGCTACAGAATGAACTGAAACGCCAGAAGGTGCAGGTGTTCAGTTCCAATTACGCGCTGTATGGTGACATGAGTCATAGGGTGATGAATATTCTCGAAGAGATGGCTCCGAGGATGGAAATTTATTCGATTGATGAAGCTTTTCTCGACTTATCAGGCGTCAGGAGTTGTATCGATCTCGAGGTGTTCGGCCGTGACATTCGAAAGCGCCTGCTTAGAGAAACGGGCCTGACAGTTGGAGTCGGTATAGCCCCAACTAAGACTCTGGCCAAGCTGGCTAACCATGCCGCCAAGAAATGGAGCAAAACCGGTGGCGTGCTGGATCTCTCCAACCTTGAGCGGCAAAAAAAGCTAATGGCCTTAATTAAGGTGGAAGACGTGTGGGGCGTAGGGCGTCGCATCAGCAAAAAGCTGAATGCCATGGGTATCACCACCGCATTGGATTTATCGGAGCAAAGCACCTGGGTGATCCGCAAGCACTTCAATGTGGTGCTGGAGCGCACCGTGCGCGAGTTGCGCGGTGAACCTTGTCTCGAGCTGGAAGAGTTTGCGCCCGTGAAGCAGCAAATCATCTGCTCACGTTCGTTTGCGGGACGCATCACGGAGTATGCCGATATGCGTGAGGCAGTGTGCAACTATGCCGTGCGCGCCGCCGAAAAGTTGCGTGGTGAGCGGCAGTATTGTCGACAGATCGGCGTGTTTATCCGCACCAGCCCGCATGCGGAGGGTGAAATCTTTTACGGCAATCAGGCGATTGGTGAATTACAGATACCCACGAATGACACTCGTGACATTATCCGCGTGGCCACCGAGGCGCTGGATCGCATCTGGCGGGAAGGGTGTCGCTATATGAAAGCGGGTGTCTTGTTAGGTGACTTTTACAGTCAGGGCGTGGCGCAACTCGATCTGTTTGATGATATCCAGCCGCAGGCCAACAGTTCAGCATTGATGCATGTGATAGATCAGGTCAATAAAAAAGGGAAAGGGAAGCTATGGTTCGCCGGACAAGGAATCCAGAAATCCTGGGCGATGAAGCGTGAGATGTTGTCACCGGCGTACACCACACGATATGCGGATCTGCCGGTGGCAAAATAATCATTGTTCCTCCTGCCAAATCGGTAACGCCAGCACCTGCGCACATAATGCCGTCAGCCGCTGAGCCAGCGGCGCATCCATCAACGTTTCGCTCGCCACCCAGGCACCGATTTCCTGTGCGGTGCGGTAATGTTGTGGATGTGCTGGCTGCTGGGTGACCACATGTTGTAAGTAGCGTAAGCACGTAATCGGCCCATCCTCATAGGTTGAAATGTCCGGCGTTGGCGCATCACTTAACATGGCGAGCAGCATCTCCGCACAACCTAGCAGGAGTGCATCGTCGTGCTCGCTGGCCAGTGCATCCAGCAACTCACCGTACACAGCGCAGTTCACTGCGGTGTACTCGATCATCACGCTGTTGGCGAATCCTGTGCGCAGTAACCAACCGCGTTGCGCAGCGTTTAATGTGGTGGGCATCCGCGCCATCAGATGCACGCGGCCCCAGCCATCGACGCGTTGCATCATGGCGAACCAAACTTCCGTGTACTCCTCTGGATCGAGCATGGTTCGCAGCGCGACCACCGCATAAAGTGTGAGTTCGTCATGCTGCGCCAGCACCTGCAATATCTTCATGGTGCGCTGCTGTGAGAACCACGCGGTCATTGCCATAGCAAACTTCACCACGTTCTGATCCGGGCTGGAGGTCACCAGCCAGAGCACCAGCGGATAGAGCTGAACCGCGCTCAAATTCGCCTGCGGAATAGCCTCCATTAGTGCATCGATGTAGTACAACGGCGACTGCTGATTGATCAGCCGATATAGCGCGCGCATATTTTTCTTACCCGGCTTTGCCAGTACCCGTTGTAACGCAGCGAGGATGGCGGGGGCATCCTCCTTAGCCGGGCTGATGCCGATGTGGTAAATCAGCGTGCCTTCGCAGGCACCCGGCGCCCAGTGCAATTCAGCGTTCTCTGCTAACGGCTGTGCTGGCAGCACGGTGTTATCCCAGGGCAACGGCTGCGCGGTGTCATAGCTCGGTGCCAGAAGGGTATACAGGGCGCGCTGCCGGGTTTTCCATACCACGGGGAACGCAGAAGCCAGTCCTAATGAATGCATCAGTGCGCGCATCATATCGCCTCCTTTATATTGAAATCGGCCATCACGGTGTCGAATAACAGGGCATCCAGCAGTGCGCTGTCTCGCTTGCTGTGCGCCAGTGGCAGCGCCTCTGTCGGGCGAGCCAGTTCGGCACTGATAAAGGCGTGCAGTAACGGCCGTCGCGGACCGTACTCCGCCTCCCCGGCGCGCTGCTTCACCGCCAGCAATTCAGCGATATCGCGCAGCAGGGGGCCATCCTGCACTGTGCCGTGCAGCAATTGGTCAAAACGCATGGGTGGCGCACCTTTCCCCGCCTCGATCCAGCGAACGGCCAGCAAGGGTCGCAGCACGTAGAAGTACTTCTTCAGCCACACCTCATAGTCCTGCAGATACTGGCGGAAGTTCTTTTGCGCCATGGACAGGTAATGCCAGCGCGCGCTTTCTGCCGAGAAGAAGCGACCGCTCAACGCATTCAGTTGCGCCATGATGCCGTCGTGCTGGCGATACACGATGGGCGAATCAAGCCAGTCGATCAGCGTTGGGTTGGCGCGTTTTAATAAGCCCAATGCTTTACGCCACTCCCAGCCACACACATCCAGCTCGGCATCGATGGGTTTTTCGATCACATCGCGTGGCGACTCGACCCGCAAATACCACTCGGGTTGATGGACATAGAGAAAACGAACATCGTAATCACTGTCAGGGGAGGCAAACCCCCAGCCGCGACTGCCGGATTCGCAGGCAAAGAGAACACGGACGTCATGTTCAGCTTCTATCTGCTGTAACACAGTGCAGACACGTTCACGCATAACGGCATCGACGCCATGAACCCCTGTGGTTATTTTCATCTCATCTTTCCTTTTAAAATCCTTAAGTAATAAAGAGATAGCGAATAACGTGCCAAAAAATACAAAATGTCAGATTTTCAGTTAACCATCTGATTTATAGTTGTTAATTATTGTGGTGTGACATTTCTGATAGCCAATGGAGGAGAAGTTTTTTATTCTTTAGGATAGGATTTTATCTTAGAGGATAAAGCGTGAAGCGACGGGTCGTGATAGGTGTTTTAGGCACCCAGCTGGATAGACGTGGCAAGAGACAAAATCGCTGGAGTAAATGGCGGCCAAGTGTGGCGCTGTGCCAGCATGCCGATTTGCCTGTGGATCGGTTTGAGGTACTGCACCAGCCGCTGAATCGCGGCATGGTGGAACAACTGACTGAAGATATCGCGCACATTTCTCCCCAGACCCAGGTGGTGCCTCATCAAATCAGCCTTGACGATCCCTGGGATTTTGAAGAGGTGTATGGTGCTTTTCTCGATTTTGCCTGCAATTATCCCTTCGATACTGAAAATGAAGAGTATCTGGTTCACATCACCACCGGTTCACACGTTGCCCAGATATGCTGGTTCCTGTTAACCGAGGCACGCTTTCTGCCTGCTAGTCTGCTACAGACTGGACCGGGGCCGAAGGAGGAGAAATCCCCTCAGGGCGTTTACTCGATTATTGATTTGGACTTAAGTCGCTATACCACGCTGACCAGTCGTTTTCAGCACGAACGACAGAACTCCGTGTCGTTCCTGAAATCAGGCATTGAAACGCGCAGTGCCATTTTTAACGCGCTGATTGAACAAATTGAGCGGGTGGCGCAGCGCTCTGATGCACCAATGCTGCTTACCGGGCCGACGGGTGCGGGAAAATCCTTCCTCGCTGAGCGCATCTATCAATTGCGCCTCTCGCGTCATCAGGTGAAGGGAAAGTTTGTCGCGGTCAATTGCGCGACGCTGCGCGGTGATAACGCCATGTCAACGCTGTTTGGTCACGTTAAAGGGGCCTTTACGGGAGCGTTGACGGCACGCAGCGGGTTATTGCGTGAAGCGGATGGCGGCATCCTGTTTCTTGATGAGGTTGCTGAACTGGGTCTGGATGAACAGGCGATGTTATTACGCGCCATCGAAGAGAAACGCTTTTTCCCGTTTGGAGCCGATCGTGAAGTGAGTAGTGATTTCCAGCTTATTGCAGGTACACACCGTGACATGCGCCAATGGGTAAAAGAGGGACGCTTCAGGGAAGACCTCTACGCACGTATCAATATGTGGACCTTCCAGCTACCGGGATTGGCAGAGCGTCGTGAGGATATCGAACCGAATATCGACTATGAATTGCAGCGATTTGTGCGCACGCGTCAGCATCAGGTGCGGTTTGATAAAGAGGCGCGTCAGCATTATGTGGCTTTTGCTACCTCACATGAAGCAGCATGGCACGGTAACTTTCGTGAACTGGGCGCCAGCGTGATGCGAATGGCAACGCTGGCTGAAGACGGGCGTATTTCGCTGACGCTGGTGGACGAGGAGATCGTGCGACTACGTGCAAACTGGCAGAGTGAGCGAGTATCCTCGCCGTTACTGCCGATTGTGGGTGATATTGATCTCTTCGATCAAAAACAACTCGAAACCGTGCTGGAAGTCTGCCAACACACCTCAACATTATCTGAAGCGGGACGACATTTATTTTCGGTCTCACGGCAGCATAAAAAGCAGCCGAATGATGCCGACCGCTTACGTAAATACCTTATGCGCTTCGGACTGAGTTGGGAAGATATCCAGAAAAAGTGAAAGCCGTTGTTTGCGGCGTTGAGCGGAAATTTCCTCTGGGATGACTTCGTATCGCTGGAATCATGCAAGCACGCTGCGCTTTTAATTGTCACCAAACCTGAAGCATTTTTTCGCCTGGCCTCTACGTTCGGTTTAATTAAAACATTAATTAAATCAATGAAGAGTCAATCCAGGAATAGACTGTTTTTGCTTCAGGATGCTGTAAATTACGCGGCGATTTTGCTTTAATTAACCGACGTAGCAAGATGAGAGGACAGCATGACAAAAGCCTATATAACAAAATATGCATTAACCCGGGGCATCTACATCGCAGAAGGCGAACTCAAAAATGATGGCGAGGTATTCGTCCAGCGCCGCGATCGTGAGTACAACTTTGAGCAGTTTTTTAAGAAAAAAGAGTTTCAGTTAACCGAAGAAGAAGCGCTGGCGCGTGCAGATAAAATGCGTGCGGTGCAACTTAAAAAGCTGGCGAAGGAATATCAAAAACTCAGTGAGCTGGAATTCACGATTAAACCGTGATCCAGATCGAATATGAAAATGCTAATTCATTGATTATTAATGGTTCCATTATTGAAGTGGCTATCTGAAAGCAATGCGTTAAGATTTCGAAAAAATAATGAAATCCCATTTCAATATCTGTTCCAGAGTGATGTTAAAACGCCGCCCGCGGGCGGTTTTTTTAATTGGCTCAGCGCGTGAAAATCGCGCGCTATTGTTGAAATACAGCTCGAAAGCGTAACAATAGCGAAGCGGCGAAAGGTATTGCCGATTATGTTAATTCGATGACTTAGGTTACTGTAATATTACGGACCAATAATAAGCAGAGGTTCGCGTGCGCGAGAACGACATTGATATCCATTATTACGCCACCGAAATCCGGAAATTAGCAGCATCGCATCAGGCGGGAGAAGCACTGAGTGACGTAAAATCCAGAGTGGATAGCCTCATTCAGCAAATGAAAGAGTCACTCGGCAGTGACAAAGCCTGGCAGGCGAAGAATTGGGAGGCGCTGTTGGATCAGTTGAATATCTATTTGACTAATAAGGTTGATCCGAAGTGGATGACGGTGATCTCTCATGCCAAATTCCGCATTAAAAGCCGCAGACAGACCGCCATCTATTCACGAAAACACTTCAAACAATAAGGCTTTTGCCGCCCGGTCGGGCGGCAAATAAGTTATCCAAGCCAATGATGGATAGCGAGATTAATCGCGCCGCCACCGACAATCAGCCAGATAAATAACATCAATCCTAACAGCAGCGGACGAAGACCGGCTCGCTTCAGCTGACTGATATGGGTGGTGAGCCCCAAAGCTGCCATCGCCATGGCCAGTAACACGTTATCCAGTTGATTAATCACCGCAATCGCCGAGGCGGGAATGAGGTGCATTGAGTTAAACAGCGCCACCAGAATGAACGCCAGCGCAAACCACGGGAAGGTGATGCGTTGTTTCTCGCCGCTGGTGGTCGGTGAACTGCGACGCACCATCACGCCAATCACCACCAGGAACGGTGCCAGCATCATTACGCGCAGCATTTTGGCGATCACTGCCGCATTCTCTGTTTCCGGGCTGATGGCATGGCCGGCCGCCACCACCTGCGCCACTTCATGCATGGTTGAACCGGTGTAAATACCAAACTCGCTCAGGCTCAGGCCCGGTAGTAAAGGTGAAACGCTATGCCAGATCAGCGGATAAAGGAAAATCGCCAGCGTACCGAAAATCACCACGGTAGCGACCGCCACCGCCACTTTGGACGATTCCGCTTTGATTACCGGTTCAGTCGCCAGCACGGCGGCGGCACCACAAATACTGCTGCCTGCACCAATCAACCACGCGGTTTCACGATCCAATTTCAGGATTTTGCGTCCCAGCCAGCAGGCGAGGGTAAAGGTGCTGGTCAGCATCAGCACATCGATTACCACACCGCTGACGCCGACATCCAGCACCTGCTGGAAGGTGAGACGGAAACCGTAAAGGATAATGCCGAGGCGCAGCAGTTTCTGTTTAGCGAACTGCACGCCCGCATCGCACTGGCCATGCACCGTCGGGTAGAGCGTATTTCCGAGTATGATCCCGCCGATGATCGCCAGCGTCAGAGCGCCTAACCCCAGTTGTGCCACCGACGGTAAATTGCCGAGCCATGCGGTCGCCAGCGCAATCACCGCCGTAAGCAGCAAACCGGGCGCGAAATGCGCCATGCCGTGTGAGTGTTTGTGTAGAGAGATATCAGCCATAACGCCTCCTGTGTTGCCGTTATGATGCGGAGAGAAGGCTTGAAAGAAAAACTGATTATATCGTTAGAACAAATCTGAATAAGTGGTAAGGACGGGGATGAACGCGGATAAAGTAGGAGAGGGCGCGGCGAAATCAGTGTTCGCGACGCCTTAACGGGTTAAATCACCATACCCAGAATTTGCAGCGTGCTCTGCTGTGAGGCGGTGACAAACGGGATATCTTTGATGTGCTGCATGCCAAAGGCTTCCCAGAACTTTCGCGCACGCACGTTTTCAGCCATCACTTCCAGCCACATGTAACCTTCCTGCTTCTCACGGGCTTCATTGATGATGCTTTGAAACATGATTTTGCCGAAGTTCTTACCGGTCTGATCGGGATTCAGGTAGAGCTTATTCAGCATGGCGCCGGTCATGCCGGAATCAGGCACTGGCGTATTCCAGGTGACTTTGGCAAAACCGACTGGGTGATCGGTTTCGGCGATCAGCCAGCTCTCGTTTTCTGCCGCGAGGCTGCTCTGCAGCACCGTCAAACCGTATTCTTTATCGATAAACGCATCCATCTCGTCGGTGGAAACCCACATATGTTTGAAATGCGCGCTGTAGGTCATGCGTCCCAGTTGGTGAAGCAGTTCCGCGTCCTCGGCCTGAGCCTTGCGTATGGTGAAATTCATATCTGATGTCCTGTTATCCATCCCTGTTGATGTTCGTGCAGCCGAACGTTCCATCGCTGACTTTTCAGCAGGTTACTCTAAAAGGGAGGGGGGTATTCACGATCCTAAACGCAGGGTTTCGGCGCGCTTGGCAGTGTCATAAACGTATTGCAGCATCGGCTCTAAATCGGCATCCGGCCCGGAGCTGATAATTTTGCCACGCAGCCACTCGATTTCGCTGGTGATGTCGGGGTGGAAAATGGTGTTGTTCTGCGCGTTGCGCAGCCATTTCAGCAGAAAGTTATTCTTGCCGCGCACGCCAGCGGGTTTGCGCGTTTTTGCATTGATCTTCAGTGCGACCAGAATGCAGTAATAGAAGTGAACACGCTGACTGTAGCTCTGGGGGATCATCGGCTGTTACCCACCATGACATCGCTAAAGTGTGAACTTGATCGGATTTTCATCGTCCTGAATGCCTGCCTGAAAGCGCCATTTGGCGCAGATATGGGCCTTTTTCGGCCTTTTTTCCGCCTTAAATTGCACGGTAACCGCACCATAAGCCAATCGGCGGCGCGGATGCAAGTAAGGAAAATCTGGTAAATGAGCTGTCATCAGGGAAAGGCCGTCAGGCAAAATTCAACGTCGGTAAAAAGCGAAGCGTAATAAAAGGAAAGGGTGCGATTTTTTGAGGTCACAAACACCTAAAACCGGCACTTTTCTCATACAAAAACCCGCTGTGCCTGGCAAAACTGTGATCTCCGTCTACACTTAACGCTGACGATGTTCGCAGTCAGGTTGCTGTGTTGGCAATAAAGTTGTGAGTTTGTGGAGAGTTACCTATCGTAGTCCCCCGTTTTTGGCCCAACCTCCTCGCCTCAGTCCAGACATTGGATTAAAACACCCAGCCTGACTTCGAACATCCTGTTATAGCCCAATGAACAGGAGGAGACGTGACCCCTGCGGTTAATCAGAACAGCACCTTGCCGTCACTCAGCGGCGGTCTTTATGCCTTCTTTTTTGATGTCGACGGCACGCTAGCGACCATTGAATCGCAACCCGAGTCGGTTTCCATCCCCGCATCGGTGCGCCAGCATCTGCAGCAAATCTCCAATCTGAGCCATGGTGCCCTGGCATTAGTCTCGGGCCGTCCGATTGCGCAACTGGACGCGTTGGTTGCGCCACTGGAAGCGCCCGCTGCTGGCGTGCATGGTGCGGAGCGCCGTGACGCCAGTGGGCGCGTGCATCGGCACTCGCTGCCTGGCGACATTGCGCAAACGCTGCAAACTGAACTGCAGCAAACCCTCGACCAATGGCCAGGCACCCTGCTGGAAGTGAAAGGTATGGCGTTTGCACTGCACTATCGCAACGCGCCCGAGTACGAAAAATCCATCATGCAACTGGCGGAAGACGCCGTGACGCGTTTTCCTGCGCTGGCGCTACAGCCGGGCAAGTGCGTGGTGGAGCTAAAACCGCAGGGCATCGATAAAGGTGCGGCGGTACGTGAATTTATGCAAGAAGCCCCCTTTATTGGCCGCATTCCGGTCTTCGTGGGCGACGATCTGACCGATGAAAAAGGATTTCTCGCCGTTAACGCCATGCAGGGCATTTCAGTCAAGGTCGGAGAAGGCGCCAGCCATGCGCGCTACCGTCTCGACAGCGTTGACGCGGTATGGCACTGGCTGGCGCAACTATTATTACAACTAGAACATGACATCGTCGGTAAGGAGTCAAGGTTATGAGTCGTTTAGTCGTGGTATCTAACCGTATCGCCATTCCGGATGGAGGCAAAGCCAGCGCGGGTGGTCTTGCGGTGGGCATTTTGGACGCGTTACGCACCACCGGAGGCTTGTGGTTTGGCTGGAACGGAGAAATCAGTGAATTCTCTGGCGAGGAAGAAGATGAGCCACTTTCGCAAGTTGAACAGGATGGCATTACTTATGCCTCACTGCCGCTCAATCAGAACGATTACGATCAGTACTACTGCCAGTTCTCTAATACCGTTATCTGGCCGGCCTTCCACTATCGTCTGGATTTAGTGCAGTATCAGCGCGAAGCCTGGGATGGCTATTGCCGCGTGAACACCTTGCTGGCCCAGCGCCTGAAGCCGCTACTGCAACCTGACGATGTGTTGTGGATCCATGATTACCATCTGCTGCCGTTTGCGGCCGAGTTGCGCAAACTGGGCGTCAACAACCGTATCGGCTTCTTCCTGCATATCCCGTTCCCGACGCCGGAGATCTTCAATGCGCTGCCACCGCATCAGACGCTGCTGGAGATGCTGTGTGATTATGACCTGCTGGGATTCCAGACCGAGTCCGATCGCGTAGCCTTCCTCGATAGCCTCAGCCAGTTGACGCAGTTGCAGAATAAAGGCGAGAAGAAACACCGTGCCTTTGGCAATACCTTTATGACGGAGGTGTATCCGATTGGTATTGAGCCGGACAGCATCAAAGAGATGGCCGAAGGACATCTGCCACCGAAAATGGCGGCAATGAAACGTGAGCTGGGCGATGTACAAAATATTATTGCCAGCGAGCGACTCGATTATTCCAAAGGCTTGCCGGAACGTTTCCTGGCTTATGAGGCACTGCTGGAGAATTTCCCGCATCATCGCGGCAAAATCCGTTATTCACAAATCGCGCCAACCTCACGTGGCGATGTGCAGGCCTATCAGGATATTCGTCATCAATTAGAGACGGAAGCGGGGCGCATTAACGGTAAGTACGGCACGCTCGGCTGGACACCGCTCTATTATCTGAACCAGCACTTTGATCGCCGCCTGTTGATGAAAATCTTCCGTTTAACCGATGTGGGTCTGGTCACGCCACTGCGTGACGGTATGAACCTGGTGGCGAAAGAGTATGTGGCTGCGCAGGACCCAGACGATCCGGGCGTGCTGGTGTTGTCACGCTTTGCCGGGGCAGCGAACGAACTGACATCGGCACTGATCGTCAATCCTTACGATCGTGATGAAGTGGCTGCCGCACTCGACAGGGCACTCACCATGCCGCGCACAGAGCGTATCTCGCGCTACAACGACATGATGGCGGTGTTGCGCAAGCAGGATATTACCCAATGGCGTGAGAGCTTCCTGCGTGATTTAAATGCGTTGCCTGCGCGCAGCGCCGATCATGGTATAGCGAATAAAGTCGCCACCTTCCCCAAACTCGCTTAAATCTGCTTCCCGGTGCGCAACTCTGCGCACCGTTTTCACTGCCCATTCTAAACCTGCGAAATCGTTTTCATTTCCTTAAGGGGTAACTGCCTGACGCAGCAGCCAAAACCGCACAATTTGGTTAAAAAGCGTTCGATCGAACCCGAAAAAAGCTTTTTTTTCATGTCAGCCCTAAAGGTTTGGTTGGTCAGGCCGATAGTTATCTCAAATCAATGCGTAAAATCCTCAATTCATTCATATCACTAATGTAACGCACTGTTACATCCACTGCCGTTCACTAAACACTCCCTACAAAGCCCTAACAGTTCCCAGGCGCGCTGCGTCCAGTCTTCACGCTTATCTATCATCATGGTGGTAGTGCCTCTCAGCAATATTCCCTGTAAGTGATTAATTTAGAAGCAAATAGTTTTCGTCAAAATCAGCATATTATGCTGCCTTTACGATTATGGGTGGCTGTATATCCCCATTTAAAAGCAACTCAGCAGATAAAAGATCGCGTTGTAATGACAATCGGCCACAGAGGCTAAATAGGGGCATTTTAGACTGAAATATTAGCGAAACAATTCAAATTCGCTCAAAAAATAGACAACAGAAAAGCAATTCTGAAGCTTCCAGGAAAAAATTTGCCTTAAAAGTGTGACGCAGATCACACTTTATCTAAAATTTCGCACCACTCACGTTGTATGTAGAAATCAGACGATATAGATTTGCCTTGTTTTCAGATTAGTCTTAAAAAACTGTAAGCAGACGTCACGGAAGATGGTTACAACTCGATAAAAGAATGGCCTGGAGTTTTGACTACTACTGATCAGTGTCCCTGGCGGGATGTGAAACAGTTCAGTACACGTTGGCTTGTGCCTGATAATTTTTTGCCATCTTTAGATTTACCAACCAGCAACCCGAACCATAGAAATTTAAATTCTGTGGCCGTATATGTGTCGCTTCTATCAGGATGGAAAAAAATGGGTACATCAGAATTACTAAAACATATATATGACATCAATCTGTCATATTTGCTTCTTGCTCAGCGTTTAATTAACCAGGAAAAAGCTTCAGCAATGTTTCGTTTAGGCATCGATGAATCGATGGCAGATGCATTGTCGCAATTGACCTTACCTGAGATGGTAAAATTAGCGGAAACCAACCAACTGGTTTGCCAGTTCCGCTTTACCGATCACAACCATATTAATCGTTTGACTCAAGAATCACGCGTGGATGACCTGCAGCAAATCCACACCGGTATTTTATTATCCAGCCGTTTACTGCGGAACGCGTCAAAAGATGACGTCTCTGCAAAGAAGAGGGCGGTTTAATGACCGAAAAAAGTATTGTTCAGGAAGCGCGCGATATTCAGCTGGCCATGGAGCTGATTACGTTGGGCGCACGACTGCAGATGCTGGAAAGCGAAACCCAGCTGAGCCGTGGTCGCCTGATTAAACTGTATAAAGAGCTGCGTGGTGCACCACCACCGAAAGGCATGCTGCCATTCTCGACTGATTGGTTCATGACCTGGGAACAAAATATTCACTCATCCATGTTCTGTAATGCCTGGCAGTTCTTGCTGAAAACCGGGTTGAGCAATGGTGTTGATGCAGTGATCAAAGCGTATCGCTTGTATCTTGAGCAGTGTCCGCAATCGGACGAGGGCCCGCTGTTGGCGCTGACGCGTGCATGGACCCTGGTGCGATTCGTTGAAAGCGGCATGCTGGAATTGTCTGACTGTAAATGCTGTGGTGGGAGCTTTATTAATCACGCTCATCAGCCTGTTGGCAGCTTTGTTTGCAGCCTGTGCCAGCCGCCATCACGTGCCGTAAAAAGACGTAAACTTTCTGCAGATTCTGCCGATACCTTTCCACAACTGCTGGATGAACAGGTTAAACGCGCCGTTTAAGTTTGTTCGCATCGTGGAAAACATCCAGCAGCGGCTTAGTCCGCTGCTTTTTTTTTGCCCACGATTTACGAATAACACCTGCGGCTCTCTGGCTTAACTTCTACCAACACGTTACGGACGTAAGGATTTTTTGTGCTGATTATTCTGGGTTATATCGTGGTCGTCGGCTCCGTGTTGGGCGGCTATATGATGGTCGGTGGCCATCTGGGGGCGCTTTATCAACCTGCCGAGCTGATTATTATCGGCGGTGCCGGTATTGGTGCTTTTTTAGTGGGCAACAATGGCAAGTCGATCAAGAAAACATTAAAAGCGTTGCCATTGTTAATGCGCGGCTCGAAATATAACAAAGCTGTATACATGGATTTAATGGCACTGCTGTATCGCCTGATGGCGAAATCACGTCAGCAGGGCATGCTGTCATTAGAACGCGACATTGAAGACCCCAGCCAGAGTGAAATTTTTGCTAACTATCCGCGTATTCTGGCCGATAAACAGTTGGTGGATTTTATTACCGATTATTTACGTCTTATGGTCAGCGGAAATATGAACGCATTCGAAATCGAAGCCTTGATGGATGAAGAGATTGAAACCTACGAGCACGAATGCGAAGTACCAGCACAAAGCATATCGGCAGTGGGTGACGGCTTACCGGCATTCGGTATCGTGGCGGCGGTTATGGGCGTGGTGCACGCACTGGCCTCAGCAGATCGGCCGGCAGCAGAGTTGGGCGCACTGGTAGCACACGCCATGGTGGGAACCTTCCTAGGTATCTTGCTGGCTTATGGCTTTATCTCGCCGCTGGCCTCGGTGTTGCGTCAGAAGTGTGCCGAAACCACCAAAATGATGCAGTGCGTCAAGGTGACGTTGCTCTCCAGCCTGAATGGCTACGCACCGCAAATCGCCGTGGAATTTGGCCGTAAGACTCTGTATTCCGCCGAACGTCCGTCGTTCTCCGAACTGGAAGAGCACGTCCGTAACGCGAAAAACCCTGCGAAACAAACCTCGGATCAGAACTCATGAAGGCAGGCAATCGCCCCATTGTGCTGGTTAAAAAGCGCAAACATAAAGGTCATCATGGCAGCCACGGCTCGTGGAAGATTGCCTATGCCGACTTTATGACGGCGATGATGGCGTTCTTTATGGTGATGTGGCTGCTCTCGATTTCCAGCCCGAAAGAGTTGATTCAGATTGCAGAGTACTTCCGTACGCCGCTGAAGGTTGCCCTGACTGGCGGCCAGCGCAGCAGCGACAGCGAAAGCCCGATCCCCGGCGGCGGCGATGACCCGACGCGTAAAGACGGCGAAGTGAAGAAAGTCGTTGATATGGATGCCCAGAAGAAAAAGCTGGAGGAGATTCGCCTGAATCGCCTGCGTGAGAAGCTGGATCAGTTGATTGAGGCCGATCCGCGTCTGAAAGCGCTGCGCCCGCATCTGATTATCAACATGGTGGAAGAGGGGCTGCGCATTCAGATTATTGATAGCCAGAACCGCCCCATGTTCAAAACCGGTAGCGCAGAAGTGGAGCCGTACATGCGTGACATCCTGCGCGCCATTGCGCCGGTGCTGAACGATATCCCGAACAAAATCAGCCTTGCTGGGCATACCGATGATTTCCAGTATGCGTCTGGCGACCGTGGCTACAGCAACTGGGAGTTATCCGCAGATCGCGCCAATGCGTCACGTCGCGAACTGGTGATCGGCGGCCTGGACGCGGGGAAAATGCTGCGCGTGGTGGGCATGGCTGACACCATGAAGTTAAAGAATCGTGGTTCGAACGATGCTGTAAACCGTCGTATCAGTCTGCTGGTGTTGAACCATGACACCCAGGCTGCGATTGAGAAAGAGAACTCTGAGAGCGATGCCGCGCAGATAACTGACCCGGCACAAATTATTCCCGACATTACCGCACCGACCGGTCCCGCTGCATCTGCTGCACCCGCAAGTTCTACCGCGACTCCGGCTTCGCCGGCCAGTGCGGTGGCGCCTGCACCAGCAGCGCAGCCAGCGGCAGGCGCGGTGACACCAGACCAACCCTCACAGCCGAGGTGATCCCGTGAGCATGGACATCAGCGATTTTTACCAGACGTTTTTCGATGAAGCCGATGAGCTGTTAGCGGATATGGAGCAACACCTGTTGGGATTGGATCCCCAGGAGCCCGATTCCGAGCAGTTGAATGCCATCTTCCGCGCCGCCCACTCTATTAAGGGCGGAGCCGGTACGTTTGGCTTTACGGTTTTACAGGAAACCACCCACATCCTGGAAAACATTCTGGATGGTGCGCGCCGCGGCGAAATGCAGCTCAGCACCGACATCATCAACCTGTTTTTGGAAACCAAAGATATTATGCAAGAACAGCTCGATGCCTATAAAACGGCGCAGGAACCCAACGCAGAAAACTTCAAATATATCTGCGAAGCACTGCGTCAGCTGGCGCTGGAAGCCAAAGGAATTGCACCAGAACCGGCGAAAGTGGCCGATGTGGTAGAGATCGCAGCGGCCCCGGCAGCGGCAGCGGGTTTACGCCTGCAACTGGTCGATCTGAAAGAGAAAGAGCCGGAACTGATGCTGGAGGAGCTGGGCAATCTCGGCACCGTCTCCAACGTGGTGAAAGGCGCTAACTCGCTGGAAGTGACCATTGATGGCGTCGGCAAAGACGACATCGTTGCGGTGCTCTGTTTTGTGCTTGATGAATCACAGATTCAGTTCCCGGAAGGCGCGGCTGCTCCAGCAGCACCTGCCGAGCCAGTAGCCGTTGAAGCTGCTGCACCGGTGCAAACGGCTACCGTGACCGATATTACTCCGCCAGCCAAACGCGAAGCGAAACGTGCGGCAGCACCAGCCAAAGCCAGCGAATCCAGCAGTATTCGAGTTGCGGTTGAGAAGGTCGATCAGCTGATCAACCTGGTCGGCGAGCTGGTGATTACCCAATCGATGCTGGCACAGCGTTCTGGCGAGCTGGATCCTGTGGCACACGGCGACCTGCTGAACAGCATGGGTCAGCTGGAGCGTAACGCGCGTGACCTGCAAGAGTCGGTGATGTCGATTCGTATGATGCCGATGGAGTATGTGTTTAGCCGCTTCCCGCGTCTGGTACGCGATCTGGCCAGCAAGCTGGGCAAAGAAGTGGAGCTGACGCTGCTGGGTAGCTCAACCGAACTGGATAAGAGCCTGATCGAGCGCATTATCGATCCGTTAACGCACCTGGTGCGTAACAGCCTTGACCACGGTATCGAAACGCCAGAGAAGCGTCTGGCTTCAAGCAAAACGGCGGTGGGCAACCTGACGCTGTCAGCGGAACATCAGGGCGGCAACATCTGCATCGAAGTGATCGATGACGGTGCCGGTCTGAACCGTGAACGTATTCTGGCGAAAGCCCTGTCCTCTGGCCTGCCGGTCAGCGAAAGCATGAGCGATGAAGAAGTTGGCATGCTGATCTTCGCACCGGGCTTCTCAACGGCGGAACAGGTGACGGACGTGTCCGGCCGTGGTGTGGGCATGGACGTGGTGAAACGAAACATTCAGGAGATGGGCGGTCACGTCGAAATCTCTTCGAAGCAGGGCAAAGGCACCACCATTCGCATCCTGCTGCCACTGACGCTGGCCATCCTTGATGGTATGTCGGTGCGCGTGGCTGATGAGGTGTTCATTCTGCCGCTGAATGCGGTGATGGAATCCCTGCAGCCAACCGCTGAAGAGCTGAAACCGCTGGCGGGTGGCGAGCGCGTACTGGAAGTGCGTGGTGA
The DNA here is from genome assembly GCF_016625195.1 of Erwinia sp. S63. Classification (GTDB taxonomy): domain Bacteria; phylum Pseudomonadota; class Gammaproteobacteria; order Enterobacterales; family Enterobacteriaceae; genus Pantoea. Next base: position 437,557 of record NZ_JACVUP010000002.1, read on the forward strand.
ATACCTGCCGCTGGTGGAACTGTGGAATGTGTTTGATGTGCAGAATGCCAAAACCGATGCCACACAGGGCATCGTGGTGATTCTGCAGAGCGCAGGCCGTCGTTATGCACTGCTGGTGGATCAGCTGATTGGCCAGCACCAGGTGGTGGTGAAGAACCTGGAAAGCAACTACCGCAAAGTGCCGGGCATTTCTGCCGCCACCATCCTCGGCGATGGTAGCGTGGCGCTGATTGTGGATGTATCTGCACTGCAATCGTTGAACCGTGAAAAGCGTGTGGCCGGTGCCGCAGCGTAATAGATAAATAAAGGGCAAAAAAATGACTGATATGGCAACCGTGACCAAAATCGCTGGCGAAACCGTGGGCCAGGAATTCTTAGTATTCACCCTGGGTGACGAAGAGTACGGCATCGACATTCTGAAAGTGCAGGAGATTCGTGGTTACGATCAGGTAACGCGTATCGCTAACACCCCTGAGTTCATCAAGGGCGTGACGAACCTGCGTGGCGTGATTGTGCCGATCATCGACCTGCGCGTGAAGTTCGCGCAGCAGGATGTGGAATACAACGAAAACACCGTGGTGATCGTGCTGAATCTTGAGCACCGCGTCGTGGGTATCGTGGTCGACGGCGTGTCTGACGTGCTGTCTCTGATGCAGGAACAGATTCGTCCGGCTCCAGAATTCGCGGTCACCATGTCCACCGAGTACCTGACCGGCCTCGGCGCACTGGGCGAACGTATGCTGATTCTGGTCGACATCGAGAAGCTGTTGAGCAGCGAAGAGATGGCGCTGGTGGATACGCTGCGTAGCGCGTAATCATCCTTAATCACGGGCTGGAAGCATCGGCCCGTGATAATTCCGCATTGATATAATTTCTATAAAAATCAAATAATAACAATATTTTTTCACATAACTTTCATTAAACTCCCTGCCTCACCCGCCGATAAATACAGCGTTCCATTTACTTACTTTTCCCAGGGCTATCTATGTTAAAAAAAATTCGCGTAGTCACCAGTCTGCTGGTGGTGTTACTGATGTTTGGCCTGCTACAGGTCATATCCGGATCGGTATTTCTCAAAGCGTTAAACGATGACAAGTACAGCTTTAACGTTTCGCAGCTGGCAAGCCAAAACCTTTCGGCATTGAATGATGCTTACATGAGCCTCAACCAGAGCCGGGTTGTGCTGACGCGCATCCAGTTACGCATCGCTACCAGTAAACTGGCCAACAAAGAGCCGGATGTTGAGGGGCTGTTCAACGACAGCAAACAGTTTCAGCAAAAAGCAGCGGATAATTTCAAACTCTACAAAACGATTCCGGATACACCGGGGCAGAATGCTGAACTAAACAGTCAACTGGATGAAGGTTACGCCGCTTACGCCACGGCATTGGGCCAGATGCAGGATGCACTTCTCGCCAATGATTTATCAAAAGCCGGCAGCGTGCCGGTGGCTCCGAGTCAGAGCAAATTCCTGAAAACTTACACCGACTGGCGTGCGGATGTCGCGAAACTGGCGGCGCAAGGTCAGGAAAAAAATGCTGATGCCTTTAGCCGCATGAGCTGGATTCTTGGTGCCATTATGGTGGTGGTGTTACTTGTGATTGGATTGTGCTGGGTGAACCTGCGTCGAATCCTGATTAATCCCTTGAACACTAATATTGCTCACATTCAGTCGATCGCCCAGGGTGACCTCACTCAGAGTATTAGCGTTGAAGGCCGCAATGAGATGAGCCAACTGGCGACCAGCCTGCATGAGATGCAGCAGTCTCTGGTGCGCACCGTCAGTAATGTACGCGACGGTTCCGACGCCATCTTCACTGGCGCGAGTGAAATCTCAGCGGGTAACAACGATCTCTCAGCCCGTACAGAAGAGCAGGCTGCCTCGCTGGAACAGACCGCAGCCAGCATGGAACAGCTTACCGCCACGGTGAAACAGAACGCCGAAAACGCCCGCCAGGCGTCACAGCTGGCGCTGAGTGCCTCTGAAACCGCACAGAAGGGCGGTAACGTGGTGGAAGGCGTGGTGCGTACCATGAGTGATATCGCCGGGAGTTCGAAAAAGATTGCCGATATCATCAGTGTGATCGATGGCATCGCTTTCCAGACCAACATTCTGGCACTGAACGCAGCAGTAGAAGCGGCGCGCGCCGGTGAGCAGGGCCGTGGTTTCGCCGTGGTAGCGGGTGAAGTGCGCAGTCTGGCGCAGCGCAGCGCGCAGGCAGCGAAAGAGATTAAAAGTCTGATTGAGGATTCAGTCAGCCGCGTCAACAGTGGTTCGCAGCTGGTGGGCACCGCCGGTGAAACCATGAGTGAAATCGTCAGCGCGGTCACCCGCGTCACCGATATCATGGGTGAAATCGCTTCCGCATCGGATGAACAGAGTCGCGGTATCGACCAGGTCGGCCAGGCTGTCACCGAAATGGATCGCGTGACCCAGCAGAACGCCTCGCTGGTGGAAGAGTCTGCTGCGGCAGCGGCTTCGCTGGAAGAGCAGGCCAGCCGCCTGAGCCAGTCGGTGGCGGTGTTCCGGGTGCCACGCGCGGTACAGCCTGGCGTGGCCAGTGCCGTAGTGCGCCATCCACAGATTGCGCCGCCGGTGCTGAGTGCACCGCGTAAAGCGGTCACGGCACCGGTTAGCGACAGCAACTGGGAAACGTTCTAATCACTTGCCAGGGCGTGCGTGAGTACGCCCATTAACGCAATATCCTTAATTTCCAGTCACATCAATGCGCCTTTATCGCTTATCCGATAAAGGCGCATTTTTTTTAATGACAATTTCTTTAGTTATAAAACACTGTAAAGAAAGTTATTGGCAGAATTATATTTCGTAAAATCCATTAAAGCCCCTCAAAATTTAACAACAGCGGTCGATAACAGCGGGAGCCGAAACGCCTCACTCTTTGGAGAACCCATGTTAAAACGAATCAATGTTGTCACCAGCCTGATCGCGGTCTTGCTGGTCTTTGGTGCTTTGCAGTTAATTTCCGGCGGATTGTTCTGGTCTGCCTTACAAAAAGACAAAGAAGCTTTTGCGGTGGCACAAACTTCCACCAACAACGTCGGCGCGATGTCCGATGCCTGGATTGAACTCAACCAGACCCGTACCGTATTGAACCGCGCCATGCTGCGCATGCAGGGTACTGCAGCCGCACAAGCGAATGGCGGCCAGCTTCAGGAACTGATTGCACAGACCGAAAAGCAATTAGACGTTGCCGCTGGGCATTATCAGCGTTACTACAATCTGCCGGGGACGCCTGGCTTGCCGGACGCATTGCGCGATCGTCTGGAAGCGGACTATGCCGCCTTCAATGATGGCCTAAAGGCGATGCTGGAGCGTTTAAAAGCTAACGATCTGCAGGGCATGTTTGCGCAGAATATCGAAGCTAAACAGGTGAAGATGAAAGCGACCTATGCGGAGTGGCGCACGGCACAAAGCGCACTGGCGGCGGAAGGCGTGGCGCAAAACCAGCAGGCGTTCCACACCATGATGTGGCTGCTGGCAGTGGTGGCACTGGTAGTGGTGTTCGTGATTGTCGGCTGCTGGTTTGGTCTGCGTGCGGTGCTGATCCAGCCATTGCATCAGCTGCTGGGCCATATCCGCCATATCGCTTCTGGCGATCTGACGCAGAATATTGCCGTGGAAGGACGTAACGAGATGACCCAACTGGCGGCCAGCCTGCATGAGATGCAGCAGTCGCTGGTGCGTACCGTCAGCAACGTGCGTGACGGCTCTGATGCCATCTTTACCGGCGCGAGCGAAATCTCGGCAGGCAACAACGATCTCTCCGCGCGAACCGAAGAGCAGGCGGCTTCGCTCGAACAGACGGCGGCCAGCATGGAGCAGCTGACGGCTACCGTGAAGCAGAATGCCGAGAACGCCCGTCAGGCTTCCCAGCTGGCACTCAGCGCTTCTGATACCGCACGCAAAGGCGGCGAAGTGGTGGATGGCGTGGTGCGTACCATGAGTGATATCGCCGGCAGCTCGAAGAAGATTGCCGACATCATTAGCGTGATTGATGGCATTGCTTTCCAGACCAATATTCTGGCACTGAACGCGGCGGTAGAAGCCGCTCGCGCCGGTGAGCAGGGCCGTGGCTTTGCGGTGGTGGCCGGTGAAGTGCGTAATCTGGCACAGCGCAGTGCGCAGGCAGCCAAAGAGATTAAAGGTCTGATTGAGGACTCGGTGAACCGGGTGAACAGCGGTTCGCAGCTGGTCGGCACCGCCGGTGAAACCATGAATGATATTGTCGGTGCTGTGACGCGCGTGACCGATATCATGGGCGAAATTGCTTCAGCATCGGATGAGCAGAGTCGCGGTATCGATCAGGTCGGCCAGGCGGTTACCGAAATGGATCGCGTGACCCAGCAGAATGCTTCTCTGGTGGAAGAGTCAGCCGCTGCAGCGGCATCACTGGAAGAGCAGGCCAGCCGGTTGAGCCAGTCAGTGGCGGTGTTCCGCGTGCCGCGTGCTTCACAGGCCACTGCTGCGGTGCGTCAGCCACAGAGCGCGCCGCCGATGCTGAGTGCACCACGCAAGGCTGTGACGGCGTCCGTCAGTGACAGCAACTGGGAGACGTTTTAAGCGTCTTTCGTTCGGGCGCACGCAGGTGCGCCCGAACACCTGTCGGCACACTTTAATTTATCCCTGATCCTCCCTAATTCCCGCTGGTCCAACCCGTCACAGACAACATAAAGATCCCCCCGCAAGCGCCGATAACAGGAGCGATCCGCCAACCAATGAGGTGTTTATGTTTAGTCGTATTCGTGTCGTTTCCGGGCTGTTGTGTGTACTGGCGCTGTTTGCCTTGCTGCAGCTGTTTTCCGGAGGGATGTTTTTTACCACGGTGAAAGCCGATAAAGAGAATTTTGCCTACAACCAGCGTCTCAGTACGCTGCAACGGGCGATGGGCACCTCTTGGGTATCGCTGGTTCAGGCGCGTAACACGCTGAACCGTGCAGGGATCCGTTATTTGCTGGACAGCCAGCAGGCTGGCTCAGGCGCAACCGTGAAAGATCTGGTGGCGCTGGCAAGTGAGGAGTTGAAAACCGCGGACAAAGGCTACGAGGAATTCAACGCTAACCTGTCCGAAAAAGGGAAGTCAGCTGAGAACGTACTGACACTGCAGGCCAACTATAAAGCCTTCCGTGGCGCACTGGCAGAGCTGATTGATTTCCTCGGAACAGGAAACTTCAAAGGGTTTGTCGACCAGCCGACTCAGGGTTTGCAGAATAAGTTTGAAACCGATTACAACGCCTGGTTAGCCAATAACCTGGTGCTGGCAAAGCAGGGTATTGATGCCAACGAAAGCGCCTATCAGCACTCCATCATGCTGGTACTCGGCACCTTGCTGGTGACGTTACTGGTGATTGCACTGGTGTGGAGCGGTATGCGTAACGTGCTGATTCGTCCGTTGAAACAGAGCATCGACCATATCCGTCACATCGCGCGTGGCGACCTGACGCAGCAGATTGATGTCAGCATGCGCAATGAAATGGGCGAACTGCTCAGTTCACTGCAGCACATGCAACATGAGTTGGCGAACACCGTGCGTACCGTGCGTGATGGCTCAGATGCTATCTACACCGGTGCCAGCGAAATCGCCATGGGTAATAACGATCTCTCTTCACGTACTGAACAGCAGGCCGCTTCTCTGGAAGAGACCGCTGCCAGCATGGAGCAGCTGACTGCGACCGTGAAGCAGAACGCCGAAAACGCCCGTCAGGCGTCGCAGTTGGCGCTGACCGCCTCAGAAACCGCGCAGCACGGCGGCAAAGTGGTGGATGGTGTGGTCACCACCATGAAAGAGATCACCGGCAGCTCGAAGAAAATCGCTGACATCATCAGTGTGATCGATGGCATCGCCTTCCAGACCAACATTCTGGCACTCAACGCGGCGGTTGAAGCGGCACGTGCTGGTGAGCAAGGTCGTGGCTTTGCAGTGGTGGCAGGTGAGGTGCGCAGTCTGGCACAGCGCAGCGCCCAGGCAGCCAAAGAGATCAAAGGTCTGATAGAAGACTCGGTGAGCCGCGTGAATACCGGTTCGGTGCTGGTGGAGAGCGCTGGCGAAACCATGACCAACATCGTCAACGCCGTCACTCGCGTCACCGACATCATGGGCGAAATCGCCTCGGCGTCGGATGAACAGAGTCGCGGAATCGACCAGGTGGGCCTGGCCGTAAACGAGATGGACCGGGTGACACAGCAGAACGCCGCGCTGGTGGAAGAGTCAGCCACGGCGGCTGCGGCACTGGAAGATCAGGCCAGTCGACTGAAACAGTCGGTTGCGGTGTTCAATATTGGTAAAGAATTTGTCGCTCAGGCCGTTAACGTATCTACAGCGCCAAAAACTTTGCGTCCAGCCGCAGCAAAAGCGCTGGCACAACCCGCAGGTGCACGTAGCGCGGACGATAACTGGGAAACCTTTTAATCCGTGTGGCCGCCGCAAGGCGGCCCAACTGGCAGCACAGCAGTAATCGCAGTATCACAATTTAATCAGTTTGTTGCCGGGTGACCTGACATGAAGAAATCGACGTTATTGGATCAAAGTGAAGCGACAACGCTGCTCTCGCAAATGGTGCAGCGCCTGCCGCTCTCAGATACGCATTTTCGTCGTATCAGCCAGCTGATCTATCAACGCGCAGGCATCGTGCTGGCCGATCACAAGCGGGAGATGGTTTACAACCGCTTAGTGCGCCGTTTGCGCACGCTGAATATTGATGACTTTGGTCGTTATCTGGCGTTGCTGGAGCAAGACCAGAACAGTGCAGAGTGGCAGGCGTTTATTAACGCGCTGACCACCAACCTGACCTCATTCTTCCGCGAGGCGCACCATTTCCCGATCCTCGCGGATCATGCGCGTAAGCGCAGTGGCAGTTACAGCGTCTGGAGTACCGCCGCCTCAACCGGCGAAGAGCCGTACTCCATCGCCATGACGCTGGCGGAAACGCTGGGTACCGGACCGGGTAAGTTCCAGGTGCACGCCAGCGACATTGATACACAGGTACTGGAAAAAGCCGTGGCGGGGGTGTACCGCCAGGAAGAGCTGCGCACCTTATCGCAATCGCAGCTGCAGCGCTTTTTCCTGCGTGGCACTGGCCCGCATGAAGGTATGGTACGCGTACGCTCCGATCTCGCCAGCATGGTGAACTATTCGCAGCTGAATTTACTGGCCAACGACTGGGCGTTGCCGGGGCCGTTCGACGCAATTTTCTGTCGCAACGTGATGATCTATTTCGATAAAGAGACGCAGGAAAAAATCCTGCGCCGTTTCGTTCCCCTGCTGAAGCCCGGCGGTGTGCTGTTCGCTGGCCACTCAGAGAACTTCAGCCAGATCAGTAAAGAGTTCTGGCTGCGTGGACAGACAGTCTATGGATTGACCAAGGAAAGACGATGAGCAAAATCACCGTGATGTGCGTAGATGACTCTGCGCTAATGCGACAGTTGATGACGGAGATCATCAACAGCCACGCCGATATGGAGATGGTCGCTACTGCGCCCGATCCGTTGGTGGCGCGGGATTTAATCAAGCAATACAACCCACAGGTGCTGACGCTGGACGTCGAAATGCCGCGTATGGATGGCCTCGACTTCCTTGAGAAGTTAATGCGCCTGCGTCCGATGCCAGTCGTGATGGTGTCATCGCTGACCGGTAAAGGATCGGAAGTGACATTACGCGCGCTGGAATTGGGCGCAGTGGATTTCGTTACTAAGCCGCAGTTGGGTATTCGCGAAGGCATGCTGGCGTACAGTCAGATGATCGCCGACAAAATTCGCGCAGCGTCGCGAGCCAAATTGCATGCGCGCCCGGCCACACCCGGCCCGGTGATGCTGAAAGCTGGCCCGCTGCTGAGTAGTGAGAAGCTGATTGCGATTGGCTCTTCCACCGGCGGCACCGAGGCGATTCGCCATGTACTGCAACCGCTGCCCGCGACCAGCCCGGCGCTGCTGATCACGCAGCACATGCCGCCAGGGTTTACCCGCTCGTTTGCTGAGCGCCTGAACAAGCTCTGCCAGATCACCGTGAAAGAAGCGGAAGATGGCGAACGTATTTTGCCCGGTCATGCCTACATCGCACCGGGTGCCATGCACATGGAGTTGGGCCGTAGTGGCGCCAACTACGTGGTGAAACTGAATGATGGCCCGCCGGTGAACCGTCATAAGCCGTCTGTTGACGTGCTGTTCCGGTCCGTGGCGGTGCACGCAGGACGAAATGCCGTGGGTGTCATCCTCACCGGGATGGGTAACGACGGTGCCGCCGGGATGCTGGAAATGCATCGCGCCGGTGCCTGGACCATCGCGCAGGATGAAGCAAGTTGCGTCGTCTTTGGTATGCCGCGCGAAGCGATTGCGATGGGCGGCACCAGTGAAGTAGTCGATTTAGGACACATCAGTCAGCACATGCTGGCAAAAATTAGCGCCGGACAGGCATTGCGAATTTAACGAGCCCGTCCTGCCGGACGAGACAACACAGGAGTAGATATGGCTGATAAAAACATGCGCTTTTTGGTGGTGGATGACTTCAATACGATGCGTCGTATCGTCCGCAACCTGCTGAAAGAGCTGGGATTCAACAACGTTGAAGAAGCAGAGGACGGTGTTGATGCACTGACCAAACTGCGTGCGGGTGGTTTTGATTTCGTGGTATCCGACTGGAACATGCCCAACATGGACGGTCTGGAACTGCTGCAGACCATTCGTGCGGACGCGGCGTTGAGCAAACTGCCGGTGCTGATGGTTACCGCCGAAGCGAAAAAAGAGAACATCATTGCAGCTGCACAGGCCGGTGCCAGCGGTTATGTAGTGAAGCCGTTCACCGCAGCCACGCTGGAAGAAAAGCTGGGTAAAATTTTCGAAAAACTGGGTATGTAAGGAGATGTGATGAGCGACCTTCCGAAACCAACCGAAGAAGCCTCGGCACACGACATTATTTCCCGTATCGGCTCGCTGACGCGCATGTTGCGCGACAGCCTGCGCGAATTGGGGTTAGACCAGGCGATTGCCGAAGCGGCGGAAGCGATTCCGGACGCGCGTGACCGTCTGGATTACGTGGTGCAGATGACGGCGCAAGCGGCAGAACGCGCACTAAACTGCGTTGAAGCCGCGCAGCCACACCAGGACCAAATGGAAGCCAACGCCAATAAGCTGAAAGGCCGTTGGGATGCGTGGTTTGAAAACCCGATTGAGCTGGCGGATGCACGCGAGTTGGTTTCGGATACGCGCGAATTTCTCAGTGATGTGCCGTCGCATACCTCGTACACCAACAAGCAGCTGCTTGAGATCATGATGGCGCAGGATTTCCAGGACCTTACCGGTCAGGTGATCAAGCGCATGATGGATGTGATCCAGGAGATCGAGCGTCAGTTGCTGATGGTGCTGCTGGAGAATATGCCTGAAGCCAACGCTGCCGCGCGTAAAGACGCCAGCAGCCTGTTAAATGGTCCGCAGATCCATGCCAATGCACCAGGCGTGGTGGCGAACCAGGATCAGGTGGATGACTTGCTGGATAGCTTAGGTTTCTAATCAGCATTGAAGGGGCGGCGGCGAGTGGGCCGCCCCTGAATTGATGCTCAAAACACCGCACGTTTTTTTGCCTCTTCAATACCTGCCACCAACACCTGTACCCCCAACGCTTCAAACGCCGCAATCTGCGCCGGCGTAATTCCGCGATCGGTAATCAAATAGTGGATTTTGCTCCAGTCACACGGCAGGGCAAACATCGACACCTTATCGATTTTGCTGGAGTCCGCTACCAAAAATACCGTACTGGCGGAGTTGATCATCGCCATCTTCACTTTGATGTCGGTTTCGCTGGGAAAGCTTAACCCGAGGCGCGGCGAAATGCAGGCGGTGGCGAGAAACAGCTTTTCCGCCAGTACGTTTTCAAAGAATGAAGCCGCTTTCTCCCCGGACGTCGATAGCGTCGGAAACTTAAAGGTGCCGCCCGTCAGCAGGATATTAATCCCCGGTTCGCCTCCCAGCTTCAGCGCAATATTCACCGCCGTGGTGATCACCGATAAACGGCGGATGTGACTGATCGCCTCCGCAATCGCGGTGGTGGTGGTGCCGGAATCGAAAATCACCGTATCGCCGTTTTCGACATACTGCGCGGCCAGTCGGCCAATCGCTTCTTTCTCATCAAGATGGGTTTGACGCTCAAGCAACAGCGCGCCGGTATTCTGCTTGCCGGTCATCAGCGTGGCGCCGCCATGATAACGCTGCACATGCCCGGCTTTTTGCAGCATACGCAAATCGGTGCGGATGGTGGCTTCGGTCAGGCCAAAGGTATCGGTAAGCGCTTTAACCGTGACTGTGCCGTCTTCGCGGATCATCTCCAGGATCTTCTCACGACGCTGCTGCATATCAGCCAGCTGCTCAGTTTTGCTTTTCAATCGAAATGCTCCCTCTTTCCAATCACGGTCTGGTTTTGGCAATAAGAAAACCCGAGATGATTTTACTCTGCGTACCAGGGATTTGCGAGGCGGCTCGCACAAAGATGCATTTTCGAATGAAAATAAGATAAAGCCATGCAATTGATTTTATATACCCTCGCCAGCTGTTATTTCTATATCAAAAAACCTGATATTTATTTATTTACTTTAAATACAGATAGATAAAAATAGTTTGCATCATTTGTATGAAATTTGATCTCACCCACAAACCATTGCGAAACGATAGCTTATATTTTTGTTCGAAAATCAAAGTTACTGCAAACCTATCCGGCCAGAGATAACCAGAGCCGCTGAACATGCACACAGGAGAGAAGGGATGAGTGGGGAATACGATGTCAACCTGCGCTACGGCGTGAATACCGATCTGGATCTTACCGGCAAAGTGGCGGTGGTGACCGGTGGCCTGGGTGGGATTGCCATGGCCAGTAACGCCATGCTGTTAGAGAAAGGTGCACGGCTGGCCCTGCTTTACCCTCCATTCGAAAGCGATCGCGTGGCGGCTGTGCAGGAACAATTCCCTGCCGATCGTGTACTGCTGGTGTGCTGTGACGTGACCGATGCTGGCTCAGTCGAGACGGCGTTCGACCAGGTGGAACAGCATTACGGCCACATTGATATCCTGGTGAACTGTGCAGGTTATGTGATGTTACAGCCGGTACTGGAAACCGACTTTGCCGAATGGCAGAAGCAGATCGCCGTCAATCTCACCGGTCCTTTCCTCTGTTCGCAAGCCGCGGGCAAACGCATGGTGCGCGCCGGTAATGGCGGCAAGATCATCAATATCGCCTCGCAAGCGGCTTCCATCGCCATTGATAACCACGTGGCTTATACCTCTGCCAAAGCCGGCCTGCTTGGCATGACCAAAGTGATGGCTAAGGAGTTCGCGCCGCACCGCATCAACGTCAATACCTTGTCGCCCACCGTGGTGCTGACGCCGATGGGCGAAAAGGCCTGGCGCGGTGAAAAGGGTGAACAGATGAAAAAACTGATCCCATTAGGGCGTTTCGCTTACACCGATGAGATTGCCGCCGCCGTGCTGTTCTTCGCCAGCAACGGCAGCGACATGATCACCGGCGCAGATTTAATGATCGATGGCGGCTTCACCATCTGGTAATGCCGCGCCAGCACCAGTACGGCCTCAACCCTGCAATAACGACAAAACAATGAGAGAGCACGAAGATGAAAAAACGTACCCTGTTGTTCACAGCCATTGCCAGTTGCCTGATCGCCCAATCCAGTTTCGCTGCCGACAAAGGCACCATCATGATTCTGGTGAACTCGCTAGATAACCCTTATTACGCTTCTGAAGCCAAAGGCGCCAACCTGAAAGCGCAGGAACTGGGCTATAAAACCAGCGTGCTGTCGCACGGTGAAGACGTTAAGAAGCAGAGCGAATTGATCGATGCCGCCATTGGTAAAAAAGTGCAGGGCATTGTGCTGGATAACGCCGACTCCACCGCCAGCGTCGCGGCAATCAAAAAAGCCAAAGCTGCCGGGATTCCGGTGGTGCTGATTAACCGCGAGATTCCTGTAGATGATGTGGCGCTGGTGCAAATCACCCATAACAACTTCCAGGCCGGCTCAGACGTCGCCAACGTGTTTGTTGAGAAGATGGGTGAAAAGGGCAGCTATGCCGAATTGACCTGTAACCTCGCGGACAACAACTGTGTCACCCGTTCGAAATCCTTCCACCAGGTGCTGGATCAGTATCCGGATATGAAATCTGTCGCGCGTCAGGATGCGAAAGGCACCCTGATTGATGGCAAACGCATTATGGATAGCATCCTGCAAGCTCATCCCGATGTGAAAGGCGTGATCTGTGGCAACGGCCCGGTGGCGCTGGGCGCGATTGCGGCACTCAAAGCCGCAGGTCGCAATGATGTCACCGTGGTGGGCATCGACGGCAGCAACGACGAACGTGATGCGGTAGAAAAAGGCGATCTGAAAGCCACGGTGATGTTGCAGGCGCAAGCTATTGCCGCACAGGGCGTGACCGATCTCGACAACTTCATCCAGAAAGGGGTTAAGCCAGAGAAGCAGCGCGTGATGTTCCGCGGCATTTTGATCACCCCGGACAATGCCAAAGGCGTGCAGGACTTTAACTACAAGTCGTAATCAATAATCGGTGCGCCTGTTATGCAGGCGCCTCAGGAGAATGTGATGCACAAACGACTCTGGTTACTGCTGCCTGTCGTGATCCTTAGCGGTTGCCGCATTGTGTCGCAGCAGGAGCTGGCCGACCTGAAAAATCCCCCCAATCCCAAAATGGCCAATATTGCTCAGACCTGGCAGCAGAAACTGGTGCCGCAGATTCAGCACGATGCGAAGCCGGTGGCTGAACTGCTAAATGCGCTGAAATCCAGCAAAGATTTTGACAGCGCTTGTCAAACCTACGGCTATCGCGCACAGGAAGAGAACCCCTGTGTCTTTAGCGTCAACGTCAGTGGTGAAGTCACGGCCGTGAATACCACCTCACGTAATGGCCGCATGACGGTGAAAGATGTATCTGGCGATAACGTGACAGTGCAAATCGGGCCAATTTTCCCTGGCACGGTACTGCGTGATGCCTATAAAGGGGCCAGCTATCAGGACTTCAACGATCAGGTGCTGTTTGGCGACTACAGCCGCGCCATTAATCAGCAGGCCGCCAATATGATGAGCACCTTCAAGCCCAAAGTCGGCGATAAAGTGCAGCTGTCCGGCGTGTTCAGCAGCTTCGATACCCCTGAGCAGGTGCCAAATGTCACACCTGCTGCCATCGTGCGGCAGTAAGGAGTGGGCATGCAAAATCCTCAAAGTGACGTGATCATCGAAACCCGTAACGTGTCGCGTATTTATCCCGGCGTGACCGCGTTGGATCAGGTGAACTACCGCGTCTATCGCAACAAAGTGAATGTGCTGATTGGCGAAAACGGTGCCGGTAAATCCACCATGATGAAGATGCTGGCGGGCGTGGAAACGCCTTCATCCGGTGAAATTCTGCTGGACGGCGAAGTGGTGTCGCTCAGCTCCACTCATCAGGCGGAAAAGCACGGTATCAGCATCATCTTTCAGGAACTTAACCTGTTCCCCAACATGAACGTGATGGACAACATCTTTATCGCCAACGAGTTTTTCCAGCGCGGGGTGATCAACGAAAAGTATCAGTACGCGCTGGCGAAATCGTTACTGGAGCGGCTGGAACTGGATGTTGATCCTTATGCGGCGCTGGGCGAACTGGGGATTGGCCATCAGCAACTGGTCGAGATTGCCAGGGCGCTGTCGAAAGATACGCGCGTGCTGATCATGGATGAACCCACCAGTGCACTCAGCCAGTCTGAAGTGAAGGTGCTGTTCAACGTCATTGATCAGCTGAAACGGCGTGGCGTCACCATCATCTATATCTCGCATCGACTGGAAGAGCTGATGGAGATTGGCGATCACATCACCATTTTCCGCGACGGCCGTTTTATCAGTGAGCGGGAAGTGCGTGATGCGTCAGTTCCCTGGATCATCGAACAGATGGTTGGTGACAAGAAAAAGCACTTCGACTATCAGCCCGCAGCACAGGGCGAAACGATTTTGCACGTCAACGGCCTGACGGCGCTGCATCAGAATGGCGGCTATAAGCTCAATGATGTGTCGTTCTCACTGCGCAAGGGCGAAGTGATCGGCATTTACGGTTTGCTGGGCGCGGGGCGCACCGAGCTGTTTAAAGGGCTGATTGGCATGATGCATTGTCAGTCTGGCAGCGTCAGTTTGAATGGCGAAGTGCTGGATAAACGCAACTTCCAGCAGCGCTTAAAGAAAGGCATTGCGCTGGTGCCGGAAGATCGACAAACCGAAGGCGTGGTGCAGTTGATGTCCATCACCGCCAACATGACGCTCAGCGATCTCAGCCTGCGTGGTTTCCGCCGTGCGCTGCGCTTACTCAACCCCCGTAAAGAGCAAAGTCGCGTCGATGAAATGATTGGTCACCTCGCCATCAAAGTCAGTGACCCGGAACTGCCGATTACCTCACTTAGCGGCGGTAACCAGCAGAAAGTGGTGCTGGGAAAAGCGCTGATGACGGGCCCTCAAGTGGTTTTGCTGGATGAACCCACGCGTGGGATCGATGTGGGGGCCAAAACGGATGTGTACCACCTGATTGGCAATCTCGCACAGCAAGGTCTGGCGGTGATGTTCTCCTCTTCTGAACTGGACGAGGTGATGGCACTGGCCGATCGCATTTTGGTGATGGCCGATGGCCGTATTACCGCCGACTTACCGCGCAGCGCAGCAACGCGAGAAGCGCTGATTAGCGCCTCAACACCGCATGATTGAGCCTGCAGGAGATCAATAAATGAACCAGAAATACCTGCTTTATATGTACTTGCTGAAAGCGCGAACCTTTATCGCGTTACTGATCGTGGTCGGCTTTTTCAGCTTTATGGTGCCCAACTTCCTGACCACCTCAAACCTGCTGATCATGACGCAGCACGTTGCCATCACCGGGCTGCTGGCGATTGGCATGACGCTGGTGATCCTGACGGGCGGCATCGATCTGTCAGTCGGCGCGGTGGCGGGCATCTGCGGCATGGTGGCGGGAGCGCTGCTGACCAATGGCGTGCCGCTGTGGGGCGGTAATACGTTGTTCTTTAACGTGCCGGAAGTGATTCTGGTGGTGGCGCTGTTCGGCATCGTGCTGGGGTTGATCAACGGCACCGTGGTGACGCGTCTGGGCGTTGCGCCCTTTATCTGCACCCTCGGCATGATGTATGTGGCCCGCGGGGCCGCGCTGCTGTTCAACGATGGCAGTACCTACGCCAATCTGGTGGGGATGCCAGCATTGGGCAATACCGGTTTTGCGTTGCTGGGATCGGGCAGCGTGCTTGGCGTCTACATCCCAATCTGGTTAATGATTGGCTTCCTGCTGCTCGGCCTCTATCTGACACGTAAAACCCCGCTGGGCCGCTATATCTATGCCACCGGCGGCAATGAATCTGCGGCACGCCTGGCCGGTGTACCGATCATTAAGGTCAAAGTGTTTGTCTATGCCTTCTCCGGTTTATGCGCCGCGCTGGTGGGATTGATCGTCGCATCCCAACTGCAAACCGCGCACCCGATGACCGGCAACATGTTTGAGATGGACGCCATCGGTGCAACCGTATTGGGCGGAACGGCGTTAGCAGGGGGGCGCGGGCGCGTATCAGGTTCGATCATCGGTGCCTTTGTCATCGTGTTCCTCGCCGATGGCATGGTGATGATGGGCGTCAGCGATTTCTGGCAAATGGTGATTAAAGGGCTGGTGATTGTCACCGCCGTGGTCATCGATCAGTTCCAGCAAAAATTACAAAGTAAGGTGGTGCTGCTGCGCAGACATGAAAAAAAGCAGCAATCGGCCGCCCTGCCTGAAGCAACGCATGGATAACAGGAGGCAATATGACACGCGATTTTAGTGGAAAAACGGTGGTGATTACCGGCGCATGCCGCGGGATTGGCGCGGGCATCGCCGCACGATTTGCGCGCGATGGCGCACGGCTGGTGATGGTGTCCAATTCGGACCGGGTATTCACCACGGCGCGGACGCTGGAAGAACAGCATGGCAGCGAGATTCTGGCGCTGCAGGTGGATGTGACCAATGAAGCCGAAGTGCAGCAGCTTTATCAGCAGGCGGCGGAGCGCTTTGGCACCATTGATGTCTCGATTCAGAATGCCGGAGTGATCACTATTGATCGCTTTGATTCAATGCCAAAGAGCGACTTTGAAAAAATCCTGGCGGTCAACACCACGGCCGTGTGGCTGTGCTGCCGCGAAGCGGCGAAATATATGGTTAAGCAGGGCAGTGGCAGCCTGATTAACACGTCATCTGGTCAGGGGCGGCAGGGCTTTATTTACACGCCACACTATGCGGCCAGTAAAATGGGTGTCATCGGTATTACTCAGAGTCTTGCTCTGGAGCTGGCGCCGTGGCACATCACCGTTAACGCTTTCTGTCCGGGTATCATCGAAAGTGAGATGTGGGATTATAACGATCGCGTGTGGGGAGAAATCCTCAGCAGCGATAAAAAGCAGTATGGCAAAGGTGAGTTGATGGCGGAATGGGTGGAAAATATTCCGTTGAAACGCGCCGGACAGCCGCAGGATGTCGCCGGGTTGGTGGCGTTCCTCGCCTCGGACGATGCGCGCTACATCACCGGTCAAACCATCAATGTGGATGGCGGGCTGATATTCTCCTAATCGCAGCAGCCGTGAGCGTCTTGCGGGGCTGTACGCAGGGCGCTCTGCGGAGCGATTTAGTGATCAAGAGAAAATGATGCCTTTTGCTAATCAGGCAATGTCCTAATTCAGCCCGGCCTTTTCTGCAAAATCGGCAGAATGTGTTAGGGTATTCCAGTACAGTTTTGTGAGCCACTTCAAATTCTAAACTGGATAAAAGCCTGTTTTTGCTATGACATCTGTTTTATCTGCTTTCAAATCACTGCGCATGCTGCCCGCTGCAACGGGGCTGCTTTTCACCGCGCCTGCTCTGGCGCTGGTGACCGATACGCATGTCGCCGATGCGCCCTTTAGCGATCCTGAACGCTTCCAGAAAATGGCCAGCGATCTGCCTGCACTCGGCTATGAAGATGAAAATGCGACCTTCAGCAAAAATCTGGCGACCATCGCTAAGAGCATTGGTGAAGCCAGTCAGGACAGCACCAGTGACAACACTTTTGGTCATCAGGCGGGTATCTGGGCGTTTAATCATTTCCGCGATGAAGTGGCAAACCGCGTGGTGGATGAGGGCCAATCTCTGCTTTCTCCCTACGGTAAAGCGCAGATCGATTTTAATGTCGATATGGATGGTAACTTCACCGGCAGTGGTGCTTCTCTGCTTACGCCGTGGGCCGATCGCTATCAATATTTGACGTTTAGTGAGGTGGGCTTCCACCAAACGGATGATGGGCTGGTGGGCAATATCGGCTTGGGACAACGCTGGACGGCGGGAAAATGGCTGCTCGGTTACAACGGTTTTGTCGATCGTATGTTCAACAGCGGATTGCAGCGCGCTTCAGTGGGCACCGAAGCCTGGGGCGACTATCTGCGCTTCTCGGCTAACTACTACACACCGCTATCGGGCTGGCAAAACCGCGATCCTTTCCAGCAGCAGCGAATGGCGCGCGGCTACGATTTCACCACTCAGGGCTATCTGCCTTTCTATCGCCAACTCGGCATGTCGGTAAGTTGGGAACAGTATCTGGGCAATGATGTGGATCTGTTCAGCAGCGGCAACACTTATCACAATCCTTCGGCGCTGACCTTTGGTGTCTCCTACACACCGGTGCCGCTGGTGACACTCTCTGCCAGCCACAAAACCAGTAATGAAGGTGAAAGTCAGGATCAGCTGGGTTTACATCTTAACTATCGTTTCGGCGTGCCGCTGAGCCAGCAGTTGAGTGCCGACAACGTGGCAGAAGCGCGTTCGCTGCGCGGCAGTCGTTACGACATGGTGACGCGCAACAATACGCCGGTGGTGGAGTATCGTCAGCGCAAAACCTTGTCGGTGTTCCTTGCCACACCGCCATGGCAATTAAACGGCGGTGAAAGCCTGCCGCTGAAATTGCAAATCCGTAATGCCAATCCGATCACCAAGGTGACGTGGCAGGGCGATACCCAGGCGTTAAGTCTCACGCCGGGCGCGAATCCTAACGATCCGCAAGGATGGAGCATCATTATGCCCGCGTGGAACAGCGCATCTGACGCCACTAACAGCTATCGTCTGTCTGTGACACTGGAAGACAGCAAGGGCGGCCGGGTGACCTCCAACTGGATTACGCTGCAAATTCAGGAGCCGTTTAGCATAAATTCTGGTGAGGATAATCGCTTCGATTTGCTGGCGCCTTAAAACGGTCATCGACGAAATTCCCGCCACTTCAGTGCATGAACCTGGTAATATAGCGGCTTATTGTCAAGAATGGATTCTTATTGCATGCCTTCAATTCCGGTTCCGCTGGTTACGCTACTGGTGCTGCTGATTTTAATCGTGACCTTAGCGGCGAACGATAAGCAACGCCACCAAACCACGCTGCTATTTCTGGTCGTCTGCTCACTGTTACTGGCGGTGGGAGCATTACGTTGGATCTGGCCGTCAACACCACTCATGGCTTTGCGCGTGTTATTAGCAACGCTAATTCCGGCGCTGGCCTGGCACTGTTTCAGCCCGCATACGACTCATCAATATTCACGCTGGAAAATCGTCCCGACCGCGCTGGCCATCATCATTATGCAGTGCTGGCCAGAAGCCATTGATAGCGCGCTATTTGTGCTTTATATCGGATACGGGGTGACATTGATTCTTATGGGCTTAGGCGGTGGGGATCGATTTAGCGATGCGCGCATCGGTGAAGTCGGGCTGGCGGCAAGAATGGCTCTTACCGCCGGTGTTTTTCTTTGCTTCTCTGGTATGACAGATTTGCTGGTGGCGCTCGAATTCACTTTGCATCAGGGCAAGCTTGTGCCGCAAATCATCGCGATACTGCAAAGTTTAATGCTGCCTTTGCTTAGTCTGGCGATTGTACTTGCAGCACGGACCCGGCCCCGGGAAGTGAGTATTGAGACAGTACTGCCCAATTCTTCTCCGTTGCAGACGCCTGAGCAGGCAGCCTTGTGCCTGCAACTGGAAAATCGACTGCGGCAGGATGACCTGTTCCTTAATACACAACTCACGTTGAATCTGTTAGCGCGCAAAGCCGGTATTCCCTCGCGTCACATCTCACGTGCGATCAATGCGACTTACCACTGCAATGTTTCTCAGTGGATAAATGGTTTTCGCATCGCTCATGCGCAGCAGTTGCTTCGAAGCAGTTCACTGCCGGTTACGGAGGTGATGCTGGCGTCAGGATTCACCACTAAATCAAATTTCAATCGCGAGTTTTTACGCATTAGCGGACAGACGCCGAGTGCATTTCGTCAGCAGGCGGGTTCAATGCCGCTGTCAGAAAGCGAGTGATACGGGCGATTAACTCCTGATGAATATCGGCGCGGGTGCGGCTGCCTTGATCCCGGCAAACGAAGCCCTCACCAGGGGAAGATTGTTCGATTAACTCAGCACCATGGGGTTTACAGCGCTGCATAAAACTAAAGTGGGTTGCGCCTCTTATACGTGAAAACGATGTCTGTTGCGGCGGAAGATACTGCGCCAGATAGCCGGATACCAGTGAGGCGGGAAGTTCAACACTGTCTTGTTCTGCGGATAACACCAGCACTGGCACAGAAACCCTTGCCAGGCTCTCAGGTGTGAATCCGCGCGCCAGACCAAGATCAAGCGATACGGCCGCTTTAATACGTGGATTACGTAATTGAGCATCCAATAAAGAAGCGGTATTTGTATTGCTGATACCCAACGTCTCAATCAATTGACAGTCTGCTAGTTGCGAGTGGTTCTGACAATCCTGAACAAATCTGTTCGACGAAAACCGGGCACCGATTAACTCCATCACTGTCCACCCTCCAAGTGAGTGGCCGATGGCGGCGATGCGCAACGAATCGACCTTTCCTGCCAGGTGTTCGTCTGCCAATAACCGATCCAGTACCCGGCTGATATCATCTGGACGCAGCCAAAGTTTCCGGGCGGTAGCAGGATCGCGATTCTCTGTTGTTGTGCCGGGATGGTTGGGGGCAGCGACGATATATCCCTGCACAGCGAGTGCTGTGGCCAACCAGTTGAGGTTACGCCAGCTACCGCCATAACCGTGAGACAGAAGGACTAAAGGATGCTGTCCTGGAAGAGGCGTTGCATTGCGTAACACCGACTCACCATAGAACGCGGGGTTCTCGCCCACATCTTCAAAGACGCCCGTGGCGGCAGTGGGATACCAAAACGCAACATTGAGCGGACGATTGCCCTGGCTATCAAGTGTTATCTGACGAAAACCCGTTGCGGCCTGTGCAAGCGACGCACACATCATCAGCATAAGTGCACAAATACAAAATCGAATCATTAGCGTTGTCTCCATGAGTGTAAAATCATGAAGAGTAATAACGTAAACAGTCAGTTACCGCGTCCTCAATCGCGATTGAGTACCTGTATAACGACAATAAAAAAGGGCAGCTTGCGCTGCCCCTGGCTCATACCCAGCCGACACTAGCCGGTATGCAATGAGGGATACTCACTTAGAACTGATACACCAGACCAACAGCAGTTACGTCGTCAGTGTTGATGTTCAACGCGTTGTTATCTTTCAACAGGTTGATTTTATATTCTGCATAAGCAGACATGTTCTTGTTGAAGTAGTAAGTCACGCCAACGGCAACGTATTTGAACAGATCGGTATCGCCCACGTTGTTCTCAACATCTTTCGCGCGAGAAGACACATAGCCCAGTGAAGGACGCAGGCCGTTCAGGAACTGATACTGTGCAACGGCTTCAAAGTTCACCGCTTTGTTAGCGAAACCGCTGTTACCGATTGGGGTCGCATTCTGCGTTTCGCCATAGATGGTCGCCAGGTAAATCTGGTTAGCATCATATTTCAGACCGGCTGCCCAGCTCTGCGCTTTATCGCCACGGCCGTAGGTCGCGGTGTTCTGTGCAGTAACGCGATCCAGATTAGCGTAAGCACCGACAAGGCTCAGGCCGAAATCGAAGTCATAAGAGGTTGACAGCGCAAAGCCATCACCATTCGAACGACGTACCGCCAGGTTGCTGGCAGTCGCGCTATCAGAGCGCTCGTTTTTGCCTTCGTACTGCGCGGCAAAGTTCCAGCCTTTCACCAGACCGAAGAAATCTTTGTTACGCCAGGTCAGGACACCGGTAGAACGGCCTGACAGGAAGGCATCGGTGTAACCGGAATCACCACCAAAGTACGGCAGCATATCGGTGTAACCCAGTACGTCATACACCAGACCGTAGTTACGGCCGTAGTCGATTGAACCAAACTGGGCCACTTTCAGACCCGCAAAGCCCAGACGGGTTTTGTTGCCTGAGTTGGCATCGCTGCCTTCAGAGTTGCTCAGGCTGTACTGGTATTGCCACTGACCATAGCCGGTCAGTTGGTCATTAATTTTGGTTTCGCCTTTAAAGCCCAGACGGGTATAGGAAGAGACTTCACCGTTCTGGCTGTCGTTATCAGAGAACAGATGCGAAACGTTGATTTTGCCGGTCAGGTCCAGCTTGTTGCCATCTTTGTTATAGATTTCGGCGGCCTGAGCCGAAGAAAGTCCCAGCAGTAAAGGCATCACTGCTGCCAGTAAGGAGCGCTTCATCATTTATAATTTACCCTGTGATATTTTTTAATTGTGTCCCCGTAATCGGGGTGAAAAGAAAATGACACAAAAGGTTCAAGATCAACAGTGCAATATATGTAACTAAATATTTCTGATTGGCTTTTTGTGTGATTTTTAATCTTAACTTCCATTATTCGGGATTTTACATTGGATAAACTTATCTCAATTCCGTCATGCATTTGACCAATACAAATACATAAATAATTGTTTTTAATGGTTTTTAGTAAAATTAAAGAAAAGTAAATCACCGCGTTTCTTTGAGGGTTAAATAGCACAAGCCTATGCATTATTGTTCAATAACAAATATAGAAAACCACCTAATCATTAGCGTGGTAATTATCTGGTTAATCTCTTTGTATCCTTTTATTTCTGCTCTGATAATAACCTTAGTCACTAAATGTCGTTTAACTTATGTTTAATTCAATGGCTGTTCAAAATACAGCCAAATATGCAACGAGATTGTTAATTAGCGGCGAATCAGCGCTGCCTTTTCTTGCACATCTGGCTGCACGCTTCCTGCATATTCGCGCACCATAAATGCACAAATTGCCCTAAAACAGGGCGAGAGTCGCGACATTTCGGCGAAATATTCCCTGTGCGATCACAAAAGCGCTATTTCATTTTGTGAATGCATAAATCTGCTAAATAAATTGCTGCTCTCCCATCTCCATCAGACTGATATTCACTTTTTATGCATTTTATGTGAATAGCGATCTGGTGTAACTCATTGATATTGCGTTACCCAAACCCGTTTATGCATTTTTTCCGCTAGCTGGCACGCTTACTGCACTCTACAGTAGTGCTGCGACACAACAGATTTTAACAATTTTAAAACAATAGCTTCACTCAGGTGGAGCAGGAGAAATGGCTATGTCACTGCAGGTTTCACGTCACGATTTTGATCAATGGATGATGCCGGTATACGCCCCCGCGGCTTTCGTACCGGTGCGTGCTGAAGGCTCAACCCTTTGGGATCAGCAAGGTAAGGATTACATCGACTTTGCAGGCGGCATCGCGGTGAATGCATTGGGACATGCGCATCCGGCTTTGCAACAGGCACTGACCGAGCAGGCGGGTAAGCTGTGGCACACCGGCAATGGCTATACTAACGAACCTATTTTACGTCTGGCTAAACAGCTGATTGACGCCACCTTCGCCGATCGCGTGTTCTTCTGTAACTCCGGGGCAGAAGCCAATGAGGCTGCACTGAAGCTGGCCCGTAAAGTGGCGCACGATCGTTTTGGCGCAGAGAAAAATGGCATTGTAGCCTTCAATAATGCTTTCCATGGACGCACGCTGTTTACCGTTTCAGCGGGTGGACAACCGGCTTACTCACGTGATTTTGCACCGCTGCCTCCGGCGATTGAGCACGCCAACTTCAACGACCTCGCCTCTGCCGCAGCACTGATCAATGACCAGACCTGTGCCGTGATTGTTGAACCGATTCAGGGCGAAGGCGGTGTCTTGCCTGCCGATCCTGCTTTCCTGCGCGGCCTGCGTGAACTGTGCGACAAACATCAGGCGACCCTGATATTCGATGAAGTACAGAGCGGCGTGGGTCGTACCGGTTCGCTGTATGCCTACATGCACTATGGCGTGACGCCGGACGTCCTGACCACCGCCAAAGCGCTCGGTGGCGGCTTCCCGATTGGCGCGATGCTGACACGCGAAGATTTGGCGTTGGTGATGGGCGTGGGCACTCATGGCACCACCTACGGCGGTAACCCGCTGGCGGGTGCCGTCGCCGGTAAAGTGATGGAGCTGATTAACCAGCCCGATTTTATGGCGGGCGTGGCGCAGCGCCACCAGTGGTTTGTCGATGCTTTGCAGGAGATGAATCAGCGCCTGCCGATCTTTAAAGAAGTGCGCGGTCTCGGACTGTTAATTGGTGCCGTGCTAAATGAGGATTTTGCCGGGAAAGCGAAGCAGTTCAACCTGGCGGCGGCTGAAGAAGGTGTCATGGTGCTGATTGCCGGTGCTAACGTGGTGCGTTTCGCGCCAGCGCTGAATATCAGTGAAGCGGAAGTGAAAGAGGGACTGGCGCGCTTTGAACGTGCCTGCGCTCGTGTACTCACAGGAGCTGCATCATGATGGTGATTCGCCCCGTCGAACGTGACGACCTTGCGCAGTTGCTGTCGCTGGCGGGCAAAACCGGGGGCGGCTTAACTTCGCTGCCCGCCGATAGCGATACACTGAAAGCGCGTATTGAGCGTTCTCTGCTCACCTGGCAGGGCGCGCTATCGCGTGCTGAACAAGGCTATGTGTTTGTGCTGGCCGACAGCGAAGACAACCGTGCTGTCGGCATCTGTGCTATTGAGGTGGCAGTCGGCCTGCAAGACCCGTGGTACAACTTCCGTGTGGGCACCCAGGTGCACGCTTCGAAAGAGTTAAACGTCTACGCCAGCTTACCAACGCTGTCGTTAAGTAACGACCACACCGGCAGCAGCGAGCTGTGCACGTTGTTCCTCGATCCTGATTATCGCGATGGCAAAAATGGCCATCTGCTGTCGAAATCCCGCTTCCTGTTTATGGCAAATTTCCGCGACCGCTTTATGAAGCATGTGGTGGCAGAGATGCGCGGTGTCAGCGATGACACTGGTCATTCCCCGTTCTGGGACAGTGTCGGCAGCCGTTTCTTCTCGATGGAGTTTCGTGAGGCCGATTTCCTCAGCGGCACCGGGCAGAAAGCCTTTATTGCCGAGCTGATGCCAAAACATCCGCTGTATATCCACTATCTCAGCGAAGCGGCGCAGAAAGTGATTGGTGAAGTGCATCCGAAAACGGCCCCCGCGCGTGCCGTGCTGGAAGCCGAAGGGTTTCGTTATCTTAATTACGTCGACATCTTTGACGGCGGCCCAACGCTGGAATGCGAAATTGATCGTATTCGTGCCATTCGTAAAAGTCATCTGCTTCAGGCCGAAGCCGGGGAAGCGGATGAAATCTGGCCGCTGTGTCTGGTCGCCAACGGTGATTACCAGCATTTCCGCGTGGCGCTGCTGCCTGTCGATATGGCGAGCGGGAAAGTCCGCATCAATGAACATCAGCGCACGGCGTTGCGCTGCGATTATGGCGATGCATTGCGTGTGGTCACGCTGTGCCGCGAGGAGAAAAAAGCATGACGCACTTCATCAATGGTCAATGGCTGACAGGTGGCGCGGAAGCGTTAACCAAACAAAACCCGGTGAACGGTGAAACATTGTGGCAGGGTCGGGCAGCGACCGGTGCGCAAGTGGCGGCGGCTTGTGAAGCGGCGCGCGCGGCTTTTCCCGCGTGGGCACGCAAGCCGTTTGCGGAGCGCCAGGCGGTAGTGGAAGCCTTCGCCACATTACTCGAGAGCCACAAAACTGCACTGGCAGAGACCATCGCCAAAGAAACCGGTAAGCCGCGCTGGGAAACCCTGACCGAAGTGCAGGCGATGATCAACAAAATCGCTATTTCGGTGAAAGCCTATCACACGCGTACCGGAGAGCAGGCCGAGGGTGACAGTTCGCTGCGCCATCGTCCGCATGGTGTGCTCGCGGTGTTTGGTCCTTATAATTTCCCCGGTCATCTGCCGAACGGTCATATCGTTCCTGCGCTGCTGGCGGGCAACTGCGTGGTATTTAAGCCAAGTGAACTCACGCCGATGACAGCGGAAAAAACCGTTGAGCTGTGGGAGCAGGCGGGCCTGCCAGCTGGCGTGATAGCGCTGTTGCAGGGCGCGCGCGAAACCGGCCAGGCACTGGCGCATGAACCGCAAATTGATGGCCTGCTGTTTACCGGCAGCGCCGCAACCGGCTATCACTTGCATCGCCAGTTCGCCGGGCAGCCGGAGAAAATGCTGGCGCTGGAGATGGGTGGTAACAATGCGCTGATTGTTGAAGATCCTTCAGACCTTGATGGTGCGGTACATATTGCGATCCAGTCTGCCTTTATTACTGCTGGACAGCGCTGCACCTGTGCACGTCGTCTGCTGGTGAAGCGTGGAGCGGCAGGCGATGCCTTCCTGCAGCGTTTGGTGGAAGTGGCCGGACGCCTGCAACCTGGCGCATGGAATGCTGAACCGCAGCACTTTATGGGCAGCGTGATTTCGCCTGCCGCTGCCGGACATATTTTCGCGGCCTGGCAGCAGCGCATCGATCTGGGCGGCAAGGTGTTGCTGGCGATGCACTGGCCGGATCGCGACAGCGCCATTATCACTCCTGGCATCATTGAGATGACCGACGTGGCGAAGCTGCCCGACGAAGAGGTGTTTGGTCCGCTGCTGCAAGTCATCCGTTACGATGAGTACGATCAGGCGATTCGCCTTGCCAACCAGACGCGTTACGGCTTGTCCTGCGGCTTGATCTCTCCACAACGTGCGCAGTTTGACCAGCTGCTGCTGGAAGCGCGTGCCGGGATTGTTAACTGGAACAAACCGTTAACCGGTGCCGCCAGTTCAGCGCCCTTTGGCGGTGTGGGTGCTTCCGGTAACCATCGCGCCAGTGCCTGGTATGCTGCGGACTACTGTGCGTGGCCGATGGCATCTTTGGAGAGCCCAAGCCTGGCGTTGCCGGGCAGCTTGTCGCCGGGACTCGATTTCTCCGCGAAAGGAGCCGAATAATGAAAGCGTTTGAAGCCAACTTTGATGGACTGGTCGGCCTGACGCACCATTACGCCGGGCTCTCCTTTGGTAATGAAGCGTCGACGCGCAATCAGCTGCAGCCTTCAAACCCCCGCCTGGCCGCGAAGCAGGGCCTGCTGAAAATGAAAGCGCTGGCGGACTTGGGCTACGTGCAAGGGGTGATCCCGCCGCATGAGCGGCCGAATATCCCGCTACTACGCCAGCTCGGTTTTGCTGGCACGGACGAACAGGTACTGGCGAAAGCGGCTCAGCAGGCGCCGCAGCTGTTGTCCGCTGCCAGTTCTGCCTCGGCAATGTGGGTGGCGAATGCTGCCACCGTATCGCCTTCGGCTGATAGCGCCGATGGCCGCGTGCACTTCACCGTGGCTAACCTCAACAATAAATTCCATCGCGCCATCGAAGCGCCGGAAACCGCCGACTTGCTGCGCGCCATTTTCCGCGATCCGCAACATTTCAGCGTGCATGATGCTTTGCCGCAGGTGGCGCTGTTTGGCGATGAAGGTGCCGCTAACCATAACCGCTTTGGTGCGGACTACGGCGATGCGGGTGTTCAGCTGTTTGTTTATGGTCGTGATGGTCAACAGCAGGGTGCTGCACCGGCACGTTATCCGGCACGTCAGACGCGGGAAGCCAGTGCCGCGGTGGCGCGTTTGCATCAGCTCGACGATGAGCGCACGCTGTTTGCACAGCAAAACCCGCTGGTGATCGATCAGGGCGTGTTCCACAACGATGTCATCGCCGTGAGCAACCAGCAGGTGCTGTTCTGCCATGAAGAGGCGTTTGTCGATCAGCCGGCGTTATTACAACAGCTGGCGGCGCGCGTGCCCGGTTTCCAACCTATTGTGGTGCCGCGCGATAAAGTGTCAGTGGCGGACGCGGTGAATACCTATCTGTTTAACAGCCAACTGTTACAGCATCCTGAAGGTGGCATGCGACTGGTGCTGCCAGAAGAGTCACGCCAGCACGCCGGCGTATGGCGCTATTTGACCGGGCTGGTGGAGAGCGGCGGGCCGATTCGTGAGCTCACGGTGTTCGATCTGCGTGAGAGCATGTGCAACGGCGGTGGGCCAGCTTGTTTGCGTTTGCGCGTGGTGCTGACCGAAGCAGAGCGTCAGGCCCTCAATCCAGCGGTACTGATGAACGATCGCCTGTTCACCACCCTGAACAGCTGGGTGGATCGCCACTACCGCGATCGCCTCACGCAAGCCGATTTGGCCGATCCGCAATTACTGCGTGAGGGACGCACCGCGCTGGATGAGCTGACACAGCTGCTAGACTTAGGCAGTGTCTACGCATTTCAGCGTTAACCTCAGAGGGTAAGTGAAGCTTCTGAGTTGAAAAGGAGTGTACATGCAGGATTTTCTACAACAGACCCTGTCAGGTAAGCCGCCCCAGCAGCGACAGGGCAGCAATGCCCATTTACAGTGGCAGTGGCACGATGAGGGCATTCTATCCCTGACCCCCCATGCACCGACGCATCAGGCGTTGGTGCTGTCAGCTGGCGTACACGGCAACGAAACGGCCCCGGTTGAGATTCTCAACCTGCTATTGACGCCGCTATTGCGGGGAGAGCAGCCGTTAGCGGTGCGCTTGCTGGTGATACTGGGCAATCCAGAGGCGCTGCGCAGCGGCAAACGCTATCAGCAATATGACATTAACCGTTTGTTTGGAGGGCGCTGGCAGAAGGTTCCCGACCTACCTGAAGCGCAGCGTACGCTGCAACTGGAGCAAGCGCTTGAGCGGTTTTGGCGCGAGTGTCGCGATCATGAAGTGCGCTGGCATCTCGATCTGCATACCGCGATTCGCGGCTCATACCATGCGCGTTTCGGCGTGATGCCGCTGAATCCTCAGCCGTGGCCGCAGGATTTCCTGCACTGGCTGGCGGCGGCAGAGCTGGAGGCGCTGGTGTTTCATCGTGCCCCAGGTGGCACTTTTACCCATTACAGCTGTGAACATCACGATGCGGCCAGCTGCACGCTGGAGTTGGGTAAAGCGCTGCCGTTTGGTGAAAATGATCTTAGCCAGTTCGCGGCGGTACAGCTGGCGCTGGCGGCATTGTTGTACGGTGAGTCACTGCCAGAAGTGCGGGAACAGCCGCGACACTATCGTGTGGCACAGCAGATTACCCGTCACGGCGACGAGTTTGTGCTGCACATGGGGCCCGAGACGTTGAACTTTACCGCGTTTCCTCAGGGCACGTTGCTGGCAGAAGAGGGCGAGACGCGCTATTACGTGCAACAGGCGCGCGAATATGTGCTGTTTCCCAATCCGAATGTTGCCGCAGGATTGCGTGCAGGCTTGATGCTGGTGGAAGAAAACGAGCAAACGCAGGCACTGACGTTATAAAAAAGGTGGGTGAAGAAAATTCACCCATTTTTCCCTTCCGCAAATCCGACAATACCGTTACACTCCTCCTTAATTCCTGCGCATTTCCCTTTGATTGTCATACTCTTTTGCAATTCCTCACGCATTTCTTCTCTTTCTCTCCATGATTGCCCGATTACTGTCTTTTATGCTTTCAGGGCTTTACTCAGACTCTGAGTAGTTGACGTTCGGCGTCGTATGCTTGTTTCCGAAGACGCGACACACCTTGTCGTCATGAAACTGAATAGTAAGGACAAATATTATGCGTAAACTCACTTCCCTGTTCCTGGCTACTGCAATGGCTCTTGGTGCTGCCAACATCGTCCACGCTGCAGCGGACAATCTGACACCACCGCCAGCAGGTAGCGAAAAACCGATGCACAAGCCGCCAATGCATCATCATGGTATGGAGATGATGTTCAAAGGCCTGAATTTGACAGATGCGCAGAAAGCGCAGATCAAAACTATCATGCGTGACAGCCATAAAGAGATGAAACGTCCATCTCTGGAAGAGCGTCGTGCTAACCACAGCATCATCGCTTCAGATACTTTCGACAAAGCGAAAGCCGAAGCGCAGGCTGAGAAAATGACCGCCAACGCGAAAGATCGTGCGGTGAGCATGATGGAAACACAGAACAAGATTTACAACGTGCTGACGCCTGAGCAGAAAAAACAGTACAACGCCAACTTTGAGAAACGTCTGACAGAGAAAGGCCCGCATGACGGTAAAATGCCGCCACCGCCGGCTGATGGTGAATAAGCCGTTTAGCTAATCGGTTTGAGACCGCCGACGCTGTCCACTGCATCTGATGCTTTGGGCAGCGTCGGCGGTTTTGTTTTAGAGTTCAATCAGCGGGAAAACTCCGGACAGTAGCGGGCGGCACAAAATTTTATAGCCGTCATGATCAAAACCCTGGCGTGCGCGCTGCAGTTGGCGGGCCTCTGCTTCGGTAGCGACCGAACCGAGCCAGAACCAGTGATCGATAACGTGAATCTGCGTCATCTCTGTGCCCACTTCCACCATGCCAACCGGGCCTTGCCACGGCCAGCACACCACGCGCATCTGTTCCAATGCCTGATGCAACCGTTGCTGATGGGCTTCAATGGATTCGTTGCCGCAACACGCCCCAGCACAGCGTTTTAGCGCGGCGCGAAAACAGCCGCGTCCCGGCGTTAACCGCTCCAATCCCAGCAATCCATGGCACAGGCGCTGTTCATCGGCTATCGACTTGAGTTTTTCCATGGCCGCAAAGCGACTGCGAAATAAGCCGTAGAGATTCGGTGAGCACGAGAAGTCGAGATCTTTGGCGTACACCACCTGTGGAGCGCCATCGCCAAGCTGTAACGAACAGAGCTGACGATTTTTGCGCAGGCGCTTATTAAACAGCGGCTGTTGCGTTTTGATCATCTGCGCTTCCAGCAATTGCGCGCCAAGATCGCCAGCGGTGGGGATCCAGGTGACGCGTCGCGCCTGACGCAACATGTTGGCTTCATCCGGGGTGCGAAAATGCGACATCACCCGACTGCGCAGGTTGACGCTTTTGCCGATATATAACGGCAGGTTATCGCTGTCACCGTGAAAGGTGTAAACGCCGGGCTGATTGGGTAATCCTTCCAGCCATTGGCGTAAATGTTCGGGATATTGATAAATCGCGGCCGCATCAAATTCGAGGCGGTGGCTGGCTGCACGTCTGACCAAAACACACTCCGATTACTGGTTGTCTGTCCAGTATATCAGCGTGATGCTTTACTCGCCAGTCAGCGGCAGGAGGAGGGCGTTTCCCGCGACAGCGGCGGGAAACGTAGAGCGGTTACTTTTTCCAGAAATCGTCGAACACGGTAATTGGCGGGCGACGTTTGTGTTCGGTTTTCAAATACCAGCCTTCAATGGTCTTCGCGGCGGCGGCATCGATGGTTTTGCCTTCCAGATAAGCGTCAATCTGTTGATAGGTGACGCCAAGTGCCACTTCATCCTGCAAGCCAGGACGATCGTCTTCCAGGTCGGCAGTAGGATGCTTCAGATACAAGTGTTCCGGGCAGCCAAGGGTTTTTAACAGCTGTTTTCCCTGACCTTTGTGCAGGCGGAAAATCGGGTTGATATCGCTGCCGCCGTCACCGTATTTGGTGAAGAAACCGGTCACGGCTTCGGCCGCATGGTCGGTGCCTACCACCACGCCTTTGGTCATGCCGGCGATGCTGTATTGTGCCTTCATACGTTCACGCGCTTTCTCGTTGCCGCGCACGAAATCGGAAACCACGATGCCCGCTTCTTTCAACGCGCGCTCGCTGGCGAGAATCGCTTCCTTGATATTCACGACCAAGGTGCGATCCGGCTGGATAAACGCCAGCGCATCCTGACAATCCTGCTCATCGGCCTGCACGCCATACGGCAGGCGCACGGCGATAAAGGTGTAATCTTTGTCGCCGGTCTCTTCACGCAACTCGCGAATAGCGGTTTGTGACAGGATGCCGGTTAGCGTGGAGTCCTGTCCGCCGCTGATGCCGAGCACCAGGGTTTTCAGGAATGGATTGGCTTTCAGGTAGGATTTCAGAAAATCGACGCTGACGCGGACTTCCTGTTGCGGATCGATAACGGGTTTAACACCCAACGCTTCAATGATTTCCTGCTGCAGTGACATGAACCTCTCCTCAAGTCAGTAGCCTGACGGCACAATGCGAATCATCTGCTAAAGCTAACGCCTCCGCTGGCAAACAACAAGCTGCATGGCTTGTTGTCGCACTTATTTGCAGGCTTTTCAGGCGCTTTTCGGTTTTTGTGCCAACAGGATGAACATCAAAATTGCCAGCATAAAGCAGCCAAAGATGGTGCCCGTCATGCTCGCCACCGAGGTGCCGCCCAATCCGGTCACCGGCACGGCAATGGCGCCAAGCGTGAACATGGTGACGCCAATCACCGCCGAGGCGCTGCCCGCACGGTGTCCCTGGCTTTGCATCGCCAATGACGAAGCCGTGGTGGCAATCACACCGTTACTGGCGATGGTGAAGAACAGTGCCAGCAGAATGATTGGCAATGGTGCACCGGTCAAGCCGGTTAATAGCAAGCAACTTGACGCCACGAACGCCAGCGTCAGTCCGCCTTTCAGCACACGATATTCCCCCCACAGCGGGCACAAGCGTGCACTGGTTTGTGATGCAATAATCAGGCCGAAGCCATTGGCGGCGAAGCAGAAGCTAAATGCCTGCGGCGACAGGCCGTAGATTTGCTGTAATACGAACGGGGAAGCGCCAATGTAGGCAAACATGCCGGACATCATAAAGCCCTGCGTCAGGCAGAAGCCCATGAAGGGACGATGAGTGACCACCTTGCCGAGTGCCGCCCAGGCTGAAAAGATCGAGCCCTGACTGCGACGTTCGGCGGGCAGCGTTTCGTGCAGTTTCCAGCGCGCAAGGAAGACCAGCAGTACGGCGATACAACCGAGCGCCACAAAAATGCCGCGCCAGTTCAGCACCGTCATTAACACGCCGCCGAGCACCGGCGCTCCAATCGGCGCCAGACCATTGACCAGCATCAGCAGGGCAAAGAAACGCGTCAGTTCATGGCCGCTGTACATATCACGAGCAATAGCGCGTGACAATACTGCACCGCCAGCGCCCGCCAGGCCTTCAAACAAGCGTGCCACCAGCAGCGAGTGAATGTCTTTTGCCAGCGCGCAGCCAATCGATGCAATAAATAACAACACCAATGACAGCATCAGGGGGCGAATACGGCCAAATTTGTCGCTCATCGGCCCAAACAGCAATTGTCCTGCGCCGAGGCCCAGTAACCCTGCAGTTAAACTTAACTGCGCGGTGGCGGTTTCAGTGTGCAGATCGCGCGCCAGTTCAGGTAAGGCAGGCAGATACAGGTCGATGCAGAGCGGCCCGAGTGCCGCAAGCAGGCCCAGCGTAATGGCGTAAACCAGCCGATTAGAGTGTGCAGGTGTCATTGATCCTCTGTTTTCTTGATGTCTTGAGATTTTTTTTCCGGGGGATTATACGAAGCGCGAAGCGGCAACACAGCAACTTTACGAAAAACTAACGCTTCAGAATGGGCTTAAAGCGAAGCCATTGAGTTGATAAATCTGGATTTATGTTCCAGGCTTAGTGTGACATGGACAAAGAATGAGGAATATAAAGATGAATAAAGTGCTGGGATGTATCGCTGCTGCTGTGACGCTGGTAGCTCTGTCTGGTTGTACGACTTATGACAAAGCTGAAAGCTATGTGACTAAGCCGGTGGTTAAGGATGTGAAAAAAGGAATGACGCGCGATCAGGTTCGCCAAATTGCGGGTGCACCATCAACTGAAATCACCATGGTACACGCCCGTGGTACTTGCCAGACTTACGTGATTGGCGAGCGTGATGGTAAAGCACAGACCTACTTTGTCAGTTATAACGATGTGGGCCGCGTAATGAACTACGGCTTCCAGAGCTGTAAAGACTACGATACCGATCCGCAAGCTGCTCAGTAATTCTTGCCGAATGCAAAAAGGCCTGTCAATGACGGGCCTTTTTTCGTTTAACGCTTACAGTCCATAAGGGCGCGGCACTTCAACATAATTGCCGCCCATCTCACGCTGATAGTAGTGACCTTCCTGCACGTAATAGCGCTTCCCGTTGAAATCCAGTACGCGCATCCCGCCTTCTGGCGGCGCTTCAGGCGCCTGAACCACCACGTAGGTATCGCCCTGACGCTGGTAGTAGTTGCCATTCAGCATGTAATAAGTGAGACCGCCTATCAGCACCGCTGTCGCCGCCTCCGGTAAGAAGCGCAGCGGACCAGGACCGCCCCAACGTGGGCCACCACCCCAATGTGGACCTGGGCCGGGGCCCCAGCCGTAAGGGTGGGCAAAACTAATGGCGGGCGTTAATAAGGTTAACGCCAGCACCGAGGCGATAACGTTTTTCATCGGTGATTCTCCTGCTATGACTGATAGCAGAATTAGCCTTCTGAGGACAAAATTCAAGTGAAAAGTGGCTGATTTTTCGTCTGTTTACCATGCTTAACGCTTTCCTGACGCTAGCGCCACGATCGGGGGGAATTGCGGAGTTTCAGCCATAAAAAAACGGCAGGCGATGAGGCCTGCCGTTGATGTTTTATCCGGGATTAACGATGCGCCAGTTCAGCGTGCTCGTCGCTCTCCAGCACTTTTTTATCGGTCAAACCGAGCCAGCGGCTGGTGAGTGAACCGGCCGTCATCGAACCATTGACGTTCAATGCGGTACGGCCCATGTCGATCAGCGGCTCGATGGAAATCAGCAGCGCAACCAGGGTCACCGGTAAGCCCATCGCAGGCAGCACAATCAGCGCGGCGAAGGTGGCGCCGCCGCCGACGCCGGCAACACCGGCCGAGCTTAGCGTAACGATACCGACCAGCGTGGCAATCCACATCGGATCAAATGGGTTGATGCCGACCGTTGGTGCAACCATCACTGCCAGCATGGTCGGGTACAAACCCGCGCAACCATTCTGACCAATGGTGGCACCGAAGGAAGCCGAGAAGCTGGCAATTGATTCCGGCACACCAAGACGACGCGTCTGCGTTTCGACGTTGAGCGGAATACTGGCTGCACTGGAACGGCTGGTGAAAGCAAAGGTAATCACCGGCCACACTTTGCGGAAGAAGCGCATCGGGTTGATGCCGTTCACCGACAGCAGCAGGGCGTGCACGCCAAACATGATCGCCAGACCGAGATAAGAGGCGACCACGAAACCGCCGAGCTTGATGATGTCCTGCAGGTTAGAGCCCGCCACCACTTTAGTCATCAGCGCCAGCACACCGTACGGCGTCAGTTTCATGATCAGACGCACCAGCTTCATCACCCACGACTGCAGGGTATCAATCGCCACCAGCACGCGCTCGCCTTTGACTTTGTCATCCTTCAACAGCTGCAATGCAGCTACGCCGAGGAAGGCAGCGAAAATCACCACGCTGATGATGGAGGTGGGGTTCGCGCCCGCCATATCAGCAAACGGGTTTTTCGGGATGAAGGAGAGCAGCAACTGCGGCGTGCTGAGATCGGCAACCTTGCCCACATAGTTGCTTTGAATGGCGCTCAGACGGGCGGTTTCCTGTGCACCCTGTACCAGACCTTCCGCGCTCAGGCCAAACAGACCCGTCACCATCACACCCACCAGCGCTGAGATAGCGGTAGTGAACAGCAACACGCCAATGGTCAGTACACTGATTTTGCCGAGTGAAGAGGCGTTATGCAGACGCGCTACCGCGCTCAGGATCGAGGCAAAGACCAGCGGCATCACAATCATCTGCAGCAACTGGACATAACCATTGCCGACGATGTTGAACCAGCCAATCGAGGCCTTCACTACCGGGCTGTTTTCGCCATAAATAGTTTGCAGCGCCAGGCCGAACAGTACGCCAATGACTAAACCAGTCAGTACGCGTTTCGACAGACTCCAGCTTTGATTGCCGATGCGATTCAACAGAATCAGCAACGCAACGAAGGCGACGATATTAATAATGAGGGGAAAATCCATACTCGACTCCAGAGATGTGCCGCGCAGCAAGTTTGGCTGGCGCGGAAGACAGTAAGTTCCCGTCAGGGAATGTCAGGAATGTTACCAGTTCAGGAAAGTGCAGGCTTATACTCAAAAGGAATGGTTTATAACTTTATTGATTGATTTGCCTGGTTATTGACCGCTTTGACCATTAACCAATCGACCGACACCATTTTGCAGCGTATTAAACAGTTGCTCGGGCCAACCGTTGGCACCAAAAGAGGGCATGCCAGCCGGAAACCACAACGCGTAACCGACCAATGCGAGGCAGAGTGCGCG
This sequence comes from Erwinia sp. S63, assembly GCF_016625195.1. Taxonomy (GTDB): domain Bacteria; phylum Pseudomonadota; class Gammaproteobacteria; order Enterobacterales; family Enterobacteriaceae; genus Pantoea. The sequence goes on from NZ_JACVUP010000002.1 coordinate 472,996, forward strand.
CTCCAGCTGATTGCCTTTTTGGCTATTGAGCAGTGGTAAACGGAAACGCCAACGGCACGGCCACAGCAAGGGAACGCCTGCGGGAGTCAACATGTCGGCGACGATGTGGCTGAGATAGCCCAGCGTCATACCCTGCAGAACATCGGCGGGCAGGAACCAGTCAGCCGGGACGTTGATCTGGAACAGCCACAGGCTGATCGCCACCGCCAGCAAACTGTGGGTAAATCCGCGATGACCAAATGCGCGGGCAATAGGTTGCGAGATCCATCTCAGGCGCTGGCCTAACACGGATTTGGGATGGTCAATATCGGGCAACAGACAGGTCAACAGCGCAGCAGGCACGAGATGCCACCAGTCGGCGCTGGCCATCACTGGCGTCAGCTCCGCACGCTTGGCAAAAATCGCGCTGGCAATGGCAAAAATGATATGGCCTTCGGCCGTCATGATGAAACCTGGCTGCAAAAACTGTCGATGCATCCAGTATAGGGATTTATCCAGTAAAATAGAACGGTGACGCTGTAACGAAGCGTTAATATTTTTCACTTTCCCGCGTCATAATGACGCGGGAAAAGAACAGGTTAGCGTGCTAACCATCCGCCATCGACGGCCAGGGTGTAGCCGTGCACATAATCCGCCGCGTCAGATGCCAGAAACACAATTGGGCCCATCATGTCATCCGGAATACCCCAGCGTCCGGCAGGGATACGCCCGAGGATCTCTTCGTTGCGTGATTCGTCATTGCGCAGTTGTTCGGTGTTATTGGTTGCCATATAACCGGGAGCAATGGCATTAACGTTAATGCCGTGTTTTGCCCACTCATTGGCCATCAGGCGCGTTAAGCCCATCACCGCACTTTTCGATGCAGTATAAGAAGGCACGCGAATACCGCCCTGGAAGGAGAGCATTGAGGCGATATTGATAATCTTGCCGCCTTTGCCCTGAGCGATAAACTGACGCGCCACCTGCTGAGACAGGAAGAACAGGCTTTTGCTGTTGATGTTCATCACATCATCCCAATCCTGCTCGCTGAAGTTGAGCGCATCCTCACGTCGAATGATGCCTGCGTTATTCACCAGAATATCGATGCGCCCAGCCTGAGCCACGGCTTGCTCAACAATCTGCGGCACCCCTGACGGCTGAGTCAGATCGGCCTGAATCGACCAAAAGCGGCGACCTAAAGCTTCGACTTTAGCCTGGCTATCGGCAGGTCCGGCGCGGTTAACGCCGATGATGTCGCAGCCCGCTTGCGCCAGCCCCAGTGCCATTCCCTGACCTAAACCGGTGTTGCAGCCGGTCACCAGCGCAATTTTGCCTTCCAGATTAAATGCGTTAAGGATCATCTTTCACTCCTGTTAGCGCAGCGCGCTGATGCTGACGTGGTCCATGTCATCGAATACCTGGTTTTCGCCCACCATGCCCCAGATAAAGGTATAGCGCTGTGTGCCGACTCCGGCATGAATTGACCAGCTTGGTGAGATCACCGCCTGCTCGTTATGCACCAGCAAATGGCGTGTTTCCTGCGGCTGGCCCATCATGTGGAAAACGGCACTGTCATCCGCCATATCAAAGTAAAAGTACACTTCCATACGACGTTCATGGGTGTGACACGGCATGGTGTTCCACAGATTGCCGTCATCAAGGCGCGTCAGTCCCATGGTGAGCTGGCAGGTGGGTAACACATCCGGCACGATAAATTTATTAATGGTGCGACGGTTTGAGGTCGCGGCATCGCCCAGCGTGGCTTTTACCGCATCTTCCAGAGTGATCTTTTTATCCGGATAGCAGGTGTGTGCCGGTGCGCTGTTGTAATAAAACTTCGCTGGATGGCTGGCGTCGCTGCTGCGGAAAACCACGCTTTTAGCCCCCTGGCCCACATACAGCGCCTCCTGATGGCCCACCTCCCAGGTTTTGCCATCGACGTCAATCAAGCCTGGCCCGCCAATATTGATCACGCCCAGTTCGCGGCGTTCGAGAAAATAGCTGACGCCCAACTGCTTGCCGACTTCCTCGTCAATCATCACCGACTGCTGCACGGGCATAACGCCACCAATAATGATGCGGTCAATATGGCTGTAAGTGAGGGTGTAGTTATCGGCGTCAAAAATTTTCTCGATCAAAAATTCGCGACGTAATCCGGCGGTGTCCAGATTTTTTGCATGCTCAGTATGAATGCTTTGACGAACGTCCATCTCAGACCTCTCAAAGTTAAAGGAAGTGTCCCGATGTGGGTCTTTGGGCATCTTAGGCAGGATGGGATGTGAATTCAATAAAAATGAAACGTTGTTTTATTTATTTGTGTGGGCGATCAAATACGCGATGTTGCTGCTGGAGTGAGCGTTGAGGAACAATGCGAAACGTTGCCCACAGGCGGGCAACGAGAATGGATGGGCTAAGTTCTTGCCCGGCATGGGTGCATCAGAATTAATTGAACAGATGCTCAGCTTTCAACTCAGTCAAATTAGCCAGCTTCACATTCGCCAGCGCCCAACGCGCATCATCCGCGTACTCGGCCGCAGGCACCACAATCGAACGCATGCGCGCAGCTTTAGTGGCAATCATGCCGTTGAACGAATCTTCCAGCGTCACGCAGTTCAGCGGGTCCACCCCTAATTTCGCCGCCGCATCCAGATACACCTGCGGATGGGGTTTGCTGTACGGCAGAGATTCGGCGGAAGCAATCGCGTCGAAGTATTTGCGCAGATCAAACATCTCCAAAACGCGCTCCAGCATAAACAGCGGTGAAGCAGAGGCGAGGGCAATCTTTAATCCCTGCTGCTGGCAAAGTTGTAATGCCTGTTCAACGCCGGGCAGCAATGGCCGCGTCTCTTCAACCAATGCCAGCGCACGCGCAATAATACGTTGCGTGACTTCCGCCTGATCCGGGCCGTTCCACGGTAAGGCTTCAAACCACATACGGACGGTTTGATCGATGCGCAAACCCAGCGTATCGGGCAGTTCATGGCGGCGGGTAATATCCACACCCAGACTCGCAAACACATCCAGTTCTGCCTGATCCCACAAGGGTTCAGAGTCGATCAGCAATCCGTCCATATCAAAAATAGCGGCCAACACCGGGCGACGATAAGACATACAACAGCTCCGTTTGAAATTTGCCTTACCTTATCATGCGCAGCCGGGAAATCCGACTCACGGCAGGTTACGCATTTTTCAGGAAAAAAAGCCGCAGTGCAGGTAGACTTAGGGCAAAACTATTGTATGTGAAGGGAGACACCATGACTTACCAACAGGCTGGCCGCATCGCCATCCTTAAGCGAGTGGCTGGCTGGGTAATTTTTATTCCGGCGCTGCTATCCACCATCATTTCCATTCTTGGCTTCATGTTTAAACACAGTGAAAAGCAGCCGGGAATTGATGCGGTGATGCTCGATTTTGTCCATGTTATGGTCGACATGATCAAGTTCAATACGCCGTTTTTGAACCTATTTTGGCAAAATTCTCCCGTGCCCGAGTTTCATGGCGGTGCCAATATTGGCTTCTGGATTATCTACATCCTGATTTTCGTCGGCATTGCTTTGCAGGCGTCAGGCGCACGCATGTGGCGTCAGTCGCGTCATATCAAGGAAGGCATTGAGGATCAATTGATTCTTGAACAAGCCAAAGGTGCAGAAGGGCGCACGCGTGCGCAGCTGGAAGAGAAAATCCATATCCCGCGTCATACCATTTTGTTGCAAGTTTTCCCGCTCTATATCCTGCCGATTATCATCGCCATCGCTGGTTATTTTGTCCTGAAATTGCTGGGCATGCTGTAAGGCGTCAGGCCGGTCTGGCCTGACGTTGTCCTAACGCATCTTCATTCAAAAGCTGGTCAATCGCGAATTGTGCGGCGTTTGTCCAGTTACCTGCAAACACGTTGGCGCGATTAAGCAAATAATAGAGCTGGTACACCGGCTGTCGTTGCGAGAAACCTTCTGCCAGTGGCCATACCGAGTAATATCCCTCGTAAATCTGGCGCGGTAATTCGACGTAGTAGTTCAACATCGCGAGGTCGCACTCCCGATCCCCCCAATAGCAGGCGGGGTCAAACAGCCAAGGTCCATTGCTGCTGTCCGCACAGTTGGCAGGCCATAAATCGCCGTGTAGTAATGATGGTTGTGGATGATGATTGGCCAGCGCGCGTTGCACGCAATCGACGATCAATTCGGTATTGCCATATTGCACCCCTTTCTCAGCGGCCAGTTGCAGCTGCCAGCCAATACGCTGCTCAGCAAAAAACACTGACCAGCGGCGTAACCAACTGTTGGGCTGGGGAGAGGTGGTGATGTTGTTGTCGTAATCGAGGCCAAACTGCGGTTGCTCGCTCCATTGATGCAGACGCGCTAACTGCTGGCCAAGCTGAAGGGCGCTGTGTTCATTTAGCGCCTCTGGCTGGATATATTCCAGCAGCAAAAAGCTGCTGTCGCGGTCATTACCGACGCCATACACTTTCGGCACCCGGACCGTCTGCGTCCGCGCCAGCAAACCCAGTTGGTCAGCTTCCCAACTGAACAAGGTCAGCATATCGCGCGTATTACATTTGACGAAGACGTCGAGATCGCCATAACGGAGGCGCCAGGCGGGATGCACATCGCCACCGGGAAGTTCATAGCGTTCAGTGATTTCAGCTTCACCGGCGTGTTCGCTTAACAGACGACTAATGGCTGACCACATTGGGTAATCCTCTTTATTCGCTGCGTAGGTTTGATTGTAGCGCTCAAAACTTCAGCAAAACCAGTGGTGCGGCGATTATTTGTGGCGCGTCAGGGTTTTGCCTGTAGAAATTCGGACAGCGTGGTGATCTTCACCTCCGCTTTACGATGCAGGGCAACATCCGCCAGCCCGGCGGCGTTTTCTGCGATCTCATTTTGTTCCAATGCACTGATGATGCCAAAACTGTTGGTTCCTAACTCATGCGAATGACCTTCATCATCATGCAAGGTCGTGGTGTAACCGCCGCTGACCATCACGCTGTTAAGGGATTGCAGATCGCCTAAGCTCTCATCAGGATAGCTTAGCGTGACAATGTAACGTTTCAGGTCGTGGTCACTCATCATTCACCTCATTGTAATGGAACAGATTTCAGCGTAGACCAGCGCTGCGGATAGAGCGAATTCTGCGCAATTCAGGTGGGAAAAGGGAGCGTAAATCTGCGTCAACAGGCTTCAGAAAATTCTTGTATCAATTGGGCTGCTATTTCGCTAATTGCCTCTTATAATGCGCAGCGGTAATGGGAAAACTCCTATTAACCATGCGGTTCCAGCGCGGAACCTGGCATTTCTGGCACCTTCATACTTTTTTACAAAACTTACCGTAAATTGCATTGATTGGCTGGGAAAACTCTTCAGACTCACTCTTTTTTAAACTGCCGTACGGGTCACATTTAATGAAAGCCTTTAATAAGCTGTCCGCTGTTTTATTGCTCTCTGCTGGAGCATTTTGTCACCAGGCATTTGCAGATAACACCGTATTTACCTCCATGGATGACCCTTCTACGGCAAAAAAACCGTTTGAAGGCAGCGCGTCAGCGGGATATCTGGCTCAAACCGGTAACACCACCAGCTCCTCGCTGAGTGCTGCAACCAACATGACCTGGTATCAGACCAACACTGCTTACAGTTTGTGGGGTAATGCCGCAAATAACTCCTCAAACGATGAGCGTTCTTCAGAGACTTATAGCCTGGGTGGTCGTACTCGTTACAACCTCAACAGCGCTGATTACCTGTTCGGTCAGGCAAGCTGGTTGAGCGACCGTTTTAACGGTTATGACGCGCGTGACGTCGCAACCGCTGGTTACGGTCGTCAGATCCTCAATGGCCCAGTGCATTCTCTGCGTGCTGAATTCGGTCCAGGTGTTCGTTACGATGACTTCCATGCTGGTGGTCACGAAACCAAAGCATTGGGTTACGGCGCACTGAGCTATCAGTGGCAGCTGACCGACACCACTAAATTCATTCAGGGTGTCTCTGTTCTGAGCAGCTTTGGTGATGACACCACGCTGAACTCCGAAACTGGCCTGCAAGTGGCGATCAACTCGCACTTCGCGCTGAAACTGGCTTACAACGTTACCTGGAACAACAATCCGCCAGAATCTGCACCGGATCGTACCGATACCAAAACCACCATCCAGCTCTCCTACGCGATGTAAGCGAGCCGTGATGAAAAAACCGCTGTCGGCCTGTGCCGTGCAGCGGTTTTTTTTTATCTCCCGATGGCTTAGCGCATTTTTCACGGGTTTAGATCGCGGGCGAAAGCTGCTATTATCTCCGGCGCTTTACATTCCTGGCGTCATTCCGACAACGTGGGTCTGACATTACGCCGGGTTACTCAAACAGAACTCAATGTTGCATGTAGGCTTTCGTGTGGCTTACCACTGCAATTAAGGATATGAAATGCCAGTAATTACTCTTCCTGATGGCAGCCAGCGCGTATTCGACCGTCCGGTCAGCGTGATGGACATCGCGATGGATATCGGACCGGGCCTGGCGAAAGCCTGTATTGCCGGTCGTGTAAATGGCGAGCTGGTGGATGCGGTTGATCCGATCACCGAAGATGCTCAGGTGGCAATTATCACCGCCAAAGACGAAGCCGGTCTGGAAATTATCCGTCACTCCTGTGCGCACCTGTTAGGGCATGCGATTAAACAGCTGTGGCCGAATACCAAGATGGCGATTGGTCCGGTGATCGATAACGGCTTCTATTATGACGTCGATCTCGAACACACCCTGACGCAGGAAGATCTTGAGCTGCTGGAAAAGCGTATGCACCAGTTGGCTGAGACTAATTACGATGTGGTGAAGAAAAAGGTGAGCTGGCAGGAAGCACGTGATGTGTTTGCTGAACGTGGCGAAAGCTACAAAACCACCATTCTTGACGAAAACATCAGCCACGATGATCAACCTGGTTTGTATCATCATGAAGAATACATCGACATGTGCCGCGGTCCGCACGTGCCGAACATGCGTTTCTGCCATCACTTCAAACTGCAGAAAATCTCCGGTGCTTACTGGCGCGGAAACAGCGACAACAAAATGCTGCAGCGTATTTACGGTACAGCGTGGGGCGATAAGAAGCAGCTGGCTGCTTATCTGCAGCGTCTGGAAGAAGCGGCGAAGCGCGATCACCGTAAAATCGGTAAGCAGCTTGACCTGTATCATATGCAGGAAGAAGCACCAGGCATGGTGTTCTGGCACAACGATGGCTGGACCATCTTCCGTGAACTGGAAGTGTTCGTGCGCACCAAACTGAAAGAGTACGATTACCAGGAAGTGAAAGGTCCGTTCATGATGGACCGCGTGCTGTGGGAAAAAACCGGCCACTGGGAAAACTACAAAGAAGCGATGTTCACCACCTCTTCAGAGAACCGTGAATATTGCATCAAGCCGATGAACTGCCCAGGCCACGTTCAGATCTTTAATCAGGGTCTGAAATCTTACCGTGACCTGCCGCTGCGCATGGCTGAGTTTGGTAGCTGCCACCGTAATGAGCCATCAGGCGCATTACACGGCCTGATGCGTGTCCGTGGTTTCACCCAGGATGATGCGCACGTCTTCTGTACTGAAGATCAGGTTCGTGATGAAGTGAACAGCTGTATCCGCATGGTTTACGACATGTATAGCACCTTCGGTTTTGAAAAAATCGTGGTAAAACTGTCGACCCGTCCGGAAAAACGTATCGGTACCGATGAAATGTGGGACCGTGCGGAAGTGGATTTAGCAGAAGCGCTGAAGGAGAACGAAATTCCGTTCGAATATCAGCCAGGAGAAGGTGCCTTCTACGGCCCGAAAATTGAGTTTACCCTGTACGATTGCCTCGACCGCGCATGGCAGTGCGGCACCGTTCAGCTAGACTTCTCCCTGCCAAAACGTTTGGACGCCACCTATGTGGGCGAAAATAACGATCGTCAGACGCCGGTGATGATTCACCGTGCAATTCTCGGTTCAATGGAGCGCTTTATCGGCATCCTGACTGAAGAGTTCGCGGGCTTCTTCCCGAGCTGGCTGGCACCGGTGCAGGCTGTGGTGATGAATATTACCGACAGTCAGGCAGATTATGTCAGCGAATTGACAAAGAAATTGCAGAAAGCGGGCATTCGTGTCAAAGCAGACTTGAGAAACGAGAAGATAGGCTTTAAAATCCGCGAGCACACATTACGTCGCGTCCCTTATATGCTGGTTTGCGGTGAGAAAGAGGTGGAAGCAGGCAAAGTTGCCGTGCGCACCCGCCGTGGTAAAGACCTCGGGAGCATGGACGTAGATGTGTTTGTTGAGAAGCTGCAACAAGAGATTCGCAGCCGACATCTTCACCAATTAGAGGAATAAGGTTATTAAAGGCGGAAAACGAGTACAACCGACGCGTCCGAACCGTATCAACGGCGAAATCCGTGCTACCGAAGTGCGCTTAACTGGCGTAGACGGCGAGCAACTTGGCATTGTGACATTGCGCGAAGCAATTGAAAAAGCCGAAGAAGCTGGCGTAGATTTAGTTGAAATCAGCCCGAACGCCGAACCGCCGGTTTGCCGTATTATGGATTACGGCAAGTTCCTTTATGAAAAGAGTAAGTCTTCTAAGGAACAGAAGAAGAAGCAGAAAGTTATCCAGGTTAAGGAAATCAAATTCCGTCCTGGTACCGATGATGGCGACTATCAGGTCAAACTACGCAACCTGATTCGCTTTCTGGAAGAGGGCGATAAAGCCAAAATCACGCTGCGTTTCCGCGGTCGTGAGATGGCGCACCAGCAGATCGGTATGGAAGTGCTTAACCGCGTCCGTAAAGATCTGTGTGAAGACATGGATCTGGCGATTGTCGAGTCCTTCCCTTCGAAGATCGAAGGTCGTCAGATGATCATGGTGCTCGCACCGAAGAAGAAACAGTAGGCCTTCAAGTAATAATGCCGCGCAGCGTTCGCGCTGTGCGGATTTTTATTCGCCTGTCTGATTCATTTTATTAACAATGCGAAGTGGATATTTGTAAAAATGCCAAAGATTAAAACTGTCCGTGGCGCGGCTAAGCGCTTCAAGAAGACCGCTTCTGGCGGCTTCAAGCGTAAGCACGCGAACCTGCGTCATATTCTGACTAAGAAGTCTACCAAGCGTAAACGTCACCTGCGTCCGAAAGGCATGGTGTCTAAAGGCGATCTGGGTCTGGTTATTGCCTGCCTGCCGTACGCATAAGTAAACTTTTTATAAATCTGCCTGAATACTTTGCGTACTGCAGAGAATAGGGCATCACAGAATATGATATAGGAGAGCTCACATGGCTCGCGTAAAACGTGGTGTAATTGCTCGCGCACGTCACAAGAAAATCTTAAAACAAGCTAAAGGCTACTACGGTGCACGTTCACGTGTTTACCGCGTTGCTTTCCAGGCTGTTATCAAAGCTGGTCAGTATGCTTACCGTGACCGTCGTCAACGTAAGCGTCAGTTCCGTCAGCTGTGGATCGCGCGTATCAACGCTGCGGCCCGTCAGAACGGTATCTCTTACAGCCGTTTCATTAATGGCCTGAAAAAAGCCTCTATTGAAATCGACCGTAAGATTCTGGCTGACATCGCTGTATTCGACAAAGTGACCTTCACGGCACTGGTCGAAAAAGCAAAATCAGCTCTGGCGTAAGTCAGATGAAAAAGGGAGCTTGCTCCCTTTTTTATTGTCTGCAACTCACGCAAAAGATTGACATTTTAGCCGCTGGGCTTTTCAATAGTGCGGTTTCTATCAAGACAAGGTAACGCAAGCATGCACGCTGCTATTTTCCGTTTCTTTTTTTACTTTAGCGCCTGACAATCGGGGGCTTTTGCGCATAAGAAAAGAAACGAAAAATCGCGCTGAAAGCCTCCCTCGTGGAGGCTTTTCTGTTTCTGGCGACACTTAATCGGATCTCACGGTCCTTACAAGAACTGACCAGCCCGGCTGGAAGAAGAGGAAATCATGTCCCAACTCGCAGACCTGGTGGCCCGTGCCACGGCCGCTATCGACGAGGCGGCGGATATCGCCGCCCTGGACGCCGTGCGCGTCGAATTTCTGGGTAAGAAAGGGCATCTGACGCTGCAAATGACCACCCTGCGTGAGCTGCCAGCGGAAGATCGTCCAGCAGCAGGCGCGGTGATTAACGAAGCGAAGCAGCAGGTACAGGACCGCCTGACCGAGCGTAAAAACACGCTGGAAAGTGCTGAACTGAATGCACGCCTCGCCGCAGAGACTATCGACGTCTCTCTGCCAGGCCGTCGCGTTGAGAACGGTGGTCTGCATCCGGTGACTCGCACCATCGATCGTATTGAAAACTTCTTCGGTGAGCTGGGCTTTGCGGTGGTGACCGGTCCGGAAATCGAAGATGACTATCATAACTTCGACGCACTGAACATTCCTGGCCACCATCCGGCACGTGCCGACCACGACACTTTCTGGTTCGATGCGACTCGTCTGCTGCGTACTCAGACATCTGGCGTGCAGATCCGCACCATGAAAAACCAGCAGCCGCCGATCCGCATTATCGCGCCAGGTCGTGTGTATCGTAACGACTACGATCAAACGCACACCCCAATGTTCCATCAGATGGAAGGCCTGATTGTTGATAAAGACATCAGCTTCACCAACCTGAAAGGCACGCTGCACGATTTCCTGAACAACTTCTTTGAAGAAGACCTGCAGATTCGCTTCCGTCCTTCTTACTTCCCGTTCACCGAACCGTCTGCGGAAGTGGATGTGATGGGTAAAAATGGCAAGTGGCTGGAAGTGCTGGGCTGCGGCATGGTGCATCCAAATGTGTTGCGCAATGTGGGCATCGACCCGGAAGTCTACTCTGGCTTCGCTTTCGGCATGGGGATGGAGCGTCTGACCATGCTGCGTTATGGCGTGAACGATCTGCGCGCCTTCTTCGAAAATGATTTACGTTTCCTCAAACAATTCAAATAAGGGCAGGTTATCCAATGAAATTCAGTGAACTCTGGTTACGCGAATGGGTAAATCCAGCCCTGGACAGCGCTGCGCTGTCTGAGCAAATCACCATGGCCGGTCTTGAAGTGGACGGCGTGGATCCAGTCGCCGGTGCCTTTAATGGCGTGGTGGTGGGTGAAGTGGTGGAGTGCGGTCAGCACCCGAACGCCGACAAACTGCGCGTGACCAAAATCAACGTAGGCGGCGATCGCCTGCTGGATATCGTCTGTGGCGCGCCAAACTGCCGCCAGGGCTTGAAAGTCGCAGTGGCTACCGTAGGCGCGGTGCTGCCGGGCGATTTCAAAATCAAAGCGGCGAAACTGCGTGGTGAGCCTTCCGAAGGCATGCTGTGCTCTTTCTCTGAGCTGGGTATTTCCGACGATCACAGCGGCATTATTGAATTGCCTGCTGATGCGCCTATCGGCACTGACATCCGCAGCTACCTGCAGCTGGATGACAACACCATCGAAATCAGCGTGACGCCAAACCGTGCCGATTGCCTCGGTATTATCGGTATCGCGCGCGATGTGGCGGTAGTCAACGGTTTGCCGCTCACCGAGCCAACGATTGAGCCGGTTAAAGCGACCATTACCGATACCTTCCCGATTCGCGTAGATGCCACCGACGCTTGCCCACGTTATCTGGGCCGCGTAGTAAAAGGCATCAATGTGAAAGCGGCAACGCCACTGTGGATGCGTGAAAAACTGCGTCGCTGCGGCATCCGTTCTATCGACCCGGTTGTGGATATCACCAATTACGTTCTGCTGGAACTCGGTCAGCCGATGCACGCCTTTGACCTCGACCGCATTGACGGCGGCATCGTGGTGCGCATGGCGGAACAGGGTGAAGTCCTGACCTTACTGGATGGCACTGAAGCGAAACTCAGCAGCGACACGCTGGTGATTGCTGACCATCAGAAAGCGCTGGCGATGGGCGGCATTTTTGGTGGTGAACACTCTGGTGTGAACGAAGAAACCAAAAATGTGCTGTTCGAATGTGCCTTCTTTGAACCGCTGGCGATCACCGGCCGTGCTCGTCGTCAGGGCCTGCACACCGATGCGTCGCATCGTTACGAGCGTGGTGTTGATCCGGCACTGCAATTCAAAGCCATTGAACGCGCAACCCAGTTGCTGCTGGACATCTGTGGCGGTGAAGCGGGTCCGGTTATCGATCAAACCGACGCCAGCAAATTGCCTGAGCGCGCCACCATTACGCTGCGTCGCGAAAAACTCGACCGCCTGATTGGTCACGTGATCGCCGATGCGCAGGTTACCGATATCCTGACGCGTCTCGGTTGCGAAGTGACCGTTGGCAATGGTGAGTGGACAGCCATTGCACCAAGCTGGCGTTTCGATATGGCGATTGAAGAAGATCTGGTTGAGGAAGTGGCTCGCGTATACGGCTACAACAACATTCCAGACGTGCCGGTAAAAGCCAGCCTGATTATGACCAAGCATCGCGAAGCGGATCTGTCGCTGAAGCGCGCGCGTAACCTGTTAGTCGATAAAGGCTATCAGGAAGCGATTACCTACAGCTTCGTTGATCCGAAAGTGCAGCAGCTGCTGCATCCGGGTGAAGAAGCGCTGATCCTGCCAAGCCCGATTTCCAGCGATATGTCGGCAATGCGCCTGTCGCTTTGGACCGGTCTGCTCGGTGCGGTGGTGTATAACCAGAACCGTCAGCAAGGCCGTGTGCGCCTGTTTGAGAGCGGTTTGCGCTTTGTTCCTGATACGCAGGCCGATCTCGGTATCCGCCAGGATCTTATGCTGGCGGGCGTTCTGAGCGGTAATCGCTATGAAGAGCATTGGGATCTGGCGCGTCAGACAGTTGACTTCTATGATTTAAAAGGCGATTTAGAATCGTTACTGGATTTGACCGGTAAACTCGATGAGATTTCTTTCCGTGCAGAAGCCAATCCGGCGCTGCATCCGGGACAGAGCGCGGCAATTTATTTACGCGGCGAACGAATCGGATTTATCGGAGTGGTTCATCCGGAGTTGGAACGTAAGCTGGATCTCAACGGCCGCACCTTAGTGTTTGAACTGCTTTGGAATAAGGTCGCAGACCGCGTCCTGCCTGACGCGCGCGAGATTTCACGCTTCCCGGCGAACCGTCGTGATATCGCTGTGGTAGTGGCTGAAAACGTGCCCGCAGCAGATATCATCGCGGAGTGTAAGAAAGTTGGCGTAAATCAGGTAGTTGGCGTAAACTTGTTTGACGTGTACCGTGGTAAGGGCGTGAACGAGGGCGAAAAGAGCCTCGCGATTAGCCTGATTTTGCAGGATACCAGCCGGACACTCGAAGAAGAGGAGATTGCCGCGACCGTTGCCAAATGCGTTGCGGCATTAAAAGAGCGATTCCAGGCAACCTTGAGGGATTGAACCTATGGCGCTTACAAAAGCTGAAATGTCAGAGTACCTGTTTGAAAAACTCGGGTTGAGCAAACGCGATGCCAAAGAGTTGGTTGAGCTCTTCTTTGAAGAAGTTCGCCGCGCGTTGGAAAACGGAGAACAGGTTAAACTGTCCGGATTTGGTAATTTTGATCTGCGTGACAAAAACCAACGTCCGGGCCGTAACCCGAAGACGGGGGAAGATATTCCTATCACTGCCCGCCGAGTGGTGACCTTCCGTCCGGGACAGAAGTTGAAAAGTCGCGTTGAGAACGCGACACCGAAGGACGCTGACTAATTTCAGTATGACAAAAAGGCCGCTTAGCGGCCTTTTTTATTGGCTGTAAAATAGCCGTTCTGCGCAATCTTTCCATAATGTCAGGATTTAGTAAGTATCCGGAAAATAGGATGAAAATCGGCACTGGCTGATAGTGACTGCGGCAATCCATTTGTTATAACAGCGCCATCACATAACAAGGGGTATTGCTGATGAAAAAGACAGCACTTTTACTGGGCATCCTGTTAGGCATGCCGCTGCTGGCTAGCGCCAATGTTTCCGTTAACATCAACACACCGGGTGTTTCTATTCATATTGGTGATCAGGATAAACGTGGCTACTACTGGGATGGCTACGACTGGCGTGCGCCAACCTGGTGGAAACAGCACCACAATCAACGCATCGGCACCAAAGGCCCGCACGGTTACTGGAACGGTAACGGCTGGCAGTCACAGCATCCGGGTAATGCGCCGCGCCACGATAACAAACCGCAGCCGCGCGACCAGCATCATGACCAGCGTGATAACCACGATCAGCGTGATAATCACGGTCAACCGATCCCGCCTCATCAGTAAGCTATGCTCAGCGGCACCCACTCGGTGCCGCTTTCTTTTTGCCACAATCCCACTACAATCAAATCTCTGTTTTCTCAGCCAATCTTATCTATGACTCTGTTGGACCAGCTTGCCCGTCAGGCCGATCGTCGTAGCCAGCGCTGGCTTATGCTGCTCGGTGCCATTCTGCTGCTGCTGTTTATTCTCAGCCTGTGCGCCGGAGACAGCTGGATATCGCCAACCCAATGGTTTTCCTCCAACGGTGAACTCTTCGTCTGGCAGTTACGCTTACCGCGCACGCTGGCCGTGCTGCTGGTGGGGGCTGCGCTGGCAGTGTGTGGCGTGGTGATGCAGGCGCTGTTCAACAATCCCTTGGCGGAACCCGGCTTGCTTGGCGTATCCAATGGCGCGGGTATTGGGTTAGTGTTGGGTGTGATGCTGGGCAATGGCTCGCTATGGAGCCTGGCGCTGGCGGCGATGGCGGGAGCGTTATTGATCACGCTGATACTGCTGCACTTCGCGCATCGTCAGCTTTCCGTTAGTCGCTTATTGCTCACGGGCGTGGCGCTCGGCATTATCTGTAGCGCAGTGATGACATGGGCCGTGTACTTTAGCACCAGCCTCGATCTGCGGCAGTTAATGTACTGGATGATGGGCGGCTTCAGCGGCATTGACTGGCGCTATGGCTGGATGATGCTGGCGTTGTTGCCAGTTACGCTATTGCTGACCGGAACCGCACGGACGCTGAATTTACTCGCACTGGGGGAGACATCGGCGCGTCAGCTGGGCCTGCCGTTGCTGTTATGGCGCAACCTGTTAGTGCTGGCGATGGGCTGGCTGGTCGGCACCAGCGTGGCGATGGCCGGCGCAATTGGCTTTGTCGGATTGGTTATCCCCCATTTGTTACGCTTAAGTGGTTTTAGCGATCATCGTTACCTGTTGCCTGCCTCGGCGCTGGCAGGGGCTGCGGTGCTCCTCGGTGCAGATATTATTGCCCGTCTGGTGCTGACATCTGCAGAGTTGCCGATTGGCGTGGTGACGGCCACCCTCGGCGCTCCGCTGTTTATCGTGCTTTTAGTGAAATCTTCGCGCTAGCGATGGCTGGCATCTTGGTCTCAACAACAGGAATCGACAATGAGCATTTATCAGACAGAACTGGTTACCCTGGACGGCGAAAAAACCACGCTGGCAGAGTATCAGGACAACGTACTGCTGGTGGTTAATGTAGCGTCAAAATGTGGACTGACGGCGCAGTATGAGCAGCTTGAGTCACTGCAGAAAGCCTGGCAGGACAAAAACTTTAGCGTACTGGGTTTCCCCTGCAACCAGTTTCTGGAGCAGGAGCCGGGCAGCAACGAAGAGATTAAAACCTTCTGCAGCACCACTTACGGTGTGACTTTCCCGATGTTCGATAAGACCGATGTGAACGGTGCCGATCGTCATCCGCTGTATGCGCAGTTAACGGCGGCACAGCCTGAGGCCGAACGTCCTGAAGGCAGCGGTTTCCTTGAGCGTATGGTGAGTAAAGGTCGTGCACCAAAAGCCGAGGGCGACATTCTGTGGAACTTCGAAAAATTCCTTATCAACAAACAGGGCAAGGTGATTGCGCGTTTCTCTCCGGATATGACGCCTGATGATCCGATCATCCTGAAACGCGTTGAGCAGGCGCTGGCAGAGTAAATGTTGTTGCAGTGTCAGGGAGTCAGCGTCGCGGGACGTCTGGCTCCTGTTGATCTCGGCGTCAACGCGGGCGAGTGGGTGCATCTGGTTGGCCCTAACGGCGCGGGGAAAAGCACGTTACTCAGCGTGCTGTCGGGATTATTGCCAGGGCACGGTGTCATCCAGCTGGCAGGAGAGTCGCTGAATAGCTTAAGCGGAGACGTGCTGGCACAGCGGCGCGCGTGGTTACCGCAACAACAGGCCGCGTTGGGCACCATGCCCGTCTGGCACTACCTTCGTTTACATTTCTCTTCGGCTTCACCCCAGGCCGATGTCACGCTGAATGATGTGCTGGCGCAACTCAGCGTGCAGGATAAATTAACCCGAAAACTGACGCAGCTCTCTGGTGGCGAATGGCAGCGTGTGCGGCTGGCGGCCGTGGTGATGCAAATCCATCCGGCAATCAATCCTCACGGCAAGCTTTTAATTCTGGATGAGCCGATGACGGCATTGGATGTCGCGCAGCAGCGAGCCGTGGACAAATTGTTGCTCCAGCTGTGCCACGCCGGTATTGCGGTGATTGCCAGCGGCCACGACCTCAACCACAGCCTGCGCCATGCTGACCGCGTAGGATTGATGCATCAGGGGGAAGTGGTGATGCAGGGGCGTGCGCGAGATGTATTAACCGTCGCCAATCTCTCTCCGTTGTACCAAACCGAGTTTCAACAATTAGACACGCCGCAAGGCCCTCTGCTGTTTATTCCCTGAATAACATTGCCTGTTAAGCAGATTTGCCGCTAAAGTGTCAGCCGGGCGACGGATTTAGGGACATTCTGATGCGAATAACGGTATTTCTTCTGATAATGCTGCTGGCAGGGTGTAGTAGCCATCGCGCGCCGCCGCCCAATGGCCGCCTGTCTGATTCCATCACCGTGATTGCCCAACTTAACGATCAGCTAGGTCGCTGGCGCGGCACTCCTTATCGCTACGGCGGCTTGAGTCGTGGAGGTGTGGATTGCTCGGGCTTTGTTTATCTGACCTTCCGCGATAAATTCGACATGCAACTGCCGCGCTCTACCGTCGACCAGACCGATATTGGTACACGCATCGATAAAAGCGATTTGCTGCCTGGCGATCTGGTTTTCTTTAAAACCGGTAGCGGTGAAAACGGCCTGCATGTAGGTATTTACGATACCGATAACACCTTTATCCATGCTTCTACCAGTCAAGGCGTGATTCGTTCTTCGCTGGATAATGTCTATTGGCGCAAGGTATTTTGGCAGGCACGTCGTATCTGAATCATTACCATACCAGCACTGAATGACCTATTTTCCCTATGGTTTTACAGCAGCTTAATTATTGAATTCTCCCCGAATTTAACTCTCATTTAAAATGGCACTTTACCTGCGTCCACTTTAATACTAAAAATAAGGCTGAATTTATTTAATCAGTATGGACAATAACCCCGGCTATTTGGCTTAAGTTTTATTTAAGACTCGAAACGGCTTAATCAGGCATAAAAACAGCGTCTCTTCCAACGTTTGGTCCTATTGCCTGGTCGTTTTCATTGATATACGATGCGCCAATTGCCACTGGAACTGGCTGTTAAAATGAAAGTCCATTTATCTGCCGACTATCAGTCGGAAACCTGGTTCTATCCAGTTTATACTCTGGCGGGCCAGCTGACTGCGGTCGAGCTGGTGACGCAATTCGTCCACGACAGCGCACCCATTACGCTGCCGCAGGATTTGCTGTTGCCGCAATTAGACGATGCGCAGCAATTACGCTTAATGCAGAGCCAGCTTTCTTTGCTGGAAAAGTACCGTGACTTTTTTGAGCTAAATCAAATTACCGCTTTGGTTCGTATTGATGATTCGATGGCGTTAACGCTACTTGAAAGTGAATTTCTGTTAAGGAAATTTAAACAACTTCCTTTTATTATTCTCGATATTAGCGAAACGTTTCCGCAATTAGCGCGCGGAAAAGCGCAGCCACTTTTGGCCGCATTACAGCACGAGTTCCGTTTATCGCTTTCCCAGTTTGGTGCGGGTAAAGCGCCGGCAACCGCAGTTTACGATAATCTGTTTAGTGTGCTGAAACTGGATAAAGCCTTTATCCAGGGCCTGGCTAAACGTGCATCCTTTACACCATTTATACAAACGGTAATCGATAATTTCTCCGATTATGCCGACCAGATTATTATCTGTGGCGTTGACGATAATCTCATGCTCGAGAAGGTCAGTACGTTAAATGGTGCCCAACTTCAAGGCAGTTTGTTCCCGGTCGTCAAAGCGGAACGGTTAGGCGATCTTATTTATCCTGATCTCACTTTGCACACCCCTTCACAGCAGTAGTCCTTACAACTGTCATCCGCTTACGCTCAGCGTTACACTGGCCACTATTCTATAAACTCACTGTGGGTGCTTCTCTGTTGCACCTTCTGGAGTAGTGATGCGATTTATTAATAGCTGGCAGCAAGAGTTGCCGGGATGCTACACGGCGCTGATGCCAACGCCGCTGGAAGGCGGACGTCTGTTTTATCACAACGCGCCGTTAGCGGCAGAGATGGAACTGGATGCCGGATTATTTACTGGACAAGGGCACGGCGTCTGGAGCGGTCGTGAATTGCTACCGGGAATGGCACCGCTGGCACAGGTTTACAGCGGACATCAATTTGGCGTGTGGGCCGGCCAACTGGGCGATGGGCGTGGCATTTTGCTGGGTGAACAGCAACTGACGAGCGGACGTAAACTCGACTGGCATTTGAAAGGGGCGGGATTAACGCCGTATTCACGCATGGGTGATGGCCGGGCGGTGATTCGCTCCAGCGTCCGCGAGTTCCTGGCTTCTGAAGCGCTGCACCATTTAGGTATTCCCACCACCCGCGCGCTGGCACTGGCGATTGGCGATGAACCGGTACTGCGCGAAACGCAGGAACGCGGTGCGATGTTGATGCGCATCGCCGAAAGTCATCTGCGGTTTGGCCACTTTGAACATTTTTACTATGGCGGTGAGCAGGAAAAAGTCCGGCAGTTGGCGGATTATGCGATTCACCATCACTGGCCGCAGTTAATCGATGACGCTGACCGCTATATACTGTGGTTTACCGATATCGTGAAACGCACCGCCAGCCTGATTGCCCAATGGCAGAGCGTTGGCTTTGCGCATGGCGTAATGAACACCGATAACATGTCGATCCTCGGATTAACGCTGGATTACGGTCCGTATGGGTTCCTCGATGATTACCAACCTGGATTCATCTGCAATCACAGCGATTATCAGGGGCGATACTCTTTTGAAAATCAGCCGATGATTGGTTTGTGGAACCTCAACCGTCTGGCGCATGCATTGTCAGGACTGATGAGCACGGATCAGCTGAAACAGGCGCTCAGCCAGTATGAAACGGAACTGATGCGGGTTTGGGGCGAGAAGATGCGCGCTAAACTGGGCCTTCTGACCGCTGATGCCAATGACAACGCGATTCTGACGCAACTACTGTCACTGATGACGCAAGAGCGAAGCGATTACACCTTTACCTTCCGCCTACTGAGTGAAACACAGCAGCATCAACAGCGATCGCCGCTACGTGATGAGTTTGTCGATCGCGAGGCGTTTGATCGCTGGTACGACGGCTATCGCCAGCGTCTGCTGCAGGATGAGGCAACAGATGAGCAACGCCAGCAGGTGATGAAAGCGGCGAACCCGGCGCTGGTGTTGCGTAATTATCTGGCACAGCAGGTGATTGAAGAGGTTGAACGGGGTGAAAAGACGGCGCTGGAGAAGCTCCATCTGGCCTTACAACAGCCGTTTAATGATGCGGCCGTCAGCGCAGAGTTGCGCCAACGGCCGCCAGAGTGGGGCAAAACGCTGGAAGTGAGTTGCTCCAGCTAGTCTGATTAAAAACGGCTGTCGACGGCGGCAGCCAGTTTCTCCAGTACTTCGGCGCTATCTTCCCAGCTCAGGCAGGGATCGGTAATAGACTGACCGTAGTTTAACGGCTCGCCGCTCACCACTTTCTGATTACCTTCCTGCAGGAAACTCTCAATCATCACACCCGCTACCGCACGTGATCCCGCACGAATTTGTGCTGCCACATCATCCGCGACGTCGCGCTGGCGGCGATGCTGCTTCAGACAGTTGCCATGACTAAAGTCGATGATCAGTTGTTCCGGCAAATTAAAATCACGCAGATTGGCAGCTGCGGCCGCGACATCTTCGGCGTGATAGTTAGGCTGACGGCCACCGCGCAGAATCACATGGCCATGCGGATTGCCGCTGGTCTGGTAAATCGTCATCTGGCCGTGTTTATCCGGAGACAGGAACATATGACTGACGCGTGACGCGCGAATCGCATCCACCGCGATTTGCACATTGCCGTCTGTACCGTTTTTGAATCCGACTGGGCATGACAGCGCCGATGCCATTTCACGGTGGATCTGACTTTCGGTAGTGCGTGCACCAATCGCGCCCCAGCTGATCAGGTCGGCAATAAACTGGCCGATCACCATATCAAGGAACTCGGTGGCGGTCGGCATACCGGTGGCGTTGATATCCAGCAGCAGTTTGCGTGCAATGGTGATGCCGCGATTGACGTCGAAACTGCCATCCAGATCCGGATCTGAGATTAATCCTTTCCAGCCCACCACCGTGCGCGGTTTTTCAAAGTAAGCGCGCATCACGATTTCCAGGCGATCCTGGTAACGTTCGCGTAAAACGTTCAGACGTTCGGCATATTCCAGCGCGGCTTTGGGGTCATGAAGCGAGCAAGGGCCGATAATCACCAGCAGGCGTGGATCTTCACCGGTCAAAATGCGTGCAATACGTTGGCGCGCGGCGGTGACGGTGGCGGCCACCTCTGGCGAAATAGGGTGTTCTTGCGCAAGCGCAGCGGGCGTTAGCAGGCTGCCGATGCGCGCGGTACGCAGTTCATCAGTCTTGTTCATTGAGATTCTCAAAATCTGTTCTTCGCAACGGTGAAATACCGGGAAGTGATGGTGGTCACAATAAACCAATAGGCCGCGAATTCAACCCGCTAAAAAGAAAGGTGAGTGAAACAAGACGGAAGCCAGGCTTTACGGCCTGGCGTACAGATCAATACATGCTGCGACGCAGACCCATAATGTCGAGGATTTTTGTGGCAATCTCTTCGACCGAATAGTTGGTACTGTTCAGGTAACGAATCTGATGCGTACGGAACAGCGCTTCCACTTCTCCCACTTCCAGGCGGCACTGGCGCATCGAAGCATAACGGGTATTCTCTGCACGTTCCTGACGAATGGCCGCCAGACGTTCCGGATCGATGGTTAAGCCAAACAGCTTATGTTGATGGGCGCGCAACGCCGGCGGCAATTTCAGGTTATCCATGTCATCGGCGATAAAAGGGTAGTTTGCCGCACGCACACCAAACTGCATCGCCAGATAGAGGCTGGTGGGGGTTTTGCCACAGCGAGAAACCCCGAGCAAAATGACCTGCGCATCTTCCAGTCCACGCAGTGAGATACCATCATCGTGCGCCAGGGTGTAATCGATCGCGGCGATACGCGCATCGTATTTACCGAGATTGCTCGCTGTCAGCCCATGAGTACGGTGCGCCACCGGCATGGAAGAAACGCCCAGTTCACTTTGCAGCGGGCCCACCAATGCCTGCACGATGTCCTGACAAAAGCCTTCGCTTTCCAGAATGATTTCACGCACATCCGGGGTGACGATGGAAAAGAACACGATCGGGCGCACGCCGCTTTGTTGATACAGCGCGTTAATCTGCGCTTTTACCGCCTGAGCGCGCTGGACATTCTCTACAAACGGCAGCGTCACGCTGTTAATATTGACGGGGAATTGTGACAGCACGGCATGCCCCAATACCTCCGCGGTAATGGCGGTGCCATCTGAAATGTAGAACACACTGCGCTCAGTGCTCATAGGCGAAATCCCCTCTCATTTACTTTTGCGTAACAATGTCATTGCTGACATTTCATTTTAATTAAAAATAAAATGAAATATCCATATTGTTGGCGCGATCTACTGGCAATTGATTTGTGTGATAACCAATATTAGATGAAATGCTGTTTTGAAAACGGCTATTTCCCCGCAATTTTTATCACCAGGTAAAAATAAAGTCTGAATCTGTTGCGCAACAAAAAGCAATGACTAACCCTCTGAAAAGGGGAAAAATATCGTTGCGGCAATGTGTCCATGTTAAATAAGCCTGTTGCGCAACTTTGATGCCAGCGGGAACTAGTCCGAATTTGCGTTTCTTTTTCTGCTTTAACGATTCAACACTTAGTCTTTATTTATTGATTGTGCCAGGCTGTTTTGGCGAATAGCAAAATGTTCCATGTGCTCCAATCATTTAAATGAAGGATAATCTCAATGTCCAATCAAGACCAACAGTCGCTAGTGCTCTGGTACAACCAGCTTGGCATGCATGATGTTGATCGGGTGGGGGGCAAAAATGCTTCCCTGGGAGAAATGATTACTAACTTGTCGTCACTGGGCGTCTCCGTGCCAAACGGTTATGCCACGACATCTTACGCCTTTAATCTGTTTCTCGATCAAAGCGGACTGAACCAGCGCATTTATGATTTGCTGGACAAAACGGATATTGATGATGTTGGAGAGCTGGCTAAGGCCGGTAAACAAATTCGTCAATGGGTTGTGGACACGCCATTCCTGCCTGAGCTGGAAGAGGCGATTCGTACTGCCTATGAGCAACTCTCCTCTGATGATGCCGACGCCTCCTTTGCGGTGCGCTCATCCGCCACCGCTGAGGATATGCCCGATGCCTCGTTCGCGGGGCAACAGGAGACATTCCTTAACGTGCAGGGCTTTGATGCGGTGCTGGTGGCCGTGAAGCACGTGTACGCTTCCTTATTTAACGATCGTGCGATCTCTTACCGCGTGCACCAGGGCTACGACCATCGTGGCGTTGCTCTGTCAGCGGGTATTCAGCGCATGGTGCGATCCGATCTCGCGTCTTCTGGCGTGATGTTCACCATTGATACCGAATCCGGTTTCGACCAGGTGGTCTTTATCACCTCGGCGTTCGGTCTTGGTGAGATGGTGGTGCAGGGTGCGGTGAACCCGGATGAATTCTACGTGCACAAACCCACGCTGGCAGCCAATCGCCCGGCAATCGTGCGTCGCACCATGGGTTCCAAAAAGATCCGCATGGTGTATGCCGATTCTCAGGAGCACGGTGAGCAGGTGCGCATTGAAGATGTCGATCAGGAGCAGCGTGACCGCTTTAGCCTGACCGATGAAGAAGTGCAGGATCTGGCGCGGCAGGCGGTGTTGATTGAGCAGCATTACAAGCGCCCAATGGATATCGAGTGGGCGAAAGACGGCCACACCGGCAAGCTGTTTATTGTGCAGGCGCGCCCGGAAACCGTGCGTTCTAACGGCCAGGTGATGGAGCGCTATACCCTGCAAGGGAAAGGCAAGGTGCTGGTGGAAGGCCGTGCCATCGGACACCGCATTGGCGCGGGTGAAGTGAAAGTGATTCACGACATCAGCGAAATGCATCGCATCGAGAAAGGTGACGTGCTGGTCACCGACATGACCGACCCGGATTGGGAACCGATCATGAAGAAAGCCTCCGCGATTGTGACCAACCGTGGTGGTCGTACCTGCCATGCGGCGATTATCGCGCGTGAACTGGGTATTCCTGCGGTTGTCGGCTGTGGCGATGCCACCGATCACCTGAAAGATGGCCACAAAGTGACGGTTTCTTGTGCCGAAGGCGATACGGGCTACGTCTACCACGACCTGCTGGACTTTGAAGTCACCAGCTCACAGGTGGATACCATGCCGGATCTGCCACTGAAAATCATGATGAACGTCGGTAACCCGGATCGCGCCTTTGACTTCGCCTGTCTGCCAAATGAAGGTGTCGGTCTGGCGCGTCTGGAGTTCATCATCAACCGTATGATCGGTGTGCACCCGAAAGCGCTGCTGGAGTTTGACCAGCAGACGCCAGAATTGCAGCAGCAGATTCGTCAAATGATGAAGGGCTTCGATGATCCGGTTGAGTTTTACATCGCGCGTCTGACCGAAGGCATCGCTACTCTGGGTGCGGCCTTTGCGCCGAAGCGCGTGATTGTGCGTCTCTCTGATTTTAAATCGAACGAATATGCCAATCTGGTGGGCGGCGAGCGTTACGAGCCAGAAGAAGAGAACCCGATGCTGGGCTTCCGTGGTGCGGGCCGCTACGTGGCGGACAGCTTCCGCGACTGCTTCGCGCTGGAGTGTGAAGCGGTGAAACGGGTACGTAATGAAATGGGTCTGACTAACGTCGAGATTATGATTCCGTTTGTGCGTACCGTTGATCAGGCGGCGGCCGTGGTGGAAGAACTCGGTAAGCAGGGTCTGAAACGCGGTGAGAACGGCTTGAAGGTGATCATGATGTGTGAGATCCCGTCAAACGCCTTGCTGGCTGAACAGTTCCTGCAGTACTTCGATGGCTTCTCTATCGGCTCGAACGACATGACACAGCTGGCGCTGGGTCTGGACCGCGATTCTGGCGTGGTGTCTGCACTGTTTGATGAGCGCAACGAAGCGGTGAAGGCGCTGCTGTCGATGTCGATTCAGGCCGCCAAGAAACAGGGTAAATACGTGGGAATTTGCGGGCAGGGTCCTTCAGACCATGAAGACTTCGCTGCGTGGTTGATGGAGCAGGGCATTGATAGCCTGTCCCTTAACCCGGATACCGTGGTGCAAACCTGGTTGAATCTGGCGGAATTGGATGCGGCTAAGCAGTAATCAGACATCAATTAGGACGCGTTCGGGGTAAATCTGAAGCGTCCTTGATGAAATCATTAAGGCCAGCTCTGCTGGCCTTATCTTTATCTATAAAAATTGCAAAAAAAAAGCCCATCACAGGGGATGGGCAAAGACTACACACAGCAATTCTTCACTTTACTCAGGGGAAAAAGGTTGTTTAAAAATCAGTGGTTTGATCTCAAACTTAGGATTCATGTTATTCATCAGGCCTGCTGGCGTCTTTAAGAATCCTCTTATTAGTTTAAAGCTGATAATCTTTTCTGCGCATTTTTAACGGTTGCGCCCGATGATTCAGTTCGAAAAATAATCATTCCGTTAGCGAAATCCACCTAAAGCGGCTAAATCTGCGTTTTTTCTTAAAAATCGCTTATGGAAAATAAACTGTGTTGCAGGCAATTATGTGGCAGTGATTAAGTTGCTTTTAGCGCGGTGGGTAAGGCAAATCGGCAGGGAAAGAAGAAGGCGGTGCATTTGACTGCACCGCTCGCGGGAACGGTCTGCTTTAAGGCTGCTCTTCCTCGTGTTCGGCAAGGGCTTCGATGACCGTTTGCGGGTCATCATCCGGTGCAGGCGCTTCATGCATCCACACAGAAACCAAACGATAAGATACCGCTAACACCACCGGGCCAATAAACAGTCCGATCATGCCGAAGGCGATCAATCCCCCGATAACACCGGAAAGGATCAGAATCATCGGCAAATCCGCGCCCATACGAATCAGCATCGGGCGCAATACGCTATCTAGCGTGCCGACCACGCAACTCCATACCAAAAGTATCGTGCCCCAGGTGGTATCGCCACTCCAGTAGAGCCAGATGATGGCCGGTACCAGCACCACTAACGGCCCAAGCTGTACCAGGCACGTCAGAATCATCAGCACGGTGAGCAAGGTAGCATAAGGGATGCCGGAAATTGCCAGACCAATACCGCCCAGCACGCCCTGCACCAGCGCCGTCACCACCACACCCAGCGCCACGGCACGAATGGCCTGACCGGCCAGCAGCACCGCCGCATCGCCGCGACGTCCGCCCATACGATAAGCGAAGTGACGAATACCCTGACCGACCTGCTCACCGCGCCAGTAGAGCAGCACGCTAAACAGCAGCATCACAGCGAGGTGGATCATAAAGCGGCCAAAGTGGCCGGCCTGCGCCACAAAGAAGCCGGTGGTGCGACCAATATAAGGCTGCAGTTGGTTCAGAATCGCCGTACCGCCGCCATCCACCATTTTGTGATAGCTGGAGTAGGTTTTGTTGCCGACATACGGAATTTCGCGTAGCCAGACAAAATCCGGGAAAACCAGATGACGCTGCGTGGCCCAGGCAATCACCGGCGCGCTGTTATCGATCAGGCTACTCACCAGCAGGGCAATTGGAATAATAAACAGCAGCAGTAACAGAATGGTCATGGCGATCACCGCCAGCGATCGTCGTCCCCACAGCAAATGCTGCAAACGGATCATTAATGGCCAGGTCGCAATCACCACCATGCTGGCCCAGGCAAACCCCAGAATAAAGGGCTGCACCACCCACAGGCAGGCGATGATCATGATTAGAATGAACATCAACGAGAACAGCAGTTGCGGTAGATCCATACCGCGTTGCAGGCTTTTCATCACAACGTTTTGACCTCAATTAATCCTTCATGGTGGGCCGCATGGGCCCTGATCAATGATGAGCTATTTCCTGAAAATTAAACAGAAAAAAGCAGGCATCGCGGAGGTCTTTCCTGAAAAAACAGCAGGCGATAAAAAAATATGATAAAACCAATGGTTGAAAAAAATAACCACGCAAACGTTTACAACATCTCGGTCACGCAATAATGATCCCACAGATTTCCCAGGCGCCAGGCCTCGTTCAACTGGTGCTGACATTCCTGCAGTCATTAAAAGAGCAAGGCTTTACCGGCGATACCGCCACCAGTTATGCCGATCGTCTCTCGCTTTCTACCGATAACAGCATTTATCAGCTGTTGCCTGATGCTGCGCTGTTTCCGCGTTCGACGGCGGACGTAGCGCTAATCGCGCGGCTGGCAGGTGAAACGCGGTTTAACAGCCTGGTCTTCACCCCGCGCGGCGGCGGTACCGGCACCAACGGTCAGTCACTCAATCAGGGCATTGTGGTCGACATGTCGCGCTACATGAATCGCATCCTTGAGATTAACCCTGAGCAGGGCTGGGTGCGCGTGGAAGCGGGTGTGGTTAAAGACCAGCTCAATGCCTGGCTCAAACCTTATGGTTTCTTCTTCTCGCCGGAGCTTTCCACCAGTAATCGTGCCACCTTAGGCGGCATGATCAATACCGATGCTTCCGGGCAGGGCTCATTGGTCTACGGCAAAACGTCGGATCACGTGGAAGGGTTGCGGGCGGTGTTGCTCGGCGGCGATATCCTGGATACCCGAGCGATGCCCACAGAACTGGCTGAGCAACTGGCAACCACGCCCACCGCAGAGGGGCGTATTTATCACCAGGTGCTGAATCGCTGTCGTGATCAACGTGACCTGATTCTGGATAAATTCCCTAAGCTTAACCGCTTCCTGACCGGTTATGACTTGCGTCATGTGTTCAGCGATGATCTGCAAACCTTCGATCTGACACGCCTGTTATGCGGTGCAGAAGGGACGCTGGCTTTTATCACCGAAGCGCGTTTGGATATCACGCCGATCCCGAAAGTGCGTCGTCTGGTGAACATCAAATACGACTCCTTTGACTCTGCGCTACGTAATGCACCGTTTATGGTGGAAGCCAAAGCGCTGTCAGTAGAAACCGTCGACTCAAAAGTGCTGAATCTGGCGCGTGAAGATATTGTCTGGCATTCGGTCAAAGAGCTGATTACCGATGTGCCGGACAAGGAAATGCTCGGCCTGAATATTGTTGAATTTGCCGGTGATGATGGCGAATTGATTGAGCAGCAGGTCAATAGCCTGTGTGCACGGCTGGATGAACTCATGGCACAGCAGCAAGGCGGCGTGATCGGCTATCAGCTGTGTAACGATTTAGGCGGTATCGAGCGCATCTATAATATGCGCAAAAAAGCGGTGGGCTTATTAGGGAACGCCAAAGGGCGCGCCAAGCCGATTCCGTTTGTGGAAGATACGGCAGTACCGCCAGAACAACTGGCGGATTACATCGTCGATTTCCGTGCCTTGCTCGACAGCCACGGCCTGAGTTACGGCATGTTTGGCCACGTGGACGCCGGTGTGCTGCACGTCCGTCCGGCGCTGGATATGTGCGACCCGCAGCAAGAGATGCTGATGAAGCAAATCTCCGACGAAGTGGTGGCGCTGACCGCTCGCTACGGCGGATTACTGTGGGGTGAGCACGGCAAAGGTTTTCGTGCGCAGTACAGCCCGGAATTTTTTGGCGAGACGCTGTTCAACGAACTGCGCGCGATTAAAGCTGCCTTCGATCCCGATAATCGCCTGAACCCCGGCAAGATTTGCACTCCTCTTGGCAGCAACGAGCCGATGATGCAGGTGGATGCGGTGAAACGCGGCACTTACGATCGTCAGATTCCGGTCACGGTGCGCAGTGAGTGGCGCGGCGCCATGGAGTGCAACGGTAACGGCTTATGCTTCAACTTTGATGCGCGCAGCCCGATGTGTCCGTCGATGAAAATCACCCGCAACCGTATCCATTCACCGAAAGGGCGCGCCACGCTAACGCGTGAATGGTTACGTTTGCTGTCAGAGCAGGGCGTTGACCCTTCTCAACTGGAGCAGGCGCTGCCGAAACAGGGTGCCAGCCTGCGCACCCTGATCCAACGCACGCGTAACTCCTGGCATGCGAAACAGGGCGAGTATGACTTTTCTCATGAAGTAAAAGAGGCGATGTCGGGCTGTTTGGCCTGCAAAGCCTGTTCAACTCAGTGTCCGATTAAAATTGATGTGCCGGGCTTCCGTTCGCGCTTCCTGCAGCTTTATCACACGCGTTATTTGCGTCCGATGAGCGACCACCTGGTGGCAACGGTAGAAAGTTATGCGCCTTTGATGGCCAAAGCGCCAAAGGTGTTCAACTTCTTCCTCAAGCAGCCATGGGTGCGCGATCTCAGTAAAACCCACATTGGTATGGTCGATCTGCCTTTGCTTTCCTCTCCAAGCCTGAAGCAGCAGCTGGGTGGCCATCCTGCCATGAGCCTGACGCTGGAACAGCTGGAGGCAATGGATATCGCACAGCGTGAAAACTGTGTGCTGGTGGTGCAGGATCCGTTTACCAGCTATTACGAAGCACAGCTGGTGACCGATTTCGTGAAATTGATTGAAAAGCTCGGCTATCGTCCGGTGTTGTTACCTTTCTCTCCGAACGGTAAAGCGCAACATGTGAAGGGTTTCCTGCAGCGCTTTGCGCGCACAGCCGGTAAAACCGCCGAGTTCCTTAATCGTGTCGCCAAATTGGGGATGCCGATGGTTGGGGTCGATCCCGCCACGGTGCTCTGTTATCGCGATGAGTATCAGGAAGTGCTCGGTGAACAACGCGGTGAATTTAAGGTGCAACTGGTCCACGAATGGTTGCAACAGGCCTTAGATGCGCGTGCGGTTCAAACTGCCAGCGGTGAAGCCTGGTATCTGTTTGCCCACTGCACGGAAGTCACTGCGCTGCCCTCAACGCCCAATCAGTGGCAGGACATCTTTGCGCGTTTTGGTGCGAAGCTAGAGAACGTGAATGTCGGCTGTTGCGGTATGGCGGGGACGTACGGGCATGAGAGCAAGAACCTCGAAAACTCGCTGGGCATTTATGAACTCTCATGGCATCCGCAGCTACAGAAACTGCCACGTCAGCGTTGTCTGGCAACCGGTTTCTCTTGTCGCAGCCAGGTTAAACGCGCCGAGGGCAATGGCATGCGCCATCCGCTGCAAGCATTACTGGAAATGATGTAAACAAATTGTAGGAGTCGTCACAAAGCTGGATTAGAATATCCAGCCTGCGTGACGGACGAAATCACTCTGCAGGCTGGTGGCTTGATCCCACTCGCCGCTGAGCGCCAGTTGATGACACAAGCGAGTCAACGACAGGCGCGCCAGTTGATAGGCCTGAATACGGAATAAACGGTCGCGATCGGCATTGCCCATCTCCTGCACTAAGCGGTGATGGAGCTTGCCCATGGCATGCAGATAGCTTTGATCGTCGCCGTTGAGCTCGCAGATTTCTGCCATGTCGAGACAGGTATCGTTAAAGCGACGCAGTTGGTCGATAGTACAATCGGTGCGGTTGAGCTTAGCCTGAGCCATGTAGAAGTCGACGGTGATATCACGCACCGAAAACTTATATTCATCGATTTTGTGTTGTAACCAGGCTGAGACGGTAAGCGTCATGTCGCTACCTTAAATGGGTTAATGATAATCATTATCATATTCAACCGCGTCAGGAATGCAATTCCCGCAATGAAATTTTATTGATTTCCTTTGCCTGTTACTAAAATCGGCAATAACAATCTCTTTGCATTGAAGAAAGGCGTAACCTATCAATCATGACGATATCGTAAAGTTCGATTTCTAAATTTTACGTTATTTTAACGGGTTACGCGGGTGTGGCGCGCACGGGAATGCCGCTCACAAGCTTTATTGAAGCGACTATGCTTAATAAAGCAACAGTCAAAAACAGCACGAGATGATTATCCCTGCAAAACAAGAGGTTGAAGTGGTATCTGATATCACTACCATAGGGGGATAGCCTGAAAAGGCCCAGACATACGAGGTAGCACAATGTCATCAGTAAATGCAGCTTCCTTTTCACCTGACGATTTCGTCTGGAAAGGGCTCACGCTGACCGAATCGGCAGCGAAACAGATTCTTAACCTGGTTGAAGCGGATCCTGAAGTTAAGGGACTTAGACTGGGTGTGAAGCAGTCCGGCTGTGCCGGTTTTGGGTACGTTATGGATCTGACAAAAGAGCCAGCCGATGACGACCTGACGTTTGAGCAATTCGGCGCAAAATTATTTGTGCCGCTTCAGGCTATGCCGTTTGTTGACGGCACCGAACTGGATTATGTCCGTGAAGGCCTGAACCAGATTTTTAAATTCAACAACCCTAAAGCTCAGCACGCCTGCGGGTGCGGTGAGAGCTTTGGCGTCGAGTAAGTAAAATGTCACGACACAGCGAAGCATCTGACGATGTACAAACGTGGGAAGGTAGCCTGAATTACAAAGAAGGCTTCTTTACCCAGTTGCAAACCGACGAATTGGCACATGGCATCAATGAAGATGTGGTGCGTGCCATTTCGGCCAAACGTAACGAACCTGAGTGGATGCTGGAATTCCGCCTCAAGGCCTTCCGTGCCTGGTTAGAGATGGAAGAACCACATTGGCTGAAAGCCAATTACGCCTCACTCGATTATCAGGATTACAGCTACTATTCAGCACCGTCTTGCGGCAACTGTGATGATAGCTGCGCCTCTGAACCGGGTGCGAAGCAAACCTCTGGCAGCGTCGCGTCAAGCGATTACCTGACCAAAGAAGTTGAAGACGCTTTCAATCAGTTGGGTGTTCCGGTACGTGAAGGACGTGAAGTCGCGGTTGATGCGATTTTTGACTCCGTATCCGTTTCCACCACCTACCGTGACAAACTGGCTGAGCAAGGCATTATCTTCTGCTCATTCGGCGAAGCGATTCACGATCATCCAGAGCTGGTGCAGAAGTATCTCGGTACTGTGGTTCCTCACAACGATAACTTCTTCGCGGCATTGAACTCTGCTGTGGCTTCAGACGGTACTTTTGTTTACATCCCTAAAGGCGTGCGTTGCCCGATGGAGCTGTCGACTTATTTCCGTATCAACGCGGCGAAAACCGGTCAGTTCGAACGTACTATTCTGATCGCCGATGAAGACAGCTACGTCAGCTACATTGAAGGTTGCTCAGCACCGGTGCGTGACACCTACCAGCTGCACGCTGCAGTGGTTGAAGTCATCATCCACAAGAATGCGGAAGTGAAATACTCCACCGTACAGAACTGGTTCCCGGGCGGTGAAGGCGAGGGCGGTATCCTCAACTTCGTGACCAAGCGTGCGCTTTGTGAAGGTGACCACAGCAAGATGTCCTGGACGCAGTCTGAGACCGGTTCAGCCATCACCTGGAAATACCCAAGCTGCATTTTGCGCGGTGACTATTCCGTGGGTGAGTTCTACTCCGTGGCGCTGACCAGCGGCCGTCAGCAGGCGGATACCGGCACCAAGATGATCCACATTGGTAAGAACACCAAGTCGACCATCATCTCGAAAGGGATCTCCGCCGGTAAGAGTGAGAACACCTATCGTGGTCTGGTGAAAATCATGCCAACCGCGACCAACGCGCGTAACTTCACCCAGTGTGACTCGATGCTGATTGGTGCCGAGTGCGGTGCGCACACCTTCCCGTATGTGGAAACGCGCAACAACACGGCACAGCTGGAACATGAGGCCACGACCTCGCGTATTGGTGAAGACCAGATGTTCTACTGCCTGCAGCGCGGCATTAGCGAAGAAGATGCGATCTCAATGATCGTCAACGGCTTCTGCAAAGACGTTTTCTCCGAGCTGCCACTGGAATTCGCCGTGGAAGCGCAAAAACTGTTGGCTATCAGCCTTGAGCACAGTGTGGGCTGATGCCACACGCGTTGCCGGAAGCAATGTGAAGGAAAGAGTATGTTAAGCATTAAAGATTTACAGGTTAGCGTTGAAGACAAAGAGATTTTGCGCGGTCTGAACCTTGAAGTGAAACCAGGCGAAGTACACGCCATCATGGGCCCTAACGGTTCAGGTAAAAGTACCCTGTCTGCAACGCTGGCAGGTCGTGAAGATTACGAAGTGACCGGTGGTTCTGTCAGCTTCCATGGCAAAGACCTGCTCGAGCTGGAGCCAGAAGAGCGCGCGGGCGAAGGCATCTTCATGGCGTTCCAGTATCCGGTTGAAATCCCGGGCGTCAGCAACCAATTCTTCCTGCAGACTTCTGTGAATGCGGTGCGCAAATACCGTGAGCAGGAAGAGCTGGATCGTTTTGATTTCCAGGACTTCATCGAAGACAAAATTAAACTGCTGAAGATGCCTGAAGATCTGCTGACCCGTTCAGTGAACGTCGGCTTCTCCGGTGGTGAGAAGAAGCGTAACGACATCCTGCAGATGGCTGCTCTTGAGCCAGAACTGTGCATCCTGGATGAGACCGACTCTGGTCTGGATATCGATGCGCTGAAAATCGTAGCTGAGGGCGTAAACAGCCTGCGTGACGGTAAGCGTTCATTCATTATCGTGACTCACTACCAGCGCATCCTGGATTACATCAAGCCAGATCACGTGCACGTGCTGTATCAGGGCAAAATCGTTAAGTCTGGCGATTTCTCGCTGGTTAAACAGCTGGAGGAGCAAGGCTATGGCTGGCTTACCGACGAAGAGTGATAACGCCCTGCAACAGTGGCATCACCTGTTTGAATCGCGCGGTGAGGTGCGTTCTCTGCAGGCACAGCAGCACTGGCAGCAATTAATGCGTGTCGGCTTGCCGACCCGTAAGCATGAAAACTGGAAATACACCGCGCTGGATGGCTTGTTCGCCAACCAGTTCGTGTTGCCAGAAGCACAGACCGTTACAGCGGAGCAGGTTGCTGAACTGGCGCTGCCGGTGGATGCGGTGCGTCTGGTGTTTGTTGATGGATGTTTCCAGCCTGAACTCAGCGCGCGTGACACCGACCTGTTTGACGTGCAGCACAGCCGTGCAGCTGAACGCCGCCCGTTGCCGGCTGCGGTGCAGCCAGAAGTGTTCCTGCATCTGACCGAAAGCCTGGCAGAAGAGGTGACCTCAATTCGCCTGGCGCGCGGCAAATCGGCGGCACGTCCGCTGTATTTACTGCATATCACCAGCGGCAAAGCCGATGCGCTGAACACCGTTCATCACCGCCATCACCTTGAGCTGGAGCAGAGCGCTGAAGCTGAAGTGATCGAGCATTACGTGACGCTGAACGGTGCAGCCCACTTTACCGGTGCGCGCTTTACTTTTGCCGTTGCCGACAATGCTCAGCTGAAACACATCAAGCTGGCGTTTGAAGAGAGCAGCAGCTATCACTTTGCGCACAATGACATCGTCATTGGTCGTGATGCGCAGGTCAGCAGCACCAGCTTCCTGTTGGGTGCGGGTTTGTCTCGCCACAACACCAGCGTGCAGCTCAACGGTGAAAACACCCAGCTGTCACTGAACAGCCTGGTGCTGCCAATCAATGCAGAAGTGGCAGATACCCGCAGCTATCTGGAACACAACAAAGGCTACTGCCTGAGTCGTCAGCTGCACAAAACCATCTCGCGCGATAAAGGCCGTTCTATTTTCAACGGTCACATTAAAGTGGCGAAGCATGCACTGAAAACCGACGGACAGATGACCAACAATAACCTGTTGCTCGGTCGACTGGCAGAAGTGGACACCAAGCCACAGCTGGAAATCTACGCAGATGACGTGAAGTGCAGCCATGGTGCGACCATCGGCCGTATCGACGATGAGCAGATGTTCTATCTGCGCTCGCGTGGTATCCCGGAAGATGCCGCACAGCAGATGATTATCCATGCGTTCGCGGCTGAATTGACCGAGATGCTGGAAGAAGAACCGCTGCGCCAACTGGTGCTGGAACGCATCAGTGCGCGTTTCCCTGGAGTTGAGTTATGACTTTCGATCTCGAACGAATCAGAGCGGAATTTCCGATTCTGAAACGTGAGGTCAACGGACATCCGCTGGCCTACCTTGATAGCGCGGCCAGCGCTCAGCGCCCGCTCGCGGTCATCAATGCGGAAAGCTATTTCTACCAGCACGGCTATGCAGCCGTGCACCGTGGCATTCACTCGCTGAGTGCCCAGGCCACCACCGATATGGAAAACGTGCGTACACAAGCATCGCGTTTTCTCAATGCGGCATCGCCCGAAGAGATCATCTTCGTCAAGGGCACCACTGAAGGCATCAATCTGGTGGCCAACAGCTGGGGCGGCAGTCAGCTGCAATCGGGCGATAACATCATCATCACGGAGATGGAGCACCATGCGAACATCGTGCCGTGGCAGATGGTGGCGCAGCGCACCGGGGCTGAAATTCGTGTTCTGCCGCTTAACGAGCAGGGCGAATTAGCTCTTGAGCAGCTGAGTGGACTGATTGATAGCCGCACGCGCCTGCTGGCAGTGACGCACGTTTCTAACGTGCTCGGTACAGTCAATCCGGTGAAAGCCATCGTGGCGCAGGCGAAAGCCGCGGGTGTGGTCACGCTGGTGGATGGTGCGCAGGCGGTGATGCATCACAAAGTGGATGTGCAGGATATCGATTGCGATTTCTACGTCTTCTCTGGCCATAAAATCTATGGCCCGACCGGCATTGGCGTGTTGTATGCGCGTAAAGCATTACAGGACATCATGCCTCCATGGGAAGGCGGCGGTTCAATGATCGATCAGGTGATGCTGCCAACCGGCACCACCTGGAACACTGCCCCGTGGCGTTTTGAAGCCGGCACACCGAATACCGGTGGCATTATCGGCTTAGGCGCAGCGCTGAGCTGGATCAGTGAGCTGGGATTGGATGTCATCAACGAACGTGAGACCTCTCTGATGCGTTACGCATTAGATAAGCTCGCGTCGGTACCCGACCTGATTATTTACGGGCCGGCACAACGCAGTGGCGTGGTGGCATTCAACCTTGGTAAGCATCATGCCTTTGACGTCGGGAGTTTCCTCGATCAATACGGCATTGCCATCCGCACCGGACATCATTGCGCTATGCCTCTGATGCGCCACTATGCGGTGCCCGCAATGTGTCGTGCCTCATTTGCGCTGTATAACAGTGAAGAAGAAGCCGATCGCCTGGCAGCAGGTTTGACGCGTATTCATCGTCTGCTGGGCGGTTGAGCAGATTTCAGGAGTTATCCATGGCGAATTTGCCAGAAAAAGAGAAGCTGGTGCGCAACTTTAACCGTTGCGCAAACTGGGAAGAGAAGTATCTCTACATCATTGAACTCGGTGCGAAATTACCAGAATCCTCTGAAAGCTTACAGCAGCCAGAGCATGTGATTTCCGGTTGCCAGAGCCAGGTGTGGATCCGCATGACCCCACAAGCTGATGGCACCATCGCCTTTGAAGGCGACAGTGATGCCGCCATTGTTAAAGGTTTGATTGCGGTAGTATTTAGCCTCTATCAGGGCTTGCAAGCGCAGGAGATTCTCGCGCTGGATGTCGGTCATTGGTTCGCAGAATTAGAGTTGACTCAACACCTCACTCCTACACGTTCTCAAGGATTGGAAGCGATGATTCGCGCGATCCGTCATAACGCTCAAAGCCTCAGCTAAGTTACACTCTCCAGACCCCGGCAAGACCGGGGTCTGTTCAATCCGACAAAGAGAAATTGCATGAAACCAGCGTTACGTTTAGCCGGTGCATTGCTGTTGTCCTGCTTCGGGCTTTCTGCACCTGCATTTGCAACGGAATATCCCCTGCCAGCCGATAACAGCCGTTTAATTGGCGAGAATACCCTGACCACTGTCCCTGACGACAAACGGCCCTTAGAGAGCATCGCATCGCATTATAAGATTGGTATGCTCGGCATGCTGGAGGCTAACCCAGGCGTCGATCCCTGGTTGCCCAAGGCGGGGACGCAGCTGACCGTGCCATTGCAGATGCTGCTGCCTGACGCGCCACGTGAAGGTATCGTCATCAACCTTGCTGAACTGCGTCTGTATTACTATCCGAAAGGGGAGAATCGCGTGGTGGTGTATCCGATCGGTATTGGCCAGTTGGGTGCGGCGACACCGAGCATGGTCACCAGCATCAGCCAGAAAATCCCCAATCCCACCTGGACGCCTACCGTCAACATCCGCAAACGCTATGCCAAAGAAGGCATCACCTTACCGGGAGTCGTCCCGGCAGGGCCAGATAACCCGATGGGCTTGTTTGCGATGCGTCTGGCGCGCGGTACCGGCCAGTATCTGATCCATGGCACCAACGCCGATTTCGGTATTGGGATGCGCGTGAGCTCGGGTTGTATTCGTTTGCGTCCGGATGATATCGAAGCACTGTTCAACAGCGTGCCGAAAGGGACGCGAGTGCAGATTATCAACGAGCCAATCAAGTATGCGGTAGAACCGGATGGCAAGCGTTACGTTGAGGTGCATCAGCCGTTGTCGCGCAATGATAAGGACGATCCGCAAACCATGCCGATTGCGTTGACCGCGAAGTCAAAGGCGTTCATCAATAGCCAGAAGAGTGATACCGCACTGATCAAAGAGGCGATGACGCGTCGTTCAGGAATGCCAGTGCTGGTGAGCAGCGGTGAGCCCATCACGCAGGACACAGCATTATCCGCGGTGCTGCAAACGCAGCAGGATGGCGCAGGAGCAGGACAAGCGACCATCAGCCAGGCGATGGGTGAGAGTGGCGTAAAACCCTGATTCAGGAAGAACCAAAATCAGGACAAAAAAAATGGTGCCACATGGGCACCATTTTTCAAACCAGAACTCTTACTTACGGTAAGAGTGAGCCTGGTTGTCCAGACGCTGGTTAGCGCGAGCTGCGTCATCTTTAGCAGCCTGAACGTCAGAACGGATTGCGTTCACGTCGTTGCTCAGCTGGTCAACTTTAGCGTTCAGAGTCTGAACGTCTGAAGACAGCTGGTCGATTTTAGCGTTGCTTGAGCAACCAGCCAGCAGAGTTGAACCCAGAATTACCGCGCCCAGTACCAGTTTAGTACGATTCATTATTAATACCCTCTAGAATTGAGTTAATCTCCATGTAGCGTTACAAGTATTACACAAAGCTTTTTGAGTTGAGAATAAATTTTTGATGAGAACATGCTTAAATTTGATCGTTCGCTCAAAGAAACAGCGTTTCGCAGAAGATGATGAAAATATTTAGCTAAAACAGAGAGATTTAATCGGACTAACCTTAATTGTGCGGGATATTGAATAGTTATTATCGATTGGAAAATTCTGGTTTTTGTATTAGCGCATGAATAAAAAAAGCGCCTGAAAAAGGCGCTTTTAAATAAAACTTCAACCAAAAATCAGAGTACGTGGACTGAAGCGGTGTTGGTCGTGCCACTTGGAACCAATGCACCCGACACCATCACCACGACGTCGCCTTTCTGTGCGTAGCCACTTTCCAGCGCCATTTCTTTACCAATACGGTAGAAATCATCCGTAGAGGCAATTTCAGTCACCAGACGCGTCTCAACGCCTTTGCTCAGAATCAGCTGGCGTGCGGTGGTCGCATTGGTGGTCAGCGCCAGAATGGTGGCATCCGGGAAGTACTTACGAATCGCTTTAGCTGACTTACCGCCTTCGGTCGCCACCACAATGACTGGGGCTTCCAGCTTTTCTGCTGTTTCCACTGCGCCACGGCAAACTGCTTCGGTGATGCGCATCTTGCGTGAATCCTGCAGCTCACCGATGCGTGATTTCATTACGCGGTCGGTACGCTCACAGATAGTGGCCATGATGGTCACAGATTCCAGCGGGTAACGGCCCTTAGCACTTTCACCAGACAGCATTACTGCATCAGTACCATCGAGGATGGCGTTCGCCACGTCGCCTGCTTCCGCGCGGGTAGGGCGCGGGTTCTTGATCATAGAATCCAGCATCTGCGTCGCGGTAATGACCACTTTGCGTGCTTTATTACATTTCTTGATCATCATCTTCTGCGCGAAGATCACTTCTTCAACCGGGATCTCAACGCCCAGGTCACCACGTGCAACCATGATGCCGTCAGACGCTTCCAGAATCTCGTCGAAGTTGTTCAGGCCTTCCTGGTTTTCGATTTTAGAGATGATCTGGATATGCTCGCCACCGTGGGCTTTCAGATGCTCACGGATTTCCAGCACATCTGAACGTTTACGAATAAAGGAAGCCGCGACGAAATCAACGCCTTGCTCGCAACCGAAGATCAGGTCACGTTTGTCTTTTTCAGCCAGTGCTGGCAGCTGGATGGAAACGCCAGGCAGGTTAACGCCTTTGTTTTCGCCCAGGTCGCCGTTGTTCAGCACGTTACACACGACAGTGTTTTCTGTCACTTCAGTAACCTGCATGCCAATCAGGCCATCATCGACCAGCACGGTGTTGCCGATTTTCAGGTCTTCGGTGAAACCTGCATAGGTCACAGCAACACGATCGCTGTTACCAATCACGGATTGGTCGGTAGTGAAAGTGAAGGTTTGGCCCGCTTTCAGCGAAACATCGTTACCGCCTTCCAGCTTCATGGTACGAATTTCAGGACCTTTAGTGTCCAGCAGAATCGCGGCCTGACGACCGGTTTTTTCCATGACGGCGCGCATGTTAGTGATGCGCTGACCATGTTCGGCATAATCCCCGTGAGAGAAGTTCAGGCGCATCACGTTCATGCCTGCTTCCAGCAGTTGAGTCAGCATCTCTTCAGATTCGGTTTTCGGACCGATAGTACAAACAATCTTGGTCTTTTTCATGTCAGGTTTTCTGTAAGTTGTGATGGATGATAGAGGTCGGGATTCGCGGCGCTTGGCAGCGAAGTGAAAATGTGTGTGGTGTTGGTTTGGATCGTACAGGAGTAAGAATAGGTGACAGAGGCTAAGCGTGCAGAGAAGTTATGCAGTACGCGAGGGAACTGGCAGAGCAGTGTTGCGCAAATCATTTGAGTTGTTTGCATAGGCACGTTAGCGCTGAAACCTTTCAGGTGGACAACGCGGCATAGTATAGACGCTAAGTATGCGAAAACCAATATAAAAGCTGAGGGAGAAAACGATACAGATCAAGGAAAGGGGGTGTTGCGCAAAGGGAGGTAAAACAAAGAGTGGTGCGCTCTAATGGACTCGAACCATCGACCCCCACCATGTCAAGGTGGTGCTCTAACCAACTGAGCTAAGAGCGCATTTTAGAAATTTGGTGCGTCCGAGTGGACTCGAACCACCGACCCCCACCATGTCAAGGTGGTGCTCTAACCAACTGAGCTACGGACGCACTTGGTGCGCTCTAATGGACTCGAACCATCGACCCCCACCATGTCAAGGTGGT